>NZ_JBYMEM010000005.1:0-1386622 GCF_057766565.1 Streptomyces sp. MGP-P1 | reverse complement strand
GTGTTATGTCCTCTACTCGTTGGGGTTTGAGCCGCCGATATAACCTTCTCGCAAAGGCAGAAAGTAGTCGTTTTCGCATTTATAGTGAAACGCTTTCGCATTTTCGTGCGCCGCTTCAGCGGCGCGTACGGGGCACGGGGCCGGCCCTGACTACGGTCGAAGGGCCGGGGAGAGACGGGACGGCGCGAACGCCCCGCTCAGGAGGTGCGACAGAGCATGGCGGCGACGCGGCACAGGTCTACTGCCCGCCGCTTCGTGAGATCCGCCTGTCGCTTCATGGGTCCGATCGTAGGGAGGTACGGACGGAGATGTCACCGTCGTGTCGCATGATGAGACACGATCATCCGTGATGTGAGACGCGCACGGGGTGAACGGGCCGGGGATCCAGCGCCGGGCTCCCCCGAGCCTGCCCCGCATCTGCGGACCGGACACGGGCGTCTCACTATCCGGATCCGGGGTGCTTTCCGGGACGGCCGGGGAGCCCGGGGCGGTCGGTCAGCCCGTCAGGGAGACGTCCGAGCCGGTCACCGAGATCTCCAGGCCCTTCTCGGTCACCTTGACCTCCCGGAGCTCCAGGCCCTTCGGCAGCCCGTCGATGTCGCCCTGGAAGTCGGTCTTCTCGCGGACCAGTCGCTCGACGCCGGGAAGGCCCTCGCCCGGCACCTTGTCCGCGCGCACCTTGATCATGTGGCCGTCGACGCGGGTCACGGTGGACAGCACGCTGCGCGAGATCGGCCGGCCGAGGAGCTCGACGGTGCCGGTGACCTTCGCCTTGCCGTTGCCGCCGTACTCCACGACGACGCCGTCGCTGGCCGCCGCCGTGAGGTCCGCGTAGCTGACGAGCGCGGTGCCGGTGGCGCGGGCGGCCGTGGCGCTCCGGTAGCCGGAGCCGAGCTTCACGTCGTGCAGTCGGGCCCGGACCTCGCTGACCCGTATCGCGCGGCCGGCGGCGCTGGTCTCCATGCCGGTGAGGTCGACGTCGACCCGGTCGAGCCGCGAGGCGGCGAGCTGGGTGAGGAAGGGGAAACCCTTGATCGAGATCTCCGTGGTGGCGGGCCCGCCCCCGCTGATCGTGACCCGGTCCTCGGCCTCGGACTCGGCGAAGTAGAGGGCCGCGCGGTCGACGGCGAGGAAGAGGCCGCCGAGCACCACCACCAGGACCAGCAGTATTCGCAGTGCGCGCATGTGTCGTTCCCCCACCTGAGCCGATCGGTCCCCCTGGCGCCCGTGAGCCTACTGCCGCAGGAGGGGGACGCCTTGGATGATCGACGACCGACGGCCCCCGATCGGTTCCCGGGGGCCGGTCGGCGACGGGGCGGTTCGGCGACGGGGGCAGGTCGGCGACAGTGGCCGTGCGGCGGTCAGAGGACGGCGCGGCCGACCAGGTAGACGGCCGGGGCCGCCACGGTCAGCGGCAGCGCCACTCCGGCGGTCATGTGCACGAACCGGGACGGGTAGTCGTAGCTCGCCACCCGCAGCCCGATGAGCGCGCACCCGCCGACCGCGAGACCGAGCAGCACGCCCTTCGCCCCGAAGTCGGTCGTGTTGCCGAGGACGAGGCCCGCACCCGCGCCCGCGAGCAGGGCCACCCCGAGGGAGGCGATGTTGGGCAGCGGAAGGGCGCGGACGAGCGTGGCCGCCGCGACCGCCGCCCCGCCGACCGTCACCGCGTCCGGGGCCGCCGCGAGAAATCCGCCCGCGAGCACCGCGAGCGACGCCGAGACGACCGTGGCCATCAGGCCGTACATCCGCTCGTCGGCCCCCGCGTGGCTCCGGAGCTGGAGGACCACGGTGAGCAGCACCCAGACGCCCAGGGTGCCCAGCAGCGCGGCGGGGCCGTGCTCCCGGCCCGCGGCGAGCAGCGCGACGTCGGCGACCAGACCTCCGGCGAAGGCGAGCGCGATGCCCTGGCGGGCGGGCCACATGCCGTTGAGCCGGAACCATCCGGCGGCCGTCACCGCCTGGAGGAGCACCACCGGGACGAGCAGCGCGTACGGCCCGATCGCCGCGCCCCCCGCGAGCAGCAGGCCGAGCACGGCAGTGAGCGCGGCGGGCTGCATCCCCGGCGCGATGATCGGCGAACGCCCTTCCGCGCGGGCCCGCTGGGCGTCGGTGATCCGGGCGTTGCCCAGGGTCGTGGGCGCGCTGTAGCCCGTGTCGCCGGCCTCCGGCCGCGCGGTCATGGGCGCGGGCCCGGGCCCGGGCCCGGGCCCGGGTGCCGCGGGGGCAACGGGCGCGGCCGGGACCTCGGGTGGCAGGGGGAAGGACCCCGAGGCCCCCTGCGGCGGAAGATAGGCGGTGTCGGCCGCCGAAGCCGCCGAGGGCCGGTACGGCTGCTGCGGCTGTCCCTGCGCCTGCCCCTGCTGCTGCGGTTCCGGAAATTGCTGCTGGTGCTGCTGGTGCTGCTGGTGCTGCTGGTGCTGCTGGTGCTGCTGGTGCTGCTGGTGCTGCTGCTGCGGATCCTGGTACTGCTGCTCGTACGAAAGGTGCGGCTCCGGCGTCGCGTACGGGCCGGGCTGCTGCTGCTGTCCGTACGGATCGGGCCCCGGCGTCCCGTACGAGCCCGGCTGCTGCCGTCCGTACGGATCGGGCCCCGGCGTCGCGTACGGATCAGGCTGCGGCGTCCCGTACGGACCCGGTTGCTGCGGCTGCCCGTACCCCTGCCCCGGATCCCCCGCCCGTTGCTGTTCCCCGCCCGGGCGGATCGTCGGCTGGTACTGCGTGTCCCAGGTTGGCGCCTGCCACGTCTGCGTCCCGCCCTGGTCGAAGGAGGTCGGGTCCTGGGGCGCGGCGGACTGCCCGGCCGTCCCATCGGGCCAGTGCGGCGACGCCGGCTGCTGCTGCCGCTCGGGGTCGTACGGATACGGGTACTGCTGATCGCTGCTGCTCATGGCCTGCGGTTCACCCTCCTGCGAACGGCGGGAGCACCTCGACCGTGCCGCCCTCGGCAAGGCGTACGGTCTCATGCCCACGGGTCCCGACGGGGTTCCCGTCGATGAGGAACGAGCACCGCCGCAGCACCTGGCTCAGCTCGCCGGGATGCCTTTCGCGCACCGCGTCGAGCGCCTCGGCGAGGGTCTCCGCCGCGTACGGTTCCTCCGCGGTGCCCGCCGCGGCCTTGGCCGCGGCCCAGTAGCGGATCGTCCCCGCTGCCATGGCGCCACTCCTTCGGGTCGGTTCGTCGGACGCCTCGTGCGTCAGCTCTCCATGATGGGTCACGCGCGCGGCGCGGCCGTCGCCCAGTCGGCGATACGGGCGAGCAGGGCGTCGTCCGCCGCGTTCTCGGCGTGGCCCATCCCCCGCTCCAGCCACAGCTCCGCGCCACCGGGCCCGGCCGCCTCGGCCAGCATCCTCGGATGGTCCAGCGGGAAGTAGGGGTCCCGGTCGCCGTGCACGAGCAGCAGGGGGGCCGGGGCGATGAGCGGGACCGCGGCGACCGGGGAGAGCGGGACGGGATCCCAGTCCGCGGTCGCGATGCGGGTACGGAATCCGTAGCGCCCGACGAGGCGGCCCGAGGGGCGGGTGACCACCCAGTGCAGCCGGCGCATCGGGGCCGTCCCCCGGTAGTACCAGCGAGCGGGAGCGCTGACGGAGACCACCGCGTCCGCATGCGCCTCCGCACTCCCCGTGCGCCCCGCGCGCGCCGGCACACGAATGGCGGTACGCCCCGTCGAGGATTCCGTGGGCCCCGCCCGGTACAGGGCGCCGTGCCGGAGCACCACCGAGCCGCCCATCGAGAACCCGACCGTCACCACCCGGGAGTGCCCAAGTTCCCGCGCCCAGGCCACCGCGGCGGCCAGGTCCAGCACCTCGCGGTCGCCCACCGTGGAGCGCCCGCCGGAGCGCCCGTGGCCCCGGAACGAGAACGTGACCACGGCCGCACGGCGGGCGAAGACCCGTGCGGCGCGCCGCACGGCGGGGCGGTCGGCCGAGCCGGTGAACCCGTGCGCGACGACGATCGCGGGGGTCGCCGCCGGCCCCGCGAACGCTTCGCCCCCCGGCGTCCCGGCACCCGCCGTACACGGTTCGTACACCGCCTCGACCGATACGCCGTCATCCGTCGGCAACGTGGCGAATCGTGGGGGTCGCGTGAGCAAGGGAACAGAGGAACTCAGGAATCGGCCCTCGGACACGGAACTCATGTGGGCTATTCTGCTGCGAAGAGGATCCGGGCAAAGCAGCCCCCGGGTCCTTTTGTGCTTTACCCGCGTTGTTACGACGACGTTTCCACAAGCTCAGCGGCCCCAGGGCGCGGGACCGCACCGTGAAACCCGCATGACGCGGACCGTATGACCGCATGACCGTATGACCGCATGACGTACGAAGCAGTGCCGCATACTCCCCCGGGCCCGACCCGGGAGTGCCCCTCTCGCAGGGAACGAGGAGGACCGACGTAATGGGCGAGCGAACCGTGCAACATGATCGACCGAACCAGGCAGGTGGCCGGCGATGAGTTCACTGCTGCTTCTGACGAACGCACTCCAGCCGTCGACGGAGGTGCTCCCCGCCCTCGGGCTCCTGCTCCACAGCGTGCGGGTCGGCGCCCGCCGAGGGCCCGGCCCTCGTGGACACCCCGGGCGCCGACGTGATCCTCGTCGACGGGCGACGCGACCTTCCGCAGGTCCGCTCGCTCTGTCAGCTGCTGCGGTCCACGGGACCCGGCTGTCCGCTGATACTCGTCGTCACCGAGGGCGGTCTCGCGGCCGTCACCGCCGACTGGGGCGTCGACGACGTCCTGCTGGACACGGCGGGACCGGCCGAGGTCGAGGCCCGGCTGCGCCTCGCCATGGGCCGCCGGCAGATCACTTCCGACGACTCCCCGATGGAGATCCGCAACGGTGACCTCTCCGTCGACGAGGCGACGTACAGCGCGAAACTCAAGGGCCGGGTCCTGGACCTGACGTTCAAGGAATTCGAACTGCTGAAATACCTCGCCCAGCACCCGGGCCGGGTCTTCACCCGCGCCCAGCTCCTCCAGGAGGTCTGGGGCTACGACTACTTCGGCGGTACGCGGACGGTCGACGTCCACGTACGGCGACTGCGCGCCAAGCTCGGCCCCGAGCACGAGTCGCTGATCGGCACCGTGCGCAACGTCGGCTACCGCTTCGTCACGCCGGAGAAGGTCGAGCGCGCGGCGGAGGAGGCGAAGGACCGGGCCGCCGCCCGGCAGAGGGCGGCCGACCCCGTCGCCCGATCGGAGCAGTCCTCTTCGGCCACCGTGCCGGAAGAAGCCCCGGTAGAGGCTGCCACCCCCTAGGTCCATCCGCGTAGACTGCGGCGCGTGGCCAAGGTGACGCGGGACGATGTGGCGAGACTGGCGGGGACGTCGACCGCGGTCGTCAGCTACGTCATCAACAACGGACCCCGGCCGGTCGCCCCGGCCACGCGCGAGCGGGTGCTCGCCGCGATCAAGCAGTTGGGCTACCGGCCCGACCGGGTCGCCCAGGCCATGGCCTCGCGCCGCACGGACCTCATAGGAATGATCGTGCCGGACGCCCGGCAGCCGTTCTTCGCGGAGATGGCGCACGCGGTCGAACAGGCCGCCGCCGAGCGCGGGAAGATGGTGCTCGTCGGCAACTCCGACTACCGCGACGAGCGCGAGGTCCACTATCTGCGGGCCTTCCTCGGTATGCGCGTCTCCGGGCTGATCCTGGTCAGCCAGGGCCCCAGCGAGCGCGCCGCCGCCGAGATCGAGGCCTGGGACGCCCGGGTCGTCCTGCTGCACGAGCGCCCCGAGGCGATCGACGACGTCGCCGTCGTCACCGACGACGTGGGCGGCGCGCAGCTCGCCACCCGGCATCTGCTGGAGCACGGCAACGCCTACGTGGCCTGCCTCGGCGGCACGGAGGAGACCCCGGCGGTCGGCGACCCGGTCGCCGACCACGTCGAGGGCTGGCGACGGGCGATGCACGAGTCGGGCCGCTCCACGGAGGGCCGGCTCTTCCAGGCCCCGTACAACCGCTACGACGCCTATCAGGTGGCCCTCGGGCTGCTGGCGGGCCCGGACCGGCCCCCGGCGATCTTCTGCGCCACGGACGACCAGGCCTTCGGCGTGCTGCGGGCCGCCCGTGAGCTGCGCATCGACGTGCCGGGTGAGCTGGCGGTGGCGGGCTTCGACGACGTCAAGGAAGCCGGCCTCACCGATCCGCCGCTGACCACGGTCCACTCCGACCGCCCGGCGATGGCGCGGGCGGCGGTGGACCTGGTGCTCGACGACTCGCTCCGGGTCTCGGGGTCGCGGCGGGAGCGGCTGAAGCAGTTCCCCTCCGCGCTGGTGGTCCGGCGCTCGTGCGGCTGCGGGGAGCCCCCCGCGTCCGCCTGACCGCCCGCGCCCTCGGATCTTCGGTCCTTCTTCGGTCCTTCTTCGGATCTTCGGCCCTTACAGCGGGCATACGCGGTTCTTCCGGGCTTCTCAGGACGTATTCAGGCCCTTCTCATCTTCGCTGACCAGCCTGGTGGACATGACGGAGAACCTTCGCCCCAGCGGCGCGTACACCACGGACCAGGACCCGACCCCGTACGGCTACGGCACGGTGGACGACGGCGCCCCGGGCGGCTATCCGCCGCCGCCCCCGTACGCCCCCACCACCCGGCGCCGGGCCAAGCGACCGGTGGCTCTGCTCGCGGCGGTGGCGCTCGCGGCGGGCGTGATCGGCGGCGGCACCGCGACCCTAGTCGGCCAGCTGAACGACGGGGGCTCCGCAGCCACCGGCTCGGGCGGCGCGGTCAACGGCACCACCGTCTCGCAGTCCAGCAAGGGCACCGTCGCGGGCGTCGCGGAGGCGGTCTCGCCCGCGATCGTGGAGATCGGCGCGGCCTCGTCGGCGGGCGACTCCACCGGTTCGGGCGTGGTGATCACCGAGGACGGCGAGATCGTCACCAACAACCACGTCATCTCGGGCGCGCAGGAGATCCAGGTCACGCTCTCCACCGGAAAGACCTACACGGCCGACGTCGTGGGCACCGACCCCGACAAGGACCTCGCGCTCATCAAGCTCCGGGGCGCGAGCGGCCTGAAGACGGCGACGCTCGGCGACTCCTCGCAGGTCAAGGTCGGCGACCAGGTCGTGGCGATCGGCTCGCCCGAGGGCCTGACCGGCACCGTCACCAGCGGCATCGTCTCCGCGCTCGACCGGGACGTCACCGTCGCCAAGGACGACTCCGGCAGCTCGGGACAGGGACAGGGGCAGGGCCAGGGCCAGGGGCGGCAGGGCGGCGGTCAGCAGTGGCCGTTCGAGTTCGGGGGACAGCAGTTCAACGGCGACACGGGCGAGGAGACGACCACGTACAAGGCGCTACAGACCGACGCGTCGCTCAACCCCGGCAACTCCGGCGGTGCGCTGATCAACATGGACGGTGAGATCATCGGCATCAACTCCGCGATGTACGCGCCGAGTTCCTCGGCGGCGGGCAGCGGTTCCGCGGCGGGCAGCGTCGGGCTCGGCTTCGCGATCCCGGTGGACACCCTCAAGGCCGACCTGGACACCCTGCGCGCGGGCGGCAGCTCCTGATCCCGCACACCGCCTTGGCCGTGCGAGGCTGAGCACCCCCCGCAGACGGGTCGACACGAGAAGAGGACGAGACAGCGATGAGCCCCGCCGAGGACGATCCCCAGCGCATCCTGATCGTCGACGACGAGCCGGCCGTGCGCGAGGCGCTCCAGCGCAGCCTCGCCTTCGAGGGATACGGGACACGGGTCGCGGTCGACGGGTACGACGCCCTGGCGATGGCCGAGGCCTACGCCCCCGACCTCGTCGTCCTGGACATCCAGATGCCCCGGATGGACGGCCTCACCGCCGCCCGCCGCATCCGGGCCACCGGCTCCACCACGCCCATCCTCATGCTCACCGCCCGCGACACCGTCGGCGACCGGGTCACCGGGCTCGACGCGGGCGCGGACGACTACCTGGTCAAACCGTTCGAGCTTGACGAGCTGTTCGCCCGCATCCGGGCCCTGCTGCGCCGCAGCTCCTACGCCTCGGCGGCGGGTGCGGACGCACCCGACGACGACGTCCTCTCCTTCGCCGACCTGCGGATGGACCTGGCGACCCGCGAGGTCACCCGCGGCGAGCGGCGGGTCGAGCTGACCCGTACCGAGTTCACGCTGCTGGAGATGTTCCTGTCCCACCCGCGCCAGGTGCTGACCCGGGAACAGATCCTCAAGGCCGTCTGGGGCTTCGACTTCGAGCCCAGCTCCAACTCCCTGGACGTGTACGTGATGTATCTGCGCCGCAAGACGGAGGCGGGCGGCGAGCCGCGTCTCGTCCACACCGTGCGCGGGGTGGGCTACGCGCTGCGCGCCGGCGGGAGCGGAGAGGCGTGAGCGGTCCGGCGCCCACCGCGCGCGGGCGGGAGCGGGCCGGTGTGAGCCCGGTGCGCCGGTTCCGGGCGCTGCCGCTGCGCTCCCGGCTCGCGATGCTGGTCGCGACGGCGGTCGCGGTGGCGGTCGCCGCGGTGGCGGCGGCCTGCTGGTTCGTGACCCGGGAGCAGTTGGAGGGCCAGCTCGACGACTCGCTGCGCAACGCGAAGATGGACAACGCGCCGATGCGCGATCTGCTGAGCTCGTGCCTGAGCGGCGGGCAGTTGCCCGCGCAGGAGTTCCCCGGCCAGTACACCGTGCAGATCGTCGCGGCGAACGGCGACTACTGCACGGCCCCGAACACCACGCCCGTCCCCGCCCAGCCCAGCGACATCACCGTGGCGGCGGGGCGGGAGACCGACGCCCTGCACACGACGGAGAACGACGCCGGACAGGACATGCGGGTCTACACCCGCAAGCTGCCGCCGGTGGTCGGCTCCGGCCAGGCCAACGACCAGCTCGCGGTCTCGGTGGCCCGACCCCTCAGCGAGATCGACGCACCGCTGTCCGCGCTCGCCTGGGTGCTGGCCCTCGTCGGCGGCATCGGCGCCCTCGGCGCGGGTGCGGCCGGGCTGTGGATCGCGCGCGCCGGGCTCCGGCCGGTCGACGAGCTGACCGAGGCCGTCGAGCACGTGGCCCGTACCGAGGACCTGACCGTACGCATCCCGGTGGACGGCGAGGACGAGATCGCCCGGCTCTCCAGCTCGTTCAACTCGATGACGGCGCAGCTCGCCTCCTCCCGCGACCGCCAGGCCCAGCTGATCGCGGACGCGGGCCACGAGCTGCGCACCCCGCTGACCTCGCTCCGGACGAACGTGGAGCTGCTGGCCCGCAGCGACGAGACGGGCCGGATGATCCCGCCGGAGGACCGCAAGGCGCTGATGGCCTCGGTGAAGGCCCAGATGACGGAGTTGGCCGCGCTGATCGGCGACCTCCAGGAACTGGCCCGCCCCGACGCGGCGGAGCCCGGCCCGCTCCAGGTGGTGGCCCTGCACGAGACCACCCGCACCGCCCTGCGCCGCGCCCGCCTGCGCGGCCCGGAGCTGACGATCACGGAGGACCTGGCCCCCTGGTACGTACGCGCGGAGCCGGCCACCCTGGAACGGGCGATCGTCAACGTCCTGGACAACGCGGTGAAGTTCAGCCCGCCGGGCGGCACGGTCGACGTGCGGCTGCACCGGGGCGAGCTGACCGTCCGGGACCGGGGCCCCGGCATCCCCGCCGAGGATCTCCCGCACGTCTTCGAACGCTTCTGGCGCTCCCCGACCGCCCGTCAGCTCCCCGGCTCGGGCCTGGGCCTGTCCATCGTGGCCCGTACGGTGCACCAGGCGGGCGGCTCGATCGCCCTGCGCCCGGCCCCGGACGCCGGCCCCGGCACGGTGGCGGCGCTCACGCTGCCGGGGGCGCCGACGCCGCCGCCGGGAATGTGAGGCCGGGGACGGCGGGTGCCGCTCACCTCGTCGGGTTGTGCCGGATCAGCGACTCGACCAGGCCGGACCGCTGGTTCGGGTAGTCCAGCGGGACGATGCCGAGCCCCGTCCATCCGGCGGTCTCCGCGCGCTCCAGGAAGGAGTGCACCTGCGGGTTGAGCCGGTCGGCGTTCCAGCGGGGCGGCATCAGGGCGGCGGTGGACACGTAGTTCATGAAGAGCTTGCCCGGCTGCTGGGCCGCCCTGCGGAACTGGGACTCGATCTTGGGGTACTTGGCGAACGGCTCCGCCATGTAGTCGTCCTGGATGTCGAAGAGGGCCTGGTCCCCGTACCGCACCCCGGGCAGCCCTCCGTTGTCCGCGAGGAGCACCACCTTGCCCCGGGCCCCGCCGAGGTCGGGGAGGGTGGCGTCCAGGCGGAACAGCGACCGCCAGCCGCGTACGTCCAGGTAGTCGTCGAAGACCGCCCGGAACGCGGCGTCGTTCGCGGACGAGTGCTCCTGCTTGACCCGCATCAGCACGGTCTCGGACGGCCGCGTGGCGAGGAAGTCCCGGCAGGCGACGAGGACGTCCCCGAACATCAGGTTCTGGAACGAGGCCCCGTGGTGGATCGCGAACGAGCCGTCGATGAGCCGGCACCGTACGTCGAGGAAGCGGATGCCGCTGGTCAACTGCTGGGCGATCGTCGTGTTCTGGCACTCCGACCAGGGACCGCCGAACCGGGCCCCCGAGTCGTGCGTGCCCGGGATCGTGAGCTGCCGGAGCGCGGTGCCGTCGGGCAGGGCGGCCATCCAGTCATGCGCCCCCCGGACCGCCCGGCCGGCCTCCCGCGTGGCGGCGACGGCGGGGGCCACGCCGACGATCGCGGTGGCGGAGACGGCGAGGGCGCCGGCCAGGAAGCCCCTGCGGGAGGGCCGGGACGGGGGACCGGGCAGAGGCCCGGACGTGCGCGCGGGGCTGGGGCTGGACATGGGCGGGTGCCTCCAAGGGCCGTGGTGGGGGGCAGGGGGCCGCTGGCTCCCCGAGCCCTTGGATTCTGACGGGCGCACGTCACCTCTGGAAGAGGGCGGGCCCTCCGGCCGTGGGCCCGGCGTCCTCCGGAGATGACGCGCGCCCGCTTCCGGAGGCGGGCCCGGCCTCTTCCGGAGGCGGGCCCCGGCCGCGCTCGCCGGTTCAGCCCGCGTGCTGGTACGAGGGGTAGGTGACGTACCCCGTGTCGCCCCCCTGGAAGTACGTCGCCTCGTCCTCCGGGGCGATCGGCAGCCCGGCGCGCATCCGCTCGACCAGGTCCGGGTTGGCGATGAAGGCGCGGCCGAAGCTGATGAGATCGGCGCCAAGACCGAGCCAGCGGTCCCCGTCCGAACGCCCGGCGCGCTCGGCCCCCATCGGCAGCACCGGGTTCATGATCAGCGTGCCGGGCCACGCACGCCGCAGGGCGACCAGCACCTCGTCGTCGACCGTCGCCTCCAGGTGCACGTAGGCGGGCTCCAGACGCGCCAACTCCGCCAGCAGTACGGCGTAGAGCTCGGGGACGTCCCGCTCCTCGACGCCCCAGAACGTCCCGCCCGGCGAGAGCCGGATGCCGGTCCGGGCCGCGCCCACGGCGTCGACGGTCGCCGCCGTCGCGTCGACGGCGAACCGCACCCGGTTGGCGAGGGACCCGCCGTAGCGGTCGGTGCGGAGGTTGGCGTTCGAGGAGAGGAACTGGGAGATCAAGTAGCCGTTGGCGCCGTGGAGTTCCACGCCGTCGAACCCTGCGTCGACGGCCCTGCGGGCAGCCGACGCGTAGGACTCGGCGTGCTCGGGCACCTCGGCCGTCCCCAGCGCTCGCGGCACCGGCACGGGCTGCGGGCCCGTCGGGGTGAACACCTCGCCGGTCGCCGCGACGGCGGAGGGCCCGACCGGCCGCAGTCCGGTGGTGTCCGGGTGCGAGACCCGGCCGCCGTGCATGATCTGGGCGAAGATCCGGCCGCCGTTGGCGTGCACCGCGGCGGTCACCGGACGCCACGAGGCGACCTGCTCGTCGGTGTGGAGTCCCGGCGTACCGGGGTTGGACTGCCCGACCAGGCTCGGCTGCACCCCCTCGCTCACGATGAGCCCGGCGGACGCCCGCTGCGCGTAGTACGTGGCCATCGACGGTGTCGCCAGCCCTCCGGCGGCCGCCCGGACGCGGCTCATCGGCGCCATCACCACCCGGTTGGGCAGCCGCAGGTCACCGAGGCGGTAGCTGTCGAAAAGGCTCTGGTTCATGGCGCGGATCTCCTGGTTTCCATCAGCTCCGAAGCACCCGTGAACCGGGTACGGCGCTACGCTAAAACCTGACATCAATGTGAGGGGCAAGCCCGTACGGCGACCCTCTCGACGGGCAGCGGAGGGGCCACACCATGCGCATCGGAGAACTTTCGGCCGTCACGGGGGCCAGCGTCCGGTCCCTGCGCTACTACGAGGAGCAGCGGCTCCTGGCGAGCAGCCGCAGCCCCAGCGGCCAGCGGCACTACACGCACGCCGAGGTCGAGCGGGTCCACTTCATCCAGCGGCTCTACGCCGCCGGCCTGTCCAGCCGCACCATCATGGAGCTGCTGCCCTGCGTCGACGCGCCCAGCGAGGAGACCTCCGACGCGGCGATGGAGCGGATGGAGCAGGAGCGGGAGCGGCTCTCCGCGCACATCGACGACCTCCGCTCCACCCGGGACGCCCTGGACGCCCTGATGGCCGTCAACCGGGCCCACCGCAGCACGCTGCGGCCGGGGGCGCGAAGTGTCCGTGACAGAGACGGAGCAGGTCTTCTTTCTTAACGGAAAACAGCGGAAGAATATATTCAGCGCGACCGCACCCGGAGTTTCCGAGTCGCTCTGAAAACCTTTACCGGAGATCCTGAACTGGCCTTATTCTGAGGTCACTTCGGGGTCTCCGGCGCGCGATCGAGCGACGCCCGGACCTCTTTCTCTCCACCCTCCGCGCATACCGGATTCCGGAATGCGCGGCAATGAAAAGCGAGGAAGACCTGTGCGACGCACGACCTCCGCTCTCCTTTCCCTGAGCGCCCTGCTGACCGCCTCCGTCCTGGCGGCCCCGGCGGCCGGGGCCGCCCCGCACGACGCCCGCCCGGCCGACACCACCGCGAGCAAGGTCTCCGCAGGTGGCGCCCCCGCAGGCTGGGAGAAGGTGAACGGCGACGACCTGGCACACATCGCCGAGTCGACCGACAGACGGACGCCCCTGTCCGCCTCCGGCAGAAGCGCCGCCGCCCCGGCCGACGAGTCCGGCCCCATGGCCATCAAGTCGATGCGCAACGGTAAGTTCGCGGTCACCGAAATCAATTACGCCGAGCCCAACACCGGTGCTGTTCGCGCCCGTTCCACCCATGTCTTCGGCGCCTGGGAGAGCTTCGCGCTCGAGTGGGACGAGGCCAGTCAGACCATCGCCCTCAAGTCCCTCGCGAACAACCGCTACGTGGCGGTCGAAAAGAACTTCACCGGCCAGGCGCAGAACGTGCTGCGGGCCCGTTCGACGACCGCGGGCGGCTGGGAGCGGTTCGTGCTCTATTACAACGAGGACCTGAACCTCTACGCGCTCCAATCCACCCTGAACAACCTCTTCGTCGCGATGGAGAACAGCTACACGGGTTCACTCCAGTACACGCTGCGCGCCCGCTCCGCCGATGTCACCGGCTCCTGGGAGCAGTTCGACCTGTACGACATCGTCGGCTGACACCCCCCGCCCGCGACCCCGGCCTCCCTCAGCACCCGGGCGGAGGCCGGGTCGCGGCGCGCGCGCCTGCACCACACCGTGAGGGGACGGACCCTCCCTCATCGCCCTCAGGCGGTAGTCGTGAGCGCGGTGACCCCCGGCCCGCTCAGCTCCCCGACCGCCTGCCGCCGGCCGGACACCGCCAGGAGCAGGGACAGCGCGGGACCCGTCACCTCCGGCCCCTCCCCGATCGACAGGTCGGCGTCGGTCGCCGTCAGCCGTACGGACGCCACCATCTCCTTCGCCCCGCCGAAGGCCGCCGGCGTACGCGCCTGAAGGCGCAGCGCGCGGACCACGGCCTCCTGGGGGTAGGAGCGGACCAGGCCCACCGCACGGCGGATGTCCTCGCCGTGGACGACCTCCTCGACCAGCCGGGTGTCGAGCGGGGCGGGAGGAGTCGTCGTCCGCGACACCACCCGCCGCAGCCGCTCCAGCGTCTCCTGCGACGAGGCCCCGCGCTCGCGCTCCACGGCTGCCTCCACTCGAACCGGTGACCACATCTGCCGTAGGAGACCGGAGGCGCCACCGGAACTCATCGCATCCCGGACCACCGGAAATGGATCAAGAAAGGTGATCTTGTCCAACTGTGTCATGACTTCGTAACAGCACGCGGACAGCACAACTCCACCGCGTCACGGTCTATCCAACAGGACGTGACCCACGCCACTTCGAGGAGTGGGGATCCAGGCGCCGGACCAGGCGTCCCGCCATGACCGTTCGAGAAACCGGGGAACGACATGACCAACATCCGACGCGCGTCAGCCATCGGCGCCGCCGTCACCGCCACCGCCTGCGCCGCGATCGCCCTCGCCCCGGCCGCCGCCGCGGCGGAGCCGACGGCCCAGCGGGCCACCGCCGCACCCAAGGCCGCCGCGGCCGCGAAGTACAACGGCGCCTGCGGCGGGGGCTACTCCGTGGTGAACTCGGCTCAGATCGGCACCAAGGGCACCGTTTTCCTCACCTACAGCTCCGCCACCGGCAAGAACTGTGTAGTGACCGTCCGCACCACGCCCGGGAAGGCCGTGCACATGACGGCCTCGCTCGGGTTCGCCTCGCCCACCACGACCGTCTCGGACACGGGGTACTACACGACGTACGCGGGACCGGTCTATCTCGACGCACGCGGCCTGTGCGTGACGTGGCGCGGCGAGATCTCCGGTGAGGTCGCCGGCAAGAACGGCACCAACTGCGGCTCCCTGGCCGCGAAACGGGGCTGATCCCACGCCGAACGGGATCGGCCCGGTGGGTGGTGTGCGCACACCACCCACCGGGCCGATCCTGTTCGGCATCCGGTCGGCCCTAGCGTGACGCCCCGCACAGGCAGCACCCCGAGGGCAGGACGGGCAGCAGGTGCCGGGCCGCCACGGAGAACGCGAGGTACGGGCGTACGGTCCACTCCGTCCACCGGTCCCCGTGCCCGAGCGAGAACCCGCAGGTCCGCCCCCGATGCAGGGCGGCGATCGCGCGCACGCGACCACCCTCGTCGATCCGCTCCCGGGCCTCGCGACGCGCGTCGGGAGCCAGATTCGCCACGAGAGCCCGCGCCTCCGCCTGGAACAGCCGGATCGCCTCCGTCGCGGTGGGCACGGAGTACCGGACGAAGGTGTCGGGGGCGCTGCCGCGTAACAGGGGATACGTGGAGCGCTCGCACCAGTAGGCGCGCAGGGCTGAGCCTTCGGGCCGCGTCGGGTCGGGGTCGGGGTCGCACATGGCAAGGGCCTCCTGACGTGACACCGGAGGCGCCCCCAGGCCACGGCCGGCGTGACGAGCTGCGGCGAGGGGCGACCCCGGTTCGACGCTCCCCCAACGGGCGCAGACGGCAGGGGAGTTGGCCGCCACTGAGTGGGGCGGCACAGCAGGAAGCTAGCGTGTGAAGCCGACCCGTTTCAAGTGTTTGACGTCTAACGGGTGAGGTGCAAATCTGTGCGGCGCGACAGAAAGCACGGGCGGCCCCCACCTGCGCCGGTGGAGGCCGCCCGCTGCCAGAGCATGGAAGCTCAGGCCAAGTCGTCGAACTCGCCTTCCTTCGCCCCGCCCAGGAACGCCCGGAGCTTGGCGCGCGTGGTACGGACGATCACGTCGGGATTGTCGCTCTCGCGAAGCAAGATCTCACCGCCGTGCTCAGCGAGTTCCAGACAGTCGGAGCCCTCCGCATTTGAGGACTTCGATGACTTGCGCCACTGGATTTCCACCATTCTCACGCCTTCATACTTGTTTTGCGATTCGGCGAATGAAGTCTCGCGAGCTCTCCGGGTCGAGAGATCTCTCCTCAGTTCGGTCCAGCGCGACTCGCCAGTTCTCCAGACTCGTCTCCGAATCCAGAAAACCCGACCCGGTCGAGGTATCCGTCTGGACGGTGTCGAGCTGCGGAACGACACCGTAGACGTAGTGTGCCGAACTGCTGGCGTACGGGAAACCGCCCGCCGCGAAGGGGATCGCGCGGATGACGACGTTCTCCCGGTCCGACTGACGCAGCAGGTGCTCAAGTTGACTGCGGGCAACCGACGTACCGCCATAGGTCATCCGGAGAGCCGCCTCGTGGATCAAGAACGTACAAGAGGTCAGTTCGACCCGGTCGAGCACGTCGCGACGTCTCAGCCGATGCGACAGCTGGCGCCTCTGGCGGGCGGGGGTGGGCGGCGGCACACTCTCCGCGAAAACTGCGCGTGCGTAATCCTCGGTCTGGAGCAGGCCGGGCATATACATGATCTGTACCGATCTGATGCCGACCGCGTGATACTCCAGCTCGGCCAGATCGAGGGCATCACTGGCGAGGTGCCCCCGATAGTCCTCCCACCAGCCGTTTATGCGCTCCGTGGCCATTTCGGCGAGCGCCTCGACATAGGCATGGTCGGGACATCCATAGTGGCCGGCCCAGGCGCGGACACGTTCGGCGCTCACACCGAACCTTCCGGATTCGATGTTGCTGATGGTGGTGCGGTCCGTACCGAGCATCGCCGCCGCTCCGGTGAGCGACAGCCCAGTGTGCTCACGAACCCGACGCAGCTCGGTACCCAGTCGACGCTGACGCGCCGTGGGTGCCTTCCTCGATGGCATCGGTCCTCCTCTTGTCGGGTCCCAGTGTGGACCCCCACTCTCCAGGTATCCAACTGGTCGAGCCTTTTATAGGAAGACGTCTAACACGTTAGACAATGCGCTACGGTTCATCGCAGCACCGCGCTACACCTCGTACTCCGAAGTGCAGCCGCTCCGCCGCGCGTTGACACGTGCCGCGATGCGGCCATCGCCACGGGCCGGGCGCAGCGCACCCGTTCACCGAACCGGATCGCATGGGGAGACCGACATGACCGCCGCAACACCAACTCCCGTACAGCCCAACCCGATCGGTGGTGAGGTCTACCGGCTCACCCTGCCGAACACCGCGAGCGCACCGCGCCTCGCGCGGGACTTCGTCACCTCGCTGCTGGAGGTCAGCCGGCACCTCGGGCTGGTCGACGACGCCCGGATCTGCGTGACTGAGCTGGTCACCAACGCCCACCGCCACACCGGTACGCCACTGATCCGGGTCCACGCGGCCGTCAACCGGAAGCGGGTCACCGTCACCGTCACGGATGAGGGCAGCCCGCTCACCGGCGCGCTCGGCGCGCCGGGGGCAGGCCCGGAGGCGGAGGGCGGGCGGGGGCTCGTCCTGGTGGAGAGCCTGGCGCTGGCCTGGGGGACGCACGGTGACGATCGCCGGCACCCCGGGCGCAAGGCCGTCTGGTTCACGCTCGGGCGACCGGAGCCGACCCCGTGAGCCTCGTTCCCTGGGGCTTCGCGGTGTCGGCCCTCGCTCTCGGCGCGCTCGCCGCCGGGATCACCCTCGCACCGGGACCCACCGCGAGGGAAGCGCCGCCGATGGGCTCCGCCCCGTCCAACCGGCGGTGCTACGGAGATGGCGGGGAACATCCGAGGGGGGCCGGCCGGGGCTGCTCGGTCCAGGTGCCGCCAGAGGCTGAGCGGCAGGATGCCGTGTTCGGTACGGGCTTGACCTTGACGCTGGGTCAACCCCCCACCCTCGGGGAAGAGCTTCCGAGCAGTCGCTTGGAACAGATCCGCGGATCGTCGAGGTCGCCGACATCATGGAGCGCTTGATGATCCGTGCTGTGGAGGCCGGCGAGGTGGGTGCCGACGACGGCATCGACGACCAGTTCGTCGACCTGCTGGACTCCACGACGGCCGAGTCCTCACCGCACGCCGCGCGGCTGCTGGCGATCCTGGAGGAGCGGGGCTGGAGGGGCTGGACACGCATCGAGCGAGTGCCTGCCGACAGACTCAACACGGAGCTGCCGCCACCGTGAAGGCAGGTCGGGTCCCAGGAGTGACGCTGTCCGGGGGTGCCCGCCCGCCCGCACTCACGCGGTCGGGACGTTGCGCGAGGCAGCACGCTCGCAGAAGGGCTGCTCCGACCGGGTCGTGCGCCGCCGCGACCCGGTGCGTGCCGGGCGACCGCCGACCGGATCGTTCTCGGCCGCGACCCGGTGAAGCGCGACATCAACTACCTAAAGCAACAAGGGAAAGAACCCCACCCGACCCACCCCGGCGACCACCTGACGCATCCCAGGGGCTCGTCACCCACACGGGTGAGGTTTGCCAACTCAGCTCGCTTTCGGGCGGGTTGTCCGGCATATGCTCACGCCAGCAACACCCCACCCGACCTACGTCGGCCCCCGACCGGGACTGCAATCCCAACCGAGGGCCTGACCACCAAGGAAGCGACACCTTCCCGATGGATACCCAGCAGAATACTGCGCTCACGCGCGCCCTGGCAGAGATTCCCGGGCCCCTCCCGGCCCGAGGCGTGATCCACATCGCGATCCCGCACACCGACCGCTTCACCGTCGTCGGCAACCACCTCGCCCAGCACCCCGATCTCAGCTGCACCGCAGTCGGCATCGCCGTACGCATCCAGTCGCTGCCCCAGGGGGTGGAGATCGGCATCAAGGCGCTCGCCGCCCGCTGCCGGGAGGGTGAGAAACGCATCGCGGCCGCCCTGCGCGAACTGGAAGCCTTCGGCTACCTGCAACGCGTCCGGGACCGCTTGCCCAGCGGCCGGACCATCACCCGCACGGTCTTCTGCAACCAGCCCACAGCGCTGTTACGCCCCGCCCGGCGGCGATCCCGCGACAACCCTCCGCAACAGCCACGCCCCAGGAAGCGGCGCCCGCACCGGCTCCCGCACCCGCACCGCCACCGCCACCGCCACCGCCACCGCCACCGCCACCGGCCGAACCGTCCACGGCCGCCCCGGCCCCGGCCCCAGCTCCGGCGCCCTCGCCCTCGCCGTCGCCCTCGCAAGACATGCCCGAGCCCCCGCCCGTACCGCCGTCGCCCTCGCTCGCAACGGCCCCGCCCCCGCCCCCACTCTTCGTACCGCTGGTCCCGAACCCGACCGCGCCCAAGCCGCCACCCCCGCCTCTCCCCCAGCCGGAAGAACTGACCCCGGAACTCGACCGCGCCGCCACCGCGCTCCTCAGCGACCTACGCCGTCACACACCGGAGTTGACCCTCTCCGAAGCCGACATCCGTCAACTGGCCCCCGGTGTCGCGGCCTGGCTCGAACGGGCCGCCCACCCGGACGCCATCCGCCGCACCCTGACCACCGACCTGCCCCACCCCCTCAGGCGTCCCGCCCTGCTCCTCAAACACCGTCTCACCGCCCTCCTTCCCCCACCGCTCCCCGGCGTCCGCGACCTGGCCGCCCCCACCCGCCCCCGCGTCACCGTCACCCCCTTCCAGACCTGCGACGACTGCGACCGCGCCTTCCGCTCCCCCACCCCCGGCCACTGCCGCGACTGCCGCGAACACCGCACGCACCGGAGCGACGACACACGAACTGCCGCCGCCTGACCGGGCGGAGCGCACCGGCACGGACGGCACTGCCGCATGGCTTTCGTCACAGCGAAAAAACGGAATCCGAGGGCAACTGCGCGCTTTGGTGGCGTCTGTCCTCTCCAGGTGACGCCCTCCCGCCCCGGGGCCCGGAATAATGCCCCGGCTCCCCTCACAGGATCCCCATACGATCGGCACAGGTCGCCCGCGTGATCCTTCCGCCGTGGCAGCCGCCCCACAACGTTTTCCGCCGTTCGGACCCGACCCAAGGGATCATGTGAAGATTCGCCGCGCTCTCGCCACCGCCGTCGCCGCCGCCGTGACCGCCCCCGTCGTCCTGCTCTCCGTCACCCCCGCGTTCGCCGACACCAAGCCGGTGACGCAGACGCAGAACAAGCAGAGCAAGCCGACCATCAAGGAACTGGAAGCGGCCGCCGCCGCGGCGCAGAAGGCGTACGAAGAGGCCGTCAAGGCTCGCGACGAGGCCCAGATCACGGTGCGGAAGGCCCTCGATGAACTGTCCAAGGACAGCCACCCCCTCGTAGCCGCCGCCAACGCCGCCAAGGAGGCCGCGAAGCTCGCCGCCGACGCGAAGGACGCCGCCGACAAGGCGGTGACCGAAGCGAAGACGGCCATCACCGAGCTGCCGACCGACGCCACCGAGGAGCAGAAGACCGCCGCGGCGACCGCTCTCTCCGAGGCCGAGGCGACCGCGGCGGCGGCTGCCATCGCCAAGACCGCCGCCGACACAAAGGCCGCCGAGGCCGGCGAGGCGGTCGACGACGCACGGGTCGCGGCTGTCCGCGCGGCCGGCGTGGCCGACAAGGCCAAGGACGACGCGCTCGCAGCGAAGATCGCCGCCGACGCGGCGCTGGCCCAGGCCAAGAAGGAGGCCGAGGAGGAGGGCGAGGACTGCGAGCCCGAGAACGACCTCACCGCCAAGGTGACCGGCCTGCCGACCAAGCTCGTCGCCGGGACGACCACCGCCTTCTCGCTCCGGGTGACCAACGGCTCCGACCGGCACATGGACGAGATCATCACGTACGTCGGAGTCCACGCGACCGACAAGACCGGTCTCAAGGACACGGGCAAGTTCTTCCGCCTCCAGTGGTCCTCCGAGTCGTCCCCGAAGTGGAAGAACGTCAAGGACGACTACATCGACGCCGTCGGCGCGCTGAAGCCCGGCGCCCGGACCGACCTGAAGATGCGCCTCACCCTCGACAAGGCCACCCCGGCCGGCAACGGCGTCGCCTTCATCGCGGCCGACTTCTACAACAAGGACGGCTCCTGCGGCGGGACGCCCGGCGCGGACATGTACGAGTTCGACGTCAAGGCCGCGGGCAGCAAGCCCGGCAAGACCGAGGACGCCAAGCCCAAGCCCGCCAACACCACGAAGCCCGGTGGCAACGGCTCCGGCCACCAGCCGCAGGGATCGACGTCGGGCACCCCGGCGAAGACCGGCACGGACGGCAGCCTCGCCGCCACCGGTTCGTCGTCCGCCACCACCTCGATCGCTCTCGCGGGCGGTGCGGCCGTGGTGCTCGGCGCGGCGGCGGTGTTCGTCGTCCGTCGCCGGAAGGCCGGTTCGGACGCCTGACGGCGAAGCGGAAGTCGCTGAACCACTGCACCACTGAAGCGGTGAAGCGGTGAGAGGGCGGAGACCTTTACGGGTCTCCGCCCTCTCCCGTCCTCTCAGGGCGTCGTCGCGCTCAACTCCGCTACAGCCGACCGCGCTTCGAGCCGTTCCACCGCGCCGCCCCCCGCCGGCGCAGCGACCGGACCGGACACGGTCTGGGTCTCGCCATCGCCGACGCGGTGGTCCGCGCCCACCACGGCACGATCACCGCGACGGCCGGACCCGGCGGGGGCCTGACCGTGCGGGCGGAGTTCCCCGGGGACGCCTGAGCCGGGCGTCGTCGTCCACCGGCCCCCGGCGGCCCCGGCGGCCCCGGCACCCGGCACCCGGCGCTACCGTCCCCGGCCATCAGCCGGTGCAGCAGGTGCACCAGGCCGCGCTGGCCACCATCGGCGACCTGTACGGGGTGGTCGTCCCGACGCAGGAGTCCCTGAAGTAGCCGGGGAGCGGGCGGCCCCGGGCCGGAAAATCCACGCGCGCCCCCTCCGTACCGCGTGATACACCTCCCTGTCATGACCGACCTGATGACGCCGCCATGACCGACCTGGTGACCGAGCGGCTCGTCCTGCACCCGATATCCGTGGCCGAGGCCGAAGGGACGGTGGCGGGACGGCCGGCCGCCGGCACGGCCTGGGAGCCCGGGTTCCCGACCGAGGACGACGTGTCCGTGGCCAAGCGCTTCCTGGAACGCTGCTCGGCCACGGGCGATCCCCGCCCCTTCGGCCCGTACGCGATCCGCCGCCGCTCCGACCACCGGGTGATCGGCGGCGTGGACTTCCACAGCCCCCCGGACGAACACGGCCACGTCACGATCGGCTACGGCGTCGTACCGTCGGCCCAGGGCCGGGGCTACGCCTCCGAAGCTCTCCGCGCCCTGCTGTCGTTCGCCCGGGCCGGCGGGGTCGTCTCGGTGAAGGGGGACGCCGACCATGACAACATCGCGTCCCAGCGCGTGATGACGGCGGCGGGAATGCTTCCGGTCGGGGAGGACGAGCGCGTCACGTACTTCGCCGTCACCTGGACCGGTACGGCGAGGTGAACCCGGCCCGCCCGAGGCACCGCCGTACCGCCGTACCGCGTCAGCCGGCGGCCCCGGGTGGTTGCCGCGTGGTGCCGTGTGGTGCCGCGTGGTGCCGCAGCACGGCCACGGACCGGTCGAAGGCCGAGTCGCTCGCGTGACGTCAGATCACCGGGCGTCCGTCATGTCCGGTCGCCAGCACCGAGCGCAGATGGGCCCGCAAAGTCCGGCGCACACGTGCGTCGCCGAGTGATCCGTGCGGTGTCACCGCGTCGAGGATCAGTCCGCCCAGCAGCGCGATGAGCCCCTCCGCCTCCTCGGCCGGCTCGGGCACTTCGAGAACGTCCAGGGCCTGCGTGATCACCTGCCGCATGTCCGCGGCCATCCGCTCGGTCACGGGGCGGAAGATCGGGTTCACCCGTGCCGCGACGATGAACTCCAGGAGCACGATCGACTCGACGCGCCGTTCGTCGTCGAGCGGCAGCAACTCCTCGACGAGGGCCTGCAACGCGTCCACGGCAGGCTCGCCGTCGAGTCCGACCAGGGTGTCGGTCGCACAGCGGGTAAGCCTCTTCCCCATACGGTCGCCGACTTCGGTCACGGCCGCGACGAGAAGATTGCGGTGATCGTCGAAATAATGCCGCACCGACCCGATGTTCAGCCCCGACTCGGCGGCGACCTTCCGCAGCGAAAGACCGGTGAAGCCTTCAGCGACCAAGAGGCGAAAAGCCGCCTCGATGACATCCTTGCGACGCTGTTCGAGATCGATCCGAGCTGGCATTTCGCAAAAATATCACAGCCGTGACAACACCGAACGGCTCTGCCGCGCCCGCCCGTTCCGGGTCGGGCGGAGGCAGCGCTCAGCCACGTCGCCGCACGACACGCTTCTCGTCCCACACCGGATCGGGCGACTCGTAGACGGCGCCGTCGGAGCCGAAGACCAGGAACCGGTCGAAGTCCCGGGCGAACCACCGGTCGTGCGTCACCGCGAGCACCGTGCCCTCGAAGCCGCGGAGCGCGTGCTGCAACGCCTCGGCGGAGACGAGGTCGAGGTTGTCGGTGGGCTCGTCCAGCAGGAGCAGCGTCGTACCGCCGAGTTCGAGCAGGAGGATCTGGAAGCGGGCCTGCTGGCCCCCGGACAGGGAGTCGAACTCCTGCTCCGCCGCACTCGCCAGCTCGTAGCGCGCCAGCACCCGCGAGGCCTCCTCGCGCGGCAGACCCTCCCGCCTCTCGTCACCGCGGTGCAGGATGGACACCAGCGTGCGGCCGACGAGATCGGGCCGCCCGTGGACCTGGGCGAACCAGCCGGGACGCACCCGTGCGCCCAGCCGCGCCCCGCCTTGGTGCGACACGGGCTCGACCGGCAGATCGCCCACCGGTTCGTGCTCGGTCTCGGGTGCACTGCCGCCGGCGGCGAGAAGGCGCAGGAAGTGCGACTTGCCCGAACCGTTGGAGCCGAGCACGGCGACCCGGTCACCGAACCGGACCTCCAGGTCGAACGGCTTCATCAGCCCGGTCAGTTCCAGGCCGGCACAGATCACGGCCCGCTTTCCCGTACGCCCGCCGCGCAGTCGCATCGCCAGATGCTGCTGGCGCGGCTGCGCGGGGGGCGGACCCGCGTTCTCGAATCGGGCCAGACGCGTCTGGGCGGAGCGGTAGCGGGAGGCCATGTCCGAGTTGTAGGAGGCCTTCTGCCGGTACATCTGCACGAGCGCCTTCAGCTTGGCGCGTTCCTCGTCCCAGCGGTTGCGCAGCTCGTCGAACCGCTCGAACCGGTCGGTCCGCGCCCGGTGGTAGCTGTCGAAACCGCCCGGGTGGACCCAGGCGCTGTTCCCCGCCGCGCCGAGCTCGACCGTGATGACGCTCTGCGCCGTGCGCGCCAGCAGCTCGCGGTCGTGACTGATGTACAGGACGGTCTTCGGGGTCTCCAGGAGACGGTCCTCCAGCCAGCGCTTGCCGGGCACGTCCAGGTAGTTGTCGGGTTCGTCGAGCATCAGCACCTGGTCGGGGCCGCGCAGCAGCGCCTCCAGGACGAGTCGCTTCTGCTCGCCGCCCGACAGCGAGTCCACCGCGCGCCGCCCGCACCGGTCGAAGGGGAGGCCGAGGGCCTCGGTGGTGCAGACGTCCCACAGCACTTCGGCCTCGTAGCCGCCGGCGTCGCCCCAGTCGGCCAGCGCGGCCGCGTAGGCCAGCTGTGCCTTGGTGCCCCCGCTCGACTCCAGGGCCGCTTCCGCCGCGTCCACGGCGGCGGCGGCCCGGCGGATCCGGGGGGCCGCCACCGACAGCAGCAGGTCGCGCACCCGGTCGCCGTCACGGGCGATGAACTGCCGCATGACGCCCAGGCTTCCGCCCCGGCTCACCGCACCACTGTGCGCCGCGAGGTCCCCGGCGATGATCCGCAGCAACGTGGTCTTGCCGGACCCGTTGGCCCCGATCAGGGCGACCTTGGCCCCCTCCCCGACCCGGAACGAGATCTCGTCCAACAACACCCTGCCGTCCGGCAGACCGTAAGAAACAGAGTTGACATCGATATATCCCACAGCCGTGACATTATCACGGGCGTGATAAATGAGACTCTGTCATTTCGTCCGTCGCCGCGACCGCGGTGTCGCACGAAATCCGTGAAACTTTCCCCTCCGCATGATCGGCAGGACGCGAAAAGGGGCGGTGGGCCCGCGGGCCCACCGCCCCTTCGTCCACGGACGCGTTACTGGATGACCGTGATCCGGCCCGTCGCCGGCGGGGCCAGCGGGGCGGTGGCCGTGGAGTGGGCCGCCAGGTAGGCGTTGAACAGGTCCAGGTCGGAGGCGCCGACCAGCTTGTTCGTGCCCTTGCCGAGGGCCGCGAAGCCGTCGCCGCCGCCCGCGAGGAACTCGTTCATCGCGACGCGGTAGGTCCTGGCCGGATCGAGCGCCGCACCGTTCAGCTTGATGGTGTCGGCGACCACGCGGTCCGCGCCGCTCTTCGTCAGGTCGAGGGTGTAGGTGAGCCCCTCGGAGACCTGGAGGATCTTCGGACTGGCCGCGTTGGAGCCGCTGACCTGCTGCTGGAGCGCGGCGACCAGCTGGGCGCCGGTCAGGTCGACGACGTTCATCATGTTGGTGAACGGCTGCACGGTGAACGCCTCGCCGTAGGTGACGACGCCGTCGCCCTCACCGCCGGACGCCTTGTGGACGAGGTCGGAGCGAATACCGCCCGGGTTCATGAGGGCGATCTGCGCCCCGCCCTTGTCGGCGGGGGCCAGGCCCTCCAGCTGTGCGTCGGCGATCAGGTTGCCGAGCGGCTTCTCCAGGGCCTTGGAACCGCGTCCGTCGATGTTGGCGGAGATGAAGCCCTGCGGCTTGCTCGCGATGGGCGCCGCGAGGGTGTTCCAACGGGTGATCAGGTCCGTCATGTCCTTGGCCCTGCGGTCCGGGTCACGGGTGACGATGTGGTTCGCGGACTTCACCGACGTACGCACGATGTCCTTGGTGCGGCGGTCGTAGGTGAGCGTGGTGTCCGTGTACAGCTTGCCGAACGAGGAGGCCGAGGTGACCATGCGCGGCTTGCCGGACGGGTCCGGGACGGTGCACACGTACGCCTGGTGGGTGTGGCCCGTGACCAGGGCGTCCACCTTCGGCGTGATGCCCTTCGCGATGTCGACGATCGGGCCGGAGATGCCGTCGCCCGCGCCGGGGCTGTCGCAGTCGTAGTTGTACGAGGTGGAGGCCGGGGCCCCGCCCTCGTGGATCAGCGCGACGATGGACTTGACGCCCTTGCGGTCCAGCTCGCGGGCGTACTTGTTGATCGTCTCGACCTCGTCGTGGAACTCGAGGCCCTTGACGCCGTTCGCGGTGACGATGTCCGGGGTGCCCTCCAGCGTCACGCCGATGAAGCCGATCTTGACGCCGTTCCTCTTCCAGACGGTGTACGGCTTCAGCAGCGGCTTGCCGGTCTTCTCCTTGGTCACGTTGGCCGCGAGGTAGGGGAAGTCCGCCCCCTCGAACTCCTTGCCCTTCTCGTAGCAGCCCTCGACCGGGTGGCAGCCGCCGTTCTGCAGGCGGGCCAGCTCGGCCGCGCCCTCGTCGAACTCGTGGTTGCCGACCGCCGTGACGTCCAGATCGAGGCCGTTCAGCGCCTCGATCGTCGGCTCGTCGTGGAAGAGGCCCGACAGCAGCGGGCTCGCACCGACCAGGTCGCCGCCGGCCGCCGTGACGGAGTACGGGTTGCCCTTGCGCGCGGTGCGCAGCGAGGTCGCCAGGTACTCGACGCCACCGGCCGGGATGTCCTCGACCCTGCCGTCGGGGTGCGTCTTGGTGACGTTGCCCGCCGAACCGGCCGGCGGCTCCAGGTTGCCGTGCAGGTCGTTGAACGACAGCAACTGCACGTCGACGGTACGGGGCTGGTGCCCGTGGCCGTGGCCCCGCTCCTGGGCGCCCGCCGGCATCGCGGCGACGAGCGCACCCAAGGTGGCCAGACCGGCCGCGGCGGCGAGCACCCGCCGTGTCGCACGGTACTTCTGCGGAGTCGCTGACATCGGTCCCCTTGTGTGTCAGTGGTGTCTGTTGCGTCAGTCGTGTCGCTGGTGTCACGTCTGGGATCCTGCGTGCCGCAGCCTAGAGTCAACGCGCGTAGCGCAACAGGTGTTCGGGGTTACGGACTGGTTGCCATCCGGCCACACCGCAATACGCCCTCCGTCCGAGGCCGCACTCCGCGCCCGCTCCCCCACGGCCCACGGCCCGCAGCACCGCCGCCCCGCCGCGTCCCACCGGACCCACCGCTCGCCGTACGCTCGGAGCCATGACGACTGACGCACCCCTCCCCGCTCCCGGACGCGAGGTCCACACCCTCGACGCACTCGACTCCGCGCAGGCCGACGCCGTCCTCGCCCTGCTCGCCGAGGCCGCCCGCTCGGACGGCCGGCAGGCGGTCTCCGAGCAGGGCAGGCTACGGATCCGGGGCGGACACCGCGACGGCGTACGGCACTTCCTCCTCACCGTCGACGGCACGCTCGCCGGGTACGCCCAGCTGGAGGACACCGACCCGGTCGAGGCCCCGGCCGCCGAACTGGTCGTCCACCCCGATCGGCGCGGCACCGGGCACGGCCGGGCACTGGGCGCGGCCCTCCTCGCCGCGACCGGCAAGCGGCTGCGGGTCTGGGCGCACGGCGGCAGCTCCGCCGCCCGCCACCTGGCCCAGGTCCTCGGCCTCTCCCTCTTCCGCGAGCTGCGCCAGCTCCGGCGGAGCCTGGTCCCGCTCGACCTGGCGGAGCCGGTCCTGCCCGAGGGCGTCACCGTACGGACCTTCGAGCCGGGCCGTGACGACGCCGCCTGGCTCGCCGTGAACCGGGCGGCGTTCGCCCACCACCCCGAGCAGGGGTCCCTGACCCAGCAGGACCTGGACGACCGCAAGGCGGAGCCCTGGTTCGACCCGAAGGGCTTCTTCCTGGCCGAGCGGGACGGGGAGATCGTCGGCTTCCACTGGACGAAGGTGCACGCGGCGGAGCAGCTCGGCGAGGTGTACGTGGTCGGCGTCCTGCCCGAGGCCCAGGGCGGTGGCCTCGGCAAGGCGCTGACCTCGATCGGGCTTCACCACCTGGCCGCCGAGGCGCTGCCCACCGCGATGCTCTACGTGGACGCGGACAACACAGCGGCGGTGACGGTGTACGAGCGCATCGGCTTCACCACGCACGAGGTGGACCTGATGTACCGCACGGAGTCCTGAACCCTCCGTCAGACATCCCCGGGGCGGCGTCACTTGACGCCGCCCCTTCTTTGCACCACCCTTTCACTACTCAATTAGTGAAAGGGTGGTGCAGCGCATGACAGCCGAATCCGCAGCGGTCGAGTTCCGCATCGACCGACGCAGCGGCGTCGCCACCTACCTCCAGATCGTCCAGCAGACGAAGCAGGCCCTGCGCCTGGGCGTGCTCGAACCGGGCGACCGGCTGCCGACCGCCCGTGAGGTCGTGGAAGCCACTGCGATCAACCCGAACACGGTCCTCAAGGCCTACCGCGAGCTGGAGCGCGAAGGCCTCGTCGAGGCCCGCCGCGGACTCGGCACCTTCGTCCGCAGGACGCTGGGCACGCTCGGCACGCTGGGCGGCGCGGCCGACGCGACCGCCGCCGACGCCCCGCTGCGCACCGAACTCGCCGACTGGGCCCGCCGGGCCCGGGCGGCCGGCCTGGAGAAGGACGACGTCGGCGCGCTCTTCACCGCCGTACTGGACAGCACGTACAAGGGGGACGAGGAACGATGACCGGCGTCGCGATCGAGGCACACGGCCTCGGAAGGACCTACGGGCGCGGTGGCGGCCGCCACCGCGCCCTGCACGACTGCTCGTTCCGGCTGCCCGCGGGCCGCGTCTGCGCCCTCGTCGGGCCCAACGGCGCCGGCAAGTCGACCCTGTTGAATCTGGCGGCCGGGCTGGACCGCCCCAGCGTCGGATCCCTGACCGTCCTCGGCTCCGCCACCCCCGGCGACGTACGCGACCGCATCGCCTACGTCTCCCAGGACAAGCCCCTGTACCCGCAGCTCACCGTCGCCGACACGCTGTGGGCCGGGGCGGAGCTGAACCCCGGGCGCTGGGACCGCGCCACCGCCGACCGGATCGCCGGACCGCTGGCGCGAAAGGCCCGCGTCCGTACCCTCTCCGGCGGGCAGCGGACCCGGCTCGCGCTGGCCCTCGCACTGGGCAAGCGGCCCGAACTGATGCTGCTGGACGAGCCGATGGCCGATCTCGACCCTCTCGCCCGGCACGAGCTGATGGGCGTCCTGATGGCGGAGACCGCCGAGCACGGCACCAGCATCGTGATGTCCTCGCACATCCTCACGGAGCTGGAGGGCGCCTGCGACTACCTCCTGTTCGTCGACGGCGGGCGCGTCCGGCTCGGTGGCGAGGCCGAGGACATCGTCTCCGCCCACGCCCTCCTCACCGGCCGGACGCGGGACCTTTCCCCGCACACCGTCGTCGAATCCCGCACGACGGGACGTCAGCTCATCGCGCTCGTCAGGAAGGAGGGCCCCGTGGACACCACCGCCTGGGCCGTCACGGAACCGTCCCTGGAGGAGCTGCTGCTCGCCCATCTCCGCTCCCCGGACGCCCCGCCGCTGCTGACGCCGAGCGCCAGCGTCGTCGCGGGCGCGGCCGGTGCGGAGGTGGCGGCCGCATGAGCACGCTGACGCCCCCGAAGCCCGGCACGGCCACCGCCCCCGCGCCCGCCCGCGCCGCCCTGCGGGGGCCCGTGCGGGTGGTGCTGCGGGTGCACCGGCGGCCGCTCCAGATCGTGGGAGCGGCGGCGGTTCTCGTCGTCCTCTGGATGGTCGGCCTCTCGCTGTGGTCCGACCGGTCCTCCGCCGACTTCGCCGCCTCGGGCTGTTCCGTCGAGCACACCGTGCCCAGTTGCGGCGCCACGGTCCGCGACTTCCTCGACGGCCAGATGCTGCTGAACGACACCCAGAACCAGGCGGGACTGCTGCTGATGGTTCTGCCCGCCCTCGTCGGCGCGTTCATGGCCGGCCCGGTCATCGCCCGCGAACTGGAGAGCGGCACCTTCCGGCTCAGCTGGTCGCAATCGGTTTCACCCGCCCGCTGGCTCGCCGCCAGGCTCCTCACCCCCGCCGTGCTCACCGTGGCCGTCACCTCCGCGCTGGCGGCGGTCTTCGCGTGGTTCTGGTCCCGGAACGACGACTCCTTCTACGCGCGCGCCTGGTACGAGGAGTTCGTGTACGGGTCGCTCGGCACCGTCCCCGTCGCCCACGCGCTGCTCGGCCTCGCCATCGGCACCCTGGCAGGGCTCCTGATCCGACGCACGGTCGCGGCGATGGCCGCGACCGTCGTCGCGAGCGGCCTGCTGCTCGTGGCCTTCGACACCGTGCGCTTCAGCCTCTGGCCGATCCGGACCGACGTCGTCGCGATACGGAGCGGATACGGCTTCCCCGCGGACTCCTGGTCGGGGGCGCAGGGCTACGTGACGAGCACGGGCGAGCGGCTTCCGGCGGAGGTCTGCCAGGAGACCGCGGGCGACGTCGTGGCATGCCTGGCCACCCACGGCTCCTCGGAGCGCTACTACGACTACCATCCCGCCTCCCACTTCTGGCCCCTCCAGCTCGTCGAGACCGGCATCCTGCTCGCCCTCGCCGCCCTCGCCGTGTTCGCCGCCTTCCGGGTCCTGCGCCGCCTGCACGGCTGAGCGGACCTGCCCGGTACGGGCCGCCGTCCGGGCCCACGAAGGGTGGGCCCGGACGGCGAACAGGTACGCCCGCTCCGCTCGGCGCTCCAGCGCGCCGAACACGTACGCCCGCCCCCCTCGGCGCTCCAGCGCGCCGAACACGTACGCCCACCCCCGAGAACAGCCCCGCACGCTGAACACGTACAGTGACGGCGAGGCCCACCCGCAGGCACACCGCTTCCTGTACGTCATGTCGCCGTTACCGGCCATTCAGACGTCCTTGCGACCCTCACGGGATGCAGCCAGCTGTGCCCGCCCCCCGCCGCGACGGGAGAGGCCGGGGAAACGCCACTCAGGGCTCCCCCGGCCGTGACCCGGGGTTTCCCGGGCCTTCCGCGATCTTTCCGGGCTCCGACGCGCCTGAGGAGCGCTCAGCGCGGAACAATAGGTCCATGAGCCAGCAGCCCAGCTCCGAGGTCCCGGTCCAGCCCGCCGCCCAGCCGTCCGTCGGTTCACTCGCCGCGCACCGGCCGCACGCCACCCCCGCGTCCCACGGGGTCGGCTTCTCCACCGCCGCCGATCTGGATCCCGATCTGGACGCCGACGCGGACGCCTACGAGCCCGACCGGGACGGCGACGAGCTGCCCCAGGGCCGCTTCCTAGACCGCGAACGCAGCTGGCTCGCGTTCAACGAACGGGTCCTGGAACTGGCCGAGGACCCGAACACGCCCATCCTGGAGCGGGCCAACTTCCTCGCCATCTTCGCGTCGAACCTGGACGAGTTCTTCATGGTCCGGGTGGCCGGCCTCAAGCGCCGCATCGCCACCGGCGTCGCCACCCGCTCCGCCTCCGGCCTCCAGCCCCGCGAGGTCCTGGACCTCATCTGGACCCGCTCGCGCGAGCTCATGGCCCGGCACGCCGCCTGCTACCAGCAGGACATCGCCCCCGACCTGTCCGACGAGGGCATCCAGCTGATCCGCTGGCCGGACCTGACCGAGAAGGAGCAGGCCCGCCTGTTCACCTTCTTCCGGCAGCGCGTCTTCCCGGTCCTGACCCCGCTGGCCGTCGACCCCGCGCACCCCTTCCCGTACATCTCCGGGCTCTCCCTCAACCTCGCCGTCGTCGTCCGCAACCCGGTCAGCGGCCACCGCCACTTCGCCCGGGTCAAGGTCCCGCCGCTGCTGACCCGCTTCCTGGAGGCCTCGCCCCAGCGGTACGTCCCCATCGAGGACATCATCGCGGCGCACCTGGAGGAGCTGTTCCCGGGCATGGAGGTGCTGGCGCACCACATGTTCCGGGTCACCAGGAACGAGGACCTGGAGGTCGAGGAGGACGACACGGAGAATCTGCTCCAGGCCCTGGAGAAGGAGCTCATGCGCCGCCGGTTCGGCCCGCCGGTGCGCCTGGAGGTCGAGGAGGCCATCGACCCGTACGTCCTGGACCTGCTGGTCCGCGAGCTGAAGGTGTCCGACGCGGAGGTCTACCCGCTGCCCGGGCCGCTCGACCTGACCGGGCTCTTCGCCATCGCCTCGCTGGACCGGCCGGAGCTGAAGTTCCCCAAGTTCATCGCGGGCACCCACCGGGACCTGGCCGAGGTGGAGTCCGCCTCCGCGCCCGACATATTCGCCGCCCTGCGCGAGCGCGACGTCCTGCTCCACCACCCGTACGACTCGTTCTCCACCTCCGTCCAGGCGTTCCTGGAACAGGCGGCGGGGGACCCGGACGTGTTGGCCATCAAGCAGACGCTGTACCGCACCTCCGGCGACTCCCCGATAGTGGACGCCCTCATCGACGCCGCCGAGTCCGGCAAGCAGGTCCTCGTCCTCGTCGAGATCAAGGCCCGCTTCGACGAGCAGGCCAACATCAAGTGGGCGCGCAAGCTGGAGGAGTCCGGCTGTCACGTCGTGTACGGACTCGTCGGGCTGAAGACCCACTGCAAGCTCTCCCTCGTCGTCCGCCAGGAGGGCGACACGCTGCGCCGCTACTCCCACGTCGGCACCGGCAACTACCACCCCAAGACGGCCCGGCTGTACGAGGACCTCGGCCTGCTCACGGCCGACCCGCAGGTCGGGGCGGACCTCTCCGACCTGTTCAACCGGCTCTCCGGCTACTCCCGCCGCGAGACCTACCGCCGCCTCCTGGTCGCCCCGAAGTCCCTGCGCGACGGGCTGATCGCCCGGATCAACAAGGAGATCGCCCACCACCGCGCGGGCCGCCCCGCCTACGTCCGGATCAAGGTCAACTCGATGGTCGACGAAGCGATCATCGACGCCTGCTACCGGGCGGCCCAGGCGGGCGTCCCCGTCGACATCTGGGTGCGCGGGATCTGCGCGATCCGCCCCGGCGTCGCCGGGCTCTCCGAGAACATCCGGGTCCGCTCCATACTCGGCCGCTTCCTCGAACACTCCCGGGTCTTCTCCTTCGGCAACGGCGGCGAGCCCGAGGTGTGGTTCGGCAGCGCCGACATGATGCACCGCAACCTCGACCGCAGGATCGAAGCGCTGGTCCGGGTCACCGACCCCGCCCACCGCGCCGCACTCAGCCGACTCCTGGAGACCGGTATGGCCGACACCACCGCCTCCTGGCACCTGGGCCCCGACGGGAACTGGACCCGGCACGCCACGGACGCGGACGGTCAGCCGCTGCGGCACGTCCAGGAAATGCTCATCGACGCCCGGAGGCGCAGGCGTGCGACGCCCTGACCAGCAGACGACGACCCGGCCGACGCCGGACACGGCCCCCGGCACCCCACCGGACGCGCCGCCCGCCGACCCCAGGGAACCGGGGGCGCGGGGCTTCGCCCACGCCACGGGACCAGGGGCACGGCGTCTCGCCGACACCACGGGGGCGGGGGCACGGCAGCGGGAGCTCGCCGACACCACGGAGGCGGCTCGCCCCCCGGACCTCGCCGGCTCCCGCCGCACCGGGGAGCTGACCACGGAGGCGGTCCTCGCGCCCTACCTCCGGGGGCAGGCCGCCGAGTTCCTGCGGAGCCTGCGCCTGCACCACGAGCACAGCGCCCCCGCGGAGTCCGGCGGCCACGACGCCGCGGCCGCCACCCGCGCACTGCGCCGCTCGGCCCGCCGGATCAGCGGCGCCCTGCACACCTTCCGGGCCGCGCTCGACCCGCTCTGGGCCGACCAGCTCCGCGGCGAACTGGTCTGGCTCTCCGGCATCCTCGCCCGCGAACACGCCTACGCGGGCCGCCTCGCCCGGCTCGTCGAGGCCCTGCACCAGCTCTCCGGCCCCGCTCTCCCCGCCGCCCGGGGCGTCCGGGCCGCCGGGGAGGGCGCCACCTCCGACGCCCAGGGCCGCGCCGCCCTCGGGGTCGGCGCCGCACGGGCGGGGGCGCTGCTGGAACGCCGCCTCACCCTCGCCCGGACCCGGTCCCACTCCGCGGCCCTCCAGGCGCTCGGCTCCTCCCGCTTCCACGCGGTCGCCGACGCCGTGGCGCTCCTGGCCTCCGACGTCCCCCTGGTCCCCGGCCCCGCGGGCCGGACCGCCGAGGCCCTCCTGGAGCCCGCCGAACACGCCGAGCAACGCCTCCTCACCGCCGTGGCCGCCCTGCCGCCCGACGACACGGAGCCGTACAACGAGGCGCAGGACGCGGCGTGGCACCAGACCCGCCTGCTGCTGCGGCTGCACCGGTACGCCCACGAGGTCGTCCTCGGCGCCACGGACCCGGCCCTGACCGGGGCGGGCCACGCCCTCGACCTGCACCGGGACGCCGTGGAGGCGGCCGGGGCGGCGGCAGCGGCGGCCCGCACCCCCCGGATCGCCCCGGCCACGGCGTACGCGCTGGGCGTGCTCCACGCGGACCAGCGCCACGAGGTGGAGGCGGCGCGGGCCGTCTTCCGGGAGACCTGGCCGTACGCCGCGGCCCTGAGCACCCCATGAGCGGGGAGCCGGGGGCCACCGGGCCCGTGAGGAACCGCACCGACACCGTCCGGGCCGCGGGCTGCGTGCTGTGGCGCCGCGCCCCGGACGGGGGCGGGGTCGAGGTCTGCCTGGTCCACCGGCCGCGCTACGACGACTGGTCCTTCCCCAAAGGCAAGCTGAAGCGCGGCGAGGACCCGCTGGCCGCCGCCGTACGGGAAGTGCTGGAGGAGACCGGCCACCACTGCGCCCCCGGGGACCGGCTGCCGACCTCCCGCTACCCGGTGGACGGCCGGCCCAAGGAGGTCGCCTACTGGGCGGCCGAGGCGACCGGCGGCTCCTTCACCGCCAACGACGAGGTGGACCGCGTCCTGTGGCTGCCCCCCGACGCCGCCCGGGTCCGGCTCACCCAGCCCCGCGACGTCCGGCAGCTGACCGCCCTGCTGGACACCCTCGGCGGGCCCTGATCCGCGTGCCGAACCGGCCCGATCCGCGTCCCGCGCCGCGCCCCGGACCGCCCCGCACCCGCCTGCCCGACACGGTTCACCTGCCGTTCACTCTCCCCCGTCGGCGGCTTCACCTGTTCTGCCTAATTTCGGACGTACACGGTGCGCGGCGACAAGCCACCGCACCGCTCCTCATCGCACGCCGTCGTAGAACGAACTGACCACGGCGGCTCCTGGAAGGAACACCCGAAAGTGAAGCTTCAGCGCAAGAACCGGCTTCGTGCCACCGCGCTCGGTGCCCTCGCCGTCTCCGGCGCCCTGGTCCTCACGGCGTGCGGTTCGGACGACAACACCGGCGGCGGTACGGCCGGGACGGGTGAGAAGACGACCGCCGCGTCGGATGTCGACTGCGGCAAGGCCAAGGGCCAGCTGCGCGCCTCCGGCTCCAGCGCCCAGAAGAACGCCATGGACCTCTGGGTCAAGAACTACATGGCCGCCTGTTCCGGCGTGGAGATCAACTACAACTCCTCCTCCTCAGGCGAGGGCATCGTCGCCTTCAACCAGGGCACCGTCGGTTTCGCCGGCTCCGACTCGGCGCTGAAGCCCGAGGAGGTCGCCGACTCCAAGAAGATGTGCAAGACCGGCCAGGGCATCAACCTGCCGATGGTCGGCGGCCCGGTCGCGATCGGCTTCAAGCTGGAGGGCGTCGACAGCCTCACGCTGGACGCCCCGACGCTCGCCAAGATCTTCGACAGCAAGATCAAGAAGTGGAACGACCCGGCGATCGCCAAGCTGAACGACGGCGTCGAGCTGCCGGACAAGGCGATCCAGGCCTTCCACCGCTCCGAGGACTCCGGCACCACGCAGAACCTCGGCAAGTACCTCGGCGCCGCCGCCCCGAACGACTGGAAGTACGAGGCCGAGAAGAAGTGGCCGGCCCCCGGTGGCCAGGCCGCCTCCGGCTCCTCCGGCGTCGCCGCCCAGGTCAAGCAGGTCGACGGCGCGATCGGCTACTTCGAGCTCTCCTACGCCAAGTCCCAGTCCATCCCGACCGTGGACATCAACACCGGTGGCGCCACGCCGGTGAAGGCCACCTCGGAGAACGCCTCCAAGGCCATCGCCGCCGCCAAGATCAAGGGCACCGGCAAGGACCTGGCGCTCGACCTCGACTACACCACCAAGGCCGAGGGCGCCTACCCGCTGGTCCTGGTGACGTACGAGGTCGTCTGCGACAGCGGCAACAAGCCCGAGACGCTCGACACCGTCAAGTCCTTCCTCTCCTACGCCGCCTCCGACGACGGCCAGAAGATCCTGACCGACGCCGGCTACGCCCCGATCCCGGCCGAGATCAACGCCAAGGTCCGCGAGACCATCGGCTCCCTCTCGTAACACCCGGGGCGGCCGGGCCCACCCGGCCCGGCCGCCCACCGGCGTAACCGTCAGCTGCGCCCCGCGCCACCGACGCGACACGCCACCGGCAGGCCGGCCCGGCGCACCCCTCCGGACCGGCCCGCCTCCCGCTCTCTCTCCATCCGGTGCACCGCCGCCAGGGGAGCACACAGCTCCCCCACACAGACCGGAAAGACCATGGCTTCCACCACACCGATAGACACGCCACCGGCTCCGCCGGTCCCGCGGCCCAGCCCCCGGACCACCGGGCGCATGGGCGACAAAATCTTCCTGGGCCTCTCCCGCGGCTCGGGCATCCTGCTGCTCGTGGTCATGGCGTCGATCGCCGTGTTCCTCACCTACCGCTCCGTCATCGCCCTGTCGAAGAACGAGGGAAACTTCCTCACCACCTTCGACTGGAACCCGGCCGGCGACCCGCCGGTCTTCGGCATCGCGGTCCTGCTCTTCGGCACCGTCGTCAGCTCGATCATCGCGATGGTCATCGCGGTTCCGATCGCTGTCGGCATCGCCCTGTTCATCTCGCACTACGCGCCGCGCAAGCTGGCCGCCCCCATCGCGTACGTGGTCGACCTGCTGGCGGCCGTGCCGAGCATCGTCTACGGCATCTGGGGCGCACTCGTCCTGGTGCCGTACCTGGAGGGCCTGAACCTCTGGCTCGACCAGTTCTTCGGCTGGACATACATCTTCGAGAAGACCGAGGTCGGCGTCGCCCGCTCGCTCTTCACCGTGGGCATCCTGCTCGCGATCATGATCCTGCCGATCGTGACCAGCGTCAGCCGCGAGGTCTTCCTCCAGGTCCCGAAGATGAACGAGGAGGCCGCGCTCGCGCTCGGCGCCACCCGCTGGGAGGTCATCCGCCTCTCGGTGCTGCCCTTCGGCCGCTCCGGCATCATCTCCGCCTCGATGCTCGGCCTCGGCCGCGCGCTCGGCGAGACGATGGCCGTCGCCACGGTCCTCTCCCCGAGCTTCCTCATCTCGCTGCACGTGCTCAACCCGGGCGGCGGGACGTTCGCCCAGAACATCGCGGCGAAGTTCGGCGAGGCCGACGCGTTCGGGCGGGACGCCCTGATCGCCTCCGGCCTCGTCCTCTTCGTCCTCACCCTGCTGGTCAACGGCGCGGCCCGGCTCATCATCGCCCGCCGCAAGGAGTACTCGGGGGCCAACGCATGAGCCACGCACCCACCGGCGTCATCGAGCGCCCGAAGCCCGCTTCACCCGGTCCCCAGAGCAGCCTCGGCAGCCGCTCCCTGCCCCGCCTCGCCCCGCTCGGCTTCGCCGTCGTCGCGGTCGCGCTCGGCGTCGGCGTCTCGCTGGCCGCCGGCTGGGAGAGCCGCATACAGTGGGGCCTGATCTCGGCCCTGCTCTTCCTGGCCATCTCCTACGTCGCCACGACGATCGTCGAGAACCAGCGCCAGGCCAAGGACCGCCTCGCCACCAGCGTGATGTGGGTCTGCTTCCTGGTCGCCGTCGTCCCGCTGGCCTCCCTGCTGTGGACGACGATCGTCCGCGGCGCGGAGCGCCTGGACGGCTACTTCCTCACCCACTCGATGGCCGGTGTGCTCGGCTCCGAGGCCAGCGGCGGCGTCTACCACGCGCTGGTCGGCACCCTCCAGCAGGTCGGCATCGCCACGGTGATCTCCGCCCCGCTCGGCCTGCTGACCGCCGTGTACCTCGTCGAGTACGGCAAGGGCTCGCTGGCCAAGGCCGTCACGTTCTTCGTCGACGTGATGACGGGCATCCCGTCCATCGTGGCCGGTCTCTTCATCCTGTCGATCATGCTGATCGCCAACCTGGAGCCCTCCGGCCTGATGGGCGCGCTGGCCCTGACGATCCTGATGATCCCCGTCGTGGTCCGCTCCACCGAGGAGATGCTCAAGCTCGTCCCCAACGAGTTGCGCGAGGCCTCCCTCGCCCTCGGCATCCCGAAGTGGCGCACCATCCTGAAGGTGGTCCTGCCCACCGCGATCGGCGGCATCACCACGGGCGTCATGCTCGCCATCGCCCGTATCGCTGGTGAGACCGCGCCGATCATCCTGCTGGTCTTCGGCAGCCAGCTGATCAACACGAACCCCTTCGAAGGCGCTCAGTCCTCGCTGCCCTTCTACATCTACGAGCAGTACAAGGTCGGCGAGGCCGCGTCCTACGACCGCGCCTGGGCCGCGGCCCTGGTCCTGATCGCCTTCGTCATGATCCTCAATCTGGTGGCTCGCGGCATCGCCCGCTGGAAGGCCCCGAAGACCGGTCGCTGACGCGGCCAACAGCGACCCCCGAAAGAAGCAGTGATTTCCATGGCCAAGCGCATCGACATCGGCGGTCTGAACGCCTACTACGGCAGCCACAAGGCCATCGAGGACATCTCGATGACCGTGGAGCCCCGCTCCGTGACCGCCTTCATCGGCCCCTCCGGCTGCGGCAAGTCCACGTTCCTGCGCACCCTGAACCGGATGCACGAGGTCACCCCCGGCGGCCGCGTCGAGGGCAAGGTGCTGCTGGACGACGAGGACCTGTACGGACCCGGCGTCGACCCGGTCACCGTCCGCCGCACGATCGGCATGGTCTTCCAGCGCCCCAACCCCTTCCCCACCATGTCGATCTTCGACAACGTGGCGGCGGGGCTGCGGCTGAACGGCAGCTACCGCAAGAGCGAGCTCAACGACGTCGTGGAGAGGTCCCTGCGCGGCGCGAACCTCTGGAACGAGGTCAAGGACCGCCTCAACAAGCCCGGCTCCGGACTCTCCGGCGGCCAGCAGCAGCGCCTGTGCATCGCCCGCGCCATCGCGGTCGAGCCGCAGGTCCTGCTGATGGACGAGCCGTGCTCGGCGCTGGACCCCATCTCGACGCTCGCCATCGAGGACCTGATCGGCGAGCTGAAGGAGCGCTTCACGATCGTCATCGTGACGCACAACATGCAGCAGGCGGCCCGCGTCTCGGACCGCACCGCGTTCTTCAACCTCTCGGCGGTCGGCAAGCCCGGCCGGCTCATCGAGATCGACGAGACGGAGCGGATCTTCTCCAACCCGTCGGTCCAGGCCACGGAGGACTACATCTCCGGCCGCTTCGGCTGAGCCGTCCCGGGACGGCGTCCAGGCCACCCCGGGACGGCCCTCCGGCCACCACCCCGGGGACGGGCCACGCCCCTCCGTCCCACCCCACAGACGGCCTTGCGGTGCTGCATGGCGGTGCCACCGCAAGGCGAAAGGGTCCGCCCCCGTTCTCGTACGAGAACGGGGGCGGACCCACACGTGTAACCAACCAGGTCGGATCACCGCGCACCGGCGGCTCAGCCGAAGAGCAGGAGAACCGCTCCGTAGCTCAGCGCCGCGACCAGCGCCGCCGCGGGCATGGTGATGAACCAGCCCAGGATGATGTTCTTCGCGACGCCCCAGCGCACCGCGTTCACCCGCTTGGTGGCCCCGACGCCCATGATCGCGGAGGTGATGACGTGCGTCGTCGAGATCGGCGCGTGGAACAGGTAGGCCGAGCCGAACATGATCGCGGCGCCGGTCGTCTCCGCCGCGAAGCCCTGCGGCGGGTCCAGCTCGATGATCTTGCGGCCGAGGGTCCGCATGATGCGCCAGCCACCCGCGTACGTACCCAGCGAGAGCATCAGCGCACAGGCGATCTTGACCCAGACGGGGATCTCGTCGTTGGGGCCCTCGACGTCCGCGATGACCAGGGCCATCACGACGATGCCCATCGTCTTCTGCGCGTCCTGGAGGCCGTGGCCGAGCGCCATGCCCGCCGCCGAGACCGTCTGCGCGATCCGGAAGCCGCGCTTGGCCTTGTGCGGGTTGGCGTGGCGGAAGATCCACATGATGCCGACCATCACCAGATAGCCGACGATCAGGCCGACGAACGGCGAGATGAACATCGGGATGACGATCTTCTCCAGCACGCCGGACCAGATGACGTCCGTGCCGCCGGCCAGCGCCGCCCCGACCATGCCGCCGAACAGGGCGTGCGAGGACGAGGAGGGGAGGCCGTAGTACCAGGTGATGAGGTTCCAGATGATCGCGCCGACCAGCGCCGCGAACAGGATCCCCATCCCCTTCTGCCCCACGGGCGTCGCGATCAGGCCCTCGCTGACGGTCTTGGCGACCCCCTGGCCCAGGAAGGCGCCGGCGAGGTTCATCACCGCCGCCATCGCCAGCGCGGCACGCGGGGTCAGCGCCCGGGTGGAGACCGAGGTGGCGATGGCGTTCGCCGAGTCGTGGAAGCCGTTCGTATACGTGAAGCCGAGCGCGACACCGATGGTCACGATCAGCGCAAAGGTGTCCACGAGGTTCAGGACTCCTTGACCGCGATGGTCTCCACGGTGTTCGCGACGTGCTCGAACGCGTCAGCCGCCTCTTCCAGCACATCCACGATCTGCTTGAGCTTCAGCACCTCCATGGCGTCGTACTTGCCGTTGAAGAGCTGGGCCAGCAGCTTGCGGTGGACCTGATCGGCCTGGTTCTCCAGGCGGTTGATCTCGATCCAGTACTCGGTGAGGTTGTCCATGGTCCGCAGCCCCGGCATGGCCTCGGCGGTCAGTTCCGCAGCCCGGGCCAGCACCTCGATCTGCTTCTCGACGCCCTTGGGGAGCTCCTGGACCTGGTAGAGGACGACCAGGTCGACGGCCTCCTCCATGAAGTCCATGATGTCGTCGAGCGAGGACGCCAGCTTGTAGATGTCCTCGCGGTCGAACGGCGTGATGAAGGAGGAGTTCAGCTGGTGGAAGATCGCGTGGGTGGCGTCGTCCCCCGCGTGCTCCGCTGCCCGCATACGCTCCGCGATCTCGACTCGGGAGGCAGCATCCGCCCCGAGCAGTTCCATCAGGAGTTTCGAGCCCGTGACAATGTTGTCCGCGGACGCGGAGAACATGTCGTAGAAGCTCGTCTCCCTGGGGGTCAGACGAAAGCGCACGTGGGGTCCTCGGGGTGCTTTGGATTCGGTCAGGCTGATGCTAGGCGCATCATCCGGCCACGGCTAACCGGCGTTCTTCAGTGTCGCCCATCGGACACGGCGAACAGCACGGACCCCCGGTCACGGTTCGGCGGGATTCGTTACGATATACCCGGCAGGGGTATCAATACGGCACGGTGCTCGCGGGCGGGGCCGGGCGGCGGAATCGTTCGGCACGGCCCCCTCGCACGACGGTGGGCCCGAGGGTTCCGCATTTACACGTTCCGGCAGGGACACTTACCGGCAGGGACACTCAGAGGACAGCAACGGGAGGACGCAGATGACCACGACCGGGACCACAGGGACGGAATCTACGGGCGTGGCGGCCCCGGACACGGGGGCGGCCGCCCCTGTGGACATCGTCACCGACCACGACCGCGGCATTCACGGCTACCACCACCAGAAGGACGAGCACCTCAAACGGCTCCGCCGCATCGAGGGCCAGATCCGCGGCCTCCAGCGCATGGTCGACGAGGACGTCTACTGCATCGACATACTCACCCAGGTGTCGGCGTCCACCAAGGCGCTCCAGTCCTTCGCCCTCCAACTGCTGGAGGAGCACCTGCGCCACTGCGTCGCCGACGCGGCCGTCAAGGGCGGCGAGGAGATCGACGCGAAGGTCGAGGAGGCCACGAAGGCCATCGCCCGCCTGCTCCGCACCTGAGGCGCGACCCCGTGCGCGGTGGCGGTGCGGAGGAAAGCGGGCGTCACCCCCGGCGAGCGGCCTGCCGGGGGACCGCCGCCCAGCACTCCGCACCGCGTACGTCGAGCACCTCGTCGATCCGGTCGGGGCTGAGGCGTTCCTCGCCCGCCGCCGACGCGGCGATCATCAGCTCGCCGCACAGCTCGATCTCGGCGAGGGCCACACAGTCCTGAGCGTTCGGAGCGCTGAGCGTCACCACCTGCGTCACCTCTCTCTGCCGTCTCCCGGCCGTCACTGGCCCCTGGCATACCGGCTTCCCAGCCTAGAGAGCGCGATACGCGCCGCGCATGGCACGGACGGACCATTTTGCGCCCCCTCCCAACCGGCCCCACCACCCGGCCCGTCCCGGCCGCCCCGGCCCGGTCCGGTCCGGGGCGCCGACACCGACGCCACCCCGGTCAGGCCGTCAACACCGACGCCGCCCCACCCCGTCGCCCGGCCGTCCCGGCGTCCCGCCACCCTCACTCCTGCCGGATCTCACCGGTGTAGAGGGCGTCCTCGTCCGGCAGGTTCACCGTGACCGGCAGCCCGAACCCGTACAGCAGCAGCGTCGAGACCACCGACACCTCCGGGCCCTCGGCGGAGAACGTGAACCGGTGCCGCACCTTCCGCAGCCGGCCGTCCTCGTCCAGGTAGGCGTCGAACGGGACGGCGTCCTTGCTGAACCCTTTCGCCGCCGCGCTCAGTGCCCCGCGCGACTGCGGCGACGCGGCCCGGGCCGCCCGGCCCAGATCCGCGACCCCCCGGTAGTGATGCACCGTCACCCCGGCCAGCTCGGACTTCCCCGCATAGGTCACATCGGCCGCGCCGCGCAGTAGTTCGGCCGCCGCCATCGGGTCGGTGACCCCGCCGGTGAGGAGGTTGCCGTCCTTCAGCGTGGTCGTGTCGATCCTGACCCACTTGTCGTCGGGCACCCCGGCGCCGCGGTTCTTCATGTACAGCGTCCCCGGGGCCAGCAGCTCGGTGATCGGCCGGTGTCCGTCCGCGCCCGCGGCTTCCTCGGGCAGCACCACCCTGAGCCGCCCCAGCTGCCGGCGGAAATCGTACGCGCCCTGCCCCCGGATCGTCACCCGCGTCCCGCCGGCCGCGGTCTCCATCGACGTACGGGTCTCCGCGCCGCCCGCCTCGACGAGGACGTCCGCCGCCTGCCCGAGCAGATCGAGCGGACGATCCGCGGCCACGGAGCGCCGCCCGGAACCGTCGCTCGCGCCGCTCCCCGCGTCCCCGCCGAAACACCCGGCGCTGACCGCGATCACCCCGGCCGCGGCGAGGGCGCGAACAGCACGGGCCCTGCCTCCGTCCCTGTACTGCTGCACCACCATCGCCTGCCAACCCCCAACGACTACCGCCCGGCCGAGCCCTCACCCGCCCCGCATAACGACCGCCGACGCCCCCCGTCACGCGCCCCCGGCGCGTTGCGGCCCGGCGGAGGGAGCCCGGGCTCCGTCGCCGGGTGCGGTGCTCTGTGGGCAGAAGCCGGATGCGCCCCCCGGCCGCAGACTGTGGCCAGTACCGTGGTCGGGTGCATGAGGATCTCCCCGCCCCGGCCCGCACCACCGTCCCCCGCACCCGCCCCCGGAGAGCCCCGGCTCCCTCGGCGGCCCCCGTCGTGGTCCTGGCCCCCACCGCCCCGGGACACCCGTCCGCCTCCGCCTCCGCGCCCCCGGCCGGCCCGCCCGCCGGGCACAGCGCCACGACCATCGAACGCGGCTCGTTCTGCCTGGCCCGCTGCTCCTGCGGCTGGTCGGGACCGGCACGCAGGTCCCGGGACCTGGCCCGTACCGACGCCGCGAAACACCTCGCCACCCCCTGACCCACCCGCCCGCCCGCCCACGGGGCCTGGACGCAGCACGATCCCCCGGACGCTCGGAGGCGTCCGGGGGATCGGGAGAACCGTTCGATCAGCTGAAGAGAAGGGCGGGGAGAGGAGACTGACGGGATGGACGGGCCGGCGGGCTGACGGAGACCGTCAGGCGGCCAGGTCCTTCTCCCCCCGTCAGGCGGCCAGGTCCTTCTCCCCCGGGTCGCCCCGCCCGGAACCGGGTCGCGGCTCGGGGATGCCCATCGCCTCACCGTGCTCGTCCGCGTCCGCGACGGCCGCGCTCTTCGACCGGACGAACCAGCCCACCCTCGGCGACCGGGCGATCGCCGCCATCAGCGGGGTCAGCAGCGCCATGGCGAGCGGGGCCAGCAGCAGGGCGACCGCCGTACCGAGGGCGAACCCGCCGATCACGTCGGTCGGGTAGTGGACGCCCATGTAGACCCGGCTGAAACCGGCGAAGAGCGCGAGGCCGATCGCGACGAAGCCGAACTTCCGGTTCGCCACGAAGATGCCGACGGCGATGCCCATCGCCAGGGTGGAGTGATCGCTGACGAACGAGAAGTCCGTCTTGCCGTGGATCAGGACCTCAAGGCCTTCGTGGTCGTTGAACGGGCGCGGCCGTTCGACGAAACCGCGGATCGGGACGTTGACGAGGATCGCGATGGCGGCGGCGAGCGGCGCCCAGACGATGGCGGCGGCAGCCGTCACCGAGTCCTCGGCCGTCCCGCGCTTGCGCATGCTCCACCAGCACCACAGGCCCACCAGCACCAGGCCGAACATGATCCCGTACTCGCCGACGAACTCCATGACCCGGTCGAACCAGGTCGGAGCGGCCTTCGCGAGGCCGTTGATGTCGTAGAGCAGACTGACGTCCGGGTTCGACCCGTCGAGTTCGAGTCCAGCCATCTGCTGCGGCCCCTTGCCTTGTCTGCTTCTTCTGCTGCGACGCGCGTCCTTGCACGCCGCCGTGGTCGAACCCCCGTGTCCGGTGCTGTCCGCTACCGCACTGCACAGCATCGCCGTACTGCGTCACTGCGACGCATGGTCAGTGCGCGTGCCGTTCCCGTCCCCTGTCCAGGGAACGGCCCGGCCGCCGTGTGCGTTCCGCTCTCCACCGAATGATCACCATGACGTTATCGAAGAGTGACTCGTCATCGCAGCTCAGGGCCCAGGCTTCACAGAGAGTTCCGACCACGGCCGACTGCCCGTCAGCACCCTTGGCCGCTCCGGAAGCCCCGTACGGCACGCCCGTACAGGAGACGCCCGGAACCACCGGTAGCCAGCGGTAACCACCGGGAGCCGCCGGGAGGTGTGCGGGAGACATCCGGGAGACATCCATCACCCTGTGGGGAGATCGGTCGGAAGAGCGGCGGCGCCGTCCTTGGTGACCCGTGTCGCACCGAAGTAGTCCGGCGTGTCGATCTTGTCGAACCGGATGACCGACCCGGTGAACGGCGCGTTGATCATATAGCCGCCCCCGACGTACATCCCGACGTGCCGGATCGCACGCGAGTTGGTGAGGTCGTCGGAGAAGAACACCAGATCCCCCGGGAGCAGCTCGTCCCGCGAGGGATGCGGGCCCGCGTTGTACTGGTCATTGGCGACGCGCGGCAGCTCGATGCCGACGGTCCGGTACGCCGCCTGGGTCAGCCCCGAACAGTCGAACCGGCCCTGCTGCTCCGGCGTACCGTTGCCGCCCCACAGATACGGCGTGCCGAGCCGCTTCTGTGCGAAGTAGATGGCCCCGGCGGCCTGCCGGGAGGGTGCCACGCGGCCGACGGGCCGGGCGAAGCTCTTCTCCAGCGAGCGGATGATCCTGACGTAGTTCTGCGTCTCCTTGTACGGCGGGACGCCGCCGTACTTGATCACCGCATAGGCGCCGGCGTTGTACGCGGCGAGCATGTTGCTCGTCGGGTCGCCCGGCACCTTCTTCACGTACCCGGCGAGCTCGCAGTCGTACGAGGCGGCCGAGGGGATCGCGTCGGCGGGGTCCCACACGTCCCGCCTGCCGTCGCCGTTGCCGTCGATCCCGTGCGTGGCCCACGTACCGGGGATGAACTGGGCGATGCCCTGCGCGGCGGCGTGGCTCTGCGCCTGCGGGTTCCAGCCGCTCTCCTGGTACAACTGCGCGGCCAGCAGCGCCGGGTTGATGGCGGGGCAGAGGTTGCCCCACTTCTGCACCAGCGGCTGGAACCTAGCCGGGACCGCCCCCTTGGCCAGCGCGACGGCACCGCCGCCCCCCGACCCGGCGAGCCCGGCGGCGGCGGAGTACGTACCGACGACGAGCAGCGCCAGGAGGCACATGACCATGCCGACGCCGATGCCACCGAACACCCAGAATTTCCGCACCCCTCAACCATCCCCCATCGGGGCGCGCTTCAGAGCCTTTTTCGACGGTGTGTACGAGTCATCCGCGGCACACCACCGGCGCACCCGAAGCACACGGGGGCGTCGACGGCTCACCGGCACCAAGGGTGACGCGGCCTCAGCCGCCCTCCCCCGACCAGAAGTCGGAGCGCACATTGGGACGGGGCAGCGGATAGACGTCCTCGTACGCCGGACCGTTCGGCTCGGCGGTGGGAGCGGCGACCTCGGACTCCTTCACGCACGGGCTGTCGGCCTCCAGGAAGGCCTGCCCCTTCCCCCGGAAGGAGACGCTGACACCGAATCCGCTCTTCGTGACCGCGTAGACCGCCGGGAACTTCTCGTCCTTGTTGACCGCCTTGATCCGGTAGTCGTTCTTCCGCCAGAACGTCTCCGCACGGTCCAGGAACGTCTGACGGCGTTCGGGGGAGACGACGGTCATGACGGCCCGCCGGCGGGTCACACCGCAGGCGCGGGTGGTGGTCGGCCCGTGCGCCCACCGCACATCGGGGTCGATGCCCTTCAGGACGGCGTCCAGCATCGCGTCGGACTGCTCGGCAGCCTCCTGCATGTCCATCCCGCGCTCCTTTCCGGTGCTCACGCCGCCGTCGCGCGCGCTCGTGCCCTCACTGCCGCACCCGGACAGCACCATCCCCAGGGCGAGGACGACCGCGCCGAGGGGCAGAGCCCGCTTCGCTCGACTCACTTCGGTTCCTCCATCTTGAGCCGGTCGGCGTTGCCCGACACGATCAGGGCGATGCTGTCCGCGGACACGGCGTCGCGTTCCGGGCTGAAGTAGTTCGAGTGCGAGTCCAGACTGATACCGCTCCCGCTGACGAGCGGCGGACCGTCGGCCACCGGGAAGCGCCGCGCCCCGAACGCCTTGCTCGCCGGATCCTTCCCGAACCACAGGTCGTCGTCACCCGGATCGGCCAGATCGCCGCCCAGATAGGCCCCACCGGGGCCGCCCAGGGCCAGCCCTATGCCGCCCACCACCACCTGGGTCTTCGAGGGCAGCTTGGTCACCGGGTCGTTGGCGGCGGCGCCCACGAAGACGTGCTCGCTGCCGACGCCGAGGTCCACGGCGTGGTCGACGCCGACCCCCGGACTGCCGACCAGGATGATGTCGTCGACCCCGGGAATCCCGCCGGGCCCGGCCGCCGCCGCGCCCACGGTCCGGGAACCGTAGGAGTGCCCGATGGCCGTCATGTGGGGGTCCTTGTTCTGGTTGGTCACGGAGATCCCGCCCATGAAGTCGCGGTAGGCCGCCCCGCCCTTCTCCGCGCGCCCCGTGCCCATGACGGCGAAGTAGCCCGCCGCCCCGTCCTTGTCCGGCAACTGCGGCGCGTCGTACCCGAGCCAGACGATGGACGCGGTGGAGTCGTCGTACCCCTGCGCCCCGATGGCGGTGTCCCGGGCCCGCCCGAGGTCGTTCTTGGCGAACTCCTCGTCGAGCGAGGTGTTGAGGCCCGGTACGTACGCCGACACGTTCTGGGAGGCGTCCGGATTGCCGAACGAGACGATGGCCCGGCCGTTGCCCTGGTCACCGATCCCGATGAGGTACATGGGCGGCTTGCCGTCCTCCTTGAGCTGCCGCTCGATCTCCCGGAGCCCGGCCAGCTGGTCACGGGCCCTGTCGGTGTCGACGCCCCCCAGCTTGTCGATCAGCGCGGGAAGGTTCCTGCGGTTGGCGGCGTCGCGCGCGAGGACCGGGATGCCGTCGAGATTGCCGATGCGCTCCGGGACCAGCTCGATGTACCGATCGCGCTCCTCCGGCGAGAGCCCGTCCCACCAGGCCTTGTTCCCGGCGGGCGTGGCGTTCTGCGGAATCCGCCCGCTCAGGTGCGCGCGCTCGGCGTCCCGCACCTCGGCGTCGACCCGCGCCCCCGAGCCGGGTATCGCCAGCGCGGCGCCTGCACCGCCGACCGCCTTGTTCCAGTCCCAGGCGGCGCCGACGTAGTCGCCCCGGTCCCACTTCTCGCCCGCGCCCCGGGTGTCGCGCCCCCACTGGTCGACGATGCGCCGACCGCTCTCGCCCGGCCGCAGGACCGCGTCGACGACCCCTTGGACATCGCCGCCCAGCCCGTCCCCGAGGAACCCGTCGAGGAACCCGTCCCCCTTGGGGCCCGGGGGTCTACCCGCGTCGACCGGCACGATGGCTTCGCCCGGGGGAAGGCGCCGCCGCCTTGGTCGCCCCCTCGGGTACCTGAAGTGTCCCCGGAGGCGACGGTGTCACCGGAGCCGCTGCCGCCGCTCCCGGCGGTGCCGCCGCTGTCTCCGCCAGTACCACCAGTGCCACGAGCGCCGTCAGTGCCGCCAGGGCCGCCCGTGCTTCCGGTGGTCGCGGCCCCTCCGGTGTCACGGGTGCCACCGCTGGTACCGGTACCGCCGGTAAGACTGGACTCGTCACCACCAGCACCGTCCGTACCGGCACCCGGAGCACCAGCGGGACCGCCGCTGTCACCGCTCCCGCTGCCACTGCCGTCGGCGCCTCCTCCGCCGGCCACGACGTCCTGCCCGGGGGCGGGGCACGAGCCACCGGTGAGCTCGCAGATCGCGCTACGGATCTCCGCGGTGAGCTGCCTGCCGGCTCCGGTGGCCGTCAGCCCGCCGACGAGCGCGACGACCACGAGGACGAGGCCCAGATACTCCAGCGCGGTCTGCCCGGCGTCACGGCGGAGCTTCATCATCCGGGCGAAGCTGAACAGCCGTTGCTCGGCCCGCTGCTCCAGACCGCTCCGGAACCATCGACGGCTCTCCGGCCGGCACAGCAGCACGATGGCGGCCGTCGGTATCACCAGCCGGGCGACACCCCCCGCCCCGGCCCCGCCGCTCAGCTCCGCGAGGGCGCCGAGGACGATCCACGCCTGAACGGCGAGAAGCCCGTACCAGACCCGAACGCCGCCCTTACGGACGTACAGCGACAGCACGAAGGCGCCGATGCCGGGTAACGACGCGTAGAGCAACAGCCCGAGGAGGTACCCGTCCACCGCGTCCACCGAGGACGCCGTCGACAGGGCCCTGATCGCGCCCACCAGGGTGGCCACGAAGAGAACGTGAAGAAGGATCAGCACCGCCTGCAACGGCCGGGGCATCAACCGCCCCGAATCCGCTACGGCAGCGCTTACATCGACGCCGACAGGGACCGCGCTTCTTCGTATGCCGGACAAGAGCAGTCCCCTACCTCGTGAGTGGGCGGAACGGGCGACAGATCGGTCACTGCGCGTATGCGACCACACGGGCAGGGGACACGACATGGGCCCCAGGACCCAATACAGGGCTCAAAGCCCGCACTCACCGGCCCAGTTGAGCCGCCTTGCCCCGATCACGACCCTGCTGCCGCCACCTCGGGGGCGCCTGCCCTCCCGCCGCCGTTCGGTTGCCCGAACACCGTCGCTCCGCCCACACCGCTCACCCCGTCCCTCTTGATCCTGGAGCGGCACTGTGCCAATTCGGCGGTAAGCGACATGCCGTACGCCAACCCGTCGGATCCCGGCACCGTGCGCCCCCAGCCCCGTGGGTCCCGGCCGGGCGGAACGGGGCACCGCTTCCTGCGGAACCGCCCGGTTCACCCGAACGAAGGGGAGCCGAGCACCGGGCCCCGCAGCGGCACCCGACCGCGCGGCCACACATGTCCCGCCGACCGACCCCAAGGCCGTACACGTCGCACCGACCGGCCGCACAAGTCCCGGCACCCGACCGCAGGGCTGCACGAGTCCCGCCGACCGGCCCCAAGGCCGCACACGTCCCGCCGACCGACAGCCCGCGCCCCGTCGACCGCGCCACCACCGCCCCACCCCACCCACGCCCCGAGGGCACCCCTCACGCCCAGCGCACGCTTCCCCGACCACACCTGACGAAGCATCGAACAGGCAGCCGACCGGCGCACCGACGGCTCTCGAACGGCGCATACGAACACGCCGTGCCCCGCGAACGCTGCAACCGCGTCAGGAACCCATGGCCACCGTCGTTGCTCCTGGTCACACCCCGTGATACACAGAGTAACCACGCGTGTGCGTGATGAGCCGGACGAGCCGCAGGTCAGGGCGACCGCCCCGGTCAAACGTGCGAGATCCGGGTAAAGAGACCCGGGAAGGCGTCGTGCGAGCGCGGTTTCATCAGCGAAGATAGAAGGCGACCCGTGCCGGACGGCACGGGCAGCGAACTACCCAACAGGGGCGGTGACTTACATGATCCTGGCAGCAGAGAAGGGCGACATCACCACCATCATCGGCGGAATCGCTCCGGACTGGGGGCCGTTCGGGACGCTGGGCAACGAGGCGCGCATCATGATCGAGGTGGTGATGGCCATTGCCATTCTGCTCTGCCTCGGCATCGCGATCTGGGGCGCGGCGAAGCAGCGCATCGGAGCGACGGCACTCCGCGACACGTTCAGCGCGGAGCAGGGCAAGGGCCTGATCGTGGCAGGACTGACAGGGGTCTTCATCATCGGTTCCCTGGGCACCCTGTTCACCATCGTCTACGGAATGGCCGTCTGACCCTTACGTCGGCCAGCTCCTCCGGGCCGCCCCAGCCCTCTCCCCACCATCCGCCCGTCGTGCCCACCGGCTGAGGTTGCGTTTCCCTGATGTCGAGTCACCACACCGCGCTCAAGCGGCAACCAGCACAGCTACCGTCGTCCTGCGCGGACCCGCACACGACCGAGGGAGCGAACGCGGCATGAGTCCCGGTGACGAGCACGACTACCGCGGCAAGGACCAGGGGGGGCGCCCGGACGACCCGTACAGCACCCTCGGCGGCACCCGTCAGACCCGCACCCGTCTCCCCGACGGCGACGCGGGGCTTCCTCACGCGCGCCGCCCGGTCCGCAACTCCCGCTCCCTCGTGACGATCACCGGTGTCGTGGTCCTCCTCGTCGCCGCCATCGCCTTCGCCAACCGCGGCGGTGGCAGCGACGAGGACGCCGCCCCGGGCGCCAAGAAGCCCGGGACCGCGGGAAGCACCCCCACCTCGGCCACCGGCACCAAGCCCGTCGAGGGCAAGAACGGCACGATCGCCTCCGGCTTCGCCCACGACGAACAGGGGGCGCAGAGCGCTGCGGCGAACTACGCGGTGGCGCTGGGGTCCGCGGAGATGTTCACGAAGGAGAGCCGCCACCAGATCCTCGACACGGTCTACTCCCCCGAGGCGGCGGACAGACTCCGAGCACCTCAGGACCGGGCCTACTCGGCCGAGTTTCTCGCGCGCCTCGGTCTCGACCCCGACGGCCGTGCCCCGCAGGGCAGCACCTTCATCTCGAGAACGGTTCCCGTGGGCACGAAGGTGCTCGCGTTCGACGACGACACCGCAGAGGTGGCCGTCTGGTACACGGGGCTCATCGGCATGTCGGGTCAGGACTCCACCAAGCCCGTGAGCACCACCTGGAAGACGTGGACGGCTCAGTTGTCGTGGCTGGACGGTGACTGGAAGGTGACGGGAGCGTCCGAGAGCGACGGCCCAGCGCCGGTTCCCGGTGATGTCGCGGCTTCCCGGTCGGACGCGATCAGCAAGGCCGTCGAGGAGTACGGAGGCTTCACTTATGCCAGGTAGCCCCAAGCACCGCTTCCGTTCGGTGGCCACCGCCCTGATCGGACTGCAAGCCGTCGCGCTGACGTTCGCCGGACGCGCGGCCGCAGAGCCGACCCCCACCCCGACGCCTTCACCAAGCGCCACCAATGACTGCAGTCTGCTGTTCGGCGAGGTGAAGAAGTTCTGCGAGGAAGGCGACAGCGGCAGCGCTCCCAGCAGCGTGCCGGGGTCTCCCGACCCGACGGAGTCCCTCGACCCCCTCTCCTCCCTGGCCCGAGGCTGCGCCGACGCCGCCTCCTGGATCGTCGGCAAGCTCAGCGAGGCCGTCGAGTCCACGGCCGACGTCGACTTCACCAACCCCAAGTTCCTCCAGCAGTACGCCGTCATCTTCGCGGCCTCCACCATCCTCACCCTCGTCCTCTGGCTCCTCGCCGTAGCCAAGCGGGCCATCCGCGGCGTCCCCCTCACCACCGCGATCTCCGAGGCCGTCGGCTTCCTCTGGCTCACCGTCCTCGCCTCGGCCTTCACCCCGCTGATCCTCTACACGATCGTCTCCGCCACCGACGGCGTCACCGAGGTCATCTCCTCCGCCACCGGCGGCCAGACCGACGTCTTCTTCGGCTCGTTCGCCGAAGCCCTCAAGAAGGGCGAGGACATCGGCGGCGGGCCGATCATGCTGATCGTCGTCTCGCTCGTCTCGATCCTCGCCGCCGGCATCCTGTGGCTGGAACTCGTCATCCGCGCCGCCCTGCTCTACGTCGGCGCACTCCTCGGGATCGTCGTCTACGCCGGTCTCGTCGACAAGAACATGTGGGGCCACGTCCGCCGCTGGGCCGGCATCATGATCGCGGTGATCATGGTCAAGCCGGTCATCGTCATCGTCCTCGGCCTCGCCGGAGCACTCTCCACGGGCGACGGCCCCGACGCCTTCTCCGCCGTCGTCTCCGGCCTCTCCATCATCCTGCTGGCCATCTTCGCCTCCGCCATGATCTACCGCTTCGTCCCCGGCTTCGGCGACGAGATCCAGGGCGCCCGCACCAACCGCAAGCAGGCCACCGACGGCTCCCAGGCCGCCGCCATGATCAGCTCCCCGGCCGCCCTCGTCTCCCAGGGCATCAAGACCCACAGCGGCCGCAACGACCAGAACAGCGGCGGAGGCGGAGGCGCCCGCCCCGCCAACCCGGCCAGCGGCGGCGTCGCCGCCCACAGCTCCCGCACCACCGGCGGCGGAGGCGGCGCCGCCCCCTCGCCCCGCAGCGGGTCCGCCCCCACCTCCGGAACCCCCCACAGCAGCCGCTCCCCCCGAGGCGGAGGCGGCTTCGGCACCACAGGTAACTCGAACACAGGAGGTGGAGGGCGTTGACCACCCAGTCCCACACGATGACGCCCCGCCGCACGTATCTCATCGGCCGCGCCCGGCCGAACGCGATCGTCGGCAAGAACCGCGAGACCGGCGAGATCGCCCTCATCATCGTCGGCGCGTTCCTCGGCATGATGAGCGGACTCCTCGTCCCCGTCCTCTCCCTCCGCATCGTCTGCCTCGTGGGCTTCCCGATGCTGGCCCTCGCCGTCGTGTACGTCCCGTACAAGGGCCGCACCTTCTACAAGTGGTTCGAGATCAACCGCAGCTTCAAACGCTCCCTGCGCCGCGGCACCGCCTACCGCTCCACCGCCATGGAAGCGGGCGTCAGCTCCGACGGCCGTGAGGTCGAGATCGGCCCGCCCCCCGGCATCGGCCGGATCAGCTGGCTCGCCGCCCCCTTCGGCCCCGACGAGATCGCCGTGCTCCTCCACGCCGACCGCCGCACCGTCACCGCGGCCATCGAGATCGAGGGCCCCGGCGTCGGCCTCCGCGACAGCGAGGACCAGGAAGCCCTCGTCGACCGCTTCGGCACCCTCCTCAAGCACGTGGCCAACGGCGACGGCTTCGTCACCCGCCTCCAGATGCTCGCCCGCACCCTCCCCGCCGACCCCGACGCCCACGCCAAGGACGTCGCCCAGCGCGGCGACAAGGCGTCCCCGGGCTGGCTCCAGGAGTCCTACGACCAGCTCCAGTCCATGGTCTCCACCTCCAGCGAGCAGCACCGCGCCTACCTCGTCGCCTGTATGCACTACAGCCGCGAACTGGCCGCCGAGGCCAACGCCATGGCCCGCGCCGCCCGCCCCCACGGCGGCCGCAAGCTCGACCGCGACGCCGGCCTCGCCGTCGTCATGGCCCGCGAGCTCACCGACATCTGCGCCCGCCTCGCCGAGGCCGACATCCGGGTACGCCAGCCGCTCGGCCAGAGCCGCCTGGCCTCCCTCGTACACTCCATGTACGACCCCGACCACCCCATCGACCACATCCAGGCCATGACCAAGCGCAACGCCTGGCCCGCCGAACTGGACGCCGTCGAGCCGACGTTCCTCCAGGCCAAGACCCGCGAGTCCACCACCCGCGCCCCCTGGTGCCACGCCACGGCCTGGGTGAAGGAATGGCCGATGACCCCCGTCGGCGTCAACTTCCTCGCCCCGCTCCTCGTCCACACCCCCGACGTCATCCGTACGGTCGCCGTCTGCATGGACCTCGAACCCACCGAGGTGGCCATCGAACGCATGCTGACCGAGAAGACCAACGACGACGCCGAGGCCAGCCGCCAGGCCAAGATGAACCGCACCGTCGACCCCCGCGACATCGCCGCCCACGGCCGGCTCGACCAGCGGGGTGAAGATCTCGCCAGCGGTGCCGCCGGAGTCAACCTGGTGGGGTACATCACGGTGTCGTCCCGCTCACCCGAGGCCCTCGCCCGCGACAAGCGCACCATCCGCGCCTCGGCGGGCAAGTCGTACCTCAAGCTGGAGTGGTGCGACCGCGAGCACCACCGGGCCTTCGTGAACACCCTCCCGTTCGCCACCGGCATCCGCCGCTGACGTACGGGGCCGCCACGGCGGGCCGCTGACGCGCCGTCCCGCCGCGAGGACCGAGAACGACCGACCTCCCCGAACCGCATATCCCGACCCGCACACCCCGCAACAAGAGAGGGCACCCCCACCATGCGAGACCCCCTGTCCGCATTGTCGGATGCCTTCACCTCCTTCCTCTTCGGCAAGGTGGAGACGACCCGCCTCCCCGTCCGTACGTCGACGGGCCAGGCCCAGGCTGTCTACCTCCCCACCGCAGCCCCCGGCCTCGGCGACTCCGGCGTGATCATCGGCCGCGAGGTCTACAGCGGCAAGGGCTACATCTACGACCCCTTCCAGCTGTACGGGCAACAGCTCCCCGCCCCCCACTGGCTCGTCCTCGGCGAGTCCGGCAACGGCAAGTCGGCGCTGGAGAAGACCTACGTCCTGCGCCAGCTCCGCTTCCGTGACCGCCAGGTCGTCGTCCTCGACGCCCAGGGCGAGGACGGCGTCGGCGAATGGAACCTCATCGCCCAGGAGCTGGGCATAACCCCCATCCGCCTGGACCCGACCGCAGCCCTCAACGGCGGCATCCGGCTCAACCCCCTCGACCCCTCCATCACCACCACCGGCCAGCTCGCCCTGCTCCGTACGATCATCGAAGTAGCGATGGGCCACGGCCTCGACGAGCGTTCCGGCTTCGCCCTGAAGGTCGCCCACGCCTACGTCACCGCGACCAACACCGACCGCCAGCCCGTCCTGATGGACATCGTGGAGCAGCTGCGCCACCCGAAGCCCGAGTCCGCCGAGGCGATGAACGTCGACATAGACGACGTACGGGCCTGGGGCCTGGACGTCGCCCTCGTCCTGGACCGCCTGGTCGACGGCGACCTGCGCGGCATGTTCGACGGCCCCACGACCGTCGGCATCGACCTCGACGCGCCCCTCATCGTCTTCGACCTCTCGCACATCGACCGCAACTCGATCGCGATGCCGATCCTGATGGCGATCGTCGGCGTCTGGCTGGAGCACACCTGGATCAGGCCCGACCGCAAGAAGCGCATCTTCCTGGTCGAGGAGGCGTGGCACATCATCAACTCCCCCTTCGTCGCCCAGCTCTTCCAGCGCCTCCTGAAGTTCGGACGCCGGCTCGGCCTCTCCTTCGTCGCCGTCGTCCACCACCTCAGCGACGTGGTGGACGGAGCCGCGGCGAAGGAAGCGGCGGCCATCCTCAAAATGGCCTCCACCCGCACGATCTACGCCCAGAAATCGGATGAGGCCCGAGCGACCGGCCGGGTCATCGGCCTGCCCCGCTGGGCCGTCGAGATCATCCCGACCCTCACCCCCGGCATCGCCGTCTGGGACGTCAACGGCAACGTCCAGGTCGTCAAACACCTGATCACCGAAGCCGAACGTCCCCTGGTCTTCACCGACCGCGCCATGACCGAGGGATCGACGGACGACCTGCTCCCCGAGGACATCCGCGCCGCCGAGCTGGAGGCCGAACAACGGGCGGCCCGCATCGAGCACCAAGCACGGATGAACGAGTCGTCAGAGTCAACGGTGGCTTGACATGGCACGTCAGCCGGCACGCGGCCGGGGCCCGGCCCATCACGAGGGACACGACCGGCCCCAGGGCGGCGGCATCCCGGACGGCCTGCTGATCGGCCTCCTGGGCCTCCTCTTCGCCGCCACCCTGGTCGGCTGGACGGCCACCGGCCTCGCCGGGCTCTTCGCCCACGGGGCCTGGCCGGACGGCGTGACGTTCACCCGGTCCCCGCTCGCCCTGCGCGAACTGGCCACCGCCCCCCAGGACCTCGCCGCGGCCTGGCCGGGGACACCCCCGGCACAGCTCTCCGGGTACGGCCTGTTCTGGGGCCTGTTCATCGGCGAACTGATGGTGCTGCTGGTCCTCGTGGTGTTCACGCTCGGAGCCGTGGCCCGCGGTCGTGCCGTACGGGAACGGCGCCGCGAGGAACGAGCCTTCGCCACGCAGGAGAAACAGCCCCCCGCACAGAGCCCACCCCCGGCCCAGCACCAAGAACCGGCACCAGCGGTGACACACACTCACCCCACCGCCGCCACGAACACACCCGCGGCCACGGAGACGCCCACTCGCCCCGAGGCCCCTCGCGGACCCCTGAACACCCCCGGGTGCCCCGAAGCCCCCGGGACCTCCGAGGAGCCCCCCGGAATCGCCCCCTCCGACGCCCCTCTCACCCACCCCCTCTCCCTCCCCTCCCCCCGCACCCCCCTCCTCGTCTACGCTCCCGCCCCGGACCGGCGCCCCACCGTCGTCCGGGCCGTACACGACGCCGAGGGCCCCGCCCTCGTCGTCACCTCGGACCCCACCGTCTGGGCCGAGACGAAGGACGCCCGCGCCAAGCTCGGCCCGGTCCTCGTCTACGACCCGGGCCACCTCTGCGACACCCCCGCCCGACTCCACTGGTCGCCCACCGCGGGCTGCGAGCTCCCCGACATCGCCGCCGCCCGCGCCGCCGCCCTGCTCGCCCCGGTACGCCCGCAGGCCCGGATCGACGCGGCGGTGGCCGACACCGCGCAGACGCTCCTCCAGTGCTGGCTGCACGCCGCCGCGGTGGACGGCCGCCCCTTCCGCCAGGTCCTCCGCTGGGCCTCCGGCTCCGGCGCCCACGAACCGGTACGCCTCCTCCGTACGCACCCCAAGGCCGCGTCCGGACTCGCCGGGCTGCTGGAGTCCGCCCTCACCGCCTATCCCGAACGCCGCGACGTGGCCCAGGAACTGACGGTACGGGCGTTCGCCGCACTGTCCACCGTCCACATCCGCGAGGCCTGCACGGCGAACCGAGCGGATTCCCTCGCGCTGGAATCTTTTGCCGACGAAGGGGGAACGCTCTACCTGGTGGGCGAATCCATCGAGGACCCCCGCTCCCGCCCCGGCGCGATGCCCCTCCTCACCGCGCTGGCCGCAGACGTGGTCGAGCACGGCCGCCGCATGGCCGCACGGTCATCCGACGGTCGGCTCGACCCACCAATGACGCTCGTCCTCGACGACATCGCGGCCGTGGCACCCCTCCCCCAGCTCCCGGAGCTGCTCGCGACCGGCCAGAACCGGGGCATGCCCGCCCTCGTGCTGCTCCGCTCCCGGGAACAGGGACGGGCCCGCTGGCAGGACCGCCTGCACGCCCCCGCCCCGGGCGCCGGCTAGACGAAACCCGCCGGGCCGGCCGGGGCCGGACGAAAGACCCTGAAGCGCCGCTACCCCTCGCGCCCGAGGACGTACTCCACCTCCAGCTCCCCCCGGTCGCCCGGGGCCGGAATCCGCTGCCCGGAGGGGACGAATCCGAACCGCCGGTAGAACGCGGCGGCCCGCGGATTCCTCTCGTGCACATAGAGGCGCACCCGCTCCAGCCGGGGCGAGGACAGCGACCACGCCCACGCGACGGCCTCCCGGAACAGCGCGTCCGTCACCCCGGCCCCCCGCACCTCGGGACGGACGAACACACCGACCAGGTGCGCCTGTTCCACCGCGGCCGCTTCCCCGAAGCGCACGTCGTCCTCCGGGCTCTCGACGAGCACGGTGACCGAACCCACCCACGCCCCCTCGGCCGACTCCGCGACGAACTGCCGGACACGATCGCCCCCGCCCTCGGCGGCAGCCGCCGCGCGCTCCTGCCAGAAAGCGTCCGGTTTCACCACGGACTCCTCGTACGACTCCAGAAACGCCACCGGAGCCGCCGGGTCCTTCAGAGCATCCAGCCGCAACTGCCTGACCTGCGGCCATTCCTCGGCCCGCACCGCACGCATCACATAATCCATCCCCCGATCCTCACCCCCGCCCGCCCGACGTTCAACCGACTAACCCACCGCCACCCCAGGGAACACGACCGCCCCCGCCTCGACCCCCACAACCCGTCGTACCCCGGTACTACGCCGCACGCCCACGTCCAGCCCCCGGTCGGACGACCGTGCCGCGCCGTCTCCGTAGCGTCGACCGCATGATCAAGGCACACGGACTCACCAAGCGGTACGGCGACAGAACCGTCGTCCAGGACCTCGACCTCACCGTCCACCCCGGCACCGTCACCGGCTTCCTCGGCCCCAACGGCGCCGGGAAATCCACGACGATGCGCATGCTCCTCGGCCTCGACGCCCCGACGCACGGCCGCTCCACCGTCAACGGGCGCTCCTACGCCACCCACCCCGCGCCCCTCACCCAGGTCGGCGCCCTGCTGGAGGCCCGGTCCGTCCACCCGGGCCGGTCCGCCCTCAACCACCTGATGGCGCTCGCCCACACCCATGGCATCCCGCGCCGACGCGTCGAGGAGGTCATCGACCTCGCCGGGCTGACCGACGCCGCCCACCGGAGGGTCAAGAGCTTCTCCCTCGGCATGGGCCAGCGGCTCGGCATCGCCGCCGCACTCCTCGGCGACCCCGCCACCGTCATCCTGGACGAACCGGTCAACGGACTGGACCCCGAAGGCGTCCTGTGGATCCGCACCCTCCTCACCTCCCTCGCCGCCGAAGGCCGTACGGTCCTCGTCTCCTCCCACCTGATGAGCGAGATGGCCCTCACCGCGGACCACCTGATCGTCATCGGCCGCGGCAGGCTCCTCGCCGACACCACGGTGGCCGAGCTGATCCGCTCGGCGGGCGGGGCGTCCGTCAAGGTCCTCACCCCGCAGCCGGACGACCTGAGCGCCCACCTGGCGGGCCCGGGCGTGACCATCACCGCCACCCCCCGCGCCCTCACCACCGATGCCCCGGGCCACGAACTCCGGATCCGAGGAGTGGACGCCGCGCGCATCGGAGGCGTGGCCGCCGCACACGCGATCACGCTGTACGAACTCACGCCGCAGACCGTGTCGCTGGAGCAGGCGTTCATGGACCTCACCCAGGAATCGGTGGACCACCGCCCGCAGCAGCGGACACCGGCGACTCCCGCCTCCTCCCCTCTCAACGGAGCAGCAGCATGACCACGACCCCGACCCAGCCCACCCTGCGATCCGCGAGCCCGACCCCACCGCCATCACCACCGTCACCGCAGTACCGGATCACCGCGCCACGGATCCTGCGCTCGGAATGGCACAAACTGCACTCGCTGCGCTCCACCTGGATCACCGTCCTCTCGGCGGTCGTGATGGTCCTGGGCGTCGGCCTGATCATGGGCGGGACCTACTCCTCGGGCGGCGGGGACTCCGACGTCGACACGATCGTCCTGACCCTGTACGGCAGCATGCTCGGCCAGTTGTGCCTGATCGTCCTGGGCATCCTGATGACCGCCGGCGAGTACGCGACCGGGATGATCCGCTCCTCGCTCACCGCCGTACCCGCCCGGCTCCCCGTCCTGTGGGCCAAGGCCGCGGTGTTCGCCGTCACCGTCTTCACGGTCATGTTCGCGACGGCCCTGGTCACGTTCGCGGCGGCCCAGGCCTTCCTCCACGACACCGACCAGGCCGCATCGCTCACCGACCCGGGCATCGCGCGCGCCCTGGCGGGGAACGCGGCGGCGCTCACCCTGCTGGGCCTGCTCGCCCTCGGCCTCGGCGCCCTGCTGCGCTCGGTACCGGGCGCGATCGGCGCGTTCATCGGCGGGGTCATGATCCTGCCGGAGATCCTCGGGATGCTCCCGTACGACGCCGTGGAGCGCGCCATCATGTACTTTCCCACCCAGGCCGCCGGTGCCCTGGGCTCCGCCACTCCCATCCCGGGCACCATCTCCCCCGGCCCCGCCCTGCTCGCCCTGTCCCTGTGGGCGGGCACGACACTGGCCGCGGCAGCGCTGGCGCTCGACCGCCGTGACGTCTGACCCCGCGAGGAGCGAGCAGGTGACGGACCACCCCCGGACCACCGGCACACCCCCGGCGCCCGAGGTCGCCCCAGCACCACGCCCGCACGCCGGATCCGCCACCGGCACCGACAGCGGCGGCACGGCCCCCCTCACCCGCATCATCCGCAACGCCCTGGACCGTCTCCGCGCCTTCGACCGACGCCGCCCACGGGTCTGGGACGCGACGGTGACCGCCTTCTGGGTCGTGGCGGCCGTGCTCGACTACACCTCCGGCGGCTGGCGGACCGTCGCACGCGACGACGTGACGGCGTCCGAGCCGCTGGTGCTCCTGATGAGCCTCTGCTTCTCCCTGCCACTGCTGTGGCGCCGCCCGCACCCCATGGCGGTACTGCTGCTCATGGCGCCGGCGTCCCTGGTGAACATCTGGACGGGCGCCGTGGTCCAGGCCGCGCTCCTCCAGCTGATCCCGGTCTTCCAGATCGTCCTGCGCTCCTCGTTCCGTACGGTCGGGGCAGCGGCCACGCTGTTCGTCGCCCCGGTCCTGGCCATCGGCGTCCGCATCCCCTCCGCCTGGGGCCAGGAAGTCGTCTCGTACGTCTGGGGCCTGGTCTTCGTCGTCCTGCTGGGGATCGCGGTACGCACCCGGCGCGAGTACACGGAGGCCCTGGTCGAGCGCGCCCACCGGCTGGAGCACGAACGCGACCAGCAGGCCCGGCTCGCCGCCGCCGCCGAACGCACCCGCATCGCACGGGAGATGCACGACATCATCGGCCACAACCTGTCCGTCATCACGGGCCTGGCGGACGGCGGCGCGTACGCGGCCCGGAAGAGCCCGGAACGCGCGGGCCAGGCGCTGGAAGCCATCGGCGCCACCAGCAGGCAGGCCCTGTCCGAACTGCGCCGGCTCCTGGGCGTCCTGCGCGACGACCACCCCGAGGCCGAGCGCGCCCCGCAGCCGACGCTCGACGAACTGGCCCCCCTCATCGAGCGCGTACGCCGGGCGGGCCTTCCCGTCCGTCTGGAGCTCCACGGCGAACCCCGCACGCGTTCGCTCACCCCGGGCCGTCAACTCACCGTGTACCGGGTGGTCCAGGAAGCACTGACCAACACCCTCAAGCACGCCACCCGACCCACGTCCGCGACGGTCACGCTCACCTACTCACGCACCCACCTCGACGCCCGCATCACCGATACGGGCACCGGAGCCGGCACGACCGCGGACGCGGAGGACGCCGCGCTGCCGGCCCAGGGCATCATGGGCATGCGGGAACGCGCCGCGCTGTACGACGGCACCGTCGAGGCCGGCCCGCTGCCGAACCACGGCGGCTGGCGGATACGGCTCCGCCTTCCCCTGGAGGACACGCACCCGTGACGACCGTACTCATCGCGGACGACCAGCCGATGCAGCGCTTCGGGTTCCGCATGCTGCTGGAGAGCCAGGACGACATGACGGTCGTCGGCGAGGCGGGCAACGGCACCGAGGCCGTCGGCCTGGTCACCCGCCACCACCCGGACGTCGTGCTGATGGACATCCGTATGCCGGGCCTGGACGGCATCGAGGCGACCCGGCGCATCATCACGTCGGGAGCCAGGACCCGCGTCCTCATCGTCACGACGTTCGACCTGGACGAGTACGCCTACGACGGTCTGCGCGCCGGAGCCAGTGGCTTCCTGGTCAAGGACGCCCTGCCCGAGGAGCTCCTCGCCGGCGTCCGCGCGGTGGCCGCGGGCGACGCCGTGGTCGCCCCGACCCTGACTCGCCGCCTCCTCGACGCCTACGTCCACCACCTCCCGGCCACGCCCGGCGCACCGGCCGCAGCGGACCCGCGCATCACCGCGCTGACGGAACGGGAACGGGAGATCCTCACCGTGATCGGCCAGGGCTGGTCCAACACGGAGATCGCCGCCCGCCTCCACCTCGCCGAGTCCACGGTGAAGACGCACGTGACCCGCATACTCGCCAAAACCGGCGCGAGGGACCGCGTCCAGGCGGTCATCCTGGCCTACGACACCCGCCTCGTCACCCCGATGTAGGCGGTGCTTGGGCGGTGCAGCAACACACCTCAAAGGTCCTGGAACGCAGAAAAGCCCCGTGCCACAAGGCACGGGGCTTTCCCGGAAAAATTGTTCGGCGGCGTCCTACTCTCCCACAGGGTCCCCCCTGCAGTACCATCGGCGCTGAAAGGCTTAGCTTCCGGGTTCGGAATGTAACCGGGCGTTTCCCTAACGCAATGACCACCGAAACACTATGAAATTAACCAACACCGGATGAAAACACGGCCGTTCGTTATTTCAGAACTAACACAGTGGACGCGAGCAACTGAGGACAAGCCCTCGGCCTATTAGTACCAGTCAGCTCCACCCGTTGCCGGGCTTCCACATCTGGCCTATCAACCCAGTCGTCTACTGGGAGCCTTAACCCTTCAAGAGGGTGGGAATACTCATCTCGAAGCAGGCTTCCCGCTTAGATGCTTTCAGCGGTTATCCTTTCCGAACGTAGCCAACCAGCCATGCCCTTGGCAGGACAACTGGCACACCAGAGGTTCGTCCGTCCCGGTCCTCTCGTACTAGGGACAGCCCTTCTCAATATTCCTGCGCGCGCAGCGGATAGGGACCGAACTGTCTCACGACGTTCTAAACCCAGCTCGCGTACCGCTTTAATGGGCGAACAGCCCAACCCTTGGGACCGACTCCAGCCCCAGGATGCGACGAGCCGACATCGAGGTGCCAAACCATCCCGTCGATATGGACTCTTGGGGAAGATCAGCCTGTTATCCCCGGGGTACCTTTTATCCGTTGAGCGACAGCGCTTCCACAAGCCACTGCCGGATCACTAGTCCCGACTTTCGTCCCTGCTCGACCCGTCGGTCTCACAGTCAAGCTCCCTTGTGCACTTACACTCAACACCTGATTGCCAACCAGGCTGAGGGAACCTTTGGGCGCCTCCGTTACTCTTTAGGAGGCAACCGCCCCAGTTAAACTACCCATCAGACACTGTCCCTGATCCGGATCACGGACCCAGGTTAGACATCCAGCACGACCAGAGTGGTATTTCAACGACGACTCCACAACCACTGGCGTGGCCGCTTCAAAGTCTCCCACCTATCCTACACAAGCCGAACCGAACACCAATATCAAACTATAGTAAAGGTCCCGGGGTCTTTCCGTCCTGCTGCGCGAAACGAGCATCTTTACTCGTAGTGCAATTTCACCGGGCCTATGGTTGAGACAGTCGAGAAGTCGTTACGCCATTCGTGCAGGTCGGAACTTACCCGACAAGGAATTTCGCTACCTTAGGATGGTTATAGTTACCACCGCCGTTTACTGGCGCTTAAGTTCTCAGCTTCGCCACCCCGAAAGGCAGCTAACCGGTCCCCTTAACGTTCCAGCACCGGGCAGGCGTCAGTCCGTATACATCGCCTTACGGCTTCGCACGGACCTGTGTTTTTAGTAAACAGTCGCTTCTCGCTGGTCTCTGCGGCCACCCCCAGCTCAAGCAGCAAGTGCTATCACCAGTGATGGCCCCCCTTCTCCCGAAGTTACGGGGGCATTTTGCCGAGTTCCTTAACCATAGTTCACCCGAACGCCTCGGTATTCTCTACCTGACCACCTGAGTCGGTTTAGGGTACGGGCCGCCATGAAACTCGCTAGAGGCTTTTCTCGACAGCATAGGATCATCCACTTCACCACAATCGGCTCGGCATCAGGTCTCACCCTTATATGTGTGACGGATTTACCTACCACACGGGCTACACCCTTACCCCGGGACAACCACCGCCCGGGCTGGACTACCTTCCTGCGTCACCCCATCGCTTACCTACTACAAGTCTGGTTCATCGGCTCCACCACTACCCTCAACTCCGAAGAGATCGGGCCGGCTTCACGGACTTAGCATCGCCTGATTCAGTACTGGGCGTTTCAAAGCGGGTACCGGAATATCAACCGGTTGTCCATCGACTACGCCTGTCGGCCTCGCCTTAGGTCCCGACTTACCCTGGGCAGATCAGCTTGACCCAGGAACCCTTAGTCAATCGGCGCACACGTTTCTCACGTGTGTATCGCTACTCATGCCTGCATTCTCACTCGTGAACCGTCCACAACTCGCTTCCGCGGCTGCTTCACCCGGCACACGACGCTCCCCTACCCATCCATACGGGCGTTGGCCCTATGTGTATGAATGACACGACTTCGGCGGTACGCTTGAGCCCCGCTACATTGTCGGCGCGGAATCACTTGACCAGTGAGCTATTACGCACTCTTTCAAGGGTGGCTGCTTCTAAGCCAACCTCCTGGTTGTCTCTGCGACTCCACATCCTTTCCCACTTAGCGTACGCTTAGGGGCCTTAGTCGATGCTCTGGGCTGTTTCCCTCTCGACCATGGAGCTTATCCCCCACAGTCTCACTGCCGCGCTCTCACTTACCGGCATTCGGAGTTTGGCTAAGGTCAGTAACCCGGTAGGGCCCATCGCCTATCCAGTGCTCTACCTCCGGCAAGAAACACACGACGCTGCACCTAAATGCATTTCGGGGAGAACCAGCTATCACGGAGTTTGATTGGCCTTTCACCCCTAACCACAGGTCATCCCCCAGGTTTTCAACCCTGGTGGGTTCGGTCCTCCACGAAGTCTTACCTCCGCTTCAACCTGCCCATGGCTAGATCACTCCGCTTCGGGTCTAGAGCGTGCAACTCAATCGCCCTATTCGGACTCGCTTTCGCTACGGCTTCCCCACACGGGTTAACCTCGCTACACACCGCTAACTCGCAGGCTCATTCTTCAAAAGGCACGCAGTCACGACTGCATGTGCAAGCACATACAGCGACGCTCCCACGGCTTGTAGGCACACGGTTTCAGGTACTATTTCACTCCGCTCCCGCGGTACTTTTCACCATTCCCTCACGGTACTATCCGCTATCGGTCACCAGGGAATATTTAGGCTTAGCGGGTGGTCCCGCCAGATTCACACGGGATTTCTCGGGCCCCGTGCTACTTGGGTGTCTCTCAAACGAGCCGTTGATGTTTCAGCTACGGGGGTCTTACCCTCTACGCCGGACCTTTCGCATGTCCTTCGCCTACATCAACGGTTTCTGACTCGTCTCACAGCCGGCAGACTATGAAAGAGAGATCCCACAACCCCGCATGCGCAACCCCTGCCGGGTATCACACGCATACGGTTTGGCCTCATCCAGTTTCGCTCGCCACTACTCCCGGAATCACGGTTGTTTTCTCTTCCTGAGGGTACTGAGATGTTTCACTTCCCCTCGTTCCCTCCACACTGCCTATGTGTTCAGCAGCGGGTGACAGCCCATGACGACTGCCGGGTTTCCCCATTCGGAAACCCCCGGATCAAAGCTTGGTTGACAGCTCCCCGGGGACTATCGTGGCCTCCCACGTCCTTCATCGGTTCCTGGTGCCAAGGCATCCACCGTGCGCCCTTAAAAACTTGGCCACAGATGCTCGCGTCCACTGTGCAGTTCTCAAACAACGACCAGCCACCCATCACCCCACCCATACAGGCGAGTTCACTGGGGCCGGCAACCGAAGGACAGACTCAAACGAGCCCGTACCCTCAGACACCCAACAACGTGCCCGACACAACCGATCCACCACCACGTTCCACGCTCCGAAGAGCAGTACTAGCCGTGATCAACCTGCCGTGCCGAATAGTCAACGTTCCACCCATGAGCAACCAGCACCGAACATTCGCCGGTGTACTGGCCTCTGACCAGACCGAAGCCTGGTAAGAAGTGCTCCTTAGAAAGGAGGTGATCCAGCCGCACCTTCCGGTACGGCTACCTTGTTACGACTTCGTCCCAATCGCCAGTCCCACCTTCGACAGCTCCCTCCCACAAGGGGTTGGGCCACCGGCTTCGGGTGTTACCGACTTTCGTGACGTGACGGGCGGTGTGTACAAGGCCCGGGAACGTATTCACCGCAGCAATGCTGATCTGCGATTACTAGCAACTCCGACTTCATGGGGTCGAGTTGCAGACCCCAATCCGAACTGAGACCGGCTTTTTGAGATTCGCTCCGCCTCGCGGCATCGCAGCTCATTGTACCGGCCATTGTAGCACGTGTGCAGCCCAAGACATAAGGGGCATGATGACTTGACGTCGTCCCCACCTTCCTCCGAGTTGACCCCGGCAGTCTCCTGTGAGTCCCCATCACCCCGAAGGGCATGCTGGCAACACAGAACAAGGGTTGCGCTCGTTGCGGGACTTAACCCAACATCTCACGACACGAGCTGACGACAGCCATGCACCACCTGTATACCGACCACAAGGGGGGCACCATCTCTGATGCTTTCCGGTATATGTCAAGCCTTGGTAAGGTTCTTCGCGTTGCGTCGAATTAAGCCACATGCTCCGCTGCTTGTGCGGGCCCCCGTCAATTCCTTTGAGTTTTAGCCTTGCGGCCGTACTCCCCAGGCGGGGAACTTAATGCGTTAGCTGCGGCACCGACGACGTGGAATGTCGCCAACACCTAGTTCCCAACGTTTACGGCGTGGACTACCAGGGTATCTAATCCTGTTCGCTCCCCACGCTTTCGCTCCTCAGCGTCAGTAATGGCCCAGAGATCCGCCTTCGCCACCGGTGTTCCTCCTGATATCTGCGCATTTCACCGCTACACCAGGAATTCCGATCTCCCCTACCACACTCTAGCTAGCCCGTATCGAATGCAGACCCGGGGTTAAGCCCCGGGCTTTCACATCCGACGTGACAAGCCGCCTACGAGCTCTTTACGCCCAATAATTCCGGACAACGCTTGCGCCCTACGTATTACCGCGGCTGCTGGCACGTAGTTAGCCGGCGCTTCTTCTGCAGGTACCGTCACTTTCGCTTCTTCCCTGCTGAAAGAGGTTTACAACCCGAAGGCCGTCATCCCTCACGCGGCGTCGCTGCATCAGGCTTTCGCCCATTGTGCAATATTCCCCACTGCTGCCTCCCGTAGGAGTCTGGGCCGTGTCTCAGTCCCAGTGTGGCCGGTCGCCCTCTCAGGCCGGCTACCCGTCGTCGCCTTGGTAGGCCATTACCCCACCAACAAGCTGATAGGCCGCGGGCTCATCCTTCACCGCCGGAGCTTTTAACCCCGTCCCATGCGGGACAGAGTGTTATCCGGTATTAGACCCCGTTTCCAGGGCTTGTCCCAGAGTGAAGGGCAGATTGCCCACGTGTTACTCACCCGTTCGCCACTAATCCACCCCGAAAGGCTTCATCGTTCGACTTGCATGTGTTAAGCACGCCGCCAGCGTTCGTCCTGAGCCAGGATCAAACTCTCCGTGAATGTTTACCCGTAATCGGGTGCACACATCACGAGAGCGGAACAACCGGTCGGAATAAGACCCGTTGTTCACTGCGTCCTCGCTGTGTAATTGCCTACCGGCCACCGAAGTGGACCCGTAGGACTTTCAAAGGAACCACCAACCTGCCGAAGCAGGCCGGGGTATCAACATATCTGGCGTTGACTTTTGGCACGCTGTTGAGTTCTCAAGGAACGGACGCTTCCTTCGGTCCCGTTTCACCGGGGCCCTCCGGGCGCTTCCCTTCGTTTACTTCTTTAGTCTTGCTGTCCTGCTGTCTTGCGTTTCCGACTCTATCAGACTCTTTCGTGTCCGATTCCCGGTCGAAGCGGGTCTCGCATCTCGCTTTCCAGTTTCTCCGCTTTCGCGTTCTCCCTTTCCGGCGAGTCCGACTCTATCAGATCCTTTCGGGCCTGATTCCCAGTCAGCGGGACTTGTCCTCCCGGCTGTTGGGCCGTTCCGACGCTCAAACTCTAGCGGATTCTCCCGGCGGCTCATAATCGGGCCTTCGTTCTGAATTCCGGCATGCCGAAATCATCCCGAGTGGGAGATCGTGCTGAAGTTTGGTTGCCGCGTCTGCGGCGGGATCGGCTGCCCCGGAACCATCCGGCTCCGTGACAACTCGGAGAACTTTACGGATCCACCAGGGGTGTGTCAACCCTCCCCCGATGGCCTCCGCAGGGCGTCTCCGGGCCGTCGTCCTGGCCGTTCAGTCCAGGTCGGTGAGCCGGCCGCCGGCGTCCGGCTGGGCGTGTTCCACCCGGCGCAGCAGGCGGACCAGCAGCTCGCCGAGGACACCGCGCTCATCGCCGGAGAGGTCCTGGAGGAGGTCCTCCTCGAAGTCGCTCGCCATGCGCATCGCCTCGAGCCACTTCGTTCGGCCCACGTCGGTCAGCTCGACGATGACGCGGACCCGGTTGTTCTCGTCGCGGTCGCGGGTGACCAGGCCCTCGCCGGCCATCCGGTCGATGCGATGCGTCATGGCGGCCGGGGTGAGGCCGAGGCGCTTCGCCAGTTCGCCGGGGCCCAGCCGGTAAGGAGCGCCGGCCAGGACCAAGGTCTTGAGGACCTCCCACTCGGCGTTGCTGATGCCGAGCGCGGCGACTTGCCTCCCGTACGCGACATTCATCCGGCGGTTCAGTCGGCCCAGTGCGGAGACGACCTGTTCGACCTGCGGGTCGAGGTCGCGGAACTCGCGCTGGTAGGCGGCGATCTGTTCGTCGAGGCTCGGCTCGCTGGGGCCGGGCTCCTCGGTGCTCTCAGACATGGCGGGCAGTATGGCACGCCCCCATCCCCTGAAGTCCTTCACTCTGTAGTTTTCAGCTTCTAAATTTAATGCTAAAGTCTTCGAGTCTGATTTCTTCGTGCCAGGTCTCGACGCTCCGCGATCGAGGCCTTCGAGTTCTTGAGGTAGGTGAGTGTGACCAGGGAGATGGGCGCAGCGCTGCGGCGGATCCAGCTGGGCAGCGCGCTGAGCGCGTTCGGGCTCGGGTTCACCGTCCCGTATCTGTACGTCTACGTGGCGCAGGTGCGGGATCTGGGCGCCGGGACGGCGGGGGTCGTCCTGGCAGCCTTCGCGATGGCAGCGCTGGCCGTCCTGCCGTTCACCGGGCGGGCCATCGACCGGCGGGGCCCGTTGCCCGTGCTGGCGGTGGCCTCCGTTCTGGCGTCCGTGGGCGCGGCGGCCCTGGGGTTCGCGAGCAGTGTTCCGGCCGCCGTGCTGTCCGCCGCTGTCCTGGGCGCGGGCACCGCCGTCATGCAGCCGGCCCTCGCCACGATGCTCGTGTGGTGCTCCAGCGCCGCCACCCGTACGCGCGCCTTCGCCACGCAGTTCTTCCTGCAGAACCTGGGGCTCGGCCTCGGCGGGCTCGTCGGCGGGCAGCTGGTGGACGTGGACCGTCCGGCGAGCTTCACGATGCTGTTCCTGATCGAGGCCGTGATGTTCGTGGTGCTCGGCGTCGTGGTGACGACCGTGCGGATGCCCCGTCCGGCCTCGCTCGGCGGGGCCCGCCCGGCGGACGGGTTCGCGGCGAAGGGCGGGCTGCGGACGCTGCTCTCGCACCGGGCCATGGTGCAGCTGTGCGTGCTGGGGTTCGTCCTGTTCTTCGCCTGCTACGGGCAGTTCGAGTCCGGCCTGGCCGCGTACGGCACGGAGGCCGCCGGGATCGAGCCCTCCACTCTCGGTTTCGCGCTGGCCGCCAACACCGCGGTCATCGTCGTGGCGCAGTTCGTCGTGCTGCGGCTGGTGGAGCGGCGGCGGCGCAGCCGGGTCATCGCCGCGGTCGGCCTGATCTGGGCGTTCGCCTGGATCGTGGCGGGGTACGCGGGGCTGGGCCACGGCAGCCAGACCATGGCGACGGCCGCGTTCATCTCGACGTACGCGCTGTTCGGGCTGGGTGAGGCGATGCTCTCGCCGACCGTCGCCCCGCTGGTCGCCGATCTGGCGCCGGAGTCGATGGTCGGGCAGTACAACTCGGCGTTCGCCCTGTGCAAGCAGCTCGCGCTCGCGGTCGGTCCGGCCGTCGGCGGGCCGATGGGGGCGTCGCTGCACGGCCCGTACATCGTGACGTTCGTGCTGTTCTCGCTGGGCATCACCTGGCTCGCCCTGCGGCTGGGCCGTCGGCTCACCCCCGTACAGGACCAGCCGTCGCTCGCAGGCGTCCCGTCGCGGGTGGTGGCGGTGTCACTGCCCGAGGGCGGAGCCGCTGCGGAGACCGCTGCCACCGGAGCCGCTCCCTCCGGATCCGCTCCTACCGGGCCCGGGTCCGCCAGCTCCGGATCCGGGTCGCTGTCGGTTTCCGCGGCGGTGTCCGCGCCCGCCGGTCACTGAAGGGGCGATCCGCTCACCGCGGCAGGGCGAACTCGCACCAGACCGCCTTGCCGCCACCCGGTGTACGCCGACTGCCCCACGAGGTGGCGATCGAGGCGATGATCGAGATGCCGCGCCCCGCCTCGTCCGCAGGTTCGGCCTGGCGGCGGCGCGGCAGGTGGTCGTCGCCGTCGGTGACCTCGATGATCAGTCGGCGGTCCGTACGGCGCAGTCCCAGGCGCATCGGCGGGGTGCCGTGCTGGAGGGAGTTCGCGACCAGTTCGCTGGTGGCGAGGACGCCCAGGTCGCGGAGCTCGACGGGGAAGCGCCAGGAGGTCAGGACCCCGGTGGCGAAGGCGCGGGCGCGCGGGGCGGCCTCGATGCCGCCGAGGAGATCGAGCGCGGCGTTGTGGAACAGCTCCGCGTTCGATCCCGTGCGGGCGGGGTGCTGGACCACCAGGACCGCCACGTCGTCGTCGTGCTCGGCGGTCACGCCGAGGGAGCGGATCAGCCGGTCGCAGACCACTTGCGGTGATCCCTTGGCGCCGGAGAGGGCGCGGGCCAGTGAGGCGACGCCCTCGTCGATGTCCTCGCTGCGCCGCTCGACCAGGCCGTCCGTGTAGAGGACCGCGGTGGAGCCGGGCGGCAGCGCGATGGTGCCGGAGGTGTGGATCCAGCCACCGGTGCCGAGCGGGGGGCCGGTGGGGTCGGCGGCGCGGTGGACGGTGCCGTCCTCGTCGCGGACGAGGATCGGGAGGTGTCCGGCGGAGGCGTAGACGAGCTGCCCCTCGTTCGGATCGTGGACGGCGTAGACGCAGGTCGCGATCTGGCTGGCGTCGATCTCGGCGGCGAGGCCGTCCAGCAGCTGGATCACCTCGTGAGGCGGGAGATCGAGCCGGGCGTAGGCACGGACGGCGGTGCGGAGCTGGCCCATCACGGCTGCGGCCCTCACCCCTCGGCCCATCACGTCGCCGATGACCAGGGCGGTGCGGCCCGCGCCGAGGGTGATGACGTCGTACCAGTCGCCGCCCACCGCGGCGTCGGTTCCGCCGGGCTGGTAGGTGGCGGCGATGCGGAGGTCGTCGGGCTGTTCCAGCTCCTGCGGAAGCAGGGAGCGCTGGAGGGTGACGGCCGTTTCGCGGTGGCGGCGCTCGCTGGTGCGCAGACGTTCGGCGGCTTCGGCGTGGTCGGTGACGTCGGCGGCGTACACGAGGACGCCGCCCTCTCCCCTGCCGTCGGCCCGGCCGTCGCGCTTGTCGCCTTCCTTCGCCGCCTTCTCCGCCTTGTCTTCCTTGTCTTCCTTGCTTCCCGTGTCTCCTTCGTCCTCCGCGTTGCCCCAGGCGGCGACGGGGGTGCAGGTCACGGTGTACGAACCGCCCTCGGCGGTCCTGCGGGACTTGACCGTACGGGCGGTGCCGCTGCGCAGGACCTGGTCGAGCAGCGGGACCACGCTGAGCTGGGCGAGCTCGGGCATGGCCTCGGCCGCGGGAACGCCGCACGGGCGGGGGCCGAACGCGGCCTCGTAGGCGTCGTTGACGTAGGCGATGCGGTGGTCCGGTCCGTGCAGCAGGGCGACGGGGGCGGGCAGCCGGCCGAGGATCTCGCGGGCGGAGAGGTCGTCGAGGGCGGGCCCGGGGAGGGCCTCCGTCGAGGCGGGGCCGGAAGGCGCCGGGGAGGCGTCGTCCGGCGGGGCGGGCGAGCCGTCCGCCCGGGCGTACTCGGCTCGGGCCGCCGGCACGGAACTACGGTCGTCCCGTGCGGCGGCTCGGCGCTGCGTTCCGGGAAGGCGGGCGCTCCAACGCGTGAAGTTCACGGTATTTCTGGCCTCGTGTGTCGGTCTGGTCCGCTCGGGCGGGCTGCTTCTTCTGCCGTGTTCGGGAGCACCGGGGGCCATACCCCCGGGCAGGCGCAGCCGGGCCTCGTCGTTCTGGTGGTGCGTCGCTGCTGGTCACTGTTGGTCACTGCCGACCGGGTCACTCTGTGCAGGTGTGGGCCCACCTATGGTCACACGTCCAGTGTGACCGACCGTACTGACAGTCGTCGCCCTGTCGCCGTTCCGACCCTCGATCGGTCCGGTGCCGGCATCGGCCCGAGGTGCGGCCCGAGCCTTCGTCGGCTGTTCCGGCGGGGCCGCGCGGGGGCCGTCCTGTCGGCTGTCCGTCAGCTGCCCGTCCGGGGGTCGTCCGCCCGGCGGTCGTCCGGCGGTTCTCCGGGCCCCTTCGGGCGGCCGGGGCCCGGGAGACCGCCCGGGGCGCCGGAGCCGCCGCCCGCCGCGAGTTCGAACTCGGCGCGGGGGTGCTCCAGCGAACCGAGGGAGACGATCTCGCGTTTGAAGAGTCCGGACAGGGTCCATTCGGCAAGGACGCGCGCCTTCCGGTTGAACGTCGGGACCCGGCTGAGGTGGTACGCACGGTGCATCAGCCAGGCGGGGTAGCCCTTGAGCTTGCGGCCGTAGACGTGGGCGACGCCCTTGTGCAGGCCGAGGGAGGCGACCGATCCGACGTACGCGTGCCGGTACTCCTCGAGCGGCCGGCCGTCGATCGACGCGAGGACGTTGTCGGCGAGGACCTTCGCCTGGCGCACCGCGTGCTGGGCGTTGGGGGCGGTCTCGCGCCCCGGTTCGGACGCGGTCAGGTCGGGTACGGCCGCGGCGTCGCCGGCCGCCCAGGCGTGCGGCATGTCCTCGACGGCGAGGGTGGCGGTGCAGCGGAGCCGGCCGCGTTCGGTGAGGGGCAGGTCGGTGGCGGCCAGCAGCGGGGCCGGTTTGACCCCCGCGGTCCACACGAGGGTGCGGGTGGGGAAGCGGGATCCGTCGCTGAGGACGGCGACGCGGTCCTCGCAGGTGTCGAGGCGGGTTTCGAGGCGTACGTCGATGTTCCGGCCGCGCAGCTCCCCGAGGGCGTACGTGCCCATGGTCTCGCCGACCTCGGGGAGGATCCGCCCCGAGGCCTCGACCAGGATCCATCTCAGGTCGGCCGGCTTGATGTTGTGGTAGTACCGCGCCGTGTAGCGGGCCATGTCCTCCAGTTCGGCCAGCGCCTCCACGCCCGCGTAGCCACCGCCGACGAAGACGAAGGTGAGAGCGGCGTCGCGGATCGCGGGGTCGCGGGTCGCGGAGGCGATGTCCATCTGCTCGATGACGTGGTTGCGCAGCCCGATGGCCTCCTCGACGGTCTTGAAACCGATGCCGAATTCGGCCAGGCCGGGGACGGGCAGGGTGCGCGAGACGGATCCGGGGGCGATGACGATCTCGTCGTACCCGATCTCCAGCGCTCCGGTGCCGTCCTCACCGGTGGCGAGGGTGGTGACGGTCGCGGTCCGCTTGGCGTGATCGACGCGCTGGGCCTCGCCGATGACGATCGTGCAGTCCTTCAGGACGCGGCGCAGCGGCACGACCACATGGCGCGGCGAGATCGAGCCGGCCGCCGCTTCGGGGAGGAAGGGCTGGTAGGTCATGTACGGCTCGGGCGTGACGACCACGATCTCGGCCTCGCCGCTCCTCAGTCTCTGCTTCAACTTCCGTTGGAGACGCAGCGCTGTGTACATCCCGACGTAGCCACCGCCGACGACGAGAATGCGCACACCTGGCCGGGTGCCGGGGGTCGTCCCCCGGGAATCTGGAGCCATCACCACCCCATGACGCAACGGAGTCGGTGGTTTGTCCACAGGCCCGGCAAATTGTGTGACCGGAGGTTCCTCGACGGCACCGGGGGTGCGTGGTCGGTGAGGGAGGACAGCCGCGCAGGTCAGGCAGTGCGCACGGGGTAGGTGGAGGGGTGATGTCCCGGTGTGGATCGGATCTTGGTCCGATCGGGGGGCGCTCCATGCGGAACTACCCCCTTCTGAATTGACGCAGGCTCAACTATGTTCGTAACCCGTCGGGGTGTCGGGTGCGGATTTCGTTGTGCTCCGCTCCCCGACCAAAACGGCGGGAAGTCTCCGGGGGGAGACGTCATAACCGGGGGAAGTTATGCATATTCAGGATAAGCATGGCCAGACTGCGCTCTCTCGCGCGTCCGAGGACCAAGGACGCCTCGGCTCCGTGGGCGCGCTCGGCGTCATGAGCTCGGCGGACGCCGTTCGTTCCGCTGCGGCGGTGAGTGCCGCGGCGATGGGTTCGGCCGCTGCGGGGCACGCCCCGAGCGGGGCGACGACGTCGACAACGGCGACGATGGGAGCGGCGGGGGCCGCGGGGACGCCGCGCTCGGCTCCGCTGCGCGTCGACGCGCAGCGGAATCTGGAGCATGTGCTGCGGGCGGCTCGCGAGGTGTTCGGGGAGCTGGGTTACGGCGCTCCGATGGAGGACGTGGCGCGTCGCGCGCGCGTCGGCGTGGGCACCGTCTACCGGCGGTTCCCGAGCAAGGACGTGCTGGTGCGCCGGATAGCCGAGGAGGAGACCTCCCGGCTGACCGAGCAGGCGCGTACGGCGCTGGGGCAGGAGGAGAAGCCCTGGTCGGCGCTCTCCCGCTTTCTGCGTACGTCCGTGGCGTCGGGCGCCGGCAGGCTGCTGCCGCCGCACGTGCTGCGGGTCGGGGTCGACGGGGAGGAGCCGGGCGTGCCGGCGGCTTCCGGGGCGGCGTCGGCTGCGGGCGCGGTGGACGAGGCCCGTGTTCCGCAGCAGCGTCAGGGGGTGGGCCAGGACGACTTCCGCGTCGTCGGCCGGCGCTCCGGGGGCACGGACGGGTTCGACGGCCTCGGTGAGGACACCGGCGCGGTCGAGCTGCTGGAGGTCGTGGGGCGGCTGGTCGACCGGGCGAGGGAATCCGGTGAGCTGCGCCGGGACGTGACGGTGGCCGATGTGCTGCTGGTCATCGCCACGGCGGCTCCTTCGCTGCCGGACGCCGCTCAGCAGGCCGCGGCTTCGGCCCGGTTGCTGGACATCCTGCTGGAGGGTCTGAGGTCGCGCCCGGCGTGACGTCCGGCCGCCCGGCCCGCGGCCCCGCGCGTTCTGCATCGGTCGTCCCGAGCGACGGTCGTCCTGAGTATCGGTCGTCCCCGCTCGACTGTTCCGTCCGCTCCGCCCGCGTGCCGGGCGAGGCGGGCGGGCACGGGCGGGCGGGTACGCGGCCGGTCAGGGGTCGCTGAGCGGGTTCGGGGGACGAATCGGCGGAGAACCATTCCCCGAAAGCAGGGCCTCTAGTACTCGCATTCGAGAAAACGCCCCGGATGAGTGGTTGGCCTGGCTGAGACGCCAGCGCGATTGAGCCATGTGGCAGTCTTGGCCGGTATTCGAGTCCGAGGGTGTATACGGGGGCTTCCGCGATGAGCGGTAACGAGCAGCAGGAAGAGCCGCTCGGCGAGATCGCAGCGGCCGAAAAGGACACGAAAGCGGACGGGCTGTCCGTCGGCCAGGTGCCGGCCCAGGCCGTGCGCGGCTCGTCGGACGAGTCGGTCGAGGGCGGCACCGTACTGCCCGGGCCGTGGCCCGCCGCCGCCGAGGAGGACGCCTCCGGCACGGCCGGCGCCCACGCGGTTCCGCAGCAGCGCGCGGGTCGCGGTGGGGCCCCCGAAGTCGGCCTGTCCGACGCCCGGTTGATCGAGGACATGCGCGGCGGCGACGACCAGGCCTACGAGGAGCTGTTCCGGCGGCATGCGGCCGCCGTCCTGCGCTACGCCCGCAGCTGCTGCCGGGACGCGCACACCGCCGACGACCTGACGGCCGAGGTGTTCGCCCGCACGCTCCAGGCCGTACGGGGCGGAAAAGGGCCGACGGAGGCGGTCCGCGCCTATCTGATGACCGCCGTCCGCCATGTCGCCGCCGCCTGGACGAAGAGCGCGAAGCGTGAGCATCTGGTCGACGACTTCGCGGTGTTCGCCGCCCAGGCCTCCCGTTCCTCCGAGCTCTTTGACGACGACACCCTCGACCTCGGCGCCGACGTCCTCGCGATGCACGAGGCCGAGCAGACGATGGCCATGCAGGCGTTCCGGAGCCTCCCGGAGCGCTGGCAGGCGGTCCTGTGGCACACCACGGTGGAGGAGGAGTCGCCGAGCGAGATCGCCCCGCTGTTCGGCCTCACCGCCAACGCCACCGCCGTCCTGGCGAGCCGAGCCCGCGAAGGGCTCAAGCAGGCCTACCTCCAGGCCCACGTCAGCCGGGCGCTCACCACCGGTGGGGACTGCGCGCAGTACGCCGACCGGCTGGGCGCCCACGCCCGGGGCGGACTGCGGACCCGGGCCGAGCGCGGACTGCGCAAGCACCTCGACACCTGCTCCAAGTGCCGCGTCGTCGCAGGCGAGTTGGACCATGTGAACGCCGGGATTCCGGCGCTGCTGCCCGTCGCGGTCATCGGATGGTTCGCCGCCGGGTACGCGCTCAAGGCCGCGGGCGTCGTGGCCGGCGGCGCGGCCGGGACCGCCGGAGCGGGAGCCGCCGCGGCGGCCACCGGGTCCGGTTCCGCCGGTGGGGCCGCCGGGGGCGCCGCGGCCTCCGAGGGGCTCGGCGCACCCGCCAAGGCGGGGATCGCCGCCGCCGTGGCGGTGGCCGCCGCGGCCGGTCTGGTGTGGGCGCTCGTCGGCGACGAGCGGCCGAAGCCGGAGCCCAAGCCGGTCGCGAAACCGCCGGTCGTGGCACCCGCCGTGCCCACGCCGCCTCCCCCACCGTCCCCGAAGCCGAAGCCGAAGCCTCCGGTCGCCCCCGCGCCACCCGCGCCCGCGCCGCCCGCGCCCCTGCCCCCGGCCCCGACCCCGGGCCCGTCCGAGCCGGCACCGAAGCCGACGCCGCGCCCCACGCCGTCCCCCGAGCCGCCGCCGAAGCCCGCGCCCCCGCCGCCGTCCCGGAAGCCGGCGCCGAAGCCGCCGAAACCCACGCCGCCCCCGCCCGCCCCGGAGGTGTACCAGGTCAGCGAGCTGGCGTACTCCGTGTTCGGCGACCGGAGCGAGCCGGAGGTGGTGCTGGGGCAGAGCAGTTGGATCTGGCAGCGTTCGGACGTGTCCATCGCCTCCACCCGTTACGCGCACGGGGTGACCGTCCACGCCCGCTCCTCGGTGACCATCCGGCTGAACCGGCCCTGCACGCGCTACGAGGCCATGGTCGGCGTGGACGACCTGACCATGGGGCTCGGCGCGGTGCGCTTCTCCGTGTTCGACGGGGACGGGTCCCGGCTGTGGCGCTCCCCGGTGATGGAGGGCGGCGCTCGGGCCGTTCCGGTGAGCGTGAGCATCGCCGGCCAGTCCTCGATCCGCCTCGTGGTGGAGCCGGAGACGCCGTTCGGCGGGGTGGCTCTGGCCGACTGGGCGGAGTCCCGGATCAGCTGCGCCTGAACCGAACGCACGCCCCGGCCGGGCGCTGCGGCGTCGCTTTCCCTGCATCGCTTCCCGGCGTCGTCGCTTTCCCTGCGCCGCTTCCCAGCGTCGTCGCTTTCCCGGCGTCCCTCTCCCGCGTCGCTTTCCGGCCAGGGAAGGGGCCTGTTCCGGTCAGGGCTGGAGCGTGCGCCGGGCGGGGGCCACTCCGCCCGCGACCGCGCGCTGGCGCGGAGCGGCGGTGCCCGTCCAGCAGGTGCCGCGCCGGGTCACCAGACGGCGCAGCCACAGTTCGGTGGAGGCCAGGTCCGCCAGGCCGTCCAGGGGCAGCGGCTCGCCCTCGGAGGCGGCGCGCAGGGCCTTGCGGACCACCCTGGCCTCGACCAGGCCCGCGTCGGCCAGCAGCGGGGCGTCGAAGAGGGCCATCAGCTCCGGCAGCGCGATGCGCAGGCCGGTGCGGGTGACGGCGGTGGAGTTGGCCTGGGAGGGCGTGCCCCAGCCCGGCGGCAGATCGTGGATGCCCGCCCCGCCGAGCACCCGGCGCAGGATCGCGGCCCGTGCGCCGGGCTGGACGCGCAGCGACTCGGGCAGGGCGCGGGCCGCCCGCACGACCTGGTTGTCGAGGAACGGGGCGTGCAGCCGCTGGCTGCGGATCTCCGCGGCCTGTTCCAGGATCCGGTGGTCCGCGGCTCCCCGGGCGAGGGCGGCGCGGGCCCGGGCCTCCCCCGGGCGCTGCACGGAGGCGGGCCGGATCGCCGCCTCCTGGAGCCGAACCGATACTTCGGCCAGCGCCTCCCCGGTCAACCAGCGCGCCGCCGGCCCCGGGCGCGACCAGGCGAGGGCGGCGAGCGAGGCGTCGGCGGGCGTGGCGAGGTCGGGGGCGTGACGGTTGGCGTCGGGGAGAAGTCCGGCGGCGGACTCCAGGCCGGTGCGGTAGGACGTACGGGCCAGGCGGCGGGCGGCGCGGTAGACGGTCAGCGGGACGAACAGGGAGTGTGCCGTGGGGCCTTCGGCCTTGGTGAGGGCGGCGACGGGCCGCAGCAGATGGCGTCTGCGCCGGTCCATCAGGAGGTCGGCGAGACGGGCCGGGTGGGCGTCCAGGACCTGTCGGGCCCCGTGCCCGACGAGGTGGTCGGCGCTGCCCGCGGAGAGCCGGCGGCGGTGACGTTCGGCGAGGACGAGCGAGGGGGCCGGTTCGTCGGTGAGCGCGCCGACCTCCAACGAGGCGTACGGCAGGGCCTCTTCGCCCGCTGCGACGACGACGTGGTGCAGGCGCGGGTTGGCGGCGATGGCGCGGGCCCGCTCCAGCTCGTCCTCGTCGCCGCGGGTGGTGAGGTCGTTGAAGGTGACGGCGAGCAGCCGCTCCCCCGCGCCGGTGCCGTGGCCGAGGAGGGTGCCGGGGAGCCCGGGCAGTCCGGAGGCGAGCAGGGCGAGGGTGGCGGAGGCGCTGCCTCCGGAGAGGTCGGCGCCGATGCCCGCCACGGGTCCGCCCCGGGCCGCGCGCCGGTCGGCGGGGCCCATGCCGGGGACGGGCCCCGGGTCCGGCGGCTGGGATTCCGGCGCGTGGCGCGGGGCCGTGAGCCGGGCGCGTACCGCTTCGACGAGCGCGTCCCGTACGCCCTCCACGGCGTGCACCGGGTCGGCCTGGGGTGCGGCGACGGCGAGCGAGGCGACGGCCTCGTATCCGGTGATCTCCCGCGAGCCCTCCCGCAGGATGAGCGCGTGGCCCGGCGGGACCCGCTTCACGCCCACGTAGGGCGTGCCGTCGCCGAGGGCCTCGGGGGTCTCCGGGCAGGCGAGCAGGGCGGCGAGGTGCCCGATGTCGAGCTGGGCCTCGATGAGGTCGGCGAGCGGCAGGGCGGCGGTGGCGAAGGCGGTGCCGTTGGCCCAGGGGGTGTGGAAGACGGGCCGGGCTCCGGCCAGGTCGCCCGCGACGGTGACGCGGCGGCCGATCTGCACGACGGCGGTGTAACTGCCGGGCCAGGCGGTGAGATGGCGCATCGCGCCGCCGCGTGCGGCGAGCAGCCCGACGCGCAGCTGCTCGTCGGTGGCTCCGCAGCAGCCGAGGACCGCGAGGCGGGCGGTGGGCGCCCCTTCGGGGGTCGCGACGCCGATGACGCGGATCTCGTCGGGCCGCCAGTCGCCGACCGCCCAGAGCGGATCCGGGTCTCCCCACAGGAGTTGGGAGCCCACGGGGTGAACCGTGCGCCCCTCTCCGCCGCTTCCGACGGCGCCGACGGTGCCGAAGCTCGCGGCGATACTGCTCCATCCCACCAACCAACGCATCGCCGCCTCCACAGGCTGTGGACAAACGGCGCACTTGACGAGCGAAACGCCGCTGCGGGACATGCTGCCACGACAATGCCGCAGGAGAGGGTGTACGGGCGGCGCACACCGGAAGAGCATGCGCCCCTGGCAAAGGCCCGGCGCGGTCTTCACCGCGACGACAGCAACGGAATTGCGGGTTCCGGGAGTTGCGGAGGCGGGGCCGTCCGGTCTCCGCGCCGCCCCGGCCCGCCCCCGCGGAGGGGGAGGGGCCGGCGCCGCCCGGAAACAGCGCCGATATCCGGCCATAGTCGGACCGTTGGCCAGACCCTCACCGGACCGTCGCTATTCGGCCATTCTCTCGAAGCGCCACCCTGCGCGCATGTCGTGCCGCGCCCCCCGGCGGACCCTTCCACGCACAGTCCGGGAGGTGGGCCTCACCTCCCGGACCGGTCCACCGCCCGCGGGGAATGGAGCGGCGGTTTCCCCCAGCCCACTGAGTCCAGTGCAGCAGGCCGACCCACGCAGGTCCCAGACAAGCGTTCCGGCGATCGCCGGGCCAGAGCGCACGGCCGGGCGCACGGCCACACGCCGGGAGCACGCCGCACCCCGGCCCGCGCGCCGCCGCCCGGGCGGCCCGGACCGCCCGCACGGACAACAATCCCGCCATCCGGACGTCTGCCCCTTAACGGTAGGGATAGGGAGAACTACGCTGTGTTTACTGGTGTTCTCAGCAGGGGGGCATATTCCTCGGGGCTCGGCCACATGCGTGTGCAGGCGGAGTACGGAGGTTCGAACCTGGGGAGGCACCGGTACGAATGCCGCGCGCCGTCCTCGGTGACGCGGCGGCTGTCTGTGTGTCGAGGGGTGGCGCATGTCCAGGGAGCAACGCGGGCCGAACGAGAAGCTCGGCACGGTTCTCGCCCTCGCGGGAATCAGTAACGCCGGGCTCGCCCGGCGGGTCAACGACCTCGGAGCACAGCGCGGTCTGACACTTCGCTACGACAAGACCTCGGTGGCCCGGTGGGTCGCCAAGGGAATGGTGCCGCAGGGCGCTGCGCCGCATCTCATCGCCGCGGCGATCGGGGCCAAGCTCGGCCGGCCGGTCCCGCTGCACGAGATCGGTCTCGCCGACGCGGACCCGGCCCCGGAGGTCGGCCTGGCCTTCCCCCGGGACGTGGGCGAGGCGGTCCGGTCGGCGACCGAGCTGTACCGGTTGGATCTGGCCGGGCGGCGGGGCGGCGGCGGGATCTGGCAGTCCCTGGCGGGATCGTTCTCCGTGAGCGCCTACGCGACGCCCGCCTCGCGCTGGCTGATAACCCCCGCCGATCCGTCGGTGGCCCGGGACCCGACGGCGGCGCAGGCCGCCGTTCTCGGGGCGCGCGGCGGCGGATCGGGGAGCCCGGGCGGGGCCGGCGCCCGGGGGCCGGGAGCCGCGCCGGACGCCCGGGGCGCACAGATCCTCCACACCGGCGGCTCCGTACCCGGCGCGGCGGGCTCCGTCCCGCTCCAGCCCGGCCCGGAGGCCGTGGCGGACGCCTCACCGCTGCGGGTCGGGCACAGCGATGTGTCGAAGCTGCGCGAGGCGGCGCAGGACGCCCGGCGCTGGGACTCCAAGTACGGCGGGGGCGACTGGCGCTCCTCCATGGTTCCCGAGTGCTTGCGCGTCGACGCCGCACCACTGCTCCTCGGCTCGTACACCGACGAGGTCGGACGGGCCTTGTTCGGCGCGTCCGCCGAGCTGACCCGGCTGGCCGGCTGGATGGCCTTCGACACCGGCCAGCAGGAGGCCGCCCAGCGCTACTACATCCAGGCCCTGCGCCTGGCCCGGGCCGCCGCGGACGTCCCGCTCGGCGGCTATGTCCTCGCCTCGATGTCCCTCCAGGCGACCTACCGGGGCTTCGCCGACGAGGGAGTCGACCTCGCCCAGGCCGCCGTCGAGCGCAACCGCGGTCTCGCCACCGCCCGGACGATGAGCTTCTTCCGGCTGGTGGAGGCCCGTGCCCATGCGAAGGCCGGCGACGCGGCGGCCGCGGGGGCCGCGCTCAAGGGCGCGGAGAGCTGGCTGGAGCGGTCCCGGGCGGGCGACTCCGATCCGCCCTGGCTCGGCTTCTACGGCTACGACCGGTTCGCCGCCGACGCCGCCGAGTGCTACCGCGACCTGAAGGCGCCCCGGCAGGTGCGGCGCTTCACCGAGCAGGCGCTGTCCCGGCCGACCGAGGAGTTCGTCCGCAGCCACGGGCTGCGGCTCGTCGTCTCCGCCGTCGCCGAGCTGGAGTCGGGCAATCTGGACGCGGCCTGCGCGGCGGGCACCCGGGCGGTGGAGGTCGCCGGCCGGATCTCCTCGGCCCGCACCACGGAGTATGTGCGCGATCTGCTCCACCGCCTGGAGCCGTACGGGGACGAGCCCCGGGTCGCCGAGCTGCGGGAACGGGCCCGCCCGCTGCTGGTCACCCCGGGCTGAGCAGGGCCGAGCCGCCGGGCCGGGCGGAGCCGCCGGGCCGGGCCGAGCCGCCGGGCCGGGCCGAGCCGCCGGGCCGGGCCGAGCCGCCGGGCCGGGCCGGCCTGGGTTGAGCTGCGCTGAGCCGGGCGACGGAGGCCGCCCGGCGGGACCCGCTCCCGGGGCCCGCCGGGCGGAGTGTGCGCCACGCCCTGCCCGGCCGGGGTTTGAGCCGGTTGTCAGTGGGTCAGTGCACTATCGGGGTGGGAGGTGGCGTGATGATGACGCACGCGGCGTACGACTGCGATGTGCTGGTGATCGGCGGCGGGATCGTCGGTCTGTCGACCGCGTACGCGCTGCTGCGGTCCGCGCCGGGCACCAGAGTGACGGTCCTGGAGAAGGAGCGCGGCCCCGCCCGCCACCAGACCGGCCGCAACAGCGGTGTTATCCACAGCGGCATCTACTACCGCCCCGGTTCACTCAAGGCCCGGTACGCGCTGCGCGGCTCCGCCGAGCTGGCGGACTTCTGCGCCGAGCACTCCATCGCCCACGCCACCACCGGCAAGCTGATCGTCGCCACCGAGCGCTCCGAGCTGCCCCGGCTGCACGGCCTGGTGCAGCGCGGCCGCGAGCACGGACTGCCCGTGCGGGAGCTGGGCCCCGCCCAGATCGCGGAGTACGAGCCGGAGGTCCGGGGACTCGCGGCGATCCGGGTCGGCACGACGGGCGTCTGCGACTTCCCGGCCGTCGCCCGCCGCTTCGCCGCCGAGGTCACCGCCGCCGGCTCCATCGTGCGGTACGGCGCGGAGGTCACCGCGATAGACCGGCGCCCCTGGGGCGTCGCGGTGCGCACGGCGGACGGCACGGTCGTCCGGGCCAGGGTGCTGGTCAACTGCGCGGGCCTCCACAGCGACCGGGTGGCCGCTCTCGCCGGGGACGACCCTGGGGTGCGGATCGTGCCGTTCCGCGGCGAGTACTACGCGCTGGCCCGCCCCGAACTGGTGCGCGGCCTGGTCTACCCGGTGCCGGACCCGGCGTTCCCCTTCCTCGGCGTCCACCTCACCCGGGGCTTCGACGGCTCCGTCCACGTCGGGCCGAACGCGGTCCCCGCCCTGTCCCGTGAGGGATACACCTGGCCCCGGGTCCGCCCCGCCGAACTGCTGTCCACGCTGAGCTGGCCCGGCACCTGGCACATCGCCCGCAGACACTGGCGGTACGGGGCGGGCGAGGTGCACCGCTCGCTGTCCCGGTCCGCCTTCACCCGGGCCGTCCAGCGGCTGCTGCCCGCCGTCACCGAGGACGACCTGCGCCCGTCGCCCGCCGGGGTCCGCGCCCAGGCGGTGCTGAAGGACGGCACGCTGGTCGACGACTTCCTGATCCGCGAGGCCCCGCACACCGTGCATGTGCTCAACGCCCCGTCGCCCGCCGCGACGGCGTGCCTGCCCATCGGCCGGGAGGTGGCACGGCTCGCCCTGCGCCGGGCTCAGGGATCGGGGTGGAAGCCGCCCGCCGTAGAATCCGGTCATTGTGTCTGAGCAGCCCTTGAACCCCGCCCCCGCCGACGCGCCCGACGACGACGCGCCCGACACGGCGCCCGCCGGCACCGTGCCGACCGACCCCACGCGGGCCGGCTCCACCGCAGCCGGCTCCACCGCGGCCGACGCGCTCGCCGACGCCGCGACCGATGTCACGGCCGACGAAGCCGCCGCGCTGCGGGCCGCCTCCTTCGAGCGCGCGCGTCGGCTGCGCCAGGAGCCCCGCTTCCCCGGCGGTCCCGCCGCCGACCCCGCCGGTTCCCACCACGAGCGCCGGATCCGCAGCTTCCAGCCGCGCCGCAGCCGCGTCACGACCGGCCAGCAGGACGCCCTGGAGCGGCTGTGGCCGAAGTGGGGCCTGGACATCGACGGGCAGCGCGTCCTGGACCTGGCCGACATGTTCGACGGTCTGCCCGTCGTCCTGGAGATCGGCTTCGGCATGGGCGAGGCCACCGCGCAGATGGCGGCCGACGACCCGGGCACCGGCATCCTCGCGGTCGACGTCCACACCCCCGGCCAGGGCAATCTGCTGGGCCTCGCGGACAAGGCCGGCTCGTCCAACGTACGGGTGGCCAACGGCGACGCGGTCATCCTGCTGCGCGAGATGCTGGCCCCCGAGTCGCTCGACGGCCTGCGGGTCTACTTCCCCGACCCCTGGCCCAAGGCCCGGCACCACAAGCGGCGCCTGATCCAGCCCGAGTTCCTGGACCTGGTGGCCCCGGTGCTGAAGCCCGGCGCCATCGTCCACTGCGCCACCGACTGGGAGCCGTACGCCGAGCAGATGCTGGAGGTGCTCACCGCGCACCCCCGCTTCGCGAACACCGCGGCCGACGGCGGATACGCCCCGCGCCCCGCGTTCCGGCCGCTCACCCGCTTCGAGGGACAGGGTCTGGACAAGGGGCACGTCGTCCACGACCTGCTGTTCACCCGCGTCTGACACGACCTGCTGTTCGCCCGCGTCTGGACCTCCTGTTCGCCCGCGTCTGACAGACCGTGTGCGGCCACGTCCTGGCCGGATGCGCCGTCGCCGGGTGTCGGTGCTCCTCGTTAGGGTCGAGAGGTGTCCGACCCCTCCGTGCAGCATCAGCAGGCGCGCCCCGCCGTCCCGGTCCTCCATGAGCAGCGGCTCGACGAGGTCCTGGGCGCCGCGCCGGAGCGCGGCCGAGCGCGCTATCGGCCGCGCCGCGTCGGCATGGTGTGGCGCAGCAAGGTGTTCCGCGCCGGGGCCGTGATCGTGGCGCTCGTGCTGTGCGGTCTGGTGATCCTCGCCCTCGTCCGCGAACAGACCGGCCCGGAGGGGTTCCTGGTCGGTCTCGGTCTGGCGGTGCTGCCGGTCCCGCTGCTGATGGCGGCGTTCCGCTGGCTGGACCGGGTCGAGCCGGGCCCCTGGCGGAATCTGATCTTCTCCTTCGCCTGGGGCGCGTGCGCCGCCGCGCTCGTCGCGATCATCGCCAACTCGTTCGCGACGCGCTGGATAGCCACCGCGACGGCCGATCCGGCGAGCGCCGACACCCTGGGGGCGACGGTGATCGCCCCCGTGGTCGAGGAGAGCGCGAAGGCGGCGGCCGTGCTGCTGATCTTCCTGTTCCGCAGACGGGAGTTCAGCGGGGTGGTGGACGGCGTCGTCGTCGCCGGCTTCACCGCGACGGGTTTCGCGTTCACCGAGAACATCCTCTATCTGGGCAACGCCTTCGGTGAGGACCAGCAGCTGGGCAGCTCCGGGTTCGCCTCGGTGACGGCCGGGACGTTCTTCGTGCGGATCGTGATGTCGCCGTTCGCGCACCCCCTGTTCACGGTCCTCACCGGCCTCGGCTTCGGCTTCGCGGCCGTCAGCGCCCGCCGCCACCGGGTCCGCCGGCTCGCCCTGCCGGTGCTGGGACTGCTCCTGGCGATGGGCCTGCACGCCCTGTGGAACGGTTCGTCGGCCTTCGGCCCGTACGGCTTCTACGCGGTGTACGGGATCGTCATGGTCCCGGCGTTCGGCCTGGTGACCTGGCTGGCGGTCTGGTCGCGCCAGCGGGAGCTGCGGGCCCTCGCGGCCGAGCTGCCCGCCTATGCGGCGGCCGGCTGGCTCACCCCCGCCGAGCCGTCGGCGCTCTCCTCCATGCGGGCCCGGGGCATGGCCCGTGACCTGGCCCGTCACTGGCAGCCGGACCGGACGCGGGGCCGGGCGGCGGCCCGCGCGGTCGCGGAGTACGAGTCGTTCGCGACCTCCCTGGCGGGGCTGCGCCGCCGGGCCCGCCACGGCGCGGTGGGCCCGGACTTCGGCGCGCGGGAGCGGGAGTTGCTGCACCACCTCTGGCAGCGCCGGGAGTTCGCGGCCCCGGCCCTCACCCACGCGGCCCTCCTGACGGCCCGCCCGGGCGCCCACCGCGGCCACCTCACGCCGACGCCGTACGGAAGCGGAAACGGGTACGGGTACGGGTACAGCCCCGGGCAGACGCCTGGATACGGGCAGGCGCACGGGCACACACCGGGATACGGCCCCGCCGCCTACCCGCCGCCCCAGCCGTACGGCAGCGCACCACCCAGCCACCGCCGCCCGCCGACGTAGCCGGAGCCGCAGTCACCACCACGGCTTCGGCCTCCGCGAACGGCGGCCTCCGGGGCGTCCGGCGGTGGCCTCCGGCTCCGTCCGGCTCCGTCAGGCCGACGCCTCGGTGAGCAGGGCGAGTTCGCCGTCGGTCAGCCGCAGGTCGGCGACCGCGACGAGGGCGGGGAGCTGCTCGACCGTACGGGCGGAGGCGATCGGGGCGGCGACGGTCGGCTGTGCGGCGAGCCAGGCGAGGGCGACCGTGGCGATCTCGGCCTCCCGTTCCCCGGCGACCCGGTCGAGGGCGGCCAGCACCCTGCGGCCCTGCTCCGACTCCAGGTGGCCGCCCGCCGTCGCGGAGCGGGCGCTCTCCACGGCCGTGCCGGGGCGGTACTTGCCGGTGAGGAAGCCGGAGGCGAGCGCGTAGTACGGGACGGCGGCGAGGCCGGCGCGGGCCGCGGTGTCCTGGAGGTCGCCCTCGTAGGTGTCGCGGGAGACCAGGTTGTAGTGCGGCTGGAGCGCGACGTACCGGGCGAGGCCCTCGCGCTCGGAGAAGTCGAGGGAGGCCCGCAGGCGCTCGGGGCTGATGTTGGAAGCGGCGATGTGCCGCACCTTGCCGTCCTTCACCAGTTGGTCGAGGGCGGTGATGATCTCCTCGACCGGGACGGTCTCGTCGTCGAAGTGCGTGTAGTAGAGGTCGATGTGGTCGGTGCCGAGGCGGCGCAGCGATGCCTCGGCCGCGCCCTTGACGGTGCCGGCGGAGAGGCCCCGGTGGTCGGGGTGGGCGCCGACCTTGGTGGCGACGACGATGTCGGACCGGTTGGAGCGGGAGGCGAGCCACTTGCCGATGACGGTCTCCGACTCACCGCCCTCGTTGCCCTCGACCCAGGCGGAGTACGCGTCGGCGGTGTCGATGAAGTTGCCGCCGGCCGCGACGTACGCGTCCAGGACGGCGAAGGACTGGTCCTCGTCCGCCGTCCAGCCGAAGACGTTGCCGCCGAGGGCGAGGGGGAAGACCTGGAGGTCGGAGGTGCCGAGAGTGCGCTGGGAAGTCATGTGGAGGTTCAACGGGCCGGGGCGGGGACGGTATTCCGTCGCCCGCCGGACCGTACCGTCCCCGGACAGACCGGCAGCCCTGACGTCGGGGGGTGTGCGTCAGGGCTGCCGGGGTTGGGGGGCGGCGACGAAGGGCGTCAGCCGCGGGGCCGGGTGGTCAGACGTTCAGGCCCTTGCTGCTGAGCCAGGCCATCGGGTCCATCGCGGAACCGCCTGCGGTGCGGACCTCCAGGTGGAGGTGGACGCCGGTGACGTTGCCGCTGTCGCCCATGCGGCCGATGGTCTGGCCGGTGGTGACCTTCTGGCCGACGGAGACCTCGATCGAGGACTGGTGGGCGTACCAGACCTCCGTGCCGTCCTCGAGTTCGAGGACCGTGCGGTAGCCGTACGAGCCGGAGTAGCCGGCCGAGGTGATCGTGCCGCTGTGCACGGCCTTGAGCGGTGCGCCGGCCGACCCGGCGAAGTCGAGACCGGTGTGCTGGCCCGAGGACCAGAGCGCGCCGGACTGACCGTAGGTCGAGGTGATCGTGTACGAGAAGGTGGGGAGGGAGAAGCTGGCGGCGAGCTTCGCGAGCCGCTCGGCCTCCTTCTTCTTCTCCGCCGCTTCCTTCGCCGCCTTCTTCTTCGCGGCGGCCTCGGCCTCGGCCTCGTCCTGCTGCTTCTTGGCCTCGGCGGCGGCGCTCTCGGCCGCTGCCTTCTCGGCGGCTGCCCTGGCCTCGGCGTCGGCGCTGGCCTGCTGCTGTTCGGCCTGCTGGAGGATCCGGGCGCGCAGCGCCTCGCCCGCGTCGGTGCCCTGCTCGGCCTCGGCGGTGGTGAGGCCGGCGGTGGTGAGCGGCGCGGAGGCGGCGACCGGGGCGGGCGCCGCCTCGTCGGACATCAAAGACCCGACGCCGGGAAGGGACTTGGCGTCGGGGAGGTTGTCCACGATGGAATCGGGAAGAGAGATGGAGACCGGCGCCTTGTCCTGCGCGGTGGCCATGCCGCCGGCACCGACAGCCGCTATGACGCCGACCCCGAGGACGGTGGAGCTACGGGCGAGACCACGCTGCTTGGCCACGCGGTGCTTGCCGCGCACGGGACGGATGGACTCCGCGGTGGGGTTCCATTCCTCCCAGGTGCGCTCCTCGCCACCGAAGGTGTCGGCACTGAAGGGTGACGGGGCCTCAGGGGCAGGCTTGTTGGACGCCACGTGGGCGCACTCCTTTCCTTCCTTCTCGCCTACCGGGTTAGCTGACGGGTTCGGAGCAGGAAGGTCTCCTACGGGCCCCTCCGTCTCTCACGAGACGCAGGCGTCCGATTCACCCCATGTAGGTGGTTCCCCGGTTCCCTTGCGGAATTCGGCGCTCGCGCGCGGCGCCGTCTCTGACGACGGCTGTGACGACCGCGCTGCGTTATCGAACGTTAATAGACGGACGGGCCCTATTCCAAGCTGTTCCTGTTGATCATTAACGAACAGGGCAGGGATGTACGGGTGGCAACCGGGCGCAATCGGGCGACTTGACCACCGCTCAGCCACATCACTTTTTCTGACGGTGTGTCAAATGTTATGCGGAGCGGTGTCTTTCGATTACGCACCGTGTCAACGCCCGGCGGCTTCGTCCAGCTTCATCGCCCAGCGTCATCGCCCGGCGTCATCGCCCCGGCCCACGATCTTCACCGTCGTCCGGCGCACGGGCTGCCCCTCCGCCGGCCGGCCGACCGCGATGAGCGCCATGTCGTCCGTGGTCCGCCCGCCGGTGTGCAGCCGTACGTCGTCCGTCAGCGCCGACAACAGCTCCTCCGGGCCGGGGAAGATCCGGCCGCGCAGCCGGGCCGCCGGATCGTAGAAGACCCCGTTCGGGTCCCGCGCCTCGGACAGGCCGTCCGTGAAGGCGAGGAGCGTCGCCCCGGCGGGCATCGCCCACTCGTCGGACCGGTCCGGCCACACCCCCAGGTCCATCCCCAGCGGCATGGCGGGCACCGAGGGCGCCAGCACCTCCAGGGCGCCGTCGGCGTGCAGCAGGATCGGCTCGGGGTGACCGCGGTTGACGATGCGCAACGAGGCCGCACCGGGCGGGATCTCGGCGAGCACGGCGGTGATGAACCCCTCCATCGCGTCCAGCCCGTACCGCCGGGTCCCCTCCCGGGCCAGCGCCCGCTCCAGCCGCTGCGCGACACCCTCCAGCGAACGCTCCTGCTCGGCCGCCTCGCGGAACGCCCCGATGATCACCGCCACCGCCTCGACGGCGTCCAGCCCCTTGCCGCGTACGTCGCCGACGACCACACGCACGCCGTACGGGGTGTCCGCGACGGCGAACAGGTCGCCGCCCACGAACTCGTCCGCCTGCGCCGCCTCGTACCGCGCGGCCACCTGGAGTCCGCCGATCCGCTCGGCCGGGGTCGGCAGCACGGCCCGCATGGCGGTCTCCGCGATGACCCGGGCCGACGCCAGCTGCTCGTTGCCGCGCCGCACGACGCCGTTGATGACCAGGGCCAGCACCGAGGCCGTGAGCACGGTGAGCATCTCGATGACCGGGACCACCTGGGTGGTCGTCCCGTCGGAGAGCCGCATCGCGATGACGGAGAGGACCGCGGCGATCCCCGTACGGACGGTCCGCGACTTCGAGAAGAACGGCGCGGCGACCAGCGGGGCCGCGACGAACAGGGGGACCGCCGTGAAGTTGGGCGGAGCCAGCGAGTCGAACACCAGCCCGCCGAGGATCAACAGAGCGGGCAGCAGCCGGACGACCCGCCCGGTGCGCCGCCCGTCGGACGTCAGCTGGCCCTCCCGGGACCCGAACACCACCCGGCCCACGGCGTCGAAACTCCCCGCCGTGGCACTACGCCGTTCGTCGGCCATCCCCACCTGTGCACTCCTGCCCGGTCCACCCACGGCTGCGGACGGTACCGCGCCCCGCCCAGGCTTCCCGGAGCCGCGCCGAGCGGCTACTGCGCATCGGCCGAATAGGGGGAAGGCGGGCGGAGGTCCGGCCTTCCGTGGTCAGTCGGAGAGCCGGTGTTCCGCGTATACCGTCAGTGCGTCCCGTACGAAGGCGGCGGTGCCGTCCCCGTAGCGATCGTAGTTCTTTCCGAAGCGGGGGTCGGCGACATACATCTCGCCGAGCCCGATCACGTACGAACGGCTGGGCGCCCTGGCCGAGGACAGCCAGGCGCAGTGCCGCCGCGCGAGGTCCTGCGCCTCGGCCCCGTCGGCGGCGAGCCCCGCCTCCCCGGCCCGCCCCCAGGCGCGCGCGATGGCCTCGTGCTCGTCCTGGAACGCCTTCTTCCGCTCGTCCCCGAGCGAACGCCACCAGCGGTCGCCCTCCTCGTACGCGTCCCGGCCCCAGCGCTCGGTGACCTCCTGCTCGTGGGCGGTGTGGTCGAAGCCGTCGAACACTTCATCGGCCATGAGTTCCATCCCCTCCTGCGTCTTGTGGAGAGTGGTCCGCACCGAAGCGATCTGCCGCCCGATGCGCGCCTGCTCCTGTTCGAGCAGCCGCAGATGCGCCCGCAGCGCCACCGCCGTGTCCCGCTGCCCCACGAGCACGTCCTTGATGGCGGGCAGAGAAAGACCGAGCTCCCGGAGCAGCAGGACGCGCTGCAGCCGGACGAGGGCGTCCTGGTCGTAGTAGCGGTAGCCGTTGCTCCCGATCCGGCTCGGCGTGAGGAGACCGAGATCTCCGTAGTGCCGGAGCGTGCGGCTCGTGGTGCCGGCCTGTCGGGCGATTTCCTGAATGGACCACTCCATGCCGGAAACGCTAGATCTTTACGCTGCGTCAAGGTCAAGCCGCACCATCACGGCGCCAGGAAACGACTCGGGCCCGGCACGCTGTGCGTGCCGGGCCCGGGCCTTCAGTAGCGGGGACAGGATTTGAACCTGCGACCTCTGGGTTATGAGCCCAGCGAGCTACCGAGCTGCTCCACCCCGCGTCGGTAAACACAACTCTACGGCATTCCCGGCGCGCCCTCGACCAATTACGGCGGAGCTCCGCCGGGCCGGGGTCCGGGGCTCCACCCTCGGGGATCCTCCATGGCTTTTGCCCTGTTCCGCATGGGATCTTTGCGTAAGCCCGCACCCGATCGGGTGGCTGGGGCAGGCGGAGCGGCGGGAGTGCTCTCGCCATCGGAGAAAAGGGTGACGTGGTGCAGGACGGGACGGCCGGGACGGAACGGACGGGACGGACGGGGTACGGGACGGCCGGGACGAACGCGATACGGGACGGCCGGCCGGGGCGAAGGCTGGCATGGCCGTGGTTCCTGGTGATCGTCGCCGTGTACGCGGGCATCATCCAGGGCCTCGGATTCCTGACCGGCGTGGACACCAGCTCCTCCGACAGCGCCTTCCCCACCACGGAATCCCTCGTGCGCAACGCGCTGATCCCGATCGGGGCGTCGATCGTGTTCGCCGCCGCCGTCGTGACCTGGCTCGGCTGGTGGGGCGAGGTGCTGCGCTACCGCGCACCCGTTCGCCGCTGGGTGCGCTGGGTACCGGTCTCCATGCTGGCCGTCGCCCTGCTCGGCCTGAACTACGGTCACCTCGGCGACCAGAGCGCCTCCCTGGTGGTTTCCCTGCTCCTGCTGGGCCTGTTCGTCGGCGTGGGCGAGGAGCTCATGTTCCGGGGCATCGGCGTGCAGGTCTTCCGCCGGGCCGGGCTCACCGAGGGCAAGGTCGCCCTCTTCTCCTCGCTCGTCTTCGGCCTCGTCCACCTCAGCAACGCCTTCGGGGCGGGGGCGCAGGCCATCCTCCAGGCCCTCATCGTCTCCACGTCGGGCTACTTCTTCTACCTGTGCCTCAGGGCCGGCGGCGTCATCCTGCTGCCGATGCTCGTCCACGGGCTGTGGGACACCAGTCTCTTCTCCAACCTCGTCGGCGAGGAGCCCCAAGCCTCCCTGGGCATGGCCCTGATCATTGTCCTCCAGGTGGTCCTGATCGTCGTGCTGCTCGTCAGGCGTCGCTCCATCGAGCCCGAGGCGGCGGCCCCCGCCTGACCGCCCCCGCGGCGGGCGGAGACGGCAGATGTTTGTCGTGCTCGGGCCAATCCGACCCGGGTCACGGCTCCGAATAGACGACATCAGCGACCGAACGTCGTTCCGGCCCGCGCCGGAACTTCCGGAAGGGGATGCGTCTTCGTGATAGCCCGCCGTACAACTCGCCTCGCCGCACTGCTCGTCCTGCCCGCAGCACTCACCCTCGGGGTGGCCGGGCCCGCCCTGGCTCACGAGGGGCACCCCGACGGCACCACGAAGGCGGCCGAGGGTGACACGTACCAGATCGACCTGGAGCAGCTGAACGACTCCGGCGCCAGTGGCGCCGCCCTGGTCAGCCTGGAGGGCGACCAGCTGACCGTGAAGATCGACGCACAGGGGCTGGTCCCCGGTCAGCCGCACGCCCAGCACATCCACGGCTCCACCGACGGCCACGACTTCCGCTGCCCGGACAAGAGCGCGGACAAGGACGGCGACGGCATCGTCACCACCGCCGAGGGCCTGCCGATGTACGGGGACATCAACATCTCGCTGACGACGAAGGGCGATACGTCCAAGAAGAGCGGCCTCGCGGTCGACCGGATGCCCGTCGCGGACAAGGACGGCAAGCTGACCTACTTTCGCACGATCACCGTCCCGCAGGACGTGGCGGACCACCTCAAGGACCTGCACGTCGTGCAGCACGGCATCGACCGCAACGACGACGGGACGTACGACTTCGGAGCGGGCAAGAGCGAGCTCGACCCGAAGCTCCCCCAGGAGGCCACCGCTCCTGCCAACTGCGGCATGGTCAAGGGCGCGGCCGTCGGCTCCATGCCGGCCGGCGGCGTCGAGACCGGTGGCGGCGGCACGGAGGGCGTCCAGTCGCCGGGGCTCCTGGCTGCGGGCGGCGCCGCCGTGCTCGCGGCCGGCGGACTGTTCGCCGTACGCCGCCGGACCCGTACGGCCGACGTCCGGCACGACGCCTGACCCGTCCGGCCCGGCCGACGCCCGGCACGACACCTGACCGGTCAGGCCCGGACGACACCCGGCACGACACCTGACCGGTCCGGCCCGGACGACACGCGGCGCCGCGTCCGCCCGCCGCCCCACCCCGCCCCGACCGGGCTCCGCAGCGCCAGCGACCAGGAAGAGGTGACCCCGATGAACGCGACGGACCTGGGCGACGGGCCCGCACCACCCCCAGGACAGCGGCGGACCTTCGTGCTCACCGCCGCCGTCGCGGCCCTGCTCCTGATCGGCGGGCTGCTGCTGGCCCTGGGAACCGGCCGCCAGCAGTCCGCCCCTCCCCCGGCGGCGGACAAGGGAAGCTCCGGGACCCCGGCCGGCCGGACGTCCCCGCCCCACGCGGGGACGTCCGCGCCACCGGAGAAGGGCATCGGGAGCGCAAACCGGAACGGACGGCCCGTAGCCGCCCTGCCCTCCTCGCGGCCCGTCGGGATCACGATCCCCTCCCTGAAGGTCGACTCCACGCTGGAGGACCTGGGACTCGGTGAGCACCGGGCGATGGACACCCCGCGCGACCCGGACAAGGCCGGCTGGTACACGCCCGGCCCGACGCCCGGGGCCATGGGTCCGGCGGTGATCGCGGGCCATGTGACCTGGGACGGCGCACCGGCGGTCTTCTTCGAGCTCGCCACGCTCGACCCCGGCGACCGCATCGCCGTCCGTCGCGCGGACGGCCGCACGGCCGAGTTCACCGTCGACCGGACCGCCGTGTATCCCAAGGACGCGTTCCCGACGGTGGAGGTCTACCGCAACCTCGACCACGCCGGGCTCCGTCTGATCACCTGCGGCGGCGACTACTCCGAGGCGGACAGCCGCTACGCCGACAACGTCGTCGTCTACGCCACCCTCACCGGCAGCCGCGCTTGAGACACTCGGGCCGGGAGGTACGCGAGAGCCCGTGCACAGCGAAGCGCCCCCGGCCTGCTGCGGCAGGCCGGGGGCGTTCGCGTCGGGCGGAGGGTCTCCTCGCCCTGTGACCGGTAGGCCGTGTGGGACTCGAACCCACAACCAACGGATTAAAAGTCCGCTGCTCTGACCAATTGAGCTAACGGCCCCTGGGAGATCACTCCACGAGCATAGCCGCCCCCGGCCCGGCGGCCGAGGCGGTATCCCATTCGCGTCCTGGCACGGCGTCGCCGGACGCCGGGGCCCGGCACGCCCTAGAACAGCGAGAGGTAGCCCTGCCAGCCGGGACTGAGCTTCTCGCGGGGGGCGAACAGGCCGTCGCCCCTGCCCTCGTACCGCCACAGCACCCCGGAGGAGTCGCGCGTCAGGACGTCCTCGAGGCCGTCGCCCGTCAGGTCCCCGGCGCCGACGACCGTGAGGCCCTTCCAGCCCGTTCCGATCAGGACACCCGCCTTGAGCTTGCCCGCCCGGGCCTCAGGACAGCAACAGGGCCCGTACGTCACCGAGTCGGTTCGGTGGCGTACGGGCCCTGCCGGTCTGTCAGGCGGACCTGCTCGGCCGGTTGTCGGCCGGGCGGGGGTCAGCCGTTGCGCTTCCAGCGCGGCTTGTCGTCGCGGCGGCCGAAGGAACCGGTGTTGGTGCCGGTGTTGGCGCCGCGGTGGTCGTCACGACGGCCGGTGGGGCGGTCGCTGCCGCCGCCGGAGCGGAAGCCGCCCGAGGGGCGGTCGTCACGACGGTCACGGTTGAACGGGCGGTCGCTGCCGCCGGGGCGGAAGCCACCGGAGGGGCGCTCGTCACGACGGTCACGGTTGAACGCCGGACGGTCGTTGTCCCGACGCTCGAACGAACGGCCACCACGGTCGTCCCGACGGTCGCTGCTGCCACCGGAACGGAAACCACCCGACGGGCGCTCGTCACGACGGTCACGGTTGAACGCCGGACGGTCGTTGTCCCGACGCTCGAACGAACGGCCACCACGGTCATCGCGACGGTCGCTGCTGCCACCGGAACGGAAACCACCCGACGGGCGCTCGTCACGACGGTCACGGTTGAACGCCGGACGGTCGTTGTCCCGACGCTCGAACGAACGGCCACCACGGTCATCGCGACGGTCGCTGCTGCCACCGGAACGGAAACCACCCGACGGGCGCTCGTCACGACGGTCGTTGCCGCCGCGGTAGCCGCCACGGTCGCCACCGCGGTTGTCGCGGCGCTCGTAGTTGCCCCGCTCGTCGCGGGCGGCTGGCTGCTCCGGCACGGAGACGGCTGCCTCGAGGGCGGCCTCGGCCTCGGCGGCGGCCTCGGCCACCGCGGCCTCGGGGTCGTCGCCCCGCTCGCGCGCGGCGCGGGCGACCAGGCGGTCGGCCTCCTCGCGCAGCTCGACGGCGCGGCGCTGGACGCGCTCCAGCTGCTTCGTCAGGTCGGCGGCCTCGCGCTCGGCCTGCTTGGCGGCGTTGTTCGCGGAGTCGGCCTGGACCTCGGTGAGCGAGCGGGCGCCGGTGATCTCGGCGACCTCGGGCTCGAAGACGCCCGCGCCCTGGACGATGTGGCGCGAGGCGTCGACGCCCGCGTCCTCCATCAGGCGGAAGATCTGGCGGCGCTGGTGCGGAAGCGCCAGCGAGACGACGACACCGGACTTGCCGGCGCGGGCGGTGCGGCCCGAGCGGTGCAGGTAGTCCTTGTGGTCACCGGCCGGGTCCACGTTCAGGACCAGGTCGATGCCGTCGACGTGGATACCGCGGGCGGCGACGTCGGTCGCGACGAGCGCGTTGACGTAACCCTTCTTGAAGTCCTCCAGGACCCGCGTACGGGCGCCCTGGGTCATGCCGCCGTGCAGCGCGTCGGCCTTCACGCCGGACTCGATGAGCTGCTCGGCGATGCGGTCGGCGCCCAGCTGGGTGCGGACGAAGATGATCGTGCGGCCCTTGCGGGCGGCGATGGCGGCCGTGACCGGCGCCTTGTCCTTCGGCTTCACGACGAGGACGTGGTGCGACATGGTCGTGACGTTGCCCTGGGCGCTGTCGACCTCGTGCGTCACCGGGTTGGAGAGGTAGCGCTTGACCAGCGTGCCGATCTCGTTCTCCATGGTGGCGGAGAAGAGCATCCGCTGACCCCCACCGGGGATCTGGTCGAGCAGCTCGGTGACCTCGGGCAGGAAGCCCAGGTCGGACATCTGGTCGGCCTCGTCGAGGACGGCGACCTGGACGTTCGCCAGGGAGCAGGCGCCGCGGTTGATGATGTCGCGCAGCCGGCCCGGGGTGGCGACGAGGACATCGACACCGCGCTCCAGCGCGTAGATCTGGTTGCCCATCGACGTACCGCCGCAGACGACCTTCATCTTGAGGCCGAGCACGTCGCCGTACGGCTGCAGCGCGTCCGCGACCTGCATCGCGAGCTCACGGGTCGGGGTGAGGATGATGCCGCGCGGCTTCTTCTTCTCGGTGGTGCCACCGGAGAGCGAGGCCAGCAGCGGCAGACCGAAGGAGAGCGTCTTGCCGGAGCCCGTACGGCCGCGGCCGAGGATGTCCTTGCCGGCCAGGGCGTCCGGGATGGTCGCCGCCTGGATCGGGAAGGGGGCGGTCACACCGTTCTGCGCGAGCTTGCGGACGATGCCCTCGGGCAGACCCAGGTCGCCGAAGGTGATGGTCGGCTCGGCGTCGGCCTCGTCGGCGATCTCCTCGGCGGAGTCCGCGATCTCGGCCGCGGGAGCGGCGATCTCCTCGGCGGGGGCGTCGGCCTGCGTGTCGGCGGTCACGTCGGTGATGAAGTCCGCGACGGACTTCTCGGCGACGACGGTCTTCTCGGCGGCCGGGGCGGTCGCGCCGGCGGGGGCCTCGGTCACAGCGGCCTCGACGAGCTCGATGAGCTCGGCGTTGTCGACGTTCTCGGGCATGACGGTGCGGTCAGAACTGGAAATTGACATGCGAAATGCGAAACCTTCCGGAGTCTCGGCACGCGCCCATAACTCCGTGATTCGCAATTTCGACCGCCTCAATGCGGTCCAGCCACGGCAAGGGAGAGTACGCGCCACACGGCGCTCTTCTGTGTCGGCGCCGGGCAATGGGATCAAACGATCTATAACCATACGCACTCTCACCCACATTGCGCAAACCAGCCCCCGAAAACCCCCGGCTAGACCGGTCCCACCTGCGGCGATGCCTCCGGGGTCCGCAGCGGCCGGGCTGCCTCCGGTCCACTCATCGCATGGGCCCGCAGCTGCGCGGCGGGCGAGGCCGAGGGCGCCGGCTCCGTTGGATCGGTGGGCTCCGGCTCGGGCTCCGGGTCCGGGTCCGGCGTCGGCGAGGACGGCGGCTCCGGGGTGGTCGGCGGCGGCTCCCCCGGCCCCGGTGCCGAGGGCGTCGGCGAGGGCGGGGGGCCGCCCCGGGTGGGCCCGGGCGCGGCCGGTTCGGGTCGCGGATCCTCGGGGGTGACCGACGGCACGGCAGCGGAGGCGTCCGGGCTCGGGCTGCCCCCGGGAGCGGCCCGGTCCGAGTGGGGATGGGCGCCCCCGACCCGCCCTCCGGTCCGTCCGGAGCCGGGAACCGTGTCCCCGGCCGGATCGGGGGTGGAGCCCTTCGGGCCGGCGGACCGTGAGGGCCCGGGCGCCCCGGCACCGTCCTCGCCGACGCTCATACAGCCGGTGGACGCGGCGATCGTCAGCGCGGTGACGGCTGCCCAGCGGACGGGGGCGGACAACTGGCGCACGAGTGGCACCTCCGGGGCGAGGGGGGCGAAGAGCGGGGCGCAGGGCGGTAGCGGAGAGCCCGACGCCGGGGCGGAGCGGGAACAGGAGCGAGCGGTACGGCGTCGCACCGTGCCCAACTCCCCCGACCCCGCCGGAGACACGCCCGAAACGCCACCCGCCCGCGCGACGACCGGCGAAGCGGCCCCGGAGCACCGCGCCCGGCACCCGCCGGACGAGCCCGGGCGACGACCGCCCAACGGCCCCGGACACGACGCCCGGCACCGCGCCCGGCCCCCGCGCTACCGCCCGAACCCACCCATCAGCTCCGCCCCCAGGAACACCGCGCCCAGGCCCGCCAGCAGCGATGCCAGGACATGGGCCGCGGCCAGGAAGGCCCGGCCCGTCTCGGCCAGGCGGAGGGTCTCGTACGAGAACGTCGAGTACGTCGTCAGCGCCCCGCACAGACCCGTCGCCAGCAGGGCGTGCGCCGGGGAGGAGACCGCGGCGCCGGTCAGCAGCCCGAGCAGCAGACTGCCCGCCGTGTTCACGGTGAAGGTGCCCCACGGGAAGACGTACGGGACGCCCGGCCCCTGGTGCGCCTGCACCGCGCGGTCCGTCAGATAGCGCAGCGGCGCGCCCACCGCCCCGCCGACCGCCACCAGCAGCCAGTTCACGCGGCCCGCCCCTCGCGCCGGAAGCCGCGGGAACCCCGGGAACCCTGGGAACCCCGAGAGCCCCGGAAGCCAGTGGAGCCCCGCAGAGCCCGAGGGCCCCGCAGAGCCCGAGGGCCCCACAGACCCCGAGGGCCCCGCAGACCCCGAGGGCCCCGCAGACCCCGAGGCCCTCGGGGTCCCCGGGGACCCCAAGGACCCCGGTCCAGCCAGGTCCTCGTCCCCGCGGCCGCCGCCCACACCGCCCCGAGCGCGGCCACCGCCGTCGCCGCCGCGTACGCCAGGGCGGTCAGGGCCTCCTGACGCACGAGGAGGTCCGAGACGCCGGCCGCGTACGTCGAGAAGGTCGTGAAGCCGCCGAGCACGCCGACGCCGAGGAAGGGCCGCACCAGGGGGTGGGTCACCCGGCCCCGCTCGACGGTCAGCACCATCAGGACGCCGATCAGGGCGCAGCCGCTCACGTTGACGGCGAACACCGTCCACGGGAAGCCGCCCGCGCCGGGCCACAGCACCAGGGCCCCGTAGCGGGCGAGCGCGCCGAGCGCGCCGCCGGCCGCGACCGCCGCCGGCGCGCGGCCGTGCGGGGCGGCGGGCGGGCCGGGCTCGGGCAGCTCCCGCGGGGCCCGCTCGCTCACCCGTAGCCCAGGGCGTGCAGCCGCTCGTCGTCGATGCCGAAGTGGTGGGCGATCTCGTGGACCACGGTGATCTCGGTCTCCGCGACGACGTCCTCCCGCGACTCGCACATCCGCAGCGTCGGCCCCCGGTAGATGGTGATCCGGTCCGGCAGCACCCCGGCGTACCACTCGCCCCGGTCGGTGAGGGGGGTGCCCTCGTAGAGCCCGAGCAGATCGGGGTCGCCGGGCTCCGGTTCGTCCTCGACGAACACCGCCACGTTGTCCATCAGCCGTGTCAGCTCCGGCGGGATCCGGTCCAGAGCCTGGCTCACCAGCTCCTCGAACTGTTCGCGCGTCATCTCCAGCACCCGGCCATTGTCCCGTACGGGGGCGGGGTGCGGGCAGACGGCGGCCGAACCGGACTCATGACCGGGCGGGCCGCCCGGCATGGCGGAGGCCGTACCGGGGCATACGGGCCCAATGGTCCGCGTCCCGTTCCGTGCCGCAGCCGACCGCGTCCGGCACCGCCTCAGCCAGCTCGCCGGCCCGAAGTCCCGGGGCCGCGACACCGCCGACCCCCGGCCCCGTACCCCCGCCGGCACCGGCGCGGCGGCCTCCGGCGACCTGACGGGCCCCGCCCGCCACCCGTACCTCCGCGCCCTCGGCATGTTCGCCGTCGTCGTGCTGGGGGCGTGGCTGGGACTGCTCGCCGTGGGCTCCATCCGTACTCCGGTCGGCCCCATGGACACCAACATGACGCTGCGTCCCTCCCTGACCGGCGGCAGCAAGATCAACGTGTCCCCCCTCGGCGCCCTGGAGCTGGACTCGCACAGCGCGCCGCTCCGGCTCGACGTGGACGTGGACCGCCTCGACCCCGAACGCTCCCAGGCCTTCGTCGACCAGCCGGAACGGTTCGCCGGCCTCCAGGACGAGGTCACCCGGGACGTCGCCGCTGGCACCCGGGAGCTGGCCGTACGCTCCTGTGTCGCCGTCGTCTCCGGCGCGACCGCGCTCGGTCTCGTCGTCTACCGCCGCCCCCGCCGCGCCCTGGCCGCCGGCGGGCTCGCCCTCACCCTGCTGGCGGCGTCCGGTGTCAGCGCGTACGCCACCTGGAACCCGAAGTCCGTCCTGGAGCCGAAGTTCTCCGGGCTGCTCTCCAGCGCCCCGTCCCTGGTCGGCGACGCCCGCTCCATCGTCACCGAGTTCGACATCTACCAGCAGGAACTGGCCCGCCTGGTCACCAACGTCACCAAGCTGTACGACGCGACCTCCACGCTCCCCGTCTACCAGCCCGACCCGGGCACGATCCGGGTCCTGCACGTCTCCGACATCCACCTCAACCCGGCGGCCTGGCACATCATCGCCTCGCTCGTGGAGCAGTACGAGATCGACGTCATCGTCGACTCGGGCGACACGATGGACCACGGCTCCGCCCCCGAGAACGGCTTCCTCGACCCGATCCGCGACCTCGGCGCGCCCTACGTCTGGGTGCGCGGCAACCACGACTCGCCCATCACCCAGGCCTATCTGGAGAAGTTCAAGAACGTGAGCGTCCTGGACGACGGCGACGCGGTGAACGTCGGCGGCCTGCGGATCGCCGGCACCGGCGACGCCTCCTTCACCCCGGACCGGACCGCCCCGGTCGGCGGCAAGGAGGCCGCGCAGCTCGAAGGGGCGCGGCTGGCCTCCGCGCTGCGCGACCAGGAACGCGCGGGCACCCCGGTCGACATCGCCGTCGCCCACGACCCGAACACCGCCCGGGAGACCGACGGCACGGTCCCGCTGGTGCTGTCGGGCCACCTCCACCGTCGGATCAACGAGCAGCTGAAGTTCGGAACGCGGCTGAAGGTGGAGGGCTCCACGGGCGGCGGCGGGCTGCGCGCCGTGCAGAACGACAAGCCGGAGAAAGTGCACGCCTCGGTGCTCTACATGGACCGCTCGACCCGCCGGCTCCAGGCCTGGGACGAGATCACGCTGGGCGGTCTCGGACTGACGACCGCCGAGGTCAGCCGCCATCTTCCGGAGGAGAACCTGAAGAAGGACGCCCCCCTCTCCCCCACCCCGTCGCCGCCCTCCTCGCCCTCCGCCACCCGCTCCCCGGCGCGCCCCGCCCCCTCGCCGTAAACCGTTTTGGCGATAGCTCCACCCATCCCATATGCTTCTCACGTCCCCGACGCGCTGCGAAGCGAACAGGCGGGCCAATAGCCCTCATCGTCTAGTGGCCCAGGACGCCGCCCTTTCAAGGCGGTAGCACGGGTTCGAATCCCGTTGGGGGCACGTTTCACCGTGTGCGAGACTTGTCTCGCACATTGCTTGGTCCTGTGGAGCAGTTTGGAGTGCTCGCCACCCTGTCAAGGTGGAGGCCGCGGGTTCAAATCCCGTCAGGACCGCTGCAGCCCCAGCGGCTGCGTGGCTGGGTAGCTCAGTTGGTACGAGCGATCGCCTGAAAAGCGATAGGTCGCCGGTTCGATCCCGGCCCCAGCCACCACAGAAGCGCCTCGGACGGAAGTCTCGTCCGAGGCGCTTCTCATGTGCTGGGGAGAGTCGGGACGTCGCCGACGACGAGACCCCGGTCCAGGCCCTGTCGGCCTGGCGGCGCGCAGGCGGCGGAGCTGACACCCCTGCCCAGCCGCTTCATTCCGCCTCTCGTTCGAGGAGAGCGTGGAATGCGCGCGGGGGCCGCCCCGTGAGGCGCTGGACGGTGTCGGTGACGCGGTCCTCGGCCCCTTCGGCGATGGCACGGTCCATGCCCGCCAGCAGCGCGGCGAACTCCGGCGGCACGTGCGCCGCGAGGCGGTCGCGCATCTGCTCGTAGGACAGGCGGCGGTGGTCCACGGGCCGGCCGGTGACCCGGGTGATGGCGGCGGCGATGTCGTCGTGGCTGAGCGCCTCCGGCCCGGTGAGGACGAGATCGGTGTTGGGGGCGTGCTCGTCGGTCAGGGCATGGACGGCGACGGCCGCGATGTCCTCGACGTCGACGAAGCCGACCCGGCCGCTCCCGGCCGCGGTCCAGATGGCGCCTTCTTCGCGGATGCTCACGGCGTGCGCGTGCGTGCCGGTGAAGTTCTGCATGAACCACGAGGGCCTCAGCACCGCCCACTGTTCGAACAGACCGGGCAGGGCCCGGTGCACGGTTCCCACCGCCGGACCGCCCTCGGGGATGGCCGAGGAGCCGAGGAGCACCGCACGCCGCACGCCGGCGGCGCGGGCCCGCCGGAGGAAGGGCACCATGACCGCCGCCGGGTCGGCGTCGCCCACGGGCGGTATCAGGTAGACGCGGTCGGTTCCGTCGAGGGCGGCGGCATGGGTGGCGGGTTCGTACCAGTCGAAGGCGACGGACTCCGCGCCGGGGACGTCGGCGGCGCGACGGCCGGCAGCTCTGACGCGGTGTCCGGAGGCCGACAGTCTCGCCGTGACGCGGCTGCCGGTGGTGCCGGTGGCACCGATGACCAACGTGGTGCCGGTGTCCGAGGTGGTGCCGGTGTCCGAGGTCATGCTGATGGCTGTCATCGGCTGCTCCTGATGGAATCGGCGCCGGGTTCGAGGACGGCGAGGGGGGACGACGAGCTGTGGCGGTAGCGATCCGCCGGAGAGGTCGGGGCGGGCCACGATGCGGACGTGGGTATCCTCCGTCCCAAGAGAATGTGGACCGCAGGTCCGCTTTGACGATACGGACCCACGGTCCGCTTTGCAACGGGAGGTGCGGCATGCCCGAGCGCAAACCCCGCAAGGACGCCGCCCGCAACCGACACGCCGTCCTGGCGGCCGCCGACGCTCTCTTCGCCCGCTGCGAGAGCCCGGAAGGCGTCACCCTGGCCGCCATCGCAGCGGCGGCCGGCGTCGGCAAGGGCACGCTCTTCCGGGCCTTCGGCGACCGCCCCGGACTGCTGCGCGCGCTGTACGCAGCACGGCTGGAACCAGTCAGGGAGGCCGTCGAAGCCGGACCGCCGCCCTTGGGCCCCGCGACTCCGCCGCAGCAGCGCGTACCCGCCCTGCTCGACACCCTCCTGTGCTTCAAACTCGACAACCGCCCCCTCATGCTGGCCCTGGAGGAAGGCGGGAGCAGCAGCAGCCCGTACCAGGCCGATCATTACGAACGCTGGCACGGCCTGCTGGCCGCCATGCTGGGGCAGATCCCCGGCCTGACCGACGACGATTTCACCGCTCACGCCCTGCTCGCAGCCGTCCGAGCCGACCTTGTCGAGCATCTGGCCGGACGTGAGTGCGGGTCACGCGAGAGGATGCGGGCGCAGTTGGCCAACTTCACTGCCAGAGTCCTGGGCTCCTCGCCTTCCTGAAGTTCCCCGACGGGGGGCGGTGGGCGGGGCCTTCGCCGTGTCACACCTTCTCGGTCCTCTCGGTCTCCTCCGTCGTCTCCGTCGTCTCCGTCGGTACGTCCGCACCGCGCCGGCGCAGGGTCCGGGCGCCCAGGACCAGCAGCACCACCAGCACCACTGCGCCCAGCAGCACCCCGTCCGGCACCTGTTCGCCCAGGTTCCGCGCCCACTGCTCGACCTCGAACGACGCGTCGACCCCCAGCAGACCTGGCAGCGCGGTCGTCCCGTCGTACACGAGGAACAGCACGCCGAGTCCGATGAAGAACAGCCCCGACAGCAACGACGTGGTTTGCAGCTCGAACCGGCCGAGCCGGACGGCACGGCCGCGCAGCCAGGCCCGGCGGCCGAGGTCGAAGCGCTCCCAGAGCAGGGCGAGCAGGAAGAGCGGTACGGCCATCCCGAGCGCGTAGACCGCCAGCAGCAGCCCGCCGTAGACCGGGCTGCCGCTGACCGCCGCGACGGTCAGGACGCTGCCGAGGATCGGGCCCGCGCAGAATCCGGCCAGGCCGTAGACCGCGCCCAGGGCGTAGACGGAGAACGCCGTGGTGGGGCGGATCCGGCCGCTGAGGGCCGCGATCCGCCGGGACGCGAAGCCGAGCCCGACGATCTGCGCGACGCCGAGCACGATGATCAGCCAGCCCGCGCCCGTGACGAGCGCGTCCCGGTGACCGTAGAACAGCCGTCCCGCGTAGCTGCCCGCCGCGCCGAGCGGGACGAGGGTCGTGGCGAGCCCGGCGTAGAAGATGCCGGTGCGGGCCAGCAGCCGGGAGGTGGAGTCGATGGAGTACGCGAAGAAGGCCGGCAGGAGCAGCGCGCTGCACGGGCTGACCAGGGCGAGCAGCCCGCCGAGGAAGGCCGCGAAGTAGCCGATGTCGGCCGTCACTTGGCGGGGTCCTCGGCGTCGTTGCCCGCGTTGCCGGTGTCCTCGCCGGTGGCCTTCGCCTGCTCGGCGGCGGCCTCGATGGCCTGCGTGAACGTCTGGTCCGGCTGGGCTCCCGCGATCGGGCGGCCGTTGATCAGGAACGACGGGGTGGAGGTCGCGCCGATGCTGTACGCCTGCTCCTGGTCCTTCTTGACCGCCGCACGGGCCGCGTCACCGTCGAGGTCCTTCATGAACCGGTCCAGGTCCTTCACCCCGGCCTCTTCGGCGAGCGCCTCGACCCGGTCCTTGCCGAAGCCCTTCTCCTTCGCCCCTTCGGCGTAGGCGGCGCCGTGGAACTCCCAGAAGCGGTTCTGCTGCCCGGCGGCCCAGGCGCCGCGCGCGGCGTTCTCGGACTCCTCGCCGAAGATCGGGAAGTTGCGCCACTCGATGCGCAGCGTGCCGTCCTTCACGTACTTCTCGATCAGCTTCGGCTCGGTGTCCCGGGCGAACTTGCCGCAGTAGCCGCACTTGAAGTCGGCGTACTCGATCAGGACGACCGGGGCGTCGGCGCGGCCGACGGCCAGTTTGTCGTCGGCGTCCCGGCGGGCGAGCTTCGCCAGCTCCGGGTAGACGCCCTCGTTCGGGTCGGCGGAGACCTCGGCGGCCGGGGCGGACGCGGTGTCCGGGGCGGTGTCGTCGGGGGCGGTGGCCCGGTAGGAGGCGAAGCCGAGGAGACCGGCGGCCACGACGGTCACGGCGCCGTAGACCAAGGGCTTGCGGGAGGAGGACTTCTGGCCCGTGGAGACGGGCTTCTTGGGCGTGGGCATGCGGCACTCCGGGCTGGTGGGTGCGGGAGGGGGAGGGAAGGGCGCGGGTCGGGCGGGCGCCCGGCCTACACCCGCAGCACGGAGAGTTCTACGGGGGTCGGGGTGTACGGCGCCGGGGCGCGGGCCCGGGTGCCGGGCGGCGGCTCGGCCGGCAGCGCGCCCGTCGCGGCGGGCAGCCCCCACGGGGCGAGGCCGGGCGCCTGGTCGTGCGCGGAGCGGACGCGGGAGGGGACGGCGGGCTCGCCGTCGTGGTCGCGGAGCTGCCCACAGCCGGGGACCGGAGTGCCCGCGTCGGCGGCCTCGGCGGCCACCGGGGCGGACGGCGTGTCCCGCACTCCGGTGGCCCCCGGTGCGGAAGCGGAGGGCACGGGAGCCGGAGGCACGGGAGCAGAGGGAGCCGAAGCAGAGGCAGCAGCAGGGGCGGAGGGAGCCGGAGGCACGGGAGCGGAAGGAACGAAGGCAGAGGCAGCGGGAACGGAGGGGGCCGGAGCCCCGAGCGCGGCTGCCGGGAGCGCCGCCGGTCCGCACAGCAGCCCCACGACGACCGCGAGCAGCGCCGTCAGGCTCCACCACTGCGTACGGGACACGGGACCGGGCCTTTCCCCCTGGAAGCGGGGCTGAGCGTTCGACTGCCCGAAATGGTACGTGCCGCGTGACGCAGCCCGCGCGAAATGAGGTCGCCACTCCGTGCGCCCGGGTGAGATCCTGGGAGCCGTATGTCTACTTCCTTCGCCGATCTCCAGTCCCAGCTCGGACAGCTCTCGCTCCGTGACGCGAACCGGCTCGGCCGGCGCCTCGAAGGAGCGCGCCGCATCCGCAAGCCCGAGGCCCGCCAGTCCGTACTGGACGAGATCGCGGCCGACGCGGACAGGGCGGCGACACGGCTCGCTGCGCGCGCGGCCCGGCTGCCGGCCCTGTCGTATCCGGAAGAGCTGCCCGTCAGCCAGAAGAAGGACGAGATCCTGGAGGCGATACGCGACCACCAGGTCGTGATCGTCGCCGGGGAGACCGGGTCCGGCAAGACCACGCAGATTCCCAAGATCTGTATGGAGCTGGGGCGCGGCGTCCGCGGCATGATCGGGCACACCCAGCCGCGGCGGATCGCCGCCCGTACGGTCGCGGAGCGGGTCGCGGACGAGCTGAAGACGCCGCTGGGCGAGACGGTCGGCTGGAAGGTCCGCTTCACCGACCAGGTGAACCCGGAGTCGACGTATCTGAAGCTGATGACGGACGGCATCCTGCTCGCCGAGATCCAGACGGACCGCGAGCTGCTGGCGTACGACACGATCATCATCGACGAGGCCCACGAGCGGTCCCTGAACATCGACTTCCTGCTCGGCTATCTGGCCCGGCTGTTGCCGAAGCGCCCCGACCTGAAGGTCGTCATCACCTCGGCGACCATCGACCCGGAGCGGTTCGCGCGCCACTTCGGCGAGGCGCCGATCGTGGAGGTCAGCGGGCGGACGTATCCGGTGGAGGTGCGGTACCGACCGCTCCTCGAAGACGAGAGCGAGGACTCCGACCGCGACCAGATCACCGCGATCTGCGACGCCGTCGACGAGCTGGGCCACGAGGCCCCGGGCGATGTCCTGGTCTTCCTCTCCGGTGAGCGCGAGATCCGGGACACGGCGGACGCGCTGAACAAGCGGAACCTCAGACACACCGAGGTGCTCCCCCTCTACGCGCGCCTCTCCCACGCCGAGCAGCACCGCGTCTTCCAGCGCCATACGGGACGCCGCATCGTCCTGGCGACCAACGTCGCCGAGACCTCGCTGACGGTCCCCGGCATCAAGTACGTGATCGACCCGGGCAACGCCCGTATCTCCCGCTACAGCCACCGCACCAAGGTCCAGCGGCTGCCGATCGAGCGGATCTCCCAGGCCAGCGCCAACCAGCGCAAGGGCCGCTGCGGCCGTACGTCGGACGGCATCTGCGTCCGGCTGTACTCGGAGGACGACTTCGTCACCCGGCCGGAGTTCACCGACCCGGAGATCCTGCGGACCAACCTGGCCTCCGTCATCCTCCAGATGACCGCCGCCGGGCTCGGCGACATCGAGAAGTTCCCCTTCATCGACCCGCCGGACCACCGCAACATCCGCGACGGCGTGCAGCTCCTCCAGGAGCTGGGGGCGCTCGAGCAGGGCGAGAAGTCCCCCCAGGAGGGGAAGAAGGGGCAGCGTCTGACGCCGCTGGGGCGGAAGCTCTCCCAGCTCCCCGTCGACCCGCGCCTGGCCCGGATGGTCATCGAGGCCGACAAGAACGGCTGCGCCCGCGAGGTCATGGTCATCGCCGCCGCGCTCTCCATCCAGGACCCGCGCGAGCGGCCCGCGGAGAAGCAGACCCAGGCCGACCAGAACCACGCCCGGTTCAAGGACGAGACCTCCGACTTCCTGGCGTATCTCAACCTCTGGGCCTACGTCCGCGAGCAGCAGAAGGAGCGCGGCTCCTCCTCGTTCCGCCGGATGTGCAAGCAGGAGTATCTGAACTTCCTGCGCATCCGCGAATGGCAGGACATCTACGCGCAGCTGCGTACGGTCGCCAAGCAGATGGGCATCACCGTCGAGGAGCCCAAGGCGGAGGGGTCCATCCCCGAGCAGGCGGTGCACACCTCGCTGCTGGCCGGGCTGCTGTCGCACATCGGGCTGAAGGACACCGAGAAGAACGAGTACCTGGGCGCGCGCAGCGCCAAGTTCGCGATCTTCCCCGGGTCGGCGCTGTTCAAGAAGCAGCCCCGGTTCGTGATGTCGGCGGAGCTGGTGGAGACCTCCCGGCTGTGGGCGCGGGTCAACGCCAAGGTCGAGCCCGAGTGGATCGAGCCGCTGGCCGGGCATCTGCTGAAGCGCACCTACAGCGAGCCGCACTGGGAGAAGGACCAGGCCGCGGTGATGGCGTTCGAACGGGTCACCCTCTACGGGGTGCCGATCGTCGCCCAGCGCAAGGTCAATTTCGGTCGTATCGACCAGGAGGCCTCGCGGGATCTGTTCATCCGCAACGCCCTGGTCGAGGGCGACTGGCGCACCCACCACCAGTTCTTCCACGACAACCGCAAACTGCTCGGCGAGGTCGAGGAGTTGGAGCACCGCGCCCGCAGGCGCGACATCCTCGTGGACGACGAGACGCTGTTCGACTTCTACGACCAGCGGATTCCCGAGCACGTCGTGTCCGGGGCGCACTTCGACTCCTGGTGGAAGAACAAGAAGCGCGAGGAGCCGGACGCGCTCGACTTCGAGCGCTCCATGCTCATCAACGAGAAGGCCGGGGCCGTCACCAAGGACGACTACCCGGACTCCTGGCGGCAGGGGAAGCTCAAGTTCAAGGTGACGTACCAGTTCGAGCCCGGCGCGGACGCGGACGGCGTGACCGTCCACGTACCGCTCCAGGTGCTCAACCAGGTCACGTCCGAGGGCTTCGACTGGCAGATTCCGGGGCTGCGCGAGGAGGTCGTCACGGAGCTGATCCGCTCACTGCCGAAGCCGATCCGCCGGCACTACGTCCCCGCGCCGAACTACGCGGACAAGTTCCTGGACCGGGCGGTCCCGCTCCAGGAGCCGCTGCCGTTCACCCTGGCGCGGGAGCTCCAGCGGATGGTCGGCGTGCCCGTCACGGCGGACGACTTCGACCTCTCCCGGGTCCCGGACCATCTGAAGATCACGTTCCGGATCGTCGACGAGCGGCGGCGGAAGGTCGCCGAGGACAAGGACCTGGAGGCGCTCAAGCTCCAGTTGCGGCCGAAGGCCCGGCAGGCGCTCTCCCAGGCCGCGGCGGCGACCGCCGGGCCCTCCGGGGAGTCGATCGAACGGTCCGGGCTCACCGACTGGACGATCGGCACGCTGAACAAGGTCTTCGAGACGCGCCGTGCCGGGCAGCCGGTCAAGGCCTATCCGGCCCTCGTCGACCAGGGCGAAACCGTGGCCGTACGCCTCTTCGACACCGAGGCCGAGCAGCAGCAGGCGATGTGGCGCGGCACCCGGCGGCTGATCATGCTGAACATCCCGGTGCACCCGGCTAAGTTCGCCTCGGATCGGCTCTCCAACCAGCAGAAGCTGGCCCTGTCCCGTAATCCGCACGGCTCGGTCCAGGCCCTCTTCGAGGACTGCGCCACCGCCGCGGCCGACCGGCTGATCGCCGCGCACGGCGGACCGGCGTGGGACGAGAAGGCGTTCCGGACGCTGTACGACAAGGTGCGCGCCGATCTGGTGGACCTGACCGTCCGCACGATCGACCAGGTGCAGCAGATCCTGGCCGCGTGGCAGGCCTGCGAGCGCCGGCTGAAGTCGACGAACAGCCTGACGCTGGTGGCCAACGTCACGGACGTACGGGAGCAGCTGGCCCGTCTCGTACCGCCCGGTTTCGTTACGGCCACCGGACTGCGCCGGCTGCCGGACCTGATGCGCTACCTCGTGGCGGCCGACCGGCGGCTCCAGCAGATGCCGACGGCGGTGCAGCGGGACACGACGCGGATGGCGAAGGTCCACGAGATGCAGGACGAGTACGCCTGGCTGCTCGAACAGTTCCCGCGGGGCCGGCCGGTGCCGCAGGAGGCACTGGACGTCCGCTGGATGATCGAGGAGCTGCGGGTCAGCTACTTCGCCCACGCGCTGGGCACCGCGTTCCCCGTCTCGGACAAGCGGATCGTCAAGGCGATCGATGCCCTCGCGCCCTGACGCGGGGGGCGAACGGGGGCCCGCAGGACGGTGACGGTGTCACCACCAGGAGTGAAGTCGACCTGGGCCTCCCACCTCCTGTACAGTCTGGTTTCGCAGCAAGCCGCAAGGCAAGCGGCGAAAACCTGGTCCTGTGGAGCAGTTTGGAGTGCTCGCCACCCTGTCAAGGTGGAGGCCGCGGGTTCAAATCCCGTCAGGACCGCAGTAGAAGAAAGCCCGGATCGTTTCGATCCGGGCTTTCTCGCGTCCTGCCCCACGTCTTGACGACTCCATCTGCCGGGAGTACCCCGGAGGAGCAGAGGCTGGCCCTGCCCCTCGGCGTTCCTCGGCGCTTCACTGCTGGGGACGGCCGGGCTCACCGGGAGGTGGCTCGTATGTCCGCGTCCACGGCACGACATGAGACCCGCGCGCTGCTGCGCGCCCATCTGGCGGCCGCTTCCGCCTATCGCCACCTCACCCGGCACTGCGCGGTCTGCCATCGCCTCCTGCGGCTCGCCATGGAGCCCGGGGGCGACGGGGAGCCGCGAGCTTCCGAGGGCCCCTCGGGCGCCCCGCAGGAAGCCGCCGGGGGCCGGGCCTCCGCCGGACGGCCCGAGGGAAACGAGGACGAGGCCGGGGCGGGGACCGAAAGACCCTCCGCGACATGACCATCGGCCGGGTGCTTCCGCGTTCGGTCAGTGGCAGTCTGGAAGTTGGCAAGCTTCGGACGGTGTGACGGTAGTCACCGAAAGAGTTTTCCCACCGGGGGATTTTACGCCTCCCCTACAACTGGTGAATTTAATATGTGCAATTGCACGGGGTGGCGGACTCGCGGGGACCGTTCCGTCCGGGGCTGTCCCGACCCTTCCGGGACGCTCACCCACACTCCCGCACAGACCCGCTCACAGACCCACGAAGACCCCCGTCGGCCCCCTGAAGCCGACCGACCGGCCGGTTCTGATCCCGGCCGCCCCCGAGGGCCGGAAGAGGCCCGGGAGCGACCGGGGAGGCCCGTCCGGGGCACAAAAAAGATCGCGCTGGACCCGGCGGAGTCCAGCGCGATCGATACGACGACACCCGTAGGACACAGGTATGACGCCCGTTGGGGCAGGCGTCCGTCGAGTGGAGCTATGGGTGGGCGGCTGGGGTTGGGGGACCTTGCAGCTGCCCGGATGGTGATGCTGTGCTGCTGTGCTGCTGCGGGGCAGGGGTGTGTCAGGCCTCGCTGCGCTGCTGCGGAATACCCGCAAGCAGTGCGCGGACCTCGGCCTCGCGGTACCGGCGATGTCCACCGAGCGTGCGGATGGACGTGAGCTTGCCAGCCTTGGCCCAACGGGTGACCGTCTTCGGGTCCACGCGGAACATCGTGGCAACCTCAGCCGGGGTCAGCAGCGGCTCGGCATCAGGGGTGCGAGCGGTCATGAGCGGCCTCCTCGGGAGAACCGAACCATCTCGGTTCTTTCCTCTAAATTCTGCACCTTGACCCGCGTTGCCCGAAATGGCGGACGCGGGCCGAGTCGGTTATAGGACGAACGGCTTGTCCTCGGCACTACAACTACACCATCCGTCCAGCCACGTCGGCCAAACCGATGGAATTGCCCTCCCAGGTGTTCATCAGCGACGGAAGCCGATGGACCATGCCATAGCGGACAGTCACGCTCCAGTGACGATCAGTCACAGAGCGATCAGGAGTCGTCAGACCCCCCATAGAGTGCAATGTCGAGCATTCTGCCCTTACTTGGACAGAAGGAGCCCTCCCCGGACTCCTTGTCCTATTTTGGCATGAGGGGTAGGGATAGGCGCAAGGGCCCCGTTAGTGCTGTCCATCACGCTTGAGGCAAAGGCCCGGTTCAGGACGTAGGTCCCGAGCCCAGCGAAGTACGCTTCCGCCCCACACATCACACGCGCCTCGCAGGACGCAGGTTCACGGCCCGTCAACTGTTCGCCGAGCCCCACTTCGTCGCCCTCCGTCGAGGCGACCCGGCCTCCTTCTCCTTCCGTGCGCTCCGGCCTCGCGGCCCGCCGGCCGGCCCCTCGGCCGTCCTGGATGAAGGATGCCCCGGTTCCATCACCTTGATGCCACTGTGGGCCTTTTCACGTCAATTGATGAACTGGAGGTCCCGGACCGCCCGCCAGCGCTCCGCGAGCCGCGCGTACGCCTCCCCCGCGCCCTCGCCGTCGCCGTCCCGCAGCGCGGCGAGCCCCTCCGCCACATCCGCCGCCGACCGGTCCCCGGCGAGCCGCTCCGCCGACAACGCGTGCACCAGGCCCCCGTAGTCCAGCTCGACCAGGGAGCGCGGATGGAACTCCTCCAGCCAGCGCCCCACGTCCACCAGCCCCTCGGTCAGCGGGCCCTCGGGAACGTGTCCGCGCAACGTCCGCAGCGCCCGCGCCAGCCGGCGCCGGGCCTCGACCATCGGGGTGCGGTAGCGCAGCACGGGCCCAGCCCCCTCGGCCTCCGCCGCCACGTACTCCCGCTCCTCGTCGAGGAAGAGGACGAACCAGCGCACCGGGACCTGCCACACCGTCGTGCGGATCCAGGGCCTCGCGTCCGGGTGGAGCCGCTGCCAGCGCTCGTGATCCGCCGCCGCCTGAGCGCGCACCACCTCGGGCAGCACGACGTCGAGCACGTTGGCCGGAAACATGCCCCCCAGTTCCTCCAGGGCCAGCCAGCCCCGCAACCTGGTCCGCCACGGGCAGACGCACACCACGCCGTCCAGCTCCGCCACGAACGCGTCGCCGCTCTCGCGCACCGGCACCCCGACCGGCGGCGTCGACGCCAAGTCGGCCAGCGAGCGACGCAGTTCGTCCTGGGCCGTGGGAAGGTCCTCGCGCCGCGCGTAGCGCGCCCAGTGGCTCCGTTCGGGCTCGGCGAACGCGGCGAGCGGCTCGTAGATCCGGAGGTAGGACGTGTAAGGGACGAGCACCGAAGACACCACCGACATGCAGCGCATCGTGTCACGGCGGTACACCCCCAGAGGGTGATCCTCCGCACCGGGGCGGATCCGCGCCACCGGAGGACTTACGCTCTTGCCCATCGGACCGGCCGTGCCGGTCGGTCCGGGGCCCTCCCCACCCCCAGGAGGGTCTCCGCCGCTTCGTACTTGGGAGTCACCACAGTGACCGATGTGACCGACGGCGTCCTGCACACCCTGTTCCACTCGGATCAGGGAGGTCACGAGCAAGTCGTGATCTGCCAGGACCGTGCCACCGGCCTCAAGGCCGTCATCGCCCTCCACTCCACCGCCCTGGGCCCGGCCCTCGGCGGCACCCGCTTCTACCCGTACGCCACCGAGGCGGACGCCGTCGCCGACGCGCTGAACCTGTCGCGCGGGATGTCGTACAAGAACGCCCTGGCCGGTCTCGACCACGGTGGCGGCAAGGCCGTCATCATCGGCGACCCGGAGAAGATCAAGAGCGAGGAACTCCTCCTCGCCTACGGCCGGTTCGTCGCCTCGCTCGGTGGCCGCTACGTGACCGCCTGCGACGTCGGCACCTACGTCGCCGACATGGACGTCGTCGCCCGGGAGTGCCGCTGGACCACCGGCCGCTCCCCCGAGAGCGGCGGCGCGGGCGACTCCTCGGTGCTCACCGCGTTCGGCGTCTTCCAGGGCATGCGGGCCTCGGCCCAGCACCTGTGGGGCGACCCGACGCTGCGCGGCCGCAAGGTCGGCGTCGCCGGGGTCGGCAAGGTGGGCCGCCACCTCGTCGAGCACCTGCTCTCCGACGGGGCCGAGGTCGTGATCACCGACGTCCGCGAGGAGTCGCTGCGCCGGATCACCGATCCGCACCCCGAGGTGACCGTGGTGGCGGACACCGACGCGCTGATCCGCACCGAGGGCCTGGACGTCTACGCGCCGTGCGCGCTCGGCGGCGCGCTGAACGACGACACCGTCCCCGTGCTCACCGCGAAGGTGGTGTGCGGCGCGGCCAACAACCAGCTGGCGCACCCGGGCGTCGAGAAGGACCTGGCCGACCGGTCGGTTCTCTACGCACCCGACTACGTGGTCAACGCCGGCGGCGTCATCCAGGTGGCCGACGAGCTGAACGGGTTCGACTTCGACCGGTGCAAGGCGAAGGCGACGAGGATCTTCGACACCACGCTGGAAATATTCGCACGTGCGAAGGCGGATGGGATTCCGCCGGCCGCGGCGGCGGACCGGCTCGCCGAACATCGGATGGCGGAGGCGCACACCCGCTGACCGGGCGGCCCTCGGCCACCCCTACGGCCCGCCGGCCCGCGAGACAAGACTCACGCCGGTCGGCGGGTCGTACCTCCACAAGAGGTTAAAATCGCAGTTGACCAGGGAGGACGGGGCTCCTCGCTGGCCCTGTGTACGGGACCGGAATGCGGGCGGCGTACCGTATGGCCACGGAAGCAGGTACCGTTAAAGCTCTACGGGCGCGGTCTCTCTGTCGAGAGTCCGTCCCGAAACATGAACGCGTGTCAAGACTCTGGGGCCGTCGAGCCCCGTCACCGAGGGGGTCGAGCCATGGGGCGCGGCCGGGCAAAGGCCAAGCAGACCAAGGTCGCCCGCCAGCTGAAGTACAGCAGCGGCGGGACTGACCTGTCGCGTCTGGCCAATGAGCTGGGCGCATCGCCTTCGAGTCAGCCACCGAACGCAGAGCCGTTCGAGGACGACGACGAGGAAGATGACCCGTACGCACAGTACGCGGATCGCTACAACCAGGACGATGACGAGGATCAGGACGATCAGTCCGGTCCGTCGTCACAGCGCCGCGGCGCTTGACCTCGCGCTGACACATCAACCCGGTCCGGGCCTGCCCCGGGCCGGGTTCTGTGTGTCCGGGGCCAGGCTTTCCCGTGGTGCCGGGATGCCGTGGTGCGCCGGGCTGCCCGGCGCACCACGGCTGACGGCGCCTAGCGGGCGTAGTCGCCGGTCAGCTCGGCGCCCGTGGTGTGCTCACCGCGGTCGGTGATCTCGCCGGCGACCCAGGAGTCGACCCCGCGGTCGGCCAGGGTCGTCAGCGCGGCGTCTACCGAGTCGGCCGGGACGATCGCGATCATGCCGACGCCCATGTTGAGCGTCTTCTCCAGCTCCAGCCGCTCGACCTGACCGGCCTTGCCGACCAGGTCGAAGACCGCGCCGGGCGTCCACGTGGAGCGGTCCACGGTGGCGTGGAGGCCGTCCGGGATGACCCGGGCCAGGTTGTTCGCCAGGCCGCCGCCGGTGACGTGGCTGAAGCCGTGCACCTCGGTCGTCCGGGTGAGGGCCAGGCAGTCCAGGGAGTAGATCCGGGTGGGCTCCAGGAGTTCCTCGCCGAGCGTGCGGCCGAACTCCTCGACCTCGCGGTCCAGGGACCAGCCGGCCCGGTCGAAGACCACGTGGCGGACGAGCGAGTACCCGTTGGAGTGAAGACCGGAGGACGCCATGGCGATCACCGCGTCACCCTTGCGGATACGGTCCGGGCCGAGCAGGCGGTCGGCCTCGACCACGCCCGTACCGGCTCCGGCGACGTCGAAGTCGTCCGGGCCGAGGAGACCCGGGTGCTCGGCCGTCTCGCCGCCGACCAGGGAGCAGCCCGCCAGGACACAGCCTTCGGCGATGCCCTTCACGATGGCCGCGACACGCTCGGGGTGCACCTTGCCGACGCAGATGTAGTCGGTCATGAACAGCGGCTCGGCGCCGCAGACGACGAGGTCGTCCACGACCATGCCGACGAGGTCGTGGCCGATGGTGTCGTACACGCCCATCTGCCGCGCCAGGTCCACCTTGGTGCCCACACCGTCGGTGGCGGAGGCGAGCAGCGGGCGCTCGTAGCGCTTCAGCGCCGAGGCGTCGAAGAGGCCGGCGAAGCCGCCGAGCCCGCCGAGGCCCGCGACCTCCGGGCGCTGCGTCTTCTTCACCCACTCCTTCATCAGCTCGACGGCACGGTCACCGGCTTCGATGTCGACGCCGGCCGCCGCGTAGGAAGCACCTGTTGTCTCAGACATGGCCTGGGATCTTTCGTGTGGAGATACGGGGCTGGTGGGGGATGCGGCGGCGCGTCCGGGTCACGGACGGCGCAGCGCGTCGGCCGCGGCGGTCGCCGCCGGGCCCGCCGCCAGCTCGGTCTCCAGCAGCTGCTTGCCGAGCAGCTCCGGGTCCGGGAGGTCCATCGGGTACTCACCGTCGAAGCAGGCACGGCAGAGGTTCTGCTTGGGAATCGTCGTCGCCTCGATCATCGCGTCGATCGAGATGTACGAGAGGGAGTCGGCGCCCATGGAGGTGCAGATCTCGTCGACGGTCATGCCGTTGGCGATCAGCTCGGCGCGGGTCGCGAAGTCGATCCCGAAGAAGCAGGGCCACTTCACCGGCGGCGAGGAGATCCGGATGTGGATCTCGGCGGCGCCCGCCTCGCGGAGCATCCGGACCAGGGCGCGCTGGGTGTTGCCGCGGACGATCGAGTCGTCGACGACCACCAGGCGCTTCCCCTTGATGACTTCCTTGAGCGGGTTGAGCTTGAGCCGGATGCCCAGCTGCCGGATGGTCTGGGACGGCTGGATGAAGGTCCGGCCGACGTAGGCGTTCTTGACCAGGCCGACGCCGAACGGGATTCCGCTGGCTTCGGCGTAACCGACGGCCGCGGGGGTGCCGGATTCCGGGGTCGCTATGACGAGATCCGCCTCGGCGGGGGCCTCGGCGGCCAGCCTGCGGCCCATCTCCACTCGGGAGAGGTAGACGTTGCGCCCGGCGATGTCGGTGTCGGGGCGGGCCAGGTAGACGTACTCGAAGACACAGCCCTTGGGCTTCGCTTCTGCGAAGCGCGAGGTGCGCAGGCCGTTCTCGTCGATGGCGACGAGCTCGCCCGGCTCGATCTCGCGTACGTAGCTGGCGCCGCAGATGTCGAGCGCGGCGGACTCGGAGGCGACGACCCAGCCGCGCTCCAGCCGGCCGAGCACCAGCGGGCGGATGCCCTGCGGGTCGCGGGCGGCGTAGAGCGTGTGCTCGTCCATGAAGACGAGGGAGAACGCGCCCTTGACGTCGGGGAGCACCTTGGCGGCGGCTTCCTCGATGGTGAGCGGCTTGTCGTTCTCGTCGCGCTGCCCGGCGAGCAGCGCGGTCACCAGGTCGGTGTCGTTGGTCGCGGCGACCTGGGTGGCGCGGCCGTCCTTGCGCGGGAGGTCGGCGACCATCTCCGCGAGCTGGGCGGTGTTGACCAGGTTCCCGTTGTGGCCGAGGGCGATCGAGCCGTGCGCGGTGGCACGGAACGTCGGCTGCGCGTTCTCCCACACCGAGGCGCCGGTGGTGGAGTAGCGGGCATGACCGACCGCGATATGGCCCTGGAGGGAACCCAGAGACGTTTCGTCGAAGACCTGCGAGACCAGTCCCATGTCCTTGAAGACCAGGATCTGGGACCCGTTGCTCACTGCGATGCCCGCGGATTCCTGTCCGCGGTGCTGCAGGGCATACAGTCCGAAATAGGTGAGCTTGGCGACCTCTTCACCCGGAGCCCAGACACCGAAGACGCCACAAGCGTCCTGGGGGCCTTTCTCTCCGGGGAGCAGGTCGTGGTTGAGTCGTCCATCACCACGGGGCACGGCACCGAGTGTAGGCGAGATCGACCACTGGTCCGAATTGGGGACCTGTCGGCAAACCGACGGCGGCGCATGGGCAACGGGCCCGCCCGCCCCCCGGAGCGGGCGATTCGCGGGACTTCGACCGGTGACGTTGTGTGACCGTCGCGCGGGCGGGGTGGGTCCCGCGAGGCGAGTGCGGGGCTCACTTCCGGGCCGGGAGCCCGGTTACCGACAGGTAGGGGCCGACTGGGGCGGACATGCGGGCGTGGCGCTCGGTGAACCTGCCCGATCGCCGCCCCGACCGCTGGCCGAACGCTCGTTTCGTGGTGAGCCTCACACCCGGGGCGCCGGCCGGGGAGGAGCGAGCCACTCCTCCGGCGACGACGAACCGCGGGGACCAGGGCCCGTGCGGCACGGTGAGCGGCGAGGACGGGGACCGGGCAGGGACGGGCGAGGGCGGGGACCTGACGGGTGAGGGCGGGGATGGCTGGGGCGGGCGAGGGCGGTGACGGGCGAGGGCGGGGATTGCTGGGACGGCCGTCCCGTAGTGCGAGACCACCGTTGACAGGCCGTTGCCCCGTTGGCAGGCTCCCTCCCCATGCAGCCCCTCGGTGATCTCTCGATCACGCTCGTGGAGCGCCGGCACGTCGATCTGGGACGTGTAGCGAGCGCCATCTGTCGCCACGCCTGAGGCAGCCGCACCTCCAGAACTCCGCAGGGCCTCCGCCCCGGGCTTCGGCATGCGTGCACGCGTTCATCTCCCTCCCTCTTTCGCTCCCCGCGGGCGGGTGAGCCCGTCCGCGGGCCCCCGCCCGCCGGGAAGTCGCGCCCACCGCCTCGCGCCCCGCCCTTCGGCCCGCGCCCGAGGCCCTCCCAGGAGTACCCATGACTTCTCGCGATGCACACGCACGTTCGGACAGGCGATCCGGTACGCCGCTGAGCCGGCGCGCCTTCACGACCGCGGTCGGCGCGACCGCCGTCACCGCGGCCGGAATACCGTCGGCCGTTCCGGCGGCCGCAGCCGGAACGGCCGACGGCGACGCGACCCGGGAGCGCCCGTTCCGGGCCGCCCGCGGCAAGCACGCGCGCCGTCCCAACATCCTCTTCATCCTCGGCGACGACCTCGGCTGGGCGGACCTCTCCTCGTACGGGTCTCCGCACATCCGCACGCCCCACCTGGACCGGCTGGGGCGCCAGGGCGTGCGCTTCACCGACGCGTACTCGGGGTCGGCGACCTGCTCCCCCACCCGGTTCAGCCTCTACACGGGGCGCTATCCGGGACGTACGAAGGGCGGACTCGCCGAGCCCATCGCCGACCGGTCGGTGGGGCTTGAGCCGACCCACCCGACTCTGGCGTCCCTGCTGCGCGGCGTCGGCTACTCGACCGCGCTCATCGGCAAGTGGCACTGCGGATACCTGCCGGACTACAGCCCGACCAGGTCGGGCTACGACGAGTTTTTCGGCAACTTCGGCGGAGCCCTGGAGTACTACTCCAAACTCGGCCTGGCGGGCGAGTACGACCTGTACGAGGGCGACGCCGAGTACAAGGACCTGCGGTACTACACCCGGATCCTCACGGAGCGCGCGAGCGAGTACGTACAGCGTGACCACGACGACAGACCGTGGCTGCTCAACCTGAACTTCACCACCCCGCACTGGCCCTGGATCGCCGACGGCGACACGGAGGCGAGCGCCGAGATCGTCCGCCGGATCAAGGCCGGCGACCGGTCCGCCCTCCGGCACGGCGACGGCGGTTCGATCGAGAAGTACACGGAGATGGTCGAGGACCTGGACCGCTCGGTCGGCGAGGTCCTGAAAGCGCTGAAGAGGTCGGGGCAGGAGAAGGACACCCTGGTCTTCTTCGCCAGCGACAACGGCGGCGAGCGGTTCTCCTACAACTGGCCGCTCGCCGGCAGCAAGAGCTCGCTCCAGGAAGGCGGCATCCGCGTCCCCTCGGTGCTGCGCTGGCCCGCGCGCATCGAAGGCGGGCAGGTGAGCGACCTCCCGGTGTTCTCCCCCGACTGGACGGCCACCCTGCTGGAGCTGGGCGGGGCACGACCGGACCCCGCCCACCCGCTGGACGGCATCAGCCTCGCGGGATATCTGCTGCGGGGCGAGACACCGAAGGAACGCGACCTGTTCTGGCGGGTGCGCGGCGAGCGGGCGCTGCGGCGCGGCGACTGGAAGTACTACCGGGGAAGGAACGGGACCGACCAGCTGTTCAACCTGGCCGACGACCAGCGCGAGCAGGCCGACCGCTCGAAGGCCGACCCGGCGCGGCTGGCCGAGCTGCGGGCGTCGTGGGAGAGGACGGACTCCGGCCTGCTGCCCTATCCGACGGGTTCCTGACCCGGCCGGTGGTCCCGGGCGGTGGTCCCGGGCGGTCGAGCCCGGGCCGGTGGTACAGGCCGGTGGTCCCGGGTGGTGGTCCCAGGCGGTCGAGCCCGGGCCGGCCGGCCCCGGCGGGCAGGTCGGCCCCGGTGGCCGGGGCGGGGCCGGTGGTCGGGGCGGGGCCGGTGGTCGGGGCGGGGCCGGTGGTCGGGGCGGGGCCGGTGGTCGGGTCGGCCCCGCCAGGCGGGGCGGGGCCGGCAGTCGGCCCCGGCGGTCAGCCCCGGCGGTCGGGGCGGGCGTCCCGCCGGGGCGGGGCGGGGCCGGCGCGTCCGCCTGCTCGGCGTGGGCCGCGGGGTCCGGGCGCGTCAGTTTTCCGGGCTCAGCCGTGCTGGGAGGCGCTTTCGGACCCCGGGCGTGCGGCCGTGGCGCCGATGCCCTTGCCGTCGGCGGCGGTGAGCGTGAGGTTCTTGCCCTTGATCGTGTACGTGACCTTGCCGTCCAGGGCGGCAAGCACGGCGCGCTCCGTCTCCATCTCGGCCTCCGGGCACATCTTGCGGGTGCCGGCCACCGGTCCGAACGTGACCGTGGAGCCCTTGACCGTCGCCCGGCCGCTGAAGGAGTTGCAGCCGGAGCTGCCCCGTACGGTGCCGTCGTCGGCGAAGGTCAGATCGGGCGCCCGTTCCTTCGGCAGGTCCGCCGGGACGGTCGTGGCGGTCTCGCCGCTGAGCAGCGTGGTCACGGCCCACCGGGTGCCGACCAGGTCGGCCGCCTTCTCCTCGCTGAGCTCCATGGTGTGGCCGCCTTCCTTGGTGAGGGTCAGCTTCTCGCCCGAGAGCTTCGCGGTGAGCTCGCCGCCCATCGCGTCGATGGCCGCCTTCTCGAACCTCTCGATGTCCTCGTCGCACGCCATCTGCGTGGTCACGGGCTTGCCCAGGGTGATCCGGTCGCCCTCCACCCGGGCGTCCACGCCGATGTGGTTGCAGCCGAAGTCGGCCGTGGCCCGGCCCTTCGGGTCGATCTCCAGCCGGGCCCCCTCCGGGGCCTCGGTCTTCTTCCCGCCGACGGTCACGGAGTCGACGCGCCACGCGACCCCGGTGACGGGGACGTCGCTCCGCACGCTGTCGCCGCCCTCGCCCGATCCCTTGGCGGAGCCGGAACCCGACTCCGTACCGCAGGCGGCGAGGGTGAGGAGGGCCAGGACACTGACGCTGAGGGTCATCCGTTGTGTGCGCATGGCGATGTGACGGAACGGGGGGCCGATCCGGTTCCGTCCACTCCGCTTCCCCGGTGGCCGCCTCAGCCCAACAGCGGCAGCAGCGCGGCCAGGTCGGCGCGCTCCCCACTGGCGCTGACCTCGGCGTCCTCCAGGGCCCGCGCCCACTCCGTACGCCCGGTGGCGAGCCGGATCCAGGACAGCGGGCCGGTCTCCACGACGTTGGGCGGGGTGCCCCGGGTGTGCTTGGGCCCGCCGATGCACTGGACCACCGCGAACGGCGGGACCCGCACCTCCACCGAGCCGCCGGGCGCCCGGTCCGCGAGGGTGTCGGCCAGCAGCCGGGTGCAGGCGGCCAGGGCCTGGCGGTCGTAGGGGATCTCCGAGCCGAGCGCCTCGTTCAGGTCGTCCGTGTGGACGGTCAGCTCGACGGTCCGGGAGACCAGGTAGTCGGTCAGCCGCATGGAGCCGACCCGGACGGACAGCAGCCGCTCCCCCGTGCCGGTGATCGGGACGGCGCCGGTGAACCCCCCTTCCGCCTCCTCGAACAGCGCGGCGAGGTCGGGGCGGGCGGCGGCCACCTCCTCGACGCCCTCGGCGATTCCGGCGGCGTGCGCGGCGGTGGCCGACGGCCACTCCAGCAGGGCGACCTGGGGCTTGGGCCCGGCCGGCTCCGGCAGGGCCAGGGCCCGGGTCACGCTGCTCAGCCCTATCGCGATGTGCACGGCGAGCTCGCGCACCGTCCAGTCGCCGAGCCGGGTCGGCCGGGCGAGCTGGTCGGGCGTCAACGTGGCGACGGCGTCGCGGACATGGGCGAACTGGGCGAGGACCGCAGTCCGGGTCCTGAGGTGGTCGTAGGCGCGCGGGCGCTTCTTGGCCGGGGGCATGGGGCCGAGATTAGCGGGCCCCACTGACATCGCCCGGTCAGGTCCGTGTGGCCTGTTCCTCGGGCTGCTCGGTCCGCTCCTCGGTTTTCTCCGCCTGTTCCTCGGGCCGCTCGGTCCGCTCCTCGGTCTTCTCCGCCTGGTCCTCGGTCTGATCGGCCTCCTCGACGGTGAACATCTCGCCGTTCGCGGGGACGCCGACGCCCCGCCAGGTGAACGGGACACCGTGCGCGGAGTCCGGGTCGGGGCCGTCCATCAGGTGGAAGTGGAGGTGCGGTTCGGTGGTGTTGCCGGAGTTGCCCACGCGCCCGAGCCGCTGCCCGGCGCGGACCGTGTCCCCGGCCCTCACCTGGAGCGAGTCGCGCTGGACGTGGGCGTAGACGGCGTACGTGCTGTCGCCGAGGTCGAGGATCACGTGGTTGCCGATGATCCGGCTCGCACCGAGCACGTCCCGTACGCCGCCCTCGATCAGCATCAAATAGAGCAGCGCCGGCAGCGAGTTGCGGCTCAGGTGGTCGCGCTGGCCGTCGCGCGCCCGGACGACCGTGGCGTCGGCCACCGCGAGCAGCGGGGCGCCGAACGCCGGGAAGTCACGGTTGCGGCGGACGACAGGCCAGAAGAGGCGGAACGGCGGCCGGGCCGGGGACTCGCCCTCCCCCACCTCGGGCTCCGCCACGATGTCGATCGCGTACGTCTGCCCGTACACGTGTGTCCCATGGCTCGGCACCTTGTCCGCCGGGCTGTTCAGGGCGGACCAGCGGCCGGTCACCGGCGGGGCGACCTCGACGGCGGGGCGGCTCTTCGACGTCGCCCTCGGACCGGTACGGCTCATGACGAGGCCGATGAGCACAGCCGCACCCGCGGGCACGAAGGTCAGGCCGAAGGGCGACAGCGGTTCGGAGAAGACCCCGATGAGCACGAGCGCGAGAAAGACGAGCCAACTCACTCGGTAGAGCACCATCATGACTTTGCGGACAGGCATGATCACTTCCCCCTGGTCTCATGGTTCCGGTTTCAGGGCCGCGCCGCCGTCAGCACCACCAGCAGCGGTACGACCCGGGTGGGCGGCACCTCGTACCTGCCTCGCCCGGCCGCGTGCAGCCAGCCCGCGCCGGTCAGTTGGCGCAGGTGGTGGTAGATCTGGCCGGTGGTGCCCAACGCGTCGAGCGCGGCCAGTTCGGCGGTCGTCCTCAGACCGCCGAGGATCTCGCGGAGCAGGCGCAGCCGGACCGGGTGGCCCAGCGCGGCGAACGAATCGGCGGCGTCCGCCCAGTCCCCGTCGAACAGGGCCTCGGTGAGGGCGCCGTACTGCCACTCGTAACTCTCGCCGGTGGGCAGCCGTACCGAACCCGTGTAGAGCACTCCCCCGTCGGTCGCGGCCTCCCCGACCTCGGCGAGCTGCTGTTTCAGCCCGTCCAGCGCCCAGAAGTCGCCGTCGCCCAGGCGGGGGGACTCGGAGTCCCGCCGCTCCAGTGCCGTGAGCCGCCTCTCCAGCTCGGCGACCCGCTGCTCCAGCTCCATGACACCAACCTTACGTAATTACGTAATCTCTTACAAGAGTGTGAGGGAAACGGCTGAAGCCCCCACCCGGAGGACCCGGGCGGGGGCTTCAGCGGCGCCGGTCGGCGCGCGGCTCAGGCGAGCAGCGCGGGGATCGTCGCCTCGTGCGCCGTACGGAGCTCGCTCAGCGGGATGCTGAACTCGCCCTGGATCTCGATCTCCTCGCCGTCCACGACCCCGATGCGGGTGACGGGCAGACCGCGCGCGCCGCACATGTCGTTGAAGCGGAGCTCCTCGCTGCGCGGGATCGCGACGACCGCGCGTCCCGCCGACTCGGAGAACAGGAACGTGAACGCGTCCAGGCCGTCCGGCACGACCAGCCGGGCGCCCTTCCCGCCGCGCAGGCAGGACTCGGTGACGGCCTGGATCAGGCCGCCGTCGCTCAGGTCGTGCGCGGCGTCGATCATGCCGTCGCGGGAGGCCGAGATGAGGATCTCGGCGAGCAGCTTCTCGCGGCCGAGGTCCACCTTGGGCGGCAGGCCGCCGAGGTGCTGGTGGACGACCTCGGACCAGGCCGAGCCGCCGAACTCCTCGGTCGTGTCGCCCAGCAGGTAGAGGAGCTGGCCCTCTTCCGCGAAGGCGATCGGCGTACGCCGGTTGACGTCGTCGATCACGCCGAGCACGGCCACGACCGGCGTCGGGTGGATCGCCGTCTCACCGGTCTGGTTGTACAGCGACACGTTGCCGCCGGTGACCGGGGTGCCCAGCTCCAGGCAGCCGTCCGCGAGACCGCGGGTCGCCTCGGCGAACTGCCACATGACGTCCGGGTCCTCGGGGGAGCCGAAGTTGAGGCAGTTGGAGATGGCGAGCGGCTTGGCACCGGAGGCGGCCACGTTGCGGTACGACTCCGCCAGCGCGAGCTGCGCGCCGGCGTACGGGTCGAGCTTGGCGTACCGGCCGTTGCCGTCGGTCGCCATGGCCACGCCCAGGTTCGACTCGGCGTCGATGCGGACCATGCCCGCGTCCTCGGGCATCGCCAGCACGGTGTTGCCCTGCACGAAACGGTCGTACTGGTCGGTGATCCAGGACTTGGAGGCCTGGTTCGGTGAGGCGACCAGCTTCAGGACCTGCTCGCGCAGCTCGGCCGCGCTCGAAGGGCGGGGCAGCTCGCCGGCGTCGTCCGCCTGGAGCGCGTCCTGCCAGGACGGGCGGGCGAACGGGCGGTGGTAGACCGGGCCGTCATGGGCGACCGAGCGCGGCGGCACGTCCACGATCTGCTCGCCGTGCCAGAAGATCTCCAGCTGGGAGCCCTCGGTCACCTCACCGATGACGGTGGCGATGACGTCCCACTTCTCGCAGATCTCCAGGAAGCGGTCCACGTGCTGCGGCTCGACGATCGCGCACATGCGCTCCTGCGACTCGCTCATGAGGATCTCCTCCGGCGAGAGCGAGGAGTCACGCAGCGGCACGGTGTCCAGCTCGACGCGCATCCCGCCGGAACCGGCGGAGGCCAGCTCGCTGGTGGCGCAGGACAGGCCCGCGCCGCCGAGGTCCTGGATACCGTCGACGAGCTTCTCGCCGAAGATCTCCAGGGTGCACTCGATGAGGAGCTTCTCCTGGAACGGGTCGCCGACCTGGACGGCGGGGCGCTTGGCGGGGCCGGTGGACTCGAAGGTCTCACTCGCCAGCACGGAGACGCCGCCGATGCCGTCGCCCCCGGTGCGGGCGCCGTACAGGATGACCTTGTTGCCCGCGCCGGAGGCCTTGGCGAGGTGGATGTCCTCGTGCTTCATCACGCCGATGCAGCCGGCGTTGACCAGCGGGTTGCCCTGGTAGCAGGCGTCGAAGACGACCTCGCCGCCGATGTTGGGCAGGCCCAGGCAGTTGCCGTAGCCGCCGATGCCCGCGACGACGCCCGGCAGGACGCGCTTGGTGTCGGGGTGGTCGGCCGCGCCGAAGCGCAGCGGGTCCACGACCGCGATCGGGCGGGCGCCCATGGCGAGGATGTCGCGGACGATGCCGCCGATGCCGGTGGCCGCGCCCTGGTAGGGCTCGATGTACGAGGGGTGGTTGTGCGACTCGACCTTGAAGGTGACCGCGTACCCCTGGCCGACGTCGACGACGCCGGCGTTCTCGCCGATGCCGACGAGCATGGCGTCGTTGGCGGGGACCTTCTCGCCGAACTGCTTGAGGTGGACCTTGCTGCTCTTGTACGAGCAGTGCTCCGACCACATCACGGAGTACATGGCGAGCTCGGCGCCGGTGGGACGGCGGCCCAGGATCTCGCGGATCCGGGCGTACTCGTCCTCCTTGAGGCCGAGCTCCTTCCAGGGCTGCTCGGTGTCCGGGGTCTCGGCCGCGTGCTTGACCGTATCCAGGCTCATGCGTTGACCAGCTTCTTGATGATCGAGGTGAAGAAACCGAGGCCGTCGGTGCGGCCGGTGCCGATGAGCGGCTCCACGGCGTGCTCCGGGTGCGGCATCAGGCCGACGATGTTGCCCGCGGCGTTGGTGATGCCCGCGATGTCGCGGAGCGAGCCGTTGGGGTTGCCGTCCAGGTAGCGGAAGGCGACGCGGCCCTCGGCCTCCAGCTCGTCGAGCGTGTGCTCGTCGGCGGTGTACCGGCCGTCCACGTTCTTGAGCGGGACGCTGATCTCCTGGCCGGCGCTGTAGTCCGAGGTCCAGGCGGTCTCCGCGTTCTCCACCCGCAGCCTCTGGTCGCGGCAGATGAAGTGGAGGTGGTTGTTGCGCAGCATCGCGCCGGGCAGCAGGTGCGCCTCGGTCAGGATCTGGAAGCCGTTGCAGATGCCGAGGACCGGCATGCCGGCCTTCGCCTGCTCGATGAGGGTCTCCATGACCGGCGAGAAGCGGGAGATCGCACCGGCGCGGAGGTAGTCCCCGTAGGAGAAACCGCCCGCCAGGACGACCGCGTCGACCTGGTGCAGGTCCTTGTCGCGGTGCCACAGGGACACGGGCTCGGCGCCCGCGATCCGGACGGCGCGCAGGGCGTCCTGATCGTCGAGGGTGCCGGGAAAAGTGACGACGCCGATACGGGTGGTCACTTCTCCTCCTCCACCTTCACGACGAAGTCCTCGATGACGGTGTTGGCGAGGAACGTCTCGGCCAGCTCGTTAATACGGGCGAGGGCGGCGTCGTCGACCGGTCCCTCGACCTCCAGCTCGAAACGCTTTCCCTGACGAACGTCCGCGATTCCCTCGAAGCCGAGACGGGGCAGTGCGCGCTGCACCGCCTGTCCCTGCGGGTCGAGGATCTCGGGCTTGAGCATGACGTCGACTACGACGCGTGCCACTGGCACTCCCGGTGTGGTGGTGTGGTGCGGCTGTCTCTCCGGGGGGTTCCCCAGACCCCCGCGGGTCCACTCAGCGTACCTGGCCAAAATTTCTACGCGGGTAGATATCGGGCGGGACGGACATCGCGGGGCCCTGCGCGGATCACACCGAGATATCGGGCGCGACACCGCACGGGAAAAGGTCTGGAAAAATCACGTCCGGATTGCACACGGATTGCACACGGACACGCGGATGCAATTGCCTGGGCTTCACAATGCGGTACCCACCGCTGTACAAATGATTACCGGGGAAAGCAACATTGCCCCCGGGACAACGGAACAGTCGACATCTCGTCGATCCACATCCGCCCGCCTGGCAGCCGGAAGGCAGGCGCCCGCGAACGATGGACGCGCGGGCGCCGTAGGAAAGGACCGATATCCGTGGCTCAGCGCGTAGTGGTGACGCTCTCCGACGACATCGACGGGGGAGCAGCGGCGGAAACGGTGACCTTCGCCCTGGACGGGAAGACGTACGAGATCGATCTCAATCCCGTCAATGCGAAGAAACTGCGGAAGACCCTGGCTCCGTACGTGGCCGCCGGTCGAAAGCAGACAAATGCCAGCAAGCACGGCAGGACGCCGACGGCCTACCACCACACCTCCCTCGCACCGGACCCGGCGGCCGTCCGCGCCTGGGCCCGCTCGCACCGGATGGAGGTGCCGGCCCGGGGCCGCATCCCGAAGAAGGTCTACGAGGCGTTCGACGCGGCGAGTTGAGCCGCCGCCGTGGCGACCGGCCGGGCCCCGGCTGCGTCGGCCGGACGAGCCGCGGTGGTTCCGGGTCGGGGATGGCGGGCCCCGGTGATTCAGGGCCGGGGATGGCGAGCCCCGGTGATTCCGGGCCGGACAGAAACGGGCTGCGGTGGTTTCCGGCCGGACAGGGCGAGCCGCAGTGGTTCCGGGGCCCCGCGGACGGGCCACGGTGGTTCCGGGCCGGGCGGCCAGTCGGGCGCGGTGGGTCCCAGGGGCCGGACGCTCCGTCAGGCGTCCCCGGGCGCCCCGCCGCCGGGTCCCGGGGGCCGTTCCGCAGGCTCCCGGGGGAGCCGACTTGCGCGACACCCCCGCAGGTCGGCTAGAGTCTGGAGCACGCCGAGGGGCGAGGCCGCAAAGCCGAATCCCACGCAGCGTGCGGGTGTAGTTCAGTAGTAGAACATCCCCCTTCCAGGGGGAAGGCGCAGTGTGCAATTCCTGTCACCCGCTCTGCACGACTCTTCGAACCACTTCGTTGGATCGGGTAGAGTAGTGCTCGCTCCACCGGTGAAAGCCGAGTGGCTGCACTGCGGACGTAGCTCAGTTGGTAGAGCGCAACCTTGCCAAGGTTGAGGTCGCCAGTTCGAACCTGGTCGTCCGCTCAGCATCAAAGGCCCTGACCTTCACGGTCAGGGCCTTTGTCGTGCTCCCGCCTCTCTCCTCCCCGCCGCCCTCATGACGTTTGTCATGAGCAGTGGTGACAGCGCGCACTGCTCGCGGGCCGGTTCCGGCGGAAGCCTTGAAGCATGACCAGCGACGACATTCTCAGCGACCGCGCGGACGGTCCCGTGATCGAGGCGAACGAGGTCCGGCGGCGTTACGCCGGCGGCTTCGAGGCCGTGTCCGGGATCTCCTTCTCCGTGGCCCGCGGCGAACTGTTCGCCCTGCTCGGGACGAACGGCGCGGGCAAGACCTCCACCGTGGAACTCCTCGAAGGCCTGGCGCCACCGACCGACGGGACGGTACGGGTCCTGGGCCACGACCCGTACCGCGAACGCGCCGCCGTCCGCCCCCGTACCGGGGTGATGCTCCAGGAAGGCGGCTTCCCCTCCGACCTCACGGTCATGGAGACCGTACGCATGTGGTCGGCCTGCACCACCGGCGCACGCCCGGCCGGCGAGGCGCTGGAGATGGTCGGCCTGACCGGCCGGGGAACCGTACGGGTCAAGCAGTTGTCCGGCGGTGAGAAGCGCCGCCTCGACCTGGCGCTCGCCCTGACCTCCCGGCCCGAGGTGCTCTTCCTCGACGAGCCGACGACCGGGCTGGACGCCGAGGGCCGGCAGGAGACCTGGGAGCTCGTCCGGGCACTGCGGGACAACGGCACGACCGTGCTCCTGACCACGCACTACCTGGAGGAGGCCGAGGCGCTCGCGGACCGGCTGGCGATCATGCATCAGGGGAGGATCGTGACGACCGGGACCATCGCCGAGGTGACCGCGCAGCAGCCCGCCAGGATCCGGTTCGTGCTGCCCGAGGCCGTGCCGGCGGCGCGCCTCCCGCTCTCCCTGCGGGCGGCGGCGGAAGGGTCCCGGGTCGAGATCCGCACCCCCGCCCTCCAGGAGTCGCTGCACGAACTCCTGGAGTGGGCCCGCGAGTCCGGCGTACGGCTGCACGGCCTCGACGCCCGATCCGCCTCCCTGGAGGAGGCGTTCCTCGACATCGCCAGGACCCAGCACACGCCCCGGGACCAGGACCCGCGCCAGGTCCACGACCGCTCCACCCGCTCCGGCGGCACGAAGAACACGAAGAAGGTGACGGCATGACGACCACCACGACCCCCGTCCGTGACCGGACGTCCGCCGGCTCCCCCACGGGCGCGGCGGCCGTGGCCCGGCGGCTGACCGCCCTCGGCCGCGCCGAGCTGATCCTCCTGCTGCGCAACCGGACCGCGATCGTCGTGGCCCTGCTGCTGCCCATCACGATGATCTTCGCGATGCGGTCCTCGCTCGAACAGATCGACCTCGGCGGCACCGGGCTCACCGTCGCGGGCGCCACCCTGACCGGCGGCATCGGCATGGTGCTCGTCCAGGTCGTCTACATGAACCTCGTCTCCGCGTACGTCGCCCGGCGCGAGGAACTCGTCCTTAAGCGGCTGCGCACCGGCGAGATCTCCGACCGCGAGATCCTCATCGGCACCGCGCTGCCGTCCGTCGCGCTGGCGCTCGCCCAGTGCGTGCTGCTGGTGGTGGCCGGCGCCATCGCCTTCGATCTGAACGCCCCGCACCGCCCCGACCTCCTGCTGGGCGGACTGCTGCTGGCCTTCGTCCTGATGTCCGCCCTGGCGGCGGCGACCACCGCGCTCACCCGGACGGTGCAGACCTCGCAGCTCACCACGCTGCCGCTGTTCTTCGTCTCGATGTTCGGCTCCGGGCTGTTCATCCCGCTCGCGGTGTTCCCGGACAGGCTGGCCTCCGCCCTGGAGCTGCTGCCGATGACGGGCGTGATGACCCTGATCCGGCACGGCTGGCTGGGTGGTGTGGAGAGCGGCGACCTGTTCACGGCCGGGGTGACCGCGCTGGCCTGGACCGCTTTCGGCGTGTTTGCTGTGCGACGGTGGTTCCGCTGGGACCCGCGCGGCTGACATGAAGGGGCTGAGGAGTGTGATCGGTCGGGTACGGGGCTGGCGGCGCGGCTGGCACGACCGCAGCAAGCTCGAGCGCATCGACCTCTACACGCGGATGACGCTCTGCTCGATCACCTGGTTCTTCGCGGTGTCCTGGGGGCTGCTGCCGCTCGGCGAGACCCTGGCCCAGGGACCGGTGGCCATGGCCCTGGGCGGAGCGTTCCTCGCCGCCAACCTCGCCCAGTCCGTGCTGAGCAACCGCAATCTGACCCCCGCCTTCGACGACTACCGGGGGACGGCGCCGTTCCCTCCGGGGCGGTTGCGCCTGCCCGTCGCGCTCCAGGTGCTGATGACCGGCCTTCTGGTGGCGCTCGCGGCGGTGGGAGGAGTGAAGGACGAGGGGCTCGTGCTGCTGGTGCTGGACCTGCCCGTGGCGTTCGCCATCCCGTACGTCCTGATCGTCCCGGTGCGGAGGTTCCTGCTCCACGCCGGCGCCTTCTCGGTGACCGTCCTGGCGCTCCTGGCGGCCGTGGGCGTGCCGGCCGGGCTGCTGTTCGGGGCGGTCGTCTCGCTGGTCGTCGTCACCCTGCTGGTGCTCGTCTCGGCCCGGCCGAGCGTCTGGAGCCTCTCCGTGATGTGGCAGGCGGAGGAGGCGCGGGACATGCAGGCCCGGCTGGCGGTGGCGGAGGAGCGGCTGCGGTTCGGCCGGGACATGCACGACGTGCTCGGCCGGAACCTGTCGGTGATCGCCCTGAAGAGCGAGCTGGCCGTGGAACTGGCCCAGCGCGGGAACCCCGCGGCGATGGACCAGATGGTCGAGGTGCAGCGGATCGCGCGCGCCTCCCAACAGGAGGTCCGCGATGTCGTGCGCGGCTACCGTGAGGCCGACCTGCCCACCGAACTCATGGGCGCGCGAGGCGTGTTGCAGGCCGCCGGGATCACCTGCACCGTCGAGGGCGCGGACGGCCCGGCCGGCATCGGGGCTCCCGCCGCCGTCCAGGCCGCGCTCGGCTGGGTGGTCCGCGAGACCGCGACGAACGTCCTGCGCCACGGCGACCCGCGCCACTGCTGGATCCGGCTCGCGCGGACGCGGGACGCGGTGGTCCTGGAGGTCGAGAACGACGGGGCCGGCGCCACCCGCCCGCTCAGCGGCGCGGACGAGGACGGCGGCGGCGGTTCGGGCCTGGCCGGGCTGCGGGTACGGCTCGGCGCGCTCGGCGGATCGCTCACCGCCGGATCCGCCGGGGACGACCTCTTCCGGGTGACGGCGACGGTGCCGCTCACGGCTCCCCGCCCGGACGCGAACGGCCGCCTCGCACCGCCCCACGAACTTTCCGCCGCCCCTCCCCCCGCCCCTTCCGCCCTCCCGGAGGAACGATGACCACCGCGCGGCCCCTGCGGGTCCTGCTGGCCGACGACGAGCACCTGATCCGGGGCGCGCTGGCCGCACTGCTCGCCCTGGAGGAGGACCTCGTCGTGGTCGCGGAGGCGGCGAGCGGCCCCGAGGCCCTGGCGATGGCCCTGGCGCACCGGCCCGACGTCGCCGTCCTGGACCTCCAGATGCCGGGGGCGGACGGTGTGAAGGTCGCCACATCGCTGCGGACCGAGCTGCCCCACTGCCGCACCATGATCGTGACCAGCCACGGCCGCCCCGGGCACCTCAAGCGGGCCCTGGCCGCCGGCGTACGGGGTTTCGTGCCGAAGACGGTCAGCGCCCGGCGGCTGGCGGAGATCATCCGTACCGTCCACGCCGGAAACCGTTACGTGGATCCCGAGTTGGCGGCCGACGCCATCTCCGCCGGGGACTCCCCGCTGACCGCCAGGGAGGCCGAGGTGCTCGAACTGGCGGCGGACGGGGCCCCGGTCGCGGAGATCGCGGAGCGGGCCTCGCTCTCGCAGGGGACGGTCCGCAACTATCTCTCCTCGGCCGCCACCAAGATCGGTGCGGAGAACCGGCACACGGCAGTGCGTCTCGCCCGCGAGCGGGGTTGGGTATAGTGGGCATCGCGCTTCGGCGCACTGCGGACGTAGCTCAGTTGGTAGAGCGCAACCTTGCCAAGGTTGAGGTCGCCAGTTCGAACCTGGTCGTCCGCTCCGGATGAAGAAGCCCCGGTCCTCTCGGACCGGGGCTTCTCGCGTATCCGGCTGCCGTTACGACCAGTTGGCGCCGGTCAGCACCTCGTACGCCTCGATGTACTTGGCGCGGGTCGCCGCCACGATCTCCTGCGGCAGCGCCGGGGGCGGCTGCTCGCTCGCGCGGTCCCAGCCGGAGGCCGGCGAGGTGAGCCAGTCGCGCACGAACTGCTTGTCGTAGCTGGGCTGCGCCCGGCCGGGCTCCCAGGTGGCGGCGGGCCAGAAGCGGGAGGAGTCCGGGGTCAGCACCTCGTCGGCGATGATCAGCCGCTCGGTCCCGTCCTCGGTGGTCTCGAAGCCGAACTCGAACTTGGTGTCGGCCAGGATGATTCCGCGCCCGTGCGCGATGTCCCGGGCCCGGCGGTAGACGTCGAGCGTCGTGCGCCGCAGTTCGGCGGCGGTCTCCGCACCGACCTCGCGGGCGACGTTCTCGTAGCTGACGTTCTCGTCGTGGTCGCCGACGGCCGCCTTGGTGGCCGGGGTGAAGATCGGGCCGGGCAGCTCGGACCCGTTGACCAGGCCCTCGGGGAGACCGATGCCGCAGACCGTACGGGTGGCCTCGTACTCGACGAGTCCGGATCCGGTCAGATAGCCGCGGGCCACGCACTCGACCTGGACCATCCGCAGCGACTTGCAGATGAGGGTGCGGCCCGCCCAGTCGGCCGGGGCGCCCGGGGGCAGCTCGGTGGAGATGACGTGGTTGGGCACCAGGTCGGCGAGCTGGTCGAACCACCAGAGCGAGAGCCGGGTGAGGACACGGCCCTTGTCGGGGATCTCGGTGGGCAGGACCCAGTCGTACGCGGAGATACGGTCGCTGGCGACCATGACGAGGTCGCCCGCCTCGTTCCGGTACAGGTCACGCACCTTGCCGGTGTGCAGGTGGGTGAGGCCCGGTACCTGTACGGGCTCGGGCTTTTCTACAAAACCGGACACGGTGCCTCCGCGTAGATTGATCCAGGAGCGGTTCCGATTGTCCCGTATCCGCGACCGGGTCCGCGCCCGGGGCCCGGTGACCGGTCGCGTGTTTCGAGGACTCGGGTCGGTCGTGCGTTTCGAAGACCCGGATCGGTCGTGCGTTTCGAAGGCCCGGATCGGTCGCGTGCCTCATACCTCCGGGCCGGCCGCGTTCCTCTGCCCCGGTCAGTCCCGCTTGCAGATCCGGTCGAGGAGGTTGGCCGTGGCCCGCTGGATCCGGGGGTCCGTGTGCCCGGGGCGGTCCAGGGCCGGGGACCAGGCGAAGGTGCCGGACGCGAAGACGTGCGCGCCGGAGGGGGACTGGTAGAGCGAGGTCTCCTGGTGCCGGGTGGCGCCCTCGGAGTCCTCGTACGGGGAGTGGGCGAGCAGGATCCGGTTGTCGTGCTCGGGCAGGCTGGTGCGCGGGAAGTAGCGGTCGGCCTCACCGGCGACCAGGCCCGGGATCTCGTCGCCCTCGACCGCGCCCGTGGAGTCCCAGAGCCAGTGCTCGGCGTTGCGCACGACGAGCGGGCGGGGATCGGGCACCCGGCCCGCGTACTGGATGCCCAGGAGCTGCTGCTCGGCCCGGTCCACCTCGCGCCACAGGGCGGACTTGCCGGGCCCCCGGCGCTTGCGGCAGGTCAGCAGCCGGTCCGCCTCGCCGGAGGCCGACGGGGCGAGGCCCACCTGCCAGTACATGGTGTTGGCGGAGAGGAAGACGAGCGAGGTGCCGGAGTCCCGGGCGCGCTCGGCGGCCCGGCGCATCGGCAGCGTCCAGTACTCGTCGTGGCCGGGGAAGACCAGGCCCCGGTAGCGGCTGGGGTCGACGCGGCCCGCGTGCAGGTCGCGGGCGTCGGCGTAGGCGAGGTCGTAGCCGTACCGCTCGGCCCAGCGGATGAAGTCGTACGCGTGCCCCACGTGCAGCGGCAGCCCGGCCCCGGCGTACGGGCGGTCGAAGGAGATCGTGACGGCGGCGTCCTCCTCGCCGAGCAGCCGCCCCCGCTCGTCCCAGGCGTGGTAGAGGCTGGCGCCGGTGCGGCCGTCCTCCGGATAGAGGTTGTACGCCTGCCAGGTGATGTCGGGCAGCAGGAGCAGCAGGTCGGCGGGGTGGTCGTGGCGCACGGTGAAGGGAACGTGCGAGCGGTAGCCGTCGACGGTGGTCAGGACCGCCACGTACGCGCCGACGGACCAGTAGCTCGGGATCTGGAGCCGCCAGGACATCCACCAGTGGTGGCAGGAGACGGTCCGGTCGGCGGCGAGCGGCGGGGGCTGGACGATGCCGGAGAGCCGCGGACTCGTGGTGATCTTGGCCGCGCCGTCGCCGCCGTAATGACCGATCCGGTAGACGTCGACGGAGAACTGCTGGGGCGGGTCCACGGTGATGTGGAAGTCGATGGCCTCGCCGGGGGCCGCCGCGCCGGGCGAGACGAAGCCCTTGATCTGGCGGTGCACGTCGTCCGCGGTACGGGTGCCGCCGCCGGTGGAGCGGGCGAGGTCGGCGTACCAGGGGACCACCTGGCCGGTGTCGTCGAAGTAGTTCTCACTGCCGCGCAGCCAGGGCAGCGGGCCCTGCCCGAAGGGATCGCTCACCGCGTGCGCGAGGGCACCCGACTCCCACCGGCGAATCTGCTCCGCCCCCATGCCGCGCCCCTCCCTCGGATCCCCCGGACAGCGCTGGGATCCCCCGGACAACTCTGGTGCGCCGAATGTCAGCGCCGACCCCCAGCACATCACATAACGCACGCGGTTCGTCACCCTTCGTCGCTAATCGACGGGGTCGGGAAGCCTCCGGGTCCTGTCAGTGGGTCTGTGTGCACTTGGTCGTCCTGGTCGTCTCACCAGGGCGGAGCTCGCGTCGGACCAGGGCGGAGTTCGCCGTCGGACCAGGCCGGAGCTCGCCGTCGGACCGGGCGACCCTGCGGTCGGACCAGCCGGACGGGCTAGCGGCCGGATCAGCCTGGCCGGCCCTGGCCCGCTTGTGCTCAGACCGGCCCGGGCGGGCTCGTGCTCGGACGCGAGTCGGACCGGCTTGTGCTCGGACCAGCCCGGTCGACTCGTGCTCAGACGAGTCGGACCGGCTTGTGCTCGGACCAGCCCGGCCGGCTCGTGCTCAGACGAGTCGGACCGGCTTGTGCTCGGACCAGCCCGGCCGGCTCGTGCTCAGACGAGTCGGACCGGCTTGTCGGAACGCACTCCCACCTCGGCGAGCCAGGACAGCAACGGGTCCGGATCGCCGTCCTCGACGAGGCTGAGGACCGGGGCCGCGAGATCCGCCCGGCGCTCGCCGCCGACGAGCAGGGCGGGGCCGTCCAGCCAGTCGAGGCCGGGGGCCGCGCCCGCCGTGTCCACGGCCGCGCAGCAGACCATGGCAGCGACGTGGTCGGCGAGCAGCTCGGTGCCCGTACGCGGCGGCTGGAGCGGGAAGAGGGGCAGCGGTCCCGGCCCCCAGAGGTCGAGGGGGTCGTCGGCCGCGCCGGGCCCCGGGCCTCCGTGACCGGGACCGCCGTGCTCCGGACCGCCGTGCCCCGGGCCGCCGCGCTCCGGGGCCTCGGCGGCCTCACGGGCGACCGCCGCGCCGATACCCGCCGCGAGCTCCTCACCCGGGCCGCCGGGTCCGCCGGAACCGGACAGATGCTCCATGACCCTGGCCAGCGTGGGGACGGCCGGGTCTGCGGCGGAGGCCCGGGGGACACCCAAGGTGTCCAGGGCCCGGTGCAGCCGGGCCGCTTCCGTACGCCATTTCCGGTCGACGACCTCGTCGGGATACTGCTGCCAGTCCACCGGCGCCCAGCCCGGACCGCTCTCGGCCGGGCCGCCGTGGAAGAGCCGGGCAGCGAGCAGGGACGCCGCCTCGTCGGCCGCCCCGGGCTCCTCCAGCAGGTCGCAGGCGGGGCGCTCGCCGAGCCGCAGGGCGAAGCCCTCGGCCAGGCGGTCCCTGCGGGACAGCTCGGTGAGCGCGGAGACGACCCCGGCGTCCAGCCGGGAGGGCCAGCGGCCCATCCGCCAGGCGGGCAGCGCCACCCGGGTCAACAGCCGGTCCCAGCCGGCATAGGCGAGGCCGACCTGTTCCTGGGCGGCGATCCGCAGCCCGTGGTCGACCGTCTGGGCCCGCATGGACGCGGCGGCCGCCACACAGCGCTCCATCTCGGCGGCATGGTCCCGGCAGGCCCGCAGCAGCAGCCGGGAGACCCAGCCGGCGAAGGCGAGCGGCGCCCCGCGCACCGCGCCCCGGCCGGGGGCGGCGGCATCGGCGATCGAGGCGTCCAGGCCGCGTACGAAGCGGCGGGCGGCGGCTATGTCGGGGTGCGCGGACGGGCCGGTGCCCGCCACCACGGGGGCGAGGACCGCCCGGAGCTCGGCGACCCGCATCCACCACAGGAACGGCGATCCGATGACCAGGACGGGTGCGGCGTCCCCGGCCTCCGCCGCGACCCCCGCGCCCCTCCGGAGCGCCCGGTGCGTCCGGTCCTCCAGCCAGCTGTCGCAGTCCGGGGTCAGCGCTATGGCCGAGGGCGCGGGCACGTCGAGCCGGTCGGCCAGGTCCCGGACCAGGCGGTAGAGGTCCGGGGCCCCTTCCTCCGGCACGGACACGGTCGGACTCATGGCGGGCCGCGCGCGCGCCACCGAGACGGCGACCAGCACGGTCACCAGCAGCACGACGACCGCGACGCCGAGGACCGCCCAGCGCGCGGCGTCCCAGGGCGGACCGGCCAGGTGCCCCTGCGCCCCCGCCGCGAACAGCACGACGGCGACGGCCGCGGGCAGGATCGCCACGGCCAGTGCCCTGCCGCGGATCCGCAGCAGGGAGAGCGCTCGGGCCTGTGCGGCCCGCGCCCCCAGCTCCTCACCCACATCGATACCGGACACGCCGGACGTCACCCCCTCTGCCACGCGACGGTGTTGCTCACTCCCCCACTGTGGCACCCGGCACCGACATCGCAATGCCGGTGGGCCAAGTGCCCGAACGCTTGCGCCGCACCCTAGTTGGGGCCCCGGCAGCCGTCATCCGGATGGCCCAGCCGTCACTCGATGGAATGGCTTTGGGTAAAGCTGCTGACGTGTCCGCGTCCATGGGCAAGCCCCCCGGCCGACCGCTCGCCGCCGCGCCCGGACATGAGGCAGCCCCTCGCGCCTTCCGCGTACGCCGGTGGCGTACGGGGGCGGGCGGAGGGGCCACGGTGCGCGGGGGGGCCGGTGACCGGGGCGGGTCAGCCTCGGGAGGCCTTCAGGGCGATGTCCGTACGGTGCTGGGAGCCGTCCAGGCGGATCCGGCCGAGCGCGGCGTAGGCACGCTCCCGGGCCGCCGTGAGGTCCTTGCCGGTCGCGGTCACCGAGAGGACCCGGCCGCCCGCGCTGAGCACCGCGCCGCCCTCGGCGCGGGTCCCGGCGTGCAGGACGTACGCGTCGGGGGCATCCTGCGCCGCGACGTCCGCGAGCCCGTCGATCGGGTCGCCGGTGCGCGGGGTGTCCGGGTAGTTGTGCGAAGCGATGACCACGGTGACCGCGGCGTCGTCGCGCCAGTTCAGCGGCGGCAGGACGTCGAGCGTGCCGTTGGCGGAGGCGAGAAGGACACCGGCGAGCGGGGTCTTCAGCCGGGCCAGCACGACCTGGGTCTCCGGGTCGCCGAACCGGGCGTTGAACTCGATGACCCGCACGCCGCGCGAGGTGATCGCGAGGCCCGCGTAGAGCAGCCCGGAAAAGGGCGTGCCGCGTCGGCGCAGCTCGTCGACGGTCGGCTGGAGCACGGACTGGAGGACCTCGTCGACCAGCTTGGGGTCCGCCCACGGGAGCGGGGAGTAGGCGCCCATGCCGCCGGTGTTCGGGCCCTCGTCGCCGTCGAGGGCGCGCTTGAAGTCCTGGGCGGGCTGGAGCGGCAGCACGGTGGTGCCGTCGGTGATCGCGAAGAGGCTGACCTCGGGGCCGTCGAGGAACTCCTCGATGACCACGCGGTCGCAGGACAGCGCGTGGGCGCGGGCGGCGGCCAGGTCGTCGGTGACGACGACGCCCTTGCCGGCCGCGAGGCCGTCGTCCTTGACGACGTACGGGGCGCCGAAGGCGTCGAGGGCCTCGTCGATCTCCGCGGGGGTCGTGCAGACGTAGCTGCGGGCGGTGGGAACGCCGGCGCCGGCCATGACGTCCTTGGCGAACGCCTTGGAGCCTTCCAGCTGCGCGGCTTCGCCGGAGGGGCCGAAGCAGGGGATGCCGGCCGCGCGCACGGCGTCGGCGACCCCGGCGACGAGCGGCGCCTCCGGGCCGACGACCACCAGCCCGGCGCCCAGCTCGGTCGCGAGGCGCGCGACGGCGTCACCGTCGAGCGCGTCCACCGGGTGCAGTTCGGCCACCTCTGCGATGCCGGCGTTGCCGGGGGCGCAGTACAAAGCGGTGACATCGGGGTCGAGGGACAGAGAGCGGCACAGGGCGTGTTCGCGGGCGCCGCCGCCGATGACGAGGACCTTCACGGGTGCAGCCTAGCCGCCGGGCGCAGGGAGCCCGGACGGCCACCGGTCCGTGGACGGGCTGCCTCCCGTTCTCGCCGCCACCGCGCGGACGCGTCCCGCGCGGCAATGCGTCCCGCGCGGCAGTGCGTCACTGCTCGTCACCCCTCGCACCTTGCCGTCACTGCCCGGCACTGCTCGGCACTGCCCGGCACTGCTCGTCACTGCTCGTTGGTGAACTCCTCGACGACCGTGGCGCCCAGCTCGCGGACGATCAGCTCGTGGCCGGAGAGGGCGGAGTCGACAAGATCCGGATCGTCGGCCTCCGGGGTGTCGTCCTCGGGGGCGACGTTACGCGGCGGCTCCGCCCCGTAGGAGCTGTGGGAGGACTCGGGAGCGGGCGCGGCCTCCCGGCCCTGCGGCGGCGCGGAGGACGGCGGCTGCTGCTGGGGCGACGGCGCGTGCTGGCCCTGCGGCGGGGGCGGGGGCTGCTGCGGGGCGGAGTGCTGGGGCCGGGGCTCGTACGCGACGGGGGCGGCGGGGGCTGCCGGGGCGGGCTGGTACTGCGGGGCGGGGCGTCCGGCGCCCGGACCGGGGCCCGGGGGCGCCCCGCCGCCGCCGGAGGTGTCGATGACCGCTTCGATGCGCCACTGGGCGTTGAACCGCTCGACGAGGGCCTGCTTGAGGATCTCCTCGCTGCCGCTGCTCGCGAAGTTGTCCCGGGCTCCCGCGTTGAGGAAGCCGATCCGGAGCGTGGTCCCGTCGAACCCGGCGACCTGGGCGTTCTGACTGAGCAGGATCCAGGTGAAACGGCGGCGGCTCTTGACCGCCTCCAGGATGTCCGGCCACATGTTCCGCACCTGGGCGGCGCCCTGGGCCATGCTCTGACCGCCCTCGGGCGCCACCGGAACGGCGGGGGCGGCCGGGGCGGCAGCAGGCGGCGGGGAGGCGGGCGGCGGGAAGGCGGGCGGCGGGGAGGCGGCGGGGGCCGGACCGCTACCGGGGGCGGACGCGGTGGGCCAGCCGCCGGGGCGACGGGCCTGGTCCCCGCCGGCCGCTGCGGGCCAGGAACCGGGCCGCTGGGCGGGCTCGGCGGCCTGCGGGGCGGCCGGGTGGGCCTCTGCGGGAGCCTGCGGGGCGGGCTGGGCGGCGGGCGGTGCGTAGGCGGGAGCGGCGGGCGGTGCCTCGCCCCGTACGGCTGCACGGGCCGAGTCCGGGTCCGCCGCCTGCGGGGCGTGGGCATCGGGGGTGTGGGCGTGGGCCTGCGGGGCGTGGGCGTCGGGGCCCGGTGCGTATCCCATCGGCACCGCGGCGGCGGGCGGCGCGGCGAACCCGGCGGCAGCGGCGGCCGAGGCCCCGCGCTCCAGCCGGTCGAGGCGGGCCTGCAGCGACCGCTCGTCGTCGTAGGCGGCGGGCAGCAGGACCCGGGCGCAGATCAGCTCCACCTGGAGCCGCGGCGAGGTGGCCCCGCGCATCTCCGTGAGCCCGTCGTTGACCAGATCGGCGGCGCGGCTCAGCTCGGCGGCGCCGAAGACGGAGGCCTGGGCCTGCATGCGCTCGACGACATCGACAGGCGCGTCGATGAGCCCCTTCTCGCCGGCGTCGGGCACGGCGGCGAGGATCACCAGGTCGCGCAGCCGCTCCAGGAGGTCCGCCACGAACCGACGAGGATCGTTGCCGCCCTCGATGACCCGGTCGACGACCTCGAAGGCGGCGGCGCCGTCACCGGCGGCGAAGGCGTCGACGACCGAGTCGAGCAGGGAGCCGTCGGTGTACCCGAGGAGCGAGGTGGCCATGGCATACGTCACACCGTCGTCGCCCGCACCGGCCAGCAGCTGGTCCATGACGGACATCGAGTCACGCACGGACCCGGCCCCGGCGCGCACGACGAGCGGGAGGACGCCGTCCTCGACGGGGCTGTTCTCCCGCCCGCAGACATCGGCGAGATAGCTGCGGAGGGTCCCCGGGGGTACCAGCCGGAACGGATAGTGGTGCGTACGCGACCGGATCGTCCCGATGACCTTCTCGGGCTCGGTCGTCGCGAAGATGAACTTGAGGTGCTCCGGCGGCTCCTCGACCACCTTCAGCAGGGCGTTGAAGCCCGCCGGGGTGACCATGTGCGCCTCGTCGATGATGTAGATCTTGTAACGACTGGAGGCGGGCCCGAAGAACGCCTTCTCGCGCAGATCACGGGCGTCGTCCACACCACCGTGCGAGGCGGCGTCGATCTCGATCACATCGATGGAACCCGGCCCGTTGCGCGCGAGGTCCTGACAGGACTGGCACTCTCCGCACGGGGTCGGCGTGGGCCCCTGCTCGCAGTTCAGACAGCGGGCGAGGATGCGCGCGCTGGTCGTCTTTCCACAGCCACGCGGCCCGCTGAACAGGTACGCGTGATTGACCCGGTTGTTCCGCAGGGCCTGCTGGAGCGGGTCAGTGACATGCTCCTGACCGATGACCTCGGCGAACGACTCGGGGCGGTAGCGGCGGTACAGCGCAAGGGACGACACACCTACGAGGTTATCGGGGCCGACTGACAACCGGTCCCACGCCGCCCGATCCCCTCACCACCGCCAGGCCACGGCACAGCACCCGCCCGGCCCCCGGGGCTCCCCGCGACAACGCCCCCGGAACACAAAGGGCCCCCCACGCACCCGCCAGAGCCGACCTACCCTTGCTGCCTTCCGGCCCTGGGGGAGTTCAGTCAGATAGCGCCACGTGAGGGGCTGACGCCCACCTTAGCGGATCCCCACCCCCTCCGGTCCACCCGCCCGCCCTACCGGACGACAGCCGAACCGCCCCCGACCCCCTCTCCGGACGATCTTCGGCGAACGTGTTCGCGAGCACCCTCCAACGTCTTGTATTGTTTGCGGCGGAGGATTCGCCTAGTGGCCTAGGGCGCACGCTTGGAAAGCGTGTTGGGGGCAACCCCTCACGAGTTCGAATCTCGTATCCTCCGCCATTGCTCTCACCGGGCAATACGTCGAAGGGCCCCACCGCTTGCGGTGGGGCCCTTCGACGTTGTCTCAGCCCTCGTTGTTCTGGTCTTTGTCCATAGGGGCGTTCGGTGATGGTCCCCAGATGGCGTCCGCGATCTTCTGCGCCACCTCCTTCAGCATGGCGTCGGGCACGTGCAGGTACCGGGCGCGCATCCGTGAGGACGTGCCTGCTTCCCAGCCCATGATCTGGTCGATCACGCGGTCCGGGATGCCGAGGAGCATGAGGACGGTGGCAGCGGTGTGACGGGCGTCATGCAGCCGTGCGTCACGTACCCCAGCGTCCTCCAACAGCTTCTTCCAGTCGTGGTAGTCCGTGTTCGGACTGAGCGGTCCGCCGAGCGGCTTCGTGAACACGTAATCCGACTCGATCCACAGGTTGCCGGCGGTCTTGCGCTCCCGGGCCTGGACTTCCCGGTGCTTTCGCAGCATCACGACCAGGGGGCCCGGCAGGGGCACCGCTCGGCGGCCGGCGCGCGACTTGGTGTTCTTCGTCTCGCGCCGTACCTGCTTTCGGTCCGGGCAGTACCCGGCCTTACGGCCGCAGGGGGCTGCCTCCTTGCACCCGTGCTCGTACTTGGGGCGCAGCCGGTTGCGGCGCAGCTTCAGGTACTCGTGGTCCAGGTCCACGTCGACCCAGCGCAGACCCAGCGTCTCCCCCTGTCGCAGACCGAGGGCCAGCGCCAGCATCCAACGGGCGCTGTTGCGGCGCTTGTTCACCTCGATCAGCAGGCTCTGCACCTCCTCGACCGAGTAGGGCTCGATCTCCTCCTCCGGCTCCTCCACCCGTGGTGGCCTGGCCAGAGCGGCGGCGTTCTTCGCGGCGTGACCACGGCGGACCGCCTCACCGAGGGCAGTACGGGCAGTGCGGTGAGCCTGGTGGGCGGTGCCGGCCGCACTGCCGTTCTTCCTCATCCGGCGGTACAGACTCTCCAGGTGTTCCGGCTCCAGGCGATCGATGCGGTGCTTGCCGATTCCGGGGACGAGGTGCACGCGGACCGCGACCTCGTACCCGTCGTAGGTGTTCTCACTGACGACATCCTTAGCAATGTTCTCGACCCAATGCCGCAGCCACCGTTCAACCGTCCACAGCTTGCCGGGCTGCTGAGCTGTGCCCTGGTCGCGCTGCTTCTCCAGGCGTCGCACTTCGTCTTTCAGTGCGTCTTCGTCGGGGCGCGTGATGTGCCTGCGGTAGGGCTCGCCGTTGTCCTTGTAGCCCATTGGCACCCGAGCGTGCCAACGGCCGTCCTTACCGAAGTAGATGGCCGTTTCGCCGTTCGCCCGGCGCGTGCGCTTCTGGTTCTCCGCCACGGGCGGACTCCTTTGGAGTTGGTGTGAGCGCGGGCCGCCACCCGGGTGGGGGTGGCGGCCCGCGCGTGGGGGTGGTTCAGGCGGCGCGCTGTTCGGCCCGGAGGCGGGCGAGGTACGCGGCCGGGGCGTCGGCAGGGACGCGGCGGAGAGTCCCGATCGTCAGGGACTCCAGGGCCCCAGTGCGGATCAGGGTGAAGCAGGTGGTCCGGCCGACGCGGAGTCGTCGGGCTGCTTCTTCGACGGTGAGCAGCATCAGGGTCGGGTCGTGGGCCGCGTCGGGTGCGGCTGCGTGGAGGGGCGGCACTGGATCGCTCCTTAGCGGTGAGGTTGTCCGAGGTGTGGATTTCTGCGTCACCGCGTCACCCGCGTCACCTAGGGGGTTTGACCTGCGGTTTTGGGTGACGCAGCCGATTGGGTGTGCGTCACCCGTGCGTCACCTTCTGCGTCACCGGATGACGCGGGGGTGACGCGGGTGACGCAGGGGTGACGCAGGATTCGGCGTCTGCGTCACCCCTTCCGGTGCAGGTGGGGGGCCGTTTTCCGTCCCCGGTGACGCAGGTGACGCAGACCCTCCCTACTTAGGAAAAGAAGGGGGGTGTCTGTAGTAGTGGCGGTGGTTCTTCAGGCGAAGTGAGGGGCCCTTCGGGCACGCCTCTTGGGCGGCGTTCCGCCGAACAGCAAGAGGAGCACCCGGCGCGGCGTGCTCCTCTTGCTTGTCCCCCGGGGTGACCGGTGCGGTCAGAACGCCGCTGCCTGCTCCGGCTGCTCAGGGGGCGGGGATGCGGCCGGGCGGCTCATTTCGAGGTAGCGGCCCGCTTTGGTGCGCCCGCTGTCGATGAGGACGCCCCGGGCGGCGAGGGTGGGTTGCAGGCGCTTGAGACGGTCGGAGAGCACCTTGCCCGTGGTCGGCCACCCTTTAGGCAGAGGACGTAGCTCCTCGCCGCTGTAGAGGCGGCTCAGGGCGTTCAGCCATTCCGTGGACGTCATGCGCTGCTCGCGGCCGGGGTCGAGCGTCTCGGCGTGCTGGAGAACGGTCTGCGCGAGCAGGTCGCCTTCGATGACGTCGTCGTTCAGGTCGTCCAGGCTCGCCCGGTACGCGGTGAGCGCTCCGAGGCCGGTGGCGGTGTCGAGTTGAGCGCAGAGGTGGGCGAAGTCCGCCATGCGCAGATCGGTCGGGGTCTCCGCGTCGGTGGCCCGGACCTTGACGGTCAGGTCGAGGAGCGAGCCGAGGACCACGGGCAGTACCTCTTCGTACTCGGCCCACAGTTCCGCTTCGGTCCTGCGGACGGTGGGCCGCTCCAGCCGCAGGGGCAGCAGCCGTTCCGCCAGGTCGGGCCGGAGGATGCCGACGTCGATGCCCGTCAGGAGCAGGGGGCGGCGGTAGCGGGCCCGGTGCACGTCCCCGTCCGTGAACAGGGCACGCTTCACGCTCTCGGCTCCGGTGACGATGCAGCACATGGCGTCGGACAGGGCCGGCGTCATGTGGGAGAGGTTGTCGAGGGCGGTGACCCATCCTGCGGCCACGGCCGCGATCAGGTTCTCCTCATCGTTCGGAGCCCGGCGCAGGTCCCCGCTCATGCCCTCCACGATCCGCACCAGCATCCGTCCTCCGGTCGACTTCCCCGCGCCCTGGGGGCCGGTGAGGAAGGGAGCGGGGACGGGGACGCCGGGGCCGAGGCAGCCGATGAGCCAGGCGATGGCCAGGCACTCGGTTTCGGCGTTGGCGAAGTTGCACAGCCGCATCAGCAGGTCGATGCCCTTGCCGTCGGTGTCCTTGGCCGGCAGGGGCAGTTCCCCGGTGAGCTGGGTGCGCCGCCAGCACACCTCACGCGGGTCCGGCACCGCGATGTCCCACCCGGTGGGGTGGATGCGGACGGACTGCCCGTCGGCGCGGCCGAGGTCGAGCCAGGTGGCTCCGTCGAAGCCGGGGGCGACGCGAATGTGTACGGCCTGGGTGGTCTCGGTCATCGCCAGCGCCTCGATCAGGTCCAGCGCTTCCTTGAGCGCGGTGCCGTTGAAGACGCCGACCCCGTCCTTGAACATGCCGACCATGAGTTCCTGCCGGTGGCTTCCCGTGGTGCCCTGGGAGCGGATCGGGCGGGCGACGGGGTGGCCGTTCTTCTGGGCGTAGACGGTGCCGTCGGCGGTGCGGAAGTACCGGAAGTGGGACTGCGCGTAGTCGCTGATGACCTCGCGCGCCGGGTTCTTCTCGTCCTCGGACATGGCTCACATCCCCAGTGTGGTGCGGGCGTTGGTCCAGGCGTCCGTGCAGTGCCGGGGGCTCTCGCCCTTGGTCTGTGCGGCGGCGAACAGCCGGGCGGCGTGGGTATCGGTGAGGCAGCCGCACCGGCCGTGGGCGGACAGCACGGCGAGGAACGTGCGGTACACCGTCGCGTGCACACTGCTCGCCGCGGCGGTGATCCGCTGCTCCGCCATGGCGATGCCGCGCTCCAGGTAGGCGGGGGTCCGGTGTCGGCACCCCCCGCCCCCAGCCGGAACGAGCACGGTGACGGGCCGGACCGGTACCGGCTTCTTGACGATCAGGGCCCGCACCGTGTCGGGCAGGGTGGTCATGGTGCCGGTGCCGGGGCCGAGCCACCGGGCGTAGACCATGGTCGACTTGATGTCGACACCGTCCCGGACCGCGTTAGCGGAGGACATGGCCCCCTGGTAGATCCAGTGCTCGCCCCGCGTCGTCGGCACGGTCCGCGTGGCGGGCATCGTCCGACGGGCCCACGCGACCGCGTCGGCGTGGTCCAGGTCGACAACGGTCAGCCCGATACCGCCGGGGTGGTAGGCCACGGCCGCCGCCTGCTTCCACGCTGTCGCCCATGCGGGCCCGGTGATGACGTCGGGGTCGGTGGTGGCGGCGGCCCACGCGTGGCAGGGGCGGGGGCATTGGCAGGGGCCGGGGCTCTTCATGTTCGGCCGGCCACCGCACGAGGTGTACAGGCAGGCGGGGCAGTTGGCGAACGGGACCTTCCCCGCTCGCAGAGGCAGGACCGGAACATCGCGACCGGCAAGGTCCAGGGCGGTGCGCAGGTGGCTGTTCATGCGGCCACCCCCACCGGACGAACAGCGGCGAGCAGGGCGCGGCCGATGTGCTCGGAGAACGCCGGGGGGATGGCCTCGGTCAGTTCCTCGCGCACGTCGGTCCACGTGATGCCCATGGCCTCCTGCATCTCGGGGACAGTGGCCTTGCCGCCACCGGCCCCGTACGCGGCGACATAGGGCCCGTCCCGGTAGACGCCGTGACGGTACCCGCGCACGTACCCCCGGTGCTTCGGGTGCGCGGGCCGCTCGATGGTCCAGCGGCCGAGTTCGAAGTTGCGGTGGCGCAGGACACCGAGCCCGAACATCTCGCCGCACAGGGAGAGGTCCTTGCGGATCTCGGCCCGGCCGTTGGGCTGCTCGATGACGTACGGCAGCCCGGTCCGCTCCAGCAGTTCGCGGGTGGGGGCGACGAGGTCGTTGTGGTCGCCGCCCCAGCCCTGTGAGGCGTTGGTGCCGACGGTGAGCGCGCATCCGGCCTGGCACGGCGGCGAGCTGTGCGCCGCCCTGAACCGTCGGATCTCGCCGGACGCGATCAGCCCGGCGAGGTATTCGAGCGCGTCGGCCCGCACGAACGTGAAGGGGTAGCGGGGCCGGTCAACGATGTCGACGCCGACGACGTCGAACCCGGCCCGGTGGTAGCCGGTGGCCGCGCCGCCGGCGCAGCAGAACAGGTCGAGTAACAGCGGCCGGCGGGTGTGGTCTCGCCGGATGAGGGTGGGTTGGGTCATGCTGGTGTCTCCAGTTCTCGTGAGTGAGCTGCTGGACAGGGGCGGCCCCGGACTTGTGGTGAGACGGGGGCCGCCCTTGGCCGTGTCAGAAGGGCGGTTCGTTGCTCCACGGGTCGCGGTCGGCCCGGCGGCGGCGACGGATGCGCGGGAGTCGGAGCAGGGTCCGGCGGCGGGTTTCGTCCCAGCAGGTGCAGGGGTCCCACTCGGTGCCGGCGTACTCCCCGTTGTGGTCGCCGTAGTCGTAGGCGAGCCCGCCGTGCCCGTCGCAGAGCGGGCAGTCGGGGCGGGGGGTGTCGGTCAGGGTCAGGGTCCGGCGGTCCCAGCCGGTGAGCTGGATGCGCAGTCGCACGGGGTGCTCCCTCAGATGCTGGGGATGGCGTCGACGATGGCGGCGGCCATCTCGTTGATGGGTCCGGCGGCTCCGGTGGTGGCGAGGAAGAACCCGAACCCGGCGGCGGTGAACGCAGCCCCGGGCGTGAGGCTGCCGGACCGCAGCAGGAAGAACAGGACGAGTCCGAAGAGGGCGACGAGGGACAGGGTCACTGCCACGGGGTGGCCTTCCGGTCGGTGGGCTGGGGTCGGGTGCCGGCCGCGTGGATGCTGCGGCTGTTGTTGAGCAGCCGTCGCCCGATGCGAAGCCGGGCGCGGTGCCCGTGGCAGCGCCGGCAGACGGTCACGGCGCGGCGGCGGGTGCGGACGCCGGTGCCGGAGCACTTCCGGCACGGGGCGAACGGCTTCACCGCGCACAACACTGCGTAACCGGCGGCGGTGAGGAGGATGAGGAGGCTAGCGAGCGCCACGGAGGGCTCACATCCCTTCGATGGGCGGGTTTCCGGGTGTTTCCGCAGGTGGGCTGCTAGACGCTAGGTCGCAGCTCAGGGCGAGTGTGGGTTGCTAGCGGGGGTGCTAGACCTAGCAGCCGTGGGTGCTAGGTCTAGCAGCGCTGCTGGGGTCAGGCGGCCGCCTTGTTCTGGTTACGGCGGGTGACAGCAGCGGTGATGTCGGCGCGGTCGATGCCGCGCCGGTTCTTGCCTTCGCCGGTGTCGGTCTGGCCCCAGACCTGCCCGGCCTTGATGCCGTGGGGCTTGAGGGCGGCGGTGACGTTCTCGCCCTTCCACCCGCCGTAGACATCCGGCTGCGCGGTGGCCAGGCGGGCGGCGATCCGCTCGCACCACACGGCCTTCTCGTCGGGGGCGATGGCCGAGAGGACGTCGGCCAGCACATCGGACTGACCCGTCTTCTCGGGCCCGGTGCCGATGGCGTGGCCGGTGATGTTGCCGTACTCCTCGCGGACCTTGCGGGCGCGGGCGGCGATCTGCTCGGCGGCCACCGCGTCCACGAACGCACTGGCGACGATGCGCGGGTCGTCGCCTTCACCGGCCATCCAGCAGATGCCCCGGTCGGAGCGGGAGAACATCGTGGCCCGGTAGCCGGCCTTGTACATCGAGGTGCCGAGCACCATGTCGTTGGCGGGCTGTCCCATGACCTTGAGGCAGAACCGCAGCACGGCGTTGGCGCTGATCCCGGTGGGCAGCGACTTCGCGTCCGGGCGCTGGGTGCCGAACAGCGGGACCATGCCGAGCGCGGGGCCGCGCTTGGTGATGTCGGTGCAGATGGCTTCGATCTCCTTGCCGTGCTCCTCGTGCTCGAAGGGCACCTGGCACTCGTCGCTCCCGATCACGATCGGGTGCAGTCCCAGGCTCTTGTCACTGGCGAGTTCGGGCGTGACCTTGGATTCCGGGCAGCGGGAGCGCGGCAGGGACTTGATGACCTTCGCCCGCCGGCGCAGCTCCTCCTTCAGCTCCCGCAGGGAGTCCAGGACGTATTCGATGTCCTCGTCCTCGTCACCGGCCCGGTAGCGGTGGCAGACGGGCTCCAGGGCGCCGAAGTCGCCGGTGCCCTTGAAGTCGAACGCGTGCAGCTCGGCGCGGGGGTCGAGTGCGGCGATGAGGAGAAACAGCCGCATCAGGAACGTCTTGCCCATGCGGGGGATGGAGCCGACGACCACGGCGGCGAACATGAGCGTGACGGACACGTCGCGCATGCGCTGGTCGTTGCCGAACACCACCGGCTTGAAGAGGTCGACCGTGCCCGCCTTGAGGAGGGGCCAGGCGGGTTTGGTGGTCTCGTTCATCGGCTTGTCCCCGACCCAGAGCACCAGGCGTCCTTCGTGCTCGGCGGGGTCGGGTGAGGGCCAGACGCAGCCGACCTTGCGCCGGAGCCCGGACGCCAGGGGCTTGCGGGCCTCCATGATGTCCTCGGGCGTGACCCCGTACGGGAGGTCGAGGTCGGCGCGGTAGCCGGGGCCGTCGCGGACGATTTCGCTGGTGAAGCGCAGCCCGTTCATCTCGCCGCCCTTCTTGATGGCGGCGGAGATCTTCGCGTTCCCGATGGAGTCGAGACCGCGCAGCACGATCGACCCGGTGAGCTTCTGCACCTCGGTCTTCAGGACGGCGGGGCCGATGACCGGGGCGTCGGGCTGCTGGCCTGCCGTGCCGAGGAGCAGCACTCCGCCGGCGGCGAATGCGTACATGAGGGCGGGGGCCATGACGTAGAGCCAGAGGGCGAAGCCGATGCCGAACACGGCGGCGACCAGGGTGACCAGGCCGCGCAGCCGTACCCGTCCGGCCCGGAGCCGGGACAGGCGCATGTACTCCTCGATGTCCTCCGCGCGGACGGCGGCGGCCCGCAGGGGGGCGGCTTCGCGGTCCCAGATCCACCGGTTGGTGGTGGCGATGAACCGGCAGGCTCCCCGCGGCGACATCAGCGCGAGACGACCGGCGTAGACGGGGAGCCGCACGCCGTGGAAGAGGGCGCTGTATCCGGCGTTCGCGCCGGCGTGGCGGGCGGTGGCGGTGAAATCGCGCCGGTCGGTGAGCCACCCGGCCAGGACCGGCTTGCGCTTCTCCACCGTGACCTTCGGTTCCGGCAGGGCGGGGTTGTCGACCGCGACCGGCGCAGCAATCTCGGTGTCGTCGTCCAGGTCGGGGACCGGCCGCAGGTGCGCGGCCGGGGCCGTGGTGTCCGTCATGCTGGTACTTCCTCCTGCTCGATGGGTGGAGAGGAAAGAAGGGGCGGCCGGTTTCCTTGGCCGGGGCCGGCCGCCCCCGCTCAGTCGCGCTCGGCCTTGTGAACGGCCCGCTCAGCGAGCTTCACGCGCTGCTCGGCCTGCTTGCGGGCCTCACGGGCAGCGGCCCTGTCGGCACGGGGCGCGGTGCGCTCGGCGGCCTTCGCGGCGGCGAGGTTCTGCCGGGCGGTGGCCTGCACCTCGTGCAACGCCTTCAGCTCCCGCTGCCCGCGCTCGGCCGCAGCCTCGTCGATCGCGTGGATGCGGGCGGTGACCTTGGCGTCGACACAGTCGGCCAGGGCCTGCTTGAAGCCCTTGCGGAACAGGCGGGAACGCTCGCGGGACTCGGCCTTGGTGTAGCTGTACACGGTGAACCTCCCTGGTGGGGCCGGTCTGTCCGGCCCTCCGCCCGCCCGGTTGCGAGACCGGGCGGACAGAGGGCCGTCAGCGACGGCGGCCCTTGCGCAGCGAGGAAGCGGCGGCCTTGCCGTCCGCACCCCCTACCGACTTCACGACGCTCACGACCCCCCACGTCAGGGCGACGGCGAGGAACGCGAGGATCGCCAGGTTCGCGGCGATCGCGGTGAGCGCCCCGACGAGGAGGGGGCCGAAGTAGACGCCGGCGGCGACGGCCCCGGCGCCCACGCCGGAGCCGAGCGCGAGGCGCTGCACGGTGCGGTCCGGGGGTGCCTGGTGGACGTGGACGATCTGCGGCACGGCCGTGGTGGGCTGGTAGGTGGCGGGGAGGTGGTCGGCGTAGGCGGGGGTGCCGTCCGGGAGGTGCACGACGGACGGCCGGCGAGGTTCGGGCAGGTGGTCCATGCGGTGTCCCTTCGGGTCAGTTGGCCGACTCGGCGGCCTGGCGTGCGATGTCCCTGATGCCGTCCAGCAGCTCGTCGATGCGGTCGAGGGGGACGTACAGGGTGGGGCTCGGGCCCTTCCTGCCGGGGCTCGTATGGATGGCGACCACGGGCTGGGCGCGGTCGGTGTCGGGGCGGAGGGTGACGGCCTCGGCGGTCAGCGACGGCCCGTCAGGCTTGACGGTGAAGCGGAAGGTCATGAGGTGCCCTTTCAGGACGGGGGGTGTCGTGGCAGGCGACGCACATACCGAGCGAACGCGGGATGCAATAGCCCGTGTCGGTACGGCAGTTGGGGCAGGTGCGGCGGGCCCGCATCGCCGCAGCCAGAGCGGCGGCACGGGCAGGGGTCATGGGGCGGACGGGCTTGGCCCGGTCGATGCGGTAGAGGTAGGCGACCAGCGGGGGCTTGTGGCGGCGGATCCGCTGGATTTCGACGACGGGGTCCTGACCGCCCGGCCGCAGCCCCAGCGCTCGGAGCTGGCGGCGGGTGGCCAATCCGTCGGGGGCGAGACGCCACCGGTAGACGTCGGCCATCAGGCCACTACGCGCTTCCACGCGCGCCGGAGCCGGACTTCGGAGGCGGAGTGGCCGGCGGCCCGGAACCGGGTGGACATCTCCCGGTAGGACAGGGCCGGGGTCTCGCTGTGCCGGATCTCATCCACCAGCCGCTCCAGCTCCGCATCGGTGAGCGCGGGTGCGGCTTCCAGGGCGGGGACGGGGTTGGTGGGGCCCCAGACGGGCAGTTCCCACGTGGGTGTGACGCCGGGTGTGACGCGGGTCGTCACGCTGTTCAGCGCCCTGCCGGTGTCCTTCCCGGCCCGGGTGCTCTCCAGCGTCGACCAGGCCCGGGAGAGGGTGGTGGCGGTCTGTGCCTGGACGCGTGCGACGCGCGCCCCGGCCTGCGTCACGGCCGTCAGCCGTGTCTCCTCCGTGCCCGCCTCGGCCCGCAGCCGGGCACGGGCAACGGCGGCTTCGTCGCGGGCTTCCTGCTGGATTCCCTGGATCGCCTCAAGGGCCGACCCGGTCAGCGCGGTCCGCTCCCACAGCCCGTGGACCAGCCACAGGGCTTTCGCGGCCAGGGGCAGCCAGGCGACAGCGAGCCATGCGCCGGCGCTTGTGTCGGCGGTGACAGCGTGGGCGACCAGAACGCCGGTCGCGACCAGGCCGAAGCCCCAGCCCACCGCCGTGACCGGTGTGGAGTGGTCACCCTGCGCGGCGAGACGCCGTTCGTAGGCGAGCGTGGCGAGCCACCCTCCATCGATCCCCAGACCGACCACCAGGGCGATCAGCCACGGCATCGAGGTGCCGAGCCACATCACGACCACGGCCAGCGTGAGAACCATGGACACCGCCGTCATCGCGACGGCCGGCAGAACCGTCTTCGCAGCCTTGGCACTCATGCCGCACCGTCCTTCCGCCGGACGTTCGAGGACGCCAGCAGGTGGACGCGTTCCGTGACACCGGTGGGGCACTCCTGCCACTGCCACCCGGCGGAGTCCGCGAGGACGTAGCCGAGCTGGGCCAGAGCGTCCGCCCGTTCCTGCACCGTGGGGACCGGACCGGTCCGCCCGAACGAGTGCTCAGGCCAGTCCAGGCTCATCCCGTCGGTGACGACGTACAGCTCCCACACACCGGAGAAGCTGTTGGACAACCGCGCGCCATAGACCTTCATGCCGCACCCCCCGACACCGTGGCGTCCGTCGCGGCGGTGGTGAGGTTGGCCAGGTCGCGGCGGGCGGCCAGCACCCGCCGGCGGGCCCGGCGGATACGCCGCTTGTCCAGCTCCGTCGGCGTGCGGTCGATGGTCATGATCTGCGCGTCCAGCAGGAGGATGTCCGCCAGGATGGCGGGCATCTCCGTCTCGATCGCGTCCAGCTCGGCGTCCGACGGCTCACCGTCGAACGGGGCGGCGGTAACGGCCGCCTGAAGTGCTGCGATGGTCTTCATGAGTCGTTCTCTCCCTGTGAAGGTGGTGCGGCTCGACAGCGGCCCCGGTGTTCGAGCACCGGGGCCGCGCTGCGTCGTGAAGTGGTTGGGGGTGTCAGGTAGGCGGGGCTACTTCGGCGCGACCGTGATGGGTCCGGTCGGTTCGTAGCCCCGGATCGCACGCTGCGCTCGATCGTCTTCTTGGCCGCCTCCGGCGAGGACGCCTTCAACGAGCCGCTCGCGCTCGTGGCCTGCCCCGGGGTCAGGGTGTCGACGAGCCCCTCGGCGGTGAAGCGGTACTCCTGCATGAAGCTCTCCTTCGGATCACGGTTCCGGACGTACAGGGGGCTGCTGCTGGGGCGTCCAGGGCAGCGGAAGGGCGTCCCCGGCGGTGCGGGGGACGATGTGTAGGTGCAGGTGGGCGACCGTCTGTGTCGCGGCGCTGCCCTTGCTGGTGATGACGTTCGCGGCCGGCAGCACGGCGGCCAGTTCCGCCGCGCAGGACATCGTGCGGGCGGAGACGAACGCGTCCTCGCCGACGTCGACGACGTGGGCGTGCGGGATGACCAGGACGTGCCCCGGGGTGACCGGGTCGAGCGGGCGGATAGCGATCACGTCGCCCCACTCACGGACGACGTCCGCCGGGGCGAGTCCGGCGACGATCCGGCAGAACACGCAGGAAGCGACCATCAGCGCTGGACGACGTCCTTGGCGATGTCGCGGTCCTGGACGGTCACGCTGTGCCCGGCGGCCGTCAGCCGCTCGGCCAGAGCGCGGGCGAACGTCGGGGCGCGGTGGCGGCCACCGGCGCACCCGTCGGCCACCGTCACGACGCCCGCCGTGGGCCCGGAAGCGAACGCGTCGACCGCCGTGGCGGTGGCGTCGACCAGCGCCGTGATGCCCGGCGTGGCGAGCACGGCGGCGCGGACCGGCGCGTCATCGGCGGTCATGTACCGCAGCTCCGGCCGGACGTGCGGGTCGCGGAAGTGGTGCCGCAGGTCGATGGTCAGGTGCGCGGCCGGCGGCTCGCCGTGCAGGTAACCGAACGAGACGATCTCAACTTCACTCACGATGACTCCCAGAAGGCATGGAGGGCGGAGGATCCGGCTCCCCTCGGCCCCGCCCGTACGGCACCGCCACAAGGGCGAGCTGGACGGGCGGGGGAGGCAACCGGCCGCAGTGGTCATGGGCACTGCGGTTGGTGTGGACGTGCGGGTGTCTCCTTCGGGAACACGAGCTCCCGGGTAGGCGTACGGAGACGTGACCTCTCGGTCTAAGCCCTCCGGTTGACCAGGGATCCGGGACCCTCGGCCCGATCTCTCACGGGCCCCTTGGCGTCGCATCCGAAGACTCGACGCCCAGTCGTGCAGGTCGAGGCACCCCAAAGAGGGGACCCCGGCACTCACTGTCCTAGGACTGCGAGGCACTGGTAAGACCATGGCGCATAGTCCCAGGACTGTCAACAGTCCTGGGACTGTGTTTCACTGGGACGCATCGAAGGGAGTTCGGCTGTGGCAGCCAAGTGGCGCGACCTGGCGGATCGGATCGCGCAGGAGATCAGGAACGGCGAGCGCGTGCCTGGGGATCAGTTGCCCCAGATCAGAGAGCTTGTCGAGGCCGGTGAAGGCTCGAAGTCCACGGTCCATCAGGCATACAAGGCACTTGAGGCTGAGGGACTCGTGACGTCCTCACGTGGGCACGGCACGGTCGTGCGCCCGCGTGCTCGCCTCAAGCGGCTCGGCATCGCCCGGTACGACAAGGCGAAGTGGCGCGACGGTGATGAGGTCGCGTTCATTGCTGACCGCGTGGCATCAGGGCGCGCGTATAAACGCAATGAGCAGACTCAGACAGTGCGTCGCACAGAAGCGACTGCCCTCGTAGCCGAAGGTCTCGGCGTCCCGGTTGGGTCCGGGGTGTACGCGCGGGCCCGGCTGGTGAAGGAAGGGACACAACCAACCCACACCCTGACCAGCTACTACCGCCCCGAGCACGTTGAGGGGACACGCATTGTCGAGCCCACTCCGGGGCCCGCCGGCCGGGGCGGTGGGTACCGCGTCCTCTATGACGCCGGATACGAGATCGACCACATGAAAGAGGCACTGTTCGCGCGAGTGCCGACGGCTGACGAGGTGAAGCTCCTACAGCTCCCCGTTGGCGAACCCGTGGTCGAACTGCACCGAACCACGTACACGGCAGACGGCACTGTGGTCGAGTTCGCTGTCGGTGTCCATGCCGCTTCCCGCTTCGCGTGGGAGTACGAGTTCGACGTTCCCGATTCCGCCCGCCAACAGCACAAGGACAAGAAGGGTTCGGCGTGATCTCCGTACAGGACTGGAAGGACACCCAGCTCGTCTGGGACTACCAGCAGATGCACCACGAACCGCGCCCGTGCTCGGTCGGCATCGGTCTGGGCAGTCATGACCTGGGGGTAGCTGACACGACCGTGAGCCTGTTCCGGCGCGGCATGATGCCACTGATTGTCTTCACGGGAGCGACCAGTCGGACCACTCGGGAACGCATGCCGCGCGGTGAAGCTGAGCATTACCGGGACCGTGCGCTCGAACTGGGCGTTCCGGCGGACGCCATGCTTGTCGAGCCTCACGCACGCAATACCGGCCAGAACATCACCCTGTCTCGCTCGCTGCTCGAAGATCGCGGGATCAAGGTGTCGTCGGTGCTGCTGATCAGCAAGCCATACGAGGAGCGGCGGGCTTACGCCACCGCCCGGAAGCTGTGGCCCGAAGTGGAGTTCGTCAGCGCTTCCACCCCGATGACGCTCCCCGAATACGTCGACTCGATCAAGGACCCGCGCCTTGTCATTGACATGCTTGTTGGGTCGCTTCACCGGCTGTTGGTCTACCCGTCTCAGGGCTTCATGGTCTCGCAAGACGTGCCCGGCCACGTGACGCGGGCGTACGAGCGGCTGGTGTCGCGCGGCTTTACGAGCCGTCTCGTTCCCTAGGACGTTGGGAGCGCGTGACCCGCCCCACGCCGCCCCTGCGGTCCAGCGTCGACCACGCCTTGGCGAGGGTGGTGGCGGTCTCCCGTCCGGAGTCATTCTCAGGGGACCGGGTCGGGGCGGCGGTACGGCAACGAACGGCGGCAAACGCCCCCGGATCATGACCTGAACTGCATGAACAGACCTCGAAAGCGCTCTGATCTATTCCGTAACCCTAGGTTCCAACCCCACTACTACCGCCGGGAGACGCAGGGCCCGACTCATCGAGTCGGGCCCTGCGCTTTACCCTCCGTCTTAGTTGGCCGACGCTTCCCGCAACCTCTGTAGGCAGACCGACCACCGACGCCCCGCGCCCGGCATACGTCAGAAACAGGCGGAGCAAGCCATCTGAAAGCTTGCCGATAGATGCAGGCCCCGTGCTCTGCGGCCCGGTTTAGGGGCAGTCGGCAGCGTTACCTACCTCATCGAGACTGATCGAGAATTGAACGTGCGATCAATCCCAGACCTTTCGCCATTCGAACAGGAACGGCATTCCCAATCTGCCTCTCGATAGAGCCATACTGTCCGTAGAACCGATAGCCAATTGGGAACGATTGGAAAGTCGCAGCTTCTCGCAACGTAAGTCCACGATTTTCGGTGGGATGAACAAATGTGCCGCACGCCGGCGTCGTGCATCTCGTTGTCATTGTTGGTGCGGGTTCGTCGAGCTTGATACGGCCATACGAACTCGCAGCAGATCGATTCTTGAGCTTGCGATGACAGTCCAACTGATGTTCCTCGGGAAGATCGAATCGATTTCCACCGATCGGGATCGCCGAGATTCTGGCGAGGACCGCCTCACTACTCTTTCGGTGTACACCAAGCGGGTCGTCAGGCTTGGAATACCGGTCTAGGTGCTTGAGAACTTGGCGCGCCGTCCTGGGGGCAGTCAGGAAGTTATCAGGTAGGTAGTTCAGGGGGATAACAGAATCCTCGGGATGCTTAACATCAGCCCTGACTCCCATCAAAATAAATCGCTTTCGCCGTTGCGGTACACCAAATCTGCTCGAATCTAGAAGACTGCTCATAAATGAATAGCCGAGGTTTTCGAGTTCGCCGATTAGTTGCGCTAGTCGCCGATCTCGCCTCAAGCCGGGAACATTCTCCAGCAATAGCACTTTAGGCAGAAAAGCATCAACGAATCTAGCTACATCAAGCACCAGGTCATTCCTAACCTGGTCAACTGTCCCCTTAGCCAAGGTTGAGAAACCCTGGCAAGGTGGGCAGGCCTTAAGAAGGTCCAAATCTCCGCGCTTAAGGCATACTGCGTCCGCGATCTGCTCAGCGGACAGGCTTCGGATATCAGCCTCGTAAAGAAGAACACGGGCATGGTTTTGGCGGTAGGACTCCGCAGCTTCCGGGTCGTTCTCCACGGCGGCGAGCACGCGGAAGCCAGCGTCTCGGAGGCCCCGCGTAGCGCCCCCGGCCCCGGCGAAGAGGTCGATGGCACTCGGTCTAGACATGAAGGCGATCTTAACCAGTAGATGACCCCAAAGCACTAGCGACATCTGGCACTTGAGCGTCGTGGCCCCCAAACTGGCGGTACGCCGGCGCTCTTGGTGGCATCGGCGCGACTGGGTGGACGTCAGGGATGAGGGTCGTGATGACGCAGCAAGGCGACAGCCGTGGGGATCAGTCGGGGGACACCGGAGGGAACGACCTCGTTGGGGGGGACGTTCCACGGCAGGCCAGCGGAAAGCACGATCACCACGCCGCAGTTAATGGGCACACCTCGGACAAACCGTACGTGATGAGGATTAGTCGCCTCACAGTCGACAAACTCGGCATCAAGATGTACGACCGAGTGTCAGCAGTACTCGCGGAGGTTATCGCAAACGCGTACGACGCTGACGCCGAGCGAGTGACTGTCACGTTGCCGTGGGGCGTCTTCCTAGACGGCTCCGGGGCATACGAGATCACTGTCTCGGACGACGGCCACGGGATGACTGCGGACGAAGTCAACTCACACTACCTGGCGGTCGGTTCGGACCGCCGCAAGCGGTTCGGCAAGGACAAATCTCGGGACAAGAATCGACCGGTAATGGGTCGCAAGGGGATTGGCAAACTAGCCCCCTTCGGAATCTGTGAGACGGTCGAAGTAATTACAGCAGGAGGCGAGGAGACGGCTAATGGATACAAAGTCGCGCACCTCATGCTGTCTCTGAATGAAATCCTGGACGATACAGATGACGAGTACCGTCCTTCGCCTGGTCCGCTCGATGGAACCTGGTCAGCCGACCATGGCACCACCGTGAAGCTCCGCGACTTCAGGCGCAAGCGGGTACCCAGCGGGGCGGAATTGCATCGTCAACTGAGTGCGCGCTTCGGAATTCGCCGCGCGGACTGGTATGTCGAGATCATCAACGCAGAAAATACGCTGATCCCCGAGTCATTCCATCTCGGCGAGTTGGACATCGAGCTGATGCCTGACACTCGTATCGATCTTGCTGACCGTAACGTTGAGACGTCAACCGGCCTAAAACTTCCCATCTCCGGCTGGCTAGCATACAGCCGGAAGCCTTACCGTGATGAAGCGATGGCCGGAGTCCGAATCTACTCGCGCGGAAAAATTGTCTCCATGACGCGCGATTTCGGCATCACTCAAGGATTCTTTGGCGAATATAGCATTCGCTCATATCTTGTAGGTGAAATTCACGCCGAGTGGCTGGACGAAGGAGAGGATCTGATCCGATCCGACCGACAGGACATCATCTGGAGCTCAGATTACGGTGATGCACTGAGGCAGTGGGGCCATGCCATCATGCGCGAGCTGGGTGCGCGGGGCAGGAACTCGCTGAAGAAGGAGACCTGGAACGATTTCGAGAAGGCCACCAACCTGCAAACCCGGCTTGAGGAGGATGCTCCAGGAGACAAGGCTTTTCAGGAGTCCGTCAGGCAGGCTGCCAAGCTTCTCGTGAGCGACAAGGACAGGGAGGCCATCCTTGATCCAGAACACAGGGAGAAGGTCTATCAACTCGCGAAAACTATTGGCCCGCACCGGACACTACTCGACGCATTGCACGAGGTCGCGGAGGATGCCAGCAGTCCGTTAGAAATTGTGCTCGGCCTGTTCCAGAAGGCGCGTATTGCCGAGATGTACTCACTCGGCCAAGTCGCCTCGGAGCGCATCGAAGTAGTTAACAAGCTATCGGCTCTCATTGACGATGGTTCCACATTGGAGCAACCTCTTCAGGAACTACTGGAGCAAGCCCCATGGTTGCTGGCTCCTGAGTGGACTCCACTGGGCATGAATGAATCTCTTGAAAGGGTGCGCAAATCATTCGAGTCTTGGTACTTCAAGAAGCATAATATTGCGCTGGTAACAACGGCGATCAATCGGCAATCGAAGCGCCCTGACTTCGTTCTGTTGCACGATTCTGGGACGCTATGGATCGTTGAGATCAAGCGTATGAACTACCATCTAACCGACGCCGAGTATCTGAGGGCCGTGAATTATCTAGCGGATTTGGATGAATTCCTGAACCAGGTGGACGCATTGGGTAAGCAGTTCCCTGTACGCAAGCTCACGTTCATCGCCGACCACAAGGACAAGCTGAGCAGCGTTTCGATCTCCTCAGTAGCCAACGACAACCGGATTCAGATCCGAGGTTGGCACGACCTTCTCGATGACACGCTGCGGGCTCACCGTGACTTCTTGGCTCGTGTCGACAACATCAGGAACGAGGGGGGTGCTCCGTAGGGCGAGCCTACGCGCCGAGGATCAATGGACGATCGAATGAGGCCCTACCCTCAGGCTGCCTGTCCGCATCGGGTAGTTCGTCCACGGCAACATCCGCGTCACCGAAACCTGCCACGTAGCTGCCAGCGACAAGGTTGGGGAGCACCCCACATTCAAGGAAGCCGCCGACCAACTCGCGGGCAACTCGGTCGGTGGGTACAGCGAACACCGGGCCCGTACTTCGCCTGACACCGAGCCAACACCATCCATTGGAGGCAGAGGTTGCAGGTGGTTGTTGTTCTGTTCTGTGTCCAGTTCGCTTGTGTCCGCAGTGATTCATCGTCGTACACCGAACCTCGCTGAGCCGCCGAACGACCGCTTACGGACACTCGCGAACAGCCACGCGCACAGTTGGAAAGCGTGTTGGGGGCAACCCCTCACGAGTTCGAATCTCGTATCCTCCGCCATTGCTCTCACCGGGCAATACGTCGAAGGCCCCCGCAGCTCGCTGCGGGGGCCTTCGACGTTGGTGGTCTCAGTTCTGGTCTCATTTATTTCCGACATAAGAGATATTTCATTCGAACACCACAGCGATCCGGAGCGGGTGGCCGCGGTGATCGCTTCGGCACCTTCGTCCACCCAGAATCTGCTTGAGCGGCGAGCCTCTCACCGGGGTGAACAGCTCCAATCACAGGCGTATTTCCTCATGTTCAGGACCCCGCCGGCCGACTCCGAGCCGCGTGTGCGCTGGGCACTGGAGCGGGGACTGCGGGTCCAGGACCGGCACTCCGGGTACGGATCAACACGCATGCCCGCCGAGGTGGCGCTCGTACTGTGCGGAGCCGGCTGGCGCGCCCCCTTCGAGCCCGTCCCGCCCGTCGTGCGGACGGTGTCCGTCACCTCGGCGGAAGTGGACCGGGAGGCGGCGGCCGCCGCCGCGGCGTTCGCCGCACCTGCGTCGGTTCTGGCGACGTGCTCCGCGGCTCCGCCGGTCCTGCTGAAGTCCGGCGGGGTCGGAGCACGTGAGTTGTCCCGGATCAGCAAGGCGGCACAGTGCGACGACATCGTCGTACGCCTTGTTCTGGAGACGGCGTACGACGCCGGGCTGCTGGCCCGGGACGGCGACCAGGTCGCGGCAACGGACGGATACGACACCTGGGCGGAAAAAGAACCGGCGGAGCAGCTCACCGCGCTTCTCCACGCCTGGCGGACGCTTCCGCTGACTCCGACCCAGGCGCACGGCGAGGACGGCAAGGCGCTGCCCGCGCTCGCCGGAACACCGCCCTGCGGCAGCTGTCCACAGGCCCGGGAGGGGCTCCTCGCCGCCGCGGCGCAGCTCCCGGCGGACCGGGGAGTGCACAGCCCCGCGGAACTGGGGCCGCTGGTCGCCTGGCATCGCCCGCTCGCCGAGCAGCTCCCCCAGGACACCACGCCTTTCGCCACCGCGACCCGGGAAGCGGAACTGCTCGGGGTCGTCGCCCGCGGCGCCCTGTCCCCCATCGGTGCCGCTCTGTGGACCGACCACGCCGAAGCGCTGGCCGCCGCGTGTGAGCGGCTGCTGCCGACGGCCACCAGGGCAGCCCGTTTCGGCGCGGACCTCACCGCCGTCGTCACCGGCACACCGTCCGCCCGCCTCGCCGCGCTGCTGGACACCGTCGCTGACAAGGAAGTCGGTGGCACGGCATCGGTGTGGCGGTTCAGCCCCACAACCGTTCGCCGTGCCCTGGACACGGGCCGCACGGCGGATGCCCTCGCGGCAGACCTGAGCGCCGTCGCGGTCGGCGCCCTCCCCCAGTCGCTGTCGTACCTGATCAACGACTGCGCACGCACTCACGGCCGTGTGCGCCTCACCCCAGCTGCCTGTGTGATCCACGGCGAAGAACCCGCTCTCCTCGCCGAACTCGTCACGCACAGAAAGCTCGCCGCCCTCGGCCTGCGCTTGCTGGCACCGACCGTGTTGGTCAGCCGGACCCCACTCGACAAGACCCTCGCCACGCTCCGGGCCGCCGGCTACGCCCCCGTTGCCGAGAGGGCCGACGGAACCGTACGCGTCGAAAAGACCCGGCGCCGACGTGCCGCCGCACCGGTCCCGCCCCCGCCCACACTCCCAGGCCAGCGGCGGCGGTACCGTGCCGACGCTGACTCCGGTGACAGTCGGCCTGAGCACGCTGGCCGCCAGGCTGCGGGCCGCCCCGCCGATACTTCCGGCTCCCGACCCGTTCGGCACCGGGGTCCCCTACGGCACGGACACCGAGGAGATCGTCGCCGGATGCGCGAAGAACCTGGCGTTCAGCGATGTCCGCCAGCTCGCCCATGCCATCGACACCGGCACAGCCATCACGGTCGAGTACGTCGCCGCCTCGGGCAACCGGACCGTACGTACCCTCGGCGAGCTCGTGCTCGACCCGCCCTACTTGTATGCGTGGTGCCACCTGCGCGACGACGAACAGGTCTTCACCCTCTCCCGCATCCACGGCGTCATGCCCGGGTAGCCGGGATCCGCGTCGTGGCTCGGTGTTCGGCCGGCCACTGCGGCGATGCCCCACGGCCAAGCGCTGCGACGAGCCGCCACTACGATCGCCGACCATGGACTGGGTCGAGCGCACCACGCAGTTGAGGCAGTGGACGAGGAGCGGGACGCGGGCTCCGCACAAGCCGTTGCTGTTCCTGTACGCGCTCAGCCGGTTCCAGCAGGACGCCGATGGCGAGCTGCGGTACAGCGCCGTGGAGGAGGACCTGCGAGGACTGCTCGCCGAGTACGGTCCCGGTAACCGGACGACGCCCGCCTATCCCTTCCATCATCTGGTGAGTGACGGAGTGTGGGAGGTGCGCACCGAGCGCGGGCCGGGCAGCCCAGGGACCGGGGTCAGGGAACTGCGCGCGGCCGGCGCCGCTGGGCGGCTGACGCCGGAGCTCAGGGCGGCGCTGCGGCGGGAGCCGTCTCTTCTCGGCCGGATGACACGGGTGCTGCTCGATCTGAACTTCCCGCCCTCCCTCCACGGCGAGCTGTGCGAAGCCGTCGGCCTGGAGCTGGAGGAGGCCGAGACCGGACTGCTCTCGGCCACGCGCAGGCAGCGGGACCGGCGGATGCGGGAGCTGGTCCTGACGGCGTACGAGTACCAGTGCGCCTTCTGCGGGTATGACGGCAGGATCGGCGCGGTGCCGGTCGGGCTCGAGGCCGCCCATGTGCGCTGGTGGGCGTTCGACGGACCGGACGACGTCGAGAACGGGCTGTGTCTGTGCTCGCTGCACCACAAGCTGTTCGACAAAGGCGTCCTCGGTCTCGGCGAAGGCCATGGCAAGGGCCACCGCATCCTGGTCTCGCAGAGCTTCGTCGGCCACAGCACCGCCGCCCGCGAGCACGTCATCAAGCTCGCCGGCCGTCCGCTCATCGGCCCCCAGCCGGGCGTCCGCCCCATCGCCGCCGCCCACCGTTCCTGGCACACCGGCCAGGTCTTCCACGGCAGCCCGCGTCCCGCCACGACCGCCTGACCGCCGACCTGGCGGTCACGAGAATTGCACTGGTAAGGAGCGTGATACCCAGAGTATGGTCACTTGTATGGCGACGAAGAAGGTAACGGTGACGATTCCCGAGGACCTCCTGGACGAAATCCGAGCGGAGGCGGCAGAACGGGGGATGTCGGCGTACGTCGCCGAGGCGCTGTGCTTCAAGCGCGACCGGGACCGACTGCGGGAGCTGTCGGACTGGCTGCAGGAGGAACACGGTCCCCTCACCGACGAAGAGCGCACCACAGCGTTCGACGAGTTGGAGGGCCTTGACGCCGAGCACGAGCGCCGGCGCGCCACCGGAACGCACGGTGCCGGAGAAGCCGCGTGAGGAAGCGATCCGGTGAACCCGGGCAACGGCCGCTGCGCGTCTTCGTACTCGACTGCGAAGCCCTGTCCCTGGCCGTACGCGGCGACCGGAAGATGATTGCCTGGCTCGACCTCGCAGCCCGGGGTGAAGCAGAGGTCGTCACGTCACCGATGACGCTGGTCGAGGCGCACGACGGCAGAACCACCGAGCAGCGCTGGGACTGGGTGCTCTCCCGGCTCGAAGTCGCTGACATCGGGAAGGACGAGGCCCGCCAGGCCCGCCGCCTGTTGGCGGATGCCAAGCTGCACGGCCACAAGTACGCGATCGACGCGATACTCGCCGTCATCGCGCGCCGGCAGAAGGGGCAGGTCACCGTCTTCACCTCGGATGTGGACGACCTGGAGAGGCTGGTTCCGGAGTCGATCGTCGTCAAGAAGGTATGACCCGGCGCTCCGGTCTCAGTCCTGGTCTCATTCGCCCCCGTCCAGTGCCGTTCACCATCCCTCCGACGCGCGGCTCCGTCCCAGGTCAGAACAACCCCGTCCCTCTCCGAACCCCCGTACGAACATTTGGAAAGCGTGTTGGGGGCAACCCCTCACGAGTTCGAATCTCGTATCCTCCGCCATTGCTCTCACCGGGCAATACGTCGAAGGCCCCCGCAGCTCGCTGCGGGGGCCTTCGACGTTGACCAACTGCTGACCGGCGCTCAGATCTGCACCACGTGCACGTCCTGGGCATCCAGTGCCTTGAGATAGGCCTCGAGGTCCGCCGGATCACTGGTGAAGACCACAGCACTGCCGTGTCGGGCGGCTGTGAGAGCCACCAGGGCATCCACAGCGTCCGGACGCTTCTTCGGGGGCAACTCTGCCGAACCGAGTGCGCTTCCGATGCGTTGCCATTCGGTGATGTCCGGACCGGTGGCGCACATAATGCATGCCGTCTGCCCCACGCTGGTAGGGCGCATCGCCGGGACCGAACTACGAGCCCGAGGCACCGTGCATTCCTTCATCACCCCGGCCAGAGCATGCACCGTGGCGGGGCTGGGCCGCCAGACTTGCGCGAGTACCGGTCCGAGCACGAGCGCCCGATGCGGTGTCTCCCGGAGACCGGCATGCAGACGCACCGCCTTCGCCTTGCGGTCCGCGAGCGCGATCAGCATGCCGCTGCCGTAGACCGGCACCCGGACAGTCACGCCGCGTTACCGGATCGGGTAGCAGGACCCTCGGCACCATAGATGAGCCTCATAGCCTCCTGCACCTCCTGCCGCTCCTGCTCCGTGAGGTCTTCGTCGGCGACTTCAGGCAGCGGGGCCAGTGCGGCAGCCTCCGCCTCAGCTGCCGCGATCACCGCGTCAAGTCGGGCGAACTGAGCCTCCGCCGCTTCCACCTCGGCCATCTGCCGGGTCGCAGCGTTGACGAGGTAGGCGGACACATCCATTCCGGCCCGTTCCGCGTGGGTCCGGATGCGCTCGGCATGCTCACTGTCCAGGCTGATGCTGATTCTCGTCTTCGGCATACCAGCAGTGTATGACGCGTATTACGACTCCGCCAAGGATGCCGCCCGCGCAGGGCCGACAGGCCGAGCCGCCCTGACTCGACCACGACCGTCCGAACTCTGTCCGACAAGGCTCGTGGTCTCAGTTCCTGTCTCATTCACCTCTGTACGACGCCATCCGAATGTGCGGCGGTCTCCTGAACCGTCGCAGGCCCTTACGCACCTGACCGTCTCCGGAGCCCCGGACGAAGGCGTGGAAAGCGTGTTGGGGGCAACCCCTCACGAGTTCGCATCTCGTATCCTCCGCCATTGCTCTCACCGGGCAATACGTTGATGGCCCCCACAGCTTGCTGTGGGGGCCATCAACGTTGCGGGGGCGGGCGGGTGTCGCTCGTCGGGGGTCCTTCAACCCATTGCGACCCCGGCCGCCCCGGGGCGGGCCGTCCTGGGGTTTCCGGCGCTCGCCGTCCTGCTTCAGCGCCGGTGTATCCGCCGCTGGGCGCGCACGTCGCGGAGCGACACCACTCTCGGCCGGGCAGAGCGGGGTAGTGCCGTGCCGCAGCGTGAGCGGCCTTCACGCCTATGTGACGGACGAGTTGGCCGCACTGCACGGCATCACCCGCGTCGAGAGCGCCGTGACCCAGCGCCGTACGAAACGAGCCGGTCCGCTGTCGGTGCCCGTGGCCGAAAAGCGTCCAGGGGCGCCGTCCGGCAGAGCCGCTGCGCAGTAGCCGTGCCGAGGTCTCCAGCCCGGCTCCGCCGCGGAGACCCGGGCGGTACTTTTCGGACAACTGTGGGCCGTCCGGGTGAGTACAGACAACCTGCGGGGGCCACTCCGCTTCTCACAGGCCGGACACAGCGTCGCCACAGGGGAGTCGGAGTTGGGGCCGTGCTGCTCGTCCACGTTCCGTCCCGCACCCGGAAGCCGGAAGTACGAGGAATGATGACCAGATCCCCGCAGGGCCGCACGAACCGCCTGACCCGCCCCTCGATCGCCGTCGCCGCGGCCGTCGCCGTGACCGCGGGCGTCGTCGCCGCCGCGCCCGACGCCGAGACGGCGGAGCCGACGCCGAAGCTCAGCCTGATCGCCGCCTCCACCTCGGTGACGCTCGATTCCTGGAAGGAGGACCCGGGCGTCTATCTGGATCTCGGGACGTATCTCACCTCCGAGAACGGCGCCTTCGAGCTCAAGGTGACCCGGAAGTCCTACAAGGACCCGGTCGTCGCCTCGCAGGTCTTCCGGAACGGGAAGAAGACCACGACCAAGGCGCTCCCCGCCGGGCTCGTGAAGGACTTCTCCGGGCTGCCGGACTTCGCGCAGATCAAGCTCACCGACGCGGCGGGCAAGACGGTGCTCAGCCAGACCGAGGCGTTCTGCCCCAACAACGCCTCCGGGCGGGTCCGGCCCGACGCGCCCGCCAAGTCGAAGTATCCGCAGAGCTGTCCGGTGAACCCCTTCACCCTCGGCTCGGTGTGGGGCGTCGAGAACGGCTGGGCGTCCAACACCTACGCCGGCTACTACTCCAAGCCGGTCCAGCTGGCCGCCGGTACGTACACCGCCAAGATCAACGTGACCAAGAAGTACCGCGACCTCTTCGGCATCGCCAACCAGACGCGCACCGTCAAGGTCACCGTGCGCGAGCGCAGTTGGGAGGAGCCGCCGCCGGTACCCGCCGGCAGCCGCAGCGCCGCGTCCGCGCACCAGGGACATGGGGAGAACGCAGGGCACGGGGAGAACGCAGGGCACGAAGGGCACCAAGGGCACGGGAAGGCCGCCGCACCCTCCGCACACGCGCACGGCGCCCCGGCCCGCACCGAGGCCCCCGCCGCCCGGACGACCGGTGCCGGTTCCACGTTCAACGTCGGCCACGGGCCCTACCCGCCGGCCCCGGCCGCCCTGCCCTGGGCGCTGAAGAAGGAGTCGCTCCAGCGGGAGGCCTTCTCCACGGCCAAGGCCGGCGACCGTGCCGGGCAGACCGACGGGTCGCGCCAGGCGCCCGGCGCCCGCCCCAACGCGAAGCGGCCCACCGGCAAGGCGGTCGTGCCCGACGTGCCCAAGCCCGACCTGCGCTCGCTGCCCGCGTACGGCATCACCGTCAGCGACGGCTACCAGGAGGTGCCCGGCAAGGACTACCTCGCCTTCAGCGCCAACGTGTGGAACGCGGGCCCGGCCAAGCTCGTCGTGGACGGCTTCCGCTCCCCGGGCAAGGAGCTGATGGACGCCTACCAGTACTTCTACGACGCCGCCGGAAAGCAGGTCGGCTACACCCCGACCGGCACCATGGAGTGGGACCCGCGCCCCGGCCACGAGCACTGGCACTTCACGGACTTCGCCAGCTACCGGCTGCTGAAGGCCGACCAGAAGGAGTCGGTGCGCAGCGGCAAGGAGGCGTTCTGCCTGGCCAACACCGACGCCGTCGACTACACGGTGAAGAACGCCAACTGGCACCCGGACAACACCGACCTGTCCACCGCGTGCGGCCAGGAGAACTCGATCTCCGTCCGCGAGGTGCTCGACGTCGGCTCCGGTGACACCTACACCCAGGACCTGCCCGGCCAGTCCTTCGACATCACGGGCCTGCCGAACGGCACGTACTACATCCAGGTCCTCGCCAACCCGGAGAACCGGCTCAAGGAGACCAACCACAAGAACAACAGCGCGCTGCGCAAGGTCGTCCTCGGAGGGAAGAAGGGCGCCCGCACCGTGAAGGTCCCCGCCCATCACCTCGTAAACGCCAACTAGCGCGGCCCAGCGCCGCGTTGCGGCGCTCCGTACCGTACGTTCCGCCGGCCCCGGGAGCTGTTCCCGGGGCCGTCGGCATGCCGGGACGAAACCCGAGTTCTCGCCAACTCGCCCGTGCACCCGTAACCCCGGCCCCGCCCCACCGCGGCTCCGCGACCGCTTCCTCGCCGCGCCACGACTCCGCCGGTCAGGGACATGACCAGGCGCGCCCACGGGGTCCCGGGACCCACGGGCGTCCCCCCTCCACAACGCGGCTGCGGAGAAGGCACTTCCGGCGGACATCGCCGCCGACCAGGCAACGCATCAGTTACTCATGCGTAGTGCAGGTGTGGCGCAATTCACTCCCCACAGGGGGTGGTTCTGGAAACATCTACGCCAACGAGATCGGGCCATACATACCGCCGCGGGGGGAGTGGCCATGGGGCTGCTCGGCGATGAGCTGGCGTTCGGGCGGGCTCTGACCGCCTCGGAGTACGAGAGCGTCATGGCCCTGGGACACCGCAAGCAGTACGCGGCCGACGCCCCGCTCCTGACCGAGGGCGACCGGACCGGTCATGTGGTCATCGTGCTGCGCGGCTGGGTGACCGTCTCCCACGTCACCGACCGCGGTGCCACCCGGCTCATCCTCGGGTTACGGGGGCCCGGGGAACTCCTGGGAGAGATGGCCGCGTTGGACCAGCACCCCCGCAGCGCCACCGTACGGGCCCTCGGGACCGTCGAGGCGGCCGTCATCGGCGGCGACGCGTTCCGCCGGTTCCTCGCCACCCACCCCCGGGTCAGCGGACTGGTGATCCGGCAACTGACCTTCCGGCTGCGCAGCGCCGACCAGGAGCGCTCCGCCCTCGCCTCCCTGACCGTCCTCCAGCGCCTGGCGAGCCGGCTCACCGAGCTCTCCCGGACCGCTCCCACCGGCCCCTACGCGCCGTCCGCGCCCGGCGCCGGGGCCACCGGCGCCGTCGTCCACCTCGCCCAGGACGAACTCGCCGCCACCGTCGGGGCGACCCGTGAGGCGGTCGCCAAGGCGCTGCGGCTGCTGCGCACCCAGAAGATCGTGCGCACCGGTACGCGCATGGTGGAGATCCTCGACCCCGCGCTGCTCGCTCTCCTCGCGGAGGGACATCGGGAGTAGGAGCGCCGCCGTGTGTAAACGGCTACAGACGGCCTTCGTCCCGGGCCGGAAGCTGTACGGGACGGCAAGCGCAGAGAGAGCGGGGACACGCGGTGGAGCACGACGCGTTGGATGCCGGAGAGGCACGTTACGAGCTGGTCATCAGCGTGGACGCCAGACGTTCCGGGCAGTACAGCGACGCGGACAAGCCGCGGATGAGGGAGCGGATCTACCGGGTCCTGGAGACCGCGTTCGCCCAGGCCGGGGTGGGCCGGGACGCCGTCCACATGGAGGACCGCGGGGACGGCGTGCTGGTGTCGGTCCCCGGCCGGATCGCCGTGACGCGGCTGCTCGGCCTGTGGATGGTGGAGGTCCACGAGAACCTGCGTGAGGAGAACCGCTCCCTGCTCGTGCCGCTCGGGCTGCGGGTGGCCATGCACGTCGGTCCCGTACGCCATGACCGCCGGGGCATCAGCGGGCGTGCGGTCGATCTGACCTGCCGGCTCGCCGACTCGTCCGTCGCCCGGCAGCTGCTGGACCGCGAACAGGCCGATCTGGTGCTCGCCGTCTCCGACTCCCTCTACGTCGACGTGGTCTCCGCCGGGGGCAAGTTCATCGAGCCCGCGCGTTTCTCCCGGGCGCGGCTCGCCCTGAAGGAGGGGGAGGTCTCCGCCTGGTTCCACCTGCCGGGACGGCCCGCGCCGGGCATCGTGCCGACCGCCCCGGAGGAGCCGGGCCCGACGGCATCCGGCACGACGGCCTCCGGCACGGCCGGCGCTCCGTCCGCTGCTGCTCCGGCGGCGGGGACGGACACCGCTTCGGCCTCGGGGCCGGTCGCTGCTCCGCCTGCCGGGACGGGCACCGCATCGACCGCCGCAGCTCCGGAACGCGTACGGGACCACCGGGACGACGAGGAGGGCGAGGACGGGGACGGGGACGCGTCCGCCCGGTACAGCGCGCAGGGCGATCTGTCCGTGCACCAGCACAACGTCTACCAGCAGCCCGTGCACATCGGCCGCGTCACCGGCGCCGGCCCCGGAAGGACTGAGCATGGCCGACGAAGCAGTGGCCGAGCGCCCCGCCGAGCCCGCCGCCCCGAAGGCGCAGGACGCCCGCTCCCCCGAGGCCCCGCCGCGCGGTGGGGCGCGGAAGGACGACCGGGCCGGGGAGGCCCCGGGCGGCGCGGACGCGCCCGGTTCCTCCGACACCGCCGGCTCGTCCGAATCCGCCGACGACGAGGCCGCCGAGCGGGAGAAGGAACGCGAACGCGCCGCGGACCGCTTCAAGGACCGGACCCGCGACCCGCTCGCCGAGGAGCAGGGTGAGGAGGAGCCGACCGACGCGGCCGCCGCCACGCGCGCCCGGCGGTCCGGACAGAAGCTCCTCGCCAGCGGCCGGGACCTCATCGGCTTCGACCGCTCCGACGTCGGCCAGCTCCACATCGGCGACATCAACATCGGCCTCGACGCCCGGCGTTCGGGTCTCATGACGCGCGACGGACCGGTCCCTGAGGAGGAGTTGCTGCGCATTCGCCGGACCCACATCGAGCCGGAGGGGTACGTACGGCTGCGCCGGGCGCTGGAAGCCCGTCGGCTGCTGGTGCTCGGCGGGGCCCCCGGCACGGGCCGGGCCAGCACCGCGCTGGCGCTCCTGGAGGAGGTCACCCGCGACGGCGGGGGCGGGCAGAACAGCGAGCGGGTGCGCCGCGCCGACCCGGAGCGCGGGGTCCGCGGGCTGGCCGCGCAGGTGGCGGGCGGGGAGGGCGGCCACCTGCGCGGCACCGGGTATCTGCTGGAGGCGTCCCTGGACCGGCCGGGCACCCTGCCGCCCGACGGGATGGACCTGGACCAGCTGGCCTCGGCGCTGGCCGAGCGGGGCTCGTACGCGGTGGTCGTGGTGAGCGTCGGCTCGGCGGCCAACCCGCTGCTGGCCGGGCGGTACGGGGCGATCTGCCCGCCCGCCCCCACCCATGACCTGGTCGCCGTCCGGCTGCGCCAGCGGCTGGAGGAGGAACACGGCGACCCGGTACGGGACGGGGGCGGCGCCCGGAACGGGGGCCTGGACGGGGCCGGGCCCGCCGCCCGGGACGGGGACGGGCGCGGCATCCCGGACCGGGACCGGGACCGCCGCTCCGAAGGGGGCCGGGACCGGGACGGGGACGGGGACAGCGGCCCGAACGGGCACTCCGACCGGGACCGCAGCCCCGGCCGCGACCGCCACCCCGACGGGGACCCGGACCGGGACCGCCGCCCCGGCGGAGACCGGGACCGCCGCCCCGACCGGGACGGTTCGCTCTCGCGGCTGCTGGAGCGTGCGACAGAGCTCCGCGAGGACCCCGAGGTCACCGAGGCGGTGGGCCTCGACGACCTGCGGCCCGCCGAGGCCGAGCTGCTCGCCTCGCTGCTGGCCGGGCACCTCCTGGGTTCCGTCGGCCGTGCGGAGCTGCTGTCCGGCTGCCGCGGTCTCGCGGCCGTCCAGGCGTACGAGTGGTTCGCCGGGGTGGACCGGGCCCTGGCCGCCCCGCCGCCCGGCGACGGCCGGACGCCCGTGCGCTCCGGAACCGCCGCCCTGTTCCACCCGGTGGCGTTCCGGATCGCGCTCGCGGTCCTCGGCGGCGCGTCGCACAGCGCGGTGTCCGCCGCCGCTCACCTGCTGACCTGGGAACTGTCCGTACAGAGCGATCCGGACAGCACCCCGGCCCGCCCCCTGTTCTGCGACGACCCGGAATCCGACCTGGCGCTCTCGCGCGCCCGTCCCGCCGACGGGGTCGTCGACGTGGCGGGCAGCGAGGTGACGGGGCGGCTGATCTTCTACCGGGGGTCCGCGCTGCCCGCCGCCGTGCTGGCCGAGGTCTGGGACCGGCACTTCCCCGTCCGCGCCCCGGTCGTCCGCTGGCTGCGGCTGCTCGCCGACGACCCCCGGCCCCAGGTGTCGATGCGCGCCGCGGTGGCCGCCGGGGAGCTGTCCGTACGGGACTTCGAGCACGGGTACGCGGAGCTGATCCGGCCGCTCGCCGAGGCGCCCACGCCCCGCCGCAGGGTCTTCGCCGCCACCGCGCTGGACCAGGCCGCCGGCCACGCCTCGCACCGCCGGGCGGTGCGCAAGGTGGTCGACAACTGGTCGCGGCACGGCACACCGGCCCTGCGCTGGACCGCGGCCATGGCGCTGGGCTACGGCCGGTCGGCCGACTCGATGGACGACACCCTGGACGCACTGGCCGGGATCGGGGTCCGCGACGACGGGGAGCAGCTGGCCGTGGCCTCGCTGAACGTGGTCCGGCTGCTGACGCGCCCGGAGTGCGCCACCGTGCTGCGGCGGCTGGCCGACTGGACCGGGCACCGCGGCGAGGAGTACCAGGACCTCGCGCTGGTGAGCATCGTCCGGCTGGCGCTGACCGATGTGGACGAGGTCCTCGACGACGAGCCCGGCACCCCGATGGGCGACCGGGGCGACTGGCCGCTGCTGCTCGCGCTGGCCGCGACCCGGCCCGAACTGACCGGGAAGCTGGCCGACCTGTTCTGGACGGCGCTCAACACCGCGCGGTCCCGGGACGTCGCGCTCGACGCCATGGAGACCCTGTTGCGCTCCGCCTCGCGCAAGGACGGCCGCGCGTGGACGCGGGAGGGGCTGGCCGCGCTGCTGCCCGCCCTGACCGCCGAGGAGCAGGACCGGCGGCGGCTGGACTGGCTGCTGCGCCGAATGATGAGGGATCAGGACCGTCCGCTCGCCGAGGAACGGGCGCGCGCCCTGTGGAGGCTCGCCGTGCCCGCGCGGCAGCGGCGGTCCGAAGAGGAGGAGAGTCATGTCTGAGGAGAACGGCGCGGCGCAGAAAGGGGCGGTGGACCCCTCGCGGCCCCTGGGCCCGTTCCTGCGGGAGTACACGCCGACGGGTGCGTTCCGGCAGGGCGGCGCCCGCACCACGTCGGTGCTGTTCTACCGGCGGGGCTACAGCGTGGCCGGCGTCTCCGGCGTCGAGCACTACGACAAGCCGCCGCTGGCGAGGCCGCACACCATCTGCGAGATCGCCACCGGCACCTTCATCACCACCCTGCGGATGGAGCTTCCCGCGTCCGGAGGCGCGACCTTCTTCAAGGCGGAGGTGGACATCCAGTGGACCGTCGAGGACCCGCACCTGGTGGCGGTGCGAGTGGTCACCGACATCGCCGAGCGGCTCACCGCGCCGACCCTGGAGCGGCTGTGGGAGATCTCCGCGCAGCACCCGGTGCACCAGGCGGAGCAGGCCCGCACCGCCATCACCGAGGCCTGCGTCTCCGGGCGGTGGAACGACCTGGGCACCGACCTCGGGCTGCGGGTGCGGCTGTTCGTACGGCTGCGGGTGGACGACCGGACGATCAGCCACGAGGACAGGGTCCGCAGCCAGCGGAGCGACGACGAGCTGGCGCGGATCCGGCAGCAGAACTACCTCAAGATGCTGCGCGGCGGCGAGCTGGAGCAGCTCAGCCACATGCTGGCCGCGGACCCCAAGGAGGCCAACAACTTCCTGGAGAAGATCCGCCAGGAGGGCCGGCAGGACGAGAGGGACCGGGTCGACCGGCTCTTCGCCATGATCGCCGACGGCCAGATCCACTCCGACGCGATCGAGACCCGCGTACTCGACGACCTCAGCAGGCGGCATCTCGGCATCCAGGGGCCCCTCGGCACCCGGCCCGCCCGCCGCACCCCTCGGGAGCTGACGCCCGCCCCCGAGGAGCCGTTCACCCCCGGCTGGGCGGCGGACGAGCCTCCCGTGCGGCAGCCCCGCCCGCCCGTCCGGGACGCCGAACCGGAACCGCCCGCGCCGCGCGACCGCAACCGCGACGACGGCTGGGGCTGGGTGGAGGGCGACTGATGGGCGCCGACGGAAACACAAGGACTTCCCCCGCCTCGACCGCGCCGGTGCCGGACGGGGGTCAGCACGGGCCGGACAGGGCGGGGGAACGCATCGCGGAACGGCTTCTGGTCACCGTCCGGGAGGACCTCGGCAGGGCCGACTCGAAGGCGGCCGTGCTGCTCTCGGGGGCGCTCGCCCTGCCCGCCTTCCTCATCGGGCGGCACGGCTCCCCCGACTGGCGGGGCCCCGGCGACCTGGCGCTGGTGGTCGCGGGCGTGCTGTGGGTGGTCGCGGTGGCCGCCCTGGTCCGCGCGCTCCTGCCGCGTACGGGCACGGTCCGCGACCAGGACGGGGTGACCTACTTCGGGGACCTGCTGGCCCCGTTCGACTACGACGTGCTGACCGCCCGCGTCAACGAGGCCGGCCGCGACCCGGTGGGCTGGCTGATCGTCCAGGCCGTGGACGTCAGCGCCATCCTGTCCGCCAAGTACCGGGCGATCCGCTGGGCGGTCGCCACGCTCGCCCCGGCGGCCGCGCTGGCTCTCGCTTGGAGCCTGGCCGGACGCTGACCGCCCCGCACGGGTGTGCCGCGTCCAGGGGCACACCACCGACGGCTGCGCGAAGCAGCCGGACAAGCGCTTCGCGACACCGACACCGACACCACGCACACATGGCAACGACAGTAAAAGGGGACGGTCGTGCGAAATGACCGAAGAAGAGGCCTGGCCGGCAGCGGCCGGGCGGCGCTGGCCGTCCTGGCCGGTGCGGCCCTGCTCACCTCCCTGACGGCACCGGCCGCCGCCGATCCGGAGCCCGCCGCGCCCGCCTCGCCCACCTCCGCCTCCGTCAACTACGCGGTGGCCGTCGACCAGTCCGCGAGCCTCGCGCCCGCGGACATCAAGGCGGAGAAGGCCGCCGCCTCCCGGATCGCGCTCGGTGACGTCTCGGCGACCTCCCACATCAGCGTGTTCGGCTTCGCCGCCGCCGAATCCGCCGACCAGCGGGCGGTGGACCCCGTGTGCCCCCGGACCCGACTGGACGCGGCGGGACGGGAGTCGGTCGCGGGCTGCGTGGAGAAGCTGCGCAGCCGCAAGAAGAGTGAGGGCACCGGGACGGACTTCCCGAGCGCGATCCGCCAGGGCGTGCACGAACTGAGCTCGGGCACCGACCCGTCGGCCCCCCGGGTGCTGTTCCTGCTCACCGACGGGCAGATGGACGTCAGCGGCAGCCCCCAGTACGGCGACCCGGCGCACCGCGAGGCCGAGGGGAAGCGGCAGTTGGAGCTGGAGCTGAAGAACGCCGCCGCCAAGAACGTACAGATCTGGCCGCTCGGCTTCGGTCCCGATCCGGACAAGGAGCAGCTCGACGAGATCGCCGCCGGCGGCTTCCAGAAGGGCTGCGTCGACCTGCCGTCCGCCCGCCCCACCGCCCGCAAGGTCTCCGGGGCCAAGGACGTCGGGCCGGTGCTGGAGAAGATCTTCGCCGCCGCGCACTGCCTGCGCTACCAGGCGGGGCCGAGCAAGCGCCCGCCCGCCACCCTGCCCATCACCATCTCGCCGCTGGCGACCGTGGGCAGCATCGTCGTCGACAAGGGCTCCCCCGAGGTGACCGTCACCTACACCGACCCGCTCGGCAACAAGGTGCCCACCACCGGGAAGTTCAAGGACTCCACCTTCGAACTCGCGGGCGGCGGCGGCACCGTGGAGGCGCTGAAGATCGTCGACCCGGTGCCCGGCCGGTGGAAGGTCGACGTGAAGGCCCCCGAGGGCCACCGCTCGCTCCCCGTCGGCGTCAGCGTCCTGTGGCAGGGGGAAGTGCGCGGCTCCATCACGATGGACCCGCCCTCCCCGCAGGCCGGGCAGAAGGCGACCGTCACCATGCGGCTCCAGACCCGCGAGGGCTACGAGATCAAGGACCCGGCCGACTACGCCGGTCTGAAGGTCAGCAGCCGGCTCACCGGCGACGGCTTCGCCCCGCTGCCGCTGCGGCTCGCCGACGACGGCAAGGGGCCCGACCCCACCAGGAGCGACGGCTCCTTCAGCGGTACGGTCACCGTCCCGAAGAGCGCCGACGGCGCCTTGAAGGTCAGCGGCACCCTCACCGCCTCCGGGCTCAGCGCCGACACCCGCAGCGAGGGCGGCCAGGTCGCCCCCGGGGCCCTGCCCGTCACCACGGCGCTCGGCCCGGTCCGCGGCGACGGCCACCCCGGGGACACGGTCACCGCGAACCTCTCCGTCACCAACACCACGGATGCTCCGCACACCCTGAAGCTGTCCCTCGCGGACGTCCGGGCCGGGCTCCTCACCGTGAGCCCCGCGGAGATCGTGGTGAAGCCCGGCGCGTCCTCCACCCATGGGATCAGGCTCCGGATCGGTCCGGAGACGTCCTTCGACGGGCGGCTCGACGACGGCCCCCTCGGCATCGGCGGCACCGTCACCGTCCAGGACGCCACCGACGGCGACCGCACCCTGGTGCGCACCCCGCTGTCCGTCCAGGTCACCCCCGAACCCAGCCTGCTGGACCGGTACTGGTGGGTGCTGGTCGGCGCCGTCGCGCTGGTCGTCGTCGGCGTCCTGGTGGCGCTGGCCTGGCTCCGGCAGCGGCGGGGCCGCCGCGATCCGCACGGGCTGACGCTCCACCTGCTCTCCGAGAACGGCGACGTGCTCGGCGTCCACACCGCCGGACACGGCCAGAAGCAGTGGTACGCGTTCGACATCGCCGAGGCGCACAGCAACCCGCGCATCGAACGGCGCACCAACGGCCGGTACGCCGTGCAGCGCAGCCCCGAGGGCGGCGCGGTGCTGCGCAAGAACGGCCGCACCCGGGAGCGGCTCACGGCGACCGGGCGGGTCGACCTCACCGACCGGCTGAGCCTCGCCCTCGGCGAGGACTCCGTACGCGCCACCGCCCCCGGGCGGCCCGACCCGGTGCCCACGACCGGTGGGAGCGACGACTACCTGTGAGGCGCGCGCCGCCCGCCACCCGGCGGGCGGCGCCGCAGGACCCGGCGTTCACCGCACGGCCGCGAGACTCGCGGCCGTGCGGTGACGCCCATGGACGAACCGGCCCCACCCCGGCCGGAAGCGGGAGGAACCCATGAAGATCTTCCAGCCGATGCTCTTCGTCGGCCTGGGCGGCACCGGCGGCCTCGTCGGCGCCGAGCTGGAGCGCAAGCTGCGCGTGGACCTGTGCGGACCCGACGGCACCGCCCTCCAGCACATCGGCGGCCTCGCCCCCTACCAACTGCCCGACTGCCTGCAGTTCGTGTACGCGGACTTCAGCGAGTCCGACCTCCAGCGGCTGCCCCAGTTCAACGTGGACTCCTCGCTGCGCGCGGCGTACGCCCGCACCTCGCGGGCCACCCACAACCTCCTGCCGAACTTCGACAGTTCGCCGGAGGTGACGCAGATGCTGCGGGCCAGCCTGCGCGAGGAGGTCGCGGGCTGGCTGCCCCCGCGTGACGGCGAACCGCGCGTCACCCCGCTGCACAACGGCGCGGGCCAGCTCCCCACGGTGGGCCGCGCCGCGCTCTTCGCCACGCTGCGGCACTCCCTCCAGCCGGTCCTGGAACCCCTCCTCCAGGCCATCGACGCCATCGCCAAGTCGGCGGGCGAGCTGAGCGAACTGGGCGGCGGCCGGGTCACCGGCTGCGACGTGTTCGTCGCGTTCTCCGTCGCCGGCGGCACCGGGGCCGGGATCTTCCTGGACTATCTGCACCTGATCAACCAGGCGTTCAAGATGCGCCGCTTCAACGGGGTGAAGATCTACCCGCTGGTCGTCATGCCGTCCTCGTTCCCCGCCTCCACCGGCGGCGGGCGCGAGGCGGAGCTGAACGCCGCCCGCTCACTCGTCGACCTGTTCCGGCTGGTCGACGGGCAGAACGCGCCGACCGCCGGGGCGGAGATCGGCGACCTCGACCAGGAGACCGGCCTCGGCATCCGCTACCCGGGCATCACCCCGGTCCGGCTGCGCACCGGGATCCTGCCGACCGCGTTCCTCTTCAGCCCGACCGCGGGCATCCGCCAGGACGACCTGCGCCGCTCCATCGTCTCGCTGGTCATGTCGTTGATCGGCACCGAACTGGGCGACAGCCGGGCCCAGGGCCGGTCCATGGCCGGCGACGACGACTTCCAGACCTTCGCCGCGAGCTTCATCAACCGGGGTGTGCAGCGCAGCGCCCCGTCCCCCACCGGCATCGGCCGCCAGGGCGTCTCCACCAGCCTGGTCGCCTCGATGACCGCCCCCATGGACCAGCTGGCCGACCTGGTGGCCGGGCGGCTGCTGCGGGTCGCGGTCACCGAACTGGTGGAACGGCCGCGCAACCCGGTGAAGGACGACACCGTGCCGCTGGTCCGGCAGCTGTTCGCGGACTCCCAGCTCGAAGAGCTATGGGAGCGCAAGCAGTTGCCCGTCGAGGACCCGCAGCCGCTGCCGCGCGGCGGCAAGGCGATCGAGGAGGCGCTCAACAACCGGATCGGGGACATGCAGCGCCTGCTGTCCGAGCTCCAGTCCATCGCCGACCGGCAGGCCGCCGCGATGGCCGCCCGGTTCAGCCCGCGCCCGGCGATCGAGAAACTCCTCCAGAGCGTCGACCCGTTCCTCGCCGAACGACTCGTCCGGGGGGTCCCGGACAGCGAGGACGAGATCACCCGGCTCGGGTTCCTCGGCATGCTCACCGCCCGCTCCCGCTCCCCGAAGCGGCCCCCGGGCGTCACCGACCAGCCGCCGAAGACCCCCCGGATCAAGGGCCGCATCGCCGGGATGTCCCCGGCCCGGTGGGGCGACGACGACGTACGGGTCGTCCTCCAGGCCCAGGACAGCTGGTACCGCTGGCGCAGCCGGGCCGTGTGGCACGAGGCCTGGCGGGAGCAGCAGCAACGCTGGCAGTCGCAGGCGGACACGGCGGGCACCGACCTGGCGCGGCTGGTGAACGCCTTCCGCAAACACGCCGACCAGGAGCCCAAGTCCGCACAGCAGAAGGGTCTGGAGCTGTACGCGGAGCGCACCGGCATCTCCTACCTCCTGCCGCCGCAGCGCAGCCTCAACCACTTCTACGAGGACGTCGTGGCCCGGCTCGTCCGCGGCGAGGGCCTCCGCGAGAGCGACGACGAGGCGTCGCTGCTGCTGCGGCTCGTCGACGGGGACACCTGGCGGGAGGTGCACGCCCGGAGCCACCGCAACCCCGACGGGGCGGTCGGAGCGGTCAAGGCGCGGCTGGAGGGGCGGATCACCCGGCTCTTCGCCGAGAGCGGCGCGCAGTTGGAGGAGCGGCCCCTGCTGCCCTCGATGAGCACCCTGCTGGCGGCGGCCGCCGGGGACGCCGAGGCGACGGACCAGGTCAGCAAGGAAGCGCTCGACCTGTTCAGCCGCAAGCTCGCCGGTCTGCTGCCGGTCGGTTTCACCCCGGAGGGCACCGGGCCGCTGCGGGTCCTGGTCACCCACCCGCGGGTCCAGGCGGCGGAGGAGGTGCAGGAGTACCTCTCCAAGGCGCTGCGGCTGCCGTCCGACGCGAAGAACTCCGTGGAGTACCGGGGCGTGGAGAGCGACTCGATCACCGTGGTCCTCTTCCGCAGCGAGATGAGCCTCACCCAGGTGCCCGAGGCCCGCAAGGTGCTGCGCCAGTGGGCCAGGGCCAAGGACGACGAGCAGGCCCACGACGTGCTGCGCTGGCGGCAGCGCCTCGGGTTCGAGGACGACTGGATGGTCAGCAGCGAGGAGGACCGGCGCACGATCCTGCACCGCCTGCTGTGCTGCATGTGGAACGGCCAGGTCGACGTCCTGGACGGCGACACCGCCTCGCCCACCCGGGTGCGGCTGCGGCTGTTCCCGGAGAAGGGGGCGAGCGTCCCGGGCGTACGGCTGCGGCTCGGGGACTTCCCCGGCTCCATCTCCAGCTGGTCGGAGCTGCTGCGCTCCTACGAACGCTGGACGGTGCTGGACGACGAGCGGACCGTGGAGGACTACTGCAGCAAGCTGATGAGCGCTCAGCCCCTCGGGGTCGGGCGGGCGGGCACCGAACCGCACCCGATGTTCGTCGAGCTCGTCGAGCGCATCGCCCCGCGCCAGCTGGAGCTCCTGGGGGAGCGCCGGGAACTCGGCGGCCAGCGCGTGGACGGCTGGATCCGGCCGCTGTGGGAGTTCTGGGCGGAGACCCTGCCCGCGGCCCTGGACATGGAGTTCGGCGACAAGAAGGCGATCCAGCCCACGTTGCGCTCGCTGCTGGAGTACGCACGCGGCGGCGTCCCGAAGGCGCCCCCGCCCGGCCCGCGCCGGAGCGACGGCGCGTCGTGGAGGACGACGAGGACTGGGGCACCTCGACCCCGAGCACCGACGAACGGCTGGTCGACGACACCCTGCCCGGTCCGCGCTCGGCTCACCTCTCGGCTCCGTACGACGCGGAGGAGCGGTACGCCGGCGCGGGCCGGCACTCGGACGCCCGGCACTCGGACGCCCGGCCCACAGGCGCCCGGTACGGGGAGGAGCGGTACAGGCCGGACTCCTCGCGCGAGGAGGACCGGCCGGCCCGGGGCGAAGGACGCCGGGACGAGCGGTTCGCGGACGAGCGGCCCCGCGACGAGCGGTTCACCGACTCGTACCCGGAGTCGCGGGCGGGTGACGCCCGGTTCACCGACTCCTCCGGCGACGCCCGGTTCGACGACGACGACCGGTACACCGGCTCCCGGTCGGGAGACGAGAGGTACACCGATTCCCGGCCCGACGAGGACCGGTACACCGCCTCCCGGTCCGACGGCGACCGGTTCGGCGGGGGCGAGCCCGCCGGCGCACGGGACGCCGGTGGCAGGAACGCCGGTGCCAGGGACGTCGGTGGCAGGGGCATCGATGGAAGGGACGCCGAGGGCAGGGGCGCCGGCGCACGGAGCATCGATGGCAGGGGTGACAGCGCCGCCGACGGGTTCGGCGAGCAGGACAGGCCGCCGGTCCGCCGGCCGGCCGCGGGCGGCTGGGACGGCGACGGCTGGGGCACGGACGACGAGGGCGACGCCGGGCGCCGGAACGGGGGCCCGCAGTGACCTCTCCCGAGGACACCACCGCCGTGGTCCGTCTCGACCTGCGCGCCGGGGCCGCGGCCCTGGCGACCCCGCAGGCCGTGCGCGACCGGGTGGCCGAGCAGCTGGGCCGGGCCGGACTGCCGGAACCGGACTACCCGTTGTTCCTGGTCATCGACACCCCGGCCGGTCTGACCGACCACCAGCTCCAGTACGAACTGCTCTCCGGCTACCGGGCGGTGGGCGAGACCCGCATCCTGGTGCTGCTGGTGGGCAGCTCCCCCGGTTCGTACGCCGGCGGGGTGGAGGCGTACCTCCCCGACCGCCGGCTGGTGCGGCCCACGACCCTGCGGGCGGCCACGACCGGCCTGGTGTGGGCCGGTGATCTGCGTTCCGCCCGTACCGCCCTGGACCGGCCGGAGCCGGACGACCCCGCGGCGCTGGCCGTGCTGGTGGACCTCCTGTCGGTCCCGGACGTCTTCGTCCGGGTCCTGGAGGGGCTGCGGAAGCTGCCCGACTCCGTCGCCGCCCCCGGGGTACGGCTGCTGGAGCAGGACCTCCCGACGGAGGTCAGGGACCGGGCCTGGCGGGACGCGCTGACCCGGTTCGCGGGTGAGGACAGCGGCGCGGGCGACCCGGTCGACACCGTCCCGGACTCCCAGCTGCCCGAACCGCTGCGCGCACTCGTGACGGGGCGGGACGGCCGGGGCCACGGGCACCGGCGGCCGGACGGCCCGGCGAACCTCGCGCACCGCACGTGCGCGGAGTCCCTGGACCGCGCGGACGAGGACCTCGTCGCACTGCGGTCCTTCCCCGGCCTGCTGCACCCGGCCCGGCGCGATGCCCTGGAGGCGGATCTCCACCAGGCCCGCGAGGATCTGGGCGGGTTCCGCGCCCTGGTGGAACGGGCCCTCCAGGGCGGCGGCGGAGCGGCGGCGCCCACCGCGGAGGCCGCCGCCCGGCTCGGCGCGCTCGGGCTGCGGGTGCCGACGGCCGACAGTGCGGGGGAACGCGTCGGCGAGGGGCTTCGCGAGCTGGCGGGCAGGCTGCTGGGCGACGGGCTCGCGCTGCGTTCGGTGGCCCAGCACTTCACCGCGCTGGCCGGCCGGGTCGAGCCGGTGCCAGGCACCGCGCTGCTGCACCGGCTCGCCGACCACTCCGAGGAGTCGGTGACCCGCGGCTCCGCCACCGAGTACGCCGCGCCGCCCCGCACCCCGGGCGCGGTGCTGCTCATGGCGGGCGCCGCGGGGCTGCTGGGCGGCCTGTGGCAGTGGCCCGCCGCCCTGGCGGCGCTGCTGGTGCCGGTGCTGTTCGTGGTCGTCGCGCTGCTGGGCGCGAACCGGCTGCGCACGGGCCGGCGCGCCGCCCGGTGGCCGATGGGCCCCCGGATCGCCGCCGTCGCCGGCGCGGTGGCCGGGGCGGCGGTCGCGTACGCCGCCGACCCGCCGCTCTGGCTCGGCGGGACCGGACTGCTGGTCGGTCTCGGTCTCACCGCCGAGGCGGTCCGCAGGCTCTGGCGGGACGCCGCCGACTCCTGGGCCGCCGGGCGCGGCACGACGGCGCTGCGCACCGCGCTGGACGGGCTCGACACCCTGCTGGCGGAGCTGGTCCGCGAGCACTGGGCGGCGGAGGAGCGGCTGTACTGCGCGGACGCCGCGCGTTCGGTCGCCGGGATGCTGCGGGCGACCGCCGCCGCCGCCGACGCCCAGGCCGCACCGGAGCCCCTCGCCCCGGCCGGGGCGGGCGGCGCCGGTCCCTACGAGGACGACGACTGGCTCTCCGCGCCCTCCGCGCTGGAGACCCCGGAGTCCGACGCCGGCGACGAGGGCGCGGACGACGGCGACTGGGCCGCCGCCTACGCCTGGGACAACACCCCGGACCGGCACGGCGATCACGAGGCCGACCGGGCCGGCGACCGGGGCGGCGGGGGCCCCGGACCGTACGGCACGCCTTCCCCGGCCGCGTATCCGGCCGGTCCTGACGACGCCCCGTGGGCGAGCGGCGAGGGCGACCGCGCACCGCGCTGGCTGGACCGGGAGATCGGTGAGGGCGGACCGGACCTGGTCGCCACCCTCGCCGGGGACCTCCGCAACACCGCGATGGCCGCCATGGCCCCCTACTGGGGCGCCGTCGAACGCGGCCAGGCCGGGGCGCTCGCGCTCGCGCGGACCGAGGAGCGGGTCCGTGAACTGCTGTCCGCCGCCCGCCACCACCTGTGGCGCTACGGGGTGCTGGCGCCGCCGCCGTATCCGGCCGACCACCGGGCCCGCACCACGGCCGCGGGGCTGCTGGGCACCGATTCGCTGCGGGTCGCCGAGCTGGTGGGCCGGGAGACGGACCGGGGGGCCGTCGTCCAGTTGTCCTCGCCCGAACAGGGGGCCCTCCTCAGCCGCGACCCGGAGGCCGCCCTCTGGATCCGGTTCGCCCCGGGCACCCTCCAGGGCGAGATCGAGGCCGCCTGGCGGAAGAGCGGCTCGCCGCCGCCCGAGGAGGCGCTGTGGACCTCCTCCGGGCGGTACGCGGGGCTGATCCGGCTCACCCCGCTGCGGATGGGCGTCGTCGACACGGTCCTGCCCCGGCAGAGCACCGGCGGCAGCGCCCGTACCGACGCCGGCCTCTCCGAGCCCTCCGTCCACGCCGAGTTCAGGGAGGACGACCGGTGGTGACCACCACCCCGCCGGGCCGGTCCGGGCCACCGGGGGCCCCGCGCCCCCACCTCGTCCTCACCGACCCCACCGGGCGGCGACGCACCGCCCCGGCCCGCTTCGGCCCGGCCTCGCGGCGGGACCCGGCGCTGCCCCAGCGCATCCGCAACGGGCTGCTCGACGACCGGGGGCAGCAGTGCGTCCAGGTGTTCCTGTCGACGGCCGACGCCGCCAACCCGGCGGCCCGCACCCTGCTGGACACCGAGGCGGGCACCGCCCTGCGCCTCGACCGGACCCTGGAGAACACCCCGTACGCCTCTCTGTTCCCCACCGTCATCGGCTACGAGCTGGACACCGCCGAGCCGTTCCTGCTGTACGCCGCCCCGCGCGGCGCCCCCGTCGGACGCACCCATGTGATGTCCGCGTCCGACCAGCGGGTGTTCGCCCGGGATCTGACGCTGGCCCTGTGTCTGCTGGACAGCCAGGGTCTCGTGGCGCGCGGGATCTCCCCCGCGACGGTGTTCTGGGACGGTACGTCGGTGCAGCTCTGGGGCCTCGAGGGCGTCGCCCGGGCCGGACGGCCCCGGACTCCGTGGGGCCGGGCCCCGTTCGCCTCGCCCGAGCAGCACCGGGGCGAGGGCCACGTCGACCCCCGGGACGCGGTGTGGAGCGCCGCCCAGGTGCTCTACCAGCTCGTGACCGGCCGGCCCGGCCCCGCCGACCGCGCCCCCGCCGACCTCGACCAGCACCGGGTGCTCGCCGGGACGCTGCCCCGCGCTTTCGCCCCCACGGCGGCCGGACGCCCCGCTCCCGGGGCCCTGTTGGAGCTGCTGGCCCCCGAGGAGGTGCGGCGGCTGGGGCCCTCGACCCCGGCGGACGGTTCCCGCCCGCACCAGGAGGCGTTCGACCGGGCGTTGGACGCCAAGCGGCGGACACCCGCTCCCCCGGAGGACCCGGCGGACGGCACACCCGAGGACCGGGCCCCCGGGGAGGTGCTCTGCCCCTACTGCCTGGAAGGCATCCAACTCGACCTCGGCAACCTGTTCGTGACGGACGACCAGATGCAGTACCGGCCCCTGGACCTCTCCCGTATCGGCAACCCGGTGCGGCGCGAGGACGTGATGCGGGGCGCGGTCCAGCAGTGCACGGCCGACCCGGACTTCCCGGAGCACCACATCCCGGTGCCCTACCTCACCCACGGCCGCCCGCTGACGGTCGCCATGATCGGCCAGTCCAGCACGGGGAAGAGCCATCTGCTGACCCAGATGATCGCCGAGATCACCGACGGCGGCCTGGAGCGGTACGGGGTGGGCTGGCAGTCCGTCAACCCGGAACAGCACGCCCGCTTCGTCCGTGAGCGGGTGCAGCCGTTGCGCAGCGGCAAGGTGCTCGACCACACGAGCGGGGTCGGCCTGGACGGCTTCGCCCGGTTCGTCGAGTCGCTGCTGCTCACCGACGCGCGCGGGCGGGTGCGCCCGGTCGCCTTCTTCGACCTCGGCGGCGAGGACCTCGTCCGTACCGACGGGGCGCTGCGCTTCCTGCTCGGCATCGACGCCCTGGTCTTCGTCGTCGACCCGGCGCTCGCGCTGCCCCTGCCGCAGCTCGACGGGGTGCGCGAGCGCTGGGGCACCGAGGTGGACCGGGACGGCGACGCGGCATTCGGCACGGTCCTGGACCGGCTGCCGCGCCGGGGCCCCTATCTGGAGACCCCGGCGGCGATGGTGCTCGGCAAGTCCGACCTGCTCCGGTTCCAGCCGCCGGTCGACCGGTGGCTGGGCGAGCCGCCGCCCGCCGCGCTCGGCCCGGACCAGTTCCGGGAGGAGAGCGGGGACGTCTACGCGCTGCTGCGGCAGCACGCCGGACAGGCCTGGCTGCGGCCCTTCGACGCGTTCCGCCGCTGCACCCTGCACATCGCGTCCGCGACCGGGGGCCAGGAGAGCCAGGGCCGCTACCCGGCGGGCGCGGGGCCGCGCCGGGTGCTGGAACCCCTGGTGTCGCTGCTGGCGATGCACGGGATCATCGAGGCGCCCGGGGGCGCCGCATCATTCGGCGTGGGAAGGGAAGCGCAGTGAACGACGCCCTCGATCGGCGCGAGAAGAGCGGCCCGGGCGGCCGACTCGACCAGGTGGTCTTCCGCTGGGACGGGAACCAGGGCCGCTCCAGTACGGGGATGGCGGCGGTGGCCCACTCCTGCTCCGCCGAGCGCGCGGAGTCCCTCCGCCGCGAGCTGGGCCCCCTGCTCTGGGTGCCGGGCCCCGGCCCCGCGCCCCGCCCGAGCAGCGTCCGGGTCTCCTCCCGGGCCGTCGGGACCGTGCTCCTCCAGCGGTGGCCCACCCTGGACCGGGGCGGCCGGCCCAGCACGGCCTGCCACGCGGTGTTCGGCGACGCGGACGCCCTGACACCGCTGCGCTGCCTGGCTCTGGGCGGCACCGCCTGGAGCGACAGCGCCGTCGCGGAGAACGCCGCCGGGGGCCTGCCGACGCTGGACGGGGCCCGGCTGCGGGCGACGGCGGCCGAGCGGCTGCCCGACATGCTCGACAAACTCCCCACGGTGAAGAAGCCGTTGATGGTGGTGACCGCCGAGTGGCTGCGCGACCCCTCCCGCCGGCTCTCACTCCTCGCCGCGGAACACGAGCTGCCCGGCTGGCCGCGCCAGAACAGGGCCCCCCTGCTGTACCTGGGGCTGCTGTCGGTGTTCGGCGACTGGTTCGGCACGGAGTGGAGCTACGCCACGTACGACACGGTGGACACCCACGCGTTGCGCCTGACCTGTGTGCCCGAGTGGTCGTCCCAGGCGACGGGGGCCCGGTCGCTGGCCCGCGTCCGGCTGCGGCTGCCCGCCGAGGGGGACGTCGAGATGGCCGCGGCGAAGGAGCTGGTCGAGTACGTGCTCGACCGCCCCGGCGCGGCTCCGGGCGTGCCCCATCTGACCGGCGAGCTCCTCTCCGGGGCCCGCCTGCCCCGGCAGGAACGGCGCGAGGCCCTGCGCCGCATGCTGAACGCCCGGCACGCCCCCGCCCTCGCACCGGCACCGGAGGAGGGGGACCGCCACCGCCGGGTGCGCGAGGAGGACCGGTACGGGCGCGAAGACCGGGAGGAGGACCGGTACGCGATCGAACCCCGGCAGGAGGACCCGTACGCGACCGAACCCCGGCGCGAAGACCCGTACGCGCGCCGGGAACCGCAGGAGGACCGGTACGCGAGCCGGGAACCGCAGGAAGACCCGTATGCGCGCCGGGAACCACGGGAGGACCCCTACGCGCGCCGGGAACCACAGGGGGACCGGTACCCGCGCCCGGAACCGCGGGAAGACCCGTACGCCCGCCAGGAACCACAGGAGAACCCGTACGCGCGCCAGGAACCGCAGGAAGGCCGGCACGCGCGCCAGGAACCACCGGAGGATCCGTACGCGCGCCAGGACCGGGAGGCGCGTCGCGAGCAGGAACTGCAGCGCCTGCACCAGGAGTTGCTGGTCCACCAACGCGTCGACGCCGCCCAGTCCGCTCGGCTGGCCGCCCGGCTCCGGGACCTCCTGGACACCGCGCTGCTGACCCTCCTGACCGCCGACGGGCTGCCGTGGGCCTCGCGCGATCTCGTCCTGGCCGAACTGGCCGACGCGGGGCGACAGCGGTCCCGCGACGAAGCGACCGCACACGCGCTCTGCACCGAAGTGCTGCGGCACAACCTGTACTTCCGGCCCGGCCGGTCCGGGGCGGACGGCCCGTCCGCCCCGGAGATGCGGAAGCGGGCGGCCGATCTCTTCTCCTGGGCCGTCGCCCCGCTGGTACGGGACCCCCTCCGGGCCCCCGATCTCCGGCCGCTGTTCAACATCGTCCTGAAGGACGGTCGCGACACGGGTATGGAGTGGCTGCGCCGCATCCTGGTCACGCCCCCGGGCGGCCGGGCCCCCGACCTGCCCCCGCAGCTGTGGCAGCAGGTCGTGACGGACCTCCTCGCGCGCCCCGCGTCCGTACCCGTACCCGTACCCGCGTCCGCACCGGCACGGACCCAGCACCCCGTGCCGCCCGCCGGTGTGCCGGCCCCCGCCGAGCCGCCGGTGCCTCTCCCGTCCCCGTACGCATCGGCGTCGTCCAGCACACCGCCGCCGAAGGTGGCGCCGATGCCGACGGTGCGGCCGGCGACACCCGCGCCGAAGGCGGTGCAGCCACCCCTCCCGGAAAGGGACAAAAGCTCCCAGCGGCCGGATTTCCCCTGGGAGAACTGGTTCGTGGGCACCCTCGTCGTGATCGCGGCGGTCGTCATCGGCTTTCTCCTGGTGATCGCTCTCACCTGACCGCCGTCCGGTGGCGCGGGCCCCCGTCAGCCGCCGAGCACGTCGACCGCTGCCCGCACGGGCCCCTGCCGCCCGAGGAAGTCCGTGCTGTCGGCCCACTGGTCCACGCTCCCGGTCAGCGGCAGGGCCCGCAGTTCCGGGTCGGTGATGGTCCGGGCCAGGGCGTGGGCGAAGCGCTCGGCGTGCAGCACCTGGAACGGGCGGCCGTGGTACGGCCGCCGCCCGGGGTCCACCGCCTCCGCCAGGCCCGAGCGGTTCTGGAGCGCGGCCACGGCCTCGTACGCGTCGCAGAGGTGCCCTTCGCGTGCCGGGTGGTCCGTGGCCGTGACGGCCCCCCGCAGGGCGGGCAGCAGCTCGTCGGCCCCGGGCAGCCGGGCGAAGGCGCTCCCCAGCCACTTGCCGTACGGCGCGTACTCCCGGGCGAGGAGCAGGCACAGGCGCATCAGGTCCCGCACGAGCCGCCCCGCGACCACGGCGGACCCCAGCTCGTCCCCCACCTCGGCGCAGCGTCCGACGAACGCCTCCTCCTGGGAGATCCGCTGCCACTGGCAGGCCAGCAGATAGCGCCACACCTCGTCCGGATACCAGGCCAGCTCCCGCCGCACCCGGGTCAGCGTGCCGACGCCGTCGTGGAACAACGCGCCGCCCGTGGTCTCCGCCAGCCTCTGCTGCGGCATGGCCAGCCAGTCGCGGACCGCCGGCGCGGAGGGCTCCCCGCCGGGGCCGGGGCGGAGGCCGAGCCGATCGTGCAGCCACCCGCCGACGTCGGCGACGAGGACGCGGTGGTGGACCGGGCCGTCCGTCAGCTCCATGTGCCCGACCGGGTCGTCCGGGTCGGCGTGCCGGAAGTGCGTCGGCCAGCCGCGCACCTGCTTGGGCAGCCTCTCGGCGAGCAGGCGGCGCAGCCGCTCCCCGTGCGCGGCGGCATCGGCCGGTTCCAGGAACAGGTCCAGGCGCGGGCCCCATTCATGGTCCGCCGATCGGGCGGTGTCGAAGCCGAGCACCTCGGAGCCGGAGCCGATCCGGGCGGCGGCGTACCGCAGTCCGGGGTACTCCGCGTCGAGGAACGGCCGCACGGCCTCCTCGTAGAGGATCCGGGACAGGTCGAGTCCGGGCAGGAACGCGCGGGCGGGGGTCGTCATCCGCCCACTCTGCCCGGCCGGGGGCGTCTCTTTCCAGGCGATTTTCGGGTCGCGGAGCAACGGCTCACGTCGGCCCGGGGAGCCGGTCGGGAGCGAAACGAGCGAGCACTACAGCACGTGGTGGACCTTCCCTGCCCTGATGCCCCGGAGGAGGGTGCTCAGCGCCTCCCGGGTGTCCGTCCGGTAGGCCCTCTCCTGCCCGACGACCGCTGTGCAGGCGTTGCCGTCGGCGTCGGTACCCAGGCGGAAGCAGTTGGAGCTCTCCGCGCAGAAGGGCTCCTCCTTCCGGCGGCCCGTCGCGCGCTTCACCCGCTGCCCCCACTCCGGGGCCCCCGGCGGGCACCCGCGCTTCCACTGTCCGGCCCGCCGGGAACTGAGAGGATGCGCACTGTGAGCAACGATGATCTGGCCGAAGTTCTGGGCACCCGCGAGAGCACGACGCTGGAGTTCAAGCGCACGGCGAAGCGGGAAGGCAAGCGCGGTGACGCCATCGCCACGGCCGTGTGCGCCATGGCCAACGACCTCTGTGGCCATGGGGGCGGTGACATCCTTGTGGGCGTGAACGACGCCGGAGATCCGGTGGACGATGTCGACACGAGCGATCGCGCGCTGCTGGCCCTGACCGACCTCCGGGACGACGGCCGCATTCTCGACCGGCCGTCGCTCACCGTCCGCGTAGCCTGCTACAAGGGCAAGCCGGTCGTGCACCTGCGCGTGGAAGCCTCGGCCGCGCCGCCCGTACGGTGCGACGGCGTGGTCTGGGTCCGGCCGGGACCCACCACCCGACGGGCCGGGCGAGAGGACGAACGCGTGCTGTCCGAGCGCCGCCGGTCGGGGGACGGGCCGTTCGACGTCCGGCCCGTGGCCCGCGCGACGCGCGACGATCTGGACCTCGATCTGTTCCAGCGTTCTTATCTGCCTTCCATGGTCGATCCCGAGGTGATCGAGGAGAACGGCCGCCCGCTCGATGTCCAGCTGGCCTCTTGCCATCTCGCCACGCCGGACGGCACCCCCACCGCACTCGGCCTGCTGGCCCTCGGGCTCGACCCGTCCAGCAGCATCCCGGGTGCGTACGTCCAGTTCGTGCGGTACGAAGGGGTCGACCTCGACGCGCCCGTCGCCGACGAGCAGGAGTTGCGGCAGAATCTGATCGGCACGGCTGCCCGGCTCGAACCTCTCCTGCGCAGCAATCTGAGGACCCGGATCGTCGGAGACGGCTTTCGGGAGACCCCGCAACCGGACTACCCGCTGGAAGCACTGCGGGAGATCTGCATGAACGCCCTGATGCACCGGAACTACGAGACCTCCTACGCCCCGACCCGCATCGTCTGGTTCGACGACCGCATCGAGGTGACCAATCCGGGCGGGCCGTTCGGCCAGGTACGGGACGACAACTTCGATCTGGTGACGGACTACCGCAACCCGTCGCTCGCAGCCGCCTTGAAGGGGCTCGGTTACGTCAACCGCTTCGGCCGGGGCATCGGCAGGGTGCGGGCGGCCCTGGAGCGCAACGGAAATCCGCCCGCCGAGTTCCAGGTGGACGACTCGTCCTGGGCCGTGACCCTCAGGAGGGTCGTATGACCGCGACATCGATCGCGCTTTTCAACAACAAGGGGGGCGTCGGCAAGACCACCCTCGCCTATCACCTGGCGCACATGATGGGCCGCCTCGGCCGGAACGTCCTGGCCGTGGACCTCGATCCGCAGGCCAACCTGACGTCCGTGTGCCTGGACGAGAGCGAGATCGAGGACCTGTGGTCGAACCCCTCGGAACTGATCGCCCAAGGCCTCGTACCGGCGAAACTGAACGGCACGGGACGTATCCGTGAGGGCCGGACCGTCGCCGACGCGGTACGGCCCATCCTGGAGGGCACGGGCGATGTCGCCCTGGTGGAGCCGGTCCTGCTGAAGCCCGGGCTGTGGCTGCTTCCCGGGAGCCTGGACCTGAGCCGATTCGAGGACAAGCTCTCGAACGAGTGGTTCAAGTCGTTCGCCGGGGACATCGCCGCGATCCGGACCACCACCGCGTTCCACCGCATGATCGAGCACGCCGCCGCGTCCGTGGAGGCCGATATCGTGCTCATCGACGTCGGCCCCAACCTCGGCGCCATCAACCGCGCGGCGTTGATCGCCGCCGACAGCGTGCTGATGCCGCTCGCCGCCGATCTGTTCTCCCTCAAGGGACTCAGCAACCTGGGGCCGACGCTCCGGGAGTGGCGGCACAACTGGCGTCAGGTCGTCCTGCCCCAGGTGCCGGCGGGGATCTCGGCGCCCCCGGCGGAGATGACACCGCTGGGATACGTGATCATGCAGCCGGAGATGCGTCTGGACCGCCCCGTGAAAGCCTACGAGCGCTGGCTCGGGCGCATTCCGCACGTCTACTCCTCCGCCGTGCTGAACGCGAAGGACCCTTCGTCCCAAGACGCTCTCCATCACATCGCGACACTGCGCAACTACCGCAGCCTGATGCCTCTCGCACACGACGCGAGGAAGCCGATGTTCGAACTCAAAGCCGCGGACGGCGCGCTCGGCAGCACCCAGAAGTACGTACAGACCTGCTACAGGGAGTTCAAAGGGCTGGCCGAGAACGTCCTGGACCGCGTGGCCGACCGGTAGCGAGGTCAGGGCCACGGCCTGGTGCGGGAGAAGGTCAGCGGCAGGGCCCGCAGTCCGGGTCCGTGCCGCTCCGGCCGGGTGGTGGCGGGCCCTGACCGAGTCGGAGGGTCGGGTCAGGTCGGGTCGGGTCGCCCGGCGGCCCCGCTCAACCGCCCTTCTTCGCCTCTCCCACCGGCCGCCGGTCCACGACCCGGCCCGTCCCGTCCGCGTCCAGGTGGGCGGTGCCCTCCTCGCCGGTCACCGTGACCCGGACCCGAGGTCCCTCTCCCGTCCCGGCCCCGGGCGTCACGTCGATGCGCCAGCTCTTCGGTTCGCGTACGCCCAGGGTCGTGCGGGCCTCGTGGACCAGCGTGGGGAACAGCTCGTACGGGAGCAGCTGGACGTGGATCGTCTCGGCGGCCGGGCGGGCGGCGTCGCCGCGGATCCTCATGCGGCGTTCCTCGATGGTGATCGCGGTGACCTCCGAGGTCCCCACGCGGGCCTCCAGCTCCGTGGCCGTCTCCCGCATCCGCCCGAGGACCAACAGCGAGGAGGAGGGGCCGGAGACGGTGGTGGACGAGGAGAACGTCCGGGAGGAGGAGGCGGACGACGTGGCGGAGGGCTGCTTCGAGGAAGGTCCCGTGTCGTCGTCGGAGGTGAACAGCTCGCCCCGGAAGAGGAGCACCACCAGCGCCGCACCCGCCAGGAACATGATGAGCATCAGCCCGCACCAGGAGCTCTCGCCGGGCCCCGGCTTCTCCACCAGCGTGGACTCGGGCGCGGAGTCGATCTCCGCCTCCTCGGCCCGGCGGCTCCACTCCCGGGTCGGGCGGGTGACGATCCGCACCTCCCAGGGCTCGTCCGGGCGGTACTCCACGACGGCGATGGAGCGCGGCCGGTAGACGGGGAGGTCGACCAGGTTGATGCGCTCGTCGATGTTCACCCGGTACGCCGGCCGGCCGTCCTCCGGTTCCGGCGCCACGGTCAGCCGGAAGTCCACCGGTACGTTCGCCGATTCGCCGCTCGTGGCCCGCAGGTCCTCGATCCGGGCGAGGGCGGTCCGGGTGACCGGCGGCGTGCCGGGGCCCGGCGCCCACCGCCCGGCGACGGCGGCGATCAGCACGACGAGGACCAGGCCCCCGACCCCGGTGAGGACGACGGGCAGCTCCTCCAGGATCGCGCCGACCACGACGGCCGCGATCGCCGCGCCGATCACCCCCGACACGACCGTCAGGCGCAGGGCTTCGAGAATCCTGCGCACAGCCGAACTCCCGGGCGCCGCACGCTCGTTGACCTCAAGCGCGTCCTGCCCGGCCGGCCCCTGCCCCATGGTCCCCATGACCGTGATTGTGCCGGTCGGGGGCGATCCGGGGCAGGGGGCGGCGGAAGAAATACGCCGGGGTCAGTCCTCGCCCTCCAGGTTCCCTTCCGTCTCCAGGTACACCTGGCGCAGCGCGTCCAGCACCGCCGGGTCGGGCTTGGCCCACATGCCGCGCGACTCGGCCTCCAGGAGGCGTTCCGCGATGCCGTGCAGGGCCCAGGGGTTGGCCTCCTGGAGGAACCGCCGGTTCTCCGGGTCCAGGACGTACGTCTCGGTGAGCTTGTCGTACATCCAGTCGGCGACGACGCCGGTCGTGGCGTCGTACCCGAAGAGGTAGTCGACGGTGGCCGCCAGCTCGAACGCGCCCTTGTAGCCGTGGCGGCGCATCGCCTCGATCCACTTGGGGTTGACGACCCGGGCGCGGAAGACGCGGGACGTCTCCTCGACGAGCGTCCGCGTGCGGACGGTCTCGGGACGGGTGGAGTCCCCGATGTACGCCTCCGGGGCCTTGCCCTTGAGCGCGCGCACGGTGGCCACCATGCCGCCGTGGTACTGGAAGTAGTCGTCGGAGTCCGCGATGTCGTGCTCGCGGGTGTCGGTGTTCTTGGCGGCGACCTCGATGCGCTTGTAGGCGCTCTCCATCTCCTCGCGGGCCGGGCGGCCGTCCAGTTCGCGGCCGTAGGCGTAGCCGCCCCAGACCGTGTAGACCTCGGCGAGGTCGGCGTCGGTGCGCCAGTCGCGGGAGTCGATGAGCTGGAGGAGGCCCGCGCCGTAGGTGCCGGGGCGGGAGCCGAAGATCCGGGTGGTGGCCCGGCGTTCGTCGCCGTGCTCGGCCAGGTCGGCCTGGGTGTGCGCCCGTACGTAGTTCTGCTCGGCGGGCTCGTCCAGCGAGGCGGCCAGCCGTACGGCGTCGTCGAGCAGCCCGACCGTGTGCGGGAACGCGTCGCGGAAGAAGCCCGAGATGCGCAGCGTCACGTCGATACGGGGACGGCCCAACTCCTCGTACGGGATGGGTTCCAGGCCCGTCACGCGGCGGGAGGCGTCGTCCCAGACGGGGCGGATGCCGAGCAGCGCGAACGCCTCGGCGATGTCGTCGCCCGCCGTGCGCATGGCACTGGTTCCCCAGAGGGAGAGGCCGACCGAGGTGGGCCAGTCGCCGTTGTCGGTGCGGTAGCGGGTGAGGAGCGAGTCGGCGAGCGCCTGGCCGGTCTCCCAGGCGAGCTTGGAGGGGACGGCCTTCGGGTCGACCGAGTAGAAGTTCCGGCCGGTGGGGAGGACGTTGACCAGGCCGCGCAGGGGGGAGCCGGACGGGCCGGCGGGGACGAAGCCGCCGTTCAACGCGTGCACTGCGTGCGTGAGTTCGTCGGTCGTGGCCGCCATGCGCGGGACGACCTCGGTGGCCGCGAAGGTGAGGATGTCGGCGACCGCGTCCGGCAGCCCGGCGGCGACGGACGCCACGGCGGCCGGGTCCCAGTCGGCGTCGTCCATCGCCTGGACGAGCGCGCGGGCCTGCTCCTCGATGGTGTCGGCGGCGGTGCGGGTGGCGGCCGACTCGTCGAGGCCGAGCGCCTCGCGCAGCCCCGGCAGCGAGGCCGTGCCGCCCCAGATCTGCCGGGCGCGGAGCACGGCGAGCACCAGGTTGACCCGGTCGTTCCCGGCGGGCGGGTTGCCCAGCACGTGGAGCCCGTCGCGGATCTGGACGTCCTTGATCTCGCAGAGCCAGCCGTCGAGATGCATGATGAAGTCGTCGAAGCCCTCGTCCTCCGGCCGGTCCTCCAGGCCGAGGTCGTGGTCGAGCTTCGCGGCCTGGATCAGCGTCCAGATCTGCGCGCGGATCGCGGGCAGCTTCGCCGGGTCCATCGCGGCGATCTGGGCGTGCTCGTCGAGGAGTTGCTCAAGCCTGGCGATGTCGCCGTAGCTGTCGGCGCGGGCCATCGGCGGCACGAGGTGGTCGATCAGCGTGGCGTGGACGCGGCGCTTGGCCTGCGTGCCCTCGCCCGGGTCGTTGACCAGGAACGGGTAGATCAGCGGCAGGTCGCCGAGGGCGGCGTCGGGACCGCAGGCGGCCGACAGACCCGCGTTCTTGCCGGGCAGCCACTCCAGGTTCCCGTGCTTGCCGAGATGGATCATGGCGTCCGCGCCGAAGCCGTTGTCGTCGGCGGAGGCGGCGATCCAGCGGTAGGCGGCCAGGTAGTGGTGCGAGGGCGGCAGATCGGGGTCGTGGTAGATCGCGATCGGGTTCTCGCCGAAGCCGCGCGGCGGCTGGATGAGGATGAGGAGGTTGCCGCGCCGCAGGGCCGCGAGGACGATGTCGCCCTCCGGGTTGGCGGACCGGTCGACGAACATCTCGCCGGGGGCCGGGCCCCAGTGCCGCTCCACGGCGAGGCGCAGCTCCTCGGGGAGGGTGGCAAACCAGCGGCGGTAGTCGGCGGCCGGGATACGGACCGGGTTCTTGGCCAACTGCTCGTCGGTCAGCCACTCCTGGTCGTGGCCGCCCGCCTCGATCAGCGCGTAGATCAGCTCGTCGCCGTCACCGGAGACCAGCCCCGGAATGTCGGCCTCCGGGCCGAAGTCGTACCCCTCGGCACGCAGCCGTCGCAGCAGGGCGACGGCACTGGCGGGCGTGTCGAGCCCGACCGCGTTACCGATCCGGGAGTGCTTGGTCGGGTAGGCGGAGAGCACGAGCGCGATGCGCTTCTCCGCGTTCGGGATGTTCCGCAGCTTCGCGTGCCGTACGGCGATCCCGGCGACCCGGGCCGCCCGCTCGGCGTCGGCGACGTACGCCGGAAGCCCGTCCTCGTCGATCTCCTTGAAGGAGAAGGGGACGGTGATCAGCCGGCCGTCGAACTCCGGCACCGCGATCTGGGTGGCCGCGTCCAGGGGGGAGACGCCCTCGTCGTTCTCCTCCCAGGCGCTGCGCGGGCTGGTGAGGCAGAGCGCCTGGAGGATCGGCACGTCGAGCCCGGTGAGGGCGCCCGCATCCCACGACTCGTCGTCGCCGCCGGCCGACGCCTCGGCGGGCTTGGTGCCGCCCGCCGCGAGGACGGTGGTCACGATGGCGTCGGCGGCGCGGAGCGCGTCGATCAGCTCGGCCTCCGGCGTACGGAGGGAGGCGACGTACAGCGGGAGCGGCCGGGCCCCGGCGTCCTCCACGGCGGTGCACAGCGCGTCGATGAACGCGGTGTTCCCGCTCATGTGGTGGGCGCGGTAGTAGAGGACGGCGACCGTCGGCGCACCCTCGGCCACCTCACGGGCCTCCCGCTCCAGCGGCCCCCACGCGGGGGCCGGGGCGGGCGGCTCGAAGCCGTGGCCGGTCAGCAGCACGGTGTCGGAGAGGAACCGGGCCAGCTGTTCCAGGTTGGCGGGCCCGCCGTGCGCGAGGTAGGCGTGCGCCTCGGCGGCAATGCCGATCGGCACGGTGGAGGCGGCCATCAACTGGGCGTCGGGGGCCTGCTCACCGGTCAGCACGACGACGGGGCGGCCGGTGGCCAGCACCGCGTCGAGCCCTTCCTGCCAGGCCCGGACGCCGCCGAGGAGGCGTACGACGACGAGGTCGACGCCGTCCAGGAGGTCCGGCAGTCCGTCGAGGGAGACGCGGGAGGGGTTGGCGTACCGGTAGCTGACGGGTCCCTCGGAAGCGCGGGCGCTCAGGAGGTCGGTGTCGGACGTCGACAGGAGCAGGATCATGCTGCGTCAGGCCTTCCTCGGGGTGTCCACGCCCCGGGCGGTGTCGGAGGGTCTCCCCACGTCCGGCTCGGAGGCCGGGCGCTGCGCCCGGCTCAAGAACCGGGCGCTCGGGAAAGGGAGTTCCTGACTCGCCCGGCCGGTGGTGGCGGCCGTGCTCACAGTGGCGGGACCGCGCCGGAATCTCACCGGGCTTCCTCCCCTGTCGCCGTCTGGCGATGGCGGCCTGAACGGACCACCGCCTGCATCCTAAGCGGCGGGGCGGTTCAAGGGCAGGGGGCGGGGGTGCGGCGGTGATCACCGCAGGGCGGTTCAAGGGCAGGGGGCGGGGGTGCGGTGGTGATCACCGCGCACGGGCACGGCGGCTGTCCGTACCCCGCTGAGCATCGGGTCGAGCCTGTTGGTGTCCGCCGTGCAGGTCTGGCGTGGAGGCGTGTCCCGGAGGTCGGTCCCGGAGGCCGGTCCCGCAGACCGGTCCCGCAGGTCTGGACTGGAGGCCGGTCCCGCAGGCCGGTCCCGCAGGCCGGTCCCGCAGACCGGTCCCGCAGACCGGTCCCGGAGGTCTGCCCCGCAGGCCGGTCCCGCAGGCCGACCCCGCAAGCCGACCCCGCAGACCGGCCCCGCAGTTCTGTCCCGCCCCCCCGTTCCCACGGATCGGCCTCACCCGCTGTCCCGCAGGTCACAGGAGCGATCCCCTCGACGGGACCGGCCCGGTCGGTATGCTCGCCGCCATGCCCGATCCCGCCCCCTCGCCCCTTTCCACGGGCGGCGCATCCCCCCGCGACGGCGGCGACGCCTGCCCGGGGACGCTGCGGCTGCACCGGGCCGACGACGGTGCGCTGGCCCGGGTACGCGTCCCCGGCGGGGTGCTGAGCGCGGACCGGGCGGACGCGCTGCTCGCGGTGGCCCGCCGGTTCGGGGACGGTGAGCTGCATCTCACCTCGCGGGGCAACGTCCAGCTGCGCGGCCTCGACGCGGAGTGCGGCGGCGGGCCGGCCGAACTGCTCGGCGCCGCCGGGCTGCTGCCGTCCGCCGCGCACGAGCGGGCCCGCAACATCGTGGCCTCGCCGCTCGCCGGACTCGACGGATCACCCTCGCTCGGCGGCTGGTTGTCCGAGCTGGACGGCCTGGTGTGCGGGTCGGCCGCCGCCGCCGCGCTCTCCGGCCGCTTCCTCTTCGCCCTCGACGCGGGCCGCGGCGACGTGGACGCGCTGGGCGCGGACGTGACGCTGATCGCGGAGGGCGGCCACTGCCTCCTGCGGGTCGGAGCCGCCGACGAGGTGTTCCGGCTGCCGGCGGCGGACGGCCCGCGCGCCGCGCTCCTGGTTGCCGAGGCGTTCCTCCGCGCCGCCCGGGACTCCGGCGCGTGGCGGGTGAAGGACCTGCCCGAGGACGTACGCGCCGCGCTGGTCCGCACCATCGGGGCGGCGGCGGGCCCGGCTGTTCACCGCCCACGCCCGGGGCGCCGAAGGTTCCGGCCCCGGGCCCGGTCACCGCACCGGACACCAGCACGCCCACGACAGCGCCCCCGGCAGAGGCAGCGGCAGCGAGAGCGACCGTGACCGCGATCAGCGTCGGCGTGCCGCTGGGCCGCCTCGCCCCCGCCCAGTGGCGGCTGCTCACCGAAACGGCCCGGCGGTACGGGAACGAGCTGCGGCTCACCCCGTGGCGCGGGATCATCATCCCCGGCACCTTCGGGCAGCCCGGACCCTCCGGGCAGTCCAGGCCCTCCGGGCAGTCCGGGCCCGCGGCGGAGGCGCTGGACACGCTGGCGGCGGCCGGGCTGATCACCGGCCCGGACTCCCCGTGGACCGGCGTCGGCGCCTGCATCGGCCACCCCGGCTGCGCGAAGTCGCTGTCCGACGTGCGGGCCGAAGCGGGGGCCGCTGTCGGACCGGTCGGGCGGCTCCCTGTGTACTGGTCCGGGTGCGAACGCCGCTGCGGCCACCCCCACGGGGAGTGGATCGACGTGGTCGTCACGCCCGACGGGCACCGGATCTCGCACGTTCGGGGCGAACACCGTGCCCCCCGGGCGGCGGTCCGGAACGACCCGGCGGCACTCGCCGCGGCGGTGGCCGCGGCCCGCGCCTGAGCCCTCTCCCCTCCCCCATACCGGCTACACCGGCAGAAGAAAGCGACAGCACTGTGCACCAGTACGAGAAGGACGGACCGGCGATCTACCGCCAGTCCTTCGCCACCATCCGCGCGGAGGCGGATCTGGCCGGGCTGCCCGCCGACGTGAGCCAGGTCGCCGTCCGGATGATCCACGCCTGCGGCATGGTCGACCTCGTAACGGACCTCGCCTTCTCGCCGAACGCCGTGGCCGACGCCCGTGCGGCCCTGCGGTCCGGCGCGCCGATCCTCTGCGACGTGGCGATGGTGGCCAGCGGGGTCACCCGCAAGCGGCTGCCCGCGGACAACGACGTGGTGTGCACGCTGTCGGACCCGTCCGTGCCGGAGCTGGCCGCGAGGATGGGGACCACGCGCAGCGCGGCGGCCCTGGAGTTGTGGCGGGACCGGATGGAGGGGGCGGTGGTCGCGGTCGGCAACGCCCCGACCGCCCTGTTCCGGCTCCTGGAGATGATCGAGGAGGGCGCCCCGCGCCCGGCCGCCGTCATCGGCGTCCCGGTCGGCTTCGTCGGCGCGATGGAGTCCAAGGAGGCGCTGGCCGAGCACCCGTCGGGCCTGGAGCACCTGATCGTGCGCGGCCGGCGCGGCGGCAGCGCGATAGCGGCGGCGGCGATCAACGCCATCGCGAGCGAGGAAGAATAGTGACTTCTCCGGTGAAAGACACCAGTACCGGCAGGCTCTACGGTGTCGGGCTCGGCCCCGGCGACCCGAACCTGATGACGCTGCGGGCCGTCCAGGCCATCGGCGAGGCCGACGTCGTCGCGTACCACAGCGCCCGGCACGGCCGCTCGATCGCCCGGTCCATCGCGGCGGCGCACCTGCGGCCCGACCACATCGAGGAGGCCCTGGTCTACCCCGTCACGACGGAGACCACGGACCACCCGGGCGGCTACCGGGGCGCGCTGGAGGAGTTCTACGAGAAGGCAGCGGCCCGTCTCGCGGCGCACCTGGACGCGGGCCTGACGGTCGCGGTGCTCGCCGAGGGCGACCCGATGTTCTACGGCTCGTACATGCACATGCACAAGCGCCTGGCCGACCGCTACACCACCGAGGTCATCCCCGGCGTCACCTCCGTCAGCGCGGCGGCGGCCCGCCTCGGCACCCCCCTGGTCGAGGGCGAGGAGATCCTCACGATCCTCCCCGGCACCCTCCCGGAGGAGGAGTTGACGGCCCGTCTCGCCGCCACGGACACGGCCGTGGTGATGAAGCTGGGGCGTACGTTCCCGGCGGTGCGCGGGGCGTTCGAGGCGTCGGGGAGGCTGGCGGAGGCCCGGTACGTGGAGCGGGCGACGATGGCCGGGGAGCGCACGGGCGACCTGGCGGACATCGACCCGGCGTCCGTCCCGTACTTCTCGGTGGCGGTGCTGCCGAGCCGCGTCGACGCGCCGCGTCCGTCCGGTAAGGCCGACGGCGAGGTCGTGGTCGTGGGCACAGGACCGGCGGGCCCGCTGTGGCTGACGCCCCAGACCCGGGGAGCGCTCGCCGCCGCCGACGCCGTGGTCGGCTACACGACCTATCTGGACCGGGTGCCGGTCCGTCCCGGTCAGGCGCGGCACGGCTCGGACAACAAGGTTGAGTCGGAGCGCGCCGAGTTCGCCCTGGACCTGGCGCGGCGGGGCCACCGGGTCGCGGTGGTCTCGGGCGGCGACCCCGGGGTCTTCGCGATGGCGACGGCGGTGCTGGAGGTGGCCTCGCAGGACGCGTACGCGGACATCCCCGTGCGCGTCCTCCCCGGGGTCACCGCGGCCAACGCGGCGGCGGCCCGCGCGGGTGCGCCCCTGGGCCACGACTACGCCACGATCTCCCTCTCGGACCGGCTCAAGCCGTGGGAGGTCATCGCGGAGCGCCTGCGCGCGGCGGCCTCGGCGGACCTGGTGCTGGCCCTGTACAACCCAGGCTCCAAGTCCCGTACGTGGCAGGTCGGCAAGGCCCGCGACCTGCTCCTGGAGCACCGCTCGCCGGACACCCCGGTGGTGCTGGCGCGCGATGTGGGCGGCCCGGCGGAGAGCGTACGGACGGTGCGGCTGGCCGACGTCGACCCGGCGGAGGTGGACATGCGGACGCTGCTGATCGTGGGCTCGTCGCAGACCCGGTGGGTCGAGCGGGGCGGTTCCGGCGCCGGCCGGTCCATCGTGTGGACGCCGCGCCGCTATCCGGAGGCGTAGAGCTTCCGTACCCACTGGAGGGCCTCGTCGGGCGTCGCGGCCACCGGCACCCCGTCCGGTACTGGTGGCCGCCGGACGACGACGACGGGAATCCCGGCTTCACGGGCGGCGGTGAGCTTGGGGGCGGTGGCGTCCCCGCCGCTGTCCTTGGTGACGAGCACGTCGATCCGATGGCGGCGGAGCAGCTCCCGCTCCCCGCGGAGATCGAACGGCCCCCGGTCGAGCAGCACCTCCATCCGGGCCGGGCAGGGCGGCTCCGGCGCGTCGACGGACCGTACGAGGAACCACAGGTCGTCCAGGCCGGCGAAGGCGGCGAGTCCCATCCGCCCGGTGGTGAGGAAGACCCGCTCGCCGAGTGCGGGCAGCAGCTCGGCGGCCTCGGCGAGCGTTCCGGCGGTGTGCCGGCGGTCGCCGTCCTGGGCGACCCAGCCGGGCCGGCGGAGGGCGAGGAGAGGAACATGGGCCCGAGCGGCGGCCTCGGCCGCGTTCCGGCTCATGGTCGCGGCGAAGGGGTGGGTGGCATCGACGACGGCGTCCACACCGTGCTCACGCACCCAGGCGGCGAGCCCCTCGGGCCCTCCGAACCCGCCGACGCGCACGTCGCCCGGCGGCAGCCGGGGAGCGGAGACCCGCCCGGCGAGCGAGGTGGTGACCCGAACCCCCGGGTCATGGGCGACCAGGTGCTCGGCCAGCCGGCGCGCCTCGGTCGTACCCCCCAGAACAAGAACATGCACAGGCAGCACAGGCATCGGAACGGACTCTCTCGTGAACGCTGAGGCGCAGGGCGGTCGCAGTGCCCAACTCAAACACACCGGCCTGCGCCCCGGCTGGACGACCGGGGCCTGTGCGACGGCGGCGACGACGGCCGCGTACACGGCACTGCTGACCGGCGACTTCCCGGACCCGGTGACCATCACCCTGCCGAAGGGCCAGACACCGGCGTTCGCGCTGGCGGTGGAGGAGCTGACGACCGGGCCGGGGGAGGCGGTGGCGACGGCCGGAGTGGTGAAGGACGCGGGCGACGACCCGGACGTGACGCACGGGGCGCTGGTCCGCTCGACGGTACGGAGACTGCCGCCCGGTTCCGGCGTGGTGTTCCGGGCGGGCCCGGGCGTGGGCACGGTCACCCTCCCCGGGCTGCCCCTCGATGTCGGTGAGCCCGCGGTGAACCCGGTCCCGCGCCGACTGATGCGCGAGCACGTGGAGCGGGTGGCGGCGGAGCACGGCGGGACGGGGGACGTGGAGATCACGGTCTCGGTCGACCACGGCGAGGAGATCGCCCGCTCGACGTGGAACGGCCGGCTCGGCATCCTGGGCGGCCTGTCGATCCTTGGCACGACGGGGGTGGTGGTCCCGTACTCCTGCTCGGCGTGGATCGACTCGATCCGCCGGGGAGTGGACGTGGCGCGGGCGGCGGGCCTGACCCATGTGGCGGGCTGCACGGGCTCGACGTCGGAGAAGACGGTGGTGTCGGAGTACGACCTGCCGGACATCGCGCTGCTGGACATGGGCGACTTCGCGGGCGCGGTGCTCAAGTACGTACGCCGCCATCCCGTCGCCCGCCTCACCATCTGCGGCGGCTTCGCGAAGCTCTCCAAACTGGCGGCGGGCCACCTGGACCTGCACTCGGCCCGCTCCCAGGTCGACAAGCCCTTCCTGGCCGACCTGGCCCGGACGGGCGGGGCGAACGAGGAACTGGCTTCCCGGATCACCACCGCCAACACGGGCCTGGAGGCCCTGCGCCTCTGCGAAGCGGCGGGCGTCCCCCTCGGCGACCTGGTCGCCGCCCGGGCCCGCGACGAAGCGCTGTCCGTCCTACGGGGCGCGCCGGTGGAGGTGGACGTGATCTGCATCGACCGGGCGGGGGTGGTGGTGGGACGGGGGTAGGGCCGGTACACAACGCTGGACTCCCGGTTCCCCGAGCCCCCCGCCACGGCGGGGGCGGCTACCCCTTCTCGATGGCGTCAAAAACGTCGGCATCGGTTTCCTGCTGCCAGGCCGGGAGGTCGGGCCGGTCCGCACCCCGCCAGGCCGCACCCCGCCGAATACGTGATCAGCCCACCCGTTCCTGCCGGTTGCGGCTGAACCCGCTACGGAGCCGCTGGCCCCCCGGGCGCCCCGGAGCAGCCGCCGCGGCGGCGAGCCGTCCCCGCCACCCGTCCGGGTCCCGCCCGGCCTCCACGGCGGCCGCCGCGTCGTCGGCGAGGTCGACGCCGAGGTCCGCGGCCCGGCGCTCGGCCCAGCGGGCCCAGGCGGCGGCCTGCTGGCAGTCGGGGCACTCGGTCTCCTCGGCCATGGCCCGGAAGACGTGCTCGGTCCCGGGCCCCTCGCAGGTGACGAGGGGGGCGACGTACCGGGGAGCGGCAGGCGGGGGCGGCGGGTCCGACGGCGGACGCATCGGCTCGGCGTCGGGTACGGAGTCGACGGCCTCGGGCATCTTCTGCTCCAGCCGGTGCCGCAGGAACCCCACGGCGCACCGGACCCCGTCCTGCGGCAGATTGCTGCTCAGCACACGGCGCAACTCGCCCCCGGAGACCCCGCGCCGCAGCCACTCCACCGTCTGCGCGAGGAGCGAACGAGCCTCGGCGACACCGAGGCGGAGCCCGTGGCTCGCGTGCCGCAGCGACAACAACACCCGTTCGGCTTCGACTTCTTCGGCAGTCAGCGGTTCCGGCGTCCGTGCCGCGTCAGCGTCGGGGGCTTCGGTGGGTGGGTGGGAAGAGTTCTCCTCCCGTTCTTCGTCCACCGGTAGTTGATGACCGACGGTCCGACCCCTCGGCCGACCGGCGGTCGGATACCGCGCACTCGGAGACGGCGCGGCAGCGGCATCGAGACCCGCGTCGCACCACAGCCCGAGGACCTCGGCCTCGGCCAACGGCACGTTGGCGAACAACTGCTGCGTCGCCCAACGCCCCCGCTCTCCGCAGACCCGCCGCTCATGCACGAACCCGCACATGACCAACTGCTCCTTGACCCGCTGGAACGCCCGCCCCTTGATGCCCAGCTTCCGGGCGTGCTCGGACAGAGCCAGATCTGTGCCGCCGTCCGGCAACCCCTGAACGTAAAGAATCAGAACCTTCGCGTCACTGCACAGACGCGGATGACGCACGACATCGTGCGAAGCCTTCGTGTAGCGCCGAGACGGCGCGATAGCATGCCAAAGCATCCCGGTGGGACCTGTGCTTTCCACTAGTTGGGTGAAGGCCCTCGGCTCGGTGCTGTGAACACCACCGGGGGCCGCCCCATGTGCGGGTACACACAGAGCGTGATGACGCGATCACGGTACCGCAGCCGGGAAGGCGCAAGGACCAAAAGGCGGAACACCCCACCCGACCAGGTGACTTACTGGTTCCGTGGGCACATGCGCGACGACGACCACCCACCCGGAACGCACCCCACGCGTCCCTTGCTCCTCCTGGACGTGGACGGCGTGCTGAACTCCTTCGACGAGCTTCTGGGCGGGAAGCCGTAGCGATTCCAGCGCGTGCGGAACACGGTCCGTGCGGGCGGAGATCGCGTGCCGCTACCGCGCCCTGGCGTACGTTCGGACCCATGACGTGCACCCTGAGATCCCGGCCGGTGGCCCAGTGAGTGGCTGGTGGGCCTACCTGGAGGAACGGACCCGCCATGAGGTGGATGCCGACGTGCTGCGCGACCGTCGGCTGTCGGCGGTCAAGTCCGTCTGGCTGGCGCTGCGCCCGCTGGGGGTCGGCCTGCACGAGGCCGAGTTGGTGGTCCAGGAGCGCTATGAGGCTCTGGGCGACCGGGTGCGGTACACGCCGCCCGATCCGCTGGACCTCCCCTCGCTCGCAGCCCGGGTCGCAGCTCTTCCCGGCCGAGTGGCCGCGGTGGAGGCGGTGTGGGACGGCGACACCGTGCACGGCTGGTTCGTGGACCTGGTCGCGGTCCTGGACGCTCCGGAGGGAGAGAGCCGCCTCGCGACCGTCTACCACCGCTCTGACAGCCCTCCTCCTGCCATTGCCGCCGCCGAGGCCGGGCGGGCGCTGGCCGGCCACCTTCAGGTGCCCTTCCACTTCGCTTCTCCGGACGACCCGGATGACCAGGCCCCGCGCTGGAGGGCGAGCCAACGGTTGGCGGAAGGGCCATGAGAGGGCACCGGGTCGCCCCCGCCGTCACTTCCGCCAGAACAGGTGATGCGTCATGCCGCTCGGACTCGGAACGACCTCCAGGTGGTACCGGTCGAGCAGCTCGTCGGGCGACTCCCACAGGCGCAGGCCGGTCCCCAGCTTCACCGGTGCGACCGCCACGTGCAGGGTGTCGACCAGGCCCGCGTCGAGGAACTCACGGATCGTGGTGACGCCGCCGCCGAGCCGCACGTCCTTGCCGCCGGCCGCTTCCCGCGCCCGGTCGAGGACCGACGCCGGTTCGCCGTCCACGAAGTGGAACGTGGTGTCCGACAGCGTGAGCGACGGGCGCTCGTGGTGGGTCATCACGAACACCGGGGTGTGGAAGGGGGGTTCCTCGCCCCACCAGCCCTGCCACTCGTGGTTCTCCCAAGGCCCGCGCTGGGGGCCGAACTTGTTGCGGCCCATGATCTCCGCGCCGATGTTGTGGGCGAAGTCCCGCGTGAGGTAATCGTCCAGGCCCCGGCTGCCGCCCGGCTCCGTGCGGTTCGGCCAGCTCGCCGTCGCCCCGGCCCAGGAGAAAAGCCGCTCGGGGTCGACGTGACCGAACGGCCGTTCCAGCGACTGTTCCTCACCGGCCGCGATGCCGTCGCTGGAGACGGTGAAGTTCTGGACTTTCAGCAGCTGAGTCACGGGCTTCTCCTGCTTGTGTTCGGTCAACGACGGTGGTGTGACCCCATGGAGAGGGAAAACTCATCGGTCGGGGGGCAGAGCTCAGCTCAGCTCAGCTGAGCTCAGCTCAGCTCAGCTCAACTCAGCTCAACTCACTTCACGTCACCTCACCACACCGTCCGCGCATCAGCGATCCAGGAGAGTCCTCGTGAGCGATCAGTCCGGCCGCCCCGCCCACAAGCCGTTCCTGTACGTCGTCGTCTGCGCGGCCGGGGTCGCCCGTGACGCCGACCGTCTGTTCGCCGCCGCGCAGGACGCCGGGTGGGAGGTGGGCGTCATCGCCACCCCGCAGGGGCTCGGCTTCCTCGACGCGGCGGCCGTCGAGGCGCGGACCGGGTATCCGATCCGCTCCGGCTGGCGCGCCCCGGGCGACCCCCGCCCGTTCCCGGACCCGGATGCCATCGCCGTCGCGCCCGCCACGTTCAACACCGTCAACAAGTGGGCGGCCGGGATCTCGGACACCCTGGCCCTCGGCATCCTCTGCGAGGCGTACGGGCTCGGCGTCCCCATCGCCGTCCTCCCGGCCGTGAACTCCTCCCTCGCCGCGCACCCCGCGTACGTCGAGAGCCTGCGGAGGCTGCGCGGCATGGGCGTCCTCGTCAGCCACCGCACCCCGCACACGCCCAAGTCCGGTGAGGCGGCGCCCTTCCCCTGGGAGGACGCCCTGGAGCTGCTCGCGCCCGTGCTCTCCGCGCATACCTGAGCGGCGATCCGGTGGACGCCGGGCGGCGGGCTCGGCCGGCACGCCGCCCCGTCCCCTCCCGCGTACGCGAACCGAACGACCAGGGCGATTTTCGGCCAGGGCGGCCAGTGCGGCGAGGCCGGCCACGGCGCTGGCTCGTGTGATCACCCCGTCCTACCTGCCCGATACCCGCCCGATACCCGCCCGCACGGCTTACGGCCTCGGCCCCCCGGCGGATTTTCGCCGCCCGATAAGGTAATGGCCGGATAAAGAGATCGCCAAGTGCGCGCACCGCCGCGCGTCTCGGGAGGAAGTCATGGGAACCCGCCGCACGTCACTGCCCGGAGTGGGCGCTCAGTACGACTTCACGACCGAGACGGGCCAGCACATCTCGGTCGTCGTCCACCACGACGGCCGCCGGTTCATCGGGTTCTACGAACAGGACGACCCTGATTCGTGCCAACTCTCCGTCCCCCTGACGACGTCCGAGGCCACCGCGCTCGCGCACCTCATCGATCCGGCGCCCATCGACGCCGTACGGACCGATGGCATCGACCTCGTCACCGAGCACATCCCGCTCGGGTCCCGCTCCCCGTACGGCGGGCGGCTGCTGGGGGAGACGCGGGCACGGACACGGACCGGGGCGTCCATCGTGGCGGTGCTGCGCACCCACAGCGCGCACCCGTCGCCGGAACCGGATTTTCGACTGGCCATCGGGGACACACTCGTCGCCGTCGGTACGCGTGAGGGCGTCGACGCGCTCTCCGAAATCATTGCGGAGGGCTGACCGTGCACGACACGACTGCGTTGCTGGTGGAGCTGGGAGCCGTCATCCTCGGGCTGGGGCTCCTGGGACGGCTCGCCGGGCGGATAGGCCTCTCCCCGATCCCGCTCTACCTCCTCGCCGGGCTGGCGTTCGGACACGGCGGGCTGATTCCGCTCAAGGCCAGCGAAGAGTTCACCATGGTGGGCGCCGAGATCGGCGTCATCCTGCTGCTTCTCCTGCTGGGGCTCGAATACAGCGCGTCCGAGCTGGTCACCAGTCTGAAGACGCAGTATCCGTCCGGCGCCGTGGACTTCGTGCTCAACGCGACGCCCGGCGCCGTCGCGGCGCTGATCCTCGGCTGGGGCCCCGTGGGTGCGGTCGCGCTCGCCGGTGTCACCTGGATCTCGTCGTCCGGGGTGATCGCCAAGGTCATGACCGACCTCGGTCGGCTCGGCAACCGCGAGACACCCGTCATCCTCGGCGTCCTCGTCATGGAGGACCTGGCGATGGCGGTGTACCTGCCGCTGCTCACCGCCATGCTCGCCGGGGTCAGCCTGGCCGGCGGCAGCCTCGCGCTGGTGATCGCGCTGGGGGCCGTCGGATTCGTCCTCTACCTGGCGCTCCGACACGGCCGTCTGATCAGCCGCGCGGTCTCCTCCGACAACCCGGAGATGCTGCTCCTGGTCGTCCTCGGCCTCACCGTCCTGGTCGCCGGTGTCGCCCAGCAGCTCCAGGTGTCGGCGGCCGTCGGCGCGTTCCTCGTCGGCATCGCGCTCTCCGGCGAGGTCGCCGAGGGCGCCCGCAAGCTGCTCACCCCGCTGCGGGACCTGTTCGCCGCCGTGTTCTTCGTCTTCTTCGGGCTCTCCACGAACCCGGCCGACATCCCGCCGGTGCTGCTGCCCGCGGCCCTGCTGGCCATCGTCACCACCTTCACCAAGATCGCCACCGGCTACTACGCGGCCCGGCGCGCCGGGATCGGCTCGCGCGGCCGCTGGCGGGCGGGCGGCACCCTCGTCGCGCGCGGTGAGTTCTCCATCGTTATCGCCGGTCTGGCCGTGGCCACCGAGCCGCGCATCGGCCCCATCGCCACCGCGTACGTCCTGATCCTCGTCATCCTCGGCCCGCTCACCGCCCGGTGGACGCAGCCCCTCGCGGCGAGGATCGAGGCCCGTCGCGGCGGCGGCGACGGGAAGAGCAAGGGCGTGAGCGGCGCGGAGAAGGAGCCCGTCGCGAAGTCCGCTCCCGAGCGCCGGCTGCCGTCGCACGACGACCTCACCCCCGAACCGGCGGTCGAGACGCGCACGCGCGAGTAGCCGCCTTACGGCCCTGCCGCTCGCGGCCCACGGCGAAGCCCCCGGACACCCTCACCGTCACCGTGTCCGGGGGCTTCGGCGTTTCCGGGGGCTTCGTGGGGAAAGCGCCCCGCGCCCCGCTGTCAACATCTACACGCCTGTAGAGTTACATCCGTTCCGGCCCCGGCTCCGGCTCCGACCGCGGTTCCGGTTCCGGTTCCGGATTCGCACCGCAACGTAGGGAGACGTCATGGCTCTGTGGGATCGCATCAAGGAATCCGCGTCGTCGATGCAGACGCAGCTGGAGGCGAAGAAGAACGACCTGAAGTCGGGGTCGTTCCGGGACGCGAGCATGGCCATGTGCGCCCTCGTCGCCGCCGCCGACGGTTCCATCGACCCGTCGGAGCGTCAGCGCGTCGCGACACTCATCTCGACCAACGACGTCCTGCGGAACTTCCCCGCGGACGACCTGCAGCGCCGCTTCAACGGCTACGTCGACCAGCTCACCACCGACTTCGCGTTCGGCAAGGTCAGCGTCCTCCAGGAGATCGCCAAGGCGAAGAAGAAGCCGACCGAGGCCCGTGCCGTGGTCCAGATCGGCATCGTCATCGGCGGCGCCGACGGTGACTTCGACCCGTCCGAGCAGGCCGTCGTGCGGGAGGCGTGCTTCGCGCTCGACCTGCCGCCGCACGAGTTCGACCTGTAGGGCCCACCAGGACCGCCGGTGCGGTCACGTGGGCAGGCCGACCACCGGCCCACGTCCCCTCCCCACCGGCAGGCCGGGGGTGCGTCACCCCCCTGAGCACCCCCGGCCACATCTTCCGTCCCCCGCCCCCAGCCCCTCCCCGGGCGGCCGTCACAGCTCCTTGGCCGGCCAGTCCAGCAGCCGGGCCCCGATGACCGCCGTCTGCAGGCTGTAGCGGTGCACCGGGTCCGAAGGGTCGGACCCGGTCAACTGGTGGATACGCTCCAGGCGGTACGTCAGCGCCCGCACGCTCAGCGCCAGTCGGCGGGCGGTCTCGGCGGCGACACAACCCGCGTCGAAGTAGACAGCCAGGGTGTTCAGCAGCGGTTCCGCGCCGCCCCGCGCCTTCTGGAGCGGGCCCAGCTCGCTGCGCACCAGATCGGCCATCGCCTGCCGGTCCCGGGTCAGCACCGGGTAGACCATGAGGTCCGAGGCGTACAGCACGGGGTCGTCCATCCCCATCCGGTCCGCCAGGTCGAGGGCTTGCAACGCCTCGTCGTACGAGTGGACCACCCCGCCGGGACCCTTGTGCGGGCGGCCCACCGCGACCTGGCCGCCGTCCGTCGCCGCGTGCGCCTGCTTGGCGAAGTAGCGCAGGACGTCGGGCTGACTGCCCGGTGCGATGCAGACGATCCGGCCGTCCTTCGTCGTCAGCAGGATCTTGCGACCGCTGAACCGCGCCAGCAGCGCCGCCTCCACGCTGCGCGGCACCACGTCCGTCTCCGTGTACGCCTCCGGGCCGGACGCCACAGCCACCGCGTGCGCCCGGGAAAGCCGCAGGCCGAAGCGGGTCGCCCGCTCCGCGAGGCGCACCAGATCGCTGCGCCCGTAGAGCAGGTCGTCGATGAACTCCCGGCGCGCCGCCTCCTCCCGCCTGACGGTGAGCCGCTGGGCACGCTCGAAGCCCTCCGCGAACGCGTCGACCGCCTGCTCCACGGCGGCCAGGACGGCGTCGATCGTGGCAGGGGAGTTTCCGGCAGCTCCGCGCGGCCAGGCCTCTCGGGTCTGCGCCAGATGCATCGTCACCAGAGCGCGGAGTTGATGCCCCGCGTCCGCCGCAGCACGGCCCAGCGCACGACGAGCTTCCAGTTCATCCCGGGTCAAGCGACGGCCGGTGAGGGCGACTTCGCCCAGAATGTAGGCATAATTGCCCAACATTTCCTCGGGAATCCTCAGCTCGGCCACGCACTCTCCTTCAGCCTTGCACCAGTCTCGTCATTTCCTCAACGCACACGGGGCGGTGCCGGTGCCCGGCATTAGTGAAGCGTAAAGATTGCCGAGTTCCGGCAGTGCACTGGGCCGGTACCGGATGGCACGATCAGGTCAGCAACAACACGGGGGAAGCACGGGGGAGCAAGGGAAACGGGGCGGGACGGAAGCCCCTCCCGGAGCCCGAAGCCCGGAGCCCGGTTCCCGGGCCGTCCACGGGGGATCAGGGACGGCCCGGGAACCGGAATCCGGAATGCGGCGGCGGGAGCCCTGAGGGGGCGTCCCGGCCGCCGCGGCAGGCTCGGACAACGCCGCGGCGCCGGGCCCCGCCACCCGACCGCCGGGCGACCGATCGCCGCCCCCGTGCCGAAGGACACGGACGCGCACCGCCTCAGGGCCCGTGCGCAGAACCGCAGGGGGTGCGACCGATCGGCGAGTTCCTGAGCGCGGCACTCGGATTCCCCGCCGTCGTCTTCGGCGCCGCTCTGGTGGTCGTCGTCTGCTTCTGGCGGCTGGTGCTCGCCGGGGCCGCCGGCCACGACACCTTCGACGCGGACCTCGACACCGGCCCGGCCGGTCTCGGCGGCGTCCCCGTCCCCGTCCCCGTCCCAGTCCCCGTCTCCGTCTCCGTCTCCCTGCTGGTCGTCTTCGCCTGGTTCGGCAGCGTGACCGGCACGGTCCTGCCGCACCGGAGCGACACCGGCAGCACCACCCGCGCCGTGCTCACCATCGCCGTACTCGCCGGGTCGCCGCTCCTCGCCTGGGCGGCCGTCCGCCTCCTCGTCCACCGCTTCCGCCGGTACTTCCCGGCGGAACCTCCGCCATCGCAGCTGGACTTCGTCGGCAGCTGCCCATAAACAGCGATCGTCGGCGTCATGTCCCGTACGCCGTGGGCGAGGTCGCCCGGACCGGCAACGACGACCTGGTACGAGGGATCTCCGAATGTCTCGCGCTAGCGAGCGGCCCCCAGGGACCGGCGGGCGGACCCCAGGGCCCGGCGGGCGGCACGCATGCGGCAGCGGGAGGCACGCAGGGGCCGGTGGGAGGACCCCAGGGCCCGGCCGGCGCTCTCAACGGCCGGGCGGTTCCGAACCACCTTGCGAAGATCGCCAACTCCCAACGCTGAGCGGGGAGACCGAGCCGGAAGGATCACGGCATGCTGGGTTTCGTGCCTCCACTTCCTCAGCAGCCGGGACGCCCGCCGTCGGCCGGCCACATGATCGTCTGCGGTGACGACGCCCTGGCGCGCCGGCTCGCCGTGGAGCTGCGCTACGTCTACGGGGAACGGGTCACCCTGCTCCTGCCCCCGGGCCGGGACGCGAACAGCCCGGAGACGCCGCTGACCCAACGGGGGCGCGCGGCGGCCCTGTTCGGCCGGATGTCGGCGGCGATGAACCGCGCGGGCAACGGCAACGGGGCGGCCGGGGGCGGCAACGGAACGGCCGGGGGCGGCAGTGGCGACACCAACGCCGGGGTCGAGGCCGTCCGCATCATGGAGGCCCCCGAACCGTCCGACGACGTACTGGAGGAGGCGGGCGTCGACCGGGCCGCCGCCCTCGCGCTCGTCTACGACGACGACGAGCGCAACATCCGCGCCGCCCTGACCGCCCGCCGCCTCAACCCCCGTCTGCGGCTGGTGATCCGGCTCTACAACCGCAAGCTCGGGCTCCATCTGGAGGAGCTGCTCGACCAGGCGGCGGCCGTCGCCATGCCCGGCATCGACCCGGCGCTGCTGGACGCCTCCACCACCGTCCTGTCCGACGCCGACACCGCCGCCCCGGCCCTCGCCGCCACCGCCCTCACCGGCAGCAGCAAGATCATCCAGGCCGAGGGGCTGCTCCTGCGCGCCGCCGAACGCCCGCCGCCGAGCCCCGGCGAGACGGCCGACCCCGGCCTGTGCACCCTCGCCCTGCTCTCCTCCACCACCAACGACCCGGCGGGCGCGGAGGGTTCGGACAGCAGTGGCGACGAGGCCCCGCAACTGCTGCCCGACGAGAGCGCCGTCGCCGCCGCGACCGGCCGGGGCACGGTGGTCCTCGAAGCGGTCAGCCGGGCCGACCCGGCCCGTCCGGCCACCCGGATGGGCGGCAGGGGCGCCCCGCTCTCGCAGGTCTTCTCCCGCAGGCTGCGCTGGTCGGCCCTCGGCGTCGCGGCCGCCGCACTCGCCCTGGTGATCGCCTCGGTCCTGACCACCAAGGACACCGCGATCCACTCCACCTACCTGACCCTGCTCGACCTGCTGGGCATGAACGACCCGGCGGAGAAAGCGCCGCCGGCCCGCCAGATCATCCAGCTCCTCTCCGGCATCGCCGGGCTGCTCCTGCTCCCGCTGCTGCTCGCCGCCGTGCTGGAGGCGTTCGGCACCCTGCGCACCGCCTCCTCGCTGCGCCGCCCACCGCGCGGTCTGTTGGGGCACGTGGTGCTGCTGGGGCTCGGCAAGATCGGCACGCGCGTCCTCGTACAGCTCCGCGAACTCGACGTCCCCGTGGTCGTCGTCGAGGAGGACCCCAACGCGCGCGGCATCCCGCTGGCGCGCTCCCTGCACGTGCCGACCGTCATCGGCGACGTCACCCAGGAAGGCGTCCTGGAGGCGGCCAAGATCCGCCGTGCCCGCGCCCTCCTCGCCCTCACCAGCATCGACACCACGAACCTGGAAGCGGCGCTGTACGCCCGCTCGGTGAAGCCGGACCTCAGGGTCGCGCTGCGGCTGTACGACGACGAGTTCGCCACCGCCGTCTACCGCACCCTGCGCACCGCGCACCCCGGGGCCCTGACCCGCTCCCGCTCCGTCTCCCACCTGGCCGCCCCGGCCTTCGCCGGCGCCATGATGGGCCGCCAGATCCTCGGCGCGATCCCGGTCGAGCGCAAGGTCATGCTGTTCGCGGCCCTGGAGGTGGCGGGGCACCCGCAGCTGGAGGGTCACACGGTCGAGCAGGCCTTCCGCGCGGGCGCCTGGCGGGTCCTGGCCATCGACGCCACCCCGCCGGCCGACCGGACCCCGGACCTCGCCGCGATCCCGCCGTACGGCCTGGAGGGCGACGCGGCCGCCCCGCCCTCCGGCCTGGTCTGGGACCTGCACCCCGGCTACCTCCTGCGCGCCACGGACCGGGTGGTGATCGCCGCCACCCGCCGGGGGCTCGCGGAGCTGCTGCGACGGCAGCGGACGGTGGCCCCGAGACGGTAGGAGCCCCGGGCCGGCAGGGGGCGGCGGGGGACGTCGGGCGGCAGGGGCCCGACGCCGCCCGGCTACCAGGACCCGGAACCCGGCTACCGGCACCCGGTAACCGGCTACCGGAACGCGCCCATCGCCTCCCGTACCTCGTCCAGCGTGGCCTCCGCCAGTGCGTTCGCCCGCTCGTTGCCCGCGCGGAGCACCGACCGTACGTACGTCAGGTCCTTCGCGTACTCCGCCCGCCGGGCCCGGAACGGGGCCAGATGGCCGTTGACCGCGTCGGTCACCGTCCGCTTGAGAGCGGCGGCTCCGCCGTCACCGATTCCCGCCGCGACCTCGTGCGGGTCCCGCTCCAGGCAGAGGGCGGCCAGCAGCACCAGGGACGAGACGTTGGGGCGGGCGTCGGGGTCGTAGGTGATGTGCCGGTCGGCGTCCGTGGTCGCGCCCTTGATGAGCCGGGCCGTCTCGTCGGCGGTGGCGCCGAGCGGGACGGAGTTGGCCCGGCTCTTGCTCATCTTCGTACCGTCCGTGCCGAGCAGCAGGGGCGCGGCGGAGAGCATGATGTCCGGTTCCTGGAAGACGTCGCCGTACCGCTCGTTGAAGCGGCGGGCGATCGTCCGGGTGACCTCCAGGTGGGGCGCCTGGTCCCGGCCGACCGGAACGAGGTTTCCCTTGCAGGACAGGATGTCGGCGGCCTGGTGGACCGGGTAGGTGAGCATCAGCCCGCTGACCGTGGACTGCCGTGAGTGCGTGATCTCGTCCTTGACCGTGGGGTTGCGGTTCAGCTCCGCGACGGAGACGAGGCTGAGGAAGGGCAGCATGAGCTGGTTGAGCGCGGGGACGGCGCTGTGGCAGAAAACGGTGGACCGGGCGGGGTCGATACCGAGGGCCAGATAGTCCAGGAGCAGCCCGTCGGTGTACTCCCCCAGCCGCTCCGCGGTGTCCCGGTCGGTGATCACCTGGTAGTCGGGGATGAGGACCAGGACGTCCACGCCGAGGTTCTGGAGGCAGACCCGGTTGAGCAGGGAGCCGAAGTAGTGGCCGAGGTGGAGGGGCCCGGTGGGGCGGTCCCCGGTGAGGACCCGGAAGCTGCCGGGGTCCTGCGCGATGCGGCGCTCGAGCTCGGTGCTGTGGGGCTCGGTGCTGTAGAGCTCGTGGCTGTGGAGCGGCTCGGCGCTCCGGGGCTCGGAGCTGTGGGGCTCGGAGCTGTGGGGCTCGGCGGTGGTCGTGCTCATGGTGGGTGTCTCTCCTCGCGTGAGTGATACGTGAGGGACGGCCCCGCCGGTGAGCGCCGCTGCGCTTCGTCTCCGTGTCCGCGCCGTACGAGAACGCTTTACGGGGGCAGCGAAAAGGGCCGTCCATATCGAACGGCCCTGGTTCCGTGCAGATGCGGTGGCCGCTCCTAGGAGGAGCGCCACCAGTTTCGGCACAGGACGGAGGTCATGGGCCGAGTGTAGCGGCCATGGGCGGTACGGAGGAGAGGGGCGCGGGGCCGCGGGGAAACAGGCAGGAATAGGCAGGAGGGGGGTCCCGTTGTAGGGTGTAGTTCAACGTTCAACCAAATCGGTCAGGGCTTCGAGACAGAGCTTCGGAACGGAGCTCGGAACCACGGCCGGCACTCAGGAAGGCGGACGCCATGCAGTTCGGGATCTTCACCGTCGGGGACGTCACGACCGACCCGACCACCGGCCGGACCCCCACCGAGAACGAGCGGATCAAGGCGACCCTGGCCATCGCGCAGAAGGTCGAGGAGGTCGGTCTGGACGTCTTCGCGACCGGTGAGCACCACAACCCGCCGTTCGTCCCGTCCTCCCCGACGACCACCCTCGGCTACATCGCCGCCCGCACCGAGAACCTGATCCTGTCCACGTCCACCACGCTGATCACCACCAACGACCCGGTGAAGATCGCCGAGGACTACGCCACCCTCCAGCACCTCGCGGACGGCCGCGTCGACCTGATGATGGGCCGGGGCAACACCGGGCCGGTCTACCCCTGGTTCGGCAAGGACATCCGCCAGGGCATCCCGATGGCGATCGAGAACTACGCCCTGCTGCACAAGCTGTGGCGCGAGGACGTCGTGGACTGGGAGGGCAAGTTCCGTACGCCGCTCCAGTCCTTCACCGCCACCCCGCGCCCGCTGGACGGCGTCCCGCCGTTCGTCTGGCACGGCTCCATCCGCTCCCCCGAGATCGCCGAGCAGGCCGCTTACTACGGCGACGGCTTCTTCCACAACAACATCTTCTGGCCCATGGAGCACACGAGGAAGATGGTCGACCTCTACCGGCGCCGCTACGCCCACTACGGGCACGGCACCGCCGACCAGGCCATCGTCGGACTCGGCGGTCAGGTGTTCATGCGCAAGAACTCGCAGGACGCGGTACGGGAGTTCCGCCCGTACTTCGACAACGCGCCGGTCTACGGCCACGGCCCCTCCCTGGAGGACTTCACTCGTGAGACCCCGCTGACCGTGGGCTCCCCGCAGGAGGTCATCGAGCGGACGCTGGGGTTCCGGGACGCGGTCGGCGACTACCAGCGCCAGCTGTTCCTGATGGACCACGCGGGGCTCCCGCTGAAGACGGTCCTGGAGCAGCTCGACATCCTCGGCGAGGAAGTCGTGCCGGTGCTGCGCAAGGAGTTCGCCAACCTGCGGCCGGCCGGAGTGCCGGAGTCCGCGCCCGTCCACCCGGCGGTCGCCGCCGCCCGAGCCTCTGGAAAGGAGGGCTGACCCCGATGTTCGCCACCACCCCCCTGCGCATCGTCGCCGTCTCGGCCGGGCTCAGCCAGCCGTCCTCCACCCGGCTGCTGGCCGACCGGCTGGCCGCCGCCGCCCGCGAGCGCCTCGCGGCCGAGCAGGACCGGAACGTCGAGGTCCAGGTCATCGAGGTCCGCGACCTCGCCGTGGACATCGCCCACCACCTGCTCAGCGGCTTCCCCTCGGCCACGCTGCGGGAAGCGATCGACGCGGTGACGGAGGCCGACGGGCTGATCGCCGTGACGCCGGTGTTCACCGCCTCGTACTCCGGCCTGTTCAAGTTGTTCTTCGACCTGATCGACAACACCGCGCTGACCGGCAAGCCCGTGGTGATCGCCGCGACGGGCGGGACGGCCCGGCACTCGCTGGTCCTGGAGCACGCGCTGCGCCCGCTCTTCGCCTATCTGCGGGCCGTCACCGTGCCCACCTCCGTCTACGCGGCCTCGGAGGACTGGGGCTCCTCGGGCGACGAGTACACCGAGGGCCTGCCGTCCCGGATCCGGCGCGCCGGCGGCGAGCTGGCCTCCGCGGTCCTGGGCCGTACGGTCTCCGGCGCCTCCCGGGCCCCGGGCCTGGACGACGGGGAGGACGCGGTCGTCCCGTTCGAGCAGCAGCTCGCGGACCTGCGGCTGGACTGATGCCGTGGGGGTGGTTCACCCCGAACCGCCCCCGCTTGTCCGATGTGACTACAGTGAGATCGAACGCTGTACAAGCGGGACAGAACAGACCGCACCGTAGGGACTCACCGGGCTGTACCGAGCTGGAAGCAGGCAGATATGGGCAGGATCGTTGTGGGCGTCGACGGCTCCGACTCCTCGATCAAGGCGCTGCACTGGGCGGTGCGCCAGGCCGAGCTGACCGGCGCCTCGGTGGAGGCCGTGAACAGCTGGGAGTACCCCGCCACCAGCTGGGCGTCGATGATGCCGGGCATGCCGGAGGACTTCGACCCGCAGGCCCTGGCCACCGTCTCCCTCACCGAGGCGCTGGAGGAGGCCCTCGGCGCCGAGGGGGCCGCCGCGGTCACCAAGGTCGTGGTCATCGGCAATCCGGCCCAGGCCCTGCTCGACCGCACCCAGGGCGCCGACCTGCTCGTCGTGGGAGCCCGCGGCCACACCGGCCTGAAGGCCACCCTGCTCGGCTCGGTCAGCCTCCACGTCACCCAGCACGCGCCGTGCCCGGTGACGGTCGTACGCGACTGAGACGTCTCCCCGGCCGTACGCGTCCGAGCCGCACCTCCGGCCGCACACGACCAGGCCGTACCTCCGACCGTTACGCGCCGCACCTCCGGCCGCACACGACCAGGCCGTACCTCCGACCGTTACGCGTCCGAGCAGCACCTCCGGCCGTAAGCGACCGAGCCGCACCTCCGCCCGTACGTGTCCGAGCCGACTCAGCGGTCGCAGGCGTCCGAGCCCACTCAGCGGTCGCAGGCGTCCGAGCCGACTCAGCGGCCGTACGCGTCCGAGCCGTCCCCCCGGTCAGGAGACGGAGGGGCCGTTGTCAGTGGCTACTCCTATCGTGTGGTCATGACCCCTGCTCTCTTCGGGCGCGACCACCCCGCAGGCGTTCTCCGCTCGGAGATCGCCCGGGCCACGGGCAGCCACGGCGGTCTCGTGCTGGTCACCGGCGAGGCCGGAATCGGCAAGAGCACGCTCGTCACCGACGCCGCCCACGAGGCACGGCGGCGCGGAGCGCTGGTGGTCGGAGGCTCCTGCTGGGACTCGGACAACACCCCCGGCTACTGGCCCTGGGTCCAGATCCTGCGCGGCCTGCGCCGGTCCGCCACCGTAGCCGAGTGGGCAGCGGCCCAGGAGGCGTCGGACGGCCGGCTCGCCGCGCTCCTCGGCGACCCGGTCAGGGTCGCCATGGGCGGTACGGACGGCCCCAGCATGCCTCCGGCTCCGGCTCCGGGACCTCCCCCGGGCGCCGCCGGTGGTCCGGGCCCCGACGGGGCGCACGGCGGCGGGCCCGGCGCGGAAACGGGCACGACCCCGCCGGGCGACGGTTCGCCGGAGGGGGCCGAGGCCTTCGGACTCTTCGACGCGGTGACCACGGCCCTCGTCACGGTCTCCCAGAGCCGGCCGCTGGTGGTCGTCCTCGACGATCTGCACAGCGCCGACCCGGCCTCCCTGCGCCTGCTCGAATTCGCCGCCCAGCACGCCTGGTTCGAGCGGCTGCTGCTGATCGGCACCTACCGGGACGTCGAGGTGGAGGCCCCCGGGCACCCGCTCCAGCAGCTGATCCTGCCGCTGGTCTCGCGCGCCGCCGCGACCCTCACCCTGACCGGCCTCGGCCGGGACGAAGTGGGGGCGCTGATGACGGTGACGACGGGCCGCGAGCCCACACCGCGGCTGGTCGACGAGGTCCACCGGCGCACCGGCGGCAACCCCTTCTTCGTCGAGCAGACCGCCCGGCTCTGGCACAGCGGGAGCCCGGTGTCCACCATTCCGCCCGGCGTGCGGGAAGCGGTCCGCCGGCGGCTCGCCCTGCTGCCCGAGCCCGTCGTCTCCCTGCTGACCAGCGCCGCCCTGCTCGGCCGGGAATTCGGCCGTCAGGTCCTGGCCGTGGTGCACAGCGCGCCGGTCCCCCACGTGGACCGGCTGCTGGAGCCCGCCGTCGTCGCCCGTGTCGTCGTCCCCCGCCCCTCCGGGCAGTACGCCTTCGCCCACGACCTGCTGCGCGAGACGCTGTACGCCTCGCTGGACGAGGCCGAGGGCCGTGAACGCCACGCCGCCGCCGTACGGTCCCTGGACGCGCACGGCGGCCTCGACGACGCGGTACGGCCCGGCGACCTCGCCCGGCACGCCCACCTCGCCGGCGAGGCCCTGGACCGCGACCGCCGGATCGACCTCCTGCTGGCGGCCGCCCGGGACGCCTCGGGACGCCTCGCCGACGAGGAGGCCTTCGGCCACTACCGACGGGCCCTCGCGGTGGCCGGGGCGGACCCGGCGGGTGCGGAGGGCCGGAGTCCGGACCTCCGGCGTGCCGCGCTGATCGGTCTCGACCTCGCAGGACAGCTCCGGCACGCGGGGGAGACGGCCGAGGCGGAGCGGCTGCTGGACCGGTCGGTCGCCCTGGCCCGGGAGCTGGGCGAACCGGAACTGCTGGCCCGGGTGGCGATCACCATCCACCGGGACGGGTCCTTCGGCGGCCACGGCGGGGCCACGATGGGCCTCCTCGCCGAGGCACACCGCGGGATCACCGGCAAGGAGGGCCAGGAGGGGCTCTCCGACGACCGGCTCGCCCAGGAACTGGCCATCCACATCATGGCGCTGGCCCGGAGCGGCTCGGACGACGAGGCGCTCGCCTTCTCGCTCTGGGCGCGCCACGACTCCGTGTGGGGTCTCGGCTCGGCGGTGGAGCGGCTCGGGCTGACCGACGAGATGACCGTCGTCGGCCGGCGCACCCAGCACCAGGACATGGAACTGAACGCGACGTCCATGCGCTGGGTGACGCTGCTGGAGCTGGGCGACCCGGCCTTCCTCGACCAGTACCGGGCGTTCGTCCGGCTCGCCGAGCTGACCGAGCTGCCCCGGTTCGCCCTCGGGGTCGCCGTCGACACCAGCCTGATCGCCTCCCTGCAGGGCCGGTTCGCCGAGGCGTCCACCGCGCTGGAGGACGACGCGCTCAACCAGGAGAACAGCGACCACGCTTCCTTCGGCTTCATGGGGTACCACCTGCGCTGGGCGATGCACCTGCTCCGGGGCCACTTCGCCGAGGCCGAGGAGACCCTCGGCGAGCTCCCGGGCTCCGGGTATCCCTATCCCGGGCTGCTGGAAGCGGTCACCGCGGCGGAGCAGGGCGACGCCGCTCCCGCGCTGCGCCTGCTCGCCGAGCACGCGGACCGCGCCGCACCCTATCCGCGGGCGTTCATGCCGCTGTGGCTCCGGCTGCTGGCCCAGACGGCCGCGATCACGCGCGACCCGCGGCTCATCACCCGCGCGGAGGACGAGCTGACGCCCTACACGGGCCAGTGGGTCGTCTCGCTGTACGGGTGCGACATCGCCGGCCCCGTCGACCTTTGGCTCGGGATGCTCGCCGCCGCGCGCGACGACCAGGACGCGGCGGTGGCAGCGCTCACCGAGGCCGCCGCCTCATCGGACCGCCTCGGCGCCCGCCCCTGGGCCGTACGCGCCCGGCTGTGCCTGGCCCGCTCCCTGCTCGCCCGCGCCGACGCGGCCGGAGCCGGGACAGCCGGTGACGGAGCAGCTGATGCCGGGGCAGCTGGTGACGCCGGGCAGGCCCATCGGCTCCTCGGTGAAGTGGAGCGGGAAGCAGGCGAATTGGCCCTGGCCCACATGGAGGCCGAGGCCGCGGCCCTCCGCACGGCCCCGCCCACCACGGCCCCCACCGCTGCCACCGCTACCGCGATCGACGCCTCCACCGGCCCCCGCCCAGCCACCCTCACCACCACCGCTTCCGGTCCCGCCGCCCCGCAGGCCCTGGACCTGGGCCAGGACCAGGGCCAAGGCCAGGACCAAGGCCAAGGCCAAGGCCAGGTCGCGGCCCCGGGCCCGGGCCGGGGCACGGCCGGCTCGTCGGCGGCGGCCCGGGCGGTGCCGTCCGCCGAGTTCCGGCGGAACGGGCCGGTGTGGCAGCTGCGTTGGGCCGAGGTGACCGTGCACGTCCCGGACGCCAAGGGCCTGCGGGACCTGCACAGTCTGCTGGGGCTGCCCGGCGCCGACGTCCCGGCCGCCCGGCTCCTCGCGCCCGAGGGCGGGGACCTCGTGATCGCCGCCGGGCAGCTCGGCGGCGATCCGGTGCTCGACGAGGAGGCCAAGCGCCGCTACAAGGAACACCTGGCCCGGCTGGACGCCGAGATAGACCGAGCCGCCGCCCGGGACGACGCCCGGGGGGTCGAGAAATACGACCGGGAGCGGCAGGCCCTCCTCGACGAGCTCCGCACCGCGGCCGGACTCGGCGGCCGGACCCGCCGACTGGGCGACCAGACCGAGCGGGCCCGCAAGACGGTCACCGCCCGGATCCGCGACACCCTGCGGAAGCTGGACACCCTGCACCCCGCGCTGGCAGCCCATCTGAAGGCCTCCGTGACGACCGGGACCACCTGCGCCTACCGTCCCGAGCACACCCCCGACTGGCGACTCTGACCCGCGCCGCTACGCCTTGCGCGGCTACTCCTCTTCGCCGCTACTCCTCCGCTCCTCGACGGCGTCGGCGACGACGCACGCCACGTTGTCGGGTCCGCCCGCCTCGCGGGCCAGGCCGACCAACCGGCGTACGGCCTCCTCCGGGTCCTCCGCCGCGATGACCGCGGCCCTCAGCTCCGCCTCGTCCACCACTGCGGACAGCCCGTCCGAACAGAGCAGATAGCGGTCCCCGGCCATCACCTCCCGCAAGCTGACGTCGGGGCGGCTCGCCACGGCCACCGGGGCGGACCGCGCCTCCCCGACCAGCGCCTTCAGCAGCAGCGCAGGCGCCGGGTGGGAAGCGGCCTCCTCCCTGCCCAGCGAACCGTCATCGATCATCGACTGGACCAGGCTGTGGTCATGTGTGATCCGGAACAGCTCCCCGCCCCGCAGCAGATAGGCCCGCGAGTCCCCGATGTGCACGAGCCCGAGCCGCGATCCGGTCCACAGCATCGCGGTGAGCGTGGTCCCCGAACCGTCCGGGGCCGCGCAGGACGCGACCGCGTCCCGGACCGCCCGCGAAGCGGAATCCGCCGTGTCCTCCAGGGCGTTCAGCAGATCCGCCGCGGACAGCGCACCCTCCCGGGCGCCCCACGCGGAGGGCTTGAGCGCCTCGATCGCCGCCACACTCGCCTCGGCCCCGCCCTCCCCGAAACCATCGGCGACCGCCAGCAGCCGTGGCCCCGCGAACGCCACGTCCTGGTTCGCCGTACGCACCGCCCCGGTATCGGTCAGCGCCGCACACCGGATCACGAGCGGCACCGCCCCCACACTGCCACCTGTGACTCCTGTGATTCCTGTGCTGCCCGCACTCTCCGTGTTGCCCGTGTTGCCCGCGTTGCCCGATATCCGTGACATGGCCCTGCCCTCCGCTGACAGATGGTCGACGAGGTACATCGCCAGATCGCGCCGGGCCGCCGTCTCGGCCTCCACCCGCGCCCAGTAGGTCCGGATCTCCACGGCCGCGGTGCCCGCGTCGAGCGCCACGACCCGGCCGATCCGGCTCAGGGGCATGCCGATCCTGCGCAACCACGCCACGAGCCGGGCCCCCTCCGCCTGCGCCGGGTCGTAGTACCGGTAACCGTTCACCGGGTCGACCAAGGCGGGCCGGAGCAAGCCCATCTCGTCGTAGCGCCGGAGCGCCTTGGCGGAGAGGCGGGACAACCGGGCGAACTCCCCGATCGTCACCAGCTCTCCGCTCGCGGCGCCCACCGCGCGGCCTTCGCGTTCCACCCCGTACCTCCTCGTACCGGGCGCCTTTCGCCCGGCCCCACGGATCCTGGGGCTTCCCCTGCGGGGAAGGTCAAGGGCGCACGCGGCGGAGGCGTCCGAGACGCACGGGCAGGCGAACCTGCCCGTGCGTCGCGGGTCACTTCCGGTTGTAGAGCCGCATCGTCACCGCACCGAACACCACCAGGAGCACCCCGGACCAGCCCAGCGTCCAGGCGATGTCGGAGGCCGGCCAGTTGCCCTGCATCAGCTCACGCACCGCCGTGCCGAGGTGGGTGACCGGGCTGTTGTTCACGAAGACCTGGAGCCAGCCCGGCATCGTCTTCGGGTCGACGAAGACATTGCTGAGGAACGTCAGCGGGAAGATCACCATCATGCTGACGCCCATCACCGACTTCTCGGAGCGCAGCAGCAGCCCGAACATGGTCCAGATCCAGGAGAACGAGAACGAGAACACGACCAGCAGAGCGACACCGGCCAGCACACCGAGCACACCGCCGTCCGGACGGAACCCGATGATCATGCCGACGGCGAGCATCACCGCCGACGCCAGCAGATAGCGCAGGACGTCGCCGAGCAGATAGCCGACCATCGGAGCGGGCCGCCAGATCGGCAGCGTGCGGAACCGGTCGAAGACGCCCTTGGCGATGTCCGTGTTCACCGCGATACCCGTGTACATCGTGATCATCACGACGCTCATCACCATGATGCCGGGCAGCAGGAACTGGATGTACTCCTCCGTGGAGCCGGCCAGTGCCCCTCCGAAGAGGTACGTGTACATCAGGACCAACATGATCGGGAAAGCCGTCACGTCGAAGAGCTGTTCCGGCACGTGTTTGATCTTCAGCATGGCGCGCCAGCCGAAGGTCATCGATGCCGACAGGGCGCTGGGCCTCGGTGGGCGCTCCTGGCCCACCAGGAGCGCCGAGAGGCGTTCCTGGTCCGGCGCGGCGAGCTCGACGCCCTCCAGCTCCGTCTTGGCGGTCGCGGTGCTCATGCCGCCACTCCCTTCTTGTCCGTGAGTGCGAGGAAGACCTCGTCGAGGCTGGGCTGTCCCAGCGAGAAGTTGTCGACCGTGATGCCGCGACGGGCCAGTTCGGCCAGGGCACGCCCGGCCTGCTCCGCGGCCCCCTGCTCGGTGCTCTGCCCGTCGACCCGGGCGGTCAGCGCCACCGGGTCCGCGTCCAGCTGGATCTCCGCGTTCAGCGCGAGCGCCAGCACCTGCTGCGCCTCGGCCCGCTGTTCGGCGTCCCGCAGCCGCAGATGGACGGTGCCTGCGCCGACGGACGCCTTGAGCTCGCCCTTCGTTCCCTCGGCGATGACCTTGCCGTGGTCGATCACCGCGATCCGGGAGGCCAGCTGGTCGGCCTCGTCCAGATACTGGGTGGTCAGCAGGACCGTGGTGCCGTGGGCGACGACCGCCCGCACGATGTCCCACACCTGGTTGCGGCTGCGGGGGTCGAGTCCGGTGGTCGGCTCGTCCAGGAACAGCACGTCCGGGGTGTTCAGGATAGACGCGGCGATGTCGATGCGCCGCCGCATGCCTCCCGAGTAGTTCTTCACCTGCTTGCCCGCCGCCTCGCTCAGCCCGAATCCTTCGAGCAGCTGGGTCGCCCGGTCGTGGGCCGCCGGCTTGGAGTGGCCGAGCAGCCGGGCGAGCAGGACGAGGTTCTCCGCCCCGGTCAGGTCCTCGTCCACCGAGGCGTACTGCCCGGTCAGGCTGACCCGGCTGCGGACCGCGTCGGCTTCCTTCACGACGTCCTTGCCGAACACCCGGGCCGTGCCGCCGTCGGGGCGCAGCAGGGTCGCGAGCATGCGGACGGCGGTGGTCTTCCCGGCGCCGTTGGGTCCGAGGACGCCGTAGACGGTGCCGGTGGGGACGGCGAGGTCGATGCCGTCCACCGCACGGTTGTCGCCGAAGACCTTCACCAGCCCCGTGGTCTCGATGGCCAGTTCAGTGCTCATGATCCATTCCTTGTCGGTCGTCGGAGGAGGTCGGTGATCCGCGTCTGGTTCCGGGAGCTCAGGAGACGTACGGGCGGACGGCGCGCGCCTCGCGCAGGGCCCAGCCCCACCAGCCCAGCTGGTCGAGCATCAGCCCCACGGACCGGTCCCGGCCGCTGTCACCGGGGTGCCCCTCCAGCGGCTGCCGGAGGAAGTCGAGCGCGACCCCGTTCCTCAGGGTCACCGTGTGCAGCTCGGTGAAGACCGTCCTCAGCTGCTCCACGGCGTACAGCCCGGCGGAACCGTGGCCGTAGCTCACGAACGCGACCGGCTTGGTCTGCCACTCCTCGTAGGCGAAGTCGATGGCCTGCTTCAGGGAGGCGGGGAACGAGCGGTTGTACTCGGGGGTGACCACGACGAAGGCCTCGGCCCTGGCGATCTCCTCGGTGAACTCCGTCATCTGCTCGGTCGCCCGCCCGGGATAGTGCACGGGGAAGTCGTAGTCGGCGAGATCCAGCACGGCGAGGTCCAGCTCGCTCCGGTCCTGGGCCCGCTCCATGAACCAGCGACCGACCGCATCGCCGATGCGGCCCTCGCGGGTGCTGCCGATGATCACCGCGACACGCAGGGGGAAGCTGCCTCCCGCGCCCCGACGCCCGTCGGTGCTCTCGTCCGCGCTCGCACCGGTGCTTCCGTCCGTCGTCATCACTCGCTCCTCCTCCCGCGACCTCCGCCGCCTCCCGGACCTCCGGGGCCTCTCGTCCGGCCCGGCCCGTTCCGCTCCCTCACCTCTTGGGCGCCAGACGCGGGGGCGCGGCCGCCAGATTGAATCTGGCGGCCGCGCACGCGGTCGGAGAGGACCGGAACCCTGTCCTGGACGGCGGACGGGATTCAGGTCTCCCGCGTGTAGAAGGCGTAGAACGAGACGCAGAGGACTCCCGCCCCGACCACCAGACCCAGAACGGTCGACCTCAGCACGCTGGTGTCGGTGAGGCTCACCAGGAAGCCGATGGCGCACGCGGTCAGCGCGCCGTACGCCGCTGCCCGCAGTTCGCGCGGCAGCGAGCGCTGGATCCGACCCAGCGCGAAGCAGAGGACCGCCAGAGCGACACCGGAGACGAGCCCCAGCAGGACCTGCCCGCCGGTGCTGGGACCGCCGTCGCGGCGGATGAACGCCGCGTAGAAGCCGTAGGCCAGGCCGAGCGCCAGGGGCAGTGCCCAGGCGAGCGGGGTGTGGTGGCGGGGCCGCGCATGGGCGCGGGAACCGCTTCGGCCGGGCATGGCTGCGTGTGTGGCCATCGCGGACAGCTCCTTCCGTCGCCCCCGTCGCACGCCCCCGTTGCTCCCCGTTCCTCCAGAGCACACCCGACCGCGCCGCCCGGCAACTCGAATGGCGTACGGCTGGGAGCGGCTCGGCCCCGTACGGGATTCCCTGGAGGGGTGCGGACCTCTCCCTCGGCGATCCCGGCGTCCACCGCGGCCTTCTCGGCGCTCCTGCTCGTTCTGCTCGCCGTCCTCGTGCCGCTGAGCGCGCTCTCCGCCTGGGTCGATCTGGAGATCGACGACACCGACCGGTACGTCGCCGCCGTGTCGCCGCTCTCCTCCGACCCAGCGGTGCGGAGCACCGTCGCGGACCTGGTCACCGAGGAGGCGATGCGGCAGATCGACCTCGGCCCGCTCCAGGACACGGTCCGCGAGTTCCTGCACGAGACCGTGCGGTCGTTCACCACCACCGAGGCCTTCCGGAACGCCTGGGACACCGCGAACCGGACCGCCCACAAGGCCGTGGCAGCCGCCCTGGACGGCGACAGCGGGGAGGCCGTGACGATCGATCTGGCTCCGGTGATCGATCAGGTCAAACAGGATCTGGTCCGTGACGGCGTGCCGTTCGCCGACCAGATCCCGGTCGAGCGGACGGAGATCACCGTGCTCGGCCCCGGTCAGGCCGACGACCTCAGAAGCTCGTTCCGCTGGCTCCGCTACTGCAGCATCTGGCCGGCCGTCGCCACGCTGGTGTTCCTCGTCCTGGTGGTGGGCATCGCCACCGTACGGCGTGGGCTGCGGGCCGGACTGTGGGCCACCGCGACCGTGGGCGCCGGGTTCGTGCTCGGTGCGATCGTGCTCCGGGTGCTGGTCGCGGTCGGCCGGAGCCGGGTGCTGGACGAGGTGCCGGAGAGCGAGCGGGACGCGGCCGCCGCCGTGGTCGACGCTCTGACCGCCTCCCTGCGGACCACGGCGTGGGCGGTGCTGGCGGTCGGTGCGGTCCTGCTCGTGGGTGCGGTGCTGGCCCGGGTGCTCCTGCGGAGCAGACGGGCCGCGGCCGAAACGCGGTGAGACGGCGCCGGCGACCAGAGCTGACCAGGGCCGGCCCCGGGGCGCGCGTGGGCAGAGGGCCCGGGCGCACGTGGGTAGAGGTCCGGGGTGCGCGTGGGCAGAGGGCCCCGGGGGTGCGCGTGGGGCGGCTGTGCCGGTGTTTCACGTGAAACACACCGGGTGGGTGCCTCAGCGCTCCGGCGGCTGCCCCTGAAGGCGTTCCATCTCCCGGCGGTCGCGCTTGGTCGGACGGCCCGTGCCCCGGTCCCGTACAGGGACCTGGATGGCGATCTCGCGGGGCGGCGGGGGCGGACTGTTGTCGACGAAGCACTCCACGGCCACCGGCGGGCCGACCCGCTTCTTCACGATCTTCGAGACGACGACCACCCGGTCCCGCCCCGCGTGCCGGAGCCGCACCTCGTCGCCGACGCGCACGGCCTGGGCGGGCTTGGCCCGCTCACCGCCGACCTTCACATGTCCCGCCCGGCAGGCGGCGGCCGCTTGGGCACGGGTCTTCGTCAGCCGGACCGACCAGATCCACACGTCGACCCGGACGCTTCCCTCCGCCTGCGGCACATCACCGGAAACCATGGGTCCGACTGTAGTGCGGAGCGGTGGTGGGCGGGCGGCAATATAGCCGCCCGCCCAGCGGGCCTCACACGCCGATGTCGCGCCCGTCCCTGCGCCAGACGGCGACGACCGAGGGCCGGACGATCTTGCCCGGGCCGTCGGGCCAGACGCTCGCCGGCTTCTCGACGGAAGCCCCGTCGATCTCGCCCGGGTGCTGGACCGCGACCAGGACCCGGCGGTCCTGGATGACCGGACCGCAGGTCTCGGCCCCGGCCGGGACGGTCAGGAACTGCTTCAGCTCGCCACGCCGGTCACCCTGGGTCGCCACGCCGAACAGGCCGTCGTGCGAGTCGAGCTTGTTGCCGTCCGTGGAGATCCACAGGTTGCCGTGGTCGTCGAACGCCACGTTGTCCGGGCAGGAGATGGGGCTGACGTTCTCCTTGGGGAAGCCGGCGAAGTACGTCGACGGGTCGTCCGGGTCGCCCGCCACGAGGAACAGCCGCCAGGCGAATCCGTCACTCGCCGGGTCGTCCCAGTTCTCCGCGAGCTCCAGGATCTGCCCGTGCTTGTTGTCGTTGCGCGGGTTCGCCTCGTCCGCAGCGGCCTTGCCCGCCTTGCCACGGTCCGTGTTGTTGGTGAGCGCCACGTACACCCGGCCGGTGCGCGGCGAGGGCTCGACGTCCTCGGGGCGGTCCATCTTGGTCGCGCCGACCTTGTCACCGGCGAGGCGCGTGTAGACGTACACCTCGTCGGCGGTCATGCCGGGCACATGCGACGTGGTGCCGGTGGCCAACGGGATCCAGACACCGCTGCCGTCGAACTCCCCGTCGCCCGGCAGCTTTCCGGTGCCGTCGATCTCGGTGACCGGCGAGTCGCCGCTCAGCTTGGCGACGTACAGGGTGCCCTCGTCCAGCAGCGTCAGGTTGTGCTCGCGGGCTGCCCGCGAGTTGCCCTTCTTCATCCGCTTGCTGGAGACGAACTTGTAGAGGTAATCGAACTTCTCGTCGTCGCCCATGTAGACGACCGGACGGCCGTCGGAGGTGAGCCGGGGCTGTGCCGCCTCGTGCTTGAAGCGGCCCAGCGCGGTCCGCTTGCGCGGGGTGGAGTCCGGGTCGTACGGGTCGAGTTCGACGACCCAGCCGAAGCGGTTGGCCTCGTTGGGCTCCTTCGCCAGGTCGAACCGCCGGTCGAACCGCTCCCACTTGCGCTCGGAGGCGCTCGTGCCGATCCCGTACCGCTTGTGCATGTCGGTGGTGCCGTTGGCGAAGTACTGGTTGAAGTTCTCCTCGCCGTGCAGCGTGGTGCCCCACGGAGTGGTGCCGCCGGCGCAGTTGTTGAGGGTCCCGAGCACCTTGCGGCCGGACCGGTCCGCCGAGGTGCGCAGCAGGGTGCTGCCCGCGGCCGGGCCCGTCATGCGGAACTCGCTGGTCGCGGTCAGACGGCGGTTCAACGGGTGCCGGTTGACCGGACCCAGCCTGCCGGTGCGGTGCTCCTCCTGGACGACGACCACGGAGAGTCCGTGCGCCGCCCAGGCGATCTCCACCTGCTCACGGGTCGGGTTGGCCGGATCGTAGCCGCGGAACATGAGGATCTCGTCCGTGTACTCATGGTTCGCGACCAGGACCTGCCGGCCGCGCTCGCCGCGCAGCGGGAGCAGGGAGAGGAAGTCGTTGTTGTAGCCGAACTGGCCGGCCTGGGCCTTCGCCGTCTGCTTGTCCGGGTTGAAGGCGGGCGCGCCGCGCAGGATCGGCTCGCCCCAGCGGATCACCACGTTCTGGGCGTATCCGTCGGGGATGGTGACCTTGTCGTCCTTGTTGGGCGCGACCGGAGAGAACCGCAGGCCACGCGCACCGGACGGGGCCGGTTTGTGGGGGTGGCCCGGTTTGTGCCCGTGTCCGGCGAGCGCGGCGGCCTCGGCCTGCGGGGCGCTCGGGCCGGTCAGGACCGCGGTGCCGGCGGCGGTGGCGACGGTGACCACGGCGGCGGCGCGCATCATCGAGCGGCGCGACACGGCACCGGCGATGATGTCGCCGGCGTACTCGTTGTCGCTGTTGTTGGGCGTCTCCTTGAAGCAGGCGTCCCCACAGCGGAAGCGGCAGGTCAGCGCGGAACGCCCACCGGGATGCGAGCTGATGAACGGCAGCAGGTTGCGCACGTGGATTCCCTCCGTCTGGTGTCGTGCGTGACGGTATGTGTGCCCCCACGCGGTCCGAGGGACTCCCGGTGAACGGGGGGTGAAGTCCGGGCCACCGCTGTTCCCTCGGGGGGCCGGTGGTGGACACCGTCGTGGACTCGGTCCGGGAACGGTTTCGGCTCGGTTGACGCAGGGGTGGGCCGCACCGGCGAACGGCCGGATCCGGCCGCTAACCTTACGTATCCGTCCTGGCCAGGGATGAATTCACCCAGGTCGGACATTCACCGCACCCAACTCATGCGAAAGGCCTCGCCCATGGGCATTCGGAGCTTGCTGCGTAAGGTGTTCGGCCGCACGGAGCAGGACGAGCCGACCACGGCCACCGTCCCGCCCCAGGCCGAGCGCGTTCAGCCCAAGGAGACGGCGACGGAGACCACTTCGGCGGCCGAACCCGCGGCGGAGCCGAAGGCGTCGATCCCGGCCCCGGCCTCGCCCTCGTCCCCCATCTCGTCCTCCACGCCCTCCGCGTCCGCCACGGAGACGCCGTCCACCGCGTCCACGGCTTCCCGCGCCACCGACTCCACGGAGCGTGACGACTCGCCGGCCTCCGACCTGGTGGCGGAGGCCTTCGACAAGGCGGCAGCCGCGCCGTCGCCGACCGTCCCCGCGCAGAAGTCGGCCCCGGAAGACGCACCGAAGGCGGCGAAGCCCGAGGCACCGGTGACCGCCGAGGAGCCCGTCGAGCCCGAGGCCCCGGTGGCCGCCGAGGAGCCCGCCAAGGCCGAGGAGCCCGAGTCGACGCCGGAGCCGATCACGATCGACTTCGACCTCGACGAAACCCCGGTGCCCGCACCGGAGCCGCAGGCGAAGCCGGAACCGGCAGCGAAGGCGGAGGCAGAAGCGAAGGCTGAAGCGGAAACAGAGACGAAGGCGGAAGCGGAAGCCACCCCGGAAGCAGCGGAGGCAAAGACCCCTGAGACCGCCCCCGAGGCGCCTCAGGCCGCCCCTGAGGCACCCGAGGCCCCTCAGGCACCCAAGACCTCAGTGGCTCCGGCACCCACCGAGGCCCCGGAGACCGCAGAGACGCCGGCCGTCGCAGCGGCCCCGGCGGCCCCTGCCACCCCGGAGCCCGACGCCACCGCATCCGAACCCGTCGTCGCCACCCCGGAGCCGGTCGCCGCCACCGCGCCGGAGGCCGCCCCCGGCAAGCCCGCCACCCCGCTCGCGCGGGTCAAGTCGCGTGCTCCGCAGCTCGTCGCCCCGTACAAGGCGGCGCAGACGGCGCTCAAGGCGCACGGGCTGACCGGGCTCCGCGCCCGCGTCTATCTGGTGCTCGACCGCTCCGGCTCGATGCGGCCGTTCTACAAGGACGGCAGCGCCCAGCACCTGGGCGACCGGACACTCGCGCTCGCCGCGCACCTGGACGAGGACGCCACCGTGCCGGTCGTCTTCTTCTCGACGGACATCGACGGCACCGGGTCCATCGAACTCTCCGGCCACGAGGGCCGCGTCGACGAGCTGCACGCGGGCCTCGGTCGCCTGGGCCGGACGCACTACGAACGTGCGGTCGAGGAGATCGTCGCGCACTACGAGAAGACGGAGGCCACCGGTCCGGCTCTCGTGATCTTCCAGACGGACGGCCCCCCGGACGCCAAGCAGGCCGCCCGGCAGGCCCTCACGGAGGCGGCGCGGCTGCCGCTGTTCTTCCAGTTCGTCGCCTTCGGCGAGCAGGACGCGAAGGGCTTCGACTTCCTGCGGAAGCTCGACGCCCCGAACACCGGCTTCTTCCACGCGGGCCCCGCGCCCCGCGAGGTCGCGGACGCCGAGCTCTACCGCGAGATCCTCGCCGGACTGCCGGCCTGGACCGCCGGGCGCGCGGGCGGCTCCGAGGCCTGATCGACCGGCAGCCGTACGGTCACGGCGAGACCGCCGCCCTCCGGGCCCGGTATCGCCGTGACCGTACCGCCGTGGGCCACCGCGATCGACCGGACGATCGAAAGACCGAGGCCCGACCCCGGGCCCATCCGGTCCCGGCCCTCGCCTCGTCGGAACGGCTCGAAGAACCCCGCGATATCGGCCTCCGAGACCACCGGCCCGGTATTGCGCACCAGCAGGGCCCCCTCCCCGGTCAGCGAGACCTCCACCGAGCCGCCCGGCACGTTGTACGTGACCGCGTTGGCGAGCAGATTCGCCACCAACTGGGCGAGCAGCAGCCGGTTGCCGCGTACGGAACAGGCGGCCACCACGACGTTCACCGCCGGCCCGCGGCCCGGCCCCGGGCCCTCCGGTCCTCCGCACTCCGGGGCGCCGGTCGCGCCCCGTACCGCCGGACGGCGGGCCGCCTCCTCCTTGACCACGTGGTCGAGACGGACCGCCTCGCGCTCGTCCGCTGCCAGTCCCCGTTCGCTGCGGGCCAGCACGAGCAGCCCTTCGATGAGCCGCTCGCTGCGCCGGTTGGTGTCCAGCAGGGTCTGCCGGGTGCGTACGAGGTCCTCGGGGGACGGATCGTCCAGGCCGACCTGGATCGCGGCGCGCTGGGTGGCCAGCGGGGTCCTCAGCTCGTGCGAGGCGTTCGCGATGAATCTCTGCTGGCTGTCGAACGCCTTCTCCAGCCGTGCCAGCAGGGCGTCCAGCGTCTCGCCCAACTCCTTGAGCTCGTCGTCGGGCCCGGTGGGCGCCATGCGCTCGTGCAGGGTGTGCGCGGAGAGCCGACGAGCCTTCTCGGTCATGTCGTGGACGGGGCGCAGCACCCGCCCGGCGGTCCACCAGCCCACCGCGACCGCGCAGCCCGTCATCACGAGCAGGGCGGCGATCGACCAGTACAGGAGCTGCTGCCCCGCCGCGTTGCTGACGTTGTCGGTGAGGTCGTAGACCGTGGGCGGCCCCAGGTGCCGACGGGAGATCAGCGGGCCGTTCACCGCGTAGCCGGGCTGGGCGACGGCGGCGGACGAGGCGATGGAGCGTGCCTCGGTCTCCGTGCCGGCGCGGGAGGCCAGGTTGACGGTGGCCAGCAGCGCGGTGCCGAGCACCAGGAAGACCCCGCCGTACACGAGGGCGATCCGGGTCCGGATCGTCGAGTGCGGCAGCTTCGAGGCGTCCACCAGCCGCCGCAGGGACGGCCGCTTCACAGGGCGTACCCGACGCCCTGCACGGTGCGGATCAGCGCGGGCTCGCCGAGCTTGGCGCGGAGCTTGCTCATACAGACGCGCACGGCGCCCGTATGGGGCCTCCCCTGCTCGAACGGCAGTTGAGAGCTTGGGGAAGGGTCGGCGTTGGCGTCCCAGGCCCGCTCCAGCAGCTCTTCGGCGCTGACCGTGCCGCCGTCTGCCTCCAGGAGCAGTTGCAGCACGGTGAACTCCTTCGGTGAGAGGTCCAGGTCCCGGCCGTCGCGGAGCGCGGAGCGCCGTACGGTGTCGAGGCTGATGCCGTGGCGCTCCAGCTGGGGCGGTACGGGTCTGGCGCTGCGGCGGCGCAGGGCGCGTACCCGGGAGACCAGCTCGGGGAACTCGAACGGCTTGGCCACGTAGTCGTCGGCCCCCAGATCGAGCCCGGCGACCCGGTCCTCCATGGTGCCGGAGGCGGTCAGCATCAGGATCCGGGTGCGGGAGCCGGAGGCGACCAGCCGGCGGGCCACGTCGTCGCCGTGCACCCGGGGGAGGTCGCGGTCGAGCACGACGACGTCGTAGTCGTGCAGGCCGAGATAGGCGAGGGCCGCGTCCCCGCTGTACACCGTGTCGACCGCGAAGCCGGCGCGGCGCAGTCCGGTGGCGACCAGCTCCGCGAGGATCTCCTCGTCCTCGGCGACCAGTACCCGCATGGTGATGTCCCCTGCCTCGTGCACGCTTGTCCGCTCCCTCCCAGGATGCGACTCTCCTACGGGAACCATTACGGGAACGGATGTTTCGCAAAGCTCTCCACCGAATGCGCCGGGCCCTCCAACGGAGGCCGCCGCTCCGCCCGCGCGGGGTCCCCCGTTTATCGATGTGAGTGGATCTTGATCTGGCCGTTAGGATTTCGACCATGGCGGCCACTGGATCCGAGAAGCAGGGGGCGAAGGCGTACTACGTCTCGACCCCCATCTACTACGTCAACGACGCTCCTCACCTGGGCCACGCCTACACGACCGTCGCAGGCGACGTGCTCACGCGCTGGCATCGCCAGCGCGGCGAGAAGGTGTGGTACCTCACCGGCACGGACGAGCACGGTCAGAAGATCATGCGCACGGCCGAGGCGAACGACGTCACGCCGCAGGCCTGGTGCGACAAGCTCGTCGAGGAGGCGTGGAAGCCCCTCTGGGAGCACCTCAACATCGCCAACGACGACTTCATCCGGACGACGGAGAAGCGGCACACCGACCGTGTGCAGGAGTTCGTGCAGGACCTGTACGACAAGGACGAGATCTACAAGGGCGGGTACGAGGGCCCGTACTGCGTGGGTTGCGAGGAGTACAAGCTCCCCGGCGATCTGATCGACGGCGAGGGCGAGTTCGCCGGGCAGAAGCTCTGCCCGATCCACAAGAAGCCGGTGGAGCTGCTCAAGGAGGAGAACTACTTCTTCAAGCTGAGCGAGTACGGCCCGAAGCTGCTGGAGTTCTACGCGGCGAACCCCGGCTTCATCCAGCCCGAGTCGGCGCGCAACGAGGTCGTGAACTTCGTCGAGCAGGGTCTCCAGGACCTGTCGATCTCGCGCTCGACGTTCGACTGGGGCGTCCCGGTTCCGTGGGACGACAAGCACGTCATCTACGTGTGGATCGACGCGCTGCTCAACTACGCGACGGCCGTGGGCTACGGCGCGAACCAGGAGAAGTTCGACGGTACGTTCCCGGCGGACGTGCACCTGATCGGCAAGGACATCCTCCGCTTCCACTCGGTGATCTGGCCCGCGATGCTGATGGCGCAGGGCCTGCCGCTGCCCGGCAAGGTCGTCGCCAACGGCTGGCTGATGGTCGGCGGCGAGAAGATGTCCAAGTCCAACCTGACCGGCATCAAGCCGCAGGACCTGACCTCGCACTTCGGCGTGGACGCGTACCGCTGGTACTTCCTGCGGGCCATCGCGTACGGCAGCGACGGGTCGTTCTCCTGGGAGGACTTCACCGCCCGTTACACCTCCGAGCTGGCCAACGACTACGGCAACCTCGCCTCGCGGGTCGCGGCGATGGTCGGCAAGTACTTCGGCGGTGCCCTGCCGGAGGCGACGGCCGCCGGTGACGCCGAGCGGGCCGTGCGGGAGGGCCTGGCGAAGGCCGTGGCGACCGCCGACCGGAAGATCGGTGAGGAGCTGGACTTCCAGTCCGGCATCCTGGCGGTCTTCGACTTCGTGAAGCAGGTCAACGGCTACATCACGGAGCAGGAGCCGTGGAAGGTGGCCAAGGACACCAGCCCTGAGGGCCAGGCCCGCCTGGCGACCATCCTGTACACGGCCGCCGAGTCCCTGCGCGGGGTCGCGGTCCTGCTCAACCCGGTGATGCCGGAGACCTCGCAGAGGCTCTGGGAGTCCCTGGGCGCCGAGGAGTCCCTGGGCGCGCTGGCCGACCAGAGGGTCCAGGACGCGGGCGCCTGGGGCGTACTGCCCGTAGGCGCGACGGTGACGAAGGGCGCGGTGCTGTTCCCGCGCCTGGAGGAGAAGCCGGCGTAACGCTTGCTTACGCGCGAGGAGCCCGGGACCGTGAACAACGGTCCCGGGCTCCTCGTGTTCCGGCTTCGGGTCAGCGCGTCCAGTTCTTGAGCGGCTCGGTGTCCAGCTCGATCCCGACCGGGTCGGGAAGGGTGACGGTCTTGCCGTACGGAACCGTCACGACCTGCTCGTAACGCACGCCGTCGGGCCCCGAGTGGACCTTGACCTCGCAGCTGTCCCGGTCGATCAGCAGATAGACGGGGATGCCGGTCTCGGCGTACGCACGCGGCTTCTCGACACGGTCGCGGCGATCGGTGTCCTCGTCGTACGAGGTGACCTCGACGACCATGAGGACCTCGTCGGGGCTGGCCCACTCGCCCTGGCCGACGAAGGCGTCGATGGGAGCCAGACTCGCATCGGGACGGGCGTTGCCCTTGCGGTAGGACTCGACACGAAGGCCTTGTTCGCCGAAGAGCCATCGGCTCGGATCCGACTGCATGCAGATCTGCGTCAGCCAGGCGATGATCCGCCCGTGGTCCCCGTCCGGCGCAGCCTTGACCCCCAGTTTCCCGTTCACGAACTCCAGCCGCAGTGCCTCCTCGGCACGTATGGCGCTACGGGCCAGCTCTTCGAAGACGTCCTGCGTCAGGACGCGGTCCTCGACCACGATCACAACGACCTCCTCCTGCACCGGGCCACCGGGTCACTTGCACCGGGAACGTCTTCAGCGTATGGCCAAGGCTCCCCGCTCGTACGCCCGATCAGTGGCTCACCGCCCCAGCGTCGCCGCGTCCCCCATGACGATCACCGGGTTCATCGCCGGGTCCAGCGTGCGCAGCAGCTCCTCCATGCGCTCCTCCGGGATGGAGACACAGCCCTGGGTGGGGCCGCCGTGGTCGACGTGGATCCAGATGCCGCCGCCGCGTTCGAGGCCGAGCGGGCGGGTGCGGTCCAGGGGGCTGACGCCCGCCGTGCGGTTGTAGTTGATCGCGACGACGTAGTCGAAGGAGCCCTCCAGCGGTTCTCCGAGGAAGCCCTCGCCGTCCAACGCGAACCGGGGGTGCTCGTCGTACGGCAGCAGCGCTCCCGGGTCGGGGAGCCGCCCGCCCGCGTCGGTGAGGGCGTAGACGCCCGTGGGGGACCTCAGGTCGCCCGCCACATGGTGGTCCGTCCAGCCCTCCATGCCGTTGTGCGCCGGCCAGGGCCCCAGGACCGGCTGCCAGCTCTTCGCCGGGCCCTCCCGGCTGTACAGGACCGCGCCGGCCTGGTGGGAGTCGGCCTCCTCGCCGGTCACGACGAACACCTGCCGTGCCTCGGCGGGGACCTGGGCCAGGGTCCGCGGCCCCAGACCGGGGATCCCGGCGGGGCTCGGCGTGGGCTCCGGGCTGGGCGATGCCCGGCTTACGGAGGCGGCGCCGGACTCCGGACCCGCGGCGCCCTGCCCCGGAGCTCCTACGGGAGCCTTCGCGGGAGGGGCGCCGGAGGCACAGCCGGCGAGCAGCAGGGCCAGGACGAGAAGCGGTGCGGCGAGCAGGGCGGGCGGGCGGCGTGGGACGGACACGGTGGCGGGCTCCTCGGGTGGCGGCGGACGGCGCGACGCGGCAAGGGGTGTGAGAGGGGTGTCTCGGTGCCAGTCTTTGCCGGGCCCGGCCCCGCCGAACCCGAACCGGGGCCATCCGGCTGTACCGCGTCGCCCTGACCGCGTAGCCCTGCTGTCACCGGCGCTCCGCCGCTTGCAACGAAACAGCCCCCGATCAGGTGATCGGGGGCTGTTTCACGTGAAACATCCGTGGAGCGGGGTCGTGCGGGCTACTTCTCCGCGGGCTTCTCCGACGCGCCCGCGCCCTTCGCCGCGACCGGCTTGCGCAACTGGATGTTCAGCTCGCGCAGGCGGGTCTCGTCCAGCTCGGTCGGGGCGCCCATCATCAGGTCCTGGGCGTTGCCGTTGAGCGGGAAGGCGATCGTCTCGCGGATGTTGGGCTCGTCGGCGAGGAGCATCACGATGCGGTCGACGCCCGGGGCGATGCCACCGTGCGGCGGAGCGCCGAGACGGAACGCGCGGAGCATGCCCGCGAACTCGTGCTCGACGGTCTCGCGGTCGTAACCGGCGATCTCGAAGGCCTTGAGCATCAGCTCGGGCTCGTGGTTGCGGATGGCGCCCGAGGACAGCTCGATGCCGTTGCAGACGATGTCGTACTGCCAGGCGAGGATGTCGAGCGGGTCCTTCTCCTCCAGGTCGGCGAGGCCGCCCTGGGGCATCGAGAAGGGGTTGTGCGAGAAGTCGATCTTCCCGGTCTCCTCGTCCTTCTCGTACATCGGGAAGTCGACGATCCAGCAGAACCGGAAGACGCCCTCCTCGAAGTGACCGGCGCGCTTGGCGGCCTCGACCCGGACGGCCGACATGATCTTGGAGACCTCGTCGAACTCGCCCGCGCCGAAGAAGATCGCGTGGCCCGGGACCAGCGAGAGGCGCTCGGTGAGCGTCTTGACGTCGGTCTCGGTGAGGAACTTGGCGATCGGTCCGGCCAGCGTGCCGTCCTCGCCCACGCGCACCCAGGCCAGGCCCTTGGCGCCGTGCTCGACGGCGTACTCGCCGAGGCCGTCGAAGAACTTCCGGGACTGGCCCGCGGTGTCCGGGACCGGCAGCGCGCGGACGTGCTTGCCGGCGAACGCCTTGAACCCTGAGTCGGCGAAGACGTCCGAGATGTCGACGAGCTCCAGCTTGGCGCGCAGGTCCGGCTTGTCGTTGCCGTACTTCAGCATCGACTCGCGGAACGGGATGCGCGGGAACGGCGAGGTGACCTCGCGGCCGTTGCCGAACTCGGTGAAGAGCTCGGTCATCAGCCTCTCGATCGGCTGGAAGACGTCCTCCTGCTCGACGAAGGACATCTCGACGTCGAGCTGGTAGAACTCGCCCGGGGAGCGGTCCGCGCGGGCGTCCTCGTCGCGGAAGCAGGGCGCGATCTGGAAGTAGCGGTCGAAGCCCGAGATCATCAGGAGCTGCTTGAACTGCTGCGGGGCCTGCGGCAGCGCGTAGAACTTGCCGGGGTTCAGCCGGGACGGGACGACGAAGTCACGGGCGCCCTCGGGGGAGGTCGCGGTGAGGATCGGGGTCGCCATCTCGTTGAAGCCGAGGGCCACCATCTTGGAGCGGATGGAGGCGATCACGGCCGAGCGCAGCATGATGTTGCGGTGCATGCGCTCGCGGCGCAGGTCGAGGAAGCGGTACTCCAGGCGCCGCTCCTCGTTGACGCCGTCCTCGGTGTTGATCGTGAAGGGCAGCGGGCCGGCCTCGCCGAGCACCTCGACCTCGGTGACCTCGATCTCGATCTCGCCGGTCGGCAGCTCCGGGTTGACGTTGTCGGCTCCGCGGGCGGAGACCTTGCCGTCGATCCGGACGACGGTCTCCTTGGTGAGCTTCGCCAGGGCCTCGTTGCCGGGGGTGCCGGGGCGGGCGACCAGCTGCACCAGACCGTAGTGGTCGCGCAGATCGATGAAGAGGATGCCACCCAGGTCTCGGCGATTGTGCAGCCAGCCGCTCAGCCGGACGTCGGTGCCGACGTCAGAGGCGCGGAGCTCGCCGCAGGTGTGGGACCTGTACCGATGCATCGTCGTTCATCCAGTCTTCGCGGTTGGGGGTGGATTGAGCTTCCCCAGGCTACCGCCCGGGGGCGGGCCGCTTCATTTCCCTTTACGTCGCCGTACCCGCCCTGCCCCCGGGGCAGGTGGCGGCCCCTCGGTGGCGTCCGCCGAGCACATCTTCCTAAAGTGGGGCAATGCGCACCGAGGAAGTCCTGGCCGCGATCGCGACGGGCCTGTGGCGCTGGGACAACGCAGCCGGCACGGTCACGCTCGACGCGGAGGCGGCCCGGCTGCTCGGGCTGCCCGCCGAGCCGGGCGACTACCGGGAGTCCACGGTGCGCTCCCGCTTCCACCCGGTCGACTGGAACGAGATCTACGCGGTGGTGAACCTCGCGGTCACCGAGGGCACTCTCGCCGAGGCACGGCTGCGGATCGTGGACGAGCGCGGCCGGGTGCTCCGTATCGTGCGCAGCCGGTCCAAACCGGTCGTGCCGCCGGACCGGGGCGCCGACAGCTACGTCCTCTTCGGCACGCTCCAGGAGGTCGCCGAGGCGCAGCCCGGCTCCACCGACGCCGCCCACACGCCGATCACCGGGGACTGGCGCCGGTCCCGGGAGGCGTTCCTGCTGGACGCCGGGCGGGCGCTGGCCGAGGCCCGGTCCACCGCGGAGGTGCTGCGGGTCGCGGGTTCGCTCTCCATGCCCGGCTTCACCCCGGACGGCCTCGCGGTCTTCGGCTCCGCCGGGGAGCGGCTGACGATCATCGGGCACCACGGGCACAGCTCGGAGGACGAGGAGCCCTTCACCGACATGCCCCTGGAGACGGACTACCCGGCCGCCGAGGTCGTCCGCACGGGCCGGGCGATCTATCTCCCCTCCCCCGACGAGTACCGCCGCCGCTACCCGGCCACCTGGCCGCTCGCCCGGCGCTTCGGACGGCAGTCCTGGGCCTTTCTGCCCCTGGTGTCCTCCGGCCGCACGATGGGCGCCTGGATGGCGGGGTTCCGGCACCCGGTGGGGTTCTCCCCCGACGAGCGCGCGGTGCTCTCGACGGTCGCCCGCATGCTCGCCCAGGCCCTGGCCCGCGCCGGGGTGGCCGAGACGGAACGCGAGCTGTCACTCGGGCTCCAGCGCTCGATGATGCCGACCCTGGGCCCGCGGATCCCCGGCATGACGGTGGCCGCGCGGTACGTGCCGACCGGCGGCGGGCTCCAGGTGGGGGGCGACTGGTACGACATGATCCCGCTGCCCAACGGCCGCATCGCCCTGGTCATCGGCGACGTCCAGGGCCATGACGTGCGGGCCGCTGGGCTGATGGGCCAGCTCCGCATCGCGCTGCGCGCCTACGCCTCCGAGGGGCACCGCCCGGACGCCGTGCTCGCCCGGGCCTCGCGCTTCCTGTCCGGGCTCACCGACGCGTACGAGAGCGTCGAGGGCGACCAGCAGCCCGCGACGCCCCGCTTCGCGACCTGCCTGTACGCGGAGGTGGACCCGGAGGCCGGGACCCTGGACATCGCCCGCGCGGGCCACCCCGACCCGGTGGTGATCGGCGCCGACGGGACCGCGGTGATCCGGCAGACGGCCGGCGGGCTGCCGCTCGGGATCGAGACGGACTCCGACTACCCCACCACCCGGGTGGTCCTGGAGCCCGGCGAGACGATCATGCTCTGCACGGACGGTCTCATCGAGACCGGCGGGCACGACATGGCCACCGGCTGGGACCGGCTGCGCCCGGTCCTGGAGGAGCCCGTCGAGGACCTGGAAGTGCTGGCCGACGCCCTGGTCCAGGCCGTGCACGGGCCGACCTCGCACTACACGACGGGGCCGCTCGCGGACCGGCGGGAGGACGACATCGCGGTCCTGGTGCTGCGGCGCGAGAGCGTCTCCGCCCGGCGGACGCCGCCGCGCCGCAGCGTCATGACCATCGCGCAGGCCGAGCCCGAGCGGGTCTCGGTCGGCCGGCAGCTCGTGCGCGAACTGCTCCACGACTGGCGCGACCCCGAGCAGGTCGACTCGGCGGTCCTGATGGTCTCCGAGATGGCCACCAACGTGCTCGTCCACACCGACGGGGACGCGCTGATGGTGGCGGAGATCTCCGGCGAGCAGGGGAAGCGGCGGCTGCGCGTCGAGGTCGCCGACGCCAGCGACGAACTGCCGCACAAGAGGCGGCCGGGCGAGATGGCGTCCAGCGGGCGGGGGCTGGTGCTGATGGAGATGCTGGCGGACGCGTGGGGGGTGGATCCGCGCGGGGAGGGGAAGTCGATCTGGTTCGAGCTGTACGAGTCGCCGGCGGAGAACACGCTCCGGCCCGACGCCTAGGCCCTGTCGTCGAACTCCCGTCGTCGCCCGGAGGGCGGCCCTGCGGGGTCAGGTGCGTGCTCTCGGCGTGCCGGGCTCACGTCCTCGTACTGGGCGTACTCGGGCGTGTGCCCGGTGCGGCGAGAGTGCGTGCATGGCGCCGCGGGGCAGACGGGAGTTCGACGACAGGGCCTAGGGCGCCCCGCCCAGCCCGGCGGCACATCTCGGCCTGCCCTCCCGGGAATCCGGTCCGTCGAACGGTGTACCCCTGTTTCGTCCTGCGGGGCGAGGACGGGCGCACGCTCCGTTTCTACGCTGGTCAAGACCTGTCAACGGCGCCCCGGCGCCCGTTCGAAGGAGAGTGGCCGCGCATGACGAAGGCGTCGAAGAATCTGCTGGAAGGTGTCATCACCTTCGCCGCGGGTCTGGCCCTACGGTTGTTCACGGAGGGCGTGGAGACCCCCGTCATCACCCTGACGAAGGTCGGCGTCGTCCTGATGGTCGTCGGCGGGGTGTTCATCGTGCTGGGCCTGTTCCAGTCGATGCGCGGGTCGAACGCCGCCAAGCGCTCGTAGGCCCTGCCGTCGCCGGCCCCGGATCGGGACGGCCCCCGTGCCCCCGGCCTCCGGAGCGCGTGGGCCCACCTCCGTAACGGTTCCGCCCTCAGACGCCGGGCGGGCCGAGATGGCTACCACCGCCGGACGGGCCGGGGTCAGGATCGCCGGGAACGCCGCCGGGCGGCCCGGAAGAAGGCCCGAAGCCGTTGCGCAGCTCCCCCAGGACGCCGAAGGCCGCCGCGCACAGCGGCACGGCCAGCAGCATGCCGAGAAGGCCCGCCACGCTCGCGCCCGCCGTCAGCGCGATCATGATCATGGCGGGGTGCATCTGGACCGTACGGCTCTGGATCATCGGCTGGAGCACATGGCCCTCCAGCACCTGGACCGCGAGGACCACCCCCAGGGCCCACAGGGCGATCACGAACCCCCGGTCGGCCAACGCGACCAGCACCGCCACCGCGCCGGAGAGGAACGCCCCGAGATACGGGATGTACGCGCCGACGAACACCAGCGCGCCGAGCCCCACCGCCCCGGGAACATCCAGGATCAGCAGGCCCACCGTGATGCACACGGCGTCGATCAGGGCGATGAACGTGGTGCCGCGCATGAAGCCCTCGACGGCCTCGAACGCCCGGCGCCCCATGGCCTCGACCAGGTCCCCGGTGCCGCGCGGGGCCACCGAGTGGGCCAGATCGACCGCCCGGTCCGAATCGCGCAGGAAGAAGAAGGTCAGCAGCAGGGCCAGCACACTGGTCGCCACCAGCGAACCGACCAGGCTGATGCCGCTGAGCAGACCGCCCGCCGCGCTCGCTCCGAACTTCTCGACCAGGTTCTTCGCGTTGTCGGCCAGGTCGTCGACGTCCGTGGCCCCCGCGATGTCCAGATGGTCCACGACCCACTGGCCGGCGTCCTTCAGCGAGTCGACGATCTGGGCGCCGGAGTCGACGAGAGCGGTGACGACGATGTACCCGGCGCCCCCGACCACCGCGATCAGGGCCGCACAGGTCAGCCCCGCGGCCAGCGACCGGTTGAGCCTGCGGGCGATGAGCCACCGGTGGACGGGGCCGAGCAGCGCGGTGCCGAGCAGGGCGAGCAGCACCGGGGTGACCGCGGTCTTGAGGACGACGACCAGCCAGATCGCGACGGCGGCGACGCCCACGACGAGCAGGACGACACCGCACCAGGCGGCCGCGCGGCGGGCGCTCTCGGGAAGGAGGGGCTTGGGTGCGGGCACCCTCCCACCCGAACACGGGGCACGGCGGTCGGCCCGTCCGCCGCCCCCGTACGGGTGACGGGGAGTCACCTGACGGAAGCGGCGGGAGGAGTCACATGCCGTGGACCGCGGGGACCGTGCCCAGGCGGCCGGCCTGGAAGTCCTCGAAGGCCTGCTTCAGCTCGGCCTGACTGTTCATCACGAACGGTCCGTAGTGCGCCATCGGCTCCCGGATCGGACGGCCGCCGAGGAGGACGACCTCCAGGTCCGGGGTGTTGCCGTCCTGCCGCTCGTCCGCGCGGACGGTCAGCGAGCCGCCGGCGCCGAACACCGCGGTCTGGCCCATCGCGACGGGGCGGCGCTCCGCGCCGACCGTGCCGCGCCCGGCCAGGACGTAGGCGAGACCGTTGAAGTCCTCGCGCCACGGCAGGGTCACCTCGGCGCCGGGCCGGACGGTGGCGTGGATCATCGTGATCGGCGTGTGGGTGATGCCGGGGCCCTCGTGGCCGTCGAGCTCACCAGCGATGACCCGGAGCAGCGCACCGCCGTCGGGGGAGGCGAGGAGCTGGACCTCGCCGCCGCGGATGTCCTGGTAGCGCGGGGCCATCATCTTGTCGGCCTTGGGCAGGTTCACCCAGAGCTGGAGGCCGTGGAAGAGCCCGCCGGACATGACGAGCGACTCCGGCGGGGCCTCGATGTGCAGCAGGCCGGATCCGGCGGTCATCCACTGGGTGTCGCCGTTCTCTATGGTGCCGCCGCCACCGTTGGAGTCCTGGTGGACGAAGGTCCCGTCGATCAGGTACGTGACCGTCTCGAAGCCGCGGTGCGGGTGCCAGGGGGTGCCCTTCGGCTCGCCCGCGGCGTACTCCACCTCACCCATCTGGTCCATCATGATGAACGGGTCGAGGTGCCGGTAGTTGATCCCCGCGAACGCGCGGCGGACCGGGAAGCCCTCGCCCTCGAAGCCGCTCGGCGCGGTCGTGACGGTGAGCACGGGACGGGCCGCGGCGTCACGGGAAGCGGCCACCTTGGGCAGGGTCAGCGGGTTGTCGACGGTCACTGCGGGCATGGAAGCCACCTCCGGGCGAGTGTTCTGCGATCAATTTAGTTGAATGATGAACATCCCGCAAGGCGTGGTCCATTCCCGGGCGGCCGCGCCGGTGGGACCGCCCGTGCCCCCAACAGCGAGAAGGGCCCGCGCCACTTTCGGCACGGACCCACGCCCGAACAACGAAACAGCAGGTCAGCGACCCACTTGAAGATCACCCCGCCACGAAGGTCACCTCGCCGCGTAGGCCCCTACCCGTACATGCGGCGCATCGCGAAGTCGACCATCTGCTCGACGGCCTTGGCGTCGAAGACCATCCGGTGATCACCCTCCATGTCCAGGACGAAGCCGTACCCCGTCGGCAGCAGGTCGATCACCTCGGCCCCGGTGATCACGAAGTACTTGGACTCCTTGCCCGCGTACAGCCGCAGCTCCTTGAGCGTGGTGAACATCGGGATGACCGGCTGCTGCGTGTTGTGCAGCGCGAGGAAGCCCGGGTTGTCGCCGCGCGGGCAGTAGACCTTCGACGTGGCGAAGATCTGCTGGAAGTCCTCGGCGGAGAGGGAGCCGGTGGTGAAGGCCCGTACCGCGTCGGCCAGGGAGGGCGGCGACGGTTCGGGATACAGCGGCTGCTCCCCGTAGCCGCCGCCCATCTGACCCATCTGGCCCATCTGACCCATCTGCTGCTGAGCACCAGGGTTCTGGTCGTAGCCGTACATGCTGCAAAGAGTAATCGGACACATCTACGGCTTGAGGGGTTGCGCCTTATTACTGACGGGTAGCATCATCGTAGAGGTCAGCTGATGGACCTACGCCTGCCTGTCGCCCGACCCGCATCACTCCCCGGGGCGCTGTGCGCCACTGCTATTGATTACGGAGCCTTCCCATGGGGCACTACAAGTCGAATCTCCGCGACATCGAGTTCAACCTCTTCGAGGTCCTCGGGCGCGACAAGGTGTACGGCACCGGTCCGTTCGGTGAGATGGACGTCGACACCGCGAAGAGCATCCTGGACGAGGTCGCGCGCCTCGCGGAGAACGAGCTCGCCGAGTCCTACGCGGACGCCGACCGCAACCCGCCGGTCTTCGACCCGGAGACGAAGACCGCCCCGGTGCCGGCGAGCTTCAAGAAGTCGTACCAGGCCTTCATGGACTCCGAGTACTGGCGCCTGGGCCTCCCCGAGGAGATCGGCGGCACCACCTCGCCCCGCTCCCTGATCTGGGGCTACGCGGAGCTGCTGCTCGGCTCGAACCCGGCCGTGTGGATGTACTCCTCCGGCCCGGCGTTCGCCGGCATCCTCTTCGACGAGGGCAACGACGAGCAGAAGAAGATCGCGGAGATCGCCGTCGAGAAGCAGTGGGGCTCGACGATGGTGCTGACCGAGCCGGACGCCGGCTCCGACGTCGGCGCCGGCCGGACGAAGGCCGTGCGGCAGGACGACGGCTCCTGGCACATCGAGGGTGTGAAGCGCTTCATCACCTCGGGCGAGCACGACATGTCCGAGAACATCATCCACTACGTGCTGGCCCGCCCCGAGGGCGCCGGACCCGGCACCAAGGGCCTCTCGCTCTTCATGGTCCCGAAGTTCCACTTCGACTGGACCACCGGCGAGCTGGGCGAGCGCAACGGCGTCTACGCGACGAACGTCGAGCACAAGATGGGCCTCAAGGCCTCCAACACCTGCGAGATGACCTTCGGCGACCAGCACCCCGCCAAGGGCTGGCTGATCGGCGACAAGCACGACGGCATCCGCCAGATGTTCCGCATCATCGAGTTCGCCCGCATGATGGTCGGCACGAAGGCCATCGCCGCCCTCTCCGCGGGCTACCTGAACGCGCTGGAGTACGCCAAGGAGCGCGTCCAGGGTCCGGACCTGGCGAACTTCATGGACAAGACGGCGCCCAAGGTCACCATCACGCACCACCCCGACGTGCGCCGCTCGCTCATGACGCAGAAGGCGTACGCCGAGGGCATGCGCTCCCTCGTGCTGTACACCGCCTCCGTCCAGGACGCGATCCAGGAGCAGGAGGCCGCGGGCGAGGACGCCAAGGCGCTCAACGGCCTCAACGACCTGCTGCTGCCGATCGTGAAGGGCTACGGCTCCGAGAAGTCCTACGAGCAGCTCGCGCAGTCGCTCCAGACGTTCGGCGGCTCCGGCTACCTCCAGGAGTACCCGGTCGAGCAGTACATCCGGGACGCCAAGATCGACACCCTCTACGAGGGCACCACGGCGATCCAGGGCCAGGACTTCTTCTTCCGGAAGATCGTCCGCGACCAGGGCGCCTCGCTCAACACGCTCTCCGAGGAGATCAAGAAGTTCCTGGCGGGCGCCCACGGCAACGAGGAGCTGGCCCCGGCGCTGGACTCGCTCGCCAAGGCCGCCGTGGACCTGGAGGCGATCGTCGGCACGATGATCACCGACCTCACCGCCACCGGCGAGGACGTCAAGAACATCTACAAGGTGGGCCTCAACACGACCCGCCTGCTGATGGCCTCCGGCGATGTCGTCGTCGGCTACCTGCTGCTCAAGGGCGCGGCCGTGGCGGCCGAGAAGCTGCCGACCGCCTCCGCCAAGGACGTCCCCTTCTACCAGGGCAAGATCGCCGCCGCGAAGTTCTTCGCCGCGAACGTCCTGCCGGGCGTCTCGACCGAGCGCGCGCTCGCCGAGTCGATCGACAACTCGCTGATGGAGCTGGACGAGGCCGCGTTCTAGGGAATCGCCCGCCTGTTTCGTCAACACGCGCCGCCATCCGGAATTCGTTCGGGTGGCGGCGCTGTCGTATCAGCTGGGTACGCTGAGTGCACGGGCCAGGATCCCTTCCATGGGAGGAACCATGACCGCCGAGGCACAGTCCGAAGCGTCGCGGCAGCGGCGCTCCAACCCCGGGTGGCCGGTCCCGCCACCGGACGGCTACACCGTGGACGATTTCTTCACGCTTGACGACCTCCCGCCGCACACAGAGCTGATCGACGGGAGCCTGGTTTTCGTGAGTCCGCAGCGAGACTTCCACACGCTGGCGATGTATCTGCTGGAGCAGGGGCTGCGGCAGCACGTGCCGAACGACCTGCGCGTGCGTCGCGAGATGGCGATCGTGCTGGGCAAGAGAAACGCTCCGGAACCCGACCTCGTCGTAGTCAAGGCGGAAGCGATCAAGGGCCGCCGCCAGACCCGCTATGAGGCCGCCGACGTCCTCCTCGCCGTCGAGGTCGTCTCCCCCGACTCCGAGGACCGCGACCGCGACACCAAGCCGCACAAGTACGCGGCTGCGGGCATTCAGCATTTCTGGCTGGTCGAGATGACCGGTGAGATGGACCGCCCCATGGTCATCACCTACGAGCTCGACCCGGTCAACAAGACGTACGTCTCCACCGGCGTCCACCACGACCGGCTCAAGCTCTCCGCCCCCTACGACATCGACATCGACCTGACCGCGATCGACGAGCTGTAGGGCCGCGGATCTCCTCGGTCACCGGATACCGGACCCCGAGTCCTCGTTACAGTGAAGAACATGAGTTCCCCTCTCCGGTTCGACCGCGCGCACACCGATGACCTGATGTCCTTCCTGGCGGCGAGTCCGTCCCCGTACCACGCCGTGGCGAACGCCGCCTCGCGGCTGGAGGAGGCCGGCTTCCGGCAGGTCGAGGAGACCGCCGCCTGGGACGCGTCGGCCGGCGGGAAGTACGTGTTGCGCGGCGGGGCGATCGTCGCCTGGTACGTACCGGAGGGCGCCGAGGCGCACACCCCGTTCCGGATCGCCGGGGCGCACACCGACTCCCCGAACCTGCGGGTGAAGCCGCTGCCCGACACCGGGGCGCACGGCTGGCGCCAGATCGCCGTCGAGGTCTACGGCGGCACCCTGCTGAACACCTGGCTCGACAGGGACCTGGGCCTGGCCGGGCGGATCTCCCTGCGGGACGGCACCCACCGGCTGGTCAACATCGACCGGGCGCTGCTGCGGGTGCCGCAGCTGGCCGTGCACCTGGACCGGTCGGCCAACACCGAGGGGCTCAAGCTCGACCGGCAGAAGCACATGCAGCCGATCTGGGGGCTCGGCGAGGTCCAGGAGGGCGACCTGATCCGCTTCGTCGCCGAGGAGGCGGGCGTCGACGCGGAGGACGTCACCGGCTGGGACCTGATGCCGCACGCCATCGAGCCGCCCTCGTACCTGGGCCGGGACCGGGAGCTGGTGGCCGGGCCGCGGATGGACAACCTCCTCTCGGTGCACGCCGCGACCGCCGCCCTGGCCGCCGTCGCGGGGCAGGACGACGCCGACACCCCGTACATCCCGGTGCTCGCCGCCTTCGACCACGAGGAGAACGGCTCGCAGTCCGACACCGGGGCCGACGGGCCCCTGCTGGGCTCGGTGCTGGAGCGCTCGGTGTTCGCGCGCGGCGGCACGTACGAGGACCGCGCCCGCGCCTTCGCCGGCACGGTCTGCCTCTCCTCCGACACCGGCCACGCCGTGCACCCCAACTACGCGGAGCGGCACGACCCGACGCACCACCCGGTCGCCAACGGCGGGCCGATCCTCAAGGTCAACGTCAACATGCGGTACGCCACCGATGGCAGCGGCCGTGCGGTGTTCGCCGCGGCCTGCGAGAGGGCGGGCGTGCCGTGGCAGAGCTTCGTGTCCAACAACGCGATGCCCTGCGGCACCACGATCGGACCGATCACCGCGGCCCGGCACGGCATCCAGACCGTGGACATCGGCGTGGCGATCCTCTCGATGCACAGCGCGCGTGAGCTGTGCGGCGCCGACGACCCGTACCTGCTGGCGAACGCGCTCGCCTCGTTCCTCGCGGGCTGACCCGCCCGCCCAACCGACTTCTCATACATGGTTGTTGCCGGGCCGGGTACGCGACCCGTACACCGACCCGGACTCACCGGGCGGTCGAGGAGGCGGGATTCATGGGACTCGGAGGATGCATTCTCCTGATCGGTGGGGGCGCGATCCTGGCGTTCGCCACGGACTGGAAGATGGACACCGTCAATGTCGACGTGGTCGGCTGGATCATGATGCTCGTCGGCCTCGTGGGGGTCTTCGTCTACATGAGCATCGCGCGGCGCCGCCGTATGGTCGTGCCGCCCACCACCACCGTCGTCTCGGACGACGAGCACCGCTACCGCTGACGGCCCGCACGACGGCCGGTCCTCGTCGGCGCTGAACGGCCCGCGCGGCGACCGGTCCGCGGGGGCGGCCGAAAGCCGTCACGGGTCGGCCGGCTCTGCGCGGGACCTGCGGAACCCCCGATATTCTGGGTCGGATCCCGCGCCCCACCGTGGGCGCGTCCGGCCCGGAAGGGGAGCCGCCCGTGGAGTTCCGGCTGCTCGGCACGGTCTCCGTCGAAACGCTCACCGGGCCCCTGCCGCTGGGGCCTGCCAAACGGCGCAGTCTGCTCGCCGCTCTGCTGCTGTCCGCCAACACCCCGGTCTCCATCGGGCGGTTGACGGAATGCCTGTGGGACGACGAGCCGCCGTCCCAGGCCCGGGGCGTCATCCAGGGGCACGTCTCCCGGCTGCGCGCCCTGCTGGCGGGCGCGGACGCGGAGGCGTACGGAGTGGAGCTGGCCACCCTCGGCGACGCGTACGTGCTGCGGGCGCCGGAGACGCTGCTGGACTCGCAGCGGTTCGAGGAACTGCTGATGCTCGCACAGGAGCAGCGCCGCCCTGCCGATGCCGTGCTGATGCTCAAGGAGGCCCTGTCCCTGTGGCAGGGCCCCGCGCTCAGCGGGGCGTTCGCCGGTCCGCCGCTCCGGGTGGCGGCGCACTCCCTGGAGGAATCGCGGCTGGCGACGGTCGAGCAGCTGTCCCGCGCGTACGGGGCGCTCGGGGAGCACCACCGGGCCGCCGCCCTGTTGACGGCGGAGACGGCGGCGCATCCGCTGCGCGAGTCGCTGGCCGCGGAGTTGATGCTGGCGCTGTTCCGGGCGGGGCGTCAGTCGGAGGCGCTGGACCGTTTCCACCGTACGAGGCGACTCCTCGCCGACGAGCTGGGCATCGACCCGGGGCACGAGCTCGCCGACGCCTACGCGCTGATCCTGCGCGGCGCCCCCGTGCCGCCCACGGCCACCGCTCCGTCGGAGGCCGCCGGTCCCTCACCCGCCGTCGGTCCCTCGCCCTCCGCCGGTCCCTCACCTGCCGTCGGTCCGTCACCCGCCGCCGGGCCGCCCGGTGACGGGGGCCGCACCGGCGCCGGGGTGCCGCCCGGCGGCGAACCGCACCCCGTCGATCTGCTGCCGCGCGCGCCCCGCGGCTTCCACGGGCGCTCCGCCGAACTGGCCGCGCTCAGCCGGTCGGCGGCGGGCGAGGCGCCCGTCTGTCTGGTCACCGGTCCGGCCGGGGTCGGCAAGACCGCGCTGGCCCTCCAGTGGGCGCACCGCAACCCCGCGCTCTTCCCGGACGGGCGGCTCTTCGCCGATCTGCGCGGGTTCAGCACGGCCGGGGAGCCCGCGCTCATCGACGTCCTGCGGGAGTTCCTGCTCGCGCTCGGCGTCTCCCCGCGCCGCGTTCCGGAGTCCGTGCCGGCCGCCGCCGCCCTGTTCCGCTCGCTGACCGCCCGGCGCGGGCTGCTGGTGGTCCTGGACAACGCGCGCGACTCCGCCACCGTCAGGACCCTGCTGCCGGGCGGTGCCGACTGCGTCACGCTGGTCACCAGCCGCCACCGGCTGGAGGGGCTCATCGCCTCGGACGCCGCCCGGCCGGTCCCGCTCGACACCCTGGAGACCGACGACGGCACGGCGCTGCTCGCCGGCGTGCTGGGGGAGGAGCGGGTCCTCGCCGAACCGGTGGCGGCCCGTCGGCTCTCCGAGCTGTGCGGGGGACTGCCCCTCGCCCTGCGCGTCACCGCGGCCCGCCTGGCGGGACGGCCCGGCTGGACGCTGGCCACGCTCGCCGGGGAACTGGCGGACGAGCGCGGCCGGCTGGCGTATCTCGACGTGGACGACACCGGGGTCGCCGCCGCGCTGCGGCTCACCGTCCAGCAGCTGCCGCCCGGGGCCGTCCACCAGTTCGCGCGGCTCGGCCACCACCCGGGCGGCCACTACGACCCGTACGCGGCGGCCGCGCTCGCGGGGACGGACCCGGTCACCGCGCGGGCTGCGCTGGAGCGACTGGCCGCCGCCCACCTCGTCACCGAGACCGCCCCCGGGCGCTGGGTCCTGCACGACCTGGTGCGCCTCTACGCCCGGAGCCTGGACCCGGCGTCCGCGCGCGAGGCCCTGATCGGGGTGCTCGACCACTGCATCGCCACCGCCCTGGCCGCCGCCGACACTGCGGAGCCCGGCGGCGAACCCTGTTTCGTGCTCCCGGAGGACTACCGCCGGCCCAGCGCCGTACAGGACTTCGCCGACCGCGCCGAGGCGATGCGCTGGCTGGCCACCGAACGCGAGGACCTGGCGCTGACCGCCCACGCGGCCCGCGAGGCGGGGCTCGACGACCGGGCCTGGCGGATCATTCTGCTCCAGTGGCCACAGATGGTGTGGCGGGCGCGGGACGGCTGGTCCCCGCTGCTGGAACTGGCCCTGGAGTCGGCACGCGCGGAGAAGGACGCGTACGCGGAGTCGAGGGTGCTCACCCTGCTGGGCTGGGTGCTGACGGAGGAGGGCCGCACCGCCGAGGCCGCCGCGCTGCTGGAGCGCTCGCCCGCGCTCGCCCGGGAGGCCGGCGACCCGCTGGGCGAGGCGACCGCGCTGATCAACCTGGCGGTCGTCCAGGCCGAACTGGGCGAACTGCCCACCGCGCTGGAGAACTGCGCACGCGCCGTCGAACTGGCCCGCCGGGAGGGCGACCGGCACACGGAGATGCTCACGCTCCAGCACCTCGCCCGGATGCACCTCACCGCGCACCGCCCCGAGGAGGCCCTCTCCTGTGCCCGGGCCGCGCTCGATCTGGGACCCGAGCACGAGGAGGCGGCTCGCCGCTCCCTGCTGCTGGCCGTCTGCGGCGAGGCCCGACTGGCGCTGGGCGACGAGGAGGACGGCGTACGTCTGCTGGACCGGGCCGCACAGGAGGCGGAGCGGGACGGCTACGACGAGGGGGCCGTACGGGCCCTGGAGGCGCTGCTGCGGGTGTCCGCGCGGGCGGAGTTCCGGCGGCGGCACGACGAGGCGCTGCGACGGCTCGCGGCGGAGAGCTGAGCGGAGCTGCGGCCCTGGGGCGCCCGACGTCAGCCGGACGTCAGCGGGACAGCAGCGATACGTGAGCGGCGGCGGGCAGAGTCGTTCCCGTAAGCCGCTCACGGGCGAGCGTCTTGACCGGGCGTCCGCCTCACCGTCACCTCGGGGGAATCTCCATGCGCACCTTCCGCGCCCGCACCACCGTCCTGGCCGCCGCGACCACGGCCGCTCTGGCTCTCACGCTCACGGCCTGCGGTGACGACGGCACCGGCACCCGCTCGGAGGGCCCGGCGACCAGCGACTCCGCGACCCTCGCCGCGTCGGCCGCCGAGGCCGGGACCGCCGACGACGCGGCGGAGTCCGGCACCACGGGCTCCACCGGCGGCGGCACCGGTACCGCGCAGGCCGCGGGCACCACGCAGAGCTCCGAAGTCTCCGGAACCACCGGCGGCACGTCCGCCGAGGCCTCCGCCCCCCTGTGCACGGCGAAGGGGCTGACGATCACCGCCGAGCGCCAGGACGGCCCGCCGTACACCCACCTCACGCTGAGCGCGAAGAACACCTCCGGTGCCGGCTGCGAGATGAGGGAGTACCCGCACATCCACTTCCTGGACAACGCGCGGGGCATCGTTCCGCCCGTCGCCAAGAGCAAGCCGGAGGCTCCGGTGATCCTGGAGCCCGGTCAGTCGGCCCATGTCGCGGTGCGGATGTCCGAGGGCGGCCGGAAGGAGAGCACCGAGACGGTGAAGGAGTTCACGGTCACGCTGAAGGCCAACGGCGGCGGCATGGCGGTCGTGCGGTCCCCCGCCCCCGAGGGCCTCTCCGTCAACCCGCAGAAGTGGGCCACGGGCTACTGGACCAGCGAGCTGCGCAACGGCGCCGACGACTTCTAGGCAGAGCGGGCGGGCATCCCGGTCCCCGGAGGCGGTCCGGAAGGGCGGCCGCCTGTGGGACTGCCTCAGCCCTGCTCGTCCATGCCCGCCAGCACCAGCGGCAGCCGGGGCGTTCCCTTGGCGGTCACGCGGACGGGGACGCCCCAGTCCTGTTGGTGCACATGGCAGGCCGGGTACTCGTTGGCCGGGTCGTCGTCGCAGGACGCCGCCATCGCGGAGACGTGCAGCACGCCCTCGGTGACCCCGTCCGCGAGGACCAGGTCGCGCCCGAGGTCCGTCCCCGGGCCGGAGCCCTCCGCCAGCAGCTCGGGCGGGGTCGCGGAGACCAGCAGCCGGGTCGAGGGGCCGTAGCGGGTGTCCAGCTTCTGGCCCACGGGCGCCTGGAAGACGACGTCGAGGCGGAGGGTGCCCGGGGCGATCTCGGTCGCGGCCCGCTGGGTGCGGTGCGCCTGGTCGGCGACCCGGACCGCCTCCTCCGGCAGCCGGAGCCGGGTCAGCCGGTGGCGGGCCGACTCGACGACGACCAGATCGCCGTCGACCAGCACCGCGTCGCTGGGCTCGCGGACGTCGGTGGCCAGGGTGGTGACCTCGCCGGAAGCCGGGTCGTACCGGCGCAGGGCGTGGTTGTACGTGTCGCTGATCGCGACGGACCCGTCGGGCAGGGCGGTCACGCCGAGCGGATGCTGGAGGAGTGCCTGGTCGGCGGCCCCGTCGCGGTGGCCGAAGTCGAAGAGGCCGGTGCCGACGGCGGTGCGGACGTGCTCGTCGCGGTCGACCCAGCGCAGCGCCGAGGTCTCCGAGTCGGCGACCCAGAGCCGCTCCCCGTCGGCGGAGACGGCGAGTCCGGACGGCTGGGCGAACCAGGCCTCGGCGGCCGGCCCGTCGACCAGGCCCTCGTTGGTGGTCCCGGCGGCGACGCGTACGGTCGCGCTCTCCGGGTCGTACGTCCACAGCTGGTGCACGCCCGCCATGGCGATCCACAGCCGGCCGCCGAACCAGGCGATGTCCCACGGCGAGGAGAGGTCCACCTCGCGCGCCGGGCCGCTGGTCGCCGTCCCCTGCCACCACTGGCGGCCGGTCCCGGCGAGGGTGCTGGTCGCACCGGTCGTGAGGTCCAGGGCGCGGATGGCGTGGTTGACCGTGTCCGCGACGGCGACCCGGCCGTCGGGCAACACGGCGAGCCCCTGCGGTTCGCTGAAGCGGGCCTCGTCCGGGCCGCCGTCGTGCAGACCGCGTTCGCCCGTGCCGAAGTGGCGGCGTACGGTCTCGCCGTCGGCGTCCAGCTCGACGAGGCGGTGCCGGGTGGTGTCGGAGACCAGGAAGCCCCCGTCCGGCAGCAGCAGGGCCTTGCCGGGGAAGCGCAGATGCGTGGCGACGGGCTCGGGCGCCACGTAGGGGCCGTCGCCGCGGCGGAGCGTGCCCTTGGCGGCGTGCTCTGCCTCCAGCTCCTCGACGAGCTTCTCGATGGCGTGCGCGTGGCCCTCGCCCGCGTGCTGGGCGACGACGTAGCCCTCGGGGTCGACCACGACGAGCGTCGGCCAGGCGCGTACGGCGTACTGCTTCCAGGTGGCCAGCTCGGGGTCGTCGAGGACGGGGTGGTGGACCTCGTAGCGCTCGACGGCGTCAACGACGGCCTGGTGCTCGGCCTCGTGGACGAACTTCGGCGAGTGGACGCCGATGATCACCACGGTGTCGCGGTGCTTCTCCTCCAGCTCGCGCAGCTCGTCCAGGACGTGCAGACAGTTCACACAGCAGAACGTCCAGAAGTCGAGGATGACGATGCGGCCCCGCAGGTCAGCGAGGGTGTACTGCCGGTCGCCTGTATTGAGCCAGCCGCCCTTGCCGATGAGTTCGGGAGCGCGGACGCGTGCACGTGATGCCATGCCACCAGTCAACACCGTGACCGCCTGCACGCATTCCGCAGGACCCCGGGGGAACCTGTGGCACATGAGACTCCTCGTACGTGAGCGGCTGTTCTCCATCGGCGACGACTACTGGATCGAGGACGACGGGGGCCGCAAGGTCTTCCTGGTCGACGGCAAGGCGATGCGGCTGCGCGACACCTTCGAGCTGAAGGACGCCGACGGCCGGGTCCTGGTCGAGCTGCGGCAGAAGCTGGTCAGCCTGCGCGACACGATGCTCATCGAGCGGGGTGGCGAGGAGCTGGCCAAGGTCAAGCGCAAGCGGCTGTCGCTGCTCCGCAACCACTACCGGGTGACGCTGGTGGACGGCACGGAGCTGGACGTCAGCGGCAGGATCCTGGACCGCGAGTTCGCCATCGAGTACGACGGTGAGCTGCTGGCCCAGATCTCGCGCCGTTGGCTGACCCTCCGGGACACGTACGGCATCGACGTCGTCCGCGACGACGCCGACACCGCGCTGCTCATCGCGGTGGCGATGTGCGTGATCGTGCTGTCGGACAAGGAGAACGAGGGCTGAGCGCCTGCCCGCTCGTGAGGACTGAGCGCCCGCCCGGACGCGAGAGTTCGTTGTTTCACGTGAAACGTGGAGCCCGGGCGGCCTGGTGCGGCAGTAGCTCATCCCGCCTGTCGCGCGGCCGCCCGTCGGTCCGCCTGGACGAAGGCCGCCGCCGCGAAGGCGACGGTAGCCGCGAAGGAGACCGCGAGGGCCGGGTTGAGCCAGGAGGGGACGACCCTGCTGGTGAACTCCCTGCCGTCGGTGGTGCGGCACAGGACGCGCAGCGGGAGGAACCGTATCTGGTGCGCCTCCACCAAGGCGCCTTCCGGCCGGTCGAGCGCGTAGCGGCACTGGTGCATGGGCGTCGAGTCCGCTCCAGAGCCGACCTCGCTGACCGCGAGGCCGGCTAGGAGCAGGCCGAACAGGTAGAGGACGACCGTGACCGATGCGGCGAAGATCGCCGTGCCACGGAGCAACGTCGATTCGGCGACGCCGTGTTCAGCCATGGCGCTCACTGTAGACAGGGCGTCCCGCCCGCCCGCACCGGGCAGCCCTCAGAGCGGCGACGCGAGCCCCAGCCGGCGGTCCTTCAGAGCCGGGAACTGCTCCCGGGTCTCGTGCACCTTCGCCGGGTCCAGCTCGACGGTCAGGACCTCCTCGTCCGCGCCCGCCTGGGCCAGCACCTCGCCCCACGGGTCGACGACGATGCTGTGCCCGGCCTGCTGGATATCGCCGTGGGTGCCCGCCGTGCCGACGGCGAGCACGTACGCCTGGTTCTCCACGGCACGGGCCTGCGCGAGGAGCGTCCAGTGGGAGCGGCGGCGCTCGGGCCAGCCCGCCGCGACGACCAGCGTCTCGGCGCCCGCGTCGACGAGCCCCCGGAACTGTTCGGGGAAGCGCAGGTCGTAACAGGTGGCGAGGCCCAGGGTGGTGTCGGGCAGGGCGACGGTCACCAGCTCCTCGCCCGCGCCCATCATCGCCGCCTCGCCCTTGTCGAAGCCGAAGCGGTGGATCTTGCGGTAGACGGCCGTGCGCTCGCCCTGGGGCGAGAAGACCAGGCTGGTGTTGAAAAGGGTGCCGTCGGCCGCCCGTTCGACGAAGGAGCCGGCGTGCAGCCAGGTCCCGGCCTCGGCGGCGGCCTTCGCCATCACCTCGTGCGTGGGGCCCTCCAGGGGCTCGGCCTCCGCCTCGAAGGCGGTGTAGGCGAACGCCCCGACCGGCCATAGTTCAGGGAGAACCACCAGGTCAGCGCCGCGCTGGGCGACGACCAACGAGGCCGCTCGTGCCCTGCGGGCATCGACGGATTCGTCCGGGTCCACTGCGATCTGGATGAGCGAGGCGCGCACACTACCACCGTCCTGGCATTCGAGCCGTCAACACGGGCCTACGATCGTCACACCAAAGCACTGCCGGGGTGCCTGCTCGCAGCGTAACTTGGACCCACCGCCGGTGGGTCCGGCGGTCGAACCTCCCACGCAGCTCGCCGACAGCGCCGTCAGTGCCAGCCCATCCGCCAGCACTCCTGCTCTCCAGCCCATGCACCGCAGAACCGCACGAGGGGTCCCGTGACCGTCCATCCCAGCCTCCAGCCCTACACCGACGCCGCGACCCACTCCATCGAGGCGATAGCCGAGCTGGTGAAGCCCCTCCCCGAGGGCGAGTGGAACCGCCGAACGCCCTGCCCGGGATGGTCGGTGCGCGACATCGTGTCGCACGTCATCGGCATGGAGTGCGAGATGCTCGGCGATCCCCGGCCGATCCACACCCTGCCGCGCGACCTCTACCACGTACAGAGCGACTTCGCCCGCTACATGGAGATGCAGGTCGACGTCCGGCGGCACCACACCTCCCCGGAGATCACCTCCGAGCTGGAGTACGTCCTCATCCGCCGGGCCCGCCAGATCCGCAACGAGTCGCGCAGCCCCGAGACCAAGGTCCGCGCGCCGCTGGGCGCCGAGCAGACCCTCGAAACAGCGCTGAATTTGCGGGCGTTCGACGTCTGGGTGCACGAGCAGGACCTGCGCGCCACGCTCGGGCAGCCCGGCAACCTGGACTCTCCCGGCGCCCTGATCACCCGGGACATGCTGCTCGCCGGGCTGCCGAAGGTGGTGGCCAAGAAGGCCGGCGCCCCGCGAATTCGGCGGTCGTCTTCGACGTGCACGGGCCGGTGGAGTTCCTGCGGACGGTACGGGTCGACGCGGAGGGCCGCGGTTCCGTGGACGGCGCGCCCTCGCTCGGCCCCGCCGTGACGCTGTCGCTGGACTGGGAGACGTACGTCCGGCTCGCCTGCGGCCGGGTCCGTCACACGGCGGTCGCCGACCGCCTCAAGGTCGAGGGTGACCAGGAGCTGGCCACCGCGATCCTGGACAACTTCGCCGTGACCCCGTGACGCCCTGACCTCGTGACCTCGTAGCACCGCCCCGGCCCCCGGCGGTGCCCGTCCCGGACCATGGGCGACGGGCGCGCCGCCGAGCGCGAGGGAGACGGTTACGCCGGTACGTGCACGGCCTCGACGCGGCTCACCACGTGGTGCTCACGCTCCCTGAGCGCCGCCCGGCGGCGCAGCCGCAGGATCTGGGTGACGCCGAGCGCCTCCAGGACGAAGACCGAGGCGAACGCGGCGCGGTAGTTGTCGCCCGTGGCGTCCAGCAGGACCCCGACGGCGAACAGGGTGGTCATCGAGGCGATGAAACCGCCCATGTTGACGATTCCGGAGGCGGTGCCCAGCCGCTCGGGCGGATTGGCCGGCCGGGCGAAGTCGAAGCCGACCATCGAGGCCGGTCCGCAGGCGCCGAGCACCACGCACAGGACGACCAGCAGCCACATCGGCGTGTGGTCGGCCGGGTAGAAGATCGCGGACGCCCAGAGGAGGGCCGTCGTGGCCACCGTGCCCAGCGCAATGGGAACCCGTGCCTCGTGGTGGCGGGCGATGATCTGCCCGTAGACGAGCCCCACCACCATGTTGGACAGCACCACCAGGGTGAGCAGCGTGCCCGCCGTGCCCCGGCTCAGCCCCTGCGCCTCGACCAGGAACGGCATCCCCCACAACAGCAGGAACACCATCGCCGGGAACTGGGTGGTGAAGTGCACCCACATCCCGAGCCGGGTCCCCGGCTCCCGCCAGGCGTCGGCGATCTGCCGGCGGACGTACACGGCCCCGGCGTGCTCGGCGGGCGGCGGCTCGTGGCCCTCGGGGTGGTCCTTGAGGAACAGCAGGAGCGGAACCAGCACCAGGACACCGGCCAGCGAGCTGCCGACGAACGTCGCGGTCCAGCCGTAGTTGTGCAGCGCCCGCGCGATGAACAGCGTCGAGACGAGGTTGCCCGCCATCCCGAACAGCGCCGCGACCTGACCGATCAGCGGTCCGCGCCGGGCCGGGAACCAGCGGCTGCCGAGCCGCAGCACGCTGATGAACGTCATCGCGTCACCGCAGCCGAGCAGCGCGCGGGCCGCCAGCGCCATGCCGTACGACGGGGAGAGCGCGAAGCCGATCTGCCCGACGGTGAAGAGAACGGCCCCGATGGTGAGGACCTTCTTGGTGCCGAGCCGGTCGACCATCAGGCCGACGGGTATCTGCATGCCCGCGTAGACGAGGAGCTGGAGGATCGAGAACGTGGACAGCGCCGAGGCGCTGACGTCGAACCGGTCGGCAGCATCGAGTCCGGCGACGCCCAGGCTCGTACGGAAGATGATCGCGACGAAGTAGACGGCGACACCGATGCCCCAGATCCAGCCGGCACGCCGGCCGCCGGGCGGGTCACCGGGCAGGGACAGAGTGGGCGCGGCCGCCGAGCTCACCGGTCCTCCCCCCGCACCAGCACCCGCACCCGGCTGACGTGACGGCGCACGACCAGGGCCGCCCCGTCGGCGTCCCCGGCGCGGATCGCCTCCAGCAGCTCACCGTGCTCGGTGATGTTGGCCTCGATCCTGCCCGGGTGGGCCTCCATCACCGCGACGCCCATCCGCAGCTGACGGTCGCGCAGCTGGTCGTAGAGGCGGGAGAGGATCTCGTTGCCGGCGTTCTTCACGATCTCGGCGTGGAAACAGCGGTCCTTGACGGCCACGGCGGCCAGGTCCCCGTCCTCCGCCAACTGCCGCTGCTCCTCCAGGAACTGCTCCAGCCGGGCGATCAACTGCGGGGACGCGGGAACCGCCTTGCGCGCGGCGAACTCCTCGACCAGCAGCCGGGTCTCCACCACATCCTTGATCTCCTGCGCGGAGACGGCGAGCACGAGGGCGCCCTTCTTCGGGTAGAGCTTGATCAGCCCCTCGACCTCCAGCCGCAGCAGCGCCTCGCGCACCGGCGTCCGCGAGACGCCGACCGCGTCCGCGAGATCCCCTTCGGTGAGCAGGGTCCCGCCCTCGTAGCGGCGGTCCAGGACGGCTTCCTTGATGTGCGTGTAGACGCGCTCGGCGGCGGGCGGGCGCTTGAGGGAGGCGGTCGGCGGCTGTACGGGGGCGGCAGGTGCGGCAGGCATGCGCACAGCATAGATACAACATGGACGCATGTGGGAGCGGCGTCCGAATTCTGGACCTTCGATGGGGCGACCCAAAGAACCCATCGATTCAGGATTCTCTGAATTCAGGATCTCCTGTACCGTCACTCCCATGCTGACCGTCGCCTCCGACATCGAGGTCCTCGCGCGGTTCGGCCGCGCGCTCGCCGACCCGATCCGCTGCCGCCTGCTGCTCGCGCTCCGCGAGGCCCCGGCGTACCCCTCCGACCTCGCCGACGCGCTGGGCATCTCGCGCACCCGGCTCTCCAACCACCTGGCCTGCCTGCGGGACTGCGGCCTCGTCGTCACCGTGCCGGACGGTCGCCGGACGCGCTACGAACTGGCCGACGAACGGCTCGGCCGCGCCCTGGACGACCTGCGTTCCGCGGTGGTGGCCGTCGAGTCGGACCGCACCTGCCCGGACGCGGAGACGAAGGGCTGCTGCTGATGGCCACGCTCTCCCTCGGCCCCTCCCCGACCCGCCGGGACGCGCTCGCCCGCCGGATACGGCTCCTGGTCGCGGTCACCATCGCCTACAACGTCATCGAGGCGGCGGTCGCCCTCACCGCCGGAACGATCGCCTCCTCCAGCGCCCTGATCGGCTTCGGCCTGGACTCCGTCATCGAGGTGTCCTCCGCCGCCGCCGTCGCCTGGCAGTTCTCCGCCCGGGAGCACGCGGTGCGCGAGAGCAGGGAGAAAATCACCCTCCGGATCATCTCCGTATCGTTCTTCGCGCTCGCCGCGTACGTCGCCGTCGACGCGGTCCGGGCACTGACCGGGACCGGAGAGGCCGAACCGTCCCCCCTCGGCATCGTCATCGCCGCCCTCTCGCTGGCGGTCATGCCGTTCCTGTCGGCCGCCCAACGACGCGCTGGACGCGAGCTCGGGTCCGCCTCCGCCGTCGCGGACTCGAAGCAGACCCTGCTGTGCACCTACCTGTCCGCCGTCCTGCTGGTCGGACTGCTCCTCAACGCCACGCTCGGCTGGTCCTGGGCCGACCCGGTCGCCGCCCTCGCCATCGCCGGCCTCGCCGTCAAGGAGGGGCGCGAGGCCTGGCGGGGCAAGGGTTGCTGCGCCCCGACGGCTCATGGTCAAGCCTGCGCAAATTCACCCGATCAGTAACACATCCATTGCCCGCCCTCAGGAGTCTCACCTCCGAGCGGCACCCTTATGTGGCCGCATATCAGGGGCATTTGGAGCGTTCAGTTGAATATCGGCATCAAGCGCATCAATCGCGTCACCGTCACGGCCACCGTGACGCTCACCGCCGGTGCGGTACTCGCGGGCAGCGCCTTCGCCTCCACGGCGCACGCCGCCACGCCGCCGACTCCGAAGATCGTCGCCAAGGGCGGCTTCGTGATGAACGACGGCACCGGCAAGACCCTCTTCACCAAGTCCGCGGACACTCGTCGTGCCACGGGTTCCACCACCAAGATCATGACGGCGCTGGTGGTCCTGTCGCAGAAGAACGTGAACCTGAAATCCAAGGTCACGGTCCAGAAGGCGTACAGCGACTACATCGTCAAGAAGAACGCCTCGTCCGCCCGGCTCATCGTCGGCGACAAGCCCACCGTGGGCCAGCTCCTCTACGGCCTGATGCTCCCCTCCGGCTGCGACGCCGCGTACGCCCTGGCCGACAAGTTCGGCTCGGGTACAACCCGTGCGGCCCGCGTGAAGTCGTTCATCGGCAAGATGAACGCCACGGCGAAGAGCCTCAAGCTGAAGAACACCCGCTTCGACTCGTTCGACGGCATAGGGGGCGGCAACAACTACTCGACGCCCCGTGACCTGACGAAGATCGCCAGCAAGGCGATGAAGAACTCCACGTTCCGCTCGATCGTCAAGACCAAGTCGACGAAGCAGAAGGTCACCACCAAGAGCGGTGGCTACCGCTACATGTCGTGGAGCAACACCAACAAGCTGCTCAGCAGCTACAGCGGTGCCGTCGGCGTCAAGACCGGCTCCGGTCCGACCGCCAAGTACTGCCTGGTCTTCGCCGCGACGCGCAAGGGCAAGACGGTCATCGGCACGGTGCTGACGTCGTCCTCCGAGGCGAACCGCACCGCCGACGCGAAGAAGCTGATGGACTACGGCTTCAACCTCTAGGTTGGTCTGTCCCGGGACAGACGAAAAGACCTGTGGGCCCGCGCGGTCGTCGCGCGGGCCCACGCATCACGGGTTCGCGGACAGATTCTCTGCCCTGTCTGCGTACATCCTTGCGGGCCGCTCATGAGTCTCGTATCGGGACCTCTCCATAGTCCCGGTCCCTCAATGCATTCGCGAACTCGGAGCGTTCATTGATATCGAGCCACAAGGCCCGCCCCAAGACTGGTCACAAGGCCCGCAGCAGGCGTCTGCGCAACTCTGTCGTCGCAGCCGTCGTATCCGGTGGCGTGATGCTTGCGGTCACGCCTCTCTCATCGCCCGCCCAGGCCGCTGTCCCCCTGCCGACGCTCAGCGCCAAGGGAGCGTTCCTGCAGGACAGGACAACCGGCGCCAAAAAGTACGGCAAGGCCGCTGACATCAAGCGGCAGATGGCCAGCACCACCAAGGTCATGACCGCCGCCGTGGTCCTCAACACCCCCGGCGTCGATCTGTCCCGCAAGGTGACCATCTCGCAGACCTACCGCGACTACGTCACGGCCGAGGGCGCCAGCACGGCGGATCTGAAGACCGGTGACAAGGCCACGGTCCGTCAGCTGCTCCATGCCCTGATGCTTCCGTCCGGCTGCGACGCGGCGTACGCGCTCGCTGACGCCTACGGCGTGGGCACTACCCGGGCCGCCCGGACCAAGCAGTTCATCGGCCAGATGAACAAGAAGGCCGCATCGCTCGGGATGACCAACACCGCGTTCGACTCGTTCGACGGCATTTCGTCGACCGGGAACAACTACTCGACCCCGCGAGATCTTGCGCAGCTCGCCAGCTACGCGATGCGGGGCTCGACTCTGCGCGGCATCATGAGCACCACCAAGTACGTGACCCCCGTGACGACCAGCACCGGGGCGCTGCGCACGTACACCTGGTACAACACCAACAAGCTGCTCGGCTCCTACAGCGGCGCCGTCGGCATCAAGACCGGCACCGGCACCGCGGCAGGTCCCTGCCTCATCTTCGCCGCCACCCGGGGCGACAAGACGTACGTCGGCGTCATCCTGAACGGCACCGACCGCTACAACGACGCGGCCAAGCTGCTGGACTACGGCTTCGGTTCCGCCACCGCGTCGACCATGCAGCTGCGCACGCTGCCCCCGGGCGCACAGCGCGACTGATCCGGCACCGGATACAAACGGCTGGACACAACAGCTGGACACGACAGAAGGGTGCGGCCACCGCCGGTGGCCGCACCCTTTGTCCGTTTTCCCGTCAGGCCCAGGTGATCAGGCGCTTCGGCTGCTCCAGGATCGCCGCCACGTCGGCCAGCACCTTGGAGCCCAGCTCGCCGTCGACCAGGCGGTGGTCGAACGACAGGGCGAGCGTGGTGACCTGACGCGGCTTCACCTTGCCCTTGTGGACCCAGGGCTGGAGCTTGATCGCGCCGACCGCCAGGATCGCGGACTCGCCCGGGTTGAGGATCGGCGTACCGGTGTCGACGCCGAAGACGCCGACGTTGGTGATGGTCACCGTGCCGGCCGCCATCGCCGCCGGGGACGTCTTGCCGTCCCGGGCCGTGGCGACCAGCTCACCCAGGGCCGCCGCGAGCTGCGGCAGCGTCTTGTCGTGCGCGTCCTTGATGTTCGGCACGATCAGACCGCGCGGGGTGGCCGCCGCGATGCCCAGGTTGACGTAGTGCTTCTGCACGATCTCCTGGTTGGCCTCGTCCCAGGCGGCGTTGACCTCGGGGTTCCGCTTGATCGCGACGAGGAGGGCCTTGGCGATGATCAGGAGCGGGTTGACCCGCACCCCCGCCATGTCCTTGTCCTCCTTCAGCTCGGCCACGAGCTTCATCGTGCGCGTCACGTCGACCGTGACGAACTCGGTGACGTGGGGCGCGGTGAACGCGCTGCCCACCATCGCCTGCGCGATGGCCTTGCGGACGCCCTTGACCGGGATACGGGTCTCCCGGGCGGAGTCGGAGGCCACGGCGGCTGCCTGGGCCTCGGGGGCCGCCTGCGCGGGGGCCGGGGCAGCCACCGGAGTCGTGGCGGCCGGGGCCGCCGCCGCGTGGACGTCCTCGCGGGTGATGATGCCGTCCCTGCCGGTCGGCACCACCGTCGCCAGGTCGATGCCCAGGTCCTTGGCGAGCTTGCGGACCGGGGGCTTGGCCAGCGGACGGCCTCCGTCCGGCGCACCACCCTGAGCCGGCACCGCAGGAGCGGGGGCCGGTGCGGGGGCGGCAGCGGGAGCAGCAGCCGGCCCCGCGTGGCCGTTCAGCTCGGCCTGCACCGCCGCCGCGACGGCGGCGGCCTCCGGAGCGGCCGACGCCCCCTTGCGCGGGCGGCGCTTGGTGGAGGACTCGGCGACGCCGTAGCCCACCAGGACCGGGGTACGGCCCTTCGGCTCGGCTTCCGCCTCGGGCTCCTCCACCGGCTCCTGGGCCGGGGCGGCGGCCGGGTCAGGCGCGTCGCCGCTGCCCGGGGCCACGTCGATCGCGATGATCACCTGGCCGACGTCGACGGTCGTGCCCTCGGGGAAGCGCAGCTCGTGCACCACCCCGTCGAACGGGATCGGCAGCTCGACGGCCGCCTTCGCGGTCTCGACCTCGCACACGACCTGGCCGTCGGTGACGGTGTCGCCGGGCTGGACGAACCACTTGAGGATCTCGGCCTCGGTCAGTCCTTCGCCCACGTCGGGCATCTTGAACTCACGGAAGCGAGCAGACGTTTCGGTCATCGTCGTCACGAACCCTCTCCTCAGAACGCCAGCGAGCGGTCGACGGCGTCGAGCACCCGGTCCAGGCCGGGCAGATACTCGTCCTCCAGCCGGGCCGGCGGGTAGGGGACGTGGTAGCCACCGACCCGCAGCACGGGCGCTTCGAGGTGGTAGAAGCAGCGCTCGGTGATCCGGGCGGCGATCTCCGCGCCGGAGCCGTAGAAGACGGGCGCCTCGTGGACGACCACGACCCGGCCGGTCTTCTCCGCCGACGTCTGGATGGCGTCGAAGTCGATCGGGGACATCGAGCGCAGGTCCAGGACCTCGATCGACTTGCCCTCCTCCTGGGCGGCCGCGGCCGCTTCCACGCAGACCTTCACCATCGGCCCGTACGCGACGAGCGTGAGGTCGCTGCCCTCGCGGACGGTCACGGCCTTGTGGAGCGGGCCGGGGATGGACTCGGTGTCGACCTCGCCCTTGTCCCAGTAACGCCGCTTGGGCTCGAAGAAGATGATCGGGTCATCGCTCTGGACGGCCTGCTGCATCATCCAGTAGGCGTCGCTCGCGTTGGACGGCGAGACCACCTTGAGCCCCGCGACGTGCGCGAAGAGCGCCTCGGGGGACTCGCTGTGGTGCTCGACCGCGCCGATGCCGCCACCGTACGGAATGCGCACGACGACCGGCAGCTTGATCTTGCCGAGCGCGCGGGCGTGCATCTTGGCGAGCTGCGTGACGATCTGGTCGTACGCGGGGAAGACGAAGCCGTCGAACTGGATCTCGACGATCGGGCGGTAGCCGCGCAGGGCCAGGCCGATCGCCGTGCCCACGATGCCGGACTCGGCGAGCGGGGTGTCGATCACCCGGTCCTCGCCGAAGTCCTTCTGGAGTCCGTCGGTGATACGGAAGACGCCGCCGAGCTTGCCGACGTCCTCACCCATGATGAGGACCTTGGGGTCGTTGTCGAGGGCGAGGCGGAGCGACTCGTTGAGCGCTTTCGCGATGGACATCTTTTCCACGGCCATGGCTACTTGCCCTCCTCGGCGGAATCGGCGAACGATGCCTGATAGGCGGCGAACTGGGCCCGCTCCTCGTCCACGAGGGAGTTGCCGTCGGCGTAACCGTGCTCGAACAGGGCCATCGGGTCCGGGTCGGGCATCGCACGCACCGCTTCCCGCACCCGCTTGCCGAGGGTCTCGCTCTCCTCGTCCAGCGCGGTGAAGAAGGCCCCGTCCGCGAGCTTCCCCTTCTCCAGGTACGCGCGCAGCCGAAGGATCGGGTCCTTGGCCTCCCACGCGGCCCGCTCCTCGTCGGCCCGGTACTTCGTCGGGTCGTCGGAGGTGGTGTGGGCGCCCATCCGGTAGGTGAACGCCTCGACGAGGGTCGGGCCCTCGCCCCGGCGCGCGCGCTCCAGCGCGGAGCGGGTGACGGCGAGGCACGCGAGGACGTCGTTGCCGTCGACCCGGACGCCGGGGAAGCCGTAGCCCTGGGCGCGCTGGTAGAGCGGCACACGGGTCTGGCGCTCGGTGGGCTCGGAGATGGCCCACTGGTTGTTCTGGCAGAAGAAGACGACCGGGGCGTTGTAGACCGCGGAGAAGGTGAACGACTCGGCGACGTCGCCCTGGCTGGAGGCCCCGTCACCGAAGTACGCGATCACGGCGGAGTCCGCGCCGTCCTTGGCGACGCCCATGGCGTAGCCGGTGGCGTGCAGCGTCTGGGAGCCGATGACGATCGTGTACAGGTGGAAGTTGTTGCTGTTCGGGTCCCAGCCGCCGTGGTTCACCCCGCGGAACATGCCGAGCAGGTTGGTCGGGTCGACGCCGCGACACCAGGCGACCCCGTGTTCCCGGTAGGTCGGGAAGACGTAGTCGTCGTCGCGCAGGGCCCGGCCGCTGCCGATCTGGGCGGCCTCCTGGCCGAGCAGCGAGGCCCACAGGCCCAGCTCGCCCTGGCGCTGGAGGGCGGTCGCCTCGGCGTCGAAGCGTCGGGTGAGGACCATGTCCCGGTACAGGCCGCGCAGCTCGTCGGCGCTCAGGTCGATGCTGTAGTCCGGGTGCTCGACGCGCTCGCCCTCGGGCGTCAGCAGCTGTACGAGCTGGGGCTCGGAACTCTGCGGCTTCTTCGCGGCGCTGGTCCGCTTACTGGCGCGTCGCGGTTTACGCGCGGCGGCAGTGCTCTCCACGGTCACGTGCGTGCTCCTCCGTCGGTCCGGCCCCCGGGGTCTGCCGGGGACCAGTGCGGCTCGCCTGGATCCGGAGCCGTGCACGGGGTGGGTGCCGGTCGGCCGGAGTCAGGCGTGACAGGTGCCCCGGCGAGTGCCCTGTCATAGGCACGTTACCCACAGCGTCGCAGAACTGCGAAACCCTATCTGACCTGCGATTTTGCTTGGATTTCCAAGTAAATCGAAAAAATCGCGAACCTCTGCTGGTCAGGGCACTGAAAGCAGCCTTGCGGGCCGCCGGAACAACGGCACGTTATCCCGCGGATCAGCGCCAGGGAAGAGCGGAGGAGAGGCGAGTGTGTGAGACTGCGATCGTGCGCGAAGATGGAAAAATCACGGTATTTCTGCTCGATGATCACGAGGTCGTCCGGCGTGGCGTCCATGAGCTCCTCTCCGTCGAGGCGGACATCGAGGTCGTCGGCGAGGCCGGTACGGCCGCGGACGCCCTGGTGCGGATCCCGGCGACGCGTCCCGACGTGGCAGTGCTCGACGTGCGGCTGCCGGACGGCAGCGGGGTGGAGGTGTGCCGGGAAGTCCGTTCCCAGGACGAGAACATCAAATGCCTGATGCTCACCTCGTACGCCGATGACGAGGCGCTTTTCGACGCGATCATGGCGGGCGCCTCGGGATATGTGCTGAAGGCGATCCGCGGCAATGAACTGCTGAATGCCGTACGGGACGTGGCGGCCGGAAAATCCCTGCTGGACCCGGTGGCCACCGCCCGGGTGCTGGAGCGGCTGCGCGACGGCGGCAGCGGCAAGGGCGACGACAAGCTCGCCGGCCTCACCGAACAGGAACGCAAGATCCTGGACCTGATCGGTGAGGGCCTGACCAACCGGGTCATCGGGGAGCGTCTGCACCTCGCCGAGAAGACCATCAAGAACTACGTCTCCAGCCTGCTGTCCAAGCTGGGCATGGAGCGCCGCTCGCAGGCCGCCGCGTACGTCGCGCGGCTCCAGGCCGAGCGCCGCTGAGCCTCCCCGCTCCCCACAGGGACTTTGGTCCCGGGCCGGCCGGGGCAGGCGACTCTTACGCGGCCCCTACGGCCGGGGGACAGTGGAATCCATGTCCTTCGACGAACTCCCCGCGACCGGGACGATCCGGCGGGCCCCGGCCGGCACGGTCGGGTCCCCCGCGACCGGCACGATCGAGCGGGCCGAGCCGATCCGGGGAGCGGCGCCCATCGAGCTGCTCCGCCGCGTCCCGTACGGCCGCCTCGCGACCAGCATGCGGGCCCTGCCGTTCCTGACGGTGGCCCGGCACATCGTGTGCGACGGCCGCATCCTGCTCCGGATGCACAGCGGCTTCGGCCACCACGAGGCATGCGACGGGAGCGTCGTCGCGTACGGCGCGGACAACTACAACGACGCGCACAACTACAACGGCACAGCCTCCGGCGACGGCGGCGACCTGTGGTCGGTGCAGTTCACCGGCCCCGCCGAGATCGTGCACCCCTGCCCCGAGCAGGAGCGGCTGTTCGGCGTCGCGCCCGTCTCCGTCAACGGGGAGCCCTTCGCGCCGGCCTACCTCCGGGTCGATCCGCACTTCGTCACGGAGCACACGCTGAAGTTCTGAGGCATCCAGGCCTTCCAGACGGCCTTAGCGCACCTCCGGGCGTGACCGCAACTCCGCCGAGCGGCCACGCAGAGTGATCTAACATCTGGTAAGTGCCGCGCTCATATGTCACCCGTCCACCTGTTCCCCCGGTCGGCGAGGTGCTGCGCCGTTACCCGAACGTGGGCGAGCCGCTCGCCTGCGAGCCGATCACCAAGGGCCTGCTGAACCACGGATACCGCGTCTCCACCACGAGCGGGTCCTACTTCCTCAAGCACCATCTCGACAAGAGGCACCTGGGCGACCCCAGCGGCGAACGCGCCGCGATCGTGCGTCAGCACCGTGCCACCCAGCGCCTACAGTCACTAGGCGTTCCCGTCGTCCCGCCCCTGACGGACGCCCTGGGCGACACCGTCACGGTGATCGGCGAACGGTGCTACGCCCTGCACCCCTGGGTCGACGGACTCCACCGGGTCGGCTCCGAGCTGACCCTCTCCCAGTCGCGTCGGCTCGGTGCGCTCCTGGGGACCGTGCACACCGGCCTGGAGCAGGTGATGGCGCCGCGCGACGGCCCGCATCCGGCGAGTCCGCCCGCGCCGCCGGTCCACCGCAGCCCGGACGCCGCCGACACCTTCGCGCTGATCGACGACCTGCTGGCCGCCGCGCGCGGGCAGGGCGGGCGGGACGCCCCCCGCGACGCCTTCGACGAACTCGCCGTGCACCGGCTCGTGGAGCGCCGCGCCCTGCTCGAACAGCACTCCCACCGCCGGCCGCCGACGCCGGACGGGCCCGCCACCGGCTGGGTGCACGGGGACTTCCACCCGCTGAACCTGCTCTACCGGGGCGCCGACCCGGTCGCGATCGTGGACTGGGACCGGCTGGCCGTACAGCCGCGCGCCGAGGAGGCTGTGCGGGCGGCGGCAATCTTCTTCGTCCGCCCGGCCGGGGAGCTGGACCTCGCCAAGGTACGGGCGTACGCCCGCGCGTACCGGCGGGCCGCGGGGGCGGGGGCCGCCGAGCTGGCGGCCGCCGTGCACCGGGTGTGGTGGGAGCGGCTCAACGACTTCTGGATACTCCGCTGGCGCTACCGCCTCCACGACCGCAGGGCCGACCCGCAGTTCCCCGCGGTGTCGGCCCTGGCGGTGTGGTGGACACGGGAGTACGAAGCGGTGTGCGCGGCCTTCACGGAGTGAAGCGGTGCACCACCGCGTGAGCCCGGCGCGCGCCACGAGGGCGCACGCCGGGCTCAGAGGTGGTGCGGTGGTGCGGTGGTGGTTATCCCGTCGTGGTGGCGCCGAGCGCCGTCTCGCCGGGCGTCGTGCCCGTACCGCCGTCGTCGCCGGCCCCGCCCTCGTCGTCGCCGCCGGGTCCGCCCGGGGTGCCGGGGTCGGTGGTCGGCTCGGTCGGCTCACCGGTGGGCTCGCCGCTGTTGCCCTCGTTGGTGTTGCCGTCCGAGGTCCCTGGGTCCGTGCCGGTCGGGTCCGGGGACGGGGTGAACGAGGGCTCGCTCGGGATCGGGTCCGGGTTGTACGGCGGCGGATTCGGCTGCGTCCGACCGCCGCCGGTGGAGGTGTCCGGGTCCTCCGGCTCGTCGCTCTCCTCCTCCTCGGACGGCGACGGGGAGGGCTTCTCCTTCTCGGACTGGCTGACCGAGGTGGACGGCGTGACCGGGTCCTTCTTGCCGCCGTCGTCCTTCGCGGCGTTGACGGCGAAGGCGACGCCCGCGCCGATCGCGATCAGCGCGAGCAGGACGAAGAGCCACATCTTGCCGCGCCCGCCGGAGCGCCGGCCGCCGCCGTCGTAGCCCCCGTCGTCCGGGTTGTACGGCGGCAGGATCGGGCCCTGTGAGGTGTCCCCGTGCGTCGGGTGGCCCATCGCGCGGGTGGAGCCGGACATCCCGTGCGGCGGGGTCTGGCCCCCCTCGCGCAGCGCGACCGGGCCGGTGTTCCACGTGCCCGTGTGGCCGCCCTGCACCTGGAGCATCTGGAGGCTGTACTGGACGAGCCCGCGCATCTCCTCGGCGCTCTGGAACCGGTCGTCCGGGTCCTTCGCCAGCGCGCGCATCGCCATCCCGTCCAGCTCCGGCGGCACCACGTCCGAGACCTCGGACGGCGGCACCGGGATGTCCTGGACGTGCTGGTAGACCACGGAGAGCGGGGTCTCGCCGGTGAACGGGGGCCGCAGCGCCAGCAGTTCGTAGAGCAGACAGCCGGTGGCGTACAGGTCGGACCGGTGGTCGACGGCCTTGCCGAGCGCCTGCTCGGGGGAGAGGTACTGCGGGGTGCCCATGACCATGCCGGTCTGGGTCATCGTCGACTGCGCGCCGTGCAGCGCGCGGGCGATGCCGAAGTCCATCACCTTGACCGCGCCGGAGTCCGTGATGATCACGTTGGCGGGCTTGATGTCGCGGTGCACGATGCCGTGCTGGTGCGAGTACGCGAGGGCTTCGAGCACCCCCGAGACGATGATCAGCGCCTGCTCGGGAGGCGGGGCCTCCGCGGTCAGGAGCAGGTCGCGGATGGTGCGGCCCTCGACCAGCTCCATCACGATGTACGGGACGGTCTGGCCGCCCACGACGTCCTCGCCGGAGTCGTAGACGGCGACGATCGCGTGGTGGTTGAGGCCCGCGACGGACTGTGCCTCGCGGGTGAAGCGCGCCTTGGAGACCGGGTCCTCGGCCAGGTCGGAGCGGAGGAGCTTCACCGCGACCGTACGTCCGAGCCGGACGTCCTCCGCCGCGTAGACCTCCGCCATGCCGCCCCGGCCGAGCCGGTAGGTCATCCGGTAACGCCCGTCACCGACCACGCCGCCGACACCCCAGGCGTCGGAGCCATCCGAAACTCCGCCGCCGTTTGCTTCGGAATCGGGTGCCATCAGTCCTCGCCGTCGTATCTGTCCGCGCGTCCGCGGGTTCTCACGGTGCCTTGCTGCATTGCAGCGTCACGCTACAGCCTCCGCCGGACACCACGGTTCCGCTGCGGCAGGATCATCGGACCGCCCGGCGCGTCCTACACATGGATTTGATGCGTTTCCTGTAACGCTTCCGAGACGCTTCCTGTGCTGAGGGTCACGGAACGGGCACCCGGCTTGACGTGTCGTACCCCTGCGGCAGACTTGGCGCGTAATCGCGTTGTACGGAACCGCGTCGCACGCAAACACGTCAGACGGATACACCGCGTGCGACCGCGCGCCGCCGAGGGGGATGCAAGTCATGAGTCAGGACGGCGCACAGGGCCGCTACGCGGGCGGGGCGGTCGCGGGCGGCCGCTACCAGCTGCGCGACCTGCTCGGCGAGGGCGGGATGGCGTCCGTGTACCTGGCCTACGACTCCGCCCTCGACCGCCAGGTCGCGATCAAGACCCTGCACACGGAGCTCGGCCGCGAGCAGTCCTTCCGCGAGCGCTTCCGACGCGAGGCGCAGGCCGTCGCCAAGCTCCAGCACACCAACATCGTCTCCGTCTTCGACACCGGCGAGGACGAGCTCGGCGGTGCGCTGATGCCCTACATCGTCATGGAGTACGTCGAGGGGCAGCCGCTCGGCTCGGTGCTGGCCGCCGACATCCGCAGTCATGGCGCGATGCCCGCCGACAAGGCCCTCAAGGTGACGGCGGACGTGCTCGCCGCGCTGGAGACCAGCCACGAGATGGGCCTGGTCCACCGGGACATCAAGCCCGGCAACGTGATGATGACCAAGCGCGGCATCGTCAAGGTCATGGACTTCGGCATCGCCCGTGCCATGCAGTCCGGTGTCACCTCGATGACACAGACCGGCATGGTCGTCGGCACCCCGCAGTACCTCTCCCCCGAGCAGGCCCTCGGCCGCGGCGTCGACGCCCGGTCCGACCTGTATTCGGTGGGCATCATGCTCTTCCAGCTGTTCACCGGCCGGCTCCCGTTCGACGCGGACTCGCCGCTGGCCATCGCGTACGCGCATGTGCAGGAGGAGCCGGTCGCGCCGTCCAGCATCAACCGGTCGGTCACCCCGGCGATGGACGCCCTCGTCGCCCGCGCGCTCAAGAAGAACCCGAACGAGCGCTTCCCCAGCGCCGCCGCGATGCGCGACGAGATCGCCCGCGTGCTGAACGCCTCCGGCGGCCGGACCGGCGCCCCCGTTATCGTGGCAGGCGGCGGGCCCGCCAACAGCGGCTCCGGTGTCGGCTCCGCGGTGTTCCCGCCGGTCGACCAGAGCACTCCGGCACCCCAGAGCGTCCAGACGCCGTACCAGCCGCATCCGCAGCAGCAGCCCCACCAGCCGGGCCCGTACAGCCAGCCGGCGCCCACGCCGGGCTACGGCTACCCGCAGGCCCAGGGCTACCAGACCCCGGGACCGCCGGCTCACCAGACCCCGCCGCCGTACTCGATCAGCCCGCAGCACTCGACGGCCGTGGGCGGCGTGGCCGCCGGCGGCTCCAAGCGGAACATGCCGGTCGTCGTCGGTTCGATCGTCGTCGCACTGCTGGCCATCGGCGGCCTGATCACCGCGATCGCCCTCCAGGACGGCAACAAGGACGACGAGGCGGGCAAGGGCGGCGACCCGGGCACCAGCGAGGTGGAGGGGTACCGCCCGCCGGAGCGCAACCGGACGATGAAGAGCACGGAGTGCACGGACGCCTCCGAGGACTCCAACGACCCGGCGAAGGTCCAGGCGCCGAACTTCGTCTACAAGGACATCCTGTCCGCGAAGGCGTGTGCGGCCGCCGCGGGATGGACCATCAAGGAGATCGAGGAGAAGGGCAACACCTACGCCGAGGGCCAGGTCGTCGGCCAGTTCCCGTCCTCCGGCGCGGCCGTTTCCGAGCGCGGCGCCCACTTCGAACTCCAGGTCTCCACCGGCAGGCCCTCCTGACCCGCCGGTCATCCGTCGACACCGTCCGACCGGGCGGTGTCCGGGGATGACCGTTACGGCCCACTGATCTCCGTCCCGGACCGTTATCAGGGCACTCTCAGGGCCCCGTATTTCCGGATACCGCATCCGGGATGCCGGATGAGGGGGCCCGTGTGACGCTGATCTCATGGCTCCAGGACTTCCGGCCGCGTGGTCGTCGAGGTGTGCGGTCTGTCTGATGGCGGCGGCCGGAGCGGCGCTGGGGCCGCTGGGCGGATCCGCCCACGGTGCACCGGCGCCCGAGGGCCCGCCCCGCACCGCCACGGCCTCCGCCCCCGCGGCGTCGAGCCCCGCCACCGCGTCCGCGACCCCCGCCCGTCCGGCCGCGGCACAGCCCGTACCGCCGGGCTCCGCGTCCCCCTCGGCGCTCCCCTCCGTCCTGCCCGTACGGTCCGGCGTCCCGGTCTCCGGAGCGCCGGGAACCGGTCCGGCCCCGTCCTCCCCGGCAGCGACCGGGCACGGGGCGGGGGCCCCCGCCGGGCCCGGGGCCGAGTCGCCGGACTCCGCCTCCGCCTCTTCCTCCCCTTCCCCCGCCGTATCCGGATCGACCGCCCCCCTGGCCGGGCGCGAGGCCGGGGCGGGCAAGGCGCGTCCCGGGCGTTCGCTGACGCCGCTGGAGCTGGCGCGGGCCGAGGAGCCGGTGCCGGAGGAGAAGCCCGGCACGGACCTCGTGGACCCGGTCGACCTGCCCGCTTCCACCCCGCCGCCCAGCGCCTTCACCGATCCGGGGCCCCGGTCAGGACAGGCTCTGGACGCCTCGTCCGTGCGCCGGGTGCAGCAGGTCTCGCTCGGTACGGGCATCGCGCTGGTCGGGCTGGGGCTCGGCTTCCTCGCCTTCCGTATGCGCCGGGCGAACTGAGCGTCGCGACCCTCTGTCGTGTCGCACCGAACCGGGTCGGCGGGACTTGCCAGGACGAACATACTCGGTATACATACTCAGTATGTCCATTCGTCACGGCCTGCTGGCCCTGCTGGAGCGGGGCCCTCGTTACGGGTCCCGGCTCCGCACCGAGTTCGAGTCACGCACCGGCTCCACCTGGCCCCTGAACGTCGGGCAGGTCTACACGACGCTCAGCCGGCTGGAGCGCGACGGCATGATCGTCCAGGAGGGCTCGGACGACGCCGGGCACGACCTCTACGCGATCACCGACGACGGCCGCACGGAGCTGCGCACCTGGTTCGAGACGCCCGTGGACCGCACCAGTCCGCCCCGCGACGAACTGGCCATCAAGCTCGCCATGGCCGTGGGCGCGCCCGGCGTCGACATCCGGGACGTCATCCAGTCCCAGCGCCACCACACGCTCAAGGCGATGCAGGACTACACCCGCCTCAAGGCCCAGGCCCTGGCCGACGTCCCGGCCAACCGGGACGAGGTCGCCTGGCTCCTCGTCGTGGAGCAGCTGATCTTCCAGGCGGAGGCCGAGGCCCGCTGGCTCGACCACTGCGAGTCCCGGCTCGTCCGCCTTGCCGAGGCCGCCGCGACCGAACCCTCCGCCGAGCCCGGCCCCGCGGCCACCCGCGGTCCGGCCCGCTCACTGGCCGGCCGGACCCGGTCCAGGCGCTGACGCCGACTCCCGCGGTGCCGACGGGCGCCCGTCCCGGCACCGCCGCCCACATCCCCAGCACCAGCACCCACGTCCCCGGCCCCACCGCCGCCCACACCTGACCCCGTCCGTTCCCAGGGGGGAACCACCCGCCATGCCTTCGTCCGCCACACCCCCGCCCCCGCCGTCCTCCGGGACGCCCGGCGGCAGCCCCGTACTCGAACTGCGGGCGCTGACCCGTACCCACGGCTCCGGCATCGCCGAGGTGCACGCCCTGCGCGGGATCCAGCTCGCCGTGCACCCGGGCGAACTGGTCGCCGTGATGGGCCCCTCCGGCTCCGGCAAGTCCACCCTGCTGACCCTGGCCGGCGGGCTCGACACCGCCACCAGCGGCCAGGTGGTCATCGAGGGCCAGGACATCGCCGCCCTCGGCGCCAAGGGGATGGCCGCCCTGCGCCGCCGCAGCGTCGGTTACGTCTTCCAGGACTACAACCTCATCCCCGCCCTGACCGCCGCCGAGAACATCGCGCTGCCCCGCGAACTCGACGGCGTCTCCGTGCGCAAGGCCCGTAAGGAGGCCCTCGCCGCGCTGGCCGAGCTGAAGCTGGAGGAGATCGCCGACCGCTTCCCCGACGAGATGTCCGGCGGCCAGCAGCAGCGCGTCGCCATCGCCCGCGCCCTCGTCGGCGACCGGCGCCTCGTGCTCGCCGACGAGCCGACCGGAGCGCTTGACTCCGAGACCGGCGAGGCCGTCCTCGCCCTGCTGCGCACCCGCTGCGACCAGGGCGCGGCCGGCGTCATGGTGACCCATGAGCCCCGGTACGCGGCCTGGGCCGACCGGGTCGTCTTCCTCCGGGACGGCTCGATCGTCGATCAGACGCTGTCCACCGGGGCCGACTCCCTGCTCTCCGCCGGAACCGCCGAGGCCGCCACGTGAACCCGCTCCCCGGCTGGCGCGCCGCCTTCCGCATAGCCCGGCGCGACGCCGTACGGGCCAAGGGCCGCAGCGCCCTGGTCGTCGCGATGATCGCCCTGCCGGTCCTCGGCGTGACCGCCGCCGACCTCACCTACCGCAGCGCGCTGCCCACCAGGGCCGAGGAGCTGACCGGTGAACTGGGTGCGGCCGACGCCCGGTTCTCCGCCACGGGCATGGGCCCGGTGAAGCTCCAGCAGATGCCCGACGGCGTCAACTGGGGTCCGCTCGACGGCGCGCCGGACCCGACCCCCGAGGAGCAGGAGCGGCCGGTCGACGTGCCCGCCACCTTCCCCGAGGGGTCGCGGCACCTCACCGAGCGGAGCGTTCCCGCGTCGGTGACCACCCGGCACGGCATCGCGAACACCGAGATCACCGAACTGTCCATCGCCGACCCGATGCTGCGCGGCCGGATCGAGCTGACCGACGGCGCCTACCCCCGGGCCGGGAACGAGATCGCGGCGACCGAGAAGTTCATCGAGGCGTCCGGCCTGTCCATCGGGGACCGCGTCACCGTGCGCGGCCCCGACCGGACCTACACCCTCACCGGAGCGGTCGAACTCCCCGCCGACCTGCGGGCGGACTCCCTGTACGCGGTCCCCGGCTCGGTCATCGCCCCGTGGCAGAAGATCGCCGAGCGCGACAAGAACGTGTCGCCACCCCAGGCGAGCGACCCGGACTGGCTGGTCCAGGGCCCGCCCGGCGCGGGTGTGACCTGGCAGGACATCCTCGCCGCCAACGACAGGGGGGTGGTGGTCGTCTCCCGCCAGGTCGCCCTGGATCCGCCGCCGGACTCCGAGGTCCCGATGGCCGGGACGAGCCTGGCGTACGACACGGACACGGAGCTGACCGCGGCGGTGCTCACGGTGGCCGCCATGGCGGTCCTGGAGATCGTGCTGCTGGCCGGCCCCGCGTTCGCCGTGGGCGCCCGTCGTTCACGTCGGCAGCTCGGCCTGGTCGGCTCCTGCGGCGGCAGCAGGGGCCAGGTCCGGGCCGTGGTGCTCGCCGGTGGCGCGGTGCTCGGCGCGGTCGGCGCGGTGGCCGGGGTCGGCGCCGGATTCGGCCTGACCGCCCTGTTCCGCCCGATGATCGAGGACTACACGGGCAGCCGCTTCGGCGAACTGACCGTACGGCCCTGGGAGATCCTCGGCATCGCCCTGCTCGGTCTGGTCACCGGCGTCCTCGCCGCGCTCGCCCCGGCGATCGTCGCGGGCCGCCAGTCCGTCCTGGAGTCGCTCACCGGCCGGCGCGGCACCCGCCGCAGCTCCCGCGTCCTGCCCGTCGTCGGTGTCGTCGCGCTCACGGCCGGCGTCGCGGTCGCGGTCTACGGCGGGGTGGCCGGCGACACCGCCCTCGTCGCCGGGGGATCCGTCCTCGCCGAACTGGGCGTCCTCGGCTGCATCCCGGTGATCGTCGGCTTCCTCGGCCGGCTCGGCCGACGGCTCCCGCTGACGCCCCGCATCGCCCTGCGCGACGCGGCCCGCAACCGGGGCCGCACCGCGCCCGCCGTCGCCGCCGTGATGGCGGCCGTCGCGGGCAGCGTCGCCATCGCCACGTACACCAGCAGCAACGCCGCCGAGCAGGCGTACGACTACCAGCCCAATCTGACCCCGGGCACCGTCGCCCTGATGGCCGCCGACACCGGCGACAGCGCCGAACTGGCGCGCACCCGGGCCGCCGTCGAGCAGAACTTCCCGGTCAGCGGCGCACGCGCCGACATCAGCCGGGTCTGGGCCGGCAGCGACTGCATGGTCTATTACGACGAGGAGAGCGGCTGCGGCACCCTCGAACTCGTCAAGCCCACCGGCAAGGGCCACTCCTGCCCGCTGAAGGGCAAGGGCGCCAAGGAGCTCGCCCTGCGGATCTCGGCCGACGAGCACAAGCGGCTGATGAACTCCCCGGCCTGCATGGACGAGCACTACACGATGGTCGCGTTCGGCACCGGCGGCGACAAGATCGTCGTCGGGGGCGCGGACGTGCTCGACTCGTACGTGAAGCTGGAGGACCCGGCGGCGGCGAAAGCCCTGGCGGAGGGCACGCCCGTCCTGCTCAACTCGGCGTACGCGAAGAACGGCGAGATCGCCCTGAAGGCCACCCACGCCTACAACGACCGCGACAAGAAGAACCGGGCCCTGCACCCCGGCAAGACCCGCGTCACCACCGACCGGCTGAAGGTCTACGTCGCACCGGACCGCTACGCGGCGACGCCGGGCATCCGGATGGTCATGCCGGAGAAGACCGCACAACGGCTCGGCCTGCACGTCGAGGAGTACGGCAGCTTCTACACGCTCGACCGGGATGCCACGGATGCCGAGAGCCAGGCGACCCACGCCGCGTTCGCTCAGGCCGGGAACCGCGCGTACCTGATGACGTCGAACGAGACGTTCCGCAGGAACGACGACACCGACACGGTCCTGCTGCTCCTCGCCCTCTTCGCCGGGGTGGTGACCCTGGGCGCGGCGGCCATCACGACCGGGCTGTCCAAGGCCGACGCGGAGGCCGACCTCACCACGCTCAGCGCGGTGGGCGCGCCCCGGGGGTGCGGCGTTCGCTGTCCGGCTTCCAGTGCCTGGTCGTCGCCCTGACCGGGGTGCTCCTGGGGACGGCGGCGGGGCTCGTGCCCGCCGTGGCCCTGCGCCTGACCGACCTGCGCGCGGCGCTGGCGGACATGCGGGAGGATCCGATGGAGTCGGCGTACACGCCGATCGTGATGCCGTGGGAGACCGTCGGGCTGCTGGCCCTGGTCGTCCCGGTGCTCGCCGGACTCCTGGCGGCCGGCCTCACCAGCTCCCGGCTGACCCTGGCGCGACGCGCGGGCTGAGCGGCGCTGGTGGTGCTGGCGGTGCTGGTACCGATGCTGGTACCGATGCTGGTACCGATGCTGGTACCGATGCTGGTACCGATGCTGGCAGTGCTGCCGGAGGGCTTTCGGTGCTGCCGGAAGGCTTGCGGTGGGCTTTCGGTGCCCCCGAAGACGGTGGATCTTCCGTTTTCGGGGGCACCAACGTGGGGTACGGCGTGTGTGCGAGACAATGGCGGCATGGAAATGCCGAGGAATGACCGGTCGCAGGAGCACCCGCAGGTCCTTGTCGTGGGCCAGGACGGAATGGCTATCGGCGGCGGTGCCAGTGACGACGAGTCGCGCGAGGTCCCGGTGACGGAAATGGTGGAACAGCCCGCGAAGGTCATGCGCATCGGCAGCATGATCAAGCAGCTCCTGGAGGAGGTCAGGGCGGCCCCTCTCGACGAGGCGAGCCGGGTCAGGCTCAAGGAGATCCACGCCAGCTCCGTGAAGGAACTGGAGGACGGCCTGGCGCCCGAGCTGGTCGAGGAACTGGAGCGGCTCTCCCTGCCCTTCACCGAGGAGTCGGTGCCCTCCGAGGCAGAGCTGCGGATCGCCCAGGCCCAGCTCGTGGGCTGGCTGGAGGGCCTGTTCCACGGCATCCAGACGGCGCTGTTCGCGCAGCAGATGGCGGCCCGCGCCCAGCTGGAGCAGATGCGCCGCGCCCTGCCGCCCGGCACAGGACACGAGGACGAGGAAGGCGGCGCGGACCCGCACGGCCCGATCCGTTCGGGCCCGTATCTGTAGACCCCGTCTCCGCCTCATCCGCCTCCTGAAGTCGGAGGACCGACCACGAGGGGCCCGGCGCGCACATCACGGTGTGCGCCGGGCCCCTCGTCGCGTCTGCGGCCCGTTCACGGGGTCAGGTATCCGCTTTACGGGTCAGGCGTCGGCCTACGGCCTGTCCGCTCTGCGGGTCAGGCGTCGGCCTACGGCTGTCCGCTCCGCGGGTCAGGCACCGGCCGACGGTGCGACCAGGAGCACCTTCCCGATGTGCGTGCTGGACTCCAGCACCCGGTGCGCCTCGGCGGCGTCCGCCATCGGCAGCGTCCGGTCCACCACCGGCCGGACCACCCCGTCCGCGATCAACGGCCACACGTGCTCGCGTACGGCGGCGACGATGGCGGCCTTCTCGTGGAGCGGGCGGCCCCGCAGGGAGGTCGCGGTGACGGCGGCCCGCTTGGTCAGCAGGGCGCCGAGATTCAGCTCGCCCTTGGCCCCGCCTTGGAGCCCGATGATCGCGAGGCGGCCGTTGACGGCGAGCGCCTGCACATTCCGGTCCAGGTACTTGGCGCCGATGAGGTCCAGGATGACGTCGGCCCCCGACCCGGCGGTGTTCTCCCGCAGCTCCTCGACGAAATCCTGCTCGCGGTAGTTGATGAGGATGTCCGCCCCCAGCTCGGCGCACCGGGCGAGCTTCTCCGGACTGCCCGCCGTGACCGCGACCCGGGCCCCGACCGCCTTCGCCAACTGGATCGCCATCGTGCCAATTCCGCTGGAGCCGCCGTGCACCAGGAAGGTCTCGCCGGGGCGGAGGTGGGCCACCATGAAGACGTTGGACCACACCGTCGCGGTGACCTCGGGGAGCGCCGCGGCCTCCACCAGGTCGACGCCCTCCGGTACGGGGAGGAGCTGGCCCGCCGGCACGGCGACCTTCTCCGCGTAGCCGCCGCCCGCCAGTAGCGCGCACACGGCGTCGCCGACCGCCCAGCCGGTCACTCCGGGACCGAGCGCCAGGATTCGGCCCGCGCACTCCAGGCCGGGGTAGGGGGACGCGCCGGGCGGCGGGTTGTAGAAGCCCTGCCGCTGGAGCACGTCCGCACGGTTCACTGCGGAGGCGACGACCTCGACGAGGACCTCGCCGTCGCCGGGTACGGGATCGGGCACCTCGGCCCACACGAGCGCCTCGGGGCCGCCGGGTTCGGGAATCGTGATCGCATGCATGGCCGCGAGGCTACTCCGGCACGGCGTGGGTTCAGGGGCGCGGCGGCATCGAGTTGTTCGGCGCGGAGGCGGAGCTGGGGCTCTTCCGCACGATGGTGATGACCCGGTCCGTCAGCTGCAACGGGCTGGCCGCCGGGTCGTCGTAACCGAGCAGCCGGTGCCCGCGCAGGACGCTGACGACGAGGTCGTCCGTCTCCCGTACGTTCTTGCCCACCTCGGCCTTTATGACAGGCCGTTCCACCAGGTCGAGGCCGCTGCCCTGCTGGATCAGGTCCTCCATCACGGTACCCGCGCTGGGGCTGAGGACGGAGAGGCCGAGCAGCCGCCCGGCGGCACTGGCGCTGGTGATGACGGCGTCGGCGCCGGACTGCCGCAGCAGGGGAGCGTTCTCCTCCTCGCGCACCGCCGCCACGATCTTCGCCCCACGGTTCAGTTGCCGTGCGGTCAGGGCCACCAGGACGGCCGTGTCGTCGCGCTGGGTGGCGATGATGATCTGCCGGGCCTTCTGAAGCTCCGCGCGCAGCAGGACATCGCTGCGGGTGGCGTCGCCGAGCACGCCGGTGAATCCCTCGGCGTTGGCGGCCTCGATCACCTTGGAGGCCGGATCGACGACGACGATCTGGTCCTTCCGCAGGCCGGTGGTGCAGAGAGTCAGGATCGCCGAGCGGCCCTTCGTACCGAAGCCGACGACGACGGTGTGGTCACGCAAGTTGGATCTCCAACGCTTCAGCCGGAAGTCCTCGCGGGTCCGTTCCGTGAGGACTTCGAGAGTGGTACCGACCAGGATGATCAGGAAGAGCACGCGCAGCGGTGTCACGAGCACCACATTGATCAGCCTGGCCCCGTCGCTGTACGGGGTGATGTCCCCGTACCCGGTGGTGGAGAGGGTGACCGTCGCGTAGTAGACCGCGTCGAGCAGATCGACCTTGCCATCGGCGTTGTCGTTGTAGCCGCCGCGGTCGAGCCAGACGATCAGCACGGTCGCGGTCAGTACGAGCAGCGCCATCAGCAGGCGCTTGCCGACCTGGCGGGCCGGGCCGTCGACGACCCGGCGGGGCAGCATCACCCGGGTCGGCACGACCACTTCTTCGGCTCGCCTGGCCATCGCATCGTGGCCGGGAAGTTTCACGTGAAACACCCTTCCGTCCACGGCGTCGCCGGGGCCCATGGGAGATCCAGAATCTCCACCTCGGTGCCGGACCGTACCCCGCCCGGCACCACCACGGCCAGCCCGTCCGCCGCGGCGATTCCCCGCAGCATCGCGGGCCCGTTGTAGCGCAGCGGCGCGACGTGGTCCCGGCCACCCGCCCGCCCCGCGCGATGGACCACGGGGACGAGGCGGGTGTCGTGCGGATGCCCGTGCACCTCGGCATGGACGAGAGCCCGGTACGCGTCCTGGGCGGGGCGGCCCGCGATCCCCGCGAGCAGCGGCTCCACGAGCGTCAGCAGGCCTGATACGGCCGCGAGCGGATTGCCGGGCAGCCCGACCAGATAGGGCCCGTCCGGCGAGCCCAGCGGCTGTCGCTTCGGCGAGCCCTCCGCCTGCCCCTGCGGCTGTCCGTCCGGCGCTTCCTGCGGCTGTCGCTCCGGCTGTGCCGAAGCCGGAAGTCGTGCCAGCAGCATGGGGTGGCCGGGGCGGACCGCGACCCCGTCCACCAGGAGTTCGGCCCCGAGGGAGTCGAGGACCGGGTGCACATGGTCGACCGGGCCGGAGGCGGTGCCGCCGGTGGTGACGATCAGGTCGGCGTCGGAGGCGGTGAGGGCAGCGCGCAGCGCTTCCGCGTCGTCGCCGAGGCGACGGGGCCCGGAGACCTCGGCGCCCAGGGCTCGAAGCCAGGGGCCGAGCATGGGGCCGAGTGCGTCCCGGATGAGCCCGTCGTGCGGCAGGCCGGAGGCGAGCAGTTCGTCGCCGAGGACGAGGATGTGGACGCGCGGACGGGGCACGGCGGGCAGCGCGTCGTACCCGGCGGCCGCGGCGAGACCGAGCACGGCCGGGGTCACGACCGTCCCGACCGGGACGAGCTGCTCGCCCGAGCGGCACTCCTGGCCCCGGGGTCTGATGTCCTGCCCGGCGACCACCGGCCGCCTGGCGTGGAGCAGCCCCTTGGCCTCGTCGGGGTGCGCGTGCTCGCTGCGGATGACCGCCGTGGTGTCGGGCGGGACGCGGGCGCCGGTGGCGATCCGTACGGCGGTGCCGTCGGGCAGCGCGGCGCCGGGGCCGCGTCCGGCGAGGAGCCCCGCCCCGGCCCCGAACGCCCAGGGCCCCGGCCCTGCGACCGCCCAGCCGTCCATGGCCGAGGTGTCGAAGGACGGCAGATCGGTGAGCGCGCCGAGCGGCTCGGCCAGCACATGCCCGAGCGCTCGGTCGAGCGGCAACCGGATCGCCGCGAGCGGAGCCGCCCGCCCGGCCCGCGCCGCGACCGCCCGCGCCCGGTCCCAGGAGAGGGGCGGGGGCGGAGGCGGGGCACCGGTCGGGGTGGGGCCGCCCGGAGCGGCTCTGTTGGCGCTGGTGGCGCTGGTGGCGCTGGTGGCGCTGGTGGCACTGGTGGCACTGGTGGCACTGGTGGCGCTGTTCAGGGTGGAGTGGGGGCTGCCGGTGGGTGCGTCGTTCGCGTCACCGCACGGGCCGCCGTCGGAGACGTCCCGTCGGCGGTCGGGGTCCCGGCCCGGGCCGGATCGCGCCCCGCCGACCAGGGCGAGCGCCTGCTCGACGGCCCGTTCCGCCTCCGCCTGTGCCTCCGCCTGTGCGACGTCGTCCGGGGCACGGCGGGAGCGACCGGGTCGGACCGGGTCGGGGCCGGTCATGGGGCCCCAGTCCCTTCGCGTCCCGCATCGGGCTTCGTCTCCGCGTTCGTTTCCGCGTTCGTCTCCGCGTTCGTCTCCGCGTTCGCTTCCGCTTCCCAGCGCAGAGCCAGGGCGGTGGCCTTGCGAGCGGCCTCCGCGACCGCTGCCGCGGCCTCGTCGGGACCCGCGCCCGCGCTCGCCCTGGCCGCCGCGTACCCGACCAGGAAGGTCGTGAGCGGTGCGGCGGGGCGGGCCACTCCGTGCGCGGCGTCGCGGGCGAGGTCGAGCAGGACACCGGTGTCGACGTCGAGTTCGATTCCCAGTTCGTTCTTGACCGAGGTGATCCATTCGTCCAGCACGGCCCCATGCTCCCTGATCCGGGCTCTGGCGGCCGCGATGTCGTCCCAAGTGTCGCAGTCGAACGCGGCGTCGGGGCCCGCGTCGACCCGGGCGAGATCGAGCTCCGCAGTCAGGAGCCGGAGCGGCAGCCCGGCGAGCCCCCCGTACTCGACGGCGAGCAGGGCCAGCTCCCGGCGGAGCGGCTCGGCGCGGTAGGCGGCCACCAGCGGCTGGTCACGCCCGCCGGGGTCGGTGCACAGGGCCCCTTCCCGGCCGGGCTGTCCGGCCGCGGCGAGCAGCGCGTCGACCGTCCCCGCGCCGAGGAACGGAAGGTCGGCGGAGAGGACGAGAACGCGCTCCGCCGTCGTCAGCCGCAGCCCCGCCCCCAGCGCCGCCAACGGGCCGCCGCCCTCGGGCACTTCCCGGGTCCAGAGCACCGGTCTGGCGGTGGCGCGACGGCCGCCCACCACGACGGTGAGCGCCGCGCCGGCGCACGCCGCGAGCACCCGGTCGAGCAGCGCCCGGCCGCCCACCCGGACTCCTGGCTTGTCGGCGCCGCCGAGCCGCTTCGCGGCCCCGCCGGCAAGGACGATCACGTCGTAGGCGGTCATACGTCGAGTATGGGCGGCGGCCCGGAGCGACGCCCCCGCCGGGGTGGCCGGAAGGCACGGCCCCGGAGGGGCGCGTCCGGCGGTGCGCCGGCCCGTCGGCTACAGGGTGCGCAGCAGCACCGCCGGCTGCTCCACACAGTCCGCCACATACCGGAGGAAGCCGCCCGCGGCTCCCCCGTCGCACACCCGGTGGTCGAAGGTGAGGGACAACTGGACGACCTGGCGTACGGCCAGTTCGCCCTGGTGCACCCATGGCTTGGGCATGATCCGGCCGACGCCGAGCATCGCCGCTTCCGGGTGGTTGATGATCGGCGTCGAACCGTCGACCCCGAACACCCCGTAGTTGTTCAGCGTGAACGTGCCTCCGGTCAGCTGGGCCGGGCTCAGCTTCCCGGTCCGCGCCAGCTCGGTCAGCCGGGCGATCTCGGCCCCGATCGACTCGACGTTACGGGTGTGCGCGTCCCGGACGACCGGAACGACGAGGCCCCGCTCGGTCTGGGCCGCGAACCCGAGGTGCACGCCGGGCAGCCGGACGATCTCCCGGGCCTCCGTGTCCACGGTGGAGTTGAGCTCGGGGAACCGGGCCAGCGCCGCCGTGCAGATCCTCGCCAGCAGGGCCAGGACCGACACCTTCGGCCCGGCGGACGGGCCCGTGGCGGCGTTCAGCGCGGCCCTGACCGCCATCAGCTCGGTGGCGTCGGCGTCGACCCAGCAGGTGGCGTCCGGGATCTCGGTCCGGCTCCGCGACAGCTTGTCGGCGACCGCTCCGCGCACCCCGCGCAGCGGAATCCGCTCGGCGGCCGGAGCAGCCGGTGGCGCGGGAGCCGCAGGCGCCTGGGCCGGTGCCTGGACCGGTGCCTGGGCCACACGGGCCGTCGCCGCCGCGGTCTCCTCCGCCTGACGGATCGCGCCGTCGACGTCCGCGCGCAGGATCAGCCCGTCGGGGCCCGAACCCGTCAGCCGCCGCAGATCGATGTCGTGTTGCCGGGCCAGCCGGCGTACCAGCGGAGAGACCACCGGCACGGGGCCCTGCCCGTTCACCACAGCGACAGCCCCAGCCGCGGGAGCGGTCTCGGTGGCAGCGGACGAGGGAGCCATGGCGGACGCCGCCGGGGCGAGCGCGGGCGCATCGTCCCCCGGGGCGTCGGGTGCCGGGGTCTGGGCGACCGTCCGGTCGAGTCGGTCCGGCCGGATGCGCCGACGCCGCGCGGCGGGTGCGCCCGTCCCGTACCCCACGAGCACGTTCCCCGAGCCGCCCGGGGACTCCGTGGCGGAGGCGGTGGAGGCGGTGGAGGCGGTGGAGGCGGTGGAGGATGCGGCGGGCGACCGGGCGCCCCGGAGAGATCCAGCCCCTCCGGCGCTCCGACGGCGACCGTCAGCAGCGGTGCGCCGACGGGAAGTTCCGTGCCCTCCTCGCCGAACCGCGCCGTCACCACGCCCCCGTAGGGGCAGGGCACCTCCACCATGGCCTTGGCCGTCTCGACCTCGACGACGGGCTGGTCGATGGCGACGACCTCGCCGACCTCCACCAGCCAGCGGACGATCTGTGCCTCGGTCAGCCCCTCACCGAGGTCCGGCAGTTTGAATTCGAGCACCCTGGCCATCAGCTGTCCGCCTCCCACTGCAACCGGGCCACCGCGTCGAGCACCCGGTCCACTCCCGGCAGATGATGCCGCTCCAGCATGGGCGGCGGGTAGGGAATGTCGAACCCGGCCACCCGCAGCACCGGAGCCTCCAGATGGTGGAAGCACCGCTCGGTGATCCGGGCCGCGATCTCACCGCCGGGCCCACCGAATCCGGGGGATTCATGGACGACGACCGCTCGCCCGGTGCGCCGCACCGACGCGGCCACCGTCTCGTCGTCGAACGGCACCAACGAGCGCAGGTCCACCACTTCGAGGTCCCAGCCCTCGGCGACCGCCGCCTCCGCGGCCTCCATACAGACCGGCAGGGAGGGCCCGTACGTGATCAGCGTGGCGCTGCGCCCGGGACGGCGCACCACGGCCTTGCCGATCGGCTCGACCGCGGCGGGGGCCTCGGGCGACCAGTCGGCCTTGGACCAGTAGAGCCGCTTGGGCTCCAGGAAGATCACCGGGTCGTCCGAGGTGATCGACTCCCGCAGCAGCCCGTACGCGTCGTCGACCGTGGCCGGAGTGACGACGTGCAGGCCGGGGGTGGCCATGTAGTACGCCTCGGAGGAATCGCTGTGGTGCTCGACCCCGCCGATCCCGCCGCCGTACGGCACCCGCACGGTGATGGGCAGCGGCATGGCCCCGCCGGTGCGGTTGCGCATCTTGGCGACATGGCTCATCAACTGCTCGAACGCCGGGTAGGCGAACGCGTCGAACTGCATCTCCACCACGGGCCGCAACCCGTACATCGCCATGCCGACGGCCGCGCCGAGGATGCCCGCCTCGGCCAGCGGGGTGTCGGTGCAGCGGTCGTCGCCGAACTCCTTCGCCAGCCCGTCGGTGATCCGGAAGACCCCGCCGAGCGTGCCCACGTCCTCGCCGAGCACATGAACGGTGGGGTCCTCCGCCATCGAGTCGCGCAGCGCGCGCCCGAGGGCCTGCGCCATCGTGGCCGGTTTCGCCTTCGCCCGACGTCCGTCGGCCGTCACTGCCGCGGTCGTCATCGCCCCGCCTCCGCGTCGTGCTCGTCGTGGTCCTGCTCGGCGTCCAGCTCGGCACGCAGAGCGGCCGCCTGCTCCCGGAGCTGGCTGGTCTGCTCGGCGTAGACATGGGCGAACAGGTCCATCGGGGCCAGCTCCGGATCCGCGTTCATCCGGTCGCGCAGGGCGGCTGCCATGCGTTCCGCGGCCTCCTTCGCCTGCGCGATGCCCTCGTCGTCCAGCAGCCCGCGCCCCGTCAGCTCACGCTCCAGCAGCCGCACCGGGTCGTGCGCCTTCCAGGCCTCGACCTCGCTGTCGATCCGGTAGCGGGTGGCGTCGTCGGCGTTCGTGTGGGCTTCCATGCGGTAGGTGACCGCCTCGACCAGGGTCGGGCCCTCGCCGCGCCGGGCCCGTGCCACGGCCTCGCCGAGGACCTGGTGCACCGCGGCGGCGTCGTTGCCGTCGACGAGGCGCCCCGGCATCCCGTAGCCGACGGCCTTGTGGGCGAGGGAGGGGGCGGCGGTCTGCTTGGCCAGCGGAACGGAGATCGCGAAGCCGTTGTTCTGGACGAAGAAGACGACCGGGGCCTTCCAGACGGCCGCGAAATTCAGCGCCTCGTGGAAGTCGCCCTCGCTGGTGCCGCCGTCGCCGACCATGGCGAGCGCCACCACGTCGTCGCCCTTGAGCCGGGCGGCGTGCGCCAGCCCCACGGCGTGCGGAAGCTGAGTGGCCAGGGGGGTGCACAGCGGGGCGATGCGGTGCTCGCGCGGGTCGTAGCCGGTGTGCCGGTCTCCCCGCAGCAGGGTCAGCGCCTCGACCGGGTCCAGGCCTCGCGCGACAGCGGCCAGCGTGTCGCGGTAGCTGGGGAAGAGCCAGTCGCGCTCCTCCAGGACCAGGGCCGCGGCGATCTCGCACGCCTCCTGACCGGTGCTCGACGGGTAGACCGCCAGCCGGCCCTGCTTCGTCAGCGCGGTGGCCTGGGCGTTGTAGCGGCGCCCGCGGACCAGCTCGGCGTGGAGCCGGAGCAACAGCTCGGGGTCGACGTCGGCGACCGCGTCCGTACCGAGCACCCGGTAGGGCTCCGGGTCCGGGAGCAGCGGGGCGGGGTCGGTGATCGGCTTCCAGGCCGGGGGCGGCGTGGGCCGGTAGGCGGCCGCGCCGGGCAGCTCTTGGACCGTCATGAGAAGCACCTCCTGGCATCGAGGGTGATCGGGGGGTGGTCGATCAAGGGTCGACAGGGAGCGAGGTATCGAGGGGTGGGCGGGGCACGGATGTGGTGGTGCCTCACCTACCGATTGTTCGGTCGCGGGGGCATTTTGGCTACAGGCACCGCCAGCCTGTGGACAAACGGTTCTCCACAGCCTGGGATAGGAACAGGTCGTCCACAACAGGGAGGCGCGGGCAGATGGCAGCTGAACAAATGGCCGACAGGGGCGAGGAGCCGCGCCAGGCCGCGCCCGCGGCCGCACCGCCGACCGCACCCTCCGCCACGCCGCCGACCGCACCCCCGTCCGCACCCGCGGCCGTACCGGGGGCCTCGTCCGCGGTCGTCCCGTCGGCCGCATCCGTCGGCGGCCCGGCGGCGGAGCCTCCGGTTCCGCCCGCTCGGCCGCTGGACGCCATCGACCGCGACATCCTGCGCATCCTCCAGACGGACGGGCGCGCGTCGATACGTTCCGTGGCCGAACGGGTCCACGTCTCGCGCGCCAACGCCTACGCCCGGATCAACCGGCTCGTCGAGGACGGCGTGATCCGAGGCTTCGGCGCCCGGGTCGACCACGAGCGGGCGGGCCAGGGGGCGTCCGCGTACATCACGCTCAAGATCGTGCAGAACTCCTGGCGCACCGTGCGCGAGCAGCTTCAGGCGCTGCCGGGGGCCACCCACATCGCCCTGGTCAGCGGCGACTTCGACGTACTGCTCCTGGTGCACACGCCGGACAACCGGGCACTGCGGGAGCTGGTCCTCACCCGGATCCAGTCCATCCCCGAGGTGCTCTCGACGCGCACCCTGCTGGTGTTCGAGGAGACGGACCTCGGACCGCGCCCGGACCGGCCGGCCGAGCTCGCCTGACCGCGACAAACGGGCTCAGCGGCCGTTCGCCCGAAGCCCCTCGAAGGCCAGCTGGACGATGGTGTCCGCGAGCTGCTCCTCCCCCGGGAAACCGCCCGGCTGCGGCCGGTACCACTCGACCAGCGAGTTGACCATGCCGAACAGCAGCCGGGTCGCCAACCGTATGTCCACGTCCGCCCGGAGGTCGCCCTCGGTGACCGCCGCCTGGAGCAGCTCCGACACCCGCTGGTCGAACTCGCGGCGCCGCTCCAGCGCCCAGCGCTCCGTCTTCGTGTTGCCGCGCACGCGCAGCAACAGGGTGACGTAGGGGACCTCGGCCATCAGCAGGTCGACCGTCCGGCGCGTGACGTACTCGACCCGCTCGACCGCGCGCCCGCGCTGCGCCCCCGGCTCGTCGAGGATGGCGAAGAGCCCGTCGAGCGCCCGGCTCACGGCCCGGCGCAGCAGCTCTTCCTTGCCCGCCACATGGTGGTAGATGGAGGATTTCGAGATGCCCGCCGCCCGGGAGAGGTGCTCCATGGAGGTGCCGTCGTAACCGCGCTCGTTGAAGACACGGACGGCGACGGTGAGCAGGGTCTCCGGTGTGTACGTGTCCCGCTTGGCCGTGGTCATGTCCGCGATCCTCCCCCATGAGGGATCAGCCCCGCACAGGCGGGGACCGCCGAAGTTGTCCACAGGTTCCCCGGGGACCCCTTGTCCCGACCGATCGTTCGGTTACTCTAACTCCGTCCGTACGTCCCCGCCCGGCTCGATGAGGAGTTGGTCCGCCATGGCCGCCGTGCTCACCCCCCAGCAGCTGTCCGAGACCCACCGGCCCACGCTCGACCAGGCCCTCGACACGATCAGTACCCGCGCGTACTGGTCGCCGCACCCCGAGCACCCGAAGGCCTACGGGGAGGGCGGCGCCCCGGGCAGTCTCGGCGCGGCCGAGGGCAAGGCCGCCTTCGACGCCCTTCTGAACACCCGTCTCGACCTGGGGCAGCCCGGCACCGACGGCTGGACCGGCGGCGAGGTCTCGCCGTACGGGCCGGAGCTCGGCGTCGAGTATCCGCACGCCGACCTGGAGGTCCTGCTTCCGGCGATGAAGGCCGGCACGGGCGCCTGGCGGGCGGCGGGACCGGAGATCCGGGCCCTGGTCTGTCTGGAGATCCTTTCGCGGATCAGCGCCCGCACCCACGAGCTGGCCCACGCCGTGATGCACACGAGCGGCCAGGCCTTCATGATGGCGTTCCAGGCGGGCGGGCCCCATGCCCAGGACCGTGGCCTGGAGGCCGTGGCGTACGCCTACCGGGAGCAGATCCGCACCCCGGAGACCGTCGACTGGGCCAAGCCGCAGGGCAAGCGCGATCCGCTGAAGCTGCACAAGTCGTTCATCACGTCCGGCCGCGGCATCGCGCTGCTCGTCGGCTGCAACACGTTCCCCACGTGGAACGGCTACCCCGGCCTCTTCGCCTCCCTCGCCACCGGCAACCCGGTGCTGGTCAAGCCGCACCCGCGCGCCGTGCTTCCGCTGGCCCTCACGGTGTCCATCGCCCGCGAGGTGCTGAGCGAGGCGGGCTTCGACCCGAATCTGGTCGCGCTGGCCGCCGAGCGGCCCGGCGAGGGCATCGCCAAGACCCTCGCGGTCCGCCCCGAGATCCGGATCATCGACTACACCGGCTCCACCGCCTTCGGCGACTGGCTGGAGGAGAACGCCCGCCAGGCCCAGGTCTACACGGAGAAGGCCGGCGTCAACACGATCGTCGTCGACTCCACCGACGACTACCGGGGCATGCTCGCCAACCTGGCGTTCTCCCTCTCGCTGTACAGCGGCCAGATGTGCACCACCCCGCAGAACCTGCTGATCCCCCGGGACGGCATCGCCACCGACGACGGCGCCAAGTCCTACGACGACGTGGTCGCCGACATCGCGGCCGCCGTCACCGGACTGCTCGGAGACGACGCCCGTGCGTCCGCCCTGCTGGGCGCCCTGGTCAACCCGGACGTCAGGGCCCGGGTGGAGGCGGCCGGTGAGCTGGGCGAGGTGGCCCTTCCCTCGCGGACGGTCGCGAACGCCGAATTTCCCGACGCGGTCGTCCGTACGCCGGTCGTCGTGAAGCTCGACGGCACCAAGACCGACGACGGCGCGGCCTACCTCTCGGAGTGCTTCGGACCGGTGTCCTTCGCCGTCGCCGTGGAGTCGACGACCGCCGCCCTGGATCTGCTCCGCCGGACGATCCGCGACAAGGGGGCGATGACGGTCGGCGCCTACACCACGTCCCCCGAGGTGGAGCGCGCCGTCGAGGACGTCTGCCTGGACGAGTCCGCCCAGCTCTCGCTGAACCTGACCGGCGGGGTCTACGTCAACCAGACCGCGGCCTTCTCCGACTTCCACGGCTCCGGCGGCAACCCCGCAGCGAACGCGGCGCTCTGCGACGGAGCCTTCGTCGCCAACCGCTTCCGCGTGGTGGAGGTGCGGCGCCAGGCGTGACCAGGCCCTGCCGTCGAACTCCCGTCGTCGCCCGGAGGGCGGCTCCGCGGGGTCAGGTGCGTGCTCTCGGCATGCCGGGCTCACGTCCTCGTACGGGACGTACTCGGGCGGGACGTCCTCGGGCGTGTGCCCGGTGCGGCGAGAGTGCGTGCAGAGTGCGTGCAGGGCGCCGCGGGGCAGACGGCAGTTCGACGACAGGGCCTAGAGGGTCCCTCGCGGGTCCGGGACGTCGGCGTGGCGCTGCACCCACGCGTGCATCGCGATGGCGGCGGCGGCGCCGGCGTTGATGGACCGGGTCGAACCGAACTGCGCGATCGAGCACACCATGGAGGCGTGCTCACGCGCTTCCTCGGTCAGGCCCGGCCCCTCCTGACCGAAGAGCAGGACGCAGCGGCGCGGCAGCTCGGTGCGCTCCAGCGGTACGGCGCCGGGGAGGTTGTCGATCCCGATGATCGGCAGCCCCTCGGCCGCCGCCCACGCGGTCAGGTCCGCCGTGTCGGGGTGGTGGCGCACATGCTGGTAGCGGTCGGTGACCATGGCCCCGCGCCGGTTCCAGCGCCGCCGACCCACGATGTGGATCTCCTTGGCCAGAAAGGCGTTGGCGGTCCGCACCACCGACCCGATGTTGAAGTCGTGGCCCCAGTTCTCCACGGCCACGTGGAAGTCGTGCCGCCGCAGGTCGAGATCGGCGACGATCGCCTCCCGCGTCCAGTAGCGGTACGCGTCACCGACGTTGCGCCGGTCGCCCTGGGCCAGCAGCTCGGGGTCGTAGCGCTCGCCCTCGGGCCAGGGCAGCGGGTGCGGTCCGACACCGACCGGCTGGCCGTAGCCGTCGTCGTACTGGAGGGGTTCCTCCTGAGGAGGCGCCGCCGGGGAGTCTTCCGCCGGGCGGGGTTCCGCCGCTGTCGGGGTCTGCTGGGTTCTGCCGGTCTCACTGCTCACCCGACGAGCGTATGGCCCCCGCCGCCACCCTGACGCCGGGGCTCCTCCGTGCCGCCGCCCCCGCCGTCCCGCACCGGCCCGGCCTCCGGTGCGCCGGCCGGGCCGTACACGGCGCCGGGGGCCCCGGGCTCCCCCGATGAGCGCGACCGGCCGGGCAGCCCGGAGAGCAGTCGCCGCTTGCCGATCGCGGCACGTGCTCCCAGCCACATCAGGAAGGCCGTGGGCAGGAACACGGCGTCGGCCGCGATCATCGCCATGGAGAAGAACGGCAGCCCCAGGAGCAGGGCGATCCCCGCGTGCTCGCAGATCATCACGACCAGCAGGACGTTCTTGACCCGCCGGTTGAACAGGGTGAACGGAAAGGCGACCTGCACGATGACCGTGCCGTACGTCAGCACCATCACCATCAGCCCGCTGGCGCCCAGGATGTCCGACAGGGCGGGCCACGGGGTGAAGTAGTCCAGATTGAGCGGGTAGTAGAGCGCGGTGCCGTCCTGCCAGCGCGATCCCTGGATCTTGTACCAGCCGGCGGTCGCGTAGATCAGGCAGACCTCGGCCATGATCACGGCGAGCGTGGCGTTGTGGGCGAGGTTGGCCAGCACATCGAGCAGGGTGCGCGGCTCACCGTGGGGCAGGTAGCGGTTCACGGCCCACCACGCGGCGGCGGAGAGCCAGATCGTCCACAGCAGGGTGGGGAGCCACCAGGTGCCGCCGAGACCGCCCATCAGCGTGGCCGCCACGAGGACGGGGCCGAGGAGGACCCAGAGCACCGGGCCCACGATGTCCCGCGGGGGCGGCAGCCCCGCTGCGGCGCGCCGCGTGTCGCGCGCCGCGCGCCGCGCGTCCAGCGACCAGACCTGGGCACAGCGCGTCAGCACCAGGTAGATCGCCATGAGGTGGACGACGTTGTCGCCGCCGTCGCCCATGAAGATGCTGCGGTTCTGCACGGAGAGCACGCCGACCATGAAGAGGACGGACATGGTCCGGGTCCGCCACCCGAGCAGCAGGGCCGTAGCGGACAGCAGCGTGAGGGCGTACACGGCCTCGAACCAGACCGTGCTGTCCGTCCACATCAGGACGGAGAAGGCCTCGTTGCCGTTGGTGAGCCGGCGGGCCAGGTCCCAGTGCCACGGGCTGTCCGGGCCGTACAGCTCATGGCGGTTCGGCAGCTCGCGCAGCAGGAAGAAGAGGTAGGTGGCGGCGAAGCCGATCCGGACGACGGCGCTCTGGTACGGACCGAGGGCCGAGGCGGTGACGCGCTGGAGGGCACGGGCGGGGCCACCGGGACCCCCGGGACCCCCGGGGCCGCCGGGACCGCCGGGCCCCCCGGCCCCGCCTGGACCGCCGGGACCGCCGGAAAGGGGCACGGTCGGGCGGGGGGCCGGGGGCTGTGTGCCCGCGTTCTGGGGGCCGCCGTTCTGCGTGCCGACGTTCTGGGGGCCCGCGTTCTGGGGACCCACGCCTTGGGGGCCCGCGGGCGAGGGGACGGTCACTGACTCTCCTCCACGCCGCGCGCCTCGTCCCGGTCCTGGTCCGCGCCACGCCCGGGGAGATCGTCCGGCGTCACGGTCCACCAGGGGAGTACCCGGTAGACGGGCCGGGTGCTGATCTTCTCGTTGCTCCACGGGGGCGGGGCGATGGAGCTGGTGGCGGAACGGAGCTGGATGCGCTCGATCGTGCCGCCGTAGTTGCGCTCGCTCAGCCGCAGCATCGTGATGCGCCGCACGTAGCGCTCGGAGAGTTCCCCGCGCAGACCGTTGGGGCGGTTCTCGCTGTCGTGGGAATTGACGTAGAAGTCCCAGCCCCGACGGAGTTCGTTCTGGTCCACGTGGCTGGGGAAGAGGTTGCCGCGTATCTGTTCGCCGTCCTCGTGCGTCAGGTTCATCCACCTGGTCGTATGGCGGCCGTCGGCCCCTGCCCCCACCACTTCGGCGCGCACGTGGACGGCGACGTTCTGCTGGAGCGGGTTGGGGGCGAAGAGCTTCCAGTTCTGCTCGAACTCCGGGTAGATCCAGCGGTCGATCGTCTTCCCGTGCTGTTTGGACAGCGTGTTGGACGGGGCGACGTGCAGGAACACCATGGCCACCTGTGTGCAGGCGAGCAGCCCGATCAGGGACAGCGCCAGAGCCGCGACCACCTGGTAGGGAAAGGAGAGCCCGGCTATGCCCCGGCCAGTGGTTGAGGAATCAGGCACCGGGACCGGGACCGGGACCGGGTGCGGGGCCGGGACCGGGGACGTCGGCGGGGACTTCGGCGGTATGGCTTCGGAGGTGTCCCGCGCCTCCGCCGGCCGGTTCAACGCCTGCGGCCAGACGTCCTTCCCCCCGCCCGCAGAGCTCCTGTCGTGGTCCGAATCCATCCCGCCCCGATCGCCGTCGATCACCACTCAGTTATCCACAGGGTTGACACCCTACGGGCCTCCGACTCACCATTGAAGTCAAGGAACCGAACGATCGGTCGGTAGGGAGCCCGGGATGGCGGCAGTGACTGCGGACCAGACGACGCAGAAGACGCTCGGCACGGAGGATGCGGTGGACGCGGACCGCATCGCGGCTTTCGACGCGGCCGTGGCGGCGGACGAGCGGATCGAGCCGCGCGACTGGATGCCCGACGCCTACCGGGCGACGCTGGTGCGCCAGATGGCGCAGCACGCCCACTCGGAGATCATCGGCATGCAGCCCGAGGCCAACTGGATCACCCGGGCGCCCTCGCTGCGACGCAAGGCGATCCTCATGGCCAAGGTGCAGGACGAGGCGGGCCACGGCCTGTATCTCTACAGCGCCGCCGAGACCCTGGGCACCAGCCGCGAGGAGCTGCTCGACAAGCTCCACGCGGGCCGCCAGCGCTATTCGTCGATCTTCAACTACCCCACGCTGACGTGGGCCGACGTCGGGGCCATCGGCTGGCTGGTGGACGGGGCGGCGATCACCAACCAGGTGCCGCTCTGCCGCTGCTCCTATGGCCCCTACGCCCGCGCGATGGTCCGCGTCTGCAAGGAGGAGTCCTTCCACCAGCGCCAGGGGTACGAGCTGCTGCTCGCCCTCAGCCGCGGCACCGAGGCCCAGCACGCCATGGCCCAGGACGCGGTGAATCGCTGGTGGTGGCCCTCCTTGATGATGTTCGGCCCGCCCGACGACGCCTCGTCGCACTCCGAGCAGTCCATGGCCTGGAAGATCAAGCGGCACTCCAACGACGAGCTGCGCCGACGCTTCGTGGACATCTGCGTTCCCCAGGCCGAAGCGCTGGGCCTGGAGCTCCCCGACCCCGACATCCGGTGGAACGAGGAGCTCGGTCGGCACGAGTTCGGCGCGATCGACTGGGCCGAGTTCCAGGCGGTCCTCAAGGGCAACGGCCCCTGCAACGAACAGCGGATCACCCAGCGACGCAGGGCCCACGAGGAGGGCGCCTGGGTCCGCGACGCGGCAGCGGCGTACGCCGCCAAGCACGCCCCGGCGCAGTCATCACCCCGGACACCGGCACAGCACAGCGCGCCCGCGCACCACGTGGAGGAGACGGCATGAGCAGCTCGACCGACTGGCCTCTGTGGGAGGTCTTCGTGCGCTCGCGCCGCGGACTGTCCCACACCCATGCGGGCAGTCTGCACGCGCCGGACGCCGAGATGGCCCTGCGCAACGCCCGCGACCTCTACACCCGCCGCTCGGAAGGCGTGTCGATCTGGGTGGTCCCGTCCACCGGGATCACCGCCTCCTCCCCCGACGAGAAGGACTCCTTCTTCGAGCCGGCCGGCGACAAGCCCTACCGCCACCCGACCTTCTACGAGATCCCGGACGGGGTGAAGCACCTGTGAGCGCCGCCCTCGCCCTCGGCGACGACGCGCTGGTGCTCTCGCACCGGCTGGGGGAGTGGGCCGGCCACGCCCCCGTCCTGGAGGAGGAGGTGGCCCTCGCCAACATCGCCCTCGACCTGCTGGGACAGGCCCGGGTGCTGCTCTCGCTCGTCGGCGACGAGGACGAGCTCGCCTACCTCCGCGAGGAGCGGGCCTTCCGCAACCTCCAACTGGTCGAGCAGCCGAACGGGGACTTCGCGCACACCATCGCCCGGCAGCTCTACTTCTCGGTCTACCAGCACTTGCTGTACGAGCGACTGGCGGCCGGGGACAGCGAGTTCACCGGACTCGCGGCCAAGGCCGTCAAGGAGGTGGCCTACCACCGCGACCACGCCGAGCAGTGGGTCCTGAGGCTCGGCGACGGCACCGAGGAGAGCCGCACCCGGATGCGCAACGGCCTGGACGCGCTCTGGCGGTTCACCGGGGAGATGTTCCAGCCTGTCGAGGGGCTCGACTCCCCGGACTCCGGTGTCGACTGGCAGGCGCTGGAGACCGGGTGGCTCGCCGCCGTCACCGATGTCGTCGAGCGGGCCGGTCTGACCCTCCCGGCGGGCCCGCGGTCCGGGGGCTGGGCGGCCGGAGCGGGCCGGCAGGGCCTGCACACCGAGCCGTTCGGCCGCATGATCGCCGAGATGCAGCATCTGCACCGCAGCCACCCGGGGGCGTCATGGTGACCGACACCCGGCTGGAGGCGGAGCTGCGCGACCTCGCAGGCTCCGTGCCCGACCCCGAACTGCCGGTGCTGACCCTGGCGGAGCTCGGTGTTCTGCGAGACGTGCACCTGGACGGGCCGGGCCGGGTGACCGTACAGCTCACTCCGACCTACACCGGCTGCCCGGCGATCGAGTCGATGTCCGCCGACATCGAGCGGGTGCTGCACGACCACGGCATACCGGACGTCTCCGTGGTCACCGTCCTGACGCCGGCCTGGTCGACGGACGACATCAGCGCCGAAGGACGCCGCAAGCTGGCCGAGTTCGGCATCGCCCCGCCGCGCGTCCAGGGCACCGACGGCGGCCCCGTGCCGCTGACGCTCTCGGTGCGCTGCCCGCACTGCGGATCCACGGACACGGAACTGCTCAGCCGGTTCTCCTCCACGGCGTGCAAGGCCCTGCGCCGTTGCGTCGCCTGCCGTGAACCGTTCGACCACTTCAAGGAGTTGTAGATGTTCCATCCGCTCCGGGTCAGCGCGATCGAACGGATCACGGACGACGCGGTGGCCGTGACGCTTGCCGTGCCGGCCGAGCTGCGCGAGACCTTCCGCCACACCCCCGGCCAGCATCTGAACGTGCGCTACACCGTGGACGGCCAGGAGATCCGCCGTTCGTACTCGATCTGCGCACCGGCCACCGAGCAGCCCGGCGAACCGGTCCTGCGGGTGGGCATCCGCGGGGTCGACGGCGGGGCGTTCTCCACGTACGCCCTGAAGGAGCTGGCCGTCGGGGACCGGGTGGAGGCCATGCCTCCGATGGGCCGCTTCGTCCTGAAGCCGCGTCCAGGTCTGTTCGCGGCGGTGGTCGGCGGCAGCGGCATCACCCCGGTGCTGTCCATGGCGGCCACCCTGCTCGACCGGGAACCGACGGCCCGGTTCTGCCTGATCCGCAGCGACCGCACGGCGGCCTCGACGATGTTCCTCGACGAGGTGGCCGACCTCAAGGACCGGTATCCGGACCGCTTCCAGCTGGTCACCGCACTCTCCCGGGAGGAGCAGTCGGCCGGGCTCCCCTCCGGGCGGCTGGACGTCGAACGGCTCACCGGCCTGCTGCCCGCAGTGCTTCCGGTGACGGAGGTGGACGGCTGGTTCCTGTGCGGGCCACTCGGTCTCGTACGGGGCACGGAGAAGGCCCTGAAAGCCCTCGGCGTCGACCGCTCCCGGGTCCACCAGGAGATCTTCCACGTCGACGAGGGCCCCACCGACGTGGCGGTGGTCAAGGTCGCCGCCCCGTCCGACGCCGTGCTGACTGCCACCCTCCACGGCCGCTCGGGCAGCTGGCCCGTGCAGGACACCGAATCCCTGCTGGAGACGGTGCTGCGAAGCCGCTCGGACGCTCCGTACGCCTGCAAGGGAGGGGTGTGCGGGACCTGCCGGGCCTTCCTCGTCTCGGGCGAGGTCCGGATGGACCGCAACTTCGCGCTGGAACCGGAGGAGACCGGAGCGGGCTTCGTGCTGGCCTGTCAGTCGCATCCGCTCACCCCGGAGGTGGAGTTGGACTTCGACCGCTGAGGTCGTTGAGCCCGCTGCGGCCACCGGGACGCTGAGGTCGCTGGGGCCACCGGGACGCTGAGGTCGCTGGGGCCACCGGGACGCTGAGGTCGCTGGGGCAATCAAGATTGTTGAGGTCGCTGGGGCAATCGAGGTTGTTGAGGCGGCTGAGGTCGCTGTGGTCGTCGGGATCGCTGAGGAGCCGCTCGGGCCGCTCGGGCCGCTGAGGGCCTCCGGTGCCGGGGTGCTGACGCGCCCCCACGCCTCCGCGGCTATCCCCTCCCTCCAGAACCTGTTCTATCTAGCGACCCGTCAGGTCGAGCACGGTCAGCGGGAGGCCGGGGCAGTGGACTTCACCTTCACCGAGGAACAGCGGGCGACCGTCGAGGCGGCCAGGGCGGTCTTCTCGGACGTCGCACCCGACCGCGCTCCCAGCCCCGCCCTGACCCCGGGCGCCGTGGCGGAGGACATCGACCGACCGCTGTGGAACGAGCCGGCGCGCACGGATCTGCTCGGTCTCACCCTGTCGCCGGACCACGGAGGCGCGGGCCTCGACCCGATCGCGCTCTGCCTGGTCCTGCGGGAGTCGGCGAAGGTGCTGGCCAGGGTCCCGCTGCTGGAGAGCTGTGCGGTGGCCATGGCGGTCCAGCGGTACGGCGGGAGCGCCCTCGCGGCGGAGCTGTTGCCCCCGGCAGGCCGAGGTGAACTGATCCTGACCGTCGGCGCAACGGCCGCAGCGGTCTCGATCCCGCCGAACTCGCCGTCGCCGCACGACCGTACGGGGAGAGCGGCGCGTGCGAAGAGAGCCTCGGGGCGTCGGCGTCCGCGTCGGCCAGCGGCTCCGGCTGGGTGCTCGACGGGGTGCAGTCCGCGGTTCCCTGGGCCCAGGTGGCCGACTGGATCGCCATCCGAGCGCACACCGCGGGGGGTCGGCCGGTCCTGGCCCTCATACCCCGTACCCGCGACGGCGTCACCCTGGCGGACCGGGTCTCCACCAGCGGTGAGCGGCTGGCCGAGGTCCGGCTCGACGGGGTGCGGGTGACGGACCGCGAGCTGATCGACGTCCCGGGCTGCTGGGAGTGGCTGCGGTCCCTGCTCACCACGGGAACCTGCGCACTCGCGCTCGGACTGGGCGAGCGGGTGCTCGCGATGACCGCCGCATACACCGGCGAGCGCGAGCAGTTCGGATTCCCGGTCGCCGCGTTCCAGGCGGTGGCCGTCCAGGCAGCCGACCGGTACATCGATCTGCCGGCGATGGAGGTGACGCTCTGGCAGGCCGCCTGGCGGATCTCGGCCGACGCCGGGGGGCCGCTGCCGACGGCGGGCGATGTCGCCGTGGCGAAGGTCTAGGCCTCCGACGGCGTCCGCCGTGTCGTACAGACCGCACAGCACCTGCACGGCGGCTTCGGCGCGGACACCGACTACCCGTTGCACCGCTTCCACGCCTGGCGAAGCAGATCGAGCTCTCCCTGGGCTCGGCCGCGGCCCATGAGGAGGCCCTGGGCGGCCTGCTGGCCGCCCACCCGCTCGGCTGACCGACAGCACCGCCGGCACCGCCAAAGACGACGGCACCGACCAGGCCCGCCCGTCCGGGCCTGCCCACGCCTGCCCGGGGTCAGAGGACGAAGGCGGGCGCCCCGTTGTCCGTGACCATCGGGCGTCCGGCGCCGTCCCAGGCCTGCATGCCGCCGTCGATGTTCACGGCGTCGATGCCCTGCTGGACCAGGTACTGGGTGACCTGGGCCGACCGTCCGCCGACCCGGCACATCACATGGACGCGCCGGCCGTCCTCGGCGGACTCGGTCAGCTCGCCGAACCGGCCCACGAAGTCGCTCATCGGGATGTGCAGCGCACCCTCGACGTGACCGGCCGCCCACTCGTCGTTCTCACGGACGTCCAGGACGAAGCCGTCCGACGGCACCGCCGCGGCGTCCACCGAGGGCAGCGGGGCGAAGTTCATGGGTCATGCCTTCTCTCGTGCGGTCTTGGACCACGTACGTGGGGCCTCGTGCAGGGGCCTCGTCCGTACGCGGCAGAGTCACCCGGAACGCTACTGCACCATCTCCGCGAGCTCGGCCTCGCGCCGGGACACCTCGCCCAGCAGTTGCTCCGCGATGTCCTCCAGCAGCTGATCCGGGTCGTCCGGGGCCATCCGGAGCATCGAGCCGATCGCGCCGTCCTCCAGCTCCTTGGCGAGCACCGTCAGCAGCTCCTTGCGCCGGCTGAGCCACTCCAGCCGGGCGTAGAGCTCCTCGCTCTCGCTCAGCGGGGCCAGGGGCTGCACCGGGCCTGCCGCCCATTCCGCCACGAGTTCCTTGAGGAGGTCGACGTCGCCGCGCCCGTAGGCGGCGTTCACCCGGGCGATGAACTCGTCCCGGCGCTGCCGTTCCGGCTCGTCCTGGGCGAGGTCGGGGTGCGCCTTGCGGGCCAGCTCCCGGTAGAGCTTGCGGGCCTCCTCGCTCGGCCTGACCCGCTTCGGCGGGCGGACGGTCTGTTCGGTGAGCATCGCCGCGGCCTCGGGGGACAGCCCGTCGGTGTCCATCCAGTCGTGGAACAGCTCCTCGACCCCGGGCATCGGCATGACGACCGCACGCGCCTCCCGTGCCTTGCGCTCGTCCTCCGGGTCCCCGCTCCGGGCGGCCCGCGCCTCGGCGATCAGCGCGTCCAGCTCGTCGAGGCGGGTGTACATCGGGCCGAGCTTCTGGTGGTGCAGCCGGGAGAAGTTGTCGACCTCCACCCGGAAGGTCTCCACCGCGATCTCGAACTCGATCAACGCCTGCTCGGCGACCTGCACCGCCCTGGCCAGCCGCGCCTCGGGGCGCGGCGCGGCGTCCTCGGGGCCGGTGGACTCCCCGGCAGCGGCGTCCGCCGGACCGGAAGCGTCCGGCGCCCCCGGAGCGTCCTGCGTCCCTGGGGCGTCCCCCGCCTCGGGGACGGATCGGGGCGCGTCGGGCCGGTCGTTGTCCTGCCGGTCTTCATCGTTCCGGGTGGTCGGCACCCCGGCGGCTTCGTGGGTCACCCGTCCAGCGTATGGCCACGGCCCTGCGGCGCGGCACACACGGTGGGGCCCGGGCCCGGGTTCCACCCCGTCACGGACAGAGCCGCACCGCCTCGCGGACAGAGCCGCACCGCCGCGCGGACAGGGCCCCGGCGCCTCACGGACCCGCCCCCATCGCCCCACGAACCCGTCACACACCGAACTCGGCGGCCAGCCTGCCGGCCTTGATCGCCCGCACCAGCTCGGCGTGATCCGCTTCCGTACGGTCGGCGTACGTCACCGCGAAGGCGGCCATGGCCCCGTCGAGCTCGTCGTTCTTGCCGCAGTAGCCCGCCAGCAGCCGGGGGTCCGCGCTGTGCGCGTGCGCCCGCGCGAGCAGCGCGCCGGTCATCCGCCCGTAGTCGTCCACCTGGTCGGCTGCGAGCGCGGCGGGGTCCACGCTGCCCTTGCGATTCCGGAACTGCCGGACCTGGAACTGCCTGCCGTCGACGTCCGCCCAGCCGAGCAGGATGTCGCTGACGACCTGCATCCGCTTCTGCCCGAGCACCACCCGGCGACCCTCGTGCGCCACCTCCGGCACGTCGAAGCCGACCGCGGGCAGATAGGGGGCGAGCACCGAGGGGCGCGCCTCCTTCACCTGGAGGACCAGCGGCTCACCCCGGTGATCGAGCAGCAGCACCACGTACGACCGGGTCCCCACGCTGCCGGTGCCGACCACCCGGAACGCCACGTCGTGGATCGTGTACCGGGCCAGCAGCGGCACCCGGTCCTCGGAGACGGTGGAGAGATAGCCGCCGAGCCCCGCGGCCACGACAGCGGCCTCGGCGTCCGGGACCCGGCGCAGCACGGGCCGGGCGTCGACGAAGCGCCGGCCGCCGTCGGGGCACTCCTCGGTGGAGCGGGCGGCGAAGCGGGCGCTGGTGTTGTTGCGGGCCTTCTCCGAGACCCGCTCCAGGGTGCCGACCAGGTCACGCGCGTCCGTGTGCGAGACGAGCTCCTCGTCCGCGATCGCGTTCCAGGCGTCCAGGGCGGGCAGCCGGGCCAGCAGCCGCATCGTGCGCCGGTAGGCGCCCACGGCGTCGTGCGCGCCCCGGCGGCAGGTGTCCTCGTCGGCCCCGGCGGCCCGGCCCGCCAGCACCAGGGAGGTGGCGAGCCGCTTGAGGTCCCACTCCCACGGCCCGAAGACGGTCTCGTCGAAGTCGTTCAGATCGATGACCAGGCTGCCCCGGGCATCGCCGTAGAGGCCGAAGTTGGCCGCGTGCGCGTCGCCGCAGAGCTGGGCGCCCACCCCGGTGACCGGGCTGCCCGTCAGATCGTGGGCCATCAGCCCGGCCGCGCCGCGCAGGAACGCGAACGGCGTCGCCGCCATCCGGCCCACCCGTATCGGCGTCAGGCCCGGCACCCGGCCCCGGTTCGACTCCTCGACCGCCCGCACGGTGTCCGGCCGTCCCGGCGGCAGGACCAGCGAGGCGTGCGAGGCCCGCGGCACCCGGTCGCGGAGGGCCTTGCCGGCCGCCTTCGGTGAACTCCCGGCACCACGCCGGGCAAACCCGGGCACGACCGGAATGCGCGGATCCTCGCCCGCGGTCGCCGCACCCTCCGCAGTCGCCTCGATCCCCGTCGTTCCCGCAGTCCGCCGCTCAGGCGTCGTCCTCTCGGTTCCGCTCATGGAGCGTCGCCTCCCCCACCCTCGTACCGCTTCCGGCTGCCCGGCCGTCGAACCGGTCAGCGGTCCTGTCCGCCAGCGACCGAGCACGACGGTACCGCCGGATGCCCGGCACGCGCCGGGTCCGTGGACGGACGCCACGCGGGGAGGACGCCAGCAGCGGTGCGCCCGGGGCGGCCGGGGGCCGGGCGAGGTCAGCAGCCGGTCCCGGAGCCGGCCGCGTCATCCCGCGTCAGATAGTCGTCCCGCGTCCGGTAGATGTCCCGCGTCAGGTAGGTGTCCCGCGTCAGGTAGGTGTCCGCCCATCGCCCCAGCTCCTCGAGTGCGGGCTCCATCGCGGCACCCGCCTCGGTGAGCCGATACGCGACGCGCAGCGGCGGTCCCGCGTCGACCTCGCGGATCACCAGGCCGGCCGTGCCGAGTTCGGTCAACCGGTCCGAGAGCATGCGCTCACTGATGCCGGGAATCGCCCGTCGAAGCTCGGCGAAGTGCACCGGTCGCTGGAGCAGCACCGAGACGATCTGGCCGGTCCAGCGCTTGCCGAACAGCGCGAAGACGCGGCTGATCCTCCGGTCGACCCGCCGACAGGGCTGCTCGCCGTGATCCGCCATTTCCCCAGGATACTGCGCCACTCTTAGCGGCTTACCAAAGGTAAGTAGCCGGTCCATGAACTCCGACAGGGGCGGGGAGACTCCCTGAGCGCCGCCGCCCTGCCGTATGATGATCATGAACAACCGGACGTTTCACGTGAAACACAGCACGCGCGGAGCGCATCAGGCGACCCCTCCGGCCGCCACCCCCGCACCTGCGGGCTCCTCGTCGCCCTCGTCCCCGGCCGTCCCGGCCCGTGGACCACGGCCGGTTCCACCGCCCCGCAGACCCGACCCGCCCGATCGGGAGCCCGCGTCGGTCGCGGAATCGGAACCCGCGCCCTTGGCCTCCGCGGCGATCCTGGCCTCCTGCTCCTCGCGCTCCGCCTTCTCGCGAGCCTGGGCCGCCAGATCCACCCGGCCCTCCGGCTTGATGTGGGCGATGACGCCGGGGTGAGCGATCGACGGCAGGATGTGGCGCCACATCTCGGCCACCTGCTCGCGCAGATCGGCCCGGCCCGAGTCGGCCTCCGAGACCAGCTGAATACCGGTGAACGAAGCGACGATGATTTTGGCTGACACCATCGGGTCGATCTGCGGGAACACCTCGCCGCGCTCCTGGCCCAGCTCCAGCATCCGGGCCGTCGCGTCGATCCAGTCGCCCCATGGGTGCGGTCCGCCGAGGAAGACGCCCTCGATGGAGAGCCTGGTGCCGGCCCGGGCCATCGAGTTGTGGCGCAGAGCGAAAGCGAACTGCTGGCCACCGTCCACCAGGGACTGAAGCGGCGATCCCTCCTGCTCGAACTCGACCGTGGAGGTCTGCTCGTCCATGATCGCCTGCGCGATGGCCTCCTTGGAGGCGAAGTGGAAGTACAAGGCCCCCTTGGTGACCTTGGCGCGGCGGAGAATCTCCGAGATGGCGGCACGCTCGTAGCCGTAGTCGTCGAAGACACTCGCCGCGGCATCCACGATCGACCGCCACGTCTGGACTGCGCGAGCCTGCTTCGCCATTTCCTGCCTCCGGGACGTTCTGTGCGCTCAGCCCTTCACCGCCGAGTCGCCGTCGATCCAACCTCTGCGGCCAGCGTATGCAAGTGCGCCGTTGCACCGGCCATCGGTCTGTCCGGAAACCGTGCCCACACCCGGTGGATCACCGCCCGCGGGCACCCGCTGCCGCCTCCTCCTCACCCGCCTGTCCGTACCCCGCCCGCCCGCCGGACACACGGCCCGACGAGAACGTGGTGAAGGAGGAACACCACGGATACCAGGGTTCGGGCCACGGAACAACGAAGAACCCCCGCTCCGGATCTCTTCGAAGCGGGGGTTCTGCCGAACCAAACCCGACAGTCGCGAGCGACTGAGAATATGCGAGGGAACTCAGCTGTCCGCATACGGCTGAGTCTTCTCAGGCTACACGGAAGCGACCCGCCGCCCGGATCGACCTGCCTCAGCGGTGGTGCTCGGCCAGGCCCGGGCCTGGCGAATGCGGCGGGTGGTCCGGACGGCCGCACGGGGGCGCAGCCCCAGCGGTAGCAGATGCCGGCGAGACCCGCGCCGACGGTGGGAAGAGAGGTGAAAAGAGAGACGAAAGGGAGGGGAGGGGGAGCAGAGGCGGCAACTGCTTCCGCGTCGAAGCGGTCAGCGGGAGGGCCGTGTACGCGGAGAACCCCGGAGGACGGCAGCGGACCGGTGCAGATGTCGGGCCTCGGGACCGAGGAGTGGGCCCCGACGCCGCAGGACGACCGAAATACGCCGCTGCCGCCGAAGCCGACCAGCGAGAACCGTTCGTGTCCCCGCGCACGCACGGTCACGACCTGCGACACTCGTCCGCGGCCGGGCGCCCCGGTGTCCCTCGCCCCCGGTTCCCCGCAGGGCGTGTTCCGGTCAGCCGACGGCCTCGCCGAGCAGCATGTACTCCAGCCGGTGGTCCTGCGTCTCGCGCGACCACCGGTCGGCCGCCTGCATCCGCTCCTCGATGCCGGTGTCCACCAGGCGACGACCCGGCCAGATCTCGTAGTCGCCGAGCACGTCGGTCTGTTCGGCCAGCCCCGCCTGGAACAGCGACTCACGGGTGAACAGCAGCTCGGCCATCGGGAGTTCCGACCACAGGCGGCGGCCCTCCTGGATGATCTCCAGCAGACGCGGCTTCTCCTCGGGCCGCTCCGTCAGATGCTGCCGGACGACGGAGCTGCCGACCGCCAGGTGACGGATCTCGTCCATGCTGGCGCCGCGCTCGACCAGGGCGGCGGCGGGGTCCAGCGGACGCCACTTGCGCTCGCTCAACTCCGCCGCGGGCGCCAGAACGCCCTCCACCAGTACGGTCAGGACGAGTACACCGCCGTAGAAGTCACCGTTGTCGCGCAGCACCCGCAGGCCGAACTCCTCCAGCGGATCGAGCACCGCCGCGCGAGCGGCCCCGGCCGCCTTGTCCACGGTGGCCGCGAGTTCGGCGGCGGGGACCCCCAGCCGCAGCAGGTGGTCGCGGAACGCGCGGGCGTGCCGGGCCTCGTCGACCAGCTGGGTGGAGAAGAACTCCAGGCAGTCCGCGTCCGGTGCGTGGAAGACGAGGAAGGAGAGGGCCCGGGCGGCCTTCTCCTCCGCGAGGTGCCGGAAGGAGAACTCGCCCAGCAGGGCGTCCCGCAGCGGCCCGGGCTCGGTCACCGCGGCGGTGGGCGGCGGGTCGGCCACGGTGCCGTCCGCGAGCCGGCGCATCATGCCGGACGCCACGTGCTCGAACCAGTACGGCAGCCCGCACTGCGCCGGAGTCAGCTCCAGAGTCCTGGCCCCCTCCAGCACGTTGGGCGCGCGGTCCCAGTCGGTCTCGACGGGGATGGGGGCGGTGGTGTGCTGCGGCTTCATCTCGGTTCCTCCAAAGGGGTACTGCGTACGAGAGGGAGTCATAGGGCGCCCGTGAGGCGGAGCAGCCTCCAGACGGCGGGCGGGCGCACTCCGCTCTGGAAGGCGACGTACTCGGGGTCCACCGCGTGCGGGGCCCACTTCCGTTTGAATGCCTCCTGACTGCGTGCCGGATAGACCGCGTCGCCGTGCGTGCCGAGCAGACGGACGGCTTTGGTCAACACCGGGGAGGCGGAGGCGGGCTCGGGCTCCGTGTCGAGGGAGGCGAAGGGGGTGAGGCCGAGGTGCAGCCACTGTGCGCCCTCCTCCTGGAAGCGCTGGAGGGCCGTGAGGTTGATCAGCTCCACCGTGCCGACGGGGGCTTCGGGTTCCCGGCGGGTGAGGTCGTAGAGCCAGCCGGGCCGGCTGCCCCAGGCCGGGGAGTAGCTGACGTAACCCAGCGTGCGTCCGTCGCGGCGGGCCACGAACGTGCGGCGCAGCGGGGCGCCGGGGCCGCCGCGTTCGCCGATCAGGAAGCGCAGTTCCTTCACGTGGCGGCCCTTGGCGCGCAGCCAGTTCCCGTCGAGGGCGTCGAGGGCACGTCGCAGGGCCGGATCCGACCCGGTGACCTCGCTCACCGTGCAGCCTTCCCGGCGGGCCCGGGACACGTTCTGCCGGACCTTGGCGAGCGGTTTGCCGGAGAGGGTGAAGCGGGTCAGGTCGATGCTGTACGAGCTGCCGATCCGGTTCACCGCGAAGCCGCGGTCCTCGTACGCCCGCACGTCCCGCGCCCGCAGTTGTACGGCGGTGAGCGCCGCCCCGCGTCGGCGCGCGCGCAGGGTGCCGAGGAACTCGTCGAGCAGCGCTGTCCGTTGGGCGGGCGCGGCGAACGGACCGCCGAACTGCACCGCGTGCCGTCCCGTCGCGCGGTACGCGATCAGGCCGGGGACGCCCTGCCCCAGGTAGTGGCGGGTGGTGGAGTTGAGCGCCAGGAAGGCGCTCGGATGGTCCGCGTGGGCACGCAGCAGTTCGGCAGGGGACGCGGCAGGGACAGCGGGGACGGCAGGGGACGCGGCAGGGACAGCGGGCGACGCGGCGGGGGACGTGGCGGGGACAGCAGGGGACGCGACGGGAACAGCAGGGGACGCGGCGGGTACGGCGGGCGAAACGGCGGGGTCGACGGTCATCCGCGGCCCCCGCCCACGGCCTCGGTGGTGCGCACGGCACTGCCGGGGACTCTCGTCTCCGCCTCGAACGCCTCGAACGCCTGGAGCCGTTGCGGCTCGAAGGGCACCGAGAAGGGCTTGAGGAAGTTGCCGAGCAGGCCCCGGTCCCCGCACAGGTGGATCGGCACCGCCAGCAGCGCCCACTCCGGGCCCACCAGCCAGATCCACAGCGCGACCACCGCGCCCGCGGTCAGCCAGCTGTGCATGGTGTTGTAGAGGACGTAGTAGACGCGCCGCACCGGACCGCCGCGGGCCCGGCGGTGGGCGAGGGCTCCCGGCAGGTAGCCGATCAGGTCGATGTACAGGAACATGCCCAGGGCCACCGGCCAGCGCACCTCGTCGAGGTGCATCAGGAAGAGCACCGAACAGCCCACCAGCGCGACGAAGTACTCGGCGCGCAGCAGCCGGTAGGTGACGGGCGACTCGAACCTGTTCGCGGCGTCCATCAGGCGGCCCGGTCCGGGCCGGCGGCAGCCGCGGCGGGCACGTCGAGGAGGGCGGTGAGGATGCGGGCGACGGACTCCTGGAGGACGCGCTCGGCGACCGGGTCGATGATGCCGGCGAGGCTGGGCAGGCCGAAGTCGAACTTGGCCGTGAACCGCACCCGGCACCCGTCGGCCCCGCTGCCCGTGACCTCCCACTGGCCGGTGAACTCTTCGAAGTCGCCCTCGGTCTGCCGGAAGGTGACGGTCAGCCGGTCGTCGTCGAAGACGTCCTCCTCGGACCACGTCAGCACGCCGCTGCGGAAGTCGACCTCCCAGTCGCTGCGCGTCGGACCGTCGGCAGCGGGCGGGTGCACGGTGACCGCCCGTACGGAATCGACCAGTTCCGGATACCGGGCGAAGTCCCGCACCAGGGCGTACGCCTCCTGCGGGCCGACCGTCTCGGACCCGACCTCCATCTCTACCGCGCGCATTCCGTTCCTCCCGGGGTCTCGTTGAATCGGACGGCCAGGGCGCGGGCGGCTCCCTCGACGGCCGCTCCCAGCTGTTCCACCTCCGCCACGGTGAGCACGGCCGGCGGGGTGAGGCGGACCACCGCGTGCGCGTTGAGGGAGTGGTTGAGCAGCACGCCCCGGTCGAGCATCTCCAGCAGGAACTCCCCCGCCAGGCCCGCGTCCCGGAACTCCACTCCGATGAGCAGCCCCCGGCCGCGCACTTCCCGCACCAGGTGCGGGCAGTGCTCGTACAGGACGGTGCGCAGCATGGCCAGCAGTTCCGTGCCCAGTTCCTCGGCACGGCGTACCAGGCCCTCCTCCTCGATGACGGTGACGGCCGCGTGGGCCGCTGCCATCGCGATCGGGGCGGCCGAGTAGGTCGAGGTGTGCAGGAAGGGATCGCGGTCGAAGGGCCGGTAGGCCCGTACGGTGGCGACGGCCGCCGCCACCGGCACCACGCCCCCGCTGAGCGCCTTGCCGACCAGCAGCACGTCGGGCACCACACCCTCGCGGTCGGCGCCCCACCGCAGGCCGGTCCTGCCGAGCCCGGTCATGACCTCGTCCAGGACGAAGAAGGCCCCGGTCCTGGCGCAGAGCCCGGCCACCTCGCTCAGATAGCCGTCCGGCGGCAGGATCACCCCCGCCTCGCTCTGTACGGGCTCCACCAGCACGACCGCGTCGGAGCCGTCGTCCCCGAGCACCTGCGCGAGGGCGTCGGCATCACCGTAGGGAATGTGCACCCGGTCCAGCAGCGGCAGGAACGGGTCCTGGTAGAGCGGCTGTCCGGTGGCCGACAGGGCGCCCAGGGTCTTGCCGTGGTAGCCGCCCCGGGCCGAGACGATCCGCCGGTGGCCGTGTGCGCGGGCCAGTTTGAGGGCGCACTCGACCGCTTCCGCGCCGGAGTTGGTGAAGTGGACGCGCTCCAGTCCCGGCGGAGCGAACCGGGCCAGCGCGTCGGCGGCGTCGGCCGCCCTGGGTTCGAGCAGCATCCGGGTGGACAGCGGCAGGGTGCGGACCTGGTGCTCGACGGCGGCCACCACGCGGGGGTGGCAGGCCCCGGTGAAGAAGACGCCGTACCCGCCGCAGTTGAGGTAGTCGCGCCCGGCGGCGGTGCGCAGCCGGGCCCCGGCGGACGACACCTCGGAGTCCCCGCCGAAGAGTTCGCCCAGGGTGGCGCGGCCGGTGCTGAGGTGGGCCCGGTAGCGGGCGGCCAGTGGGAGCGGCGCGTCCCCCGCGCCCTCCGGGGACGTCGTGCCGCGAGCGGTGCTCGTTGCGGTCATCGTGTCACCCGATCCGCAGCGGTGCGCCGTCGTGGTGGTCCAGCAACGCCTGGGCGGCGGAGATCCGGGACGGCGGGTGGAAGGCCAGCGCCCGGCTGACCGCCAGCAACTGGCCGACGTCGGCGGAGGTGGCGAAGGCGAGGCCGCCCAGCAGTTCGGCCGCCCGGTCGGCGGTGTCGACCAGCAGTTCCTGCACGGCGTACCGGGCGGTCAGCGCCGCGCCCAGCTCGTTGTCGCCGACCGGGCCCTCGTCCATCGTGCGGGCCACGTTCTCGACGAGGGAGGCGGCCGTCTCCACGCCGGTGAGCAGGGCCGCCCGTTCGCCGGCGGGGCCGCGCCCCGCCCGCAGCGCCGACTCGGCCAGCCGGGCGACCGCGCCGGAGTACACGGACGTCACCAGCAGCTCGAACCAGACGAAGCCGACGGTCTGTAGCGTGTCGAGGCCGGCCCCCAGCTCCACCTGCGGCAGCAGCATCAGTTCCGGCGGTACGTGGACGTCCTCCAGGGTGACCTGGTCGCTCTCGGCGCCCGCCAGGAACGGTGCTCCCCAGAACGGTTCCCGGGTGATGCCGGGAGAGGCCGCCGGCACCAGGGCGACCCCCAGCTCCGTACGGCCGTCCTCGTGCCGCAACGCGACGCTCGCGGTGAGGAGGTCCATCGAACGGGACAGGCTGCACGGCTTCTTCACGCCGTTGACCAGGTAGCCGTCGGCGACCGGGCGGGCGGTCACCGCCGCGTCGAGGATGCCCGATCCGGTACGTCCTTCGGCGAAGCCGGAGGCGAGGAGCAGCCGGTCCCTGGCGATGCCCTCGATGAGCAGCCACTCCGGGCCCTTGGCGGCCGCGGAGGAGACCAGGGCGACCAAGCCCGCGGTGGAGAAGTGGTGCATGGCGCTCGCCACCCCGAGGGACGGCGAGAGCGCGCCGAGCGCCCGGGTGACCCGGACCGCCTCGAGTGCCGTCGCGCCGACCCCGCCGTACGTCGTCGGGATCAGCAGTCCGGGGCCGCCACTGCGCCGGAAGGCGTCGAGGCCGGGGCCGCCGGGGGCCTCCAGGGTCGACAGCGGCACCTCGGCGAGCGCCTCGGCGAGGCCGGGAAGGTGCTTCTCGCACGCCTCGCGCGCGGCATGCAGGGAACGCATCACGGGGTGCGCCTTTCGTCCTGGTCTCGGGCAGGGGCCGAAGTGGAAGGGGCCTGGGTGGGCAGGGCCGAAGTGGAAGGGGCCGGGGCGGGGGAGACGGCGTCGCCCGGTCGCACGTCGACGGCCACGCTGACGCCCTGGAGGTGGGAGGTGCGGAGCGCCGGGTAGTTGGCCTCGCCGCCGGGGCCCCCGGTCAGGCCGGTGCCGCCGTGCGAGGGCAGCAGGGGCAGGAAGCCGATGTGCGAGTCGTTGACCTTGAGCAGGCCGCCGTTGCGGACCCGGGCGACGAACCGTTCGATCACCGCGGGGTCGGCGGCCCACAGGGAGTTGCGCAGCCCGTACTCGTTGGTGTTGACGAACGAGGTGACGGCGTCCAGGAGTTCGCGGTCCGTGCGCGCCGGGTCGGACCCGTCCTGCGGGGCTTCGGGCACGACGACCGGCAGCAACGGGAAAAACGTCTCGTGTCGCACGACGTCCAGGCGGCGGGCCTCCTTGAGCCCGTCGACGCGGAGCACGGTGGGTTCCAGGAAGGTGCCGGCCGTGTCGTCGGGCTCGCCGTCGACGGAGAGCCGCCGACCGCCGCAGACCAGGCGGGCGCCGGAGTCCAACGCCGCGTGGAGCCCCGCGAAGAAGGCGTCCGTGCGCAGGACCGGGGAGAGCAGGGCGTCGTCCTGCTCGGGGTAGCCGGGGCGGATGGTGCGGGCGCGTGCGGCCAGGCGTTCCAGCAGCTCGTCCGCGACGGCCGGGTGCACCACGACGCAGTTGGGCACCATGCAGATCTGCCCGGAGCCGTAGAAGGCCTCACCGAGCGCCTCGGCCGCCCGGCCCAGATCGGCGTCGCGCCACACGACCACGGTGTCGTTGCCGGCCAGTTCCAGCACCGGCTTCTTGCCCGCGGCCACACAGCGGGCGCCGAACTCGACGCCCTTGACGCTGTCCCCGAAGTACATGATGTCGTCGACCAGGGGGCTCTCCAGCCACTGGTCCAGCGTGGGCCCGGCCGGGGCGCAGACCGCGCCGAGCACCCCGACGGGGCGCCCACCCGTTCCAGGGCGGGCACCACGAGGGTGTGCAGGGCGTGCAGGACTCCGTACGCGGCGCTGCGCGGGGCCCGCACCACCAGGGAGTTGCCCGCCGCCAGCACCCAGATGCCGAGCAGGGAGTTGGCGACCGCGGCGTTCTGCGGGGGGTTGAGGCAGACCACGCCGTCGGCAACCCGGCGCAGCGTCATCCGTCGGCCGTCGACGGTGGCGTGGTGCTCCAGGTTCCCGGCGATCCAGTCGCGGGTCGGCTCGCTCGTGGTGGCGAGCATGCCCGCCACCTCCCACCGGGCGAGCCGCCGGGGGTGGCCCTCGGCGATCAGGAGCTCCACGAGCGCGTCCCGGTGCTCGCCCACGAGGTCGTGGAAGGCGGCGACCAGCGCGATCCGGGTGGCGACGGGGGCCGCCGCCCACTCGTCCACGGCGTCGGCGGCGACGTTGAGCGCGGCCTCCATGTCGTGGGCGTCGCCCACCGCCGTACTGCCGACCAGGCGGCCGTCGGCCGCGGCGGCACGGGCCGCCTCCTCGGACAGCCGGCCGCGTTCCAGGCCGCGCTTGAGGCGGATGGCGCCGAGCGGGTCGCGCAGCATCTCCGAGGCGCGCACCTGGTACACGCGCCGTTCGGAGGGCCGGTCCTGACCGGAGACGTACACGCCGTAGTCACGCATGTGCGTCCTCCTGCTCTCCGGCGCCCTCGGCCAGCAGGTCGAGGGCCGCGTCGAAGACCACGGCCAGCTCCTTCAGCCGGTGGCCGTCCTCGAAGATCGTGAAGTGGTCGCCCGGTGTGCCGAGCACGTCGACGCGCCCCGCGATGTGCGCGCCCCACGACCGGACCTTGTCGGTGCGCCGGATGTGCATGGTGTCCAGGAGCGCGCCGTCCTCCTCGTCGCGGGCCAGCACCAGTACGGCGTCGCCGTCGAACCGGCGGTCGGGGTAGTAGCCCTTGAGCAGGTCGTGGTTGTGCCGCCAGGCCTCCACGAAGCCTTCCTTGATCAGGAGTTCGGCCTGCTCCTCGCTCTCGGTGGCCGACTCCAGCAGGAGCGGTACGGCCGCGTCGAACTCGGCGTCGGTGACGTGCCCCCCGACGTAGGCCTCCGGCGGATGGCTGTCGATCATGAGCAGCGGGCCGACCTCCTCGCCCGCGGCGCGCAGTTGCAGGGCCATCTCGAACAGCACGTTGCCGCCGAAGGAGTAGCCGCCCAGCAGGTAGGGGCCGTGCGGCTGCTCGGCGCGGATCTGGGCCACGTACAGCGCCGCCAGGTCCCGCAGGGTGTCGGGCCGCCCGGCCCGGCGGTCGGGGTAGGAGACGGCCGCGAGCGGGCGCGAGGTGCCCGAGTGGAGGGCGAGGCGGAAGTACACGAAGTTGGTGCCGCCGGCCGGGTGCACCAGGAAGAGGGTGCGCGCCTCCCCGCCGGGCCCCTCGCTCCCGCGCCCCGCCCCGCCGGGCCTCCTGCCGCCGCGCACGTGCAGTACCCGGCCCACCCGGGTGCCGGACGGGGCCGCGGGGGCCGCCGGGTCCGCGGTCCTCGGAGCGTCCGGGGCCGCCGGCGTCCGCGCGGCCGTGGAGACGGCGTAGTCGGTCATCTCCCCGACGGAGCGCAGGGTGGCGAACCGCTCGAAGTCGAAGTCGTCGCCGACCGACTTGCGCAGCACCGAGCCGATCTCGACGGCCAGCAGCGAATCGCCGCCCAGCTCGAAGAAGTCGTCCTCGGCGGCGATCCCGGCCACGCCGAGACGCTGTTCGAGGAGGGTGAGGACCTGGGCCCGGATCTCGTCCGGGTTCCGGGGCGCCTCGGGCGCGACGGCGGTCGCGTCACCCGTGGCAGGCTCGTCGGCCTCGATCCAGTGCCGGGTGCGGCGGAAGGGGTAGGAGGGCAGCGAGACCGTACGGGCCGGGCCGAAGGCCCACCCGCCGGGCTCCCTGCCCGCGTTCCACTCCCGCACCACGGTGTCGGCGGCCGCTGCGGCGTCGCCCTCCGGGGGTGCGGGCAGGGCGGGGCCGGTGCCGAGAAAGGCGTCGAGTCCGGCCCGCACCCCGGCCACCGACGCGGCGGTGAAGGCGTGCCGTGCGGACATCGCCCGCCGTCCGGCGAGCAGGGTGCGGGCGAGGTCCGGCAGGGCGGGTCGCGCCCGCTCCAGGTGGTCGCGGAGCGCGCGGGCCACTGCCCGCAGGTCCTCGTCGTCCTTCGCCGAGAGCACCACGGGCAGCGCCGTGTCCGTGCCCGGATCCGCATCCCGCGGTTGTGCGGGGGCGGGCTCCGGCGGGGCCTCCAGCACGCAGTGCACGTTGCTGCCGCCGATGCCGAAGGAGCTGACCGCCGCCGCCCGCAGCGGGCGGCGCACCGCTTCCCCGGTGGGCACTTCGTACGGCAGCGCGCCGAGCCCGAGGTGCGGGTTGGGCGTCCGGTAGCCGACCAGGGGCGGAACGGTCCCGTGGTAGAGCGCCAGCGCCGTCTTGATCAGTCCGGCGACGCCCGCCGCCGCGTCGAGGTGGCCGATGTTGGCCTTGACGCTGCCGATCGCGCAGCCCGGGGCCGGGCCGTCCGCCGCCCGGTGGGCGGCGGCCAGGGCGCGCAGCTCCAGCGGGTCGCCGAGGGCGGTGCCGGTGCCGTGCGTCTCGACGTACCCGATGGTGTCGGCCGGCACGTGGGAGACGGCCAGCGCCTGCTGGATGACGGCCTGCTGTCCGGCCGGGCCGGGGGCGGTGTAGCCGATCTTGTCGGAGCCGTCGTTGTTGGTGGCGGTGCCGCGCACCACGGCGTAGACGCGGTCCCCGTCGGCGAGGGCGTCGGCCAGGGGCTTGAGGACGACGACGCCGCAGCCGTTGCCCTTGACGGTGCCGTCCGAGCCCGCGTCGAAGGGACGGCAGTGCCCCTCCTTGGAGAGGATCCCGCCCTCCTGGTGGAGGTGGCCCGCCGTCTGCGGGAAGGTGATGCTGACCCCGCCGACCAGGGCGGTCTCGCACTCGCCGCGGTCCAGGGCGGCGCAGGCCAGGTGCAGTGCGGTCAGCGATCCCGAGCAGGCGGTCCCCACGCTCATGCTCGGGCCGGTGAGGTCGAGCCGGTAGGAGATCCGGGTGGCGAGGAAGTCCTTGTCGTTGCCGAGGAGCGCGGGGTAGGTCAGTTCCTCGCCGGAGTGCGCGGCGGACCGGAGCACCTGGTTGAGCAGATAGGTGCTGATGCTGCCCGCCGCGTACACACCGGTACGGCCGCCGGTCTGCCCCGGCGCCAGGCCGGCGTCCTCCATGGCTTCCCAGGCGCAGGTGAGGAGCAGGCGGTGCTGCGGGTCCATCAGGGCCGCGTCGCGTGCGGTGATGCCGAAGAAACGGGCGTCGAAGAGGTCCGCGTCGGCCAGGTCGGCGGCGACGGCCACCCGGGCCGGGTCGGCGACGGCGCTCTCGTCGAGCCCGGCCGCGCGCAGTTCACCGGGGCTCAGTTCCCGTACCGACTCCACCCCGTGGACGATGTTGTGCCAGAACGCGGTGACGTCGTCGGCACCGGGGAAGCGGCCGGCCATGCCGATCACCGCCACCGGGGTGGTCGCGCCCCCGGAGGCGACACGGGCCTGCCCAGCGGCCTCGGGCGGCGCCGCAGTGAACTCACTCACGAGGAGCTTCCCTTCTCGGCGTCCTGACCGGCGGCCAGGAGCCCGTCGAGGTGCGCGGCGAGTCTGCGCACGGTGGTGTAGGTGAAGAGATCGATCATTTCGAGCTCCGCGCCCGGCAGTTGGGGGGCCAGTCGTCCGTGTACGTCCGCCACGTGCATGGAGGAGCCGCCGATGTCGAAGAAGTTGTCGTCGGGGCCGAATTCCACGCCGGGCAGCACCGTCCGCCACACGGCTCGCACGCGCTCGGCGGCGGTCGGGGCGGCCTCGTCGCCGCCGGTCGCGGCCGCGGCGGCCGGGGCGACCTGCGCGCCGGACGCCGGTGCCCACGGCAGGGCCCGTTCGTCGACCTTGCCGTTGACGGTCAGCGGCAGCGCGTCCAGGACGACGATCCGCCCCGGCACCATGTAGGCGGGCAGCCGGCCCTGCAGGCCGCGCTTGAGTTCCGCCTCCTGGAGGCCGGAGCCGGCCACGAAGGCGGCCAGGGCCGGCCGGGCCGGGTCGCGCTCGTCGGCCAGTACGACGCACTCGCGCACTCCGGCCACCGTCAGGAGCGCGTTCTCGATCTCGCCGAGCTCGATGCGGAAGCCGCGCAGCTGGACCTGCCGGTCGATCCGGCCCAGGTGCACCAGGGTGCCGTCCGTGCGTACGAGGCCGAGGTCGCCGGTGCGGTACGCGCGTCGGCCGTCGCGGTACACGAAGCGTTCGGCGGTGGTGTCCGGCAGGTTGAGGTAGCCGAGGCTCACGCCCGGTCCCGAGACCATGAGTTCGCCGGGCACGCAGGGCGGGCAGTGGTGCCCGTCCTCGTCGACGACCGCGACCGAGAGGTCGGAGAGCGGGCGGCCGATCAGCGAGGCCCGCTCCATGAGGACGTCGGCAGGGGTGATGGCGTGGTGGGTGACGTGCACGGTGGTTTCGGTGATCCCGTACATGTTCACCAGGCGGGCCTGCTCGCCCATCGTCTCGTACCAGGGCCGCAGCGCGGCGTAGCGCACCGCTTCGCCGCCCAGGACGACGTACCGCACGGCGAGCGAGACGGCGTCGGCGGGACGCAGCACCTTGAGCAGCTGGCCGAAGGCGGACGGCGTCTGGTTGAGGACGGTGACCCGGTGGTCGGTGAGGAAGTCACGGAACTGCTCGGGCGAGCGGGCGACGTCGGCGGGCACCACGGCGAGCCGGCCGCCGTACAGCAGCGCCCCGAACATCTCCCACACCGCGAAGTCGAAGGCGTACGAGTGGAAGAGGCTCCATACGTCGTCGGGGCCGAAGTCGAAGTGCTCCTCGGTGGAGCGCAGCAGCCGGATGACGTTCTGGTGGGTGACGGTGACGCCCTTGGGGCGGCCGGTGGATCCCGAGGTGAAGATGGTGTACGCGCTGGTCTCCGGGTCCTTGACGGGTTCCGGCGCGGGGCCCGACGGGCGGGGGGCCAGCAGCCGCTCGGCGCTCAGGCGCGGGGCGGCCAGCTCGGGCCAGCGGGGTTCGTCGCAGACCAGGGGCAGTCCGTCGGGCACGGAGTCGAGGATCAGGCCGATCCTGGCCGCCGGGGAGCCGGGGTCCAGCGGGACGTACGCCTTGCCCGCCTTGAGCACGCCCAGGATCACCGCGATCAGGTCGGCGCCGCGCCGCATCGCGACGCCGACCCGGTCGCCGGGGACGGAGCACAGCAGTTCGAGGGCCACCCGGTCGGAGCGGTCGGCCAGTTCGGCGTAGGTGACCTGCTCCTCGGTGTCCTGGACGGCCACCCGGTCCGGGTGGGCCCGCGCCACTTCGTCGAACCAGCAGGTGAGGGAGGGCTGGGCGGCGTGGTCGACCGTCTCGGGCGTGCCGTTGACCAGCTGGGAGAGGGCCTTCTCGCGCTCCGGGGAGAGGCCGGGTATGTCCCGCAGCGGGATGTCCTCGTTGCGGGCGGAGACCGTCTCCAGGACGTGCTCCATGACCGCGCGCGGATCGGTCTGCCACTGCTCCTCGGAGCATTCGATGTTGACGTTGAACCGGTTGCCGAAGTCCTCGACGGTCATCATCAGCGGGTACTTGGCCAGCTTGCGGGGCAGCTCCAGCGATTCGACGTGGCAGCCGGGGATGCGGATCTCCAGCGGCATCTTGTAGTAGGTGAAGGCGCTGCTGAGGGAGAGCGAGCCGCCGACCGCACCGGGGCACACCTCGGCCAGGTGCGCGGTCAGGTCGAAGGACTGGTGGCGGAGCATGCTGTGGGTGGTCTCCTGCATGGCCAGACACAGGTCGCCGAAGGTCTCGTACTCGGTGAGGTCCACGGCCAGCGGGAGGGTGTTGACGAAGTAGCCGGACGCCCGGCGCTGCCGGATGCCTCGCCGGTTGGCCAGCGGCAGGGCGGTGACGACCTGGCGGCGGCCGGTGACGCGGGCGAGGCTGACCAGGTAGGCGCTGAGGAAGAAGGCGAACGCGCCGCAGTCCAGAGCCTCGATCCGGTCGGTGACCCTGGCGCCCTGCTCGTCGGTGAGGACGATGTGCAGCTGGTGGCCGGGCAGCGCTCCGGACGGGGTGCGCCGGCCGAGCAGCCGGTCGTCGGTGAAGGTGGTGAGGTGGCCGAGCCGGCCGCGGTAGAACTCCAGGGCCGCGGCCGAGGCGGGCGGCGGTCCCTGCACCAGGGCGCCGGGGTCGTCCAGCGCGGCGGGGGTGAGGTCGGCGTCGGGGTCGGCGTAGAGCCGCTCGAGTTCCGCGACGAACATGTAGAAGGTGTAGGCGTCGCAGACCAGGTGCGAGTAGGACAGCACGAGGAAGACGCCGTCGTCCGCGCGGAATATCTCGAACCCGTACTGGCGGTCCGCCTCCGGCGGGATCGGGCGGTCGGCCCGGGCGGCGAACGCGCGGGTGACCACGTCCTTGCCCTCGCCGTCGATCGTGGTCACCCGCACCAGGTCGGCCGGGTCGGTGACGGTGGGCGGCCGGTGCACCGCGTACACCGTGCCCCCCCGCCGCTCGAACGAGGTGTTGAGTGCCCGGATCCCCAGGCCCAGGCGGCCGATGGCCCGGCGCAGCCGGGGGATGTCGACGTCTCCCTCTATGTGGAAGGTGCCGCCGAGGTTGAACGAGGCGTCCCCGGGAAACACCCGCGCGTGCGTGTAGAGCTTCAGCTGCGCAGGCGTGGCCGGCACGCCCCTCTCCTGACTTCCCATGGTTCCCCCAGTGAATGGTGTGTCCGGCTGCACGTCCTGGGCCCGCCTCAGGGCCGGGCGTCGGCGCTGATGTCCCAGGCGCCCTGCCGGGTGAGTCCGCTCGGCAGGTGACGCAGTGCCCAGGCCGCCGCCTTGTAGCGGAGGCTGGGGACGCTGACGATCCGGCCGCGGCGAAGGTCGGCGAGTCCGGTGCGGACCACGTCGGCCGCGTTCAGCCAGAGGTACGGCGGCGGGAACGTGGTCGGGATCCCGGCCCGCTGGTGGAATTCGGTGCGGGTGTAGCCGGGCAGCAGTACGGTCATCCGCACGCCAGCGTCGCGGACCTGCCGGGAGTAGGCCAGCGACTCGGTGAACGAGATGACCCAGGCCTTGCTCGCCGGGTAGGTGGAGCTGAGCCACGAGGGGCCGAGTCCGGCGACGCTGGCCACGTTGAGGATCGAGCCGTGCCTCCGCGCTGTCATCGTCTCGAGCGCCGCGTCGGTGAGCCTCAGTACGGCCCGCACGTTGAGGTCGAGGAGACGCTCCTCGGCGGCGATCCCGTTGGCCAGGAAGGGGCGTTCGTGGCCGATCCCGGCGTTGTTGACCAGCAGGTCCACCGGTGGCGGGCCGGTGCGGTCCGTCGTGGGAGCGACGGCCAGCCGGGCGGCGACCGCCGCGCAGCCGTCGTCGGTGGACAGGTCCGCCGGGAGCTCCTCCACGGCGATGCCGTGGGCCTCGCGCAGGGTCCCGGCCAGATCCTTCAGATCGCGATCGGACCGGGCGACCAGGACGAGGCCGGTGCCTTCCGCGGCCAGGCTCTGAGCGAACGCCTTGCCGAGTCCGGCGGTCGCTCCGGTGATGAGTGCGGTGGGCATGTTTCCCTCACTGGATATCACTGGGTGGTACGAGGTGCGGGTGGTGCCGGCGCCGGAAGGCGCACCGCTCGTCGCGTCCCGGTCACGCGCCGCGGGTGAGGACCGGCCCGAGGACGTCCCTGGCGAGGGCGAACCCCGCCAGCGCGCGCTCCAGCTGTTCGTCGGTCTGCACGGCCGTGTAGCTGCTGCGCAGCCTCGGGGAGGCGGCCGGGGGCAGTACCGCGTTGACGTAGACGCCCGCGTCCATCAGCCGTCGCCAGCCGATCAGGGTGTGCAGTTCGTCCTGGGTGTCCAGGGACACCACGGGGGTGCCGGGCTCACCGGTCCGGTAGCCGAGGGCCAGCAGCTCGCTGCGCATGTGGTCGGCCTTCTTCAGCACCGCCTCGCAGCGCCAGGGCTCATCGCGCACGATGCGCAGGGAGGCGAGCGCGGCCGCGGTGTTGGCGGGGCTGGCGCTGGCGGAGAACAGCAGGCTGCGCGAGTGGTGCCGCAGGTACTCGATGACGTCCTCGTCGCCGAGTACCACGCCGCCGATGGAGCCGAACGCCTTGGAGAAGGTGAGGGTGATCAGCGGCACCCGGTCGGTGAGCCCGAAGTGCTCGGCGGTGCCGCGGCCGGCCGCCAGCACGCCGGCCCCGTGCGCGTCGTCCAGCAGCAGGGTCGCGTCGAACCGGTCGCAGACGTCGAGGAGTTCGGGCAGCGGGCAGAGGTCGCCCTCCATGCTGTAGACGCCGTCCACGGCCACCAGCCGGCCGCCGGGGCCGGTGTGCTGGGCCAGCTTCGCCGCGAGGTCCTCGGTGTCGTTGTGGTGGAACCACTGGAGCTTGGCGCGGCTGAGCCGGGCGGCGTCGATGAGGGAGGCGTGCGCCTCCTTGTCGACGTACACGGTGTCGGCGGGACCGCAGAGGCCGCCGATGGCGCCGAGGTTGGCCTGGTAGCCGGTGGTGAGCAGGAGGGCGGACTCCTTGCCGAAGAACTCGGCGAGTTCCCGCTCCAGCTGCTCGTGCAGGTCGAGGTTGCCGTTGAGCAGGCGGGAGCCGGTGCAGCCCGCGCCGTACTCCGCGGCGGCCTCCGCGGCCGCGGCGGTGACCCGGGGGTCGGTGCTCAGGCCGAGATAGTCGTTGGACCCGCACATGATGACTTCGGTGCCGTCGGCGAGGCGCGCGGCACCGTCACTCCGGCCGCCGAAATTCACGAAGTACGGGTAGTAGCCCGCCTCCTTGCCTTCCCTGGACCGGGTATAGGTCGAGCACTTCCTGACCACGCTCATAATTCATCCTTCAAGAAGTTCACTGGGACACGGAACGAGAGAAATCCAGGGCGCCAGAATGAGGCCGACCCGCAATGAGCACAAGAAGAGATAAGGAAGCTTGCTGCAAATGGAAGCAGACGAAAAGAGCGCGGGGAAATCCGTGGCCCCCGACCGGCCCAGCGTTTGCACTCACCGCCGACGAGGTGCAGATCCCGCCACGAGGCGCAGGCCATCGAGTGGTCAAACTGCACCAAACAGCACGAAAAGGCTCCCCCTTCACACCTAACTCGCGCCAGAACGATCCGACTCGTTCAATCTAGGACGGGCGGCTGCTGTGAGTCAAGCAATCCCCAAGGGACTTCCGAACCGAACCAAACCCCTACCTGAGAATCTCGCCGGCGCTCCGGCAGAGCGGCCGGACAAACGGAACTGATCAATCCGAGGGACCGGAACCAATCCGTCCGTTGCGGGCCGTTTGACACGCTCCCCCGGGCTCCGCTTTGCTGACCCTCGAATTGCCTACGCCCCGCCTTTTCCGCCACGCTCTTCGGTGCACCCCTTTCGCTTTCCCGTCAGCCGTGAGAAACGGCCCGTTCACCTCGTACGACGCACCGCCCGGCCACGGTCGCCACGACGGACCGGCTCGCAGCGTCTGCCTTCTGTTCAGCAACTCGGAGGTCTGATTCGCCATGTCTGGACGCACCACTCTCGTGAGCGGCGGAAACCGGGGCATCGGTCTCGCGGTGGCCACGGCGCTCGCCGACGCCGGCAATCCGGTCGCCGTGACCTGTCGCGGTTCCGCGCCGCCCGACGACCGGCTGCTGGCGGTGAAGTGCGACGTCACCTCGACCGAGGAGGTGGACCGCGCCGTCGGCGAGGTGGAGGAGGCTCTGGGCCCGGTCGAGATCCTCGTCGCCAACGCGGGGATCACCCGTGACGCCCTGCTGGTGCAGATGGCGGAGCCGGACTTCCTGGACGTCGTCGACACCAATCTGATCGGGGCGGTCCGGCTGGTACGCCGCACGCTGCGCGGCATGATCCGGCGGCGGCACGGACGCATCGTCCTCATCTCCTCCAGCTCGGCCCTGTCCGGCTCGCCCGGCCAGACCAACTACGCCTCGGCGAAGGCCGGAATGATCGGCTTCGCCCGCTCGCTGACCAGGGAACTCGGCAAGCGCGACATCACCGTGAACGTGGTCGCCCCCGGCTGGGTGGACACCGACATGATGGGCCTCCTCACCGAGGAGATGCGCACGGAAGCGCTGCGGGCGGTGCCGCTGGGCCGGTTCGGCACCCCCGAGGACATCGCCCACACGGTCCGGTTCCTGACCGGCCGGGACGCGGGCTACATCACGGGAGCCGTCATACCCGTCGACGGCGGTATAGGAATGGGGAACTGATGGGACTGCTCACCGGCAAGACCCTGCTGATCACCGGGGTCATCACCGACTCCTCGATCGCCTTCCACGCGGCCCGCCTGGCCCAGGAGCACGGCGCGCGGGTCATTCTCACCGGGTACGGAAGGCTCAGCCTGGTCCAGCGCATCGCCCGGCGGCTCCCCGAGACCCCGGTCGTCATCGAGCTCGACGTCACGAACGAGGAACAACTCGCCTCGCTGGCCGATCGGCTGGCCGAGCACACCGATCGCATCGACGGCGTGCTGCACTCGGTCGCCTTCGCCCCGCCCGGCGCGCTCGACGGCAACTTCCTCGCCACCAGCTGGCAGGAGGCCGCCACCACCTTCCAGGTCTCGGCGTACTCCCTGCAGGCCCTCACCGTCGCCGCTCTCCCGCTGATGGGCCGGGGCGGCTCGGTCGTCGGGCTCGACTTCGACGCCACCTCCGCCTGGTCCGGGTACGACTGGATGGGCGTCGCCAAGGCCGGCCTCGAATCCTGCACCCGCTACCTGGCCTCGCACCTGGGGGCGCGCGGCATCCGGGTCAACCTGGTGGCGGCCGGTCCGCTGCTGACGCTGGCCGCCCGGAACATCTCGCCCGACCTGGAGGCCGACGGCGGCGCGCCGTTCGGCGCGGAGTGGGCGGAGCGTGCGCCGCTGGGCTGGGACCCGGCCGACTTCGAGCCGGTGGCCCGCGCCTGTGTGACGCTGCTGTCCGACCTCCTGCCGGCGACCACCGGGGAGATCCTGCACGTCGACGGCGGCGCGCACGCCATCGGCGACCGGCCCGCGCGCACCGCCGCACCGACGCAGTCCGTGCCGGCGGGAGCCGCCCTGTGATCGCGACCGTGCGCGAGATCACCGCGGCCCAACTGGAGGGCCTCACCGGCCATGTGCTCGGCCACAGTTCCTGGCACACCGTCCACCAGGACCGCATCGACCTGTTCGCCGAGGCCACCGGCGACCACCAGTGGATCCACACCGACCCGGCCGCCGCGGCCGAGGGACCGTTCGGCACGACCGTGGCGCACGGATTCCTCACGCTGGCGCTGCTGCCGCTGCTGACCTCCGAGGTCTACGAGGTCACCGGGATGTCGACGGCGGTCAACCACCGCGTCGACAAGGTGCGGTTCCGCTCGCCGGTGCCCGTCGGGTCGCGCATCCGCGCCAACGTGCTGCTCGTCTCGTCACGTCTGCGGCCGCGCGGCTTCGTGGAGGTGACCGTGAAGGTCACCTTCGAGCTCGGTGACGGCGTGATCGCCTGCACCTGCGAGCAGACCACCCTGTACCAGACCTGAGCCACCGTATGCCGGATCCGGCGCCCGCCGGTCCGACGACACATCAGTCAACACGCACGCCAGAAAGGTTCATCACCATGGCTGTCACCCTGAACGACGCGCTCACCGGGATCGCCGAGATAGTCAACGAGGTCACCGGCACCCCGCTGGAGGACATCCAGCCGGAGAAGTCCTTCGTCGACGAACTGGACGTGGACTCGCTGTCCATGGTCGAGGTCATCGTCTCCGTCGAGGAGCGGTTCGACATCCGCATCCCCGAGGCCGAGGCCAAGACCTTCAAGTCGGTACAGGACGCCGCCGACTTCATCGTGCTGCACACGGCCTGAGCACCGCAGGGCCGCGGCAGCACGGCACCGCCGCGGCCCCCACCTCAGCCGACCAGTTCCCGGTAGGCCCTGCGCAGCACTTCGGTGAAGCCGTCCGGATCGGTCAGGGCCAGCAGGTGGGAGCCCGGCAGATGCTCGAGCCGGGCCCGCGGGTCGGCCGTTCGGGCGGCGGCCAGGAACGCGTCCTCGTCGGAGCGGAACAGCCAGTCGCCCCGCCCGTTGGAGATCAGCAGCGGCAGGGTCAGCTTCCGGGCCATGGCCAGGTAGTCGTGCCGGGGCACGTCCTGGGCCGCGTCGAAGAAGCCGGGCATCGACAACCCGCCGGAGATCGCCGCCTCGGCGCTCTCCGCCGGCAGCGCCCTGCGCAGCGCCGCGGCGCCGATCCGGTCCGACCACTCCTTCCCCGCCCACCGGCCCAGCCGCCCAGCCGCCCGGTACAGGACGACCGCGGTGCCGCGCGGTTGGGCGGTGCAGTTGTTCAGCAGCAACCCGCCGAGAGTCCGGGGGTGTTGGGCGGCGTACGCGAGTGAGGGGAAGCCACCGAGAGACATCCCCGCGAGAACGACGGGCCGACCGCCCGACGCCGCGTGCGCGACCGCGGCACCGATCTGGTCGACCGCGCCGGCCAGAGTGAAGCGCCGGTCGCTCAGGGATCCGTGCCCCGGCAGGTCGCAGGCGACGATCCGGTAGCCCGGCCCGATACGGCGGGCGTGCGGCAGCCACATGCTGGCGGAGAGCCGGATTCCGTGCACCAGGACCAAAGGTTTTCCGTCCTTTTCCCCGGAAGCCCAAATTCCGCGACCTTCGGCCGACCCGAGTTCACGCAATTCTCCGGAACCGGCTCGCGCGCCCCCTTCTTCCTTGCCCTTCAATCCATCTTCACGACGGTCTCCGCCGGGCTCTTCCATGGCCCCACCATCCCTCATTCTTTGATTCTTTGCGATTACCGGTACGGCACCGATGAATTTCTTGACAGTTACCACACCGCACTCTACTCTGAACGAGTCGCATCGTTCTACACCGTCCCTAGCTGCGACTTTACCGACAGTGAGACCCCGGGGGATGAGATGACCAAGATCATCACCCTGTTCCTCGGCGTCGTGAGCGACCTTGTCTGGATCAGCCGGTCGCTGTGGAACTCCTGGGACCGCCGGTAACACCGCCCCACCACCCTCCACGCATCTCCCAGCACCCCGTGCGACCGTTTTCGCCCACTCGAAAAGTTGGAATGCCGTGATGCCAAAAATCTTCACGTCACATTCAGAAGAAACCTACGAAGACGTCGAACTCCGGGCACTGGGCGTCGCGGCGGAACTCCGCCGGCGCGGCCTGGTCACCGGCGACCGGGTCACGTTCAAGGCGGCCAACTCGGCCGGCTACGTCACCGTGCTGCTCGCACTCATGCACGCCGGTGCCTCGATCGTGCTCCTCGACCACCAGCAGCAGGAGTCGGTGAGTCGGCGCATCGCCGGCCGGTGCCGCTCCCGTCTGGAGATCACCGACGCCGAGACCACGGGCTCCGCCGGCACGCAGGAACTCGGCAGCGTCGCCGTCGAGGAGCTGACCGCGGCGGCCGAGACCGCCGCGACCACCGAGAAGGCCCTGTCCTTCACCGCCTGGCGCGCACTGCCGGACGCCCTGATCACGTGGTCCTCCGGGTCGACCGGAGAGCCCAAGGGCATAGCGAAGTCCGGCGAGGCCATGCTGCGCAACCTGGACCGCTCCATCGAGCGCATGGGACACCGTCCCGAGGACGTGCTGCTCCCGCTTCTCCCCTTCTCGCACCAGTACGGGCTGTCGATGGTGCTCTCCGCCTGGCTCGCGCGGGCCTCGCTGCTCGTCGCGCCGTACTGGCGGCTCGACCTCGCGGTGCGGATGGCCGGCGAGTTCGGGGCCACCGTCCTCGACGCCACCCCGGCCGTCCACCTCAGCATCCTCAACCTCGTGGAACGCCGCCCCGACATGGTCTCCGACCTGCGCAAGGTCCGGATGTACTGCACGGGCGGCGCCCCCTGGACTCGTCCGCCGCCCAGCGCTTCACCCAGGTGCTCGGACTTCCGCTGCTCGACGGCTACGGCAGTACGGAACTGGGGAACGTGGCCTTCGCCACCCCCGACAACCCGGTGGGCTGCGGACCCGTACTCCCGGGCCTGGACCTGGAGTTCACCATCGACGAGGGCACGGGGTCCGGCGAGAGCGGGGGCGCGCCGGGCTCCGGAATCGGTGAGGTCCAGGTGCGCACGCCCGACCTCTTCTCCGGCTATCTCGCCGAGGACGGCACCGTCACGCCGGTGACCGACGAGTGGTACCGCACCGGCGACCTCGGCCGCCTCGACGAGCACGGCAACCTGTTCGTCCTCGGCCGCAAGCTCGCGGTGCACCGCATGGGCTACACGCTCTACCCGGAGGTCATCGAGCGGACGGCCGGCGCCTGCGGGGCGCCGGTGAAGATCGTCGCGCTGCCCGACGACCGGCTCGGCAGCCGGCTGGTCTTCGTCGTCGCGGACCCGGAGCTGCGGCCCCCGCTGTTCTGGCGGGAGCGCATCTGCGCCGAACTCTCGCCCTTCGAGTATCCCAACCGCGTACTCGTTTGCGCACACTTCCCGCTCAACCGCAACGGAAAGCCGGACGCCCGCCAGCTCAAGCAGCTCGCGCTGAACGGCAACGAAGCCCTCGAAGATCGGAGTTCACTCTAGTGCGCGCTCACACACCCCGGCCGTTGCGACGAGTGGTCGTCACCGGAACCGGAGTCATCACGCCGGTCGGCAACACCGTGGAGGAGTTCTGGGCCTCCCTGATGGCGGGCCGCAGCGGAATCTCCACCATCGACTCATGGGACGCCTCCGACCTGCCGGTCCGCATCGGCGCCGAGGTCAAGGGGTTCGTGGCGGCCGACTACATGCCGCACAAGGTCAGCCGCCGGATGGACCTCAGCGCCCAGTACGGCCTGGCCGCCGCCATGCAGGCGGTCCGCGAGGCCAAGCTGGAGATGGACGAGGAGACCGCGCCCAGGACCGGCGTCTACGTCGGCTCGTCCGCGGGCGCCGCCCAGCTGACCTACGACACCACCATCAAACTGCACGAGCGCGGCGCACGGGCGGTCAGCCCGTTCTTCTTCGCCACCAGCGGATCGGAGAGCACGGCCGGCGAGGTCGCGATGTGGCTGGGCGCCCGCGGTCCGTCCTCCAGCCTGAGCACCGCCTGCGCCTCCGGCGCCACCTGCATCGGGGAGGCCGCCAGGCTGATCCAGTTCGGGGTCGCCGACGTGATGGTGGCGGGCGGGACCGAAGCCCCGGTCACCCCGCTGAACATCGCCGCCGCCGCGGCCTGCCAGGCGCTCTCCACCAACAACGACGACCCGGACCACGCGTGCCGGCCCTTCGACCGGGCCCGGGACGGCTTCGTGATGGGCGCCGGCGCCGGCGTCGTCGTACTGGAGGAGTACGAGCACGCGCTGGCCCGCGGTGCGCAGATCCTGGGCGAGCTCGCGGGCTACGGGGCGACCACCGACGCGTACCACCTCACCGCTCCGCACCCCGACGCGCTCGGGACCAAGACGGCCATCCGCATCGCCCTGGAGTCGGCCGGCCTCCAGCCGGAGGACGTCGACTACATCAACGCGCACGGGACCAGCACCCAGCTCAACGACGTCACCGAAGTCGCCGCCATCCGCGGCGTGTTCGGCGACCATGCCACCCGTATCCCGGTCAGCTCCACCAAGTCGATGACCGGCCACCTGATCTCGGGCACCGGCGCGGTCGAACTCATCGCCTGCCTCCAGGCGATCCGCCACGGCATCGTGCCGCCCACGCTGAACTGCGACGACCCGGAGGACCCCGACATGAACTTCGTGCCGGGCGTCGCCCAGGAGTGGCAGACCGACGTGGCCATGAGCAACTCCTTCGGGTTCGGCGGCCACAACGCCGTGCTCATCGTTCGCAAACTCCAGGAAGAGGAAGCCGCAGATGTCGCGTAAGGAACTGATGGACGTCATCCTCACGGCCTCGGGCGAGAAGGGCTACGCCGCCGCCGAGGCCCTCCCCGCGGGAGCGATCATCGCCTCCTGGGAGGAGACCGCCGTCGTCTCCGAGGCCACCAAGTTCACCATCCAGGTGGGCCGGGACCGGCACGTCGACGCGGACGCGGTCCGCTACCTCAACCACTCGTGCGTGCCGAGCGTCTTCGTCGACGCGAGCACCGGCGACGTCGTGGCGCTGCGCCCGCTCGCCGCCGGTGAGGACCTGGTCTTCTTCTACCCGTCCACGGAGTGGGAGATGACCACCCCGTTCGACTGCGCGTGCGGCCACGACGGCTGCATAGGCAAGATCAGCGGAGCCTCCGTCGTCTCCGCCGACGTGCTGCGCAGGTATGCCGTCAACGAGCACATCCGGGCGCTGGCCGCCGAGCGCGACAGCCGTCTGGTGACGTCGGCGACCTGACGTGCCGGGGCGTCGGCGGCCTAGCCGGCCGGCGCCCCGCAGGTCCGGCGCCCCGAGGGCTCCTTGGCGCATCACCGCAGCGGCACACAGAAGAGGAACCACGCAATGCCATCCGTTGGAGAGCTCCTGGTCTCCGCCCTGCGCGCGCACGCCGTCGAGGTGGTGTTCGGCATCCCGGGAACGCACAACCTGGGGATCTACGCCCACCTGGACGACCACGGACTGCGGCACGTCACCCCCCGGCACGAGCAGGGCGCGGGCTACGCCGCCGACGGCTACGCACGGGTGTCGGGCCGCCCCGGCGTGGTGATCACCACGAGCGGCCCCGGTCTCCTCAACGCGGCGGCCGCCGCGGGCCAGGCCTACTCGGACTCCGTCCCGCTGCTGCTGATCTCTCCCGGCATGCCGCACGCGCACCGGCCGGGCGCGGGCCTGCTGCACGAGACCCGGGACCAGTCGGCGGCGCTCGCCGCGGTGTGCGCCGCCTCGCACCGGGTGACCGACCCGGCCGCGCTCCCGGCCCTGGTGGCGGAGATCTTCGCCTCCTTCGCCGCCGGGCGGCCGCGTCCCGTACACCTGGAGATCCCCTACGACCTGCTGGACCTGACGGTCGACGCCCCGCCGGTCGCCCCCCTGCGGACCGGACCGCGTCCGCCCGACCCCGACGCCGTCGGCCGGGCCGCCGTGGTGCTCGCCGCGGCGAGCCGTCCGGTGATCGTCGCGGGCGGCGGCGCCCGCCGCGCGAGCGCCGAGGTCGAAGCCCTCGCGACACGGCTCGGAGCGCCGGTGGTGACCACCGCCAACGGCAAGGGAGTGCTGGCCGAGAGCCATCCGCTCGCGCTGGGAGCCACCCTGCACGTGCCCGCCGTGCAGGAGCTGCTGGCCGCCGCCGACGCGGTGCTCGCGGTCGGCACCGAACTCTCCGAGACCGACACCTGGAACGGTCCGCTCCGGCTCAGCGGCGCACTGGTACGGGTGGACATCGACCCCGGTCAGCTGCACCGCAACTCACCCGCCGCGCATCCGCTCGCCGGCGACGGCGCGGAGGTCCTCTCCGCGCTCCTCATTCGTCTCCGCCCCTCTGACGGTTCCCCCGTGCCGCACAGGGGGGCGGAGATGCCCGTGGGCCCGTCCGCCGAGGCGACGGACGCGCGCGCTCCCGGCGGCCCGCGCGCCCTCCGGGCGGCCCGCGCGGGCGTCCGGAGCTACGGGCGGCGGTGGCACGGCATCGTACGGGCGCTGCGCGAGGCGCTGCCCGACGACGCCGTGCTCACCAACGACAGCGCGATGGCCTGCTACTTCGGGGCCATCGCCGGATTCCCCGTGGAACGCCCCGGCCGTTTCCTCTATCCCACCGGGTTCGGCACCCTCGGCTACGCGCTGCCCGCCGCGATCGGCGCGGCGGTGGCCAGGCCGGGTCGCCCGGTGGCGGCGCTCAGCGGCGACGGAGGGCTCCAGTTCAGCGTGAACGAGCTGGCGACCGCGGTCGAGCTGGGCGTGCCGCTGCCGGTGGTCGTGGTCTCCAACGGCGGGTACGGAATGATCCGCCGGGAGATGACCGAGCGCGGCCAGAAGCCCCTCGGTGTCGACCTGGCCCCGCCCGACTTCGTCGCCCTGAGCCGTGCCTACGGTGGGCACGGCGTCCACGTGGGGTCGCCGGACGAACTGCGGGACGCCGTACGGCAGGCCCTCACCGTGCCCGGGCCCACCCTCGTGGTCGTCCCCGAGCCACCCCTGCCGGACGGGGCGCCGGACGCCGCCGAGGGATGACCCCCGAGGCGTACCGCTCCATCCGCACCCCACCCGCCCGACAAGCCTCCTGGGAGCTCCCGTGGAACCCGAGCCGTTTCTTCAAGTGACCTGGAACGACGAGCAGACCGGTGCCACCGGCCATCTGGTGATCGACCGGCTGCTGCGCGGCGCGGCCAGTGGCGGGCTGCGGATGCGCCCCGGCTGCACGGTCGAGGAGGTCGCCGACCTCGCCCGCGCGATGACCCTCAAGGAGTCACTGGTCTACCGCCCGGAGGATCAGTACGCGCCGTTCGGCGGCGCCAAGGGCGGCATCGACTTCGACCCCGCGCACCCGGAGGCGCCGGCGGTGCTGGAGCGTTTCCTGCGGGCGGTGCGGCCGCTGCTGGAGACCTACTGGTCGGTGGGCGAGGACCTCGGCACCCGCCAGTCCGACATCGACCGCGCCTTCGAGAACATAGGCCTGCGCTCGTGCGTGCACGCCGCGCTGCCCTTCGTGGCGGACGGCGCGGAAGCCGGTCTGGAGCGGATCTCCCGGGCCTTCGCCGTCGAGGTGGACGGGCTCGGTCTCGGTGACACCGTGGGCGGCTACGGCGTCGCCCAGTCGGTGCTGGCCGTGCTGGCCGAGCACCACGAGTCCCCGTTCGAGCAGACCGCCGTGCTGCAGGGCTTCGGCTCGATGGGCGGCGCGACCGCCCGCCATCTGGCCCGCGCGGGCATCCGGATGGTCGCCGTCGCCGACCGGGAGGGAGTGCTGGCCAATCCGGCCGGGCTGGACATCGAGCGGCTGCTGGCCGGACGGAGCGACTCGGGGATCATGGACCGCCGGGCGCCGGCCGACGGCGATGTCCTGCTGCCCTCCGAGGAGTGGCTGTCCGTGGAGAGCGACATCCTGGTCACCGCGGCGGCCTCGTACGCGGTGCACGACGGCAATCACGAGCAGGTCCGCAGCCGGTACGTCGTGGAGGGCGCGAACGTGTCGGTGCTGCCCGAGGCCGAGTCCGCGCTGGCCGCTCGGGGCGTGGTCGTCGTACCCGATTTCGCGGCGAACTTCGCGGCGAACAGCTGGTGGTGGTGGACCCTCTTCGGCGACATCGGACCGGAGGCCGGCCAGGCGTTCGCGAAGATCGAGAAGACCATGCGCGACGTCACCGGCGAGATCTTCGACAAGGTGCGGTCCACCGGCGTCACGCCGCGGGTCGCCGGTACCGCGATCTCCCAGCAGAAGCTCGCCCTCGCGCTGAGCCACCAGGAGGAATCGTCCTCGTCCACGCCCCGCTGACTTCCGGGCGGACGGTCGACGGTCTTTCGTACCGGACTTCTGTACCGGTCTTCCGTAACGGTCCTTCGTGACGGGCGGGCCGAGTGCGGTCGGCCGGCTTCCGTCTGCGGGCGGCTGTACGTCCCGCTGTGCCGACGGTGCCGTCGGCGGCCGTGGTCACTCCTCCCGAGCGGGACGGCCCCCCGTGAGCCGCTTCCACCGCCGGGTCCCGTGAGCGGACCCTTCCGTCAGGAGGGGTCCGCCCGCCGCGCCTCGCCGTCCGTCACCGCGGCCGCCCTGCGCGGCGGCGAGACGATCGTGGCGTCGATCAGCCGCACCACTTCCTCCTCGGACACCGCCTCGGCGCCGAACAGACTCCGGAACAGCATCGTCCCGGCCCACATGTCCAGCACCAGCGAGAGGTCGGTGTCCTCGGGCAGCACCCCGCGGGCCACCGCCCGCTCCAGCACCACGGTGGACTGCCGCTTGCGGGTCTCCAGGATCTCCACCCGCATCACCTCGCGCAGCGTCTCGTCGTCGAACAGGTCCCCGACCAGCGACGGCAGCACGGCACGCAGCCGCCCCGAGCCGTAGAACCGGAGCATCGCCTTGTTCGCCAGCGTGAGCATCTCCTGCCGGCTGTCGTCGAGGTCGTCCGTGGGCACGTCGTGCAGTTGGCTGCGGATCACGTCCAGCACCAGCGCGGCCTTGTTGGACCAGGACCGGTAGAGCGTGGCCTTTCCCACCCCCGCGTCGGCGGCCACGCCGCCCACGGTGAGCTTCGAGTAGCCCAGTTCGGCCAGGTTCTTCCAAGCCGCTTCCAGAATGCGCTCACGAGCGTCCAGATCCCGCCGGTGCACCCCGGTGGAGTCCTCGACCACTCCGAGAGTTCGCTTCTGTCCCATGTCTTTCCTCCTCATACCGCACGTTTCAGGCCGGACGGCTCCGCTCATCGACGTGAGTTCGGAACGATACGACTCGTTTAATCTTGTCTCAAGTTGCGGCGTTCTCGCTGGCCCTGGCGCCTCCTTCCGCAGACGGCCCGTCCGCGGAAGGCACCGGCACTCCCTCGTCGGACACCGGCACCACGCCGTCCGTGCCGCGCAGCGCCTGCCAGACCACCGCGGCGATCACCGCGGCGAGCGCCGCACAGACTCCCACCGCGAGGTGGAAACCGTCCATGAAGGCCCCTCTGGCCGACGCCGCGAGTGCCCGTCCCCCTTCGCCGGGGAGCTGCGCCGCCACCTGCACCGCGACCGCCAACGATTCGCGGGCCGCCTGTGCGACGTCCCCGACCACGCCGGCCGGCAGGTCGAGGCTGTTGCGGTAGGCCCGGCCCAGCACACTGCCGAGGACCGCGATGCCCAGGGCTCCGCCCAGCTCGTACGCGGTCTCGGCGATCGCGGAGGCCGCTCCGGCCCGCTCCTTGGGCACCGACGCCATCACGCTGTCGGCGCTCACCGTGAAGCTCATCGACACACCCGCGCCGGTGATGACCAGGGCCGCCAGCACCGCCGGGTAGAAGACGTCGGTCGACAGCCACAGGTACTGGAGCATCCCGACGGCCACCAGCACGAGGCCGAGACCCACCGTGCGCGAGCGTCCCCATCCCGCGGCCAGCCTGGGCGCCAGCACCGCGCCGGCCACCGCGCCGAGCACCCCGGGGAGCTGCGCGAGCGCCGAGTGCAGCGCGGACCAGCCCAGCACCACCTGGAAGTACTGGGCCCCGACGAAACCCACTCCGGCCAGCGCGAACATCGCCATCATCGTGGCGCCGACCGACGCGCCGAACGCCCGGTGCTTGAAGAGCCGTACGTCGATCAGCGGCGTGGCCAGCCGGCGCTGCCGCCGGGCGAACAGGTACAGCGCCGCCACGGCCACCAGCGCGGCGACGCCCACGTCGGTCTGGAGCAGGCCGTCGTGCGCGGTTTCCTTGATGGTGTAGATCAGCGCCGCCAGACCGAGCACCGACAGCAGCACGCTCAAAAGGTCCAGCTTGCCCGGCTCGGGGTTCTTCGACTCGGGCAGGACCAGGAAGCCGAGCACGAAGATGAACACCATCACCGGAACGTTGATCAGGAAGACCGAGCCCCACCAGAAGTGTTCGAGCAGCACTCCGCCGACCAGCGGCCCGACCGCGAACCCGGCCGAACTGACACTGGACCAGATGCCGATCGCCTTGGCCCGCTCCACCGGGTCGGTGAAGGTGTTGCGGACGATCGACAGCGTCGAGGGCATGATCGTCGAACCGGCGACGCCGAGCAACGCCCGTGCGCCGACGAGCTGTTCGGGGGTCCCCGCGTAGGCGGTGAGTACGGACGCGGCGCCGAAGGCGATCGTTCCCACGAGCAGCAGCCTGCGGCGGCCGATGCGGTCGCCGATCGAGCCCATCGTGATGAGCAGCGAGCCGAGCGCGAAGCCGTACACGTCGGCGATCCACAGCAGTTCCGTGGAAGAGGGCCGCAGGTCGGCCGTCAGCTGGGGCACCGCGAGGCTGAGCACGGTGAGATCGACGGACAGCAACAGCATGGCGAGGCACGCTGTCACCAGCGTGGCCGTCTTCTGGCCCTTGCCGATCCGGCGGTGTTTCCTCATGTCGTCACGTTCTCCGATTCCGCTCACGCTTCACTGACGTACCGCTGACAGCGCCTCACCGAGCAGGCGAAAGGCGTCGTTCCGGCTCATCCCGGCGCCCTCCGCACGGGCCCGCCGGTAGGCGTCGGCACCGATGAGACCCAGGGCCTCGGCGCCGACCCGCGCCACGTCGCTGTCGGTGCCCACCGCGGTGCCGCGCAGCGTGGTGGCCGCGCCCAGCACGGTGGCGGCCAGCGCCGGACTCCCCGGCAGCAGCGCCCCGGCCAGCCCCTCCGCGGTGTCGGCCACGGTCGGCAGCTCCCAGCCGGTGAGCACCGCCTCCATCGCCTCCGTGTGCCGGGCACGCGCGCCGGCCGCGTCGCCCTCGGCCTCGGCGATGCGGCCGAGCGCGGTGAGCGCCCTGATCCGGACCTCCTCGCCGACCCAGGTGCCGGAGCACAGGTCGAGCGCCGACAGATGGAGCCGGCGGGCGGCCGGCAGGTCCCCGCGCAGCCGGGCGTTCTCGCCCGCGGTGTGCCGGGCGGCGGCGAGCGCGCCCGTCGCGCCGGCCCGCCGGGCGAGCCGTTCGCCGCGCGCGCAGTCCGCCTCCGCGCCCGGCAGGTCGCCGGAGCGTCTGCGCTCGTCGGCCCTGCGGCAGAGGAGATACGCCTCGTTGGTGGCCGAGGCCAGCGGGGCGGCCAGCGCGATGCCCTGGTCCATGAGGGCCAGCGCCCGGTCGTGGTCGCCGCGCCAGCGGGCCAGACGGGCCAGCTCGGGGAGCACCTGGATCGCGCCGAGCCGTTCGCCGGAAGCCCGGAAGCCCTCCAGGGCGAGGGTGAACTGCCGCTCGGCGCGGTCCGGTTCACCCCGCCCGGCGTACAGCATGCCGAGTACCTGACACGTGCCCAGGCGCAGCGAAGGATTCTCCTCGGAGAGCACGACGGGCGGCGTCGGCAGCGGTGCGTCGTGGTCCCCGGTGACCAGGGCGATGACCGGCCGGGCGAGCGCGATCAGCGGATGCGCGCCCTCCGTGTCGAGCCCCCGGGCGAGGGCCCCGGCCGCCGCCAGGTGGGCCCGCAGCTCCGCGTCCGGGGCCATGCCGAGCGCGGTGCCGACCACGCAGGTCACGTACTCGGCGGCCAGTTCGGGCGGCGGTACGGTGCCGAGCGCGCACAGCACCTCGTACATCCGCTCCGCACCCTCCCCCGCCGGGCTGCGCAGCCACCAGTACGGCCACAGCTGGGCCCCCAGCCGCAGGGCGAGACCGGGCGCGTGGCGGGTCGCCCAGCGCAGGGCCGCCGTCACATCGTCGTGGGCCTCGGTGAGCCGGGACAGCCAGGGCAGGTCGTCGGGGTCGCGCAGGTGCGGGGCGGCGGCCTCGACCAGCCCGGTGACGTACGCGGCGTGCGCGCGGTGCACCTGGCCGGCCTCCCCGGCCTCCGCCAACCGCCGTGCGCAGTAGGCGCGTACGGTCTCCAGCATCCGGAAGCGGGCGGGCCCGGGACCGGGGACGGGCGTGAGCAGCGACTTGTCGGCGAGCGAGGTGAGCAGGTCCAGGACGCGGACGTCGACACCGGCGGCGCGCGAGGGCAGGGCGGTGGCCGGCCCTTCGGCGGACGGGACGGACGCGGTGGGCAGGCCGCAGACCCGCTCCACCGCGCGGGGCTCCGCCGCTCCGGGGAAGACCGCGAACCGGCGGGCCAGCACCCGCTCCTCCTCGTCGAGCAGGTCCCAGCTCCACTCCACCACGGCGGTGAGCGTGCGGTGCCGGGCGGCGGCGGTGCGGCTGCCCCGGGAGAGCAGCGCGAACCGGTCGCCGAGCCGGGCCGCCAGTTCGCCGACCGGCAGCGAGCGCAGCCGGGCCGCGGCGAGTTCCAGGGCGAGCGGCAGCCCGTCCAGCGCCCGGCAGATCCGCAGCACGTGCTGGGTGGTCCCGGCGTCCAGGGCGAAGCCGGGGCTCACCGCCACGGCACGGTCCACGAAGAGCCGGACCGCCGGGTAGTGGACCGCGTCCCCGGCGGCGGGCGGGGGCCCCGGCGGCGGCAGCGCCAGCGGGGGCACGGGGAACAGCGACTCGCCCGTGATGCCCAGCGGCTCCCGGCTGGTGGCCAGGACCACCAGGTCGGGGCAGCTGCCGAGCAACCGGCCGGCCAGCTCGGCGACGTCGGCGACCAGGTGCTCGCAGTTGTCCAGGACCAGCAGCAGGCGGCGTCCGGAGAGCGTGTGGGCCAGCACCCCCATCGAGTCGTCGGGCAGCCTGCCGTGCCGTCCGGGCGGAGCCGGGGAACGCACCGCGAAGCCCTGCGGGCCGAGGGCGTCGAGCACGGTCCGCACGACGTCCGCCCCGCTGCTGTGCGGGGCCAGCTCGACCAGGCACACGTGCTGTTCCCGACGGGCGGCGGCCTCGATCGCCAGCCGGGTCTTCCCGGCGCCGCCGGGCCCGGTGAGCGTGACCAGCCGCACCCGGTCGAGCAGCACGTCCAGTTGGCCGAGCTCGTCCTGGCGCCCGACGAAGCTGGTGAGCTGGGCGGTCAGCCCGCGCCGGACCCCCGTCCGGCGGCCGGACTCCGCGTAGTCCTCGCCCGGGGCCTCCGCCGGAGTCTCCGGCGGAGCGGCGGGGGCGGCCCGCAGCACCGCCAGGTGCACGGCGCGCAGTTCGACGCCCGGCTCGGTGCCCAGCTCCTCCGCCAGCACCCGGCGGGTCGCGTCGTACAGGGCGAGCGCCTCGGCGGTGCGGCCGCAGGCGTGCAGGGCACGCATCAGCTGCCCGCGCGGGCGCTCCCGCAACGGGTGGGCGGACACCAGTGTCCTGAGCTCCGCCACCAGGGGGCCGGGCCGGCCCCGCAGCAGCTCGGTCTCGACGAGGTCCTCCGCGGTGGCGGCCCGCAGTTCCTCCAGCCGGGTCGCCCAGGCGGTGGTGGCCGGTGTCTGGGAAGTGCCGCACAGCGCGGCCCCCCGCCAGAGCTCGAGCGCCTCGCGCAGCACCGTCGCGGCCGTTTCGAGCGCCCCGGCCGCCAACTGCGCGCGCCCCTCGGCGGCGAGTGCGGCGAACCGGTGGGCGTCCACGGCGTCCGGCTCCACGGCCAGCCGGTAGCCGCCCTGCTGGAACTCCAGCAGGGCGCCGTGCTCGCCCAGCACCTGGCGGAGCCGGGAGACCTGCGACTGGAGGGCGCGGGCCGCGCCGTCCGGGGGGCGGCTTCCGTACACCCCGTCGATCAGCCGTTCCGCGGAGAGGACCCGGCCGGGGTCGGTCAGGAGCAGGGTGAGCAGACTGCGCACCCTGGGACCGCCCGCCGGACGCGGCGCACCGTCGGCGGACCGGATTTCCAATGGACCCAGCACAGAGAAAAGCATTTCAGAATCATTGCGCACACAGAGGTTCATCAATCGCTTCTTGCCGAGGAAGGCCGAATCCGACCCTCGCCACCTCCTCCTGGGTGCCGCAAAATATTCCGGCCACTATCTCGAACATGCAAGGAATATCGAGGAGCGTACTTTCCGGCGGGACGGCAGGGCTGTTCGACACGGCTTCCCCTCACTCCGTCCACCCACTGGGTGCGTCAAACGTGCAGCTCAGGGCCGCTTTGGCAAGATGGAACGATCCGTTTCGTTCTAAGTTAGCGCCAGGAGCCGCCCTCGTCAAGAGAAGGGCCGAAAACAACCCGCCGCAGGCCGGTCCGGCATTGTCGAGAGAATCACCCAGGGAATCATTGCCCTTTACTTCACCGACTGATTAGCATCTGCTGCCAGCCTCGTCCGGCTCCTCTCAATTACCGGGAGAATCCATGTCACGCCGTCTCTTCACTTCCGAATCCGTGACCGAAGGTCACCCCGACAAGATCGCCGATCAGATCAGCGACACGATCCTCGACGCCCTGCTGCGCCAGGACCCGACGTCCCGGGTCGCCGTGGAGACCCTGATCACGACGGGGCTCGTGCACATCGCGGGCGAGGTCACCACGAAGGCCTACGCGCCGATCGCGCAGCTCGTGCGCGAGAAGATCCTCGACATCGGTTACGACTCCTCGGCCAAGGGCTTCGACGGCGCCTCCTGCGGCGTCTCCCTCTCGATAGGCGCGCAGTCCGCGGACATCGCGCAGGGCGTGGACAACGCGTACGAGAAGCGCGTCGAGGGCTCCGCCGAAGGCGTCGGGGAGGACGACCTCGGCGCGCAGGGCGCGGGCGACCAGGGCCTGATGTTCGGCTACGCCTGCGACGAGACCCCGGAGCTGATGCCGCTCCCGATCCACCTCGCGCACCGTCTGTCGCGCCGGCTGTCCGAGGTGCGCAAGGACGGGACCGTCCCGTACCTGCGCCCCGACGGCAAGACCCAGGTCACCATCGAGTACGCGGGCAGCAGGCCGGCCCGGCTGGACACCGTCGTGGTGTCCTCGCAGCACGCGGCCGGCGTGGACCTGGACAACCTGCTGACCCCCGACATCCGCACCCACGTGGTCGAGCCCGTCCTGGCCTCCCTGCACGAGGACGGCATCAAGCTGGACACCGAGGGCTACCGCCTGCTGGTGAACCCGACCGGACGCTTCGAGATCGGCGGCCCGATGGGCGACGCCGGCCTGACCGGCCGCAAGATCATCATCGACACCTACGGCGGCATGGCCCGACACGGCGGCGGCGCGTTCTCGGGCAAGGACCCGTCCAAGGTCGACCGCTCCGCCGCGTACGCGATGCGCTGGGTCGCCAAGAACGTCGTGGCCGCCGGTCTCGCCGCGCGCTGCGAGGTCCAGGTCGCCTACGCGATCGGCAAGGCCGAGCCCGTCGGCCTCTTCGTCGAGACCTTCGGCACCGGACGGGTCGCCCAGCACCTGATCGAGGGAGCCGTCTCCCAGGTCTTCGACCTCCGCCCGGCCGCGATCATCCGCGACCTGGACCTGCTCCGCCCGATCTACGCGCAGACCGCCGCCTACGGCCACTTCGGCCGCGAACTCCCCGACTTCACCTGGGAGCGCACCGACCGGGTCGAGGCCCTGCGCGCGGCCGCCGGGCTCCGGTCGGACGACACCGCTCACCCGGCGGGCGCTGCGGGATGAGTGTCCGCGAGACGTCCGGCCGCCCGGCCCGGCCGCTGGTCGAGGCCGTGGCCGGTCCGCACCCCTCCTTCTCCTTCGAGTTCTTCCCGCCGAGGACACCGGCGGGCGACCTGGCGCTGTGGGACACCATTCGCCGCATCGAGGCGCTGAATCCCACGTTCGTCTCCGTGACGTACGGCGCGGGCGGCTCCTCCCGTGGCCGCACGATCGCGGTGACCCGGGCGATCGCCGCCGAGACGACGCTCCGCCCCGTGGCCCATCTGACCGCCGTCGGCCACTCGGTGGCGGAACTGCGGTCCATCGTCGGCCAGTACGCCGACGCGGGCATCCGGGACATCCTGGTCCTGCGCGGCGACATGCCCGGCAACCCCCGGGGCGCCTGGACGCCCCATCCGCAGGGCCTGCGGTACGCCTACGAACTGGTCGAACTGGTCTGCGGTCTGGGGGACTTCAGCGTCGGCGTCGCCGCGTTCCCCGAGGGCCGCGCGCACCCCGCCGGAGGGCCGGCCGACCACGACGAGGAGATCCGCCACTTCGTGGCCAAGTGCCGGGCGGGCGCGGACTACGCGATCACCCAGATGTTCTTCGACGCCGAGCACTACCTGCGCTTCCGGGACCGCGTGGCGGCGGCGGGCTGCGACACCCCCGTCATCCCGGAGATCATGCCCGCCACCGACATCCGGCAGATCCGCCGGTTCGCCGAACTGAGCGACGCCGCCTTCCCGGAGGACCTCGCCCAACGGCTGGAGGCGGCCCGCGCCGACACCGGCGCCGCACACCGGATCGGAGTCGAGCACGCCACCGAACTGGGGCTGCGGCTGCTCGACGAAGGTGCGCCGGGGCTGCACTACATCACTCTCAACCGTTCGTCGGCTGCCATCGACATCCACGGCAACATCCAGAGAGCGAGGAGCGCCCATGCGGCCGCACCACTCGTCCCGCAGCACTGACGGCTCCACTCCACGGGCGTCCGGTGCCGAAGCCGGTCCGCCCCGTCTGGTCGTCACGGGCTCCGTCGCCACGGACCACCTGACCACCTTCCCCGGCCTGTTCACCGAACAGCTCGTCCCCGACCGCCTGGACAAGGTGTCCCTGTCCTTCCTCGTGGACGAGATGGAGATCCGCCGGGGCGGGGTCGCCGCGAACATCGCGTACGGACTGGGCGGGCTCGGGCTGCGTCCGGTGCTGGTCGGGGCGGTGGGCGCGGACTTCGCCGAGTACGAGGTGTGGCTCAAGGAGCACGGCGTCGACACCGGCTCGGTGCACGTCTCCGCACGGCGGGAGACCGCCCGCTTCATGTGCATGACCGACCGTGCGCAGAACCAGATCGCCTCCTTCTACGCGGGGGCGATGGCCGAGGCCGCCGACATCGACCTGGCGGACGTCTTCGCCCGCACCGGCGCCCCGGACCTCGTCCTGGTCTCCCCGAACGACCCGCGGGCGATGCTGCGGCACACCTCCCAGTGCAGGGCGGCGAACGTCCCGTTCGCGGCGGACCCCTCCCAGCAACTGCCCCGGCTGGACCGCCAGGAGGCACGGCAGTTGGTCACCGGCGCGCGCTGGCTGTTCACCAACGACTACGAGGGCTCGCTGCTGCGCGAGCTCACCGGCTGGCGCACCGAGGACGTGCTCTCCCGGGTGGGCGGCTGGATCACCACGCTGGGCGGGGAAGGTGTACGGCTGGAACGCGCGGACCACGATCCCCTCCACGTACCCGCCGTGCCGACGGACCGGGTGGTCGACCCGACCGGCGGTGGGGACGCGTTCCGGGCGGGCTTCCTGGCCTCCGTGGGACGGGGGCTCGACGCCCTGACCGGGGCCCGGCTGGGCTGCGCGATGGCCGTCATCGCGCTGGAGCACGTGGGCCCGCAGGGCTACGAGGTCGATCCGGCGGCCCTGCTGGACCGGGTGACCGGGGGCTACGGGCAGGAACCGGCCGCGCTGCTGGCCCGGTGGTTCGCCGGACCGGCCCGGGGCGCCGAACCGGCGGGCCCGGGTCCATCCGGCGGGCCGGGCCGCACCGACTGATCGGGCACGCCCCGGCACCACTGACCGGGGACTCCGGCCCGCCCGGCGAGGGCGGGTCCCGGCGCTCGCTACCCGCGCCGGGACCCGCCCTCGCCGAATGCCGTGCCGCCCCTCGTCCGCCGCGGGTTCAGGCCCGCCCGGAGACCCGCCGGACGAAACGCCTCAGCCGGTCGGGGCCCCGGGAGGCGATGGCCGCCGCCCCGGTGGTGCGGCGCGGTCTGCGCACCAGTTCCCCGCGACAGTTGGGGCACCCGTCGGCGAAGCCCTCCCGGCAGGACGGGCACCAGGTGCACTCGTAACTGCAGATGTACGCCTCGGCGGCGGGGCCTGTCGGGGACGAGCACTTCATGCACCGGGGACGCATCCTCAGCATGGTCCGACCACCCTCACCCTTCGTCCCGCCGGCGCACCGGCGCACCGGCGGGCGTTGCGGTCCGTAGAAAAATCGTTCCGGTCAGGAACTGAACGCGGGGCGGGCACGAAAGGGCTACTTCGCACGAACGACACGCGGACGCCTCCCCCGCACCCTCGCGTCCCGGCCTCGTCATCGAAGGCCGGTCCGCTTCTTGATCAGGCTCTCCAGCCACGGGACGTCCCGGGGCCCTCTGGCGTACGTCTGGATGGACAGCGGCGCCCTGAACAGGCGGCGGGCCACAGCCTGCGGGGCGGCGAACTCCCGCAGCCCGTCGGCGCCGTGGATGCGCCCGAAGCCGGACTTCCCGCGCCCGCCGAACGGCAGCGCGCCCACGGCCGGGAAGGTGAGCACGTCGTTGACGCTGACCATCCCGCTGCGCAGCGTCCTGGCCAGCTCGGCCCCGCCCCGCCCGGCGAAGACCGCCCCGCCGAGTCCGTACTCGCTGCGATTGGCCCGCTCCACGCCCTCGGCCGCGTCCCTGACCCGGTTGACGACCAGGACCGGCCCGAAGGTCTCCTCGCGCACCGCGGCCGAGTCCTCCGGCACGTCGGCGAGCACCACCGGGCCCCGTACATAAGGGGGTCGCACGGACTCCGGCCCACCGACCACAGCCCGACCGCCGTCGGCGATCGCCGCTTCGATGTGCCGGAGGATCACGTCCAGCTGCCCCGGCATGGTCACGGGCCCGAAGTCCTCGCCCGCCCGTATCTCCTGGGCCCGCTCGACGAGCCGGGCCAGGAACCGGTCATGCACGGCGTCCGCGACGTAGACCCGTTCGATGCCGGCGCACGACTGACCGGCGTTGCTGCAGCCGGCCCAGAGCGCCGCCTCCACCGCGGCGTCCACGTCCGCGTCCGCGGCGACCACCAGGGCGTCCTTGCCGCCCAGCTCCATCAGTACCGGGGTGAGCGTGGGCGCACAGGCGGCGAGGATCCTGGCCCCCGTGGCGGGCGACCCGGTGAAGGCCACCTTGTCGACGCCCGCCCGGCACAGCGCGGCGCCGGTCTCGCCCCGGCCGACGGCGAGTTGCAGGACCGGCGGGCCGGAAACCGCCTCAATAAAGGTGTCGACCAGCCATTTTCCGCAGGCGGGGGTGTATTCGCTGGGCTTGAACACCACGGTGTTCCCCGCGGCCAGTGCGTAGGCGATGGAGCCGAGCGGGGTGTGCACCGGGTAGTTCCAGGGGCCGATCACCCCGACGACTCCGTACGGCCGGTACTCGACCGTGCAGGCCTGGTTGAACATGAGGAGCCCGGAGCGCACCCGCCGCCTGCCCAGCACCCGGGGTGCGTGCCTGGCCGCCCAGCCCACGTGTTCCAGCGCCGCCGCCAGCTCGACCACGGCGTCCGCCCGGACCTTGCCGTTCTCCCGCCGAAGCAGATCGATCACCTCGTCGAGGCGCCTCGCCATCACCCGCCGCCAGGCGAGCAGCCGTTCACGACGCCCGGAGTGCCCCAGCCCCTCCCACCAGACGGCGGACTCCCGGGCCCGCGCGACCTTCGCCCGCACCGCCTCCTCGTCATCCACCGGCAACGCGGCGACGACCTCTCCGCTCACCGGGTCGAAGGACAGCAACTCGCCGGTCGTCGGCGCAGGGGACGGCCCCTCGGGGACGGGCAGGGGGCCGACCGTGGGACCTGACATGGACTCCCCCTGATCTGCGACCGGACATGTCCGACGCCAGGCATTCAACGAGTTGACCAGTTCATCCCAACCCTACAGAGGAACGAAACGACTCGTCCCGCAGAAGTCCTGACGGGCCACCCCCGCCCCGGGCCGAACTGTTCGGCGTCCAGCCGGTCCGCACCGGCGCTCACGCCCGTGAACAGGCCGGATACAGCGAAAAGGTCGGCCCCGTGATCACGGGGCCGACCTTTTCTTTGGTCCTGCCGGGCACTTTCATGCCCTTGTTGTGCGCGAGGGGGGATTTGAACCCCCACGTCCCTAAGGACACTGGCACCTGAAGCCAGCGCGTCTGCCGTTCCGCCACTCGCGCATAAGTGGTGTTCCGGACCCTCTCACCGTGTGGTGCGAGCGCCTGGCGACATCCCGAAGATTAGCACGGTGAACAGGGTGGATTCACATCCGTTGTTTCGTCGCCTCCCGCAGGGGAAGCGGGAACCCCGAACCATCGCCCCCACTCCTCCAGAGTGCGTCCCGGGTGCGGGACACTGTGAGGAGGTCACCTCTACGATCCGTGTGAGGGGTGACACTCATCCACAGGCCAGACAAGGGGAACCAGCCGATTTCCCGACGCGTGGATACGATCAGTAAGCAGTACAGGGACGATGACAACGGAGGAGGTGCCCCATGGGGGTCATGAAGCGTTTCGAGCAGCGCCTCGAGGGGATGGTCAACGGCACCTTCGCCAAGGTCTTCAAGTCCGAGGTGCAGCCCGTCGAGATCGCCGGCGCCCTCCAGCGGGAGTGCGACAACAACGCGACGATCTGGAACCGCGAGCGGACCGTCGTCCCCAACGACTTCATCGTCGAGCTCAGCACACCCGACTACGAGCGGCTCAGCCCGTACTCCGGTCAACTGGGCGACGAGCTCTCCGGCCTGGTGCGCGACTACGCCAAGCAGCAGCGCTACACCTTCATGGGACCGATCAAGGTCCACCTGGAGAAGGCCGACGACCTCGACACCGGGCTCTACCGGGTCCGCAGCCGCACGCTGGCGTCGAGTTCGTCACAGCAGGACCCGCCGGCCCAGCCCCAGCAGCCCGCGGCCGGGCGGCCCGCCGCCCCGCAGGCTCCCGGCGGCTACGGCTACCCCCCGAGCGCCGCTCCGCCGATGCCCGCGGCCCCGCCGCCCGGCGCCGGACGGCCCTCGGCCCCCACGAACGACCGGCGCCCGCCGGCCGCGTCCGGCCCCCTGCCGGACGCCCGGACACGGCGCTGGATCGAGATCAACGGCACCCGCCATCAGATCTCCCGCCCGACGTTGGTGATGGGACGATCCACCGACGCCGACGTGCGGATCGACGACCCCGGCGTATCGCGCCGGCACTGTGAGATCCGGACCGGAACGCCCTCGACGATCCAGGATCTCGGGTCTACCAACGGCATCGTGGTAGACGGGCAGCACACCACCCGCGCTACGCTCCGCGACGGCTCGCGGATCGTCGTGGGCAGCACCACCATCGTTTACCGGCAAGCCGAAGGGTGAAGCGGGGGCAATGTCAGAGCTGACCCTTACGGTCATGCGGCTAGGTTTCCTGGCTGTTCTGTGGCTGTTCGTCATCGTGGCCGTACAGGTCATCCGCAGCGACCTGTTCGGAACGCGCGTCACGCAGCGCGGCTCACGCCGCACTGCCGCCGACGCGCGCCCCCAACAGGGCCGCCAACAACAACAAGCGGCGCCGCCCCAGCAGCGCCAGCAGCCCGGGCGGCAGCGCCGCGGGGCACCCACCAAACTGGTCGTGTCCGAAGGCACGCTCACGGGCACGACGGTCGCGCTCCAGGGGCAGACCATCACCCTGGGCCGGGCCCACGACTCAACGATCGTGCTGGACGACGACTACGCGTCCAGCAGGCATGCCAGGATCTACCCGGACCGTGACGGTCAGTGGATCGTCGAGGATCTCGGGTCCACCAACGGCACGTATCTGGAACGGACCCGGCTCACCACCCCGACACCAGTTCCGCTGGGCGCGCCGATCCGTATCGGCAAGACCGTCATCGAGCTGCGGAAGTAGTACGACAATGAGCGAGCGGAGCGAGCGAGCCGCGGCGGTCCCGACGGCGGACGCTGCCCGGTTCCCGACCGGAGGGTGGGCAGTGTGGCTCGAGACAGGCTGTACCCCGAGCCGACGGGCGAGGTGCGCATGAGTCTGTCGCTGCGCTTCGCCGCCGGGTCGCACAAGGGCATGATCCGGGAGGGCAACGAGGACTCCGGCTATGCCGGTCCCCGGCTCCTCGCCATCGCCGACGGCATGGGCGGTCAGGCGGCCGGTGAGGTCGCCAGCTCCGAGGTGATCTCCACGCTCGTCCCGCTCGACGACGACGTACCGGGATCCGATCTCCTGACCTCGCTCGGCACGGCCGTCCAGCAGGCCAACGACCAGCTGCGCGTCATGGTCGAGGAGGACCCCCAGCTGGAGGGCATGGGCACCACGCTCACCGCCCTGCTCTGGACCGGTCAGCGCCTCGGCCTGGTGCACGTCGGCGACTCCCGCGCGTATCTGCTGCGGGACGGCGTCCTGACGCAGATCACCCAGGACCACACCTGGGTGCAGCGCCTCGTCGACGAGGGCCGGATCACCGAGGAAGAGGCCACCACCCACCCGCAGCGCTCCCTGCTGATGCGGGCGCTGGGCAGCGGCGACCACGTCGAACCGGACCTCTCCATCCGCGAGGTCCGCGCCGGCGACCGCTATCTGATCTGCTCGGACGGCCTCTCCGGCGTCGTCTCCCACCAGACGATGGAAGAGACCCTCGCCAGCTATCAGGGCCCGCAGGAGACCATCCAGGAGCTGATCCAGCTCGCCCTGCGCGGCGGCGGCCCGGACAACATCACCTGCATCGTGGCCGACGTCCTGAACGTCGACAGCAACGACACCCTGGCCGGGCAGCTCAACGACACCCCGGTCGTCGTCGGCGCGGTCGCGGAGAACCAGGCCCAGCTCGGCGACGGCGGGGCCATGCAGACGCCCGCCGGCCGCGCCGCCGGCCTCGGCCGCCCCGTGCCCCCGCCCGCCGGCGGCTTCGGCCCGCCCGGCAGCGGCGACGTCGGCTACGGAGGCATGCCGGACGGCTCCTACGACGCCTACACGGACGAGGACTTCGTCAAGCCGGACGGTGGCCGCAGGTGGCTGAAGCGTTCCGTCTACATCGTGCTGGCCCTGGCCGTGATCGGCGGCGGTCTGTACGGCGGCTACCGCTGGACGCAGACGCAGTACTACGTCGGCGCGCAGAACGAGAACGTCGCACTGTTCCAAGGCATCAGTCAGGACCTCGCCTGGGTCTCGCTCTCGAAGGTCGAGAAGAACCACCCCGAGATCGAGCTCAAGTACCTGCCGCCGTACCAGCGCAAGCAGGTGGAGGCGACGATCGCCGAGGGCAACATCACCGACGCCCGCGAGAAGGTCGCCGAGCTCGCCGCCCAGGCCTCCGCCTGCAAGAAGGACGCGCAGCGCCGCGCGGCCGACGCCGAGAACCGGGCCCGTACGGACGAGGGCGAGGCCGGCGGCACCGCCGGAGCCCCCGCCACCAGGACTTCCGCCACGTCCTCCGCCAAGGGGACCAAGCCGACCACCGCTCCCACTCCCGGCCCCAGCCTCTCGGAGGAAGAGAAGAAGCTGGTCCCGCAGTGCGGTAAGCAGTAAGCCGTAGGGGGCCTTCAGCACCATGAGCGTTGTCACCAACACGACCACCATCGGCGCGATCGACGCACCGAGCCGCCGCAACACCGAGCTGGCACTCGTCGTCTTCGCCGTCGCCATCTCGGTGTTCGCCTACGCCAACGTGGGCCTCGCCCTCAACGGCGAACTGCCCACCGGCATGCTCAGCTACGGGGCGGGTCTCGCCCTGCTCGGCGGCGTGGGCCACCTCGCGGTCCGGAGGTTCGCGCGGTACGCGGACCCCTTGCTGCTGCCTCTGGCCACCCTGCTCAACGGGCTGGGCCTGGCGCTGATCTGGCGCCTGGACCAGTCCGAACGCTTCCAGGCCCTGGACACCTTCGTCCCCGCCGCCTCGAAGCAGCTGCTGTTCTCCGCCATCGGCGTGGGGATGCTGGTCGCGGTCCTGGCCATCCTGAAGGACCACCGCATCCTGCAGCGCTACACCTACATCTCCATGGTGGTGGCGCTGTTCCTGCTGATTCTGCCGATGTTCTTCCCCGCTGTGAACGGCGCCAAGATCTGGATCAAGATCCCGGGAGTCGGAACGATCCAGCCCGGCGAGTTCGCCAAGATCATCATCACCGTGTTCTTCGCGGGCTACCTGATGGTCAAGCGGGACGCACTGGCCCTCGCCAGCCGTCGGTTCATGGGCCTGTACCTCCCCCGCGGCCGTGACCTGGGACCGATCCTGATGGTCTGGGCGTTCTCGATCCTGATCCTGGTCTTCGAGACCGACCTCGGTTCCTCGCTGCTCTTCTTCGGCATGTTCGTCGTGATGCTGTACGTCGCCACCGAGCGCACCAGCTGGATCGTCTTCGGTCTGCTGATGTCCGCGGCCGGCGCGGTCGGCGTCGCCACGTTCGAGCGGCATGTCCAGGAGCGCATCACCGCCTGGCTCGACCCGTTCGCGGGCTGGGGCAAGCTGAACGCCAGTGAGCAGATGGCGAAGTCCCTGATGGCCTTCGGCTCCGGAGGCACCCTCGGGACCGGACTCGGCCAGGGCAACTCCGACCTGATCGGCTTCGCCGCCAACTCCGACTTCATCCTCGCCACGGTCGGCGAGGAGCTCGGGCTCGCCGGCATGATGGCCGTGCTCCTCGTCTACGGCCTGATCGTCGAGCGCGGAGTGCGCACCGCGCTGGCGGCCCGCGACCCGTTCGGCAAGCTGCTCGCGATCGGCCTCTCCGGCTCGTTCGCCATCCAGGTGTTCGTCGTCGCCGGCGGCGTGATGGGCCTCATCCCGCTCACCGGTATGACGATGCCCTTCCTGGCGGCAGGTGGTTCCTCCGTGCTCGCCAACTGGGCCCTGATCGCCATTCTGATCAGAATCAGCGATACCGCCCGACGCCCGGCACCGGCCCCCTCCCCATCGACGGACGCCGAGATGACACAGGTGGTCCGCCCGTGAACAAGCCCCTGCGCCGGATCGCGATCTTCTGCGGCATCCTCGTCCTCGCCCTGCTCATCCGGGACAACTGGCTCCAGTACGTCCGCGCCGACGAGCTGACCAGCCACAAGTACAACCGCCGCGTCGAGATCGAGCGGTACGCCCACGAGCGCGGCGACATCATCGTCGACGGCAAGGCGATCACCGGCTCCGCCGAGACCGAGGACGGCGACTTCAGGTACAAGCGGGTCTGGAAGGACGGCCCCCTGTGGGCCCCCGTGACGGGCTACTCCTCGCAGGCCTTCGACTCCTCGCAGCTGGAGAACCTGGAGGACGGCATCCTCACCGGCAACGACGACCAGCTGTTCTTCGACCGGACGCTGTCGATGTTCACCGGCGAGAAGAAGCGCGGCGGCAACGTCGTCACCACGCTGAACGGCGACGCCCAGCAGGCCGCCTTCAAGGGGCTCGGCGGGAAGAAGGGCGCTGTGGTCGCCCTCGACCCGAAGAGCGGCGCCATCCTCGCCCTCGCCAGCACCCCGTCCTACGACCCCTCGGTCTTCGCCGGTAACTCGCTCAAGGACTCGGACAACCGGCAGAAGCTCCTCAAGGACGAGGACAAGCCGATGCTCAACCGGGCCTTGCGCGAGACCTACCCCCCGGGCTCCACCTTCAAGGTCGTCACCGCCGCCGCCGCCCTGGAGAACGGGCTCTACGACGACATCGACGCCAAGACGGACTCCCCGCTCCCCTGGACGCTGCCGCAGTCCACCACGCAGCTCCGGAACGAGGGCGACATCCCCTGCGAGAACGCCACGCTGCGCGAGGCCCTCCGGGTGTCGTGCAACACCGTCTTCGGGAAGATGAGCGACGACCTCGGCAACAAGAAGATGATCGAGCAGACGGACAAGTTCGGCTTCAACAAGGAAGTCTTCACACCCGTCCGCGCCGACGCGAGCATCTACCCCGAGGACAACAGGCCGCAGAACGCCATGGCCGGCATCGGCCAGGCGTCCAACCGCACCACCCCGCTCCAGATGGCCATGGTGGCCTCCGCGATCGCCAACGACGGCAAGCTGATGCAGCCGTACATGGTCGCCGAGCGGCAGGCGCCCAACCTGGACCCGGTCTACACCCACGAGCCCGAGGAGCTCAGCCGCGCGCTCACCGGTGAGAACGCCCAGAAGGTCCAGCAGATGATGGAGACCGTCGTCAAGGACGGCACGGGAACCAACGCGCGGATCCCCGGCGTCACAGTGGGCGGCAAGACCGGTACGGCACAGCACGGTCTGAACAACAGCGAGAAGCCGTACGCCTGGTTCATCTCGTACGCGAAGACCGACAGCGGCTCACCGGTCGCCGTCGCCGTCGTGGTCGAGGACGGCAACGCCAACCGGGACGACATCTCCGGCGGCGGGCTGGCCGCCCCCATCGCGCGCGACGTGATGAAAGCGGTCATCGACAGCAGGAAGTGAGACCTGTCACGGCGGTCGCGCGTCATACCCGGACATCGGATACCGGTCGGATATCGGCTGCCGGGTGCGGGCTGATCACGTCACCCGTGCCCGGTAGCGTATGCGCGAACAGCGCACCGCCGCGGACCACACACGGGTGCGGTCGGGACTGACGGAGAGGGCTGGAACAGATGGAAGAGCCGCGTCGCCTCGGCGGCCGGTACGAGCTGGGCTCGGTGCTCGGCCGTGGTGGCATGGCCGAGGTCTACCTCGCGCACGACACCCGGCTCGGCCGCACCGTAGCTGTGAAGACGCTCCGGGCCGATCTGGCCCGCGACCCGTCCTTCCAGGCCCGGTTCCGCCGAGAGGCCCAGTCGGCCGCCTCGCTCAACCACCCCGCGATCGTCGCCGTGTACGACACCGGCGAGGACTACGTCGACGGGGTCTCCATCCCGTACATCGTGATGGAGTACGTCGACGGGTCGACGCTGAGGGAGCTCCTGCACTCCGGTCGCAGACTGCTCCCCGAGCGCACGCTGGAGATGACGGTCGGCATCCTCCAGGCCCTGGAGTACTCGCACCGCGCCCAGATCGTCCACCGTGACATCAAACCGGCGAACGTCATGCTCACGCGCACCGGCCAGGTCAAGGTCATGGACTTCGGCATCGCCCGCGCCATGGGCGACTCCGGGATGACGATGACGCAGACCGCCGCGGTCATCGGCACCGCCCAGTACCTCTCCCCGGAGCAGGCCAAGGGCGAGCAGGTCGACGCGCGCTCCGACCTGTACTCCACCGGCTGCCTGCTGTACGAGCTGCTCGCCGTGCGGCCCCCGTTCGTCGGGGACTCGCCCGTCGCGGTGGCCTACCAGCACGTCCGGGAGGAGCCGCAGCCGCCGAGCAACTTCGACCCCGAGATCACGCCCGAGATGGACGCGATCGTGCTGAAGGCGCTCACCAAGGACCCGGACTACCGCTACCAGTCCGCCGACGAGATGCGCGCCGACATCGAGGCCTGCCTCGACGGCCAGCCGGTCGCGGCCACGGCGGCGATGGGCGCCGCGGGGTACGGGGGCTACGACGGCTACAACCCCGACCAGCCCACCGCAGCCCTGCGCCCGGCCGACCCGAACAACGCGCAGACCTCGATGCTGCCCCCGATCAACCCGGACGACGGCGGCTACGGCTACGACGACCGCCAGGGCCGCCGGCGCCAGCAGAAGAAGAGCAACACCTCGACGATCCTGCTGGTCGTCGCGGGCGTCCTGGTGCTGATCGGCGCGATCCTGATCGGCCGGGTGATCTTCACCCCGACCAGCGACGACGGCCAGATCAACGCCCCGAACCTGGTGGGCTCCACGGTGCAGGAAGCGGAGAAACTCGCGACCAGAACCGACGTCACCGTGAAGGTCGGCGCCGAGGAGCCGTGCGAGGAGCAGGAGAAGGGCGAGATCTGCTCCCAGGACCCGGCGGCGGACGCGCTGATGGACAAGGACGGCACCGTCACGGTCGTCGTCTCCGCCGGAGCGCCGAAGATCGAGGTCCCCAACGTCCTGGAGAAGTCCGAGGACGGCGCCCGCGAGGTCCTGGAGGGCAAGGGCTTCACGGTCAACGTCACCACGGAGGAGTCCGAGAAGACCGAGGGCACCGTGATCGAGCAGGACCCCAAGGGCGGCGCGAAGGCTGCGGACGGGGCCGAGATCACCATCACCGTGGCGACCCAGGCGACTCTCGACCTGCCGGACATGCGGACCCGCACGTACGAGGCGGCGGAGCAGCAGCTGCGGGGCATCGGTTTCACCAACATCTCGCGCACCGACGTGGACTCGGAGAAGCCGGCCGGAGAGGTGATCGAGCAGACGCCCACGGGCCCGAGCAAGCAGGCCGAGGACGCGCAGATCGTTCTGAAGGTCTCCAAGGGCCCGGCGCAGCCGGAGCAGGTCGCGATCCCCGGTGACATCGGCAACAGGCCGTACCAGGACGTGAAGGCCCAGCTCGAAGGGCTCGGCTTCGTGGTCGCGCTCGCCCAGGGCTCGGTCGACAAGCCGGACGCCCGGGTGATCACCAGCAGCCCGGCGCCGACCACCCCGGCGGACAAGGGCAGCACCGTCACCCTCGTGACCATCGAGGGCGGCGGGAACGGTGGGAACGGCGGCAATGGCGGCAACGGAGGCAACGGCGGGGGCTTCATCGGAGGCCTGGGCGACGACTGACCCATCGCCCACCCCGCCCCTCACGGGAAGGGCCCCGGTCACCACGATGGTGACCGGGGCCCTTCCCGTGCCACCCGGGCGCGAGCGGCTGTTCCTCGGCGGCTCAGCGCAGCTCGACCGGCTTCGTGCGGTCCTTGTCGACCTTCTCCGTACGCTCCAGCTCGCCCCACACGATGTACCGGTACTTCGAGGTGTAGACCGGGGTGCAGGTCGTCAACGTGATGTAGCGGCCGGGTTCCTCGACGCCCGACTCCTCCGGGACCGGCTGGATCACGTCGACGTTGAACTTCGACGTCTCGGGGAGCGTCTTGTAGACCTTGTAGACGTACCAGGTGTCCTTGGTCTCGAAGACGACCGGATCGCCGTTCTTCATCTTGTGGATGTTGTGGAACTTCGCGCCGTGCCCGTCGCGGTGCGCGGCCAGCGTGAAGTTGCCCTCGTCGTCCCAGGGGAGGCCCGACTCGACCGGGTCCGTGTAGTAGCCCGCGATGCCGTTGTTCAGGGTCTCGGGGTCGGTGCCCTTCTTGACCAGGATCTCGCCGTTCTTCATGGCGGGCACGTGCAGGAAGCCGATGCCGTCCTTGGTGTCCAGGGCGCCGGGTCCGTCCGCCCATCTGCTGCGGACCGTGTCGCCCTGTCTGTCGGCCTCGCGGTCGGCGAGCACGTTGGTCCACCACAGGGAGTACGCGACGAACAGCGCGAGCACCAGGCCCGCGGTGATCAGCAGTTCGCCGAAGACGCTGACGGCCGTCGCGACGGGGTGACGGCCTCGGGGGCGCGGGGGCGGAACCGTGGGCGTGTCGGCCCGCTCGTCGTGCTCGGTCCTCGCTGCCACCGCACCGTCCCTGTCGTGAGGATGTTCAGCCGACGAGCGCGTCGGGCTTCCCCTGGCTGCGCGGCCGTTCGTCGACCATCTTGCCCCAGACGATCAGCCGGTAGGTACTCGTGAATTCCGGGGTGCAGGTCGTCATCGTGAGGTACCGGCCCGGGCCCTGGAACCCGGAACCCACCGGTACCGGCTCGATCACCGAGATGTTGGACGGCGCGGTCTGCGGGAGGATGCTGGCCATCTCGTACGTGTAGTAAGCGTCCTGCGTCTCGACCACGATCGGGTCGCCGGGTTCGAGCTTGTTGATGTAGCGGAACGGCTCGCCATGGGTGTTGCGATGGCCGGCCACGGAGAAGTTGCCCTGCTTGTCGGAGGGCATCGCGGTCTTGAGCCTGCCTTCGCCGTAATGGCCGAGCATCCCCCGGTCGAGCACCTTCTCCTTGTCGATGCCCTCGGCGATCGGGACGACGACGTCCAGCTTGGGGATGTGCATGATCGCGAAGCCCTGGCCGGGTGCGAACACCCCGGGCTTGCGGTCGCCCTTGGCCCACTCGTCCTGGATCCGGTTCGTCTCCTTGCCGGCGATCTGCTCGGCCCGGATGTTGGTCCACCAGAGCTGGTAGGTGACGAACAGCAGCATCAGGACGCCCAACGAGATGAACACCTCGCCGACCACCCGGCTGACGACGACCGCCGGGCTGTCCTTGGCCGCCTTCGCCGCGCGCCGGGCCTCGATCCGTGACATCGGGGCGGCCCTGACGGCCTGTTCGACGACCGGGTCCGGGCGACGACGACCGCGCCCCTTGGCAGCCCGCCGCCGCTCGGCCCGCCCACCGGAGGGAGGCGGGCCGGGGCGGGAGGCCGGCTCGGGCCCGGGATCGGGCTCGGCCGGAACGCGGCGGATGACTTCGGTGCGGGGCTCGGTGGGCCCTCCGACGACGGCGGCCATGACTTCGGTGCGCGGTTCGGCGGGGAGGTTCCGGTGCGGGGCCGGCTCCTCGGCCGGAGCCATGCGCGCGGACGGCTCCTGCGGCCCGTACCAGTCGCGTTCGTACCCGGCGGGGTCGTACCACTCGGTCGGGGCTCCCTGGGGCTGCTGAGGCCCTTGGTGAGGCGTGTAACCGGCCTCGTGCGACGCCGCCGCCGTCGGTAGGTGTCCGCGCACGGGATCCGGTACGTATCCGGGCACAGGATCCGGTACGTGCCCGGGCGCAGGCACCGACTCCGGCGTTCCGTGGCCCGGTGCGGACATCGAACCGGGGCCCGGCCCAGGGCCCGGCCCCGGGCCGCCCGTTCCCGGTCCGCCCGGGGTGTCGTCCGCCCGGAACCACGGCGAGCCGTGCCCGCCGGGCAGCGGATCGCCGAGCGGATCCGCGAGGCCGTCCACCGCCGCCACGAAAGCGCCGTCGGCCCCGTACGCCCCGTGCGCGTGAGGGCCCTCCGGTCCGGCCTCGTGCCCGGGGCGGCCTACGGTCACGCGGCGGCCTTGCCCACCACCGGCGCGAGCCCCGCCGACCGCGCGACGGCCCCCTGGTCCCCGCACTGCTCCAGCCAGTTGGCGAGCATCAGGTGGCCGTGTTCGGTGAGCACCGACTCGGGGTGGAACTGCACGCCCTCCACCGCCCGGTCGCGGTGGCGCAGCCCCATGATGATGCCGTCCGCCGTGCGGGCGGTGACCTCCAGCTCCGGGGGGAGCGCGCCGGGTTCGGCGGCGAGCGAGTGGTAGCGCGTCGCGGTGAAGGGGGACGGCAGTCCGGCGAAGACGCCCTTGCCCTCATGGGTCACGGGGGAGGTCTTGCCGTGCAGCAGCTCGGGGGCCCGGTCGACGACGCCGCCGTACGCGACCGCCATCGACTGCATCCCCAGGCAGACGCCGAAGACCGGGACGCCGGTGTCCGCGCAGTGGCGCACCATCTCGACGCAGACGCCGGCCTGCTCGGGCGTCCCCGGACCCGGGGAGAGCAGGACCCCGTCGAAGCCGTCCTGCGCGTGGGCGGGGGTCACCTCGTCGTTGCGCAGCACCTCGCACTCGGCGCCGAGCTGGTAGAGGTACTGGACGAGGTTGAAGACGAAGCTGTCGTAGTTGTCCACGACGAGGACGCGTGCGCTCACTGGTCTGCTCCTGCTCCACCGGCGCTCTCGCCGTCGACGGTCACATCACCGAACGGAAGCAACGGCTCCGCCCAGGGGAACACGTACTGGAACAGCGCGTAGACGACCGCCAGGACCAGCACGAGCGAGATGACACCCCGCACCCATGCGTTGCCCGGCAGATGCCGCCAGATCCAGCCGTACATGCTGACCCCTCCATTCGGTACCCGCACCAGACTAGAGGGCCGTGGCCGGGGAGGGGGTCAGCTGTGGAAAAGCGTGGACCAGCACGGTCAGCCGGAGAGCTCCGGCGGCCTTCCGCCGGTCACGGAGCTGGGCCCGGGTCCGGGGTCGAGTCCGGGTCCGGGGTCTTGGAGGGGCACGTCTCCGGGGAGGCGGGCGGCGGGGCCGGTGCCACGGGTTTCTGGGCCCACTGGCCTTGGAGGGTGTCGATCTCGCCCTCGGCCGCGTCGGCCGCCTTCACCCCTGTCCAGAACAGGAAGGAGACGACGAAGAGGGTGATCAGCGCGCCCACGGTGATGCGGAGTTCGCCAAAAGGTTCTGACGACGACGCGCACCGACACCGGACGGCCTCCCCGGGGATCGGCTCGGGCTCACTCCACAGGCTGTGCGTAGTGCAGATCCACTGTGCCCGAGTACCCGGGAAGAGTCACCGCGTCGTTCTCGTCGACTTTCCAGCCCAGCCCGTACGCCTTCACGTACAGCAGGTAGTTCTGGATCGCGGTGGAGTCGTTGAGCGCCTGCTTGAGCTTGCCCGGGTCGCCGACCGCGGTGACCTTGTACGGCGGGGAGTAGACGCGGCCCTGGAGGATGAGCGTGTTGCCCACGCAGCGGACGGCGCTGGTGGAGATCAGCCGCTGGTCCATCACCTGGATTCCCCGCGCCCCGCCCTCCCACAGCGCGTTCACCACGGCCTGCAGGTCCTGCTGGTGGATGACCAGGTCGTTGGGCTGGGGCTCGGGGTAGCCGGGATTGGCGGTGGCGTCGGGGGGCGCGTCGTCGAGCGTCACGCTGACCGAGTCGCCGCTGATCCTCGTGGTGCCGGCCGCCTTCTCCAGGGCCTTCAGCCGGGCGTCCTCGGCCTTGGTGGAGCCGTCGTCGCGCTGGGCGAGGGCGTCGACGTCCGCGCGGGCGCCGGCGACCGCGTCGTTCAGCTTCCCGTTGTTCTCGCTGCGCTCCCTGATCAGGTCGGAGAGCTTGAGCAGCGAGGAGTCGCTGCGCAGATTGGTGCCCTTGGCGGTGTTGGCGCTGGTGACGAAGATGAGTCCGGCCAGGGCGAAAACCGCAGCGGTGAGGCCCCGGACCGCCCACGCGGAGGTGCGCCGGGCCGGGCCTTCTGGGGAGTCGGCGGAATTGCTCAACGTACCCTTATCTCATCAGGCGCCAGAGAAGCACTACGCTAACGGACGCTCGGGGGAGGCAGCATTCCCCCTGGCACCCGCCCCCGGCGCCCGCCACAGATCCCTGCGCGGTCACGCAGCGCATCGACAGGAGAGTCCCTCGTGCCGAAGTCACGTATCCGCAAGAAGGCCGACTTCACGCCGCCCGCGGCGAAGCAGGCAACGACCATCAAGCTGACCAACCGCAGTTGGGTCGCTCCGGTGATGCTGGCCCTGTTCCTCATCGGGCTGGCCTGGATCGTGGTGTTCTACGTGACCGAAGGCGATCTTCCGGTCGACGCCCTGGGCAACTGGAACATCGTGGTCGGCTTCGGCTTCATCGCCGGCGGTTTCGCCGTGTCGACGCAGTGGAAGTGACGGACCGCCTCCGCGCGCAAGCCCTGCCCTGAGTTACCCACAGAGTTATCCACAGTCGGGGGAAAAGGTCAGACGATCTGTGGATAACTTCCGCTCATGTTGACGCCGGTGTGACCGCAGCCTCCCTCGTCGAGGGGGGCTGCACCCCGTTGTACAGAAGGAAAGACCCAGCTCAGCGACGAGGGGAACACATGTTCCTCTTGCCATGCACAAAATTCTGCGCACACTGTGGACAACTTGGGTCCGCCTGGGGGCGGAGTGCCCCTGTTCCGCTCGGAATCCGGCCCTTCCGGCTCATCCGGCCGATCCGGCTCAGGTGAGGGACATCGTGCGGGCGACGACGATCCCGACGGACGCCAGCAGGACGAGCGCACACACACCGGCCTGCACCGCCGTGCGCCGCTCGCGCGGGGCGTGGACCATGCCGATGGCGATGACGACGCCCGCGATGAGACCGCCGACGTGCGCCTCCCAGGCGATGCCGCCCCAGGTGAAGGTGAACACCATGTTGATCGCCAGCAGCACCAGCACCGGCCGCATGTCGTAGTTCATCCGGCGCATCAGGACGGCGGTGGCGCCGAACAGACCGTAGACCGCGCCGGACGCCCCGAGCGAACCCTGATTGGGCGCGGCGATCAGGTAGGTGAGGGCGCTGCCCGCGAGGCCGGACAGCAGGTAGAGGGCGAGATAGCGGGAGCGGCCGAGCGCGGCCTCCAACTGTCCGCCGAGCCACCACAGCCCCAGCATGTTGAACCCGATGTGCACCACTTCCTGGTGCAGGAACATCGACGTCACCAGGCGGTACCACTGGCCCTCGGCGACGCCCTCGACGGATCCCGGCGGCGGGCTCGGGTCCCACGCCAGCCCGAGCAGCGTCAGCTCGCCCACCAGCGCGGGCCGGAGGGAGACCAGGAGGAAGACGGCCAGATTGACGCCGAGCAGGATCTTGGTGACCAGGCGCGGGTCGGCGGCCACCGAGCCGCCCGCCAGCGTCCGCGGCCGACCGGCCGCCGGGTGGTGCCCGGTGCCCGAGCCCTCGCGTACGCAGTCGGGGCACTGGAAGCCGACCGAGGCGCTGACCATGCACTCGGGGCAGATGGGCCGCTCGCAGCGCGTACAGCTGATGCCGGTCCCGCGGTCGGGGTGGCGGTAGCAGGTCGGCGCCCCGCTTTCCGCGGCGGCACGATCCCCCGGCGGCTGCTGGTCCATCGGTCCTGGCCTGCCTCTCGGTCCTCGACGCTCGGCGGCGCGAACAGGGCCGCCCCGCTGGTCCGCTATGTATCAGTACGGACGGGCGGGGCGGTTGGTTCCCGCGAGGGGTGTCCGTCGTTCCCGCGAGGCGTGTCCGGCGGGAAGCGGACGTCAGCGGGTCTCGACGACCACGGACTCGATCACCACGTCCTCCAGCGGACGGTCGGTACGCGGATTGGTCGGGGTGGCCGCGATGGCGTCGACGACCTTGCGACCGGCCTCGCCGGACACCTCGCCGAAGATGGTGTGCTTGCCGGTCAGCCACGCGGTGGGGGACACGGTCAGGAAGAACTGCGAGCCGTTCGTCCCCGGGCCCGCGTTCGCCATGGCCAGCAGGTAGGGCTGGGTGAAGCCCAGCTCCGGGTGGAACTCGTCGGCGAACTTGTAGCCGGGGCCGCCGGTGCCGTTGCCCAGCGGGTCGCCGCCCTGGATCATGAAACCGCTGATGACGCGGTGGAAGACGGTGCCGTCGTACAGCCGGTCCGTGGATTTCTCCCCGGTCTCCGGGTTGACCCACTCGCGCTGCCCGGTGGCCAGCTCGACGAAGTTCCGGACCGTCTTGGGGGCGTGGTTCGGCAGGAGCCGAATCTCGATGTCGCCCCGATTGGTCCTCAAGGTGGCGTAAAGCTGCTCGGCCACGGTCTGCCTTCCTTCGTCCTTCACCTGACGTCACATCCATCGCTGACGTCCGGCGATCCTCCCACGGACCGGGAAACGTGCGGCCGGATGCCGGGTGAAACGGCGCGTTCGGCCGCGAACCGTGGCATTGTCGTCGGCACACTTCACATGAACCGTTTTGACCTCAAAGGGCGACCATGACCCGGATGCCCGTCCCGCATGCCGGGCATGGACCAAACAGGCATGATTTTGAATTGGGCGGACAGGCGGAGTACCTACCCGCCACCAAGGAGGAGGATCTCGTGACCCGCATCGACAGCGTGCGCGCCGCAACCGACTCGGCTAAGGACAGCGCGCAGCACGCCGCGGAAGTGGTGGCGCCTTACGCCGACACAGCCAAGAAGCAGGCGGTCCACTACGCGCACGAGGCTCGTACGCAACTCGCGCCGAAGGTGACGAAGGCCGCCAAGCAGGCTCGTGTCCAGTACGCGTCCCACCTCGCACCTCGCCTCGAACAGGCCCGTACGCACGTGCCGCCCAGGGTCGACGAGGCCGCGCACCGCGCCGCGGCCTCCACCCGCCGGGCCGCACGGAGCGCCGCAGACTACACCGCCCCCCGCGTCGAGCACGCCCGGTCGGTGGCCCTGCCCGTCGCCGAGCAGGCTTCCGCCCGCAGCGCGGCCGCCCTCGCGGCGCTGCGCTCCCAGGTGACGGCCAAGGAGATCCAGAAGCTGGCCAGGAAGCACCAGCGGCGGGCCAAGGCGGGCCGGGCCGCGAAGGGGTTCCTGGTGCTGGGCGCCCTGGCCGGGGGCGCCTACGCCGCCTGGCGCTGGTGGGACAAGCAGGCCAACCCGGACTGGCTGGTCGAGCCGCCCGTCGCCACCGAGGTGGGCGACGAGCGTTCGCCGCTCAGCTCGGTCGACGGCAGCGACCGAGCCGACCTCGACCCGGAGGTCAAGGCCAAGCAGGCCGAAGCCGAGTCGGGCGAGGGGGACACCCCCGGCCTCGACGACAGGCCCTGACCCGGGGCGCCCCCGGGCCCGCCCCCTGAGAGAACGGACGCGGCTGCGGCCGACCGCCCTGGCGGTCGGCCGCAGCCGCTCTTCCGTTCGCGCCCCCGCCCCGCTCCGCCGCACGACGGCGGCGGGGCCCCGCTACCGGCGACTACCGGCTCACGGCGAAGCGCATCAGGGCCTGCTCGTCGCCCTGCTTGATCTTCCCGGTCTCGTTGATCACCTGGAGCTTCCAGCCGGCGCCCTCGCGGATCGCCTTGGCCACGGCGACGCCGTTGTCCTGGGTGAGCATGCTCGGCCAGATGTCGGCGACCTGCTGCGTGCTACCGCCCGTCGCGTCGTACACCTTGAAGCTGATGTTGCGCGCGTTGCTGAACGCGCTGCGCTTCTTGTACGCGGCGGCGATGAAGACGATCGCCGTGATGTTCGAAGGAATCTTGGCGAACTCGACGGTCACCGTCTCGTCGTCACCGTCACCGTGCCCGCTCTGGTTGTCCCCGCTGTGCACCAGCGAGCCGTTGCCCAGCGGGTCCAGCGAGTCCAGACCCGCCAGCCGCACCGGGTCCCCGCCCTGCAGAGCGATGGCGATCAGGTCGAGGTCCGTGCCGGCCTTCTGCCGGAGCTTCCCCATCAGGCCGCCGCTGCTCCCGACGGTGGGGTCCCAGGACGCCCCGATGGACAGATGGGTCACCCCACCCAGGTCGGCCGGGCCGTCTTCCTTCGTCAACGTGATCATGCCTGAGTCCTTTTGTGGCTCGACTGTTTACGTATGAAGTGTGCCTGGTACCTCCGGCACTCGGCCCCCGCAGGAAGCGCGCCGGTTCCGGATCGTACGAGATCGGCGTCCGGGCAGGAGCCTGGGCGCTCGGCGGTGCGCCGACGCGGGAGCAGGACCAGGGAGACGGACGAGGGAGACGAGAAAGACCCCTCTGAACCGCGTTACCGCAGTTCAGAGGGGTCAGGGATGTGGAGCCTAGGAGATTCGAACTCCTGACATCTGCCTTGCAAAGGCAGCGCTCTACCAACTGAGCTAAGGCCCCGGGCCACAACGAACGAGGGCAACGCCCAGCACGTCCGTGCCAGGGCTACCGTCGCAGAGCCAGAGTACCGGGTGACCCCCGTAATCCTGCAAAAGGATAGGGACTCCCCGTGGACGACCACGCTCCGTAAGATGCTCGCAAGGTTCGCAGCAGCGAAGCCGCAGCGATGGGGAGACGCCATGGACGCAGCGCAACAAGAGGCGACGGCAAGAGCCAGAGAGCTTCAACGCAGTTGGTACGGGGAGCCGTTGGGGGCGCTCTTCCGTCGGCTGATCGATGACCTCGGCCTGAACCAGGCCCGGCTGGCCGCTGTTCTCGGGCTCTCCGCCCCGATGCTCTCCCAACTGATGAGCGGCCAGCGGGCCAAGATCGGGAATCCCGCGGTGGTCCAGCGCGTCCAGGCCCTCCAGGAGCTGGCGAGCCAGGTGGCCGACGGCAGCGTCAGCGCGGGCGAGGCCACCGACCGCATGGGGGAGATCAAGAAGTCACAGGGTGGGTCGGTCCTGACCGCCACCGGCCAGACCACCTCCACCGGCGGCGCTCCCACCGTCCGCCGTGTGGTGCGCGAGATCCAGTCCCTGCTGCGGTCGGTCGCGGCGGCCGGCGACATCATCGATGCCGCGGACGCCCTCGCCCCGACCCACCCGGAGCTGGCAGAGTTCCTCAAGGTGTACGGAGCGGGACGCACCGCGGACGCGGTCGCCCACTACGAGGGGCACCAGAGCTAGCGGCTCCGGACCACGACGGACGGCGGAGCCAGGGCACGCGCACACCGTGCGGCGCCCTGGTGCCGACAGGGCACGGAGCCGGACACGGGCCGCGGCAGACGCCGCGGCACCACGGGAACGGGGAGCGGGCGCAGCACAATGGGTGAGGTCTTCGCTGGTCGGTACGAGCTGATCGATCCGATCGGACGGGGCGGGGTCGGCGCCGTCTGGCGCGCCTGGGACCACCGCCGCCGCAGGTACGTCGCGGCCAAGGTGCTCCAGCAGAGCGACGCGCACACGCTGCTGCGCTTCGTCCGCGAACAGGCCCTGCGCATCGAGCACCCACACGTGCTGGCCCCGGCCAGCTGGGCCGCCGACGACGACAAGGTCCTGTTCACCATGGACCTGGTGAGCGGCGGCTCGCTCGCCCATGTCATCGGCGACTACGGCCCGTTGCCCCCGCGCTTCGTCTGCCTGCTGCTGGACCAGCTGCTCTCCGGACTCTCCACGGTGCACGCCGAAGGGGTGGTGCACCGCGACATCAAGCCCGCCAACATCCTGATGGAGGCGACCGGAACGGGCCGCCCGCATCTGCGCCTCTCCGACTTCGGCATCTCGATGCGCAAGGGCGAGCCCCGGCTGACCGAGACCAACTACGTGGTCGGCACGCCCGGTTACTTCGCCCCCGAGCAGATGATGGGCGCCGAGCCCGACTTCCCCGCGGACCTCTTCGCGGTCGGCCTGGTCGCGCTCTACCTCCTCCGGGGCCAGAAGCCCGACTCTAAGGCGCTGGTGGAGCACATCGCCGCGCACGGCACCCCGAGCGCCCCGAGCGGCATTCCCGAACCGCTGTGGCAGGTTCTCGCCGGGCTGCTCCAGCCGGACCCGCACGCCCGGTTCCGGACGGCGACGGGCGCCCGAAAGGCCCTGACCGCCGCGGTCGAGATGCTTCCCGAACCCGGCTCGGACGACGAGCCGGTGGAGGTGTTCGACCAGATCGGTCCGCTGCCGGCGGGCTTCGGCCCGGACGGGCCCGTGACCGCCCCTCAACAGCCCGAGAAGCCCGCGCCCGCCCCTGCGGCCTCTTCGGTGCGGCCGGCCGTTCCGAAGCCCGGACCGGGGGCCTACGCACCGCCCCCCGCGTCGATGTCCGAGACGGGCAGCTTCCACCTCGCACCCCCGCCCGAAGCCGCACTCCCGCCCGCAGCCTCGCCCGCAGCCTCGCCCGCACAGCAACAGCCTTACGCCCAGTCGGGGTTCCAGCAACCGCCGCCCGCACCGTTCACGCCGGACGCGCCACCCCCGTACGCCGTCGGCGCGCCGGACCTCTCCCAGGCGCCGACCTCCGGCGTACCGCACGATCCCGTCGCCACCCGCGCCTACACCGGCCGGCAGCGGCAACCACCGGTGCCGGCCCCGCCCGTGCAGCACGCCGCGCCCCACGCGCCCGTACGGGGAACGCTTCCGGGGCCGCCCCCGAAGGTCGCGGCCGGGGTGCTGGTGGCAGCGCTGATCTGCTTCGCGGTCGGCATCTGGGCCCTGACCCAGATCTGACGGCCCCGCCACCGGGCCGGCTACCAGCCCTGCGGCGGCTGGTGCCACCCGGCGACCGGCGTACCCGCCGCCGGGGCCCCCGCGGCGCGGCGGCGGGCCAGCAGCGTCCAGCCGCCCAGCCCGAGCAGCAGCACGGACCCCGTGCCGATCCCGGCCGCGGCGACCACCGTCATCGGGCCGCTCCGCGCGGCCTCCCGGGCGTTCTTCCCCTTACGGGCCACATCCCGGTCCTGGTCGGTGACGCCGAAGACCCCGGTGTCCCCCTCGTACGGGGACGTCTCGGCCCTGTTCTTCACCTGGACCGCCAGCTCGAACGGGATCGGCTCGGCGCCGTAGGACTCCTTGAGCTTCGGGCTGAGGGAGACCGACAGGTAGTACCAGCCCGCGAAGCGCATGGCGCTGACCTGGGCCGAGGGGGCGAACCGGTTGCGGTAGGCCACCGGTGGCAGCGGCCTCAGGGACGCGGAGGCGGGCCCTCCGGAGTACGAGAGCGTGGCCTCGGAGACATGGCCCTGGGCGGGGTTGTCCAGCGACAGGGTGAGCGCGTTGCCCACGAACTCCTTGGTGGCGCCCGTGCTGTTGGAGAGCCCCGCGGTGGCGTGGAGCTGCTGGCCCCAGTCGACCGGCACCCGGTAGAAGCGGGTCTGCCCCGGGGCGACCGTGTCCTGCCAGCGGCCGTTCTCCAGACCGGTGGCCTCGGAGTACCCGGCCCCGCCGGACCGCTTCTGCTGCTTCCCGGTCAGCGGCTTCGCCGAGGCCGAGGGCCAGCTTTCGGGCCCGTCGGTCGGCATGGCCGTCCCGTTCCTCAAGCGCGGCTCCTGGAGGAAGCGCAACTCCAGGTCCCAGGCGTCGGAGTTGGCCGTATCCTTGCTCTCGCGCTCGACGAGGACGTCGTACTGGCCGCTCTCCTGGCAGCTGGAGCTGCCCTCCTTGATGGTCCGGGAGACGTACGCGGCGATGGGGCGCGCGTACGCGCCCGCGCCGAAGTTCGCCCGCTCCGAACCGCACCGGGTGTCGTCGGTCTCCCGGAGACTGACGTTGATGCCGTCGCCGTAGGCGACCGCGCCGCTGTCGCCGGGCACCGCGACCGCCGAGACGTAGGCGGCGGAGGCGTCGTCCAGCGTGACCCGGTAGTAGAGCTTCTCGCCCGGCTTGATCGTGCTGCGGTACGGGACGCCCTCGTCCAGCGTGGACGCCTCGACGTTGGTCGCCGCGCCCTGCACGTTCTTCGCGTCGGGGTCGAACGCGTAGACCCCGGGGCCGGCCGCGTGCGCCTGCCCCGGCAGGGCCGCCGCCGCGCACATCGCCGCGAGTGTCGCGGCCACGACCCGGCCCCTGTTGCGCTGCCTCTTCACGCGCTTCCCCTCGTCGTCCTCACGCGCCGGTGCCGTCGACCGCCCGGCCGCGATGCCGGTCCATCCTGCCCCGCCCGGACCGCCGGTGTCTCCGGTCACAGCCGTATTGCCCCTCTTGTCCGCGTTCCGGCCTTCGCCGACACCCAACCGGGGTTCACCAGAGCAATTTATGTATGTGCTCCAGTGAACTCAAGAGGCCGGAAGACCAAGGGGAGCGTTCGTCACGCGCGCACGACAAAGGGCCCGCACGCCGACGAGCGGGCCCCGAGCAGCACGAAGCCCCGGCCGCTCAGCGACCGGGGCCCGTAACAGACTGTGCCGTCTCACACACCCGAACCTGCGGGCACGGAGTCGGTCGCCTCCGTCCACAGATCCTGCTCGGCGCGATCCGCCTGGATCTGGCGGTACACGAGGAGCCCGCCGATGGCGGCCAGTGCGACCAGGAGAAGCTTCTTCACCGCGCGACCTCGTCTTTCCTTGGCGTATGGGCCTTCTGTCGCCGACTATACACACCGGCCGATACCGATCGGTTACCTGCCCGCGGGCCCCGGAGCCCCCCTCCACGGCGTCCGGAAAGACCTCCCGGCACCCTCTTCCGACCGTCCGCGAGGGCCCGTCCACTCCGGTTGCACCATACGAGTGGTGTTCATCGGAAGATCGGCGCAGAGCGGGCGTCGCTCCTCGAAACCACGGCCCGGATCCACATGATCGGAGAAGTCAGCAACCGGACCGTACGAAAGCGAGGGGCCATGAGCACCTTCCAGCCCAAGAACCTCTGGACCGCCTTCATCACCGCGTTCTTCGCCCTCCTGGCTTCGCTGGGCCTCGCCACCGCCACGGCGGGCACCGCGAACGCCACGAACGCCGCGGCGCAGCCGAGCACCACGACCCAGGAGCACACGGCGGCCACCGCGGCAACCCCGATCGCCCCCTCGGTCCGATGGACCCTTCCGCGTGACCGGGCCCTGCCGCCCACGATGAAACAGCGCATCCGAGCCGAGGCCCACGGCTCCTCCCCGGCCACCCGGCACCTGTCGCTCGACCCCGCGGAGGCCGCCCGCACGACCGGCCCGGCCGGCTCCCACCACGCAGCCCCGGAAGGCGACTCCCCGGCGCCACCCCCCTGATCCCGGCACCCACCGCACTCCGGGGCCCCTGGTCCGGTTCACACCGGCCGGGGGCCCTTTCCGTGTGTCCCGAGCCGGTCCTGCGCCCCGGCGACCTCCCACGGGCACCGGGCCGCGCCCCCCAGTCCGGGGGCCTTCCCCGGGCCAGGCCCCCAAGGACCCGCCCGTCCGCCCGGCCCAACTCGCCCACGCGAACCGGCCCCGGCCCCGGCCCCGGCCCCGGCCAGACACGACGTGGGCCAGCCTGGACCGACCCAGCCCCGTCAACGCGAAGACCCCCAGCCACTGGTGACTGGGGGTCTTCGTTCTGTGGGGCTAACAGGATTTGAACCTGTGGCCTCATCCTTATCAGGGATGCGCTCTAACCAACTGAGCTATAGCCCCGCCGCGCTGTCGCGCTGACTTCTGAAGATTAGCGCACGTCGGGGCCAGTCCCAAAATCGATACCCGGCGCGCTACTCGTCCTCGGCCAGCGTGAGCTCGACGCCGCCCACGAAGCCCGCCGACAGGTTGTAGATGAAGGCGCCCAGCGTCGCCAGAGCGGTGGCCAGCACCACGTCGATCACGGCGATGACCGAGGTGAAGATGAGCACGCGCGGCAGCGACAGGAACGACTGCAGATCGAAGCCGTTGCTCTCGTTCGAGCCGGTGGCCTCGCTGATCGTGCCGCCGACCGTCTCGAAGACGCCCATCGCGTCCATGACCATCCACAGCACCGCCGACGCCACCACCGTGCAGATGCCCAGCGCGATCGACAGCAGGAAGCTGACCTTCATCACCGACCACGGGTCGGCCTTGGCCACCCGCAGACGGGCCTTGCGGGTACGCGGAGTGGTCCGCGCCCCTGTGCGTGGCTTACGCGTCGCCTGAGCGCCGCCCACGCCCTGCTTGCCGCCCAGCGTGCCGCCGGCCGACTGGTCGGGCCCCTGGTACGCCTGGGGCGGGTGGTAAGGCCCCGACGGCCCCGGTGCGGGCTCACGCTCGCCGGGCAGGGGCCCGGTCGCGTAACCCTCGTACTGGGGCTGAGGCCCTCGTGTGTCCGTCACAGTGCCCCCTTGGGAGTCCGTGGCAGGGCCACGGGCACCGTTCGCTCCAGCTCCGGAAGCGGCCGAACCGGCGCCCGTGGCTCCACTCACGCTCTACTCCTCGTGCTCCCCGGTCGAAGGCTCCGTGCCCTCGACAGTGCCCTCGCTCACGCCCTCGGCGTGAACCCCGGCCGGCTCGCCATCGACGTCATCGGCCCCATCGACCTCTTCCGCCTCACGGCCGGCCTCGGCGTTGCGCGCGATGCCGACGACGGCGTCGCGCTTGCCCAGATTGATCAGTTGAACGCCCATGGTGTCACGGCCCGTCTCCCTGACTTCATTGACTCGCGTACGAATCACACCACCGCCGAGCGTGATGGCGAGAATCTCGTCGGTCTCCTCGACCACCAGCGCACCGACGAGCGATCCGCGGTCCTCCACGATCTTGGCGGCCTTGATGCCGAGGCCGCCGCGGCCCTGGACGCGGTACTCGTCGACGGGGGTCCGCTTCGCGTACCCGCCGTCGGTAGCGGTGAAGACGAACGTACCGGGCCGGACGACATTCATCGAGAGCAGTTCGTCGCCCTCGCGGAAACTCATCCCCTTGACGCCCGAGGTGGCACGGCCCATCGGGCGCAGCGCGTCGTCCGTCGCGGTGAACCTGATCGACTGGGCCTTCTTGCTGATGAGCAGCAGATCGTCCTCGGCCGACACCAGCTCGGCGCCGATCAGCTCGTCGTCGCCGCCGGCCGGCATCTCGCGCAGGTTGATCGCGATGACACCGCCCGAGCGCGGCGAGTCGTAGTCCTTGAGCGCGGTCTTCTTCACCAGACCGCCCTTCGTCGCCAGGATCAGGTACGGCACGGCCTCGTAGTCGCGGATCGCCAGGATCTGGGCGATCTTCTCGTCCGGCTGGAAGGCCAGCAGGTTGGCGACGTGCTGGCCGCGCGCGTCCCGGCCGGCGTCCGGGAGCTCGTACGCCTTGGCCCGGTAGACCCGGCCCTTGTTCGTGAAGAACAGCAGCCAGTGGTGGGTCGTCGAGACGAAGAAGTGGTCGACGATGTCGTCTTCCCGCAGCTTCGTCCCGCGCACGCCCTTGCCGCCGCGCTTCTGCGAGCGGTAGTCGTCCGTCTTCGTGCGCTTCACATAGCCGCTGCGGGAGATCGTGACGACGATGTCCTCCTCGGCGATCAGGTCCTCGATGGACATGTCACCGTCGAAGGGCACCAGAGCGGAGCGCCGGTCGTCGCCGAACTTGTCGACGATCGCCGCCAGCTCCTCGCTGACGATGGTGCGCTGCTTGGCGGGCGAGGCCAGGATCTCGTTGTATTCGTTGATCTTCGCCTGGAGCTCGTCGTGCTCGGCGGTGATCTTCTGGTGCTCCAGCGCGGCCAGTCGGCGCAGCTGCATCTCCAGGATCGCGTTCGCCTGGAGCTCGTCGATCTCCAGCAGGCCCATCAGTCCCTCGCGCGCGATGTCCACCGTGTTGGAACGCCGGATGAGGGCGATGACCTCGTCGATGGCGTTCAGCGCCTTGAGGAGGCCGCGCAGGATGTGCGCCCGCTCCTCGGCCTTGCGCAGCCGGAACTTCGTCCGCCGGACGATGACCTCGATCTGGTGCGTCACCCAGTGGCGGATGAACGCGTCGATCGACAGCGTGCGCGGCACCCCGTCGACGAGCGCCAGCATGTTCGCGCCGAAGTTCGTCTGGAGGTCGGTGTGCTTGTACAGGTTGTTCAGGACGACCTTGGCGACCGCGTCCCGCTTGAGGACGACGACCAGGCGCTGACCCGTACGCGAGGAGGTCTCGTCGCGGACGTCCGCGATCCCGCCGACCTTGCCGTCCTTGACCAGGTCGGCGATCTTCTGCGCGAGGTTGTCGGGGTTGGTCTGGTACGGAAGCTCCGTGACGACCAGGCACTGACGGCCCTGGATCTCCTCGACCGCGACGACCGCGCGCATCGTGATGGAGCCACGGCCGGTGCGGTACGCCTCCTCGATGCCCTTGCGGCCCACGACCAGCGCGCCGGTGGGGAAGTCGGGGCCCTTGATGCGCTCGATCAGCGCGTCCAGCAGCTCCTCGTGCGAGGCCTCGGGGTGCTCCAGGTACCACTGGGCGCCGGAGGCGACCTCGCGGAGGTTGTGCGGCGGGATGTTGGTCGCCATGCCGACCGCGATGCCCGCAGAGCCGTTGACCAGCAGGTTCGGGAAGCGCGCCGGCAGGACCGTCGGCTCCTGGTTGCGGCCGTCGTAGTTGTCCTGGAAGTCGACGGTCTCCTCGTCGATGTCCCGGACCATCTCCATGGACAGCGGCATCATCTTGCACTCGGTGTACCGCATGGCGGCGGCCGGGTCGTTGCCCGGGGAACCGAAGTTGCCGTTGGAGTCCACCAGCGGCATGCGCATCGACCAGTGCTGCGCGAGGCGCACCAGGGCGTCGTAGATGGAGGAGTCGCCGTGCGGATGGTAGGTGCCCATCACGTCGCCGACGACGCGGGCGCACTTGTAGAAGCCCTTCTCGGGGCGGTAGCCGCCGTCGTACATCGCGTACAGCACCCGGCGGTGGACGGGCTTGAGGCCGTCCCGTACGTCGGGCAGCGCACGCGAGACGATGACGGACATCGCGTAGTCGAGGTAGGAGCGCTGCATCTCCGTCTCGAGCCCGACGGGCTCGACGCGCATGCCCACACCGGGGACGATGACTTCCTCGGGCGTCGCGGGTTCAGGTGTCACAGGGGTGTTCTCGTCGGCCATTGCTGGTCAAAGTCCTTTCGAGCTGCGGCGTCGCTGGTACGGCCGACTCAGATGTCGAGGAAGCGGACGTCCTTGGCATTGCGCTGGATGAACGAGCGCCGCGCCTCGACGTCCTCGCCCATGAGCACCGAGAACAGGTCGTCGGCCTGCGCCGCGTCGTCCAGCGTCACCTGGCCGAGCACCCGGTGGTCGACGTCCATGGTCGTGATGCGCAGCTCTTCGGCGTTCATCTCGCCGAGGCCCTTGAAGCGCTGGATCGAGTCTTCCCTGATCCGCTTGCCGTTCTGCTTGCCGAGCGCCACCAGGGCGTCGCGCTCCCGGTCCGAGTACGCGTACTCGAAGTCGTCCCGGCCCCACTTGATCTTGTAGAGCGGCGGGCGCGAGAGGTAGACGTTGCCCTGCTCCACCAGGGGCCGCATGAAGCGGAAGAGGAACGTCAGCAGCAGGGTGTTGATGTGCTGACCGTCGACGTCGGCGTCCGCCATCAGGATGATCTTGTGATAGCGGAGCTTCTCGATGTCGAAGTCCTCGTGGACCCCGGTGCCGAACGCCGAGATCAGCGCCTGGACCTCGGTGTTCTGGAGGATCTTGTCGATCCGGGCCTTCTCGACGTTCAGGATCTTGCCGCGGATGGGCAGGATCGCCTGGTACATCGGGTTGCGGCCGGACTTCGCCGAACCGCCGGCGGAGTCACCCTCGACGATGAAGATCTCGCACTTGGTGGGATCGTTCGACTGGCAGTCGCTGAGCTTGCCCGGCAGCGAGGCGCTCTCCAGCAGCCCCTTGCGCCGCGTCAGGTCACGCGCCTTGCGGGCCGCCACACGGGCGGTCGAGGCGGCGATGCCCTTACGGATGATGTCGGCGGCCTCGTTGGGGTTCCGGTCGAACCAGTCCGTCAGCTGCTCGTGGACGACCTTCTGCACGAAGGTCTTGGCCTCCGTGTTGCCCAGCTTGGTCTTCGTCTGACCCTCGAACTGCGGCTCGCCCAGCTTCACCGAGATGATCGCGGTGAGGCCCTCGCGGACGTCCTCGCCGGTGAGGTTGTCGTCCTTCTCGCGGAGCAGCTTCTTGTCGCGCGCGTACCGGTTGACCAGCGAGGTCAGTGCCGCACGGAAACCCTCCTCGTGCGTGCCGCCCTCGTGCGTGTGGATCGCGTTGGCGAAGGAGTAGACACCCTCGGTGTACTGCGTGTTCCACTGCATGGCGATCTCGGCCGAGAGGAGACGGTCCTTGTCCTCGGCCTCGATGTCGATCACCGACTGGTGAATGACGTCGCCCTTGCGGGAGTTGAGGTACTTCACGAAATCGACGATGCCGTTTTCGTAGTGGTACGTGACCGAGCGTGCGGTCTCCTCCTCGGCGGGCTCGACCGCGTCCGCGCTGTCCGCGCCCGCCGTCGCCTTCGCCGACTCCCGCTCGTCGGTCAGCTTGAGGGTGAGGCCCTTGTTGAGGAACGCCATCTCCTGGAAGCGGCGCGAGAGGGTCTCGAAGCTGTACTCGGTGGTCTCGAAGATGTCCCCGTCGGCCCAGAAGGTGACCGTCGTACCGGTCTCCTCGGTGGCCTCGTGCTGGGCCAGCGGGGCGGTCGGGACACCGAGCTTGTAGTCCTGGGTCCAGCGGTGGCCGTCGGTCTTGACCTCGACGGCGACCCGGGTGGACAGGGCGTTGACGACGGAGACGCCGACGCCGTGCAGGCCGCCGGAGACGGCGTAGCCGCCGCCGCCGAACTTGCCGCCCGCGTGCAGCACGGTCAGCACGACCTCGACGGCCGGCTTCCCTTCGGACGGCACGATGCCGACCGGGATGCCCCGGCCGTTGTCGATCACACGAACCCCGCCGTCGGGGAGGATCGTGACGTCGATGGTGTCCGCGTGGCCCGCCATCGCCTCGTCGACCGAGTTGTCGACGACTTCCTGCACGAGGTGGTGCAGGCCGCGCTCACCGGTCGAGCCGATGTACATGCCAGGCCGCTTGCGGACCGCGTCCAGCCCTTCCAGCACGGTGATCGCGCTGGCGTCGTACGAGGCGGCGACCTCGCCGTGCTCGCCCGCTGTGGACGGAATGTTCTCGTTGGGGTTGCCGGAATCGGCCACGAAGCGCCCTTTCTGGCACAGCACAGGCCGTTCTCCGGACAGGCGGGAGCGGCTGCGTCGTTCGGCTTGTATCGACGACTCCCGCCTCAGCGGCGGGATTACTCACCAGTCTACCGGTAGCACTGACATGAATGGGGGTTTGCCGGTACCTGAGTACGCATGTGCCGCCCTGAATGAGCGGCTGACGACTCCCCATATTCGGGAAGGGGCTCCAAGAGGCCCTGAAGGGCTTTGAGCGCTTCGGCCTGTCAACCTCCCGCTACGGTGAGGGACGCTCCAGCCGTACCGCCCGGTTTCCTCGCGCGCGAACCCTGACGAAACCACCCATACGCCCGCCCGGTACACGACAAGTTTACGCCAAAAGTGCAGCTCAGCGCGGTGACCGGAGATCCTTACGGCAGGGGGTGCGGAGCAGGGAGCCCGACCGCGGGCCCGCCGCGGCCCGCCCCCTCCCGCCGACGGCCCGAACCCTCACCCGTAGGTGTCGCCAGGACCCTTGCTGCCGGGCGCCCGCAACGGCCCGAACCGGCGCTCCGGGCCCCCCGGCCCCACCACCTTGATCATCCGTACGGTGCCCTGCCCCAGATCCGCGTTCAACCGGGCCACCAGCTGCGGAGCCAGCAGCCGCAGCTGCGTCGCCCACGCCGTCGAATCACAGCTCACGGTCAGCACCCGGGCGTCCGGATCGTCGTCGTACCGCAGGGGTACGCAGTGGTTCGCCAGATCGGCGCCGACGATCTGCGGCCACCGCCCCATCACTCCGCCGACCGCGGCGGGCGTCTCCCAGCCCCGCTCGGTGATCAGCCGGTTGATCGCGGAGCCCAACGGCTGCGGATCCCGGCCGTCCGACCGTGCGCCCGAGCGCAGCCCGCCGCCCCGCCGGGCCTGCTTCTTCTGCTGCGCCGCCGCACCCCGCGCCCTGGCCTGCTCCTTCGCCGCCCGCAGCGCGACCCGGGCGAGATCGACCCCGGTCACCTCGGGCGGCTTCGGCATCCCCGAAGGCGCCCGGAACCGGCCCCGGACGGAGCCCCGGAGGCCGTCCCGGCCGTCGTCCCGGAAGCGGCCGGATCCGGCAACGCCTCTGCCGGCCCACCTGCCCGGCCCGCACCCGCGCCCTTCGCGCGCGCCGCTCCCGTACCGCTCGCGCGGGAGGCCGATCCCCGGCGGCCCGCCCCGCTCTCTCCCCGGGCGGTCATACGCGCTCCACCTCGCCCGAGGACACCGCGTACCGCGCCCCCGCCAGCACGCCCGGAACGTCCTCCGCCACCGCGGCCGTCACGAGCACCTGCTCGCCCGGAGCCACCAGCTCCGCCAGCCGCTCACGGCGACGGGCGTCCAGCTCGGCGAAGACGTCGTCCAGCACCAGCACCGGCTCGTTGCCCTCGGAGCGCAACAGTTCGTAACTGGCCAGCCGCAGCGCCAGCGCGTAGCTCCAGGACTCGCCGTGGCTCGCGTACCCCTTCGCCGGCATCCCCCGCAGTCCGAGCACCAGATCGTCGCGGTGCGGGCCGACGAGGGTCACGCCCCGCTCGATCTCCTGCTTGCGGACGCCCACGAGCGCCGCGATCAGCTGCTCGTACAACTCCTCGCGGGTGCGCGCGGGACCCACGTCCTCGCCGACCGAGCTGCGGTACTCCAGCGCCACGGGACCGCCGCCCGGAGCCACGTCCCCGTACGCCTTGTCGGCCAGCGGCTGGAGCGTGGCGATCAGATCGAGGCGCTGCGCGAGCAGCTCCGCGCCCACCCGGCCCAGGTGCTGGTCCCAGACGTCGAGGGTGGACATGTCCATCGAGCGGCCGCCGTGCCGCCGGGCCATCGCCGCGGACTTCAGCAGGGTGTTGCGCTGCTTGAGCACCCGCTCGTAGTCGGAGCGGACCCCGGCCATCCGGGGCGACCGCGCCGTGATCAGCTCGTCCAGGAACCGCCGCCGCTCACCGGGGTCGCCCTTGACCAGGGCCAGATCCTCCGGCGCGAACAGCACGGTCCGTACGATCCCGAGCACGTCACGCGGTCTGACCTGCGAGGACCTGTTGATACGGGCCCGATTGGCGCGGCCGGGGTTCAGTTCCAGCTCGATCAGCTGCGAGCGCTCGCCCTGGGTGACCGCCGCACGGATCACCGCCCGCTCCGCGCCCATCCGCACCAGCGGGGCGTCCGAGGAGACCCGGTGGCTGCCGAGGGTGGCGAGATAGCCGACCGCCTCGACGAGGTTGGTCTTGCCCTGCCCGTTGGGCCCCACGAACGCGGTGACGCCCGGGTCGAGAGGGACCTCGACCCGGGCGTACGAGCGGAAGTCGGCCAGCGAGAGATGGGTGACGTGCATGGTGGCCGACCTCTCCCGATGGTGCTTCGCAGGTTGTTGCGCTGCCGACGCGTGGCCGGCGGTCCGATCAGTTCTCGGACTTGGACTCGACCGCGTGCCCGCCGAACTGGTTGCGCAGCGCGGCGATCATCTTCATCTGCGGCGAGTCGTCCTGGCGCGAGGCGAATCGCGCGAACAGCGACGCCGTGATCGCGGGCAGCGGCACCGCGTTGTCGATCGCGGCCTCCACCGTCCAGCGGCCCTCGCCCGAGTCGGCGGCGAAGCCCCGGAGCTTCTCCAGGTGCTCGTCGTCGTCGAGCGCGTTGACCGCGAGGTCGAGCAGCCAGGAACGGATGACCGTGCCCTCCTGCCAGGAGCGGAAGACCTCGCGCACGTCGGTGACGGAGTCGACCTTCTCCAGCAGCTCCCAGCCCTCGGCGTAGGCCTGCATCATGGCGTACTCGATGCCGTTGTGGACCATCTTCGCGAAGTGGCCGGCGCCGACCTTGCCCGCGTGGACGGAGCCGAAGTCGCCCTCGGGCTTCAGCGCGTCGAGGATCGGCTGGACCTTCGCCACGTTCTCCTCGGTGCCGCCGTACATCAGGGCGTAACCGTTCTTCAGGCCCCAGACGCCACCGGAGACGCCGCAGTCCACGAAGCCGATGTCCTTGAGGCCCAGCTCGGCGGCGTGCTTCTCGTCGTCGGTCCAGCGGGAGTTCCCACCGTCGACGACGACGTCGCCGGGCGAGAGCAGCTCGGCCAGCTCGTCGATCGTGGACTGGGTCGCGGCACCGGCCGGGACCATGACCCAGACGACCCGCGGGCCCTTCAGCTTGCCCACAAGCTCTTCGAGACTGTGGACATCGGCGACATCCGGGTTGCGGTCGTAACCGATGACGGTGTGGCCTGCGCGGCGGATGCGCTCGCGCATGTTGCCACCCATCTTGCCGAGGCCGACGAGACCGAGCTCCATCAGAGATTCCTTAAGCGTCGTGGCGATAAGCGTCGGGGCGTTTGCGCCCAGGACCGAGCCTACGCCCGGCGGGGGACAGCACGGCGGGCCCGCTCCGCGCCGAGCGGGCCCGCCGGAAACTGCCGCGGATACGTCCCCCGAACAGCCGGGGGATGCCGGGATCAGCCGGAGAGGCGCACCGGCATGATCAGGTACTTGTACGCGTCGTCCGCCTCGGCGTCCACGGCCGGGCGGCCGCTGAGCAGGGCGGGCTTGGTCGACGTGGTGAACGAGAGCTGGGCGACCGGGGAGTCGATCGCGCTCAGACCGTCCAGCAGGAACGTCGGGTTGAAGGCGATCGAGATGTCGTCGCCCTCCAGCACCGCGTCGACGCGCTCCACAGCCTGTGCGTCGTCGCTGGAGCCGGCTTCCAGGATGAGGACACCCTGCTCGAAGCTGAGCCGTACGGGGGTGTTGCGCTCGGCGACCAGGGCCACGCGCTTGACGGCCTCGACGAAGGGAGCCGTCTCGATCACGGCGACGGAGTTGAACTCGGTCGGGAAGAGCGTGCGGTACTTCGGAAGATCGCCTTCGAGGAGACGCGTGGTCGTCCGGCGTCCGGCGCCCTCGAAGCCGATCAGGCCCTCGCCCGCACCGGAGCCGGAGAGCGCCAGGGTGACCGTGTCGCCGCTCGTGAGCGCCTTCGCGGTGTCCAGGAGGGTCTTGGCGGGCACCAGGGCGACCGCCGAGGCGTCGGCGTTCTCCGGCTTCCAGAGGAACTCGCGGACCGCGAAGCGGTAGCGGTCGGTGGAGGCGAGGGTGACGGTGTCGCCCTCGATCTCGATCCGCACACCGGTCAGCACGGGCAGCGTGTCGTCGCGGCCGGCGGCGATGGCGACCTGGGCGGCGGCCGAGGCGAAGACCTCACCGGGGACGGTGCCCGTGGCGGTCGGCATCTGCGGCAGCGCGGGGTACTCCTCCACAGGCAGTGTGTGGAGGGTGAAGCGGGAGGAGCCGCAGACGACCGTGGCCCGCACACCGTCGGTGGAGATCTCCACCGGGCGGTTGGGCAGGGCGCGGCAGATGTCGGCGAGCAGCCGGCCGGAGACGAGCACCGTGCCGTCCTCGTCGATCTCCGCGTCCACGGAGACCCTGGCGGAGACCTCGTAGTCGAAGCTGGAGAAGCTGAGAGATCCGTCCTCGGCCTTCAGCAGAAGGCCCGCGAGAACGGGCGCCGGCGGACGGGCCGGGAGGCTGCGGGCCACCCAGGCCACCGCCTCCGCGAGTACATCGCGCTCCACCCGGATCTTCACCGGAACCGCCTCCTGCTGTTGCTCGCTCGCCCTGCTGGCCTTCGTCGTCTGGACCGGAGCTCCCTGCCGAGGGCTGGGGAGGCTCCGGGGTCCAGTCTGACGTACGGCACCGACAGTCGTTGCTGCTCGGGGTCAAGTCGGGCCAGGAGCTTCGCGGCGGTCGAGGGGCGAGTTGTCCACAGCACCCACTTCGAAGCTGATTCCTGGCTAACTCTGGGTGGTAGTAGTAGTAGGCCTTGTGGATACCGTGGATAACGTCGTTTGCGCAGGTCAGCGACTGTTTTTTGTCCACCGGTCCTGTGGGTGGCGCCCGTGGAAAACCAGGGCTTTCTGTGGACGGGCGAAAGTTCTGCACACCCGATGCACAGGAGGGGGCCACTTCTCCCCAGGCCTGTCCCCAGCTTTACCCACGTTCCCCACAGCCCAACCGACCCTCTTGGTGTGATGCCTTTCACTCCGAGCGGTGAGAGCGGGTGTTGCGTTGCCGAACAGTGGACAAGGGTGTGGAGAAGCAGGGAGAAGCTGGGGACAACATGGCTCAACCTGTGGGTCGCCGGTGGACAACGACGAGCGCCTCCTGTGGACGAAAAAACTGTCCACAGGCTGTGGATGACGGTTGACCACAAATCCCCAGCCGGGTGACCTGGCCTGATGGAGTATCGGCAGCCGACCCTGTGGACGCAATATGGACAACTTCCCAGTCCCCAGGCTGTGGACGGAAGATTTCTCCCCCATCTGTGGAGAAGGGCCTCTGAGCAGCCCGTATTCGAACAACGCGGGGCCGCCAAGGCGCTCGAAGCGGGCTTCGAACAGCCCGGAGGGGGCTCCGGACGGCCCGGTGGAGGCTCCGGACAGCCCGCTACGGGGCCCCGAGAACGCGAAAAGCGCCTGGCGCGGACCGTGGAGGTCCGCGCCAGGCGCCCTTGAGAAACGCTTCAGGAGAAGTCCCGGAAGCCGGCGTCAGCCGTTCTTGATGCGGTTGGTCAGCTCGGTGACCTGGTTGTAGATGGAGCGGCGCTCCGCCATCAGCGCCCGGATCTTCCGGTCCGCGTGCATCACCGTCGTATGGTCGCGGCCGCCGAACTGCGCACCGATCTTCGGCAGCGAGAGGTCGGTCAGCTCGCGGCAGAGATACATGGCGATCTGGCGCGCCGTCACCAGGACCCGGCTGCGCGAGGATCCGCAGAGGTCGTCCACGGTGAGGCCGAAGTAGTCCGCGGTCGCCGCCATGATGGCCGGCGCGGTGATCTCCGGCGCCGATTCCTCGCCGCCCGGGATCAGGTCCTTCAGGACGATCTCGGTCAGCCCGAGGTCCACCGGCTGCCGGTTCAGCGAGGCGAAGGCGGTCACCCGGATCAGCGCGCCCTCCAGCTCGCGGATGTTGCGCGAGATCCGCGAGGCGATGAACTCCAGGACCTCCGGCGGGGCGTTGAGCTGCTCCTGCACCGCCTTCTTGCGGAGGATCGCGATCCGGGTCTCCAGTTCGGGCGGCTGGACGTCGGTCGTCAGACCCCACTCGAAGCGGTTGCGCAGCCGGTCCTCCAGGGTCACCAGCTGCTTGGGCGGCCGGTCCGAGGAGAGCACGATCTGCTTGTTCGCGTTGTGCAGCGTATTGAAGGTGTGGAAGAACTCCTCCTGCGTCGACTCCTTGCTCGCCAGGAACTGGATGTCGTCGACCAGCAGGATGTCCACGTCGCGGTAGCGCTTGCGGAAGGTGTCGCCCTTGCCGTCGCGGATCGAGTTGATGAACTCGTTGGTGAACTCCTCCGAGCTCACGTACCGCACCCGGGTCCCCGGGTAGAGGCTCCGCGCGTAGTGCCCGATGGCGTGCAGCAGGTGGGTCTTGCCGAGCCCGGACTCCCCATAGATGAAGAGGGGGTTGTACGCCTTCGCCGGAGCCTCGGCGACGGCGACGGCCGCGGCGTGCGCGAACCGGTTGGACGCCCCGATGACGAAGGTGTCGAAGAGGTACTTCGGGTTCAGCCGGGCGTGCGGTTCGCCGGGGCCGGGTGCGGGGGCGGGCTGGGCGCCCATCGGACCGGGTACCGAACCGCCGGCCCGCCCGGGGCCGTGGCCGCCCTGGCGGGGCCCCGGCTGCTGCTGGTCCTGGCGGTCGGGGCGCTGCAGCTCGTACCCCTGGTGCTCGGGAGGCTGCGACCGGTAGTCGTGCTGCTGGGGGCGCCCGGTGCCGTACGGCTCGCGCCACTGCTCCGGAGGCTGCTCCCGGTACGGCTCGTTCTCGCGCTCCCGGTACGACTCGCTCTCGCGGTACGGCTCTCCGGAGGGCTGCTCGCGGTCCTGGTACCCGCCGTGCCGCGGCTGCTGCCAGGAGAGGTCCTCCTGGGTACGCGGCCAGGCGCCGGGCTCCGGACGCTGCTGCTGGTAGTCGGGGTAGGCCGGCCGGGCCGTCGGCATGCCGTCGTCGGAGGGCCGGTGGCCGTAACCGTCGTACGTGTCGCCCCGCGGCCCGTCGTCGCGCGGCTGCGCCGGGTAGCGGTGGCCCTGCTGGCTCTGGTGCGACTGGTGCATCGGGGCGCCGGCGGGGAGGGCGGTTCGCCCGCGGAGTCGTCGACGGTGATCGCGATCCGGATGGGGCGGCCGCACTCGCGGGTCAGCGTCTCGCTGATGAGCGGCGCGAGCCGGCCCTCCAGGACGCGCTTGCCCCACTCATTGGGGACGGCCAGCAGTGCGGTGTCGGCGACGAGTGCCAGGGGCTGGCAGCGCTCGATCCACTGCTTGTCCTTCGGCTCGATGCCCTGCTGACCCTCCCCGAGGAGTTGTTCCAGCACTCGCGGCCACACTGCGGCAAGATCGGCAGGTACGTCAGCCACAAGGCACGCTCTCTCGCATGTCCCACGAATGTGTGGTTCTCGGGACGGGATGGGTCGGGTCGGGTGAGGCCCGGCAGTCGGGAAGGAAAAGAACCGGAGTTCAGCCACGGTAGTCAGGCGGAGCCGCGCGGTTCAAGTTGTTGTCCACAGGCTGTGCACAATGAGGGGTCACGTGAAGCCGGTTTGACCGGATGGCGTAGCCGCGCGTACCGTGACCAGGTCGAGTTGTCGATGGCTGCTGCCGCCTGCCTCCGATGGGCAAAGATCACGATCTGTGATTGTGAAGCGGTGCACTAAGGCGTTTACGCGAGTTCCTCGTGGGCGCACGGTGACAGCCAGGCGATGTCCCGCCAACACACGAATCATTTCTGGAGCCCCCGAGTGAGCAAGCGCACCTTCCAGCCGAACAACCGTCGTCGCGCCAAGACCCATGGCTTCCGGCTGCGCATGCGTACCCGTGCCGGCCGTGCGATTCTCGCGAACCGCCGTGGCAAGGGCCGCAGCAGCCTGTCCGCCTGATCGCCAACAGGTCCATGACGTGCTGCCTACCGAGAATCGGCTGAGGCGGCGCGAGGACTTCGCGACCGCGGTACGACGAGGACGTCGAGCCGGACGTCCACTGCTCGTCGTCCATCTACGCAGCGGTGACACGGACCCGCACGTGACGGGGGAGACTGTTCCCCCGCCGCGTGCGGGTTTCGTTGTCAGCAAGGCCGTGGGGGGCGCAGTCGTCCGTACCGCGGTGAAGCGGAGGCTTCGCCACCTGGTCCGCGACCGGCTGGCTCAGCTGCCCCCCGGTAGCCTTGTTGTCGTACGGGCGCTGCCCGGTGCGGGCGACGCCGATCATGCCCAGCTGGCCCGAGACCTGGACGCCGCCCTTCAGCGGCTGCTGGGAGGGGGCGCGCGATGAAGTACCCGCTGCTTGCTCTCATCAAGCTGTACCAGTGGACGATCAGTCCACTCCTCGGGCCTGTCTGCCGTTATTACCCGTCGTGTTCCCACTATGGATATACGTCGATCGACAGGCACGGTGCCATCAAGGGAACAGCGCTGACAGCCTGGCGCATCCTGCGGTGCAATCCGTGGTCACCCGGCGGTGTGGACCATGTCCCGCCACGTAGGCGTCCGCGGTGGCACGAGCTGCTGCGCAATGCCCTGCGCGGCGAAAAGGGCGGGGAGTCCGCCGCTGATGTGCCGTCCGGGGGGTCGGTCTCCGAACCTCCGAGCCCGGCCGCAGAGACCTCGCCCAATGCTCAAGGAGCCTGATTAGTGGACACGATTGCCAGTCTGTTCAGCTTTATCACCACACCCGTCTCATGGGTGATCGTTCAGTTCCACAAGGTCTACGGGGCGCTCTTCGGCGACGACTCCGGCTGGGCCTGGGGTCTGTCGATCGTGTCCCTGGTGGTGCTGATCCGGATCTGCCTGATCCCGCTCTTCGTGAAGCAGATCAAGTCGACCCGCAACATGCAGGTGCTCCAGCCGAAGATGAAGGCGATCCAGGAGCGCTACAAGAACGACAAGCAGCGTCAGTCCGAAGAGATGATGAAGCTGTACAAGGAGACGGGCACCAACCCGCTCTCCTCGTGCCTCCCCATCCTGGCGCAGTCCCCGTTCTTCTTCGCCCTGTATCACGTGCTGTCCTCCATCGCCTCGGGCAAGAAGATCGGGGCGATCAACCAGGACCTGCTGGACAGCGCGCGTCAGGCGCACATCTTCGGTGCCCCGCTCGCCGCGAAGTTCACGGACAGCGTCGAGAAGGTCACCTCGCTCGACGCTTCTCTGATGGACGTCCGGATCGTCACCGCGATCATGATCGTGCTGATGTCGGCCTCGCAGTTCTTCACGCAGCGCCAGCTGATGACGAAGAACGTCGACCTGACGGTGAAGACCCCGTACATGCAGCAGCAGAAGATGCTGATGTACATCTTCCCGGTCATCTTCGCCGTGATGGGCATCAACTTCCCCGTCGGTGTCCTCGTCTACTGGCTGACCACGAACGTCTGGACCATGGGTCAGCAGATGTACGTGATCAACCAGAACCCGACGCCGGGCAGCAAGGCGCAGGACGCCTATCTCCAGCGGGTCCTCAAGAGCGTGTCCGCCCACGAGCAGGTGCGCGGCCGGACCCGGCGCAACACCGTCAAGGCCATCGTCGCCAAGGGCCCCGACCGCAACGACATCGAGCGCAAGTTCATCACCGGCCTCGGCAAGCTGGGTCTCGCGGCCCAGGACGACGGCACGGTGCAGAAGAGCGAGACCGCCGTCGCCGACGCGGAGGGCCAGGCGCACAAGCGCCAGCAGCCCAAGCGCCAGACCAAGGCGAAGCGCCAGACGGCCGGTGCCACGACCGGTGGAGCCAAGGACACGGAGACCGCGGACGCCGGCTCCACGACCTCGCTCGAGAAGCAGGACGCACCGCAGGACGACAAGCCGAAGTCGGCGGGCAAGCCCGCCTCCGGCTCCTCACGCCAAGCCAAATCCGGACAGCGCAAGGGCCCCCAGCGGCCCAAGCACCCGTCCAAGAAGTAAGAAGGAGTCCATCCGTGACGGAAGGCACCACCTCCACGGCCGCCGCCGAGGCCGGCAGCGACACCCTGACCCGCCTGGAGCAGGAGGGCGAGATCGCGGCCGACTATCTTGAGGGTCTGCTCGACATCGCCGACCTCGACGGCGACATCGACATGGATGTCGAGGCGGACCGGGCCGCGGTGTCGATCATCAGCGAATCGGCGCGCGACCTCCAGAAGCTCGTGGGCCGCGACGGTGAGGTCCTGGAGGCGCTCCAGGAGCTGACGCGGCTGGCCGTCCACCGGGAGACGGGCGACCGCAGCCGGCTGATGCTGGACATCGGTGGCTTCCGGGCCGAGAAGCGCGAGATCCTCGCGGCGCTGGGTGCCAAGGCCGCGGACGAGGTCAAGAGCTCGGGCGAGCCGGTGAAGCTGGACCCGATGACGCCGTTCGAGCGCAAGGTCGTGCACGACGCGATCGCCGCGGCAGGTCTCCGGAGCGAGTCGGAGGGCGAAGAGCCGCAGCGCTTCGTCGTCGTTCTCCCGGCCTGACCGGATCCTTGTACTGTCGGCCCCGTCTGTTCGCAGGCGGGGCCGATCTTTGTCAGCCTGATAGTCAGCCACCCACAGTGCGCTAGTGCGGTATGGAAGGACGGTCCCCGTGACGGAGGCAGCAGAGCTCCCCCAGGCACCTGCGGAGGCGCAGGCGGTGTTCGGAGAGTTCTTTCCGGAGGCCCTCCGGTACGCGGAGCTCCTGGCGGATGCCGGGGTCAAGCGAGGTCTGATCGGGCCGCGTGAGGTCCCCCGGCTGTGGGAGCGGCACCTGCTGAACTGCGCGGTGCTCTCCGAGGTCGTGCCCAAAGGCGTCACCGTCTGCGATGTGGGCTCCGGCGCGGGGCTGCCCGGCATCCCGCTGGCTCTGGTGCGCCCCGATCTCAAGATCACCTTGCTGGAGCCGCTGCTGCGGCGGACGAACTTCCTCCAGGAAGTCGTCGAACTGCTCGGCCTGGACCATGTGACGGTCGTGCGCGGCCGGGCCGAGGAGGTCCTCGGGACGCTTCAGCCCGTTCACGTGGTGACCGCCCGTGCGGTGGCGCCGCTGGACCGGCTGGCGGGTTGGGGCGTGCCGCTGCTGAAGCCTTATGGGGAGATGCTCGCGCTCAAGGGCGACACCGCCGAGGAGGAGCTCAACGGGGCCAGGGCCGCGCTCAGCAAGCTCGGTGTCCTGGAGACCGAGGTGCTCCAGGTCGGTGAGGGTTTGGTCGATCCTCTCTCCACCGTGGTCCGTGTCGTGGTGGGAGAGAGCCCGGGGGGTGTGAGGTTCGCCGCAAAGAGGGCCAAGGCCGCTCGGACGGAGCGGACGCGTAGGCGTCGCTGAGGGGCGCCGTCTGGACGGTGGCACCGTCCGACCGGGAGCTCTGTCGGGTCGGGCGGTATGCGGCTTCTGTTGGTTCTCGCGGCGCTTAGCAGTGGTTCAGCCGAAAAGTAGCGATACTTACCCGTGCGGAGTGTCGTGGCCTGGTAGTTGCTTCGCGGGGGCATCGTGTTTCACGTGAAACGTCGCTCTCTGCTGCAGGGAATCATCGGCCGCGGTCGTGCGGCTGCCACGCCGCGCGACCGCAAGCCCGGACGGGTTGCCGAGTTGTCCACACGCACGGATTCATCCACAGAACAGCGGGCCTCGCTGGTTCACGACCCCGAAAGCATGGCAGGCTCTGTTCATTGCGAGCCTGAAGTCGAGGAGAGTGAATCCTTGCGGTCCGACGCCAACATCGCGGGACCGATGACCGACCCGGTCCCCGGTCCCCGAACCGAGTCCGTGGGTGAGGGTGTTTCACGTGAAACACCGCCGCCGATGGACGACACACCCATCGGCCGAGCCGCTCAGCTGGCGGTCGAGGCCCTCGGCCGCGCCGGCGAAGGGCTGCCCCGCCCTGACCGCACCCGCGTCATGGTGGTGGCCAACCAGAAGGGCGGGGTCGGGAAGACGACCACGACGGTCAACCTTGCCGCTTCCCTGGCGCTGCACGGTGCACGCGTTCTGGTGGTCGACCTCGACCCGCAGGGCAACGCTTCCACGGCGCTGGGCATCGATCACCACGCCGATGTTCCCTCGATCTACGACGTCCTGGTGGAGAGCCGCCCCCTCTCCGAGGTGGTCCAGCCCGTCCCGGACGTAGAGGGTCTCTTCTGTGCGCCCGCGACCATCGATCTCGCCGGTGCGGAGATCGAGCTGGTCTCGCTGGTGGCACGGGAGAGCCGGCTCCAGCGGGCCATCCAGGCGTATGAGCAGCCGCTGGACTACATCCTCATCGACTGCCCGCCCTCACTGGGTCTGTTGACGGTGAATGCGATGGTGGCCGGGGCCGAGGTGCTGATCCCCATCCAGTGCGAGTACTACGCGCTGGAAGGCCTGGGGCAGCTCCTGCGGAACGTCGACCTGGTGCGGGGCCATCTCAATCCGGACCTGCATGTCTCGACGATCCTGTTGACGATGTACGACGGCCGGACGAGGCTCGCCTCGCAGGTCGCCGAGGAGGTTCGTACCCACTTCGGCAAGGAAGTGCTGCGCACGAGCATTCCGCGGTCGGTGCGCATCTCGGAGGCGCCGAGCTACGGGCAGACCGTGCTGACCTACGACCCGGGCTCCAGCGGTTCGCTCTCGTATCTTGAAGCGGCCCGGGAGATCGCCCTGCGGGGCGTCGGGGTGAACTACGAGGCTCAGCACGCCCACACGAGCAGTCAGAACAGCCAGCAGAACGTTTCGGAGGGCATGCAGTGAGTGAGCGTCGTAGAGGACTGGGGCGTGGGCTCGGTGCGCTGATCCCCGCCGCTCCCCAGGAGAAGCAGGTGTCAGCGCCCGGGGGTGGTGCGGCGTCGTCCGGCGCGGGTCCGGTGCTGACGGCGGAGCGCGGGGTGGCCGCTGCGAAGGTGACCGCGCTGCCCTCCGTCCCGGTGGTGCCGGAGCCTGCGTCCACTCCGGAGGGCCGATCCGAGCAGGAAGCCGGGACGTCCGGTGCGTACTTCGCCGAGCTGCCGATCGGGACGATCACGCCGAACCCCCGCCAGCCTCGTGAGGTCTTCGACGAGGACGCGCTGGCCGAGCTGGTCGTCTCCATCAAGGAAGTCGGCCTTCTCCAGCCGGTCGTGGTCCGGAAGGCGGGCCCGGACAGCTACGAGCTCATCATGGGTGAGCGTCGGTGGAGGGCCTGCCGTGAAGCGGGCCTGGAGCGGATTCCCACCATCGTCCGCGCCACGGACGACGAGAAGCTGCTGCTGGACGCGCTCCTGGAGAACCTCCACCGGGCTCAGCTGAACCCGCTGGAGGAGGCCGCCGCGTACGACCAGCTGCTCAAGGACTTCAACTGCACCCATGACCAGCTGGCCGACCGGATCGGCCGGTCGCGTCCGCAGGTGACGAACACGCTGCGGCTTCTGCGGCTTTCGCCGCCGGTGCAGCGCCGGGTCGCCGCAGGCGTGCTTTCGGCCGGCCATGCCCGCGCGCTGCTGTCCGTGGACGACTCCGAGGAGCAGGACCGGCTGGCCCACCGCATCGTGGCCGAGGGGCTTTCGGTGCGTGCGGTCGAGGAGATCGTGACGCTCATGGGCTCGGGCCCCACGAGTGCTGCGAAGCCCAAGGGCCCGAGAGCAGGCGGCCGTCTGTCCCCCGCTCTGACCGACCTGGCGACCCGCCTGTCCGACCGCTTCGAGACCCGGGTGAAGGTCGACCTGGGGCAGAAGAAGGGCAAGATCGTCGTCGAGTTCGCCTCGATGGAGGACCTGGACCGGATCCTCGGCAGTCTCGCCCCGGGCGAGGGCCGGGTGCTGGAGCGTCGGCTCGCCGAGACGTCCGAGGAGGACGACGAGGGCTGAGCAGCGGGACCCGATCCGAGGAAGGGCGGGGCGTGAGCCGGGTACGTACCGGAACACGGCCCGCCCTTTGCGCTCTCCCGGTATCCGCATTACCTCTGGGTGGATACGATGCGTTCTGGGACGGCGCATCCACGGCGATCGACCTCAGAGGAGGGCGGAGGCCTTGCGAAGAGTGAGCCGCAGTCGGCTCGTCACGGTCGGGCTGGGGTTGGGCGCCGTCGGGGGGTTCGTCGGCAGTCTGTTCCATGAACGGAGCACTCTGGCAGCCGCACGTGGTGCGGCGGGCGAAGGAAGGGAGACATCGCTGTCATGGGGCGTCGGCTCGTACCGCTCACCCTGGACAACCTTCCGGATCTCCCCGAGCGTTGCCGCTCGTGCGTCTTCTGGGAGCTTGACCCGGTCAGTGGGGAAGCCGCGGTAAAGGCGGGCAAGCCGGAGCTGGAGAAGGAAGCCTGGATCTCCGCGGTCCTCCTCGAGTGGGGGTCCTGCGGCCGGGTGGTCTATGTGGACGACGTGCCGGCGGGCTTCGTGCTCTACGCCCCGCCCGCGTACGTCCCCCGTTCGACGGCGTTCCCGACCAGCCCGGTCTCTCCCGATGCCGTCCAGCTCATCACTGGGCTGATCATTCCCGAGTACCAGGGTCAGGGGCTGGGCCGTGTCATGGTGCAGACGGTGGCGAAGGACGTTCTGCGCAGGGGCTTCAAGGCGATCGAGGCGTTCGGCGACGCGCGGTCCGAGCAATCCACCTGCGTACTCCCCGCAGACCATCTGCTCGCCGTCGGCTTCAAGACCGTGCGGCCGCATCCCGTGTACCCACGGCTGAGGCTGGATCTGCGGACGACGCTCTCCTGGAAGGAAGACGTGGAGATGGCCCTCGACCGGCTTCTGGGGGCGGTTCAGAAGGAACCGGCGCTGCGGCCGTTGTGAGGCCGGGCCGTCGCCGCCTGACACCATGTGAAACGGGCCCACCCCTTGAAGGGTGGGCCCGTTTCACGTGAAACATTGCGACGGCGCGCGCCGCTGCGCGATTACGCGGTAATGAAGCCTTCGAGGTCGCGGAGGATCGCGGCCTTCGGCTTGGCGCCGACGATGGTCTTGGCGACCTCGCCGCCCTGGTACACGTTCAGGGTCGGGATGGACATCACGCCGTACTTGGCGGCGGTGGCCGGGTTCTCGTCGATGTTGAGCTTGACGATCTCGATCTGGTCGCCGTGCTCCGCTGCGATCGCCTCCAGCGAGGGGGCGATCTGGCGGCACGGGCCGCACCAGGCGGCCCAGAAGTCCACCAGAACGGGCTTGTCGCTCTTGAGGACGACCTCGTCGAAGGTGTCATCCGTAACGTGCTTCAGGTCGCCGGCCACGGCGGCCTCCTTAGTCTCTCGGGGGTGGGGTGCGGTGCGGACGTTCAGACGGCCGGGGTCTTCTCCGGCTCGGCGGGCTCCGCGTCGGCCAGGGCCGCGAGGAAGCGCTCGGCGTCCAGGGCGGCGGAGCAGCCGGTTCCCGCTGCCGTGATGGCCTGACGGTAGGTGTGGTCGACCACGTCTCCGGCGCCGAAGACGCCGGTGAGGTTGGTGCGGGTGGAGGGCGCCTCGACCTTCAGGTAACCCTCGTCGTCGAGCTCCAGCTGGCCCTTGAAGAGCTCGGTGCGCGGGTCGTGGCCGACGGCGATGAACAGCCCGGTCACGGGGAGCTCGGACGTCCCACCGGTCTTGGTGTTGCGCAGGGTCAGACCGGAGAGCTTCTGGTCGCCCTTGACCTCGGCGACCTCACTGTCCCAGGCGAACTTGATCTTCGGGTCGGCGAAGGCCCGGTCCTGCATGGCCTTGGAGGCGCGCAGGGTGTCACGGCGGTGGACGATCGTGACGGACTTGGCGAAGCGGGAGAGGAAGGTCGCCTCCTCCATCGCGGTGTCGCCGCCGCCGATCACGGCGATGTCGTGGTCCTTGAAGAAGAAGCCGTCGCAGGTGGCGCACCAGGAGACGCCGCGTCCGGAGAGGGCGTCCTCGTTGGGCAGTCCGAGCTTGCGGTGCTGGGAGCCGGTCGTGACGATGACGGACTTGGCGCGGTGGACGGTGCCCGCGGTGTCGGTGACCGTCTTGACGTCACCGGTGAGGTCGACCGCGATCACGTCGTCGGGGATCAGCTCGGCGCCGAAGCGCTCGGCCTGGGCGCGCATGTTGTCCATGAGCTCGGGGCCCATGATGCCGTCCTGGAAGCCGGGGAAGTTCTCCACGTCGGTGGTGTTCATCAGCGCACCGCCGGCCGTGACGGCGCCCTCGAAGACCAACGGGTTCAGCGAGGCGCGGGCGGTGTACAGCGCGGCGGTGTACCCGGCCGGTCCGGAGCCGATGATGATCACATTACGGACGTCGCTCACGGGTTTCTTCCTCGTTTCTGCAGACTGCCTAACTGCCTACGGGGTCGGTTCAACGACTCACACCCCACCCAACGGATCCTACGGCTGATGCATTCCCGAACGTGCCGCGGCGGTCGCGGACGGTTTTCAGGGGCGGTCGTAGGCGCGGGTGAGCAGCAGCTGCCCCGGGGACTCCGGGGCGGTGTCCACGCAGGAGGAGGCCACGAGATAGGCCTGCACGCGTGAGGGGTCGCTCGGGTGCGGAAGGACGACGAGATAGGTGTCCGTTCCCTGGTACGTCCCCGTATCGAGGGCGAGGGCCGGCGTGGTGCGGCCGGTGGCTTGCTGGACGCAGGGGGGAACAGCGACGGCGGGGGCCTTCAAGGGGCTGTTGGAGGCCTCGGCGTCTGGGGTGAGGGCTTCGCTCGTCGACTTGGTGTCCGCGCCCGGCGGCACCTTCTTGGCGCCGGGGCTCTCCTGGGCGGTCCCACTGCCGAGGAGAGCCTGCACCTGGGATTCCAGAGTGCCGTCGGCGTAGGCGTGCGCGCGGCTCTCCTGGGCGCTGACTCCGCTGTCGGCCGCGGTCTTGGACGAGTCGCCGGATGGAGCGATGGACTGGAGGAAGAACACGCTCATCCCGATGACCGCCGCGCCGAACGCGGTGCCGAGGACCACAGCGCGCCGCCGCCGGCGGGAGGGACGACGGCCCGGTCCGGTGGCGGCGGAGGACCGGCCCGCAGGACGATCCTGCACGGAGGCGCCGACGCTCCTGGGAGCGGGCTCGCGCGTCGCACGGTCGGTCGTCGTGTCTTCGGCGGTCGTTGTTTCACGTGAAACAACGACCGCCGAAGACACGGTGGGAGCGGCGGGGCGGGCCTCCGCCGCGAGAGCCGCGTCGATACGTGCGGCGATGTCCTCGGGCATCGGCTCCGGGTCGGGCATCGTTCCGAGGAGCCCACGGATCTCGTCCAGGGAGTCCTGTACCTCCGAGCAGAGGTCGCAGCCCGTGACGTGCTGCTGGACTTCCCTCGCCCGGGAAGGGGAGAGCAGTCCCTCGATGAGATCGGAGATCTCGGAGACCTCCGGGTGCTGAGCCGTGTCGGCCGTGGATGTCACGGGCGCCCACCTCCTCCCTTCGTAGCGGCAGGATCGCTTGCTCCTGCGTCTCTGGGACCTGACGCAGGTGGGACGGATGCTCCGGGCGTCCGGTTCCTTCCGGCCGCGCCGTTCTCCCCGTCGGGTGCCTGCCCCCCGGTCCCCACGCGCAGATGCCGGACCAGGGGGGCCAGTCTCGCCCGGCCCCGGGCACATCGGCTTTTCACGGTGCCGGGCGGCACATCGAGGATGCCGGCTGCCTCCGCGACGGGGTAGCCCTGCATGTCGACGAGGACGAGGGCCGCCCGCTGCTCGGCGGGCAGTGTCGCCAGAGCCTCCTGGACCTGGCGATGGAGGTCCTGCCGGACCGCAGGGGCCTCGGCCGATTCATGGGGTTCCAGGAGCTGATCGAGCCGTTCGGCGTCGTCCACCGGGGACGTCTTGCGTGAGGCGGCCTTGCGGACCCGGTCGAGGCAGGCGTTGACGGTGATCCGGTGCAGCCAGGTGGTGACCGCGGACTGGCCGCGGAAGGTGTGGGCGGCGCGGAAGGCGTTGACGAGGGCATCCTGGACGGCGTCTGCCGCCTCTTCCCTGTCCCCCAGGGTGCGCAGCGCCACGGCCCAGAGCCGGTCGCGGTGGCGGCGTACGAGTTCACCGAAGGCGTCGGGGTCGCCCGCCACGTGCTGGGCGAGCAGGTCCGAGTCGCTCGGTGCCTCTGGTGGAACGGAATCCACCGTGCTCCCCCTCCGAACCGGATCCGATGTCACATGCGGGCCGCACCCGGTGAAGCGGTGCGACGGGGAGAAGCCTGCCGTCACGGGTGTGACGACCGCAACCCTTGTCGTCGCAGGGGCTCGGTGGTGCGGGCGGTCCGCCCCACAGTAACGGGCGTGTGGGGTCGGTGATCACGGGCCGGCACGGGTGGCCCGGACCGGCCCGTTCGTCAGCCGAGGACGGAGATGTCGGTGATGCCGCCGCGGTAGCCGCCGGTGCCGTCCGAGGGGAGCTCCGTGACGTGGATCAGGACGTAGCGGGTGCGGACGGGCTTGTCGAGCTTCTCCTCCAGTTTCGATCCCGCGACGCTCCGCTTGGCGATCGACTGGTCGAAGTCGGCCGCCGTGGACGGGGACGAGGCGTCCGGGGAGGCTGCGAGGACCGTGGTCGTCTGCCCGCTCCGGTACATGGACACCTCGACGCCGGAGACGTCCCGTACCTTGCCGAGGTCGACGATGATTCCGCTGCCCTGCTTGCGCTGGGGGAGGTTCCCGAAGTTGGCGAACCCCTGGTACCGAGGGGTGACCCAGTGGGTTCCGGAATCGCCGTCGATGGTGTTCTGCACCTCCCGCTCCTTGATGCCGGAGCCGTCGGGCATGAACTCGGTGGCCCCCGCGATGTCCAGCGGTTCGCCGGAAGGCGCGGGCGGGTCGTCCTTGTTCTTGTCGTCCTCGTTCGGTGCGGTGACGCCGGTGTCGTCGGACCCCTTGGTGCGGTCGAGCAACGCCTCCGCGAGCTGCCAGCTGCCGAGGCCCAGGGCGGCGATGAGGAGCGCCGAGACGGTCCACTTGAGCGCGCGGCCGGCACGGCTCTGCAGGGGGGCCGGAGGGACGGGCATCACGGGCTGGGTGACGGCGGACGGGTGGGAGGACGGCCGCCCGTACGTGCCCTGCTGATAGGTCGTGCGCTGGTAGGCCGGCGGCGCGGTGAACGTGGGTTCCGGAGGAAGGATGCGCGGCATGGCAGCGACGGCCTTGGCCAGCTCGTCCGGGGTCGTGCAGGGCGGCTCCTGCCGGGAGGCGGTGGCACCGTCGTTGGCGAGCGCCCGCATGGCGAGCTCGGAAAGACCGCGGTGGATGCCGGCCCGGACCTGGTCCGGGGCGATGAGTCCCATGCCCTTGGGCAGCCCGGCGAGGCCGTGGGCGTCGTCCCCGTACGGCCAGCGGTGGGTCAGTGCGGCGTACAGCAGGGCGCCGATGGCCTCCGTGTCCGTCCGGAGGGGGCGCTCCGCCGTGATGCCGCGCAGGGCGGCGTTCACGGCGAGGCCTCGGATGCGGTACTGCCCGGTGGAGCTGCGCAGGACCGCGCCGGGCGTGAGGCGCAGATGGGACAGGCCTTCCCGGTGGGCGGCGGCCATCGCCTGGGAGAGCTGGCTGACGAGCTGGTAGGCGTCGTGGGCCTCCATCGGCCCGGTGGCCAGCAGAGCGGTGAGCTCGATGGCGTCCGGCAGCCATTCGTGGACCACGTAGACGAGGTCGTTCTCCTCGACGGCGTCCAGGACCTGGACGAAGCGGGGGTCGCCGAGCAGAGCTGAGGAGCGGGCTGCGGCCAGCACCGAGCGGGCCCGCGGGTGGTCCGCGGGCAGCAGGTGTACGCCCACCGCGCGGCGGAGCTTCTCGTCGACAGCACGCCAGCTGCTGAAGCCGTCCAGACGGGTGACGCACTCCTCCAGGCGGTAGCGCCCGGCGAGTTTGTGACCGCTGTGCAGATCGGGTGAGGCCGGAACGGCCTCGGAACGCGGCCGCCCGCCGTCCGTCTTCTCGGTGTTCTTGGGGCTCGCGCCCTCGGTTTCCTCGGCTTGCGCCGTCCCGTCGGTCGTGGCCTCGTCCGCCTTGGCGGTCAGCGGCTCGTCGCCGCTGTTGTCAGCCACGTCGACGGCAGCCGTGCTACGTTCCGCCACCGTCGTTCCTGCCTCCCCATCCGTTGCGCGATGCCAGCCAGCTCTGCACAGTCACGCCAATTGTGCCCACACTCCGGCGCTATGCACGACAAGCGGAGTGCGGCGATGGTTGTGCGGGCGAGCGCTCATTCAGCGTCCGAGCCGTCCACGGACCATGCCGACCAGCCCGTTGACCTCTTCGATGCGCATCTTCTTCGCCGCGACGAAGAAGATGCCCACGAGGATGGCACCGCCGCAGATCAGCGCGGCCAGTGAGCCGAGTGCGCCGGTGCCGACGAGTTCCAGGATCCCGAATCCGACGGCGCCTCCGACCAGGGCGGCGGGCACGGCGGCCATGCAGAGGCGCGCGTAGGTCCGCACGATGTGCGCGCCGTCCAGGTCGCCGCCCAGCCGGTTGCGCAGTCGGCGCCAGGCGACACCGACGCCGACCGCGTAGGCCAGACCGTAGGAGAAGGCCATGCCGACGACGGCCCACCGGGCGGGCAGGACGACGTAACAGAGTGCGGAGGCGGCGGCGTTGACGGCGGCCACGATGACCGTGTTGTAGAAGGGGGTGCGGGTGTCCTCGTAGGCGTAGAACCCTCGCAGGACGACGTACTGCACGGAGTACGGGATCAGGCCGAGCGCGAAGGCCATAAGGATGAAGCCCATGGAGCGGGCGGCCTCGATGCCGCTGGAGGCGTACAGCAGGGTGGCCATCGGCAGGCCGAGCGCGAGGAAGGCGAAGGCCACCGGCACGATGGCGACGGCCGAGTTGCGCAGTCCCTGCGAGATGTCGTCGCGGACCGCTCCCGGGTCGTTGTCATGCGCGGCCCGGGAGATGCGGGGCAGCAGCGCGGCCATGACCGAGACGGTGATGATGGCCTGCGGCATGCCCCAGATCAGCTGGGCGTTGGAGTAGGCCAGGAACCCGGTGCCGTCGTGGCCCGAAGCCGTGCCGGCCGCCGTGGCGAGCTGGGTGACCACCAGGACGCCCGCCTGGTTGGCCAGGACGAACAGCACGGTCCACTTGGCGAGCTTGACGGTCTTGCCGAGCCCGTGGCCCTTCCAGTCGAACCGGGGGCGGAAACGGAAGCCCGTCTCGCGCAGGTACGGGATCATCGCCAGGGACTGGACGACGAGGCCGAGCAGGGTGCCGATGCCCAGCAGCCGGACGCCTTCCGGCGGGATGGTGTCGACGCCCATCTGCGATTCGGCGGAGGTTCCGTAGACCCAGATGAACAGCCCGAACGTGATGATCATGACGATGTTGTTGAGGACCGGGGTCCACATCATCGCGCCGAACTTGCCGCGGGCGTTCAGGATCTGACCCATCACCACGTGCACGCCCATGAAGAAGATGGTGGGCAGGCAGTAGCGGGCGAAGGTGACGGCGACGCTGTTGGCGGCCACGTCGTCGGCGATCGTGCTGGACATCAGCTTGATCAGCACCGGTGCGACGAGGACCGCTGCGGCGACGATCAGGCCGAGCGCGACCATCACCAGGGTCAGGAGCCGGTTGGCGAAGGCCTCGCCGCCGTCCTCATCGTTCTTCATCGCGCGGACGAGCTGCGGGACGAAGACCGAGTTGAGGCCACCGCCGACGGTGAGGATGTAGATCATCGTCGGCAGGGTGTACGCGATGGTGAAGCTGTCGCCGAGCAGCGCGGCGCCGAGTGCGGCGGTGATCACCAGCGACCGTACGAAGCCGGTGAGCCGGGAGACGAGCGTGCCGGCGGCCATGACCGCGCTGGACTTGAGGAGTCCGGAGACCTTGCCGCCGCCGCCCTTGGCGGGCGCGGGCGCGGGAGCCGGTTCGGGCTGGGGCGGAACCGGGGGCTTCCCCGATCCCTCCTGGTCCCGGAAGAGGTGGGCGAACGCGTCCGGCTCCTGCCGGTCGTCCGACGCCTGGGTGACGAGCGCGTCGACGCCGACGAACTGCGTGGTCGCAGGGCGGTCCCCGTACGGCAGGTGCCGGGAGGGGCCCGCCGGCTCGGGGGGCGGGGTCTGGGCCCAGATGCGCGGGTCGGGGGCGTAGGGGGCGGCGGGCGGCTGCTGGTAGAGCGGCCCCGGCTCCTGGTAGGTACCGGGAGGCGGCGGCGGGTGCGCGGCGCGGTCGTAGAGCGCCTCGCCCACCGGGTCCTGGGCGGCCAGGTCCTGCGCCCGGTAGGGGTCGTCCTCGTAGGCGTGCTGGAGGTACGGGTCCGGCGGCGCGGAGCCGTCCTGGCCCGCGCCCGGGGGAACCGGAGGCCCGCCCGGAGACGCTGCTCCGCCCGCGCCCTGCCCGCGGTCACCGTCGTACGGCGCGTTCATCGAAACCCCTACCTCATCGTCCCCGGCCGACCGGCCACGACAGACATCGCTCAACGGTCCACTTTCTCACCCGTTCCCGACGGGGCCCCGCTTTCCGGACCGGTGTCCGGAGTCGGGTCACTCGGCTGCTCGGGTCCGTCGCCGTTTCCGTCCGCCGTGTCGCTTGCCACGGCGCGCTTGCGGTGGCTGTACATCCTGATGCCCGCCAGCACCAGGAGCAGCAGGCCGCCGGCGATGACGAGCAGCACGGTGGGCGTCACCTCGGAGACCTTCACGGTGAAGGTCATCTCCTCGCCGTACTGGGTGCCGTCCTCCGTGTACAGCCGGGCGGTCACCTGGGCGCGGCCATTGGCGCTGGTCGCCGTGTCGAACTTCACCGACTGGCTGTGGCCGCCCGCGATGCTGACCGGCAGCTCGGCCATGCTCCCGTCGTCGTTGAACTTGAGCCGGATGTTGTCCGACGTCAGCTGGAGAACCAGCCGGTCCACGCCCTGCACCAGTTTGTTCTGCACGGTGACCGGGATCGTCGCGCTGCGCCCGGAGAGGGTGACGTCGGACTTCTCGATGAGCTGCACCTCGGAGGTGAGGCTCTGCAGGTAGTCGCGGACCGCGTCCCGGTACTGCTGTGCCTCCAGCGACCGGCCGCGCCAGGACGTCGACATCGAGCGGTTGACGGCGTTGCCGAAGGGCGTCACCACGCGCTCGGGCTGCGTCAGGATCGTCTCGAAGCTGTCGAGCGAGCCCTGGGTGGTGCGGATGTCCTGGAACGCCTGCGTGGGCAGTTCCTGGGCCCGGAGCTTCTTGGGGTACGCCGAGGCCCGGGGGACCTTGGTGGTGGCCCTCGGGTCGGGCTTCGCCTCGGCGGCGTCGACGAGGTCCAGGGGCTGCGTCCAGCGGTTGCCCGCCAGGCCCTCCAGCGCGCGGGCCATCGTCTGGGCCTGTGCGACGGTGGGCATCCGTGGGGGGGCCACGACGATGCTGCGCTCGTTGTCCGGCGCCTGCTCGGTCAGTGCGAGGGTCTGGGCGAGGAACTTCTGGACCGTGCGGGTGGAGGAGCCCGCCCTCGACATGTCGCCGTCGAACAGGGTCGACAGCCGGGCGTCCGCGACGACCGCCGTGGTGCCTCCGCCGATCGGCCGCGCCGCGGTCGGTGTGTAGGGCAGTTTCGTGGTCTCCCGGAAGCTGTCGCTGCGGGCGATCACGTTGTGGGCCCCTGCCGAGGTCGCCACATCGACGATGGACGAGTCCACGGCGCCGTTCACGGGCCAGGCGAAGTCGGTGGACGGTTTCACATGGAGGATGGTCTCCACGGTGGTCGCGGCCACGGCAGAGGCGTTCTGCAGATGGCTGAGCGTTCCGGAGACGTTCTTGCCGCGGTGCGCGATGGAGGCCAGATCGGGGTCGGCGAACGGCAGCGCGATCACCTTGCCGTCCTCGACCACCTTCTCCAGCGCGCTGAGCCACTGCTTGGCGACGGCCTGGTTCTTGCCCGGGACGGTCGTGTCACCCGACTCGACCTCGTACTTCCCGGCCATCGCCGCGACGCTCGCCAGGAGGTCCGGGTCGACGACCCAGGTCACGGGGAGCCGGCTGCCCAGGGACACCAACTGCTCCAGCCGGCCACCGGGTGCCAGCTCCTCGGCCAGGCCGTCGTCGGTGAACACGGGGGTCTGCTGCTCGTCCGAGCGGGTCTCCGCCGTGACGTGGGGGGACGCGATCAGCGGCCAGAGGATGGTGAGCTTGGTCCTGCTGTCGCTCGCCTCGGGCTGCCAGGGCAGGAACGAGCGCTCGATGCCCAGCACCTGCTCGTTGGGGGTGGTCGTCGTACGGCCGGAGACCGAGACGCCGAGCTGGTAGACGCCCGGGTCGTCCAGGCCGAGTTTGTCGACGGGCACGGTGAGCGTGAAGTCCTGGCTGATGCCCTTGGCGAGCTTGGGGAACTTCACCGTGTACTTGTCCCCGACGGTGGCCGGGTCGTCGCCGGGAACGTACGCGGAGCGCTTCGTGGCGTCGTCTACCTCTCCGCGGCCGGCGAGCCGGGGTCCGACCCGCAGATCGACCTCGGCGCTGCTGATCGTCTCCTTGCCCTTGTTGGTGAGCGTTCCGGAGACGGTCAGGGTGTCGTCCTCCGCCGGAACGCTCGGGGAGAGCGTGTTCAGGGACACATCGACCGTACGGGAGCCGGTGGGGGCCTTGGCGGGCTCGGCGGCCGGGGCGGCACTGGCCGTGGGAACGGCCAGGAGACCGGCCAGCAGCGGCGCTCCGAGCGCCGCCGAGGCCGTGCGCCGGAGCCACCGGCGGGCAGGAGAGGGACGAGTCCCCTGGAAGTCTGCCGCCTCGGCCACGCGCCTACCCGTCCCTCGTCGTCATCAGATGCTGTCGATCGTTCGGTCCTGCGTCCCCGCATGGTAACGAGGTGCGGCGGGCCGAAGTGCTGGGGTCCATCGCACATGATCGCGGGTGGCTCGCAGGGCCCCCGTAAACGATGACGCCGCGGCCGGTCCGTGCACGTACCCTTTTCTGTTGTGCCGAACGCCAACGAAGAGAACGCCAGTGCACTGAGCCAGGTGCAGCACCGCGCGGTGAGTGAGCTGCTGCGGGTGTCCCCGGTCGCCGACGACCTCGCCCGTCGATTCCAGGAGGCCGGATTCGGCCTCGCGCTGGTCGGCGGCTCGGTCCGCGATGCCCTGCTGGGCAGGCTCGGGAACGACTTGGACTTCACCACCGATGCCCGCCCCGAGGACGTGCTCAAGATCGTCCGCCCCTGGGCCGACTCGGTGTGGGAGGTCGGGATCGCCTTCGGCACCGTCGGTTCCCAGAAGGACGGCTATCAGATCGAGGTCACGACCTACCGGTCCGAGGCCTACGACCGGACCTCGCGCAAGCCGGAGGTCTCCTACGGCGATTCCATCGAGGACGACCTCGTGCGCCGTGACTTCACGGTCAACGCGATGGCCGTGGCTCTGCCGCAGAAGGAGTTCGTCGATCCGTACGGAGGTCTGAAGAACCTCGCCGAGCGGGTACTGCGCACCCCGGGAACACCCGAGGCGTCCTTCTCCGACGACCCGCTGCGCATGCTCCGCGCCGCCCGCTTCGCCGCGCAGCTCGACTTCGAGGTCGCACCCGACGTCGTGACCGCCATGACGGAGATGGCCGCGCGGATCGGCATCGTCTCCGCCGAGCGGGTCCGCGACGAACTCAACAAGCTGCTGCTCTCCCAGCACCCGCGCAAGGGTCTGGGGCTCCTGGTCGACACGGGACTCGCCGAGCAGGTGCTGCCCGAGCTTCCCGCGCTGCGCCTGGAGAGTGACGAGCATCACCGCCACAAGGACGTCTACGAGCACTCGCTGACCGTCCTGGAACAGGCCATCGGCCTGGAGGAGGACGGACCCGACCTCGTGCTGCGGCTGGCCGCGCTGCTCCATGACATCGGCAAGCCGAGGACCCGCCGCTTCGAGAAGGACGGCCGGGTCTCCTTCCACCACCACGAGGTGGTGGGCGCGAAGATGACGAAGAAGCGCATGACCGAGCTCAAGTACTCCAACGAGCTGGTCAAGGACGTGTCGAAACTGGTGGAGCTGCACCTGCGCTTCCACGGGTACGGGGACGGCGAGTGGACCGACTCCGCGGTGCGCCGATATGTGCGCGACGCGGGGCCGCTGCTCGAACGTCTCCACAAGCTGACCCGATCGGACTGCACGACCCGGAACAAGCGCAAGGCGAACGCGCTCTCCCGCACCTATGACGGCCTGGAGGAGCGCATTGCCCAGCTGCAGGAGCAGGAGGAGCTCGACTCGATCCGCCCCGACCTGGACGGCAACGAGATCATGCGGATCCTCGACGTCGGGCCCGGTCCGGTGATCGGCAAGGCCTACGGGTTCCTGCTGGAGCTGCGCCTGGAGCACGGGCCCATGGAACGGGACGCCGCTGTGGCCGCGCTCAAGGAGTGGTGGGCGCGGCAGAACTGAGGTCGGGGGCTGATGTTTCACGTGAAACATCAGCCCCCGGATGTTGGCGAGGGGCGTTGTTTCACGTGAAACAACGCCCCTCGCCACATCCATGACCGGTTACCGGTAACCGTCGATCCGTCGTCGGCGAAACATGGTCACCGCGACCAACGCGTACAGCACCGACACGACCACCACGACGGCGACGGATCTGCCGTCCGGCGGGAGCATGAGAGCCGCCACCCCTGCGGCGCTCACGAACGCGACGTTGAAGAGCACGTCGTAGAGCGAGAAGACCCGGCCGCAGAAGGAGTCGTCGACCGAGGTCTGCACCACCGTGTCGGTCGCGATCTTCGACCCCTGGGTGACGACACCGAGCACGAACGCGGCGATCAGCATCGGGAGAAGGGCGAAGGAGAGGCCCAGGGCCGGTACCAGGAGCGCCGCCGCACCGGCGCAGCCCACGATCCACCCGTACCGGCCGAGCCGGCCCACCGCCCAGGGGGTGAGGACGGCGGCGACGAAGAATCCCGCACCGGACACCCCGACCGCCAGGCCGAGCAGGGCCAGACCGTCGGACTCGGTGTCCGACCAGGCGTAGCGGCACAGCATGAGCACCATCACGGTGAGGGCGCCGTAACAGAAGCGGATCACGGTCATCGCGGCCAGCGCCCCGGCCGCGTGTCTCCGCTGCGTCAGATGGTGCAGCCCGGCGACGAGCCCGCGCGCGGTGACGGCCAAGGCGGCTCGCAGTCGCAGGGGGCTCCCGTCGGTATCCGGTCCCAGCAGAGCGCGGGGCAGGCTCAGGGACGCCAGCGCGGAGAGCAGGTAGAGCATCGCCCCCAACAGCACGACCGCCGCGTCGGACTCGTCGGCCACCAGCCGTACGACGAAAGCGAGACCGCCTCCCGCGGTGGCCGCCAGAGTGCCGGCGGTGGGAGACAGGGAGTTGGCGACGACGAGGCGATCGGTGTCGACCACCCGGGGCAGGGCGGCGGAGAGACCGGCCAGCACGAAGCGGTTGACGGCGGTGACGCAGAGCGCCGAGGCGTAGAAGAGCCAGTCGGGCACCGAGGCGAGAATCAGCAGCGCCGTGGAGCAGGCCAGAGCGGCCCGCAGGAGGTTCCCGTAGAGGAAGACCTGGCGTCGGGGCCAGCGGTCCAGCAGAACCCCCGCGAAGGGGCCGATCAGGGAGTAGGGCAGGAGGAGCACGGCCATCGCGGAGGCGATGGCGGCGGCCGACGCCTGCTTCTCGGGGGAGAAGACGACGTACGCGGCGAGGGCGACCTGGTAGACGCCGTCGGCGGACTGAGACAGCAGCCGCACGGTGAGCAGGCGGCGAAAGTTCCGCAGGCGTAGGAGGGTGCGCAGATCACGCGCGACAGACATGGGAGCAAGCGTCACACACGTCGGGGGTCCGCGGGCGGATTGCCCGGGGACCCCCGACGTGCGGCAGGAAGAGGTGAGCGTCTCCGCTCAGCGCTCCGGTGAGGCTTCTCGGCCGAGAGGGCCGGTTCAGCTCTCGGTGTCGCCGTTGATGAACCGCTCGACGTTCTCGCGGGCCTCGTCGTCGAAGTACTGCACGGGAGGGCTCTTCATGAAGTAGCTCGAAGCCGACAGGATCGGGCCGCCGATGCCGCGGTCCTTGGCGATCTTCGCCGCACGGACGGCGTCGATGATGACACCGGCCGAGTTCGGGGAGTCCCACACCTCGAGCTTGTACTCCAGGTTCAGCGGAACGTCGCCGAACGCGCGGCCCTCGAGGCGCACGTACGCCCACTTGCGGTCGTCCAGCCAGGCCACGTAGTCCGAGGGGCCGATGTGGACGTTGTCCGCACCGAGCTCACGGTCGCGGATCTGCGAGGTGACGGCCTGCGTCTTGGAGATCTTCTTGGACTCCAGGCGCTCACGCTCGAGCATGTTCTTGAAGTCCATGTTGCCGCCGACGTTCAGCTGCATCGTGCGGTCCAGGATGACACCCCGGTCCTCGAAGAGCTTCGCCATCACGCGGTGCGTGATGGTGGCGCCCACCTGGGACTTGATGTCGTCGCCGACGATCGGGACACCGGCCTCGGTGAACTTGTCCGCCCACTCCTTGGTGCCGGCAATGAACACCGGGAGAGCGTTGACGAACGCGACCTTGGCGTCGATGGCGCACTGCGCGTAGAACTTCGCAGCGACCTCGGAACCGACGGGCAGGTAGCAGACGAGAACGTCGACCTGCTTGTCCTTGAGGATCTGGACGATGTCGACCGGGGCGTCCGCGGACTCCTCGATCGTCTCGCGGTAGTACTTGCCCAGGCCGTCGTGGGTGTGGCCGCGCTGGACGGTCACGCCCGTGTTCGGCACGTCCGCGATCTTGATGGTGTTGTTCTCGCTGGCGCCGATGGCGTCCGCGAGGTCGAGGCCGACCTTCTTCGCGTCGACGTCGAAGGCGGCGACGAACTCGACGTCACTGACGTGGTACTCGCCGAACTGGACGTGCATCAGACCGGGCACCTTGCCGGCCGGATCGGCGTCCTTGTAGTACTCGACGCCCTGCACCAGCGAGGCGGCGCAGTTGCCCACGCCTACGATGGCTACGCGAACCGAACCCATTCCGGTTGCTCCCTGTGTAATCGGTGATTCCGATGAAGTCGCCGCGGAGTGCGATGACTTCACTTGGCGGTGTCGTCGGACGGATCCGGCCGGGTGTTGTCCCGGTGCCGGGGCAGGCCGCCCGTCTCTCCAGGTGTGTCCTGCTGAGCGGAGCCCTCGGGCGAGGATCGTCGCTGATCCCGTCCCGACCGCTCGCTCTCAATGAGCTCGTTCAGCCAGCGCACTTCGCGCTCCACGGACTCCATGCCGTGTCGCTGCAGCTCAAGTGTGTAGTCGTCGAGTCGTTCACGGGTGCGGGCGAGAGAGGCGCGCATCTTCTCCAGTCGCTCCTCCAGCCGGCTGCGCCGGCCTTCGAGCACCCGCATCCGCACCTCGCGCTCGGTCTGCCCGAAGAAGGCGAAGCGCGCTGCGAAGTGCTCGTCCTCCCAGGCGTCCGGACCGGTGTGCGACAGCAGCTCCTCGAAGTGCTCCTTACCTTCTGCCGTCAACCGGTAGACGATCTTCGCCCGGCGTCCCGTCAGCGAGGGGGACGCGGCGGTCGGGCGTCCGCCGGCCGGCGCGGTGTCCGCCGGATCGCCGGCGGGCTCCTCGATCAACCAGCCGCTGGCCACCAGCGTCTTGAGGCAGGGATAGAGGGTTCCGTAGCTGAACGCACGGAAGATCCCCAGCGAGGTGTTGAGGCGTTTGCGCAGCTCATAGCCGTGCATCGGCGATTCGCGGAGCAGGCCGAGAACAGCGAACTCGAGGATGCCGGAGCGTCTGCTCACCGGTGCCTCCTCCTTCTCCCGCTGCTTCCGTCGGCACGGTCCACCGGAACCACCGGGGCACTTATGCCGTGCTGATGTATCGACTCGATACATCAGCACGATAGATCGCTCCGACCTGTTCGACAAGGGTGACCTTCGTGAACGGCGTCACATCAGCGATTCCCAGGGTTCGACTTGCGTTGTTTGGGGTGAAGTTCGGCCCTAGGCGGGTTTTGACCGTGCGTAGTCTGTGCGGCATGCAGACCACCGGGAACCGCGAGGCGCTTTCGCGCGTCAGTCATCGCGGACTGCCGGATGTACTGCGGATGAGCCTTCCGCAGTGGCTTGTCCGTAATTCGGGGGGACCGGATCTCAACTGCCGCTTCCAGGCGCTCTCGCCTGCCCGAGGAGTAGTCGTTCCATGAGCGAGCACCGTCGCAAAACGCCTCAGCCACAGGGTGGCGGGCGTGCAGCGGCCAGACGAGCCGCCCAGCAGTCGACCGGACGCCGAGCAGTCCCGTCACGCAGGGCCACGTCGGCATCACCTTCCGAATCACCGTCCGAGTCGCACGGCGAGGAGCGCCAGTACGGCAGCCGCGCCGAGGCCCGCCGCGCGGCCCAGAAGGGCGGTCGGCGCCGGGGTGCCGACGCCGGGGGCCACGGCGCGGGCGGCGGTGGCCGACGCCGCGGTGGCGGTGACGGTGGCTCCGACCGTCCGGGGGGACGGGGGCACGACCACGACCCCGGCGAGAAGCGCGTCATCGACTACCCGCGCCACGGCAGGTACGGGTTCCGCCGCTGGGTGCCCTCGTGGAAGCTGGTCTCGGGGCTCAGTCTGGGCTTCCTCGGCGTGCTGATGGGCGTCGGGGGTATCTCGTACGCCTGGGTGGCCAAGCCGAACATCAACGAAGCGGCCGAGGCGCAGAACAACGTCTACTACTGGGCCGACGGCACGCAGATGGTGGCGACCGGTGGCGCGGTCAACCGCCAGATCCTCAAGTACGAGCAGATCCCGGAAGAGATGCGCAACGCCGTCATCTCGGCCGAGAACAAGAGCTTCGAGACGGACAAGGGCATCGACCCGGTGGGCATCGGCCGTGCGCTGTTGAACATGGCCACGGGCGGTGAGACCCAGGGCGGCTCGACCATCACCCAGCAGTACGTGAAGAACTCCATGCTCACCCAGGACCAGACGCTCAAGCGGAAGTTCCAGGAGCTCTTCATCACGCTCAAGGTCGCCGGTGAGGACAGCAAGGAAAAGGTGATGGCGGGCTACCTCAACGTCTCCTACTACGGACGTGGGGCATCGGGGCTGCAGGCGGCGGCCCGCACCTACTACAACAAGGACGCCGACGAACTGAACGCGAGCGAGTGCGCCTTCCTGGCCACCCTGCTCAAGGGCGCGAGCTACTACGACCCCGCCGGCGCACCCGACATCGACGAGGACAACGCGACCGCGGCGAAGAACACCGAGCGGGCCAAAGACCGTTGGAAGTGGATCCTTGACGAGCAGGTCAAGGACGGGCGCATGACGGCGGAGGAGCGCGCCAAGTACACCGAGTTCCCCATGCCGCTGCCGAAGAAGAAGGACGCCAAGCTGGGCGGCCAGACCGGCTACCTCGTAGAGCTCTCCAAGAAGTACTTCCTGGCCAACAACGAGCAGAACATCGACGCCAAGAAGCTCGAACTGGGCGGCTACGAGATCCACACCACCTTCCAGAAGAAGAGGGTGAAGGAGCTCGAGGCAGCGGTGAAGAAGGTCTACGAGGCCAAGATCCGGCCCGAGGAGCGCCCCGAGACGGACACGCACGTCGAGTTCGGCGGTGCGTCCGTCGACGCGAAGACCGGCGCCATCATCGCCACGTACGGCGGGCAGAACGCCACCACGCACTTCACGAACAACGCCGACGCCACCGGTGCCCAGGTCGGTTCGACGTGGAAGCCGTTCGTCCTGGCCGCGGCCATGCAGTACGGCGTGCGTAATCCGTCCGGCGGGCCGGAGCAGAGTGAGTCCGAGCGCACCCAGGTCTCGCCGGAGAGCGTCTACAACGGCGACGACGGCCTGCGGATCAGGGACTACACCGGCAAGATCTGGCTGAACGAGGACGACAAGGAGTGGCGCCAGACCAACGACGGCAACGTTGACCACGGCAAGATCGACCTGCGGACGGCCATGGAGAAGTCCGCCAACTCCCCGTTCGTGCAGCTCGGCATGGACATCGGTACCGACAAGGTCAAGGACGTCGCCGTCGCCTCCGGTCTGAAGGACGACACCTTCATGGCGGACTCCAGCGTCCCCTCGTTCTCCATCGGCACCTCGTCGCCCAGCGCCATCCGGATGGCGGGCTCCTACGCCACCTTCGCCACGAGCGGTCAGCAGAACGACACGTACTCGGTGACCGAGGTGAAGAAGGGGGGCGAGGTCGTCTTCCAGCACAAGAAGAATTCCAAGCGCGCCTTCAGCTCGGGCATCGCCGACAACGTGACCGACGTGCTGAAGAACGTCGTGGAGAACGGAACGGGCAAGCCCGCCCGCCTTGAGGGCCGTGAAGCCGCGGGCAAGACCGGTACGACGGACGGCAACCGGTCTGCCTGGTTCGTCGGGTACACGCCGCAGATCTCGACCGCCATCAGCATGTTCCGGCTCGACGACGACGAGACGAACGAAGAGCGCGAGTTCCTGAAGATGTTCGGCACCGGTGGCGAGGCGAAGATCCACGGAAACTCGTTCCCGGCCTCCATCTGGCACGACTACATGACCGGCGCGATGAAGGGCAAGAAGGTCATCTCCTTCCCGGAACCGAAGGACCTGGGCAAGATGGTGTGGGGCGGTGGCGCGGAGAGCCCCAGCCCGACGCCCAGCCCCACGCCTTCGCCGACGCCCTCCGAGGAGGAGGAAGAAGAAGAAGAGCCGCCGCCGAGTCCGAAGCCGACTCAGACCACCCCGAGTCCGCCGACGCCGTCGCCGAGCAAAACCTGCGGCATCTGGGACCCGAACTGCCAGGAGGCCAACGGCGGGGCGAACGCCGGAGCGGACGGCGGGGGCGACAACACCGGAGCGACCGACGGGGGCGACAACACCGGAGCGGACGGCGGGGGCGACAACACCGGAGCGACCGACGGCGCCGACAACGGGGGAGCTCAGGGAGCCAACGGCAACCCGGGCGGAACCGGCTCCATCTGGGGCAACAACGGTTAGCCGGACGCCCCGGCCGAGCCCTCGGGGCCGGCCCGGCACAGCGGCGAGGGCCGCCGTACCCACCCGGTACGGCGGCCCTCGCCGCGTTCCAAGGCGGCGGCACGCGGCATCCCGGATCTGTGCCCGTGTCCCCCGGGCGGTCCTTGCCCCGGGCACAGCCCCGTACGGCAGGATGTGCGGCATGCCAAGCCCCAGCGCAGAAGACACGAGCGTGCACCAGGAGCGGCCCGTCGTGCGGCCCACCGATCAGGACGAGGTCGCGGCGGCCGGCAGCGAGCTGTTCGGTGGCCGGGTGGGACGCTGGGCGCGGCTCGGCGGCGGCCCGCTCACGCCCGTGCGCGTCGTCGCGCTGGTCATGATCGGGATGTTCGCCCTCGGCATGGTGCAGAAGATCCCCTGTTATGAATGGGCCTGGTTCCGCGGGGCCACCTCGCAGTACACCCATGCCTGCTACTCCGACATTCCGCACCTCTTCATGGGGCGCGGGTTCGCCGACGGTCTCGTGCCGTACTTCGACCGGCTGAGCGGCGATATGCAGTACCTGGAGTACCCGGTGCTGACCGGGGTGTTCATGCAGGTGGCGTCCTGGCTGACGCTGACGCCGGACAGCGACCCCATCCAGCAGCGCGAGCAGATGTACTGGATGGTCAACGCGGGCATGCTGATGATCTGCGCGGTCGTCGTCGCCGTGTGCACCGTCCGCACGCACCGCCGTCGCCCCTGGGACGGGCTCCTGGTCGCGCTGGCCCCCGCGTTCGTCCTCACCGCGACCATCAACTGGGACCTGCTGGCCGTCGCCCTGACGGCCGCGGCGATGCTCATGTGGTCCCGGGGCCGGGTGCTCGCGTTCGGCATCCTCATCGGCCTGGCGACCGCGGCCAAGCTCTACCCCGTCCTGCTGCTCGGCCCGCTCCTGGTGCTCTGCTGGCGGGTGGGCAGGTGGCGCGAGTTCGGGACGGCGCTGCTGGGCGCGGGAGCGGCCTGGCTGGTGGTGAATCTGCCGGTGATGCTCTTCGCCCCCGAGGGGTGGCGGAAGTTCTACACGTTCAGCCAGGAGCGGCCCATCGACTTCGGTTCGTTCTGGCTGATCATCACCCAGCGCACCGGCAAGCCCATCGAGGTGGAGACGGTCAACACCGCGTCGGTCGTCCTGATGGTCGTGTTCTGCGCGGGCATCGCGGGCCTGGCGCTGTCCGCGGCCCGCCGGCCGCGCTTCGCCCAACTGGCGTTCCTGGTGGTGGCCGCGTTCATCCTGACGAACAAGGTCTACTCGCCGCAGTACGTGCTCTGGTTGATCCCGCTGGCCGTCCTGGCCCGACCGCGCTGGCGCGACTTCCTCATCTGGCAGGCCTGCGAGGTCATGTACTTCCTCGGGATCTGGTTCTACCTCGCCTACACCAGCGGCGGGGACAAGCACCAGGGGCTGCCGCAGGAGGGTTACCAGGTCGCGATCGCCCTGCATCTGCTGGGCACCCTGTACCTGTGCGCGCTGATCGTCCGGGACATCCTGCAGCCGGACAAGGACCCGGTGCGCGAGGACGGGTCGGACGACCCGTCGGGCGGTGTCCTCGACGGGGCTCCGGACGCGTTCGTGCTGGCGCCCGAGGCCCGTCCGTCCGGGCACAGGGCCCCGACGGTCACGGGACCACAGGTGGAGTGGGGCGTCGCAGCCGGCCGGGACGGCTGACCCGGGGCCCGGGGGGCGGCCGTTCGGGCCGCGCCCGGGCGGGCTCAGCGGTCGACGAGCCGGTCGTACTGCGTGGTGGTGTGGCGCAGATGGGCGACCAGCTCGTCACCGACCCGCGGCTCCTGGGCGTCCGAGGGCACGAACAGGATCGATACCTGCATGTGCGGCGGCTCGGCGAACCACCGCTGCTTGCCCGCCCAGACGAACGGCGACAGGTTGCGGTTGACCGTGGCCAGCCCCGCGCGTGCGACGCCCTTGGCCCGCGGCATCACGCCGTGCAGCGCCTTGGGCGCCTCCAGGCCGACCCCGTGCGACGTACCGCCGGCCACGACGACCAGCCAGCCGTCGGAGGCGGCCTTCTGCTGGCGGTAGCCGAACCGGTCGCCCTTGACGACGGGGGTGACGTCCAGGACGGCCCCCCGGTACTCGGTGGCCTCGTGGTCGCCGAGCCAGAGCCGGGTGCCGATACGGGCGCGGAACCGGGTCTGGGGGAACTGCTGCTGGAGCCGGGCCAGCTCCTCGGCGCGCAGATGGCTGACGAACATGGTGTGCAGCGGCAGCCGGGCCGCGCGCAGCCGGTCCATCCAGCCGATGACCTCCTCGACGGCGTCGGAGCCGTCGGTGCGGTCCAGCGGCAGATGCAGGGCGAAGCCTTCGAGCCGTACGTCCTCGATCGCCGCGTGCAGCTGCCCGAGCTCCTCCTCCTTGACGCCGTGGCGCTTCATCGAGCTCATGCACTCGATGACGACCCGGGCGCCCACCAGGGCGTGCACCCCGTCGACGGAGGAGACGGACCGGATGACGCGGTCCGGCAGGGGCACGGGCTCCTCACCGCGCCGGAACGGGGTCAGGACGAGCAGGTCGCCGCTGAACCAGTCCTTGATCCGGGCCGCTTCGTAGGTCGTCCCGACGGCGAGGGTGTCGGATCCGAAGCGGATGGTCTCGTCGGCGAGGCGCTCGTGACCAAAACCGTAGCCGTTGCCCTTGCAGACGGGTACGAGACCGGGGAACTGGTCGATCACGGACTTCTGGTGCGCCCGCCAGCGCGCGGTGTCGACGTAGAGGGAGAGCGCCATGGCCGGCCCGGAACCTTTCTGGTGGCTGCGGTGAATCAGGAACGAACGGTGTGTGCCCAGATGCGCGATGGAGCGGTAAAGCGTGAAGCGGATCAGCGGCGCGACATGTAGATGTCGAGCGCCTTGTGGAGCAGCTTGTTGAGCGGGAAGTCCCACTCGCCGACGTACTCGACGGCCTCGCCGCCGGTGCCGACCTTGAACTGGATCAGGCCGAAGAGATGGTCGGTCTCGTCCAGCGAGTCACTGATCCCGCGCAGGTCGTAGACGGTCGCGCCCATCGCGTAACTGTCGCGCAGCATGCGCCACTGCATCGCGTTCGACGGCCGGACCTCGCGCCCGATGTTGTCGGAGGCACCGTAGGAGTACCAGACGTGTCCACCGACGACGAGCATCGTGGCCGCGGAGAGGTTCACGCCGTTGTGCCGGGCGAAGTAGAGGCGCATCCGGTTGGGGTCCTCGGAGTTGAGGACGGTCCACATGCGCTGGAAGTACGAGAGCGGGCGCGGCCGGAAGCGGTCGCGCACGGCGGTGATCTCGTAGAGCCGCTGCCACTCGGCCAGGTCCTCGTAGCCGCCCTGGACGACCTCGACGCCGGCCTTGTCGGCCTTCTTGATGTTGCGGCGCCACAGCTGGTTGAAGCCCTTGAGGACATCCTCGAGCGAACGGTTGGCCAGCGGCACCTGGAAGACGTAGCGGGGCTGTACGTCACCGAATCCGGCGCCGCCGTCCTCGCCCTGCTGCCAGCCCATCTTCCGCAGCCGGTCGGAGACCTCGAAGGCGCGCGGCTCGATGTGCGTGGCCTCGACGTCGCGCAGGCGCTTCACGTCGGGGTCCTGGATGCCGGACTTGATGGCCGTCGAGTCCCAGCGGCGGATGACCACCGGCGGGCCCATCTTCACGGAGAAGGCGCCCTGCTGCTTGAGGTGCGCGAGCATCGGCTGGAGCCAGTCGTCCAGGTTCGGTGCGTACCAGTTGATGACCGGGCCCTCGGGGAGGTATGCCAGGTAGCGCTTGATCTTGGGCAGTTGGCGGTACAGGACGAGGCCGGCGCCGACGATCTCGCCGTTCTTGTCGAACCAGCCCAGGCTCTCCGAGCGCCATTCGGTCTTCACGTCAGCCCACGCCGGGACCTGGCAGTGACTGGCCGAGGGCAGGCTCTGGATGTACGCCAGATGCTGCTCTCGGCTGATGGTCCTCAGGGTCAGGCTCATGCGGGGCGCTCCTCGGCAGGTGTGTCCCCATCGGTCAGGGGCTCCGGCTCTCGCGCCGAAGCCTACTGTGACCGAGGGGCGCCCGGCCTGGCCCCGGGGGCCAGGAACGTACGGCGGACCGGCGCGGGCGCCCAGGCGCCCGCGCCGGTCCTTGCTCCGGCCGGTGCTCCGGTCAGGTGATCACGCCGCCGAAGAGACCGCCGTGGGCCATGCCGAGGTAGAAGCCGACCGCTGAGGCTCCGATGCCCATGATCAGGCCGAACCGCTCCCAGGTCGTCTTCGAGATGTACTGGCCGTAGACGCCGGTCAGAATCCCGACGAGCCCCGCCCAGGAGCTGATCAGGTGGAGATGGTGGAACATCGCCGTGACGAACGCGAGGATGCCGAGCACCCCGGTCACCACCATCAGGACGTCCTGGACGGGATGCGGTCTGCCGTCCGTGGCGAAGAGTGAACCGGTGGCGCGGCGGCCGGTCTGGGACCGGGAGCCGGCGGGTCGGATGGTCTGTGCCATGGAGTACCTCCTGGCCGGACGGATGGGCGGTGGATCCAGCGTCCCGCGCACCGCGGCGGGTGGAGCGCCTCTCAACCGCATCTGTCTCGATTGTGCCCTCTGAGCTCCTGATTTCAACCGGAAGCCGGTCTACGGGTAGTCTGTACGGTCTGCACCGGTGTCTGCCCAGGCCAGCACGGCGAGCCTCCCCCGAAACCCGTCACCGGGATCGTTCGGGAGCGGATTGTCAGTGCTGGGTGTTCTCCTCGGGAACGCCGTTGCAACACGCATCACGACCCTCCTGCCACGGAACGACCGTGGCCGCTGAGTCCAAAGGAGGTGGGTTCCACATGCGTCACTACGAGGTGATGGTCATCCTCGACCCCGATCTCGAGGAGCGAGCAGTCTCCCCGCTGATCGAGAACTTCCTCTCCGTCGTCCGTGAGGGCGATGGAAAGGTGGAGAAGGTCGACACCTGGGGCCGTCGTCGGCTCGCCTACGAGATCAAGAAGAAGCCCGAGGGCATCTACTCGGTCATCGACCTGCAGGCCGAGCCTGCGGTCGTCAAGGAGCTCGACCGCCAGATGAACCTGAACGAGTCGGTCCTCCGGACCAAGGTCCTCCGTCCCGAGATCCACTGAGCTTCTAGCTCAGCGGTTTTCGGGTCCGAGTAGCAGCAAGCAGCCAGAAGCAATCCCCGCCGAGAGGTTCACCCATGGCAGGCGAGACCGTCATCACGGTCGTCGGCAATCTCGTCGACGACCCCGAGCTGCGCTTCACCCCGTCCGGTGCGGCGGTCGCGAAGTTCCGTGTCGCGTCCACTCCCCGCATCTTCGACCGGCAGACCAATGAGTGGAAGGACGGCGAAGGCCTGTTCCTCACCTGCTCGGTCTGGCGTCAGGCGGCGGAGAACGTCGCGGAGTCGCTTCAGCGAGGCATGCGCGTCGTCGTGCAGGGCCGGCTGAAGCAGCGGTCCTACGAGGACCGTGAGGGCGTCAAGCGCACGGTCTACGAGCTGGACGTCGAGGAAGTCGGCCCCAGCCTCAAGAACGCCACGGCCAAGGTCACCAAGACCACCGGTCGCGGTGGTCAGGGCGGCCAGGGTGGATACGGCGGCGGCCAGCAGGGCGGCGGCAACTGGGGCGGCGGTCCCGGTGGCGGTGGCCAGCAGGGCGGCGGCGGTGCACCCGCCGACGACCCGTGGGCGACCGGCGCGCCGGCAGGCGGCCAGGGCGGCGGGGGACAGCAGGGCGGCGGAGGCGGCTGGGGCGGAAGCTCCGGCGGTTCCGGCGGCTCAGGCGGTTCCTCTGGCGGCGGCTACTCGGACGAGCCTCCCTTCTAGGGCTGCTCGTACCCCCACTTCTTGATCACACAGGAGAAACACCATGGCGAAGCCGCCTGTGCGCAAGCCTAAGAAGAAGGTCTGCGCGTTCTGCAAGGACAAGACCCAGTACGTGGACTACAAGGACACGAACATGCTGCGGAAGTTCATTTCCGACCGTGGCAAGATCCGTGCCCGCCGCGTCACCGGCAACTGCACGCAGCACCAGCGTGACGTCGCCACGGCTGTGAAGAACAGCCGTGAGATGGCGCTGCTGCCCTACACGTCCACCGCGCGATAAGGGAAGGGTGACAAGAGCATGAAGATCATCCTCACCCACGAGGTCTCCGGCCTCGGCACCGCCGGCGACGTCGTCGACGTCAAGGACGGGTACGCCCGTAACTACCTGGTTCCGCGTGGCTTCGCCATTCGCTGGACCAAGGGCGGCGAGAAGGACGTGGCGCAGATCCGCCGCGCCCGCAAGATCCACGAGATCGCGACGATCGAGCAGGCCAACGAGATCAAGGCCAAGCTCGAGGGCGTGAAGGTCCGTCTGGCTGTTCGCTCCGGCGACGCCGGCCGTCTCTTCGGCTCGGTCACCCCGGCCGATGTCGCTGCGGCGATCAAGGCCGCCGGTGGTCCCGACGTCGACAAGCGTCGCGTCGAGCTCGGCTCGCCGATCAAGACGCTCGGCGGACACCAGGTGTCCGTCCGTCTGCACCCCGAGGTCGCAGCGAAGCTCGGCGTCGAGGTCGTTGCTGCCTAAGGGCAGAGCTCAGCTGAGTCAGTGAAGGGCCGCACCCCATGGGGTGCGGCCCTATCTGTCTTCTGTGATGCGCGGTGTTTCACGTGAAACACCGGCGGCCTGTTTCACGTGAAACAGGCCGCGAAGCGTACGGATCAGCGCGTGGCTCCGGTGACGATCCACCGGCCCGACCGGGTACGCAGCCAGAGCGTGACGAGGCGGACCGCCATCATCAGCGTCATCGCCCACCAGAGCGCGGTGAGCCCGCCGCCGAGGGAGGGCACCAGGAGCGCGACGGGCGCGAAGACGGCGAGCGTCACCAGCATCGCCCAGGCGAGATAGCGTCCGTCGCCGGCTCCCATCAGGACGCCGTCCAGGACGAAGACCACGCCCGCGATGGGCTGGGAGACCGCCACGACCAGGAGCGCGGGGAGCAGGGTGTCCTGCACCGAGGGGTCGCTGGTGAAGATCGGGATGAACAGAGGCCGGGCCAGCACGATCAGGACGCCGAGCACGATGCCGCAACCGATACCCCACTCGACCATGCGGCGGCAGGCCTCGCGGGCGCCCTTCTCGTCGTTCGCCCCCAGATAGCGGCCGATGATCGCCTGCCCGGCGATGGCGATGGCGTCGAGCGCGAAGGCGGTCAGGCTCCAGAGGGAGAGGATGATCTGATGCGCGGCGATGTCGATGTCCCCGAGCCGGGCGGCGACGGCGGTAGCGATCATCAGGACGGCGCGCAGCGACAGGGTCCGAATCAGCAGAGGCACGCCGGCCCGTGCGCTGGCCCTGATGCCCGCAGCGTCAGGGCGCAGGGAGGCGTTGTGCCTTCGGGCACCGCGGACCACCACGACGAGATAGGCGGCGGCCATACCGACCTGGGCGATCACCGTTCCCCAGGCGGAACCGGCGATCCCGAGCCCGGCACCGTAGACGAGGGTCACATTCAGGGCGGCGTTCACCGTGAAACCGCCGATGGCGACGTACAGGGGGGTGCGGGTGTCCTGGAGGCCGCGCAGTACACCGGTGGCGGCGAGCACGACGAGCATGGCGGGAATGCCGAGGATGGAGATCCTCAGGTAGGTGATCGCGTACGGAGCCGCGGTATCGGACGCGCCGAAGATGTCGACGAGCCACGGGGCCGTCGGGACCGCGAGGGCGACGACGGCTGCTCCGAGCAGCAGGGCGAGCCAGATGCCGTCCATGCCCTGGCGGATGGCGGCGGGAAGATCGCCCGCCCCCACGCGGCGGGCGACGGCCGCCGTGGTCGCGTAGGCGAGGAAGACGAAGATGCTCACGGCCGTCATCAGGAGGGCTGCCGCGATGCCGAGGCCGGCCAGTTGCGGGGTGCCGAGGTGGCCGACGACGGCGCTGTCGACCATCACGAACAGGGGCTCGGCGACGAGTGCGCCGAATGCCGGGACGGCAAGGGCGATGATCTCGCGGTCGTGCCGTCTGCGGCCGTTCTTCGGTGTCGCGGGGGCCTTGGTCATGGGGGTCAATCTAATCTTCCACAGGTAAGAGATGCAATCGACCTACGGCCCTTACTTATGGACCGGCGGGGCCTTCCTTCCCGCGCCGTTTGCGGTGATCTTGAAATGAGGGCGAAAGTTTTTCTCCCCCACAGTCAGTGGACGGAGAATGTGCAGGTCAGGATGGTCACGCCGCCATCGCTATGAGTTTGTCCACAGTGCTGTCCCCCGGTCCGTGCACAGGTTCGGCAGGGTTCTCCACAGCATCTGGTCCGTCCTCCACATGCCCTGTGGATAACCAGATTGGCTGACGGTGCGGAGGGGCCTACCGTGGTGCGGCGCCCGCACTCCGATCCGGCACCGGAATCCACCGAACCAGATGCGCCGGAAGTGGAGTCGGGCGACCTGTTTGTCGGTGCCGTGCCGTAAGAAAGAGTGGCACGGCTAGGTCCGCGATGCGGACGGGAGGAGGCGGCCCGGTGAGCATTCCCGAGCCTTTGGACGACCCCTGGACCGAGACCGGTCCCGGGGACCGTCTGCCCGTCTCCCGCCAGCGTCGGGGAGACCGCAAGGGACGTGAGGACCGCCACGACCGCGGCTCGGACGAGGCCTGGGAAGGCGGCTCCCCCGGGTTCGAGCGGGTGCCGCCCCAGGATCTCGACGCCGAGCAGTCCGTCCTCGGCGGCATGCTGCTGTCCAAGGACGCCATCGCGGACGTCGTGGAGATCATCAAGGGGCACGACTTCTACCGCCCCGCCCACGAGACCGTCTACACGGCGATCCTCGACCTCTACGCCAAGGGCGAGCCGGCCGACCCGATCACGGTCGCCGCCGAGCTGGTCAAGCGCGGAGAGATCACCAAGGTAGGCGGAGCACCGTATCTGCACACCCTGGTGCAGTCCGTGCCCACCGCGGCCAACGCCTCGTACTACGCGGAGATCGTCCACGAGCGGGCGGTGCTCCGGCGGTTGGTCGAGGCCGGGACGAAGATCACGCAGATGGGATACGCGGCCGACGGGGACGTCGACGAGATCGTCAACTCCGCGCAGGCCGAGATCTACGCGGTCACCGAGCAGCGCACCAGTGAGGACTATCTCCCCCTCGGCGACATCATGGAGGGCGCGCTCGACGAGATCGAGGCCATCGGGTCGCGCAGCGGCGAGATGACCGGTGTGCCGACGGGCTTCACGGACCTCGACGCCCTGACGAACGGCATGCACCCCGGCCAGATGATCGTCATCGCGGCCCGCCCCGCCATGGGTAAGTCCACGCTGGCGCTGGACTTCGCGCGTGCCGCGTCGATCAAGAACAACCTGCCCAGCGTCATCTTCTCCCTCGAGATGGGGCGCAACGAGATCGCGATGCGTCTGCTGTCCGCCGAGGCACGGGTGGCCCTGCACCACATGCGGTCCGGCACGATGACGGACGAGGACTGGACGCGGCTCGCCCGCCGGATGCCCGAGGTCTCGGCCGCTCCGCTGTACATCGACGACTCCCCCAACCTGTCGATGATGGAGATCCGCGCGAAGTGCCGCCGGCTCAAGCAGCGCAACGACATCAAGCTCGTGATCATCGACTATCTGCAGCTGATGCAGGCCGGTGGATCGAAGCGCTCCGAGAGCCGTCAGCAGGAGGTCTCGGACATGTCCCGAAACCTCAAGCTGCTGGCCAAGGAGCTGGAAGTCCCGGTGATCGCGCTCTCGCAGCTGAACCGTGGTCCCGAGCAGCGCACCGACAAGAAGCCGATGGTGTCCGACCTGCGTGAGTCCGGCTCCATCGAGCAGGACGCCGACATGGTCATCCTGCTCCACCGCGAGGACGCGTACGAGAAGGAGTCACCGCGCGCGGGCGAGGCGGACATCATCGTCGGCAAGCACCGTAACGGCCCGACGGCCACCATCACCGTGGCGTTCCAGGGCCACTACTCCCGTTTCGTGGACATGGCGCAGACCTGACGGATCGTTTTGTAGGTTCTCAAATTCCGTGTCATTTCCTCAGTCGCAATGTCATCCGATTGGCCGAACTGACATGGGATTGAGAATCGCTGGCCACCGCCTTCCTTCGTTCGGCTGACCTTGCCTTAGGTCCGGCGTGGGAGCCTCGCATGGATGCGAACGTAGCGCTCGCGGAGGAGGCGGCCGACGAGCCGGGGGTGACGCATGGCGGCAGGGCTGAGAGCGGCATCGATCACCGTGAGCCTGCGGGGTCCGGATGGCAGCCAGGTTGAGAACCGAGAGTGGAGCGCGTCCTCGATCGACCTGCTTGTCGCGGCGTCACCCTGGCGAACCTGCCGCTGGTATAGGGGCCAGCGGCACTACTCGGGCACCTACTGGTCCGCCACGATGCGCGACCACGTGACCTACGAGTCGCGCCTCGAACTGGCGAGGCTCCTCTTCGCTGATTTCGATCTGTCCGCACGGCATGTCGTGGCCCAGCCATTTCTGCTCAAGGCCTAGGTGGACGGGGCTGTGCGCAAGCACATCCCGGACAACCTCGTCGTCACCGACGAGGGGCCCGTGGTCTTGGGTGTGAAGCCACTGCACCGGTTGTCGAAGCCGGAGGTGGCCTTCACTTTCGGCTGGACCCGTGAGGCGGTGGAGGCCCGCGGGTGGAAGTACGAGGTCTGGAGCGAGCCACCCACGGCTGAGCTGGAGAACGTCCACTTCTTGTCGGGCTACCGCAGAGACTGGCTGTTCGACCGTGGGCTCGTCGACGAGCTCCGTGCGGCTGATCTCCACGGAGGCTCTCTGCGGTGTGCGGCGGCCAGCTTGCCCGGTCGCCCGGAGGAGCAAGTCCGATCTGAGGTCTATCACTTGCTGTGCACGCACGAGTTGACGGTGGACCTCGACCGGTCGTTCAGCCCGGCGCACTTGCTCAGGAGAACGGCGTGACCAGGGCCGGAGCGCGGGCCGGCGTCGGTATACACTTCCGCTACGACGGGGAGACCGTCAAGGTGGTCGAGATGGCCGCCACCACGGCCGGCAACGAGGTCGTCCTCAAGGACCGCCACGGCAGGCTCCTGCGTCTGTCATTGCGGGAACTGCTCTTTCCCGACCGGGTCACTCTTATCCCGAGGGGCCTGGACCGTCCTCGGACGACGCCGAGGAGATTGCCTCGGTGGTACTGGGGCAGTTGGACGAGAAGGACAGACAGCAGATCCTGGAGCGGGCCGAGCACATTCGGGAACTCCTCACGGGATATCGGTCCGGCAGCACCGAACTTGTGCGTTAAGGCGAACCGCGAGCTCCGTACGCGCCGACGCTGTCGCTGGACGCCCGCTATGCGGCGAAGGCTGCGGAACTCGGAGTCACTGGCCCCGACCCGGCACACGTCGACCTACCCCGCCTGCACCTGCTTGTTCGCGAACGCCAGCACCCTGTTCAGCACGCCGCCCAGGTTCTGGGCACGACCGTCGAGGCCATCCGACATGTTCTCGACGAACATCCAGCCCCTGCACCCCCGCTGACGAAGAGCACCGCCAGGGCCGTCGGCCGCATCCGGCAGCAGGCCCGGCAAGCTATTCCGGCAGAGCGCTTCACCCGGCTCTACCTTGACGAACACCGGTCTCTCCAGCAGATCGCCACCCTCACCGGCTTGTCCCGCAGAGTGCTCACCGACCTTGCCAAGGAATACGGCATCCCGTTCCGCGAGGGCCCCAAGGACTACAAGCGCCGCGGCACCGTCGAACGGGCCTGGCTCATCGAGCAGTACGTCCACCGCCGCCGGACCCTGCCGGACCTCGCCCGAGAAGCTGGTATGGGCACCGCGAACATGGCCCGCTGGGCCAAGACCCACAACGTTCCGCTGCGACCACGCGGAGGATCCAGTCACAGCCAGATACTTCGGGCAATCGACCAGGCCAGCCGAGCACCAAGCATCCTTCGGCCGGCACTCGGGCGGCCAGGGGGCCAGCGAACGGTTGAGCCGATTCGCGGCTGCATCTGCCTACCCCGGCCTCGGTGCCGCAGCGAGCCGCCTCGGCCTCAACACGTTCACCCTCGTCGAACAGATCAACCGGATCGAACGAGAACTCAGTGGACCACTCCTGGTCCGGGCGGAACGCGGTAGGCCCATGACGCTCACTCCCCTGGGGAAGAAGGTGCTCAGAGCCGTTCGAAAGATGCAGGACAACACGATGCCCTGAGACGCGGCGTGATCATTCCGGGTCGGCAATGCGTCGAAACACCCGCTCGAACTCGCCGGATGCCACGAGCCCGGCAATGACGCGCACCATGCTGCCGATGCCGGGATTCCGCACGATCAGCCCGTCCGCGCAGAAGAAGCACTGCCCGGAGACCGACTCTCCGCTCGCCTCCCAGCTCCGCATGAGCCGATCCACCTCGGCCAGAGTGAAGATCGTGGAGCTCCAGCGCGACCCGTCGGCAAGATGAACCTCGGCATCGACGTTGCAGACCTCTTCGATCGCCTCGTCCGGTTCCACGAGGAAGAGCACCTGGAAGCCGTCGGCCCGAACCCGGTAGTAGGGAGCCTCCCAGTCGGCATGAGAAGCCCGACCCTCGGGCGCCGGGCCCGCTTGTTGCGGCATCGACGCCGTCACTGAAGCTTCTCACTCGGCGGTATGAAGGCGTCGGCGCTGTCGGCGTCCTCCACATGCCCCTGAGCATCGAATGTGATGGCAGTCGCCCGGCCCTGCGAAGTGATCAACCAGGCCAGCACCTGCTCCGTGAGAGGTGATCCACCCGGCCCTTCATCCGTCCAGTGTGCTCGCCATCCCCCACCGGGTACCCCCGGCGACCACCTGATCGGCCCGCTCCAAGTGGGAGAAGTCCACGTAGTTCGTGAGCTGGCGCAGTGCCCCTCGTTGCGGGTCGACCACCAAGGCTGTCCCGGTTGCGGGATCCCATCCCTCCACGTGCACCATGCGACCAATCTCGGTCTTAGTGCCATTGAAGATGGCGGTCCATCCGGTCTGATTGAAGTATCGGAATTGCAAGGCGTCCTGATCCCGGAGGTCCGGCGACTTGCTCGACCTCCGTGTCGTGGAAGCCGTGATTATCAAGAAACCGGCAGGCCGGTGATGCTGATGTCAAAGACCCGACGGACTGTGGAAGCGGACCCAGACATTCCTGTAGGGCTCACGGAGCTTGTGTCCGACCGGCGGGCAGCCGGGCCAGCGTTGCTGCCACAGATCCGTCAGAAGCATCCGCACATCTCCAGTCAGTGGAGCCGCGACTGGCTCCCCAAGCAGGGGAGGCCGCCGAGCAGGCGGGAGAGAGGGCGGTCAGTGGATTGCTGCTTTTCTATGCTGGTGCACACATTCACTCGTTGGGGGACTCCGTTGCCAGCGGGATACCGCACCGCCAGCAGTCGTTTGCGTGGTCGTCCTGGCAGACGTAGCCGATGGCACCATCCACGCACCATTCGGCGGCCTCCTCGGAAAGCAGGTCGGGCCCGGCAAGGAGCAGCCGACGAAATTCCGTGGTGTCCGCAATGTCGGCCGGCCGGTTGGTGAACCACTCGTCGAACCAAGGCTTGTCCCGGTATATGCGCCAGTGCGCATTCTCCCCGTCGTCGACAGCCGTAAGAAACCGATCGACGACGCGCCCCCAACTCGGTGCTCCGAACCAGCCGTTGTCGGACGCACAGAAGGATTGGATCAGGGTTCGCAGGCCGAACTCCTTCTCGTGACGGCAGTACCTTCGCCCCCATGAGATCGCGACCTGCGCCATCTCCGCGAGCTCTTCTCGCGGATCAACCTCGTGCGCCGGGTCGTCAGGGTTGTGGCAGGCCAGCCCGAGCTCAAGTACGGACTGCCCTGTCGGTAGAACCCGGGACGGGTTGACGATCGCGAGACCGAGACCGATCCAGTCGACATGGTCGAACGACAGCATCGAGCGCACGAGTCGGGTGGTTGCCGTGTTGATCCGCATCATTGTGCCGTCGTGGAGCGGACTCTTCCCGGCATGCCAGTTCTCGACGGGTGTGTTGCGCCACACGGCGAGCGTGATGCGGGTGGCAGCGAGCCACAACAGGGCGTCGTCGTCGAGGTGCCCGAACCGCTTGGCACACTCCTGGGCGCCGTAGGTGATCAACTCTTTCGGTTTCGGCCACCTGTGGCTGTCGGGCCCTTCAGGCCCTTCAGGCGCGTACTCATAGTCGTTGGCGTACTCGTCGAGGATCGCACTCAACTCGGTTGCGCTGTGAGCCTCGCTGTACTCGGAGCTGTCCGGGTCCTCGACGGTGTACATGTCGTGGTCCCAGGAGACGTACACGTCGCCCCAGAGCACGACGTCGTCGCACTCGCTGGCGTTGTCCGTCACAACCGGCCTGATGGTGATCGGGGCAGTACGCCCGTCGGTTCGCTCGCCGTCCTTCTCGGCGGCCCATGCGGTGATGATCTCGAGTGGCTTCGGAAGGAGAGGGCCGACCTCGGTGATGCTGAAGGGTTTGTCGTCGTCATCGGTGTCGAACCGGCTGTTGACGAACGCGACCGCCTCGGAGGGCGTGCTGACGATGGACTGGGTACCGCTCTCGTTGTCAACCACTCGCCACAACGGTCTGTTCTTCACGGTGCTCTCCGATCGCGGTGAGTGCACCCGTGGTGGGTGCGATGCGCCGGGTCGCTCGGCACTGACACCAACTTATGGGCTGATCAACCCATCCGTAGTCACGAAGGTGCTTGTCGGCGATAACGTTCGGTACGTTCGCGTGCAACCTGCTTTTCGCGACCGCGGCGACACAGCACAGTCCAACAGCGGAGGAGGCGAAGATGGCGCTGAACAAGAAGGGTTCCCGGCGCATAACCGTTGACGGGATCGAGTATCGCTGGCGGATCCGCAGGAAGCCCTCCTACATGCAGGGACTCTGCTGGTCACCGATGACCTATGCGGTTGAGGCGGCCAGCGGCAGCGAGCCGGGCACGACGTTGATCGTCACCAGCGGTCAGGCCCATCCCAGCAACTGGGTGGGCGTCGAGACGGAGCCCATTCGTCCGGCTCACGTTGCTGCCAGCATTCGAGAGGCACGGGATCAAGGCTGGGATCCAACCCGGGTCGGCTCTCCTTTCCAGCTCGACCGATCCGCAGGATTCGTCGCCCAAGCATGAGACAGAACGGAGTAGGGCGGCGCATCTGGCCCGGCATCATGGCCCGGTGACCACATGGATGCGCTGTTACTGGGACGAGGAAGACACCTGGTTCTACTTCGAGGTCGACGCCGAAGGCTGGGTGATCCGGCAGGTCGAACTCGAAGGGCCTGAGTTGGTCCCGATCGCAGCTGCTTCCCTCGCCGAGTGGCAGCGGGCCCGCGACGCAAGCCGCCTCGGGGATTACGACAGCAGATTCGGGATCACCTCCGAGCTGCCCGTCTCGGAATGGGAAGGCCACGACCCCGAACAACTCACCTTCGAGGAGTTCACGGATGTCTGGGGCCCTGCCCGTCAGCAGATTGCATCCCGGCTCAGCTGACCTCTCGGCGCCGCACTGGCTTCTTGGCATCATCGCGACATGGTCCCGCCCCTTCCCCGCACCGTCCGAGCCGTCGACACCGCTCAGCTCCTGGACCTGGTCCAAGAGGCCGCCATGCTTGGCCTCAGCCAGCGGCTCCCGGTCGACTGGCTACGAGAGCACCTCGCCGCAGAAGCGACGCACTACCTGTTCCCGACACTCGTGCAGCGGCTCACGCACCGTCCCGAGGTGCCGCTGCAGTGGAGGTGCCAGCAACTGCTGACCGTCAGCACCGGCGAGCGGATCTGGGGTCTCCTCGACGTCCTTCCTGACACCTTCGACAAGATCCCGGAGACCTTGGAGACGGCATCCAAGAAGGACATCGGTAACCGCATCGAGCAAGCAGTGAAGGTGCGGGAGTGGATGGAACGGACGGCTGCCGATGCAGGCTCGTGAGGTCCGGCACGGCCGGCTGGGCAGTCTGAGGAAATGACATCGATCTGAGACAGCAGCTTGCCGACACGTCCTGAGACTGGAGGGGAACGTCCAGGCCATAGCGTCGGCGCATGACACCGAAAGTGAAAACCTACACGCCTGTTGGTCTCCAATTCGTGTCGGAATCTCACGAGCAATGTCGTATGAAAGTCGGATCCGACACTGGACTGAGATGTGCAGGTCGCCGCTGCCCCTCCTCCGAGTGAAGGTGTTGCTGCTGTGCTCCCGTCGGCGTGTTGGCGGGAGCATCGGGCTGCCGGGGGTGCCTCCAACTCGGGAGTCGGGGTGGAAGCGACGGCTGCCCAGAAGATCCCGGCGGGAGGCGGACGCAAGGCCACGAGATGATCGCTTGATGACTGAGATCGTTTTGATGTCCGACCCGAAGGTTGCATCCGTGCCTGTTCACGAGTGCGGTGAACGGCTCATGGATGTGCGCCGAGACGGCTCCCTGCTGGTCGACGAACGGAAGGGGACGGACTCCGCTGGTGCCTTCGCCCACCTGCGGGAAGGAGTGCTCGATCGACTCCTCAATGCACAGACGCAGTTGCCTCAAGGGATGCGGCTGCTGTTCGTCGAGGGATACCGCCCGCCATCTCTTCAGCGTCGCTACTTCGACGAATACGCAGCTCAACTGCGTGTCGAACACCCGGAATGGGGTGCTGAGCAGATCCGCTCGGCAGCCAGCCGCTACGTGTCCCCGCCCGAGATCGCACCGCACAGCGCCGGGGCGGCTGTTGACCTGACGCTCGCTGACGACGGCGGGCGCGAGCTTGACATGGGCACTCGTATGAACGCCTCCCCGGAGGAGAGCGCGGGCGCTTGTTATACGCAGGCTGACAACATCAGCGACGAGGCGCGTTCCCATCGGGACATCCTGAGTACCGCGCTAACCGCTGCCGGCCTGGTCAACTACCCCACAGAGTGGTGGCACTGGTCATACGGAGACCGCTACTGGGCCTTGCATACAGGAGGGGCAGTCGCCCACTACGGGCCCAAGGAACTCGGCTGACCGCAGACCTCGCAAAGGCTCCGAGCTTTACGTAGTCGACCTGGGTGCAGGCCAGAGACATCGGCCTGCATTTGAGGAAGCGACATGTCTTCTGAGACGAACTCGCCATGACACGACGTGAGACAGCTTCAAGAGTCGGTTCAGCCCGGCCCCGGGGGGCGGAGCCGGGGCCGGGAGCAGGCGCGGCCTGCGGCGACCCGGGCGTGACGAGTGGCGGTGCCGGGGGCCTCCGGGCCTCAGGCGTCCGTCAGGGTGCGGGCGAGCAGGGGAAGCAGGCGGTCCCAGTGGCGCTGCAGTCCGGCCGGGTCGAAGGCGTCGGTGTCGGACATGGTGAAGCCGTGGACGGTGCCGGGGTAGATCTCGGAGGTGTAGCCGACGCCCGCGGTGTCCAGGAAACCGTTGAGCTCGCCGAGCGCCTCGGGCGTGATGTCCGTCGCCGCGTGGCCGAAGTGGACCTCGGCGGTGAGACGGCGCAGGCTGTCGGGCCCGTCGGCGGAGACGGGGGCGTGGAACGCGGCGACGGCGGCCACCTGTCCGGGGCGGGCCGCGGCGGTACGGGTCGCCAGGAGACCGCCGATGCAGTAGCCCGTCACCGCGACCGGCCCGGCGTCTACCTCGGGCTGGGCCGAGAGGAACGCGAGGTAGGCGTCGGCGTCGCGCGCGACGCGTTCGGCGGTGTGGGCCTCGATCAAGGGCATCAGTCGGCCGATGAGCGCGGGTCGGTCCTCTTCTCCGATGTGATCGGGAAGATCGACGACCGGTGTCGGCCCGTTCCGGTAGAAGAAGTTGGGGACGAGCACGTAGTAGCCGTGCCCGGCCAGTTCGCGGGCCATCTCCCGCAGTGCGGGACGGATGCCGAAGGCGTCCGCGTACATCAGGACCCCTGGATGCCGGTCGCCGTGTTCGGGATGGACGGCGAAGGCGTCGGCCAGACCGTCCGCGGTGGAGATCTGCACGGTCTTGCTGGGAATGGCGGCTCTTCCTTCCTGGGAGTTCGCCGTTGACGGTCAAGGCGCTACCGTTCATGGCGCTAACGTTGGTGGCACTAACGTTTTGGTGCGAGCGAACGTACAGCGCCGGTCGGCCCGACGCAAGGAGAGTGGACGTCATGGACGGATCCGACGGAGCCGAAACCGTGGACTGTCCCGACGACGGCTCTCCCAGAACACCCGAACGGCTACGCCGTCGGCCGAGCCGCTTGCTGTCGCAGCTGACCGGGCGGTCGGACCGGCTGATCAACGACGGGCTGGTACGGGTCGACGCGCGCAAGTGGCACTACGCCGTGCTCGCCTCGCTGCAGGAGTACGGGCCCGGGAGCCAGGCCGAGCTGAGTAAGCGCTCCGGCATCCACCGGAGCGACATGGTCGGTGTGCTCAACGAACTCGCGGAGCGCGGGCTCGTCGGGCGGGCGCCCGATCCCGCCGACCGGCGCCGCAACGTCATCACGATCTCCGCACCGGGCCGCCGGCGCCTGTGCCTCCTGGACGAGACCCTGGACGCCCTGGAAGGCGAACTGCTCGCACCGCTGAACCCGTCCGAACGCGACCAGCTCGTCCGGTTGCTCGGCCGCCTGCTGGACCACCACGCCGGGCCGTCCTGACCTCGTGTCAGAACGGCCTCGGGCCGGCGAGCGTGGTCCGGCGCGCCCAGGGCCGGGTGGACGCGCTGATCGTCGAGGAAGCATCTCGTCCGAGCTCGACGGGGCGTCCTCTCGGGCGGTGCGGGAGTTCCCCGGGCACGCCACGTTGAATGATCATGCGTTGGGATGCATACTCTTACTATGTCTAAGGTCCTTACCTCCCTGCCCATCGGCGAGCGCGTCGGCATCGCCTTCTCCGGCGGTCTCGACACCTCGGTCGCCGTCGCGTGGATGCGCGACAAGGGTGCCGTCCCGTGCACCTACACCGCCGACATCGGCCAGTACGACGAGCCCGACATCGCCTCGGTGCCCGGGCGCGCGACGACGTACGGTGCCGAGATCGCCCGCCTGGTCGACTGCCGTGCGGCGCTGGTCGAGGAAGGGCTGGCCGCGCTCACCTGTGGCGCGTTCCATATCCGGTCGGGTGGCCGCGCCTACTTCAACACCACGCCGCTCGGCCGTGCCGTCACGGGCACCCTGCTGGTCCGGGCGATGCTGGAGGATGACGTACAGATCTGGGGCGACGGGTCGACGTTCAAGGGCAACGACATCGAGCGGTTCTACCGCTACGGGCTGCTCGCCAACCCTCACCTGCGGATCTACAAGCCCTGGCTGGACGCGGACTTCGTTTCCGAGCTCGGCGGCCGCAAGGAGATGTCGGAGTGGCTGATCGCCCACGAGCTGCCCTACCGCGACAGCAGCGAGAAGGCGTACTCGACCGATGCCAACATCTGGGGCGCCACCCATGAGGCCAAGACTCTGGAGCACCTCGACGCCGGCATCGAGACCGTGGAGCCGATCATGGGCGTGCGGTTCTGGGACCCCACGGTGGAGATCGCTGCCGAGACCGTGACGATCGGCTTCGACCAGGGCCGCCCGGTGACGATCAACGGCAAAGAGTTCGCCAGCCCGGTCGACCTGGTGATGGAGGCGAACGCGATCGGTGGACGGCACGGTATGGGCATGTCCGACCAGATCGAGAACCGGGTGATCGAGGCCAAGAGCCGCGGCATCTACGAGGCACCCGGGATGGCGCTGCTGCACGTGGTGTACGAGCGGCTGGTCAACGCGATCCACAACGAGGACACCCTGGACAACTACTACAACGAGGGGCGGCGGCTCGGCCGGCTGATGTACGAGGGCCGCTGGCTCGACCCGCAGGCGCTGATGATCCGCGAGTCGCTGCAGCGCTGGGTGGGCACGGCGGTCACCGGGGAGGTGACGCTGCGGCTGCGGCGTGGTGACGACTACTCGATCCTGGACACCGACGGACCGGCGTTCAGCTACCACCCGGACAAGCTGTCGATGGAGCGGACCGAGGACTCCGCCTTCGGTCCGGTGGACCGGATCGGTCAGCTCACGATGCGCAACCTCGACATCGCCGACTCGCGTGCCAAGCTTGAGCAGTACGCCGGCCTCGGCATGGTCGGATCGACCCATCCCGCCCTCATCGGCGCCGCTCAGGCGGCCTCCACCGGGCTGATCGGCGCGATGCCGCAGGGCGGCGCCGAGGTCATCGCCTCACGCGGCGGGGTGTCCGGTGGCGAAGAGATGCTCGACCACGCCGCGATGGAGTTCGGCACCGACTGACCGGAGACGTCGTCGGTGCTGGTCCGGGCCGCGACTCCGTGGAAAAGGATTCGTCAGGGGGCTGCCCGTCGGGTAGGGGTTGGACCATGACTTCCATCGGCGAAGACCTGCTTCCCAGTACCCGACGCGCCCTGCTGCACCGCATCGCCGTCGCCCAGCGGGACGGCCGCGCGCCGTCCCTCGTGGCCGCGGTGCGGCGGCAGGGGCGTACGGCCTGGAGCGGGGCGCGTACGTGCGTCGAAGGGCATGCTCCCGACGCCGATACGCAGTACCGGATCGGTTCGATCACCAAGACGTTCACCGCCGTTCTGGTCCTGCGGCTGCGGGACGAGGGCTTGATCGACCTGGACGATCCTTTGGAGAAGCACCTCCCCGGCACGGGAGCGGGCGGGGTGAGCGTCTTTCAGCTGCTGGGCCACAGCGCGGGGCTGGGCGCCGAAGCACCCGCCCCCTGGTGGGAGCGGACGCCCGGCGGCCTGCGGCCCGAGCTCGCCGACGTGCTGGGCGACCGGCCGCAGAGGCATCCGGCCGGTCATCGCCATCACTACTCCAACCCTGGTTACACCCTGCTCGGTTCACTGGTGGAAGCGGTGCGTGGCGTCTCCTGGGAGGAGGCGCTGCGCCGCGAGATCCTGGAGCCGCTCGGTATGCACCGCACGACGAGCGGGCCCGTGGCTCCGCACGCGGGCGGCTGGGCCGTCCACCCGTGGGCCGATGTCATGCTGAGCGAACCCGCCGAGGACCTCGGGATCATGGCGCCCGCCGGCCAGCTCTGGTCCACCGCCGCGGACCTGCTGCGGTTCGCCGGTTTCCTGACCGAGGGCGACGACCGGGTCTTGTCGGCCTCCTCCGTACAGGAGATGCGGACGCCCGCCGCACCGGCCGAGACAGGCGGCAGCGGTTACGGTCTCGGGCTCCAGATCGTCGGGGGCGAAGAGCGCGTGCTCTTCGGGCATTCGGGATCGCTTCCCGGGTTCGTCGCCGGCCTCTGGGTCAGCGAGGAGGACGACGTGGCCGCGGTCGTTCTCGCCAACGTCACCTCGGGGCTGCCCGCCGCGATGGTGGCCGCCGAACTCCTGGGGATCGTGGCGGAGGCGGAGCCGCGGATCCCGGAGCCCTGGCGCCCGCTGCCCGAGGTGGACGACGAGCTGCTCGCGCTGACCGGGATCTGGCACTGGGGCACCCACCCGGTCACGCTGAGGCTCACGGGGGACCGGGGCCTACAGCTCACGCCGCTGGGCGGCAAGGGGCGAGGCGCGGCCTTCACGTACCGCCCGGACGGCACCTGGATGGGCCAGAACGACTACTACGCGGGGGAGACCCTGCGTGTCGTACGCAAGGACGACGGCTCGGTGGACCACCTCGACCTCGGCTCGTTCGTCTTCACCCGGGAGCCGTACGAGGCGGGTGCGGCCGTGCCCGGCGGCGTGGACGCGGAGGGTTGGCGCGGGCTCGCCGACTGAGCTTCCGGCCGGGTAGCGGGTGGGTGTTTCACGTGAAACACCCACCCGCGTTTCATGTGAGACGCCCACCCGTCTGTGAGACGCCCACCCGTCCGCGCTCGTCAGAGCGCCAGCTTGAAGCCCACATGGCTGGCGGTGAACCCCAGCCGTTCGTAGAAGCGGTGCGCGTCCTCGCGGGTGACGTCCGAGGTCAGCTGCACCAACTGGCAGTTCTGACGGCGGGATTCGTCCACCGCCCACTGGATGAGCTGGGTGCCGAGGCCGCTGCCGCGCTCGTCGGCGTGGATGCGGACCCCCTCGATGATGGAGCGGGTCGCGCCGCGGCGGGACAGCCCCGGGACGACGGTCAGTTGCAGTGTGCCGACGACCCGGTCCTCGCGAACGGCGACGACCACGTGCTGGTTGGGGTCGTCGGCCAGCCGCTGGAGCGCCTTCTGGTAGGGGGCGAGGTCGTCCGGTGACTCGCGCTGCGCGCCCAGAGGGTCGTCGGCGAGCATCGCGACCACCGCGGGCAGGTCGTCCGGGACGGCGGGTCGTATGGCGAGATCACTCATGATCGGCATCCTAGGACGGCCCCGGGGGGTGCCGCGCCGGTCAGGCTCGGTCAGACCGGGACCTTGAGCTCTTCGACGGCCCTGACGAGAGGGGCGAGCTCAGGGTTCTCGGCCGCCTCGTCCAGTGCCGCCCGCAGTGCGTTGTCGTTCGTCGGCCGGGCGGCCTCCAGCAGCGTGAGGCCGGCCTCGGTGACGTCGGTGTAGATGCCGCGGCGGTCGGTGTCGCACAGGTAGCGGGTCAGCAGCCCCCGGTCCTCAAGCCGGGTGACGAGCCGGGTGGTGGCGCTCTGACTGAGGACCACGGCGTCGGCGACCTGCTTCATCTGGAGATGTCCGCCGATGCCGTTGTGCTGCCTGCTCAACACGTCGAGCAGGGAGTACTCGCGGGCGCTGAGCCCGTGGCCGGCCTGGAGGGCCCGCTCGATCCGGGCCTCGATCTTCCCGTGGAGCAGGGAGAGCGCGCACCAGCTCTGCGCGATGGCGGTCAGGGCGGGGCCGGTCGCTGTCATGTCTCTCCTCCGGGCGGGAGCTGCGTGACTCCAGGATAGGGGACGCCTGCAATAGCCCGCGCTTGCAATTAATCAGCGTCTGCAATTATTGTGGACGCTCATAAGGCGCAGACGCAATCTTCAGGGAAGGTGCAACCCATGCCGCTCGCGCTCCTCGCCCTCGCCATCGGGGCATTCGGGATCGGAACGACCGAGTTCGTGATCATGGGGCTGCTCCCCGAGGTCGCCGGTGACTTCCAGGTCTCGATCCCGACCGCGGGCTTCCTGGTGACCGGCTACGCGCTCGGTGTGGTCCTCGGCGCCCCGCTGATGACGCTGCTCGGCACGCGGGTCACCCGCAAGCGCATGCTGATGCTTCTCATGGGGCTCTTCATCGTGGGCAACGTGGTGTCTGCGCTCGCCCCCGTCTTCGGAGTCATGCTCGCCGGACGGGTGATCGCCTCCCTCGCGCACGGTGCCTTCTTCGGCATCGGCTCGGTGGTCGCGGCCGATCTGGTCGCCCCGCGGAAGAAGGCCGGGGCCATCGCCATGATGTTCACCGGGCTCACCGTCGCCAACGTCGTCGGCGTTCCGCTGGGCACCTTCATCGGACAGACCGCGGGCTGGCGGACCACGTTCCTCCTCGTCGCCGTTCTGGGCGTCGTGGGACTGCTCGGCGTCGCGAAGCTCGTACCGGGCCAGCCCCGGCCGGAAGGCGTGCGCATCCGCCACGAGCTGGCCGCGTTCCGCAATGTCCAGGTCCTGCTGGCCATGGCCATGACTGTCCTGGGCTTCGGCGGAGTCTTCGCCGCGATCACGTACATCACCCCGATGATGACCGGGATCGCCGGCTACTCGGCCTCTTCCGTCACCTGGCTGCTCGTTCTCTTCGGCCTCGGCATGGTGGGAGGCAACCTGGTCGGCGGCCGGTTCGCCGACCGCCACCTGATGCCCATGCTGTACGTCTCGCTCGGCTCGCTCGCCGTGGTGCTCGGCCTGTTCACCGTGACCGCCCACAACAAGATCGCCGCGGCCGTCACCATCGTTCTGATCGGCGCCCTGGGCTTCGCGACCGTGCCTCCGCTGCAGAAGCGGGTCCTCGACCAGGCGGCGGGTGCGCCGACGCTGGCCTCCGCGGTCAACATCGGGGCGTTCAACCTGGGCAACGCCCTCGCCGCCTGGCTCGGTGGCCTCGTGATCGCGGCAGGCCTCGGCTACACCGCTCCCAACTGGGTCGGCGCCGCGCTCGCCGCGTCGGCCTTGGTCCTGGCCGTGTTCTCCGGCCTGCTGGAGCGCCGGGAGAGCGGCCAGAGCCGGATCGTCGACGGGAGCGTTCCCGAGCCGGCCGTCGCGGCAGCGGCCCGGCACTGAGCCGCCCCCCGGGGACACATCGCGAAGCAGCCGCACCGTCCTCGTGGCGGTGCGGCTGCCTCGCGTCAGCCCGTCGCGAGGGTGAGCGGGGCGAACCTGCGGGCGGCATCGCCGGGCAGGTCCGTGATGTTGTAGGTCATCACGGTGGTCCGGGTGAGGGGATCCAGCCCCCGCTCCACCAGCCAGCCCAGCAATTCCTGGTGCGCGGCGTGGACGTCGGTGCGCAGCGGCCGGTCCGTCGTGGCGGCCAGGGCCGCGACCAAAGCCTGCGCGGTGGCCGTGTCCCGGGCGATCAGCGGCCCGACCACCTCGGCCTGCCCGCTCGGCCAGAGCGCCGCGTAGCCGATCAGCTCGCCGTGCTCCTCGGCGACCTGGAGCCGGTCGGAGAAGGCGGGCAGCCGGGCGAGCAGATGCGTCCGGTCGGCGCCGAACACGGGGAGGTCGAGCCGGACCAACGCCCGCAGGTCGTCCGCCGCTGCCGGGCGGGTGGTCACGGACGGGCGAGAGGCCGAGGGGGCGGGAGAGCTGTCGGGGCCGCCCGCTCCGAAACGGCCGCCGACGCGTTCGGCCCGGCCCACGGGGGAGAAGCCGAGGTCCTCGTAGAGCGGCTGTCCCTGTTCGGTGGCGTACAGGACGAGCGGGGTGTCCCCCACGGCTTCCATCACGTGGCGCATGAGCCGGCGGGCGAGCCCCCGACGTCCGTAGCGGTCGGCGACGAGCAGCATGCCGACCGCGGTGAGGCCGGGCCCGTAGGGCATGGTCAGGCAGGTCCCCGCCAGGCCCTTGCCGTCCGGGGCGTCGATCCCGTATCCGGTGCCGGCCGAGAGGAGCAGCCCCCATCGGTGTTCGTCGCGTGGCCAGCCGCGGTCCTCGCAGAGATCGGCGCACGGGACCAGGTCTCCCCGGTTCAGGCGCCGGACGGGCAGCTCGACGAGGGAGAGGGGTGATGGGCTGTGCATGGGGTCAGGCTGTCTGACGGGGTGATCGCGCGTCCACCGATTTCGCGGAACTGGCCGAGATCCGCAGCCGCCTGCCGCGCCGGGTGAGTCCCCGGCCACACCCAGAGTTGCCGGGCCAGGCCCCACGGAGTGCCCCGCGACAGCACCAGGCCGCTCACCAGGGCGAGCAAGGCCACCGGGGCCACCAGCCAGTCCCCGTAGATCTTCATGGACCGGGTGGCGGCCCCGCGGTGGCCGGATCTCCGGTGGCGAACGCGGCGATGCCGAGCGTCAGCAGGCCGACGGAGAGGCCGAGCCAGCTGACGGAGCCGGCGACAGGGGCGACGAGGATTCCTCGGCGTACGGGGCGCTTGCGCGGTTTCACGTGAAACACGATGCCGAGAGAGGGGCTTCCCGGAGCGTGTGGCAGCGGGAGTATCCATGGGTACCCGCTGGGGAGTAGTACGCGCAGGGTGTCAGCCCAGGTCGGGGGCGTGCATCGCCCGTACGCCTTCGATGTTGCCGTCGAGGTAGTGCCGCAGGGACAGCGGAACGAGGTGCACGGCCGCGATCCCGACCCGGCTGAACGGCACCCGGACGATCTCGTACTCCCCGGTGGGCTCGTCGATCTCCGGGCCGTGCCGCAGGGAGACGTCCATCGACGCCAGTCGGCAGACGAAGAAGTGCTGGACCTTCACTCCCGTCACGCCGCCGTCCGCGATGTGTTCCACGGTGTCGACGAAGCACGGGACCACGTCGACGATCTTGGCGCCCAGCTCCTCGTCGACCTCGCGGTGCAGTGCTTCGACGACGGTGGCGTCCTCCGGCTCGACCCCGCCGCCGGGCGTGAGCCAGTACGGATCGACCCCCGGCTTTGTGCGCTTGATCAGGATGAGGTCGTCGCCGTCGAGCAGGACGGCGCGTGCGGTGCGCTTGACCACAGGACGTTCGGTCATGGCAAGAGAGTGGCCCGTGCAGGACCGTCTGAAACTCCCCCGGCCTACCGGACCGCCGTGTTCAGCGCCTGTTCGACGTCGGCAAGCAGGTCCTCGGGGTCCTCGGCGCCGACCGAGAAGCGGATGAAGCCCTCCGCGACGGCGTCGCCGCCCCAGCGGCCCCGGCGCTCCGCGGTGGACCGGACGCCGCCGAAGCTCGTCGCGTCGTCGACCAGGCGCAGCGCGGACAGGAAGCGCTCCGCGGTCTCCCGGTCGGCCAGCTCGAAGGACACCACGGATCCGAAACGCCGCATCTGGCGCCCCGCGACGACGTGTGACGGGTCGGTGGGCAGTCCCGGATACCGCAGCCCGGTGACCTCCGCACGCTTCGTCAGCGCCTCGGCGAGAGCGAGGGCGGTGGTGCACTGCCGGTCGATGCGCAGGTGGAGGGTGGCCAGCGAACGATGCGCCAGCCAGGCCTCCATCGGCCCCGGAATCGCCCCGACGACCTTGCGCCAGCGCCGTACGTCCGCCGTCAGCCGGGGATCGCGGCAGGTCACATGGCCGAGCAGGATGTCGCCGTGCCCGGTCATGCCCTTGGTGTCGCTCGCGACCGAGAAATCGGCGCCCAGCTCCAGCGGACGCTGGCCGATCGGGGTGGCCAGGGTGTTGTCGACGGCGACCAGCGCACCCGCCGCGTGCGCGGCCTCGACCAGTCGCCGGATGTCGCAGACGTCCAGGCCCGGGTTGGACGGGCTCTCGATCCAGAGCAGCTTCGCCCCGGCCAGCAGCGCCAGCTGGGCGTCGCCGCCGGTCGGCGCGGTCCGGACCTCGACCCCGTACGCCTCCAGTTGCTCCCGTACGAGCGGCAGTGCCTGGTAGCCGTCGTCGGGCAGGACCACGGCGTCGCCCGAACGGACCTGGGAGAGCAGCACCGCGGTGATCGCCGCCATGCCGGAGGCGAACACGGTGGTGCCCACATCCTCACCGGGAGCCTCCAGCTCACCGATGGCCCGCTCCAGGTGGGTCCAGGTCGGGTTCGTCTCTCGGCCGTAGGTGTAAGGACCCACCGGTTCGCCGGAGAGGTGGAAGTGCGCGGCGAAGACGGGGCCGGGGAGGGTGGGGCCGAACTGCTCCGGTTCGGGAAGCCCGGCGCGTACCGCGCGCGTTCCGTCGCCCATGGTGCTCATGCCTGCTCCTTCGCTGTTCTCCCGGTGGTGGACCGGTGTCCCCCGCACTCTTCCAGAGACCCTGGGAGCGGCCTTCCCCGGATGTCCGGAATACCGAGTACCGGAATCAGTTCTCGTCGGGCAGGACGACGTTGAGCGCCCAGGACACGACCGAGATGATCAGTCCGCCGAGCACCGCCGTCCAGAAGCCCTCGACGTGGAAGCTGAGATCGAACACGCCGGCCAGCCAGGAGGTCAGCATCAGCATCAGGGCGTTGACCACCAGGGTGATCAACCCCAGCGTCAGGATGAACAACGGGAACGTCAGGAGCTGGACCACCGGCTTCACCAGGAAGTTCACCAAGCCGAAGATCAGCGCGACCAGGATCAGGGTGAGGGCCTTGCGCCCCGTACTGCCCCCCTCCAGCGTGATGTCGCCGATGAGCCAGATGGCGACGGCCAGCGCACCCGCGTTGGCGATCGTCTTGACTACGAAATTCTTCATGTGTCTGATCGTGGCAGACATGATCGGTGGTGGACACCGGCAGCGCGGGCACAGCCGACAGCGTGGGTACAAGGGGCGGGACGGGCCATGAAGGCATTCAGACTGGACGAACTCGAGGCGGAGCGGGCCGCCAACGACGGTGCCTACCTGCAGTTCGTGCGGGAACGCAATATGTCGGTCGGCCTGTACGCGCTGGACGCGGGAGAGCTCGATCCGCAGCAGCCGCACCAGCAGGACGAGGTCTACTTCGTCGTCAGCGGGCGGGCATCGATCACGGTGGGGACGGAGACGACGCAGGTCGGCAGGGGGAGCGTCGTCTACGTGCCCGCGGGCGTGGCCCACAAGTTCCACCACATCACCGAGGATCTGCGGGTGATGGTCGTCTTCTCGCCGCCCGAGGGCTGATTCCCGGCGCCCGAGAGTCCAGCTTCCCCGGGGATCCGATGCGCTCGTCCCCGGGGATCCGCTGCGCCCGTACCCGGGGTCCCTAGGGGCTCGATCAGGGGTCTTCAAGGGCTGCCCGCCCCCCGCGGGAGGCCTTCGCGCCTCTAGCATCGAGGCAAGGACTCAGAGAGACGAGGTAGAGGCGATGGCCGTGCGGGAGATATTCGCGGGAATGCCCTGGTGGGTGAAGTGGATCGCGGTGCCCGTCATTGCGATCTTCGTGTTCGGCGGGTTGATCGCCAGCGTCGTCGGCTTCGTGATCAGCCTGCTCTTCAAGGCGCTGGTCTTCGTCGTCGTGGTCGGCGGGCTGATCTTCGTCGTCCGCAAGTTCACGTCGTCGTCGTCCTCGCGTGGTGACTGGTAGTACACGGAACGCGGGTCGCCATGGGGGGCGGTCCGCTCCTTCCGGCCCCTTCGTCCCGGGCCCGCAGGACGGGGTGAGGTCAGCGCCGGGCGGGAGATTAGCCCAGCAGAGCTAAGTCCCGGAGGAAACCACCCGTCTGCCACAGGCGGCCGATACAGTGACAAACCACTGCCGCCATCCGGAATGTGACCTTCCGTCACCATATCGATCACCTGATCGGTCCTGGGTACGACAGTCCGGTCGTTGGCCTTCGATCGTCGGCGCCCGGACCGGTCCTCGCCGGTCACGGGCCGGATCCCCGGTCCTCGGGATCGCGGCAGGCCCGTGGGGGCGGCCCCCACGGGAGGGCCGACGGCCCGTCACCATGCCTGGGGGTGGCCCTTGACCACGGCATCTAGCACCGCTGTGCCGACGTTGATCGGTTCGGTTCAGCGGGCGTTGAGGCTGCTGGAGGCTGTGGGCACCCATCGGGACGGGGCGCCCGCCAAGCAACTGGCACGTGAGGCGGGGCTTCCGCTCCCGACCGCGTACCACTTGCTGCGCACCCTGACCCATGAGGGCTATCTCCGCCGCGAGAACGGCGTCTTCCTCTTCGGCGCGGCCGCCGAGAACCTGACCCTCGCCCCCGGGGTCCGGAGCCGCCCGCGCCCCGCCTCCGTAGCCGACTCCCTCGGCCGCTGGCGGGACGTCATCGGAGCCCCGGTGTACTGCGCCGTCTACTGCGACGGCGAGATCGACCTCATCGCGGTCGCGGACGCCCCCGACACCCCGGCCGTGGAGGAGTGGGCCTCGTTCCGGGAAACCGCCCACGCGCACGCCATCGGCCAGTGTCTGCTCTCCCAACTCGACGAGCGAGCCCGCGAGGACCACCTCGACCGACACCCCGTGCGCCCTCTCACCCGTTACTCAGTGCGAGATCGCGCCACACTTCTGGAACGGCTGCGCACCCTCCGTCGAGGTGAACCGGTCATCGAACGCCAGGAGTACGCACTGGGGACCGTGTGCGCCGCGATTCCCGTCACGGCCGGTGCCACCATTGCGGCGATGGCCATTTCCGTACCCCTGGACCGGGAAGATCGGTTGCTGCCCGCAGTCGAACAACTACGTGGCGAAGTCGCCAGCCTCTTGCGTTCGTTCGTGTTCTCTATCAGTATCTGAAAAATCACTCCTTGTGATCTGCTATCGCGTGCACCACGATGGCGTCAATAGGGCCATGGGGGATCATTCCTGGCCAGATTCATCTACTGCGGGGTTGAACGATGCGCGAGTCGGTTCAAGCAGAGGTCATGATGAGCTTCCTCGTCTCCGAGGAGCTCTCTTTTCGTATTCCGGTGGAGCTCCGGTACGAGGTCGGCGATCCGTACGCCATCCGGATGACGTTCCACCTTCCCGGCGATGCCCCTGTGACCTGGGCGTTCGGCCGTGAACTGCTGCTGGACGGGCTCAACAGCCCGAGCGGCGACGGAGATGTGCACATCGGCCCGACCGAGCCCGAGGGCCTCGCCGATGTGCACATCCGCCTTCAGGTCGGCGCGGACCGTGCGCTGTTCCGGGCGGGGACGGCGCCGCTGGTGGCGTTCCTCGATCGGACGGACAAGCTCGTGCCGCTCGGCCAGGAGCACACTCTGGGTGACTTCGACGGGAATCTGGAGGACGCGCTCGGCCGCATCCTCGCCGAGGAGCAGAACGCGGGCTGACCGCGCGTGCCCCCGATGCCCGGTCACCCCGCCTTACGACGACGGCCCCGACCCGTCCGCGCGGGTGCGGCCGTAGCCGCCTGTGCGCCGCCGGATCCCGGACGGTCCGCGGAGACGACCAGCGCGGCGAGCACCGTGGTCACCGGCACCGAGGCGACCAGGCCGATCGATCCGACCAGCGTGCGGACGATCTCCTCGGCGACCAGCTCGCTGTTGGCCACCGTCCCCACGCTGCTCTGGGCGATGGAGAAGAGCAGCAGCAGCGGCAGCGCCGCGCCCGCGTACGCCAGCACCAGGGTGTTGACCACCGAGGCGATGTGGTCCCTTCCGATACGGATACCTGCCCGGTACAGACCCTTCCAACCCATCCGCGGGTCCGCTTGGTGAAGTTCCCAGACGGCCGAGGTCTGGGTGACCGTCACATCGTCGAGCACCCCGAGCGAACCGATGATGACACCGGCCAGCAACAGACCGCTCATATCGATGTCCGGGTAGAGGCCGTGGATGAGGCCGGTGTTGTCGTCGGTGTTGCCGCTCAGGCTCGCCCAGCCGATGAACAGGGAGCCCAGCAGCCCGATCAGCAGCAGCGAGATCAGCGTGCCGACGACCGCGACCGAGGTACGGGCCGTGACCCCGTGGCACAGATAGAGGGCCGCCAGCATGATCGCGCTGGCCCCGATCACCGCCACGACCAGCGGGTTCGAGCCCTGCAGGATCGCCGGGAGGATGAACAGGGTCAGTACGGCGAACGACACGACCAGCGCCACCAGCGCCATCACCCCGCGCATCCTGCCCACCAGGACCACCGCCAGCGCGAAGATCCCGGCCAGCACCGCCATGGGGACCTTCCGGTTCACGTCGGTCACCGAGTACTGGAGGTCGCGCGGCGCGTCGGGGGCGTACGCGACGACCACGCCCTGCCCCTCCTTCAGCTGTCGGGGGGCGTCCGGCTGGACCACCTCGACGAACTTCCGGCCCTTGTCGTCACCGCTGGTCACCTCGATGGTGGCCTTCGCGCACTCCCCCTCCTGCTCGTTGACGGCCTCGCGGCCCGAGGGCGTGGAGGTGTCGCCGGTCGGGGGCACCTGCGCGGCGTTGACGTCCGCGCAGTCGACCTTCACGACCTGGACGACCTTGCCGTCCTGGGTCTGCCGGTCGAATCCGACGCCGGTGCGCTCGTGGTCGGGCGCGCCTCCGGGCCAGAACGCGATCAGGCCGACGACGACCGCCGTCGCGAACGGGATCAGCACGGCGGCGATCACCTTGCGCAGGTGCCGGGAGACCGGAGCGGCCGGCCCGTGGCTGTGTGTGTGGCCGTGGGTGTGGCCCTGGGGCGGCTGGGGAGCGGGGTCGCTTTGGGGGGAGGTCACGGGGCGATCATCGCAAGAACACGAGGGCCCTCTGGTCAGCTCGCCGGAAAGGACGCTAGCGTGGAGGCACCTTTGCACACGCGGGAGCTCGGAGCACCGGGCTGAGAGGGCGCTGATCGCCGTACATCCGTACGGGAAACGCTGCGCCGACCGCCGAACCTGTTACCGGGTAATGCCGGCGTAGGGAGTAGGTCTCATGACCACAGCGGACGCACGCACGCCTGCCTCGAAACAGAACGACGGAACGCCGAACGGCACGACGCCGGGCGACGGGACGCCGAACGACGAGGCCGGGAAGTCCATCGGCTGGCACAAGGGGTACGTCCAGGGCTCGCGCCCGGACCTCCTGGTGCCGGTTCGACAGGTGCACCTCACCAACGGCGAGGACGTGACGCTGTACGACACGTCCGGGCCGTACACAGATCCCTCCATCGACACCGATGTCCGCCGGGGCCTCGCGCCCCTGCGGGAGAACTGGATCATCGCCCGCGGCGACACCGAGGAGTACGCGGGCCGGCCCGCCCGCCCCGAGGACGACGGGCTCAAGCACACCTCGCCGCGCGGCGGACTGCGCAACCTCGACGCCGTCTTCCCCGGCCGCCCGCGCCAGCCGCGCCGCAGCCGCGACGGACGTCCCGTCACCCAGCTCGCGTACGCCCGACGGGGGGAGATCACCCCGGAGATGGAGTACGTGGCGATCCGGGAGAACGTGGAGCCTGAGGTCGTCCGCGAGGAGATCGCCCAGGGCCGGGCGGTGCTCCCGGCCAACGTCAACCACCCCGAGATCGAGCCGATGATCATCGGCAAGCGGTTCCTGGTGAAGGTCAACGCCAACATCGGCAACTCGGCCGTCACCTCCTCCATCGAGGAGGAGGTGGACAAGATGACCTGGGCGACGAAGTGGGGCGCCGACACGGTCATGGACCTGTCCACCGGCCGCAACATCCACACCACCCGTGAATGGGTGCTGCGCAACTCCCCCGTGCCGATCGGCACCGTCCCGCTCTACCAGGCGCTGGAGAAGGTCGACGGCCGGGCCGAGGAGCTGACCTGGGAGATCTACAAGGACACCGTCATCGAACAGGCCGAGCAGGGCGTGGACTACATGACGGTGCACGCCGGTGTGCGCCTGCCGTACGTCCCGCTGACGGCCCGTCGCAAGACCGGCATCGTCTCGCGCGGCGGCTCGATCATGGCGGCCTGGTGTCTGGCCCACCACAAGGAGTCGTTCCTCTACGAGCACTTCGAGGAGCTCTGCGAGATCCTCGCGACGTACGACGTCACCTACTCCCTGGGCGACGGGCTGCGTCCCGGCTCGATCGCGGACGCCAACGACGAGGCGCAGTTCGCCGAGCTGCGCACTCTGGGCGAACTGAACACGGTCGCGAAGCGGTTCGGTGTCCAGACCATGATCGAGGGCCCCGGGCACGTCCCGATGCACAAGATCAAGGAGAACATCGACCTCCAGCAGGAGATCTGCGAGGAGGCGCCGTTCTACACGCTCGGCCCGCTGACCACGGACGTCGCGCCCGCCTACGACCACATCACCTCGGGCATCGGCGCCGCGATGATCGCCTGGTGGGGCACCGCGATGCTCTGCTACGTCACGCCCAAGGAGCACCTGGGGCTGCCGAACCGGGACGACGTGAAGACGGGCGTCATCACCTACAAGATCGCCGCCCACGCGGCCGACCTGGCCAAGGGGCACCCGGGTGCGCAGGAGTGGGACGACGCCCTCTCCGACGCGCGGTTCGAGTTCCGCTGGGAGGACCAGTTCAATCTGGCCCTCGACCCGGACACGGCACGGGAGTTCCATGACGAGACGCTGCCCGCCGAACCGGCGAAGACGGCGCACTTCTGCTCGATGTGCGGGCCGAAGTTCTGCTCGATGAAGATCTCCCAGGACATCCGGCGCCGGCACGGTGGCTCGCAGGAGGAGATCGAGGAGGGCATGGCCGAGAAGTCGAAGGAGTTCGCGGCCGCCGGCAACCGGGTCTACCTGCCCATCGCCGACTGATACGGGCCGACCGCCGGGCCTTTCCCGGCGGTCGGCTTCTCCGCGGGACAGAGGCCCGATCCGGCCAGGCGTGTATGGGCGTTCTGTGGCTTACCGAGCAACTACAGCCAGTTCGAGCTGCTTTGGCAGGGTTGGCCACCTTGTCAAGCGACAGTATGGACACAGTCGTGTGGCAGCTGTATGTACGTTTGGTCCGCAGGTCACCTGCGCTTGACCCTTTACTTATCTGTGGCTTACTTTCCGGCTTGCTTGGCTTGAAATTGGCGCCCCCTCGCAACGGGGGCCGGGGAGGGAATCACAGTGAACTGGTACCTGGACGTACTCAAGAACTACGCAGGCTTCAGCGGACGCGCGCGCCGCAAGGAGTACTGGATGTTCGTGCTCTTCAACTTCATCATCGCCGTGGTGCTGTCGGCGCTCGGCATGGCGATCGACACGCAGATCCCGTACTTCCTCTACATCGCCGCGGTCATCGTTCCGTCGCTGGCGGTCATGGTGCGTCGTCTGCACGACACCGGCCGCTCGGGCTGGTGGTTCTTCATCTCGTTCGTCCCGCTGGTCGGCGGCATCATCCTGCTCGTCTTCCTCGCCTCGGAGGGCAAGCCGGAGACGAACGAGCACGGTGCCAACCCGAAGCTGGTTCCGGCCGTCTGACCGACGGCCCCGGTACGTTCCGGAGAACCGTGAGGCCGGGCGCGGCACACAGCCGCCCCGGCCTTCGCCGTACCCGGACCTCACTCCGGCCGGTGCTCCGGGCCGCCGAAGTCCGGGCTCGTGAAATCGGGGCTGGTGAAGGTCGGTCGGGGCCGGCCGCCGGCCCGTCGTCCGGGCCGGAGAAGTCCGGCCTGCTGTACCCGACCTTCGGGATGCGGTTGGGCGAACGGTGCGGGGTCCGTGCGGCGGGTCCCGCGGTGGGGTCGGCCAGGGCGTCCCGGAGGAACGGGAGGATGCCGCGCTCCAGCAGGGCGTGGCGCCACGCCTCCCTGGCCCGTGCGACGTCTTCCGGTAGATCCTGCTCCTCGTTCTCGGCGGCCAGCGACGTGGCGCCGTTGCGGAGCGCGGTGACGAGCAGCCCGACGGCCGCGACCAGGATCGCCGCGGCGGCGACCGCGGCGAAGAACCACCCGGCCGCGACCAACGAGCCGCCGAAGGTCACCGACGGGCCGACCGCCTTCAGCAGATAGCCGACGAGCAGGAAGATGACGGCCGCGGAGCCGGCCAGCAGCGGGGTCAGGACCGTGATGACCGCGCCTATGCCGGCGCCCGAGCCGGCCGCCGTGCTCTGCGGCCCGTCCGTGGCCGTGCCCCCGTCGATCCCCTCCGCGGTCGCCGCGCGGCGCAGTTCGCCGCGGGCCTTCACGTAGTGCTCGTACTCGGTGGCCGCGGCCGCGGTGATCAGCGCGGTGGCGCTGAGCGCCATGGTGCGCAGTTGTTCGGTGTTGAGCCGGTCCCCGACGCCCTCCAGGTCCGGGCGTTCATGAGCGTGGCGCAGTGCGTCGCCCAGGATCCGCTCGTACTCGGGTCCGTCCTCGGCCAGCAGGTGCGGAGCGCTTGTCATCTGCATCCCCCGATGCTCCGTCGGTGCCCGGCTGCCCGCGTGGAGACCGGGCGATCGGGCGGAAACGGAGGAGAGCCTGCCACTGATACGCCGATGGTAGAGCGCTCACGGCACGGGGTGACAGGGTGTTTCCAGAATTGGGCCCGGTGACGGGTCCGTCGATCGGCGAGGTAGGCGCAGGCGGAACCTGAAGCGCCTTCCCCGCCGACGGTCAGTCATGCAGCGGGAGTTGAACCACCAATAGCTTTCCGGCCATGGTCACTCCGCCGTCCATGGCGATGGCGAGGTCGTCCGCGTACACGTGCGGGCCGTTGATCACGGGCCCCGCGCCGTCCTCGCCGTCCTCGGCGCCGACCTCGCCCAGGAGGTAGGGAATGGGGCTGTGACCATGGACGACGCGCTGTCCGCCGTACGTCGTCAGCAGCTCGCGCACCGCCTGGGCGCCGCCCTCGTCCCGGAAGGCGAACCGCTTGGTGAGCTTGCGGAAGAGGTCCCAGCACTCGTCGGCGTCGTTGCGCGTGAGAATGGCCGTGATCGTGTCATTGACGTCCTCGATGGTGGACCCGTAGTCGAGGTAGGCCGTCGTGTCGGAGTGCATCAGCAGATGCCCGTCCTCCTCGACGACCGCGTCGAGCCGGGACATCCACTGGAGGTGGACGTCCTGGAGGCGCTCCATGTCGGTCTTCTGGCCGCCGTTGAGCAGCCAGGCGGCCTGGAAGGTGGCGGTGCCGGCCCCGGAGTTGACGGGGGTGTCGGCGAACCGCTTGGCGCCGATCAGCAGCAGCTCGTGGTTGCCCATCAGGGCCTTGCAGTAGCCGCCGGCCGCCGCCGCCTCGGCGGAGAGTCGCATGACGAGGTCGATGACCCCGATGCCGTCGGGCCCGCGGTCGGTGAAGTCGCCGAGGAACCACAGGCGGGCGTTGCCCGCGGCCCAGTTCCCGTCGGCGTCGATGAGGCCCTGCGCGCCGAGGGCGGCGAGCAGCTCGTCGAGGTAGCCGTGGACGTCCCCGACGACGAAGAGCGGGCCGCGGCTGTCCTCGGCCAGGGGGCGCTGCTCGGGAACGGTCCGCACCTGGACCGTGTCGCCGCGACGGATGACCGGGAGGTCCCGCTCGGTCGGGGTGTAGCCCTCCGGCTGGTCGCCGCCCACGACGGCGTTGCCGGGATGCGGCGGCCGGGGCGGGGCGGGAGCGCGCGGCGGCACTGCCGGGGGCACGGAGGCGCCGGGCGCCGGAGGGTTCGGTTCCGGCACCCGCGGTGGCACCGGGGAAGGAGGTGCCGCCTGCGCTTGCGGTGGCACGGGCGTCTGCGCATACGGCGGAACCCGGAAGTCACGCAACGTCGCCGTCCGCACCACGGGTTCCTGACCGGCCCCCTGAGTCATCGACCCCTCCACCACCGTCGCGCCGCCGTACACCTGACGGGCCTTGCCTGGTAGAGGTGGTCCGCGGTGTCGTGCGCCCATCATAGGAATGCGGATCGATCTGTGTGACGCACCAGGGGTGGTGAATCCGGGCGCACGCACGGTTCACCGGCTGATTAGTCCGAAAAGAGATGATCAGTCCCCGCTGGGGGAGCGTGGCGCGCTGACCGTGGTGCGCGGCGGGCGTCGTTGCGAGGAGGTCCGGACGATGAGCTCCGTCGGTATGACCTGCTCCACCGGCCCGTCGTGCTCGACCCCTTCGATGGCGTCGATGAGGAGCTGGACGACGGCCGTGCCGATGCGGCGGGGCTTCAGCGAGAGCGTCGTGATGGGCGGCTCGGTGGCCGCGTACACGGTGGACTCGCTGCAGCAGACCAGCAGCAGGTCCTCGGGGACCCGCAGTCCGTAGCGGCGGGCCGCCGCGAGGAGGTCGGTCCCATTGGGGTCGAAGAGCCCGTAGACCGCGTCGGGGCGGTCCGGGCGGGCGAGCAGCCGGTCGGCGGCGACCGCCCCCGCGCAGGGGTCGTGGGCAGGGTAGGACTCGTAGACGGGATCCTGGCCGACCCGTTCGCACCAGTGGAGGTAGGCGGTGGTGGACAACCGGGTGTACGTGTCGGTGGTGTTGCCGGTCAGCAGGCCGATACGGCGGGCTCCGGCGGCGGCGAGATGGTCGAGGAGGTCGAGCACGGCGGCCCGGTGGTCGTTGTCGACCCAGGCGGTGACGGGAAGCGTCCCGGCCGGGCGGCCGTCCGAGACCACGGGCAGTCCCTGGCGGACGAGTTCGGTGACGACCGGGTCCTGGTCGGAGGGGTCGATGACGACGGTCCCGTCGAGCGCGACGTTCGACCAGACGTCGTGCCGGGAGGTGGCGGGGAGGATGACGAGGGCGTAGCCGCGGGCGAGCGCCGCGGAGGTCGCGGCTCTCGCCATCTCCGCGAAGTACGCGAATTCGGTGAAGGTGAAAGGTTCATTCCCGTACGTGGTCACGGTCAGGCCGATCAGGCCCGACTTGCCCGTACGGAGGGTTCGGGCCGCGGCGGACGGGCGGTAGCCCAGGCGCTCGGCGACCTCGCGGACATGGCGGCGGGTGGCGTCCGGGAGCCTGCCCTTGCCGTTGAGCGCGTCGGAGACGGTCGTGATCGAGACCCCGGCCGCGGCGGCCACATCACGGATCCCCGCCCGTCCTGGCCGGCCGCTGCGCCGGGGGGTCTCCGTCCGGCTCACCTGGTGCTTCCCTGCTGCTGTCATGGCGAGCCGATAGTAGGGCTCCGAGGGGTGGTCGGTCCGGTCGCATATGCACACGTTGACAGGCACGTTTCTGCAAGGTCACTGGCCATCAGAAGCCTTGCAATGCAAGGGAGTTGACTGCCATTGCATAGCTGTTTCAGGTACGGGAGGGCGGCAGCCTGCTGTATGTGCGATGTCTCGAAGAGGTCTCAACTCACCACTTCGGGGGACGCGCGCTACGGCGCGAGCCACCAGCGCGCGCCGGAACGCGAAACGCTCCCCCCGGGAGAGGCCTCGGGTCGGCCCCGCACGACGCCGCATTCCCGGGCACTGCGGTCGATTTCCCGCTCGGGCCATTCGCAGCGGGGCCCAATCCTCTTAAGGTGTGCAGTATTGCTGTGAACAGACGGTCGAGGAGGACCTGCGGTGAGCGAGACGAGCCCCAAGCTGCGCGCCGAGCTGGACGGCGTTCCCGCCTATGTGCCGGGGAAGCCGGCGGCGGCCGGTGGACCGGTCGCGTACAAGCTGTCCTCCAACGAGAATCCCTTTCCGCCGCTGCCGGGGGTGCTGGAGTCGGCGCTCGCCGCCGCGGGCAACTTCAACCGCTACCCGGACATGGCGTGCACCGGCCTGATGAACGAGCTGGCGGACCGCTTCGGTGTGCCCCTGGCGCATCTCGCCACCGGCACCGGGTCGGTGGGGGTGGCCCAGCAGCTCCTCCAGGCCACCTCCGGACCCGGCGACGAGGTCATCTACGCCTGGCGGTCCTTCGAGGCGTACCCGATCATCACGCAGGTCAGCGGCGCGACCTCGGTGAAGGTCCCGCTGACCGACGGCGAGGTGCACGACCTCGACGCGATGGCGGAGGCGATCACCGACCGGACCCGACTGATCTTCGTCTGCAATCCCAACAACCCCACCGGCACGGTGGTGCGCCGGGCCGAGCTGGAACGGTTCCTCGACCGGGTGCCGAGCGATGTGCTGGTGGTGCTCGACGAGGCGTACAAGGAGTTCATCCGCGACGCCGAGGTGCCGGACGGCATCGAGATCTACCGGGACCGGCCCAATGTGGCGGTGCTGCGGACCTTCTCCAAGGCGTACGGTCTGGCCGGGCTGCGGGTCGGCTTCGCGGTGGCCCACGAGCCGGTGGCCGCGGCACTGCGCAAGACCGCCGTCCCGTTCGGGGTGAGCCAGCTCGCCCAGGACGCGGCGGTGGCCTCGCTCCGCGCGGAGGACGAGCTGCTGGGCCGGGTGGGCTCGCTGGTCGCCGAGCGCACCCGGGTGAGCGCGGAGCTGGTGCGCCAGGGCTGGACGGTGCCGGAGTCGCAGGCGAACTTCGTCTGGCTGCGGCTCGGTGAGCGGACCCTCGACTTCGCCGGGGCCTGTGAGCGGGCCGGGGTGGTCGTGCGGCCCTTCAAGGGCGAGGGCGTCCGGGTCTCGATCGGCGAGAACGAGGGCAACGACCTCTTCCTGAAGACGGCGGAGGCGTTCCGCGCGGAGCTGTAGACCCGCACGCGCCAGTATCGCCGGGTGGCCCCGGACCTCGATCGTGAGGTCCGGGGCCCCTTTGCGTGGGGCGGGGGCCGGTTTCGTGGGGCGGGGGCCGAAAAGGGGTACCCCCGGCGAAGGGTCCGAAAGTGTGTGCGCCATAATTGCTTGTGAATGTGAACGCGTTCACAAGCGTGCCCTGCTTTCTCCCGTAATCGGGGGGATCAAAGGGGCGTAGTGCCGGTATGACCACGGCGATGTAAGGAGACTGACGACGTGGACCTCGCTCTGGCGCCGGAGACCCTGGCGCGATGGCAGTTCGGCATCACCACCGTCTACCACTTCCTCTTCGTCCCCCTGACGATCTCGCTCGCCGCGCTCACCGCCGGCCTGCAGACCGCCTGGGTGCGGACGGAGAACGAGAAGTACCTCAGGGCGACCAAGTTCTGGGGCAAGCTGTTCCTGATCAACATCGCCATGGGCGTCGTCACGGGCATCGTCCAGGAGTTCCAGTTCGGCATGAACTGGTCCGACTACTCGCGCTTCGTCGGTGACGTCTTCGGCGCTCCGCTCGCCTTCGAGGCGCTGATCGCCTTCTTCTTCGAGTCCACCTTCATCGGTCTGTGGATCTTCGGCTGGGACAAGCTGCCGAAGAGGATCCACCTCGCCTGCATCTGGATGGTCTCGCTCGGCACGGTCCTCTCCGCCTACTTCATCCTGGCGGCCAACTCCTGGATGCAGCACCCGGTTGGCTACCGGATCAACGAGGAGCGCGGTCGCGCCGAGCTCACCGACTTCTGGCGGGTGCTCACCCAGGACACCGCGGTCACCCAGTTCTTCCACACCATCACGGCGGCGTTCCTGGTCGGCGGGGCCTTCATGGTCGGCATCGCCGCGTTCCACCTGGCGCGCAAGAAGCACATCCCGGTGATGCGGACCTCGCTGCGCCTGGGCCTGATCACCGTCGTGGTCGCCGGGATGCTCACCGCCGTCAGCGGTGACAGCCTCGCCAAGGTCATGTTCCGGCAGCAGCCGATGAAGATGGCCGCCGCCGAGGCCCTCTGGGACGGCCAGGACGGGGCGCCGTTCTCGATCTTCGCGTACGGGGATGTCAGCAAGGGCCACAACTCGGTCGAGATCTCGGTCCCCGGTGTGCTCTCCTTCCTCGCCAACAACGACCCGAACTCGTACGTCCCCGGCATCAACGACATCAACAAGAGCATGGAGGAGAAGTACGGGCCCGGCGACTACCGCCCCAACATCCCGGTCGCGTTCTGGAGCTTCCGGTGGATGATCGGCTTCGGCATGGCCTCCTTCGGCCTCGGCCTCCTGGGGCTCTGGCTGACCCGGAGGAAGTTCCTGCTCCCACCGGCGCTACGGACCGGTGAGGACGAGGTGCCCCATCTGGTCCTCTTCAAGAACAAGGCGCTGAGCCCGAGGCTCACCAAGCTCTACTGGGTCGTCGCGCTCTGGACGCTGCTCTTCCCGCTGATCGCCAACTCCTGGGGCTGGATCTTCACCGAGATGGGCCGCCAGCCGTGGGTCGTCTACGGGGTGCTCCAGACCCGTGCGGGGGTCTCCCCCGGTGTCTCGCAGGGCGAGGTCATCACCTCGATGGTCGTCTTCACCCTGCTGTACGCGGTGCTCGCCGTGATCGAGGTGAAGCTGCTCGTGAAGTACATCAAGGCCGGCCCCCCGGAGCTCACCGAGGACGACCTCAACCCGCCCACCAAGATCGGCGGCCACGACGAAGAAGACGCCGACCGGCCGATGGCCTTCTCGTACTGAGCACAGGAGCTGAGAGATGGAACTCCACGACGTCTGGTTCGTGCTCATCGCCGTCCTCTGGACCGGCTACTTCTTCCTGGAGGGATTCGACTTCGGCATCGGGGTCCTCACCAAACTGCTGGCCCGCGACCGTAAGGAGCGGCGGGTCCTGATCAACACGATCGGGCCCGTCTGGGACGGCAACGAGGTCTGGCTGCTCAGCGCCGGCGGCGCGACCTTCGCCGCTTTCCCCGAGTGGTACGCCACGCTCTTCTCCGGCTTCTACCTGCCGCTGCTGATCATCCTGTTCTGCCTGATCGTGCGTGGCGTCGCCTTCGAGTACCGCGCCAAGCGGCCCGAGGAGCGGTGGCAGACGAACTGGGAGACCGCGATCTTCTGGACCTCCCTGATTCCCGCGGTGCTGTGGGGCGTGGCGTTCGGGAACATCGTGCGGGGCGTGAAGATCGACGCCGACATGGAGTACGTCGGCAACTTCCTCGACCTCCTCAACCCGTACGCGATCCTCGGCGGCCTCGTCACCCTCACGCTCTTCACCTTCCACGGGGCGGTGTTCGCCGGCCTCAAGACGGCGGGCGACATCCGGGGCCGGGCCCGCGCACTGGCGCTGAAGCTCGGACCGGTCACCGCGGTGCTCGCCCTGGGCTTCCTGGTCTGGACCCAGGCCGACAACGGGGACGCCTGGAGCCTGGGAGCCATGATCGTGGCGGTGGTGGCGCTCCTGGCCGCGATCGGGGCCATCGCCAAGGGCCGCGAGGGCTGGTCGTTCGCACTCTCGGGCGTGACGATCGCGGCGGCGGTCGCGATGCTCTTCCTGACGCTCTTCCCGAACGTCATGCCGTCCTCGTTGAACGACGCCTGGAACCTCACGGTCACCAACGCCTCGTCCAGCCCGTACACGCTCAAGATCATGACCTGGTGCGCGGGTATCGCCACGCCCGTCGTGCTGCTCTACCAGGGCTGGACCTACTGGGTCTTCCGCAAGCGCATCGGCACCCAGCACATCGCCGACCCGCACTGACTCCGGTGAGCTGCCGCGGGCCCCGCGGCAGCTCACCGTACCGCAGAGTTCACCGACCCCGCCGGGGGGATGTTTCACGTGAAACCGATCGATCCGCGTCTGCTCCACCACGCACGCGCCACCCGCCTCTTTCTGGCGGCCGTGGTGGCCCTCGGCCTGGTCGGCGCCCTGCTGGTGATCGCCCAGGCGATGCTCATCGCCGAGATCGTGGTGGGCGGTTTCGAAGGCGGCCTCACGGTCACCGCGCTGCGCACCCCCCTTCTTCTGCTCGCCGCGGTCGCCCTCGGTCGGGCCTTCGTCGCCTGGCTCACCGAACTGGCGGCCCATCGCGCCAGCGCGGCCGTCAAGTCCGAACTGCGCGGCCGGCTCCTGGAGCGGGCCGCGCGACTGGGCCCCGACTGGCTGAGCGGGCAGCGCACCGGTTCGCTCGTCGCGCTGGCGACCCGTGGCATCGACGCGCTCGACGACTACTTCGCCCGCTATCTCCCGCAGCTCGGACTCGCCGTCGTGGTGCCCGTGGCGGTGCTTGCCCGGATCGTCACCGAGGACTGGGTGTCGGCGGCGATCATCGTCGTCACGCTGCCGCTCATCCCGCTCTTCATGATCCTGATCGGCTGGGCCACCCAGTCGCAGATGGACCGCCAGTGGCAGCTGCTGTCCCGGCTCTCCGGGCACTTCCTGGACGTCGTCGCCGGGCTGCCGACCCTGAAGGTCTTCGGGCGGGCCAAGGCGCAGGCCGAATCGATCCGCACGATCACCTCCGACTACCGCCGGGCCACCCTGCGCACCCTGCGGATCGCCTTCCTGTCCTCGTTCGCCCTGGAGCTGCTGGCGACCCTGTCGGTGGCCCTCGTCGCCGTCACGATCGGCATGCGGCTGGTCCACGGCGAACTCGACCTCTACACCGGCCTGGTGGTCCTGATCCTGGCCCCGGAGGCGTATCTGCCGATCCGCCAGGTGGGGGCGCAGTACCACGCGGCGGCCGAGGGGCTGTCGGCCGCGGAGGAGATTTTCACGGTCCTGGAGACCGAGCCCCGGGCCTCGGGCGCCGAGGACGTCCCGGACGCGCTGCGCCTGGAGCTGGCGGACGTGACCGTACGCCACGAGGGGCGCGTCGAACCCTCGCTGGACGCCGCGTCGCTCACCGTGGAGCCGGGGGAGACCGTCGCCCTGGTCGGCCCGAGCGGGGTCGGCAAGTCCACCCTGCTGAACGTGCTCCTCGGGTTCGCCGCACCCGACGAGGGGCACGTCCGGGTCGGCGGCCGGGACCTCGGGGATCTGGACCTCGAACGCTGGCGGAGCCGTATCGCCTGGGTCCCTCAGCGCCCCCACCTCTTCGCGGACACCATCGCCGAGAACGTCCGCCTCGCGCGGCCCGACGCCGACGACGAGGCGGTCCTCGCGGCGCTGCGGGACGCGGGCGCGTACGACTTCGTCGCGGCACTGCCCGACGGGATGCGGACGGCCCTGGGGGAGGACGGCGCCGGGCTCTCCGCGGGTCAGCGCCAGCGCCTCGCCCTCGCTCGGGCGTTCCTCGCCGACCGGCCGCTCCTGCTGCTGGACGAGCCGACCGCGAGCCTGGACGGCGAGAGCGAGGCGGGCATCGTCGACGCCGTACGGAGGCTGGCCGCCGGGCGGACCGTGCTGCTGGTCGTCCACCGTCCGGCCCTGCTGGCGGTGGCCGACCGTGTGGTGGCCCTCAAGCCGCGTACCGCCGTGCGGGAGCGGACCGAGGACGGGGGCCGTGGCACGCGTGCCGTCGCCGCCGGACCTGCCGTCCCCCAGCCGCTCGCCGGAGGCGAACTCCTGGACGCCCACCGGGCGGAGGAACTGCGCGCGGCCGACGGCGTACCGCGGAAGACCGCTGCCCGCTCCGGACGGGTGCTCGCCCGGGTCCGCGAGTCCGCCGGGACGCAGCGCGGACGGCTGACCCTGGCCCTGCTGCTCGGCAGCCTGGCGGTCGGGTCGGCCGTGGGGCTCATGGCGGTCTCCGGATGGTTGATCTCCCGCGCTTCCGAAGAGCCGCCGGTCATGTACTTGATGATGGCGGTCACCGCGACCCGCGCCTTCGGCATCGGCCGGGCGGTCTTCCGCTACGCCGAGCGGCTCGTCTCGCACGACGCCGTCCTGAAGCTCCTCGCCGACCTGCGGATCTCCGTCTACCGGGGTCTCGAACGCATCGCTCCCGGGGGCCTGCGCACCACGCGGCGCGGTGACCTGCTGTCCCGGCTCGTCGCCGATGTGGACGCGCTCCAGGACTATTGGCTGCGCTGGCTGCTGCCGGTCGGCACCGCCGTCGTGGTGGGGGCCGGGGCCGCCGGGTTCACCGGCTGGCTGCTCCCGGAGGCGGGCGTGATCCTGGCCGTGGGGCTGCTGGTCGCCGGGGTCGGCGTCCCGCTCGTCAGCGGCGCCTGCGCCCGCCGTACGGAGCGTCAGCTCGCACCCGCCCGCGCCGCCCTGGCCACCCGGGTCACCGACCTCCTGGGCGCCACCGCCGAACTGACCGTCGCGGGCGCGCTGCCCGCCCGGCAGACGCGGCTGCGCGCGGCCGACACGCTGCTGACCCGGATCGCCTCGCGCGCCGCCGCCGCGACGGCACTGGGCGGCGGGCTGTCCGCCCTGGTCTGCGGGCTCACCGTGGTGGCCGCCGCGACCGTCGCCGTCCCCGCCGTGCAGGACGGCCGGCTGTCCGGTGTCGCGCTCGCCGTGGTGGTGCTGACCCCGCTCGCCGCCTTCGAGGCCGTCACCGGGCTGCCGCTCGCCGTGCAGTACCGCCAGCGCGTCGCCCGGAGCGCCGAGCGGGTGTTCGAGGTGCTGGACGCCCCCGTGCCCGTACGGGAGCCCGAGGTCCCCGCCGAGGAGCCCGCGTCGCCCTTCCCGCTGGAGGTGCGAGGGCTGAGCGCCCGCTACCCGGGGGCCCGCCACGACGCGCTGGCCTCGCTCGACCTGACGCTGACGCCCGGCCGGCGCATCGCGGTCGTGGGCCCCTCCGGCTCGGGCAAGACGACGCTCGCCCAGGTCCTGCTGCGCTTCCTGGACGCCTCGTCGGGGACGTACCGGCTGGGCGGCGTCGAGGCGTCGGCGCTGGAGTCGGAGACGGTCCGGCGCTCGGTCGGGCTGTGCGCCCAGGACGCGCATGTCTTCGACAGCACGATCCGCGAGAACCTGCGGCTGGCCCGCCCCGGGGCGACCGACGCCGAACTGCTCGACGCGCTCTCCCGGGCCCGGCTTCTCACCTGGGTACTGGCCTTGCCGGAGGAGCTCGACACCCCGGTGGGCGAGCACGGCGCGCGGCTCTCCGGCGGTCAGCGCCAGCGCCTCGCGCTGGCCCGCGCGCTGCTCGCGGGCTTCCCCGTCCTCGTCCTGGACGAGCCGGCCGAGCACCTCGACCTGCCGACCGCCGACGCGCTCACCGCCGACCTGCTGGACGCGACGCGGGGCCGTGCGACCGTACTGATCACCCACCGGTTGACCGGCCTCGACACCGTCGACGAGGTGCTGGTGCTGGACGCGGGCCGGGTCGTGCAGCGCGGACCGTATGCCGAACTCGTCGCCGAGGACGGGCCGCTGCGCCGCATGCTGAAGCGTGAACGGCAGACGGTCGGGGCGGGGGCCCGATAGCGGCGTCGGCACCGGGCCGGGCCCGGGTGGCCGGCGCCCCTTCGCCCGTCGGCCCGGGTGGCCGGCGCCCCTTCGCCTGTCGAGAGCATTCTCGACTTTCGCCCCCAATCGGTACTAACTAGGCTCGGACCATGGCAGAGCCCGACCCGCAGGACTCCCTGGACGCCGCCACCCGGGCCACCCGCAGCCTCCAGGGTCTGTCCACCGAACTGACCGCGCGGGTGCCGCAGCTCCTGGAGGCGATGCGTTCCGTCGGCGCGGGGCTGGAACTGCACTCCACCCTGGACCGGATCTGCGAGACGGCGGCCGAGCTCGCCCACGCCCGGTACGCCGCCATCGGCGTCGTCGACGAGCTGGGCGAGGGGCTGTCGGACTTCGTCACCTACGGCGTTCCGCAGGAGGTGGCCGAGGCGATCGGGCGACGCCCCGACGGCCACCGGGGCCTGCTCGGCGCGCTGATCCACGACCCCGCCCCGGTCCGGCTTTCCGATCTGTCCACCGATCCGCGGTCCGCGGGCTTCCCGCCGGGGCACCCCTCGATGCGGACCTTCCTGGGGGTGCCCATCCGGGTCCAGGGGGACGTCTTCGGCAACCTCTACCTGGCCGAGAAGCAGGATGGCGCCGAATTCAGCGATTACGACCTTCACATGGTCAGGGTGCTCGCCACCGAGGCCGGGATCGCCATCGGCAATGCCCGGCTGTACGAGGCGGCACGGCAGCGGGAGCACTGGATCGACGGTTCGGTCGCGGTCACCACGGCCCTCCTGTCGGGCGGGGACGCCGACGAGGCGCTGTCCGTGGTCGCCGAACAGGCCCGCCGGCTCGCCGACTCCGCCGCCGGGATCGTGCTGCTGCCCGCCGAGGAGGGCGGCCTGGAGATCGTCGCCGTCTCGTCCGACGACCCCGCGTCCGCGCTCGGCGTGATCATCCCGCCCCGGAGCGCGGTGGTGGCGAAACTCCTGGCGGGCGAGGCGGTGTTCATCGACGACTCGGCCACCGACAGCCGGATGGTCACCAGGCTGGCCGACCGGTTCGGCCCCAGCATGATGTTGCCGCTCCACAGCGGCGGCCGGGTGCTCGGCGCGCTGGCCACTCCCCGTGCGCGGGGAGCGCGCCCGTTCACGGAGACCGAGCGGACGCTCGCCACCCAGTTCGCCTCCCAGGCGGCGCTCGCGCTGATGATGGCCGAGGCGCAGCGGGACCGGGAGCGGCTCGCGGTGTACGAGGACCGTGACCGGATCGCCCGCGACCTCCACGACCTGGTCATTCAGCGGCTGTTCGCCACCGGGATGATGCTGGAGAGCGCCCAGCGCCGGTCGGTGGTGCCCGAGGTGCGGACCGGCGTAGGCCGGGCCGTGGACGAACTGGACGTGACGATCCAGGAGATCCGCACGGCCATCTTCGCGCTCCAGCAGGAACCGGCCGAAGCCCCGTCGGGGCTGCGCACCCGCGTGCTGCGGGAGATCAACATGGCGGCCGTCCCGCTCGGCTTCAAGCCCTCGCACCGCTTCCTGGGCCCGGTGGACTCGCTCGTCGGTGAGCTGACCGGCAAGAACCTGGTCGCCGCGCTGCGCGAGGCCCTCTCCAACGCGTTCCGGCACGCGGGGGCGTCGCTGATCGATGTGGTCGTCGACGCGACGGTGACCCTGCCGGACGGGCGGGCAGCGGTGCGTCTCTCGGTCGCCGACGACGGGGTGGGCATCCCGGAGGGCGGCCGCCGCAGCGGGCTGCGCAACCTGGCCCGCCGGGCCGAGTCCCTGGGCGGATCGAGCCGAATCGAACCGGGGATCGGGGAGGGCGGCTGCGGTACGACGGTGGTGTGGGAGGCGCCGCTGTGAGGGCGGCGCGACGGTGACCCCCTGGAGGGGGCGCGGCGGGCGGGGCAGGCCTCGCGGGCCCTGCGAGGCGGTGTGCCGGTGTGCTGGCGGGTCGGCGGGGCTGGTGTGCCGAAAGGTTTCAGCGGGTCTCCGCGCGGGCGGCGAGGACCCGCTCGATGACGACCGCCACCCCGTCCTCCTCGTTGGTCGCGGTCCTGCCCGAGGCGGCGGCCACCGCGTCCGGGTGGGCGTTGCCCATCGCGAAGGAGGCGCCGGCCCAGCTGAGCATCTCGACGTCGTTGGGCATGTCGCCGAAGGCGACCACCTCGGCGGGCGCGATGCCGCGCTCGGCACAGCAGGCGGCGAGCGTGGTGGCCTTGGAGACGCCGAGCCCGCTGATCTCCAGGAGCGCGGAGGGGCTGGAGCGGGTGATGTCGGCCCGGTCGCCGGCGGCCGTACGGGCCAGGGTGAGGAAGGCGTCGGGGGACAGCTCGGTGTGGTGGGCCAGCAGCTTGATCACCGGCGCGCCGGTGCCCGGGGCGTCCTCGTGCAGCAGCTTCTCGGCGACGGCCACGGCCGCGCCCGGGTCCAGGTGGAAGGGTGGGTAGACCGGTTCGTAGTTGATGCCGGTGGTCATCTCGACGGCGAAGGAGGTGCCGGGAGCCGCCTCTCGCAGGACGCGCACGACGTGCAGGGCGGCTGCGCGCTCCAGCGGCCGTACGGAGAGCAGCTCGCCGTCCGTCCGCAGGTCGGTGACCACGGCGCCGTTGGCGCAGATCGCCGTACCGTGGCTCTGGACGTGGTCCCGCACGACGTCCATCCAGCGGGCCGGCCTGCCGGTGACGAAGAAGACCTCGATCCCGGCCTCCTCGGCCGCCGCGAGGGCCGCGACCGTACGCGCGGACAGCGTCTTGTCGTCGCGCAGCAGGGTGCCGTCGAGGTCGGTGGCGATCAGCCGGGTCACGGTGGGAAGAGGCGCATCGGTCACTGAGGTCACCGGGCCATTCTCGCCCACGAAGGTGCACGTGCGTGCGGAAGGGCGCACATCTGAGTGGGTGGGGGTGTTGGTCTGCAGAAAAGTCCTCTGGCATATGCCGTCGCCATCAGGTCGCCGTCACACGCGCGTGCGGTCGTAGGCTCAGGGGCATGAGTCTCCGCCTGAGCACCGTGATCCTTCCCGTATACCGCTGGAACGAGGGCGGTCGCGACCGCTGGCAGCGCGCGGAGGAGCTGGGCTTCCACACCGCCTACACCTACGACCACCTGTCCTGGCGGACCTTCCGGGACGGCCCGTGGTTCGGGGCGCTGCCCACGCTCACCGCCGCGGCGACGGCCACCGAACGCCTGCGGCTGGGCACCCTCGTGACCTCGCCGAACTTCCGCCACCCGGTCACGCTGGCGAAGGAACTGATCACCCTGGACGACGTCTCGGGCGGCCGGGTCACCCTCGGCATCGGCGCCGGTGGCAGCGGCTTCGACGCCACCGCCCTGGGCCAGGACGCCTGGACCCCGCGCGAACGCGCCGACCGCTTCGCCGAGTTCGTCCCGCTCCTGGACCGGCTGCTCACCGAGGACGCGGTGACCGAGCGGGGGAAGCACTACGCCGCGGAGGAGGCCCGCAACATTCCCGGCTGTATCCAGCGGCCCCGGCTGCCCTTCGCGGTCGCCGCGACCGGACCGCGCGGCCTGAAGCTCGCCGCCCGGCACGGGCAGGCCTGGGTCACCACCGGCGACCCCAAGCTGTACGAGAACGGCACGCCGGAGGAGTCACGGGCCGCGCTGCGGGGGCAGAACGAGAGGCTCACGGCGGCCTGCGCGGAGATCGACCGGGACGCATCCGAGGTGGACCGGATCCTGCTCACCGCCTTCACACCGGACCGCAACGGCCCGTTGGAGTCCGTGGACGCGTTCGTCGACTTCGCGGGACGCCACGCGGAGCTGGGCTTCACCGAGATCGTCATCCACGCCCCGATCCCGGACTCGGTCTTCGACGTCGACCCGAAGGTCTTCGAGCGCATCGCGACCGAGGCGCCCGCGCAGCTGGCGTAGAGGCGTAGCGACCGGGGCCTTTCAGTCGCGCAAGCGCAGGAACTGAGGGGGTACGGCGTCGGCGAGCCAGACGCCGTTGGCGCTGACCCGGAAGACATGGCCGACGCGGTGCATCGCACCCGCCTCCACGGTGAGGACGAGGGGGCGGCCGCGACGGGCGCCGACCAGGGTGGCCGTCTCCCGGTCGGGGGACAGGTGGACGTGGTGGCGGGCCATGGGGCGCAGGCCCTCGGTCCGGATCGCGTCCATCACCCGGGCGACCGTACCGTGGTAGAGGTACGCGGGCGGTTCGGCGGGTGGCAGGTCCAGGTCGACGGCGACGGTGTGGCCCTGATCGGCGCGGATGCGGTCGCCTTCGATGCCGTCCTGGACGCCGCTCCCCACGCTGCTCCCGGCACCGCTCTCGATGGTGAAGCGCCGCTTGTCGTTGGCGGCGACGACGTGGTCGAGCTCGGCCCGGGAGACGGCGAATCCGTGCCGGGCCGCGGCGCGCAGCAGCTCCTCGACCGCCACCCAGCCGTTCTCGTCGAGTGTGAGGCCGATGCGTTCCGGCTGATGCCGCAGATGCTTCGAGAGGTACTTGGACACCTTGACGGTGCGACGTTCGTCCATGGCGTCAGAGTGCCCGTGGCCGGCTTGTCCGTGCATCCGCATTTCCACTCGTCCACTTGTCCGCTCGTCCGCTCGCCGGTCCGTCACCTCGTCATCTCGTCGGTTCTTCGTTCTTTCGCGGTTCTTCGGACTTTCTCCTTCGACAGGTTTGATCCACAGCCAACTCAGGTTATCCACAGACTATTTGGCAGTTCTGTGGACAACACGCTTGCGCTTTAGGGGCTTTCGTCGACTTTGACCTTTTCGGCGTGAGTTGTGCTCAGGTGGTCCAAGGTGCGCGCCTGCACCTCCCGTTCGGTTGCCGCCGCGACGAAGGCAGCCACGTGGTCCGCGCCAACCAGCTGCTGCACGGCTTGTGTTGTACGGGCGGGGAGCAGCACGGGGCGCGTCGTGTCCTCGGGGGTCGCCGTTTCCGCCGTGCCGAGGTGGTGGTGCAGATGACGTGTCGCGAACGTTCGCATGGCACGGGCCAGTTCCGCGTCCACCGTCTGCTGGGCGAGGGGCCGAAGGCGCCGTACGAGGGACGCCGCCTCGGCCGCGTCGGTGTCGGTGGGAGGCCGATGGCCGAGATAGCGGGCGAAGACGTGCTCGGTGGTGAATTCGAGGAAACGGGAGGCGATGTGCTCCACCTGACCGCGAAGTTCCCGCAGATGGCCGGAGATCGCGGACAGCGGCACCCCGGCCGCGTACAACTCGACGGCCACCGCCAGCTCCTGCGGACTGGGCACGAGGAACTCGTCGTCCCGGCCGGGCACCCGCTCCAGCACGCCGAGCTCCACCGCCTCGGCGATGGCCTCGTCGTCCTGTCGGCCGCCGAACCTCGCGTCCAGCTCCCGGCGGCTGATCCGGTCGGCCTCCTCGTCCGTCCACGGGCCGTGCACCTCGGCGACCAGCCCGAGCACCCCGCCGAGCCCGCGTCCCGCGTCCCATGCCTCCAGCAACTCCTTGATGCTGGCCAGGGTGTAGCCCCGGTCCAGCAGGTCCGCGATCTGCCGCAGCCGGGCCAGATGGGTCTCCCGGTACACATTGGCCCGGCCGCGCCGCTCGGGCGTCGGGAGCAGCCCCCGGTCCTGGTAGGCGCGGATCGTGCGCACCGTGGCCCCGCTGGCGTGGGCCAGGTCCTCGATCCGGTACTCGGCGGGCCGGGCGCCGGCCCCGGTCACAGCGGAGGCTTCAGCCGGGCGACGGAGCGCAGGGCCCCGGGGCTCAGCCGGGACAGCAGCCGCGCGCCACGCGCCTCGGGGGTCACCGGCACCACAGCCTGGTTGCGCACGACCGCCCGGAGGATCGCGTCGGCGACCCTCTCCGGCGGGTAGTTGCGCCGACCGTAGAGACGGCTCGTCCGCTTCTGGAGCCGCGCCTCCTCCGCCGCGTCGGCCCCCGCGAAACGCGTGGTGGCGGTGATGTTGGTGTTGACGATGCCGGGGCATATCGCGCTCACCCCGATCGACTTCTCCGCCAGTTCGGCCCGCAGACATTCGCTGAGCATCAGCACGGCCGCCTTCGACGTGCTGTACGCGGGCAGTACCCGGGATGGCTGGAAGGCCGCGGCCGACGCCGTGTTGACGATGTGGCCGCCCTGGCCCCGGTCCGCCATCTGTGTGCCGAAGATCCGGCAGCCGTGGATGACCCCCCACAGATTGACGTCGAGGACCTTCTTCCACTCCTCGCTCGTGGTCTCCAGGAAGGAGCCGGACAGCCCGATCCCGGCGTTGTTGACCAGGACGTCGACGATGCCGTACTCGGCGGCGACCTGGGCGGCGAGCTTCTCCATCGCGGTCTCGTCGCTGACGTCGACCGCTTCGCCCCAGGCCGCGGGCGCCCCGATCAGCCGCGCCATCTCCGCGGTCCGGGCCGCCCCCTCCGCGTTCCGGTCCACGGCCACGACGCGGGCGCCCGCCTCGGCGAACGCGAACGCGGTGGCCCGCCCGATCCCGGAGGCCGCGCCCGTCACCAGGACCAGCTGACCGCCGAACCGCTGCGCGTAGGGACCCCGCGCGGCCGTCCGCTGCGCGGGCGCGCCCTCCCGTCCGGCGGACTCGTTCGCGGTGACGAACTCGTCGACCCAGGAGGCCACCTGGTCCGGTCGGGTGCGGGGCACCCAGTGCTTGGCCGGAAGCGAGCGGCGCACCAGGGTCGGGACCCAGTCCTCCAGCCCGTCGTAGAGCCGCTCGGAGAGGAACGAGTCGCCGGTCGGCGTGATCAGCTGGACGGGGGCGTGGGCGTAGGCGTCCGCGCGGGGCCTGCTGAGCCGGGCGCGGACGTTGTCGCGGTAGAGCCAGGCTCCGTGTGCCGCGTCGTCCGGCAGGGAGGCGGTCGGGTAGTCGCCCGCGGGCACCTTCTCCATGCGCTCCAGGATCCGGGGCCACCGCTTCCCGAGCGGGCCGCGCCAGGCGAGCTCCGGCAGGACCGGGGTGTGGAGCATGTACACGTACCAGGACTTCGCGCCCTGGCCGAGCAGCTGGCCGACCCGGCGCGGGGTGGGGCGGGCCATCCGGCGCTTGATCCAGTGCCCGAAGTGGTCCAGGGACGGACCGGACATCGAGGTGAAGGAGGCGATCCGGCCCTCGGTCCTGCCGACCGTGACGAACTCCCAGGCCTGGACGGATCCCCAGTCGTGGCCGACCACGTGCACCGGCCGGTCCGGGCTGACCGTGTCGATCACAGCCAGGAAGTCGTCGGTCAGCTTCTCCAGGGTGAAGCCGCCGCGCAGCGGCTTCGGCGCGGTGGACCTGCCGTGCCCCCGCACGTCGTACAGCACCACGTGCCAGTGCTCGGCCAGCCGGACGGCGACGTCCGACCAGACCTCCTTGCTGTCCGGATAGCCGTGGACCAGCACCACGGTCGGCCGGCCCGCGTCGCCCAGTTCGGCGACGCACAGCTCGACGCCCCCGGTCACCACGCGTCGCTCGCGCGCTCGGGACAGATTCACGCCGCCACCTTCTCCTCGGCCCAGCGCCGCACATGCGGCAGATCGTCGTCCAGCCAGAACGCGCTCTGCTCGGGGTCCTTGGAGTCGGTGACGACCAGGATCTCCTCGAACTTCGCGCCCGTACCCCGGAATCCGAGGTGGGGTTCAACCGCCCACAGGCCGGGCTGCGGCGGGTGGTCGGAGAAGCGGTAGGGGCTCCACAGCGGCGACCAGCCGCCCCGATGACCGTGCAGCGCGTCGCTCACCAGTCCCTTGAGGGCCTGGGCGCCGAAGCCGAACACCTGTGGCGACCAACGGCGTTCGGCGACCCGGTCGATCTTGTGGGCGATCATGCCGAAGGGGTGGGCCCGGTGCCTGTTCGCATATCCCTGCGCGGTCATGAGGCATCCGACGTCCTCGTATATCTCGCGCAGCGAACGGCGCTCGCGCACCTCCCGCAGGATCAGCTCGCGGTGGGCCTCCAGATCGGCCAGCAGCCTGACGTGCAGGGGATTGAGGCCCAGGCGCCCCGCGTACCCGACATCGGCGGTGAAGCCCTTGTACACCGGGGCCATGTCGAGGATGAACGGCATCCCCGGCTCCAGCTTCCGGTCGGTCGGGAAGAACTGCAGCGGCACCTTGAACCCGGCGAACGCCGTGCGGTCCCCGAACCAGGCGAACGGGAGGTGGAACCAGTCGCGCACGCCTCGCTCGCGCAGCCATGTGCGCTGCATCCGGGCCGCTTCGCGCTCGGTCACCCCCGACCGCAGCTGACCGGCGACCGCCTCCGCGCAGGCGTAGGCCAGACGCTGGACTTCTCTGAACCCCCGCAGCTCCGGGGCGCTTTCGTCGTGCACTGCCGAGACCATGCCGGTCGCCACCGTCCGTTCCCTGCCGTGTGCGGTACGTGCCCGTAACGTGACACTGATGAATGTGACAATGCTCAGCGGCTGCGTCAAGAGGGCTGCACGCCCTGTGGACAAGCCCGGGCGCCGGGCGCTTCTTTCTGTGGAAAACTCCGCCCCGCCGGCGGGGAGCCCGGATCGTCGGCCCCTCTGGTGAAACCCTGATCGCGCGCCGCCCGTCCCGGAGACCGGGCCTCGTCCTTCGCGGGGTCCCCCTACGGGCGCGTACGCCTGGAGTCTGACGTGGATCCAGCCATCAGGGCTGACGACCCCTGTGGCCCGCGCCACTAACGTCGTTTCCGTGACAGCCGTTATCGCTACCGAAGCCCTGAGCATGCGGTTCCCCCGGGTGACCGCGCTTGACCGGCTCACGTTGGACATTGGACCGGGTGTGACCGGTCTGGTGGGTTCCAACGGAGCCGGCAAGTCCACACTGATCAAGATCCTGCTGGGTCTTTCCCCCGCCACCGAAGGCCGGGCCGAAGTGCTCGGGCTCTCCGTCGCGACCAGCGGCGCCGCCATCCGGGAACGGGTGGGGTACATGCCCGAGCACGACTGCCTGCCGCCCGACGTCTCGGCGACCGAGTTCGTCGTGCACATGGCCCGCATGTCGGGGCTGCCGCCCACGGCGGCCCGCGAGCGCACGGCCGACACCCTGCGCCACGTCGGCCTCTACGAGGAGCGCTACCGACCCATCGGCGGCTACTCGACCGGCATGAAGCAGCGGGTCAAGCTGGCCCAGGCCCTCGTCCACGACCCCCAGCTGGTCCTCCTCGACGAGCCCACCAACGGCCTGGACCCGGTCGGCCGTGACGAGATGCTCGGCCTGATCCGCCGGATCCACACCGACTTCGGCATCTCCGTGCTGGTGACCTCGCACCTCCTGGGCGAACTGGAACGCACCTGCGACCACGTCGTCGTCATCGACGGCGGCACGCTCCTGCGCTCCAGCTCCACCAGCGACTTCACGCAGACCACCGCGACCCTCGCGGTCGAGGTGACCGACAGCGAGACCCACCCCGACGGCACCGGCGCGCTGCGCAAGATCCTCACCGACGCCGGGGTCACCCTCATCGGCCAGGACGGGATCGACACGGAGGGGCTGCCGGGCGCGGGCCACATCCTGCTGATCGAGGCGGCCGGGGAGGACACGTACGACCTGGTCCGCGACAGCGTCGCCGGGCTCGGGCTCGGCCTGGTCCGCATGGAACAGCGCCGCCACCACATCGCCGAGGTCTTCCGTGACGAACAGGGCGGGGCGCACAGCACCGCCGTCCCGGCCGCGGCCGCCACCGCCGGGGCCGTACAGCAGAAGGGAAGCGGTCGTGATGAGCACTGAGACCGGGACCGCGGCCGGGCGCGACGCCTCCCGGATCCACAACATCGGCTACCGCTCCTACGACGGACCGCGGCTCGGCCGGGCCTACGCCCGCCGGTCCCTGTTCTCGCAGACGCTGCGGGGCTCCTTCGGACTGGGCCGCTCGGCCAAGTCCAAGGTGCTCCCCATGCTGCTGTTCGGCGTGATGACGCTGGTCGCGGCGATCCTGGTGGCGGTCTCCATGGCCGCCCCGGACGCCAGCAAGCTGGTGGTCGAGTACACCGCGTACGCGATCTACCTCCAGGCCGTCATCGGTCTGTTCATCGCCGCCCAGGCGCCGCAGGCGGTATCCAGGGACCTCCGGTTCAAGAGCGTCCCCCTGTACTTCTCGCGGCCGATCGAACGCGCCGACTACGTGGGGGCGAAGTTCGCCGCCACCGCCGCCGCTCTCTTCATCCTCACCGGCGCGCCGTTGCTCGTCCTCTACGTGGGCTCTCTGCTCGCGAAGTTCGACTTCGCGGATCAGACCAAGTGGTTCGGCCAGGGACTGGTGTCGGTGGCGCTGCTGTCCGTGCTGTTCGCCGGCCTCGGCCTCGTGATGGCCGCCCTGACCCCGCGGCGCGGCTTCGGCGTCGCCGCGGTGATCGCCCTCCTGACCATCACCTACGGCGCCGTCTCCACGATCCAGGCCATCGCCTGGGAGACCGGGTCGGAGGGTGCCGTGCAGTGGCTGGGCCTCTTCTCGCCGATCACGCTGATCGACGGCGTCCAGACCGCGTTCCTCGGCGCCTCCTCGGCCTTCCCCGGAGGGGAAGGCCCGGGCGCCGGCACCGGCGTGGTCTACCTGTTCGTTGTTCTCGCGCTCGTCGCCGGCTCGTACGCCGTTCTGATGCGCCGCTACCGGAGGGTCGGGCTGTGACCACCATCGAGATCGACCACACCTCGCGCTGGTTCGGCAACGTGGTCGCCGTCAACGACGTCTCCATGACCGTGGGGCCCGGCGTCACCGGACTCCTCGGCCCGAACGGCGCCGGAAAGTCCACCCTCATCAACATGATGGGCGGATTCCTCGCTCCCTCGACGGGGAAGGTCACGCTCGACGGCCGGCCGATCTGGCGCAACGAAGCCGTCTACAAGAAGATCGGCATCGTCCCGGAGCGGGAGGGGATGTACGACTTCCTCACCGGCAAGGAATTCGTCGTCGCCAACGCCGAACTCCAGGGTCTGGGCGCAGCCGAGGCGCAGAAGGCGCTCGCCACGGTCCAGATGGAGTACGCGCAGGACCGCAAGATCTCTACGTACAGCAAGGGCATGCGCCAGCGCGTGAAGATGGCTTCCTCGCTGGTCCACGAGCCCTCGGTGCTGCTCCTGGACGAGCCGTTCAACGGGATGGACCCGCGCCAGCGGATGCAGCTGATGGAACTGCTGCGGCGGATGGGGGACGAGGGGCGCACGGTCCTGTTCTCCTCCCACATCCTCGAAGAGGTCGAGCAGTTGGCCTCGCACATCGAGGTGATCGTGGCCGGACGTCACGCCGCGTCCGGCGATTTCCGGAAGATCCGCCGGTTGATGACGGACCGCCCGCACCGCTATCTGGTGCGCTCAAGCGACGACCGGGCCCTCGCGGCCGCGCTCATCGCCGACCCGTCCACGGCGGGCATCGAGGTCGACGTGACCGAGAAGGCACTGCGCATCCAGGCCGTCGACTTCGGACGGTTCACCGAACTGCTGCCGAGGGTGGCCCGTGAGCAGTCCATCCGGCTGCTGACCGTCTCGCCGTCCGACGAGTCCCTCGAATCGGTCTTTTCCTACCTCGTAGCGGCCTGAGTAGTGGCCTGAAAGGAGCTGTGCACCGTCATGTACGACCCCACAGTCGCCCGGCTCACCTACCGGGCCCTGCTCGGCCGGCGCCGGGCCGCCATCCTGTTCGTCCTGCCCGCACTGCTGCTGCTCATCGCCGCGGCTGTGCGCATGTTCGCCGGAGCCGATGACCAGATCGCCTCGGACGTCCTCGGCGGTTTCGCCATCGCCACGATGGTGCCGCTGATCGGCGTGATCGCCGGCACCGGGGCGATCGGCCCCGAGATCGACGACGGCTCGATCGTCTATCTGCTCGCCAAGCCCGTGAAGCGGCCCACGATCATCTTCACCAAGCTGATCGTGGCCATCGCGGTGACCATGGTGTTCTCCGCCCTGCCGACGCTTCTCGCGGGCCTGATCCTCAACGGCAACGGCCAGCAGATCGCCGTCGCCTACACGATCGCGGCGCTGGTCGCCTCGATCGCGTACAGCGCCCTGTTCCTGCTCCTCGGCACGGTCAGCCGGCACGCGGTCGTCCTCGGCCTGGTCTACGCGCTGGTCTGGGAGGCCCTGTTCGGCAGCCTGGTGGCCGGTGCGCGGACGCTCAGCGTCCAGCAGTGGTCCCTGGCGGTCGCCCAGAAGGTCGCGGGCGACGGCCCGGTGACCTCGGACGTCGGCCTGCCGCTCGCCACGGTCCTGCTGGTCGCGGTCACGGTAGCCGCCACCTGGTACGCGGGCCAGAAGCTGCGGGCGCTGAAGCTGGCGGGCGAGGAGTGAGCAGCCTTCCGGCCTGAGCCGCCTGCCGCGCCCCGACGACCCCCGCCCCGACGACCCCCGCCCTTTCGGACATGGGCGGGGGTCGTCGTATGAACGGCCAGGCGTGCGCGTGACCGTAGGTTTATCGGGTCGTTGGGCAGGATGCGTGGAGGCAACTGGAATCCGTGGCGTCGTAGCGATCGTGAAACAGGGGAATGCCGGCACCGGGTGAGGCTCAGCCCACCGGGCCGGTCATCGAGTGAGTGGCAACCGTGAGCGTCCTCCACCCCTGAAGCCCGGGGTGTGGGCCGTCCTCGTCATTCCCTCGTACGAAAGGCACACCCATGCCCACGGAAGTCGCCCTGCTCGAATCGCGCGCGCTGCGCGGGGAGCAGATGGGGCGCGTCGACGTCCTCGACAAGGTGAAGAGCCTGGTCATGCTCCCGGACGGAATTCACGTTCGCACAGAGGACGTGGCTCGTTACTTCGAAGTATCCACAGGGGCGGTCAGGAGGCTGACCGACCGGCATCAGGAGGAATTCGCCGAGAACGGCATGCGCGTACTACGCGGCGCTGACCTGCGGTCCTTCCATAGCGACATGATGTCGCTATGGGCTGGTGGCGGGGTGGAAAGTTATCCACAGGCGGCCACGCAACTGCGGCTCTACACCCGCCGAACCGTCCTCAACATCGCCATGCTTCTTCGCGACAGCGACATCGCCCGCTGCGTGCGTACGTACCTCCTCGACGCCGAGGAGGCGCTGCGCACGCGGTACGCCTCCCTCGACCAGCGCGTCACGCGCATCGAGAGCTGCCTCACCGGCGTCGGCAGCGCGCTGCAGGAGCTCGGGCCGGTGCTGGTGCGGATGTCGGAGCGGCTCGACAGTCTGGACCGCAAGGTGGAGGTGACGCACCAGGTGATCGGGGCGATGAGTCTGCGGCTGACGGATGTGCAGCAGGACGTCGTCCGCCTGGACGGGCGGCTGGACTCCTTCGCCCGACAGCTGAAGGATCTGCGCCGCCGTAGCGGGCAGCGCGGGTAGCGCGGGTAGCGCCGATACGCCGGCGGCCCGGCACCGTGGGAAACGGTGCCGGGCCGCTGTCACGCTGCCGGGTGGGCGTTCTACTGCACGGGCGCCGAGCGGAGCAGTTCCTCCAGCACCACCGCGATGCCGTCGTCGTCGTTGGACGCCGTGATCTCGTGGGCGACGGCCTTCAGTTCGTCGTGGGCGTTGGCCATGGCCACGCCGTGGTGGGCCCAGCCGAACATCGGGATGTCGTTCGGCATGTCGCCGAAGGCGATCGTGTCGGCCGCCTTCACACCGAGTCGGCGGGCGGCCAGGGAGAGGCCGGTCGCCTTGCTCAGGCCCAGCGGCAGGATTTCGACCACGCCGGCGCCGGCCATGACCACGTCGACGAGGCTGCCGACCGCCGCCCTCGCCGCGAAGGCCAGCGCGTCGTCGTCCAGCTCCGGGTGCTGTATGTAGACCTTGTTGAGCGGTGCCGTCCACATCTCCGTGGCGTCGTCCACGAAGAGATACGGGAGAGGCCCCTCCTGTACCCGGTAGCCGGGGCCCACCAGTACCTCGCCGTCCAGTCCGTCGCGGCTGGCCGCCAGGTGCAGCGGGCCGACCTCCGCCTCGATCTTGGACAGCGCGAGACCGGCCAGCTGCCGGTCCAGGGTCAGCGAGGTCAGCAGCTTGTGCTCGCCCGCGTGGTAGACCTGCGCGCCCTGACCGCAGACCGCGAGCCCCTCGTAGCCGAGGTCGTCCAGGATGTGCCGGGTCCAGGGGACCGCACGTCCGGTGACGATGATGTGCGCGGCGCCGGCCGCCGTGGCGGCGGCCAGGGCCTCGCGGGTGCGTGCGGAGACCGTGTCGTCCCCGCGCAGCAGTGTGCCGTCGAGGTCGGTCGCGACGAGCTTGTAGGGGAAGGTCACTTGGCGACCGGTTCCAGGACCTCGCGCCCGCCCAGGTACGGGCGGAGCATCTCGGGCACCCGGACCGAACCGTCGGGAAGCTGGTGGTTCTCCAGGATCGCCACGATCGTGCGCGGTACGGCGCAGAGCGTGCCGTTCAGCGTGGCCAGCGGCTGGACCTTCTTGCCCTCGCGCATCCGGACCGACAGGCGGCGGGCCTGGAAGCCGTCGCAGTTCGACGCGGAGGTGAGCTCGCGGTACTTGCCCTGGGTCGGGATCCACGCCTCGCAGTCGAACTTCCGCGAGGCGGAGGAGCCGAGGTCACCGGTGGCGACGTCGATCACCTGGAAGGGCAGTTCGAGGGCGGTGAGCCACTGCTTCTCCCAGTCCAGGAGCCTGCGGTGTTCGGCCTCGGCGTCCGCGGGGTGGACGTACGAGAACATCTCGACCTTGTCGAACTGGTGGACGCGGAAGATGCCGCGGGTGTCCTTGCCGTACGTGCCGGCCTCGCGGCGGAAGCACGGGGAGAACCCGGCATACCGCAGGGGCAGCTTGTCGGCGTCGATGATCTCGTCCATGTGGTACGCGGCGAGGGGGACCTCGGAAGTGCCGACCAGGTAGTAGTCGTCCTTCTCCAGGTGGTACACGTTCTCCGAGGCCTGGCCGAGGAAGCCGGTGCCCTCCATGGCGCGGGGGCGGACCAGCGCCGGGGTGAGCATCGGGACGAAGCCGGCCTCCGTGGCCTGCGCGATCGCCGCGTTCACGAGGGCGAGCTCCAGCAGCGCGCCGATGCCCGTGAGGTAGTAGAACCGCGAGCCGGAGACCTTGGCCCCGCGCTCCATGTCGATGGCGCCGAGCGCCTCGCCGATCTCCAGGTGGTCCTTGGGCTCGAAGCCCTCGGCGCCGAAGTCCCGGATGGTGCCGTGGGTCTCCAGGACGACGAAGTCCTCCTCGCCGCCGACCGGCACGTCCTCGTGGACGATGTTGCCGAGCTGGAGCAGAAGCCGTTTGGCGTCCGCGTCGGCCTCGTCCTGGGCGGCGTCGGCCGCCTTGACGCCGGCCTTGAGCTGTTCGGCCTTCTTGAGGAGCTCGGTGCGCTCCTCGGGGGTGGCCTTGGGGATCAGCTTGCCGAGGGACTTCTGTTCAGCGCGGAGTTCGTCGAAGCGGACGCCGGACGACCTGCGCAGCTCGTCGGCGGAGAGCAGGGCGTCGACGAGGTCGACGTCCTCTCCACGGGCGCGCTGGGAGGCGCGAACACGGTCGGGGTCCTCACGGAGCAGGCGAAGGTCAATCACCCCACCAGGCTACCGGTGCGCGGTTCTCGCACTCGAACCGATATTGCCGAGCGTGTCACTTTGACCGAATTGCCGGAATTGATATTTCTGTGGGGAATCGTCGGCGGCGCGGCCTCCGACGCTGATGTCGGCCCCCGTTTGGGTGTCGATGCCGATGTCGTGCCGGTGTGGGGAGGGCGGGAGGTACCCGCCTTGACCGGGGCGGGAGTTGAGGGCGTGCCGTCCGTCGCGCCAGCCGTCGTGCTGCTCGTCGTTGTCCACAGGAGGCCCCGCGTCGAAATAGTTATCCACAGGCTGTGTGGGAGTTCTGTGGATGCTGAAGGGCATTTGCTTCGGAACGCGGATGAATCCCTGCGTACCCCCCACTCAAACCTGTTCCGCGTGCTCGTTCGGGTGGGAATTCATCGCCCTTAAGAGTTGATCAAGGGAATGGGGGCGACATGGGCGCCTCGCTCCGCCTCGCCCCTCTGTGGATGACTCCAAGGTGACTGGGTTGATTTGTCGATGATGTCGGGTTGTGGTGTCGACTTGTCCCCAGGTTGGGAGCACTCCTGTGGATAACTCTCCGGAGTGCGTGACTATCCGTAGATCGCACCGCTGCGGAGTGCGCAAGGAGGTCGCCCCGGGAGCCCTCGCAGCGGAGCTTCTCCTGCCTTCCGTCAGATCCGGCCGTCCTGGCTGCGCGCCAGCCAGTCGGACGCTTCCGTGAACGCCGTGTCCGACGTGCCCGCCCGCAGCGGCCCCACCTCGTCCGGGGAGACGCCCGCCCGCGGGTACGAGCCGAGGAACCGCACCTTCGGGCTGATCCGCTTCAGCCCCATCAGGGCCTCCCCGACCCGCCGGTCCGCGATGTGACCCTCGGCGTCCACGGCGAAGCAGTAGTTGCCGATGCCCTCGCCGGTCGGGCGCGACTGGATCAGCATCAGGTTGACGCCACGCACCGCGAACTCCTGGAGCAGCTCGAGGAGGGCACCGGGGTGGTCGTCGCCCAGCCAGATCACCACGGAGGTCTTGTCCGCGCCGGTCGGTGCGGAGGGCCGGGCGGGCCGTCCCACCAGGACGAAGCGCGTCTGGGCGTTCTCCGCGTCGTGGATCTCCGTCACCAGCGGCTCCAGGCCGTAGGTCGCGGCGGCGAACTCCCCGGCGAACGCGGCGTCGTACCGCCCCTCCTGGACCAGCCGGGCCCCGTCCGCGTTGGACGCGGCCGACTCCCACAGGGCCCCCGGGAGGTGGGCCGCCATCCAGTTGCGCACCTGCGGCTGGGCGGCCGGGTGGGCGGTGACCGTCTTGACGTCCGACAGCTTGGTCCCGGGCCGTACCAGCAGCGCGAAGGTGATGGAGAGCAGCACCTCGCGGTAGATCATCAGCGGTTCCCCGCCGGCCAGCTCGTCCAGCGTCGCGGTGATGCCGCCCTCGACGGAGTTCTCGATCGGCACGAGTGCCGCCGCCGCCTCGCCGCTGCGCACGGCGTCCAGGGCGGCCGGCACGGACACCATCGGGACGAGTTCCCGGGTGGCGGCTTCCGGGAGCGTACGGAGGGCGACCTCGGTGAAGGTGCCTTCGGGACCGAGATAGGCGTAGCGCGTGGCTGACATACGGTCACCCTAATGCGCCCCGCGAGGCCCGCCGCGCAGTCTCAGAATGCGGTCGGAAGGGTGCGGGAAGACCCACACCACACGCGCTTCCCGGCCCGAGCCCACGCGCTTCCCGGCTGCCCGGAGCCCGCGCGCTTCCCAGCCGGCGGGAGGCCGGGGCGAGGCCGGGGCGGGTGCTCCTACGACTCCAGCAGCCGCTGTCCCACGTACTCGCCCTCCGCCGCCCCGCCCGGGACCGCGAACACCCCGCTCGCCTCGTGCCGGAGGAACGGCGACAGCGCGTCGCCCCGGTCGAGCTTGCGCTGCACCGGCACGAATCCGCGGAACGGGTCCGCCTGCCAGCAGACGAAGAGGAGCCCGGCGTCCGGGGCGCCGTCCTCCGCGATGCCGTCGTGGTACGAGAACGGGCGGCGCAGCATGGCGGCCCCGCCGTTCTTCTCGGGCGAGGAGATCCGGGCGTGGGCGTTGTCGGGGATCACGAGCCTGCCGTCCGGGCCCGCCTTGTCGAGGTCCATCTCCGTGGTCTCGGTTCCCCCGCTCAGGGGCGCCCCGTCCGCCTTGCGCCGCCCGATGACCCGCTCCTGGCGTTCCACCGGAAGCTTCTCCCAGTCGTCCAGGAGCATCCTGATCCGGCGGACGACGGCGTACGAACCGCCCTCCATCCACTCCTGCGGTTTCCCGGGGGAGGCGGGGACGAACACGCGCCGGTCGAAGTCCTCGTCGGTCGGCTTCGGGTTGCCGGTCCCGTCGATCTGGCCCATCAGATTGCGGGCGGTCATCGGGCGGGCGGTCGCGCCGGGGGTGCGGTTGAAGCCGTTCATCTGCCACCGCACCCGTGCCGTGCCCGCGGCTTCCTTCTGGAGGGCCCGCAGCGCGTGGAAGGCGACCAGCGCGTCGTCGGCGCCGATCTGCACCCACAGGTCGCCGTTCGACCGCTCGGCGTCGAGGGCGTCGGCGGAGAACGCGGGCAGCGGGTCGAGCGCGGCGGGCAGGCGGACGGTGAGACCGGTGCGCGCGAAGAACGTACGGCCGAAGCCGAAGGTGACGGTCAGGGACGAGGGCCCCGCGTCCAGAGCGATCCCGGTGTCGTGCCCGGGGCCGTCCGGCCCGCCCGCCGTGGGGCGGCCCGCCATCAGCTCCTTCGCCACCGCGGACCAGCGCCGCAGCAGGGTCGCCGCCTCCTTGCGCCCGGCGCCCGCCGCCAGGTCGAAGGCGACGAGATGGCCCCGGGCCTGAAGCGGAGTGGTGATCCCCGGTTGATGTTTCCCGTGAAACATCGCCTCGGCCGCCCCGACGCTCGTCAGCGCGACCGTCTCCTCGGGGCGGGTGGCGGCGTACCCGGCGGCCCCGCCCCCGGCCCCCAGCAGCAGCCCGGTGGCACCCGCCGCACCCGCCGTGCCGAGCAGCCGCCGCCGCGACACGCCGCTACCGCCGGCGTCGTCGGCGCCCGGGGAACCGGTGGCGGGGCGGCCCGGGGAACCGGTGGGGGCGGTCTCGTCCGGAGCCTGCTTCTTGGTCTTGCTCACCGTGCTCAGCCGATCTTCGCGTTCTTGTCGATGGTGACCTGGTCGATGTCGGAGGTCCTTACCGTCACGTCGACCTTCCAGTCCCCGGCCATCGGGATCTGGACGCCGCTCGCCGTCCAGTGCCCCTCGGCCAGCCGGTCCGGGACGACGGGCAGTGGGCCGATGTCCTTCGACTCCAGGGTGAGGGCCACCTTCAGCTCGGGAACGTCCATCGGCTCGCCGTCGCTGCCGTCGATCCACACATGCAGATCGTTGGATCCGGTGCGGCCGGGGTCGATGTCGATGCGGACGGTGCCCTTGCCGTTCTCGCCACCGGTGTCGAACGGCATGCTCAGGTTGACCGGGCCGCCGGCGGCGGGGGCGGCGGCCGCGGTGGCGCCGGCCGCGGCCTCCTCCTCCGTACGGCCGGGTTCGGTGGACGTCAGCATGGTGGTGACGGCCAGCAGGACGACGGCGACGGCGGCTTCGGCCAGCACCGAGCGGCGCAGTCCGGAGCGCTCCGGGTCGGAGTCCCGTATCCGCTTCTTCTTCGTCGCGGTCAGAACGGCCTGCTGACGGGCCAGTTGCGCGACGCGCTCGGGGGCGATGTCCTTGTCGGAAGCGTCGGAAGCGTCGGAAGCGTCGGAAGCGTCGGAAGCCTCCGACGACGTGGCCGGGGCCGGCTCGGTGTTCCCCGGCTCGGTCGCGGCGTCCTCTTCCTCGGCTCCGGAGGAGGAGGCGACGGCGGTGTCCGTCAGCCGCCCCGTCCAGCGCCGGGAGAACCAGGCGACGGCGAGCAGGACGGCGATCAGCGCCACCTTGAGGATCAGCAGCTGCCCGTAGCGCGTCCCGGTCAGCGCCGACCAGGAGCCGACCTGGCGCCAGGACTGGTAGATCCCGGTCGCCGCCAGGACAACGACGCTGCCGAACGCGACAGCGGAGAAGCGCCGGACCACGGCGCTCCCGATGTCCGGCGTCCGGTACAGCGCGACCAGGAGCGAGGCGAGCCCGCCGAGCCACGCGGCGACGGCCAGCAGGTGCAGGACATCCACCGGCATGGCGATGGACGCCTGGATGCCGGTCGAGGCGTGCTCGGACATCGCCCAGGTGGCGGCGATGCCCGCCGCGACGACTCCGCCCCCGACGGCGAGGCCGAAGGTGAGGTCCTTCTTCTCCTGCTCGTCCTCGCGTCGGGCGTACGTGCCGAAGAGCACGGCGATGAACAGGGCGGCGGCCCCGAGCAGCAGCAGCCGGGAGACGAGGGCGGCGCCGGGCTTGGTGTCCAGGACGGACTGGAGCCCGGCGAGGTCGAAGGCGTCGGCGAACTTCCCGCTGCCCGTGTACGGGTTGCGCAGCAGCAGCATGACCAGGGTCGCCACGGTCAGCGTGAGCCAGCCGCGGACCACGAGCCGCTGCATCGGCGGGGCGGACGCGCCCCGCCGCCAGCAGACCAGGACGAACGCGCTGCCGCCGACGAGCAGCACGAATCCGCCGTAGGCGGCGTAGCGCGCGATGTCGTAGACGACGCCGACCGGGCCGCCGCCCACGTCCTGGGAGGACAGGGCCACGGTGGTCTCGGACGGGGCGCCGATGGAGAACGTGAACGCGCCGGAGATGGGGTGGCTGTCGGCGGAGATGGCCTGCCAGGCCACCGTGTAGGTGCCGTCCGGCAGACCGGAGTGGAGCGCGACGCCGTAGCGGACGGTCGAGCCCTCGGAGAGGTCGCGCGGTTCGGCCTCGGTGTCGGCGCGCTTGCCGCTGGGGTCGAGGACGCGGATGGAGTCGTCGCCCACCGCGATGGCCTCGGAGAAGCTGAGGGTGACCTCCTTGGGCGCGGTGTCCACCACCGCCCCGTCCTGCGGGTCGCTCCCGGTGAGGGCGGCGTGCGCGGACGCCGGGCCCGCGCCGGCCAGCAGCAGCCCGAACACCAGGCTGAGCAGTGCGGCGAGGAGCGCGGCGGCGGCGACGGGCCGCCGTATCGGGGACGGTCCGGCGTACGGGGCGGTGGCAGACATCGATTCAGTCCCTCACTGCTTCTTCGGGTTGTGGGTGGTTTCCTTCACCGGCAGGTCGACCGTGATGAGGCCGGCCTTCTCGAAGTGCAGCTCGACGGAGACCTTCTCGCCCTGCTGGGGCTTCTGCTTGAGCTTCATGAACATGATGTGGTTGCCGCCACGTTCGAGGTCGAGCTCGCCGCCCGCGGGCACCTCGAACGAGGAGACCTCGCGCATCTTCTGGTTCTTCGTCTCGTGGATCGTGACGTCGTCGGAGAGCGGACTGGTCACCGAGGTGAGCCGGTCCCCGGCATCGCCGTTGTTCTGGACGACGAGGAACCCGGCGGCCATGTCGCTGACGGGCTGCGGCAGATACGCGCCGACGACCTCCAGGTCGGGCGCGCCGTCCGACGAGCAGCCGGCCAACGTCAGACCCGTGGTGAGGGCCAGGGCGCCGGCGATGGCCGCCCGGCGGTTCACGGAGCCTCCCCCTTGAGCAGCTTGGGGAGGTCCTTCGTGTACTCCTCGGCGGTGGTGTCCTCGCCGTAGAGCACATACCCCTGGTCCGTCTTCGGGGAGAAGGCGATGACCTGGGCGCCGTGCATCGAGACGATGGTCCCGTCCTTCTCCTTCTTCGGCGCGTCGATGCCGATGCCCATCTGCCGCGCCCCGGCCTGGATGGTCGGGAAGTCGCCGGTGAGGCCGGTGAAGGAGGGGTCCTGGGCGGAGAGCCACTTGCCGAGCGAGGCGGGGGTGTCGCGCTCGGGGTCGGTGGTGACGAAGACGACCTGGAGCTTCTCCTGGTCGGCCTTGGGCAGCTCCCGCTTGGCGAGCGAGATGTTGCTCATGGTCAGCGGGCAGACGTCGGGGCAGTTGGTGTAGCCGAAGTAGATGAGCGTCGGCTTGCCCTTGGTCGCCTCGCGGAGGTCGTACTCCTTGCCCCGGGTGTCGGTGAGGACGAGGTTCGGCTTGGTGAACGGCTGGTCGAGTACGGTCGCGGCCTTGTTCTTCGGCGCGGCGCTGACGTCGGCGATGGCAGAGGACTCCGCCTTGTCGTCGGAGGTGCCGCAGGCGGAGAGGGCCAGTGCGGCCGCGGCGGCGAACGCCACGGCCGTCACTGCTTTTCTGTTGCGCATGGGATGAGGTGTCCTGAACGTGGTGCGGGTGAGGGAACCGGCCGGTCAGGCCGAGCGGCGACGTCCGGCGAGCACGCCGAACGCGATGCCGCCGATGCCGACGACGATGCCGATGATGCCCAGCGTGCGGGCGGTGGTGTCGCTGGAGGAGGAGGACGCGGCGGTGCTGCTCTCCTTGGCCGACGCGTCGGTGTCGGCGGCCTTGTGGTCGGCGGCCTTCTCGGCGCCGTCGGCCGCGCCGCCGTGGCCGTCCTCGGCGGCGGCGGTCAGCTTCAGGACGGGGGCGGGGCTGTCGGGCTCCTCGCCGCCCGCCGTGGGCTCCTCGATCCAGCGGACGACTTCCTTGTTGTCGTACGTCTGGATCGCCTTGAAGACGAGCTGGTCGGCGTCCTCGGGAAGCGCGCCGACGGAGACCGGGAACTGCTGGAAGTAGCCGGGGGCGATCTCGCCCTCGTCCGCGGTCCAGGTCACCTTGGAGACGGCCTCGGTGATCTTCTTGCCGTGCACCTCAAGAGGCTTGTCGAGCTTGCTCTTGGAGATGTCGATCTTCCAGCCCGGGACGGCCTGCGGGGTGACGGACGACAGCGGGTGGTCGGCCGGGAAGTTGACTTCGAGCTTCACCGTCGAGGCCTGGTCGCGCTCGTTGGGGACCTTGAAGTTGAGCGTGGCGTATCCGCCCTTGGCGGCCTCGCCGACCGGCTGGACGCTGACATGGGCGGCGGCCGGGCCGGCGATCAGCAGGACGGTGGACGCGGCGACGCCGCCGGCGAGGGCGATACGGGAAAGCTTCATGGCAGGAATCTCCACTGGGGAAACGGAACACGGTGGTCCGGCGCGCGGGGTGCGCGGCGGCATCACGACACCTCGTGGTCCCGTTCCGCGGGCGTGCGTGCACAGGGACGTGCACGGACGAGGTCGCACGGGGTCGGTGGAGGCGTCGTGTCAGGCTGCGAGGGCGTACGGGGCCGGAGGCCCGCGCCTGATCACCAGGTGTTGCAGAGGATCCCCGACGGCCGGTACCGGCACGTCGTCGGAGTGACGCGGAACGCGCGGCCCGGCCATGAGCTGCTCGCGCGCCCCGGCCCGCAGGGCGCGGACGAGGGCGAGCGCGGCCCGCAGGGACCGCAGCCGGGCCCCGGCCGCCAGTGCCTGGGCGCTGTGTGCGGAGAGCCGGGCCAGTTGGAAGAGGGCGATCTCGCCGCGTCGCAGCAGCCAGCCGGTGGCGAGCGCGACGAGGACGTGGGCCAGGAACATCGACAGGCTCGGCAGCAGCGCGGAGACCGCGGCGCAGACCTGCGCGATGCCGGAAACGCCGTCCGGGGTCGCCGACGCGGCCGTCCCGACCGCTCCGGCGGCACCGCCGTCCGCGAGATGGCCGGGGGCCCCCGTGAGCGTCGCGGGGTCGATGCCGGCGGACGAGACGATGCGGTGGGCGTCGGTCGCGGTCAGCTGCTCCGGGCCGGCGCCGCAGACGAGACCGGCGGCGAACCGGATGACCGGGTTGTCGCCGCCCGTGGGCGCCGCGGCGGCGGGGGCACCGGCGTGGCTGCCGTACGCGAAGAGCACGTGCAGGAGGATCTGTCCGCCGGCCAGCGCGCCCACGATCGACGGCAGGGAACGTTCCCGTCCGGCGAGGACCGTGGCGACGGCGAGGATGCCGAGGAATCCGGCGAGCAGGGTCCACGCGGGGACGGGCGCTCCGGCGGCGAGCGCGTGTCCGGCCGCGGACAGCACGACGCAGGCCGCGGTGAACACCGCGGCCCTCATGAGCCGCAGACCGGCTCCTGCGTGTGCGAGAGGCGTGGACATGGCCGGGACATCATCGCACTGCGCCCCCCTGTCCCGTACGGCAGGTCCGGAAGATCAGACTCCGTCCCCAACCGTGCTTGTTGAGCCAGTTCGCGGGGGATGTACGGACCGGGGGCGCGCCCCCCAGGTCACCGGACGGACGCCCGGTGACCTGGTGCCGGGCGGGTCCATACACCGGGCGGCCGAATATCCACATCCGCCGAATGAGGGCTTTCCCACCCGATCCGTGCTTACGAAGTGCCGAGGGCGGCAATACGTATCGATACGTCGAGCCGCAGCCAGGAGGCTGAAAGATGAGCATCTGGTGGTCTCTCCATTTGCGGCGCGAAGCTGCGAGCGTCCCGCTCGCCCGTCGTTTTCTGCTCGGCACCATGGAAACCGCAGGGGTGGATCCGGACATCTCCTTCGACCTGTCGGTCGCGCTCAGCGAGGCCTGTGCGAATGCCGTCGAACACGGTGGCGACCGGACGGCTCTCGGGGAGCTGGGGGATTCCGGGTACGGACACCCTGCCGCGGACTCCGGGCAGTACCGGGTCACGGCCTATCTGGACGGCGAGAAATGCCGTATCGAGGTCAGCGACTCGGGGCCGGGCTTTCCCGCCCGCCGCGCGCTTCGCCCAGCCGCGCACGCAGAACAGCATCCGCAGTACACAGAGCACCCGCAGCAGCCACTCCCCTCGCGGGACGCCGAAGCCGAGAGCGGCCGGGGCCTCGACCTCATCCAGCAGCTCTCGGACCACGTCCAGTTCGGCAACCGGCCGGGCCACGGCGCGGTGGTGCGCTTCGACAAGGTCCTGAAATGGCGCGAGGGCGCGCTGCTCACGGTGTAGTGAGCGGCACGCCCTCGCGAGAGGTACGGCGGTGGGTCAGCCCTTCAGCCGAGCCATCCAGGCCTCGACCTCGTCCGCCTGGCGGGGCAGCGTGTCGGAGAGGTTCCGGTTGCCGTCCTCGGTGACGAGGATGTCGTCCTCGATCCGGACGCCGATGCCCCGGTACTCCTCGGGCACGGTCAGGTCGTCGGCCTGGAAGTACAGACCCGGCTCCACGGTCAGGCAGACACCCGGCTCCAGGACGCCGTCGACGTACGCCTCGGTGCGCGCGACGGCGCAGTCGTGGACGTCCATGCCGAGCATGTGGCCCGTGCCGTGCAGGGTCCAGCGGCGCTGGAGGCCGAGCTCCAGGACCTTGTCGACGTCCAGGTCGCCGAGCAGACCCCACGCGACGAGCTTCTCGGCGAGGACGCGCTGCGAGGCGTCGTGGAAGTCGCGGAAGGTGGCACCGGGCTTCACGGCGGCGATGCCCGCCTCCTGGGCCTCGTACACCGCATCGTAGATCTTGCGCTGGAGCGGCGAGAACGTGCCGTTGATCGGCAGGGTGCGCGTCACGTCGGCGGTGTAGAGGTCGTTGGTCTCCACGCCGGCGTCCAGGAGCAGCAGCTCGCCGGCGCGGACGTCACCGTCGTTGCGGACCCAGTGCAGGGTGGTGGCGTGCGGACCGGCGGCGCAGATCGAGGCGTAGCCGATGTCGTTGCCCTCGATGCGGGCGCGCAGGAAGAAGGTGCCCTCGATGAAGCGCTCGCTGGTCGCCTCGGCCTTGTCCAGGCTCTTCACGACGTCCTCGAAGCCGCGCGCGGTGGCGTCGCACGCCTTCTGCAGTTCGGCGATCTCGAAGGCGTCCTTCACCAGGCGGGCCTCGGAGAGGTAGACGCGCAGCTCCTCGTCGCGCTCCGCGGTGACCTTGTCGGTGAGGGCGGCCTCGACGGACGCGTCGTGGCCGCGCACGTTGCGGACCGGGCCGGTGGCCCCGGACAGTACGGCGGTCAGCTCGCGGACGTCCTTCGCGGGGATGTTCAGCAGCTGCTCGGCCTCGGAGAGGGAGTTCCGGCGGCCGACCCACAGCTCGCCCTGGCCGTCGAGCCAGAACTCGCCGTTCTCCCGGTTGGAGCGCGGCAGCAGGTAGAGGGTCGCCTCGTGGCCGCTGCCCGTCGGCTCCAGGACGAGCACGCCGTCCTGAGTCCGGTCACCGGTGAGGTACGCGTATTCGGTGGAGGCGCGGAAGGCGTACTCGGTGTCGTTGGAGCGGGTCTTCAGGTTGCCCGCGGGGATGACCAGGCGCTCGCCGGGGAAGCGGGCGGAGAGCGCGGCCCGTCGGGCGGCGGTGTGCTCGGCCTGGGCGATCGGCTGGAGATGGTGCAGCTCCGTGTCGGCCCAGCCGGACTTCATGTTCTCGGCGAGCTCGTCGGAGACGCCCGGGTACAGGCCGTTCTTCCGCTGCTTGACCGCTTCTGCTTCGTTCTCCTCGGTCTCCTGCTCCGGGTTCTCCGGGATGAGCTCCTCAGACACGATGTGTTTCTCCTTGAGTACGACACTGGACCATCACCCATCGTACGGGCGTGCGGAAGGGGGCCCAGGGCCGAAGGACCTGTTACCGGAGACCGCCGCCGGATCGGTCGAAGGGGCCCGTCGGCGGCCGACGTGGGCGGCCCAGCGACGCCGTCGGCCGGGCGGTGTGGGCGGCCACACGGTGTGGGCCGAACGGCCGACGTGGGGGCGGTCAGCCGACGGGCGGTCAGTCGAAGGGCGGTCAGTCGAAGTGGGCGGCGAGGATCACGACGTCCTCGGCGGAGTCGCTCCGGTCGAGGCCGCCGGGGAGCATCGTCCGCAGGACGTGGTCGGCGACGGCCGCCGGATCGTGCCGGTCCGATCTCGGTACGGAGGCGGCGGCGGAGTGCAGCCGGGCGAAGGCGCGGTCCATGGCGTCCCCGGTGCGGCGCAGCAGCCCGTCCGTGTAGAGCAGCACCGTTTCACCAGGTGCCGGGCTGAACTCCACGCTCGGCGCCTCCCAGCAGGCGAGCATCCCCAGGGGGGCGGAGAGCGTGGTCTCGACGAACTCGCAGCGCCGCTCGCCGAGGACCAGGGGCGGGGTGTGCCCGGCGCCGGCCAGCACCACCTTGCGGGCGGCGGGCTCGCAGTAGGCGAAGAGGGCGGTCGCGGTCCGCGCGGGCTCGGTGAGCCGCAGCAGCAGTTCCAGGTCGGAGAGGACGGCGACGGGGTCCTCGCCCTCCATCACGGCGTACGCCCGCAGACTGGCGCGCAGCCGGCCCATGGCGGCCATGGCGCTCGGTCCGGACCCGCCGACGGAGCCGACGGCGAGCCCGAGCGCGCGGTCGGGCAGCGGCAGCGCGTCGTACCAGTCGCCGCCGCCCCGGGGGCCGGTGCGGTGTCGGGCGGCGAGCTGGACGCCGGGGATCCGGGGCAGCCGGCTGGGGAGCAGCTCCTCGGCGACGGCGGCGACGTCCGCGCGGGCGCGCTCCAGCTCGATGAGGCGGGCCAGGTGCTCGGTGGCGTAGCGCGCGTAGAGGCCGGCGAGGTGTCGTTGCTTCTGTGCGGGTTCGGCCGGTTCGTCGTAGAGCCAGACGGCCGCGCCGAGCCGACCGGCCGCCTCGGAGGCGAGCGGCAGGGCATAGCTGGCGGCGTAGCCGAGCAGGGTGGCGACCTCGCGGTGCCGGGGGCCCAGGTCCTCCTCGCCGAGCAGATCGGGGCTGGTGACCCCGTCGGCGGTGTCCGGCCGCCCGTCGAGGACCCGGCCGAGCGCGGTGGCCGCGCGCGGCACGGTCTCGATGTGGCCGAGCTCGGCGTGGCTGAGCCCGAGACCGAGGGTGGTGGAGGGGCCTTCGCCGTTCGCCGGTTCCAGAACGAGAAGTCCGCGGCGGGCGCCGACGAGGGCGGCTCCGGCGTGCAGCAGCTCGTTCAGGGCGGCGTCGAGTGTGCTGGTCCCTGCCAGCCGCTCGGTGAGTTCGTGCAGGGTCGTGAGGTCCGACACCCAGCCCGCGAGCCGGTCCTGGATGAAGGCTCCCGGAGGTCCCGGGACCTCCGTCAGGGGAGCGGGAGTGTGCGTTGAAACCGAAACCTCTGGATCGATTCCAGCCACTTTCGGCAGGTGTGGGGCGCTCATGGCAGCCAGCTTTCCGACCGGTGTGATTCGTCGAATAGCATCGCAAACCCCCATGTGATTCTGCGCCACTATCAATGCATCCACATGTACACGCACAAGTAACCCGATGTCCAGCATTGTCCGGTCGAGCACCGGGTGATTCCTGCTCTTCCAGTGTCGGTTAACTTGGCCAAAAAATGCACCCTATGGACACTATTTGCGATCGACTGGGGCTGCTCAACAGGGGCACCTCCGGGGTCAAGTCGCCGGAGGAGCGTCATTCCGGGCATGCTGGGTACGTAAACGGTGATGCGCGGGTGCGGTTGTGATCGCCCAGGAACCCGGCAGCGGGTTCAGGCGTCCTTACCCGTGAAGGTGACGCACCCGCCCCGGACGGCGGGGTTCGCACCAGGGACGGCAGGCGAGGCGCATGCCGCCCTCGCCCAGCGATCGCCGGTCCGGCTCGACCCGCTCGGTTCGACCCGCACGACTCTGCCAGGGCAGCACGACTCCGCTCGGTCAGTCCGACCCCTTCGGTCGGTTCGGCCCCGTTCGGTTCGACTCCGCTCGACTCTGCTCGGTTCGGCTCTGCTCCACCCCAGATCGGTTCTATTCGGATCGGTTCCACTCGGCTCGGCTCGGCTCACGCTCGGTATCGGCGGCACGCCCGTACCGCAGAACTGATGAGCACGTACGCACAGCGAAGAGATACGCACGTGGTGTCACCCACGCGTGTGTCATGTGGACTCGGCGTTCAACGGAAAGGAACGAGCGCTCATGCGCGAGATCCTCGGAAGGCGACGCAGGCTCCGGCTCCGGCGCAAGGAGGGGGCCGCCCGGCTCGACGCGGCCCTGACGTGCGCCACCGTATGGCAGTGGCCCGTGCTCCCCGGAGTGGGGACGGCGCAGGCCGGCCCGCGCGGCGAGAGCGGCGGCCTCGGCTGCGCCTGCCCCGAACCCGACTGCGCCGTACCGGGCGCACACCCCTTCGATCCCGGCCTGCTGGCGGCCACCACGGACGAGCGCATGGTGCGCTGGTGGTGGACCCACCGCCCCACGGCCCCCGTGATGCTGGCGACCGGCGGCCGCGCGCCCTGCGCGGTGAGCCTGCCCGCCGTGGCGGGCGCCAGAGCACTCAGCGCCCTCGACGTCCTCGGCATGCGGCTCGGCCCCGTCGTGGCGACGCCCACCCGGTGGTCGCTGCTCGTGGCCCCGTACGGCCTGGAACGGCTCGGCGAGCTGCTGTACGCGAAGGACTGGGTGCCCAGTTCGCTCCGGTTCCACGGTGAGGGCGGCTATCTCGTCCTGCCGCCGTCCCGGACCGGCACGGGTCAGGTCCGTTGGGAGCGGCCCCCCGCGCCGGGGGCGACCTCCGCCGCCGCCCCGGTGTCCCACGGACCGACGAAGGGCGGGGCTCCCACGGTCGCCGCGCCCTGGCTCCCGGATGTGGAAGCGGTCCTGGACGCCCTGGTCGAGGCGAGCACCGGCGCCCCGGGCGGCGGTAGTCGGCTCGCCCACTGACCGGGGCGGGCGGAGACCGCGGCACCCAGGAGGCGTCTCGCTCACCGGTCTTGCTCACGGGTCTCGTTCACGGTGCCCGGCTCACGTGCCTGGCTCACTCGAACGGGTGTGAGCGAGCCGGGCCGGATCACCGACAAACGGGCTCGTGTTCATGCCTGGCTGGTTCCGCTGGTCGCTTTTGCGGATCCCGTCGTTGCTCCGGATGTCGTATCGGGTGTTCCGGCCTCATCCGATGCGAAATCACCTGGCGCCTTGCCAGAAAGCACACGAGCCGGGACGCCTGATGGGCTATCCGGAGAGAAATCATTCGCCCCTTCGCCGCTGTTGCTGAAATCGCCATCGAGAATGAGCGAGGAAGCGGGACCCCTGCCCGAGTTTGATCGTTCGGCCTCTTTTGGCGGTGACGATCACAGGGGCGGCAGGACCGGCAGGGCGGCGGGTGGCACCGGAGGGCGTCGAGGGGCAGACCTGCGTTCTGCCCCGGGGCGGCGAGTCCTGGGCGCGCGTCTCCTACCGGAACGCGACCGGGGAGGAACTCCGTTCCGCGCTCACCCTGATGGAGCCGGGCGGGCGCACCGTGGCGCCGTGCCGCGAGCCGACCGCGCACGACGAGCCGGGCAGCTGCGAGACGCCGCGCGTCCCGCCCTCGGGCGCGCCCCGGGCCGCGACGGCCGTGGCGGAGTCTGTGGAGGCGGAGTCCGTGGGGGCGGACAGGCTCCGACGTGAGGGTTCCGACGTGACGGGTCCAGTGCGCCGGGCGGGTTTCGGAGGCGCCGCGGCCTCCGCACCCGGGGGTGTCACAGGGCGGTCCGCAGCCGGAAACGAAGACGCCCGGTCGCTGGCGACGGGGGATGCACCAGCGACCGGGCTTCTAGAACCGTAACAAGAGATCTGCCGTTCGCAAATTCGATCTCGCCTGTAGGGACGCCGATTTACTTATGAGTACGGCGAGTTGTGACGCGGGTCACCGTCTGGGGCGCCCTGTCATCACTGTCAGCTGAGTGTCACCTGGCGGTTGGTGAGACCGCCCCGGGCGCGGCGTTCCTCGGCGGTGAGCGGGGCGTCGGACGCGAGCGCCGCCGCCAGTCGCTCGGCGAACTCGACGGCGGGCTTCTCGCACGCCTCGGCCCCCATCGAGCTGGGCAGGTCCCAGACGGGGACCACGAGTCCGTGCGCCCGGAACGACCCGACCAGACGGGTGTCGTCGCCGAGCGAGGAGGTGCCGGCGGCGTGCAGCCGGGCGAGCGCGTCGAGGAGCTTCTCCTCGGGGTGCGGCATGACCCAGCGCAGGTGGTTCTTCTCCGGGGTCTCGCACCAGTACGCGGCGTCGACGCCGGACAGCAGCGTCGTCGGGATCGCGGCGGCGTTCGCGCGCTCCAGCGAGGCGGACACCTCCGGCGTGGCGTTCTCCGCGTCCGGAACCCAGAATTCGAACCCGGAGTGCACGTTCGGCTCGAACACGGCGTCCTGGGCGAGGAGGTCCTGGAGGCGCGGGCCGTCGGCCGGCACGCGGCGTGCGGTGACCGGGGAGCCGGGCTCGGTTTCCAGGGCGCGCTGGAGGGTGTCCGCGAGGTCGCGGCTGAGGTCGCCGGAGGAGGTGTCGTTCTGCAGGGCGAGCAGGACGGAACCGTCGTCCCGGCGCAGGGCCGGCCAGGCCATCGGCAGGACCGTCGCGAGCGTCACCGACGGAACCCCCTCGGGCAGCCCGTCCCTGAGGGTCAGTTCGACCGTGGCGGCGGGCACCAGCTCGCGCAGCGCGACCCAGTCGCACTCGCCCGCGAGTCCCTCGAAGGGGCGGTGCACGAGCTCGGTCACGGCCTGGGCGGCGGCGCGTCCGTGACACGCCTTGTAACGGCGGCCCGATCCGCACGGGCAGGGCTCACGGGCCCCGACGACCGGGATCTCACCGTCCTTGAGCTGCTGCTTCCCGGCCTTGGACTGAGGGCGCTTCTTGGCCATGGTGGGCATTCTCCCGATTGCGACAGTGCGGACTCGGCGCGAGCCTAGCCGCCCGGGGAGCCCCGCTCGTCCGCCGTAGGGGCTCGGCCCTCGTCGTCCGGACGCCAGGCCCCTGTCCTTCGTGCGCTTGCCCGTGCATTCGCCCGTGCGCTCAGCCCACGTCGTCGAAGGCCTCGGAGAGGTCCAGCCCCTCGAACCCGGTGAGCCCGCCGATGCCGTCGGCGTCGATGCCATGGGCTCTCGAGCCGTTGGCGCCGGAGCCGTTCGGGGCGGAGCCGTTGCCGCCGATTCCGGGCGGTTTCTTCGAGGAGACCAGGGCCCAGACGGTGACCTCGCCGGATGACCCGTCCCGCACGCCCCATTCCTGGGCCAGGGCGCTGATGATGTTGAGACCCCGACCGCCGCGCGCCGTCACCGAAGGGGTGGCCGGAACCGGGCGGGTCGGGCCGCCGCCGTCCGTGACCTCCACGGTGAGCGCGCCGGCGGTGTCCACCCGCCAGGCGGCGCGGATGTCTCCGTCGCCGACGTCGGTGTGCCACCCCAGGGGCCTGCCGTGCCGGCAGGCGTTGCTGAGGAGTTCGGAAAGGATCAGAACAGCGTCGTCGACGACGGCGTCCGACACCCCGTTGCCGCGCAACTGTTCACGCATCCGGTGTCGTGCCTGCCCCACGCCGGCAGGACCATGAGGAATGGCCATGCTCGACGACGCGGGCACTTCTTGTGCCACCACCAACGCCACCCCCGAGACCTCCTTTGCCCCACGCCACGGGTTGGATGCCCCACTGAGCTGCACCGGAAACCGGCCAATGCACTCGCGGTGACGCACTCGTAACGATCGAACGCGCAGCGAGTGCGCCGGTGCACACCCCGTAAGTGCCGAGGTCGGGGCCCTGGCGGGTCCTCATCCGTACTAAATGCGCCCCAGTTGGGACAGAACCTGCTTGGGGCGGTTGGTGATGATCGCCTCGACGCCGAGTTCGGCACACATGTCGACGTCCGCCGGTTCGTTCACGGTCCACACGTGCACCCGGTGCCCCGCACGGTGCAGCCGTTCGATGTATGCGGGGTGGCTGCGCACGATCCGCATGCCCGGCCCCGCGATCCGGGCCCCGGCGGGCAGCCGCCCGTCGCGCATCCGGGGCGAGATGAACTGCATCAGGTAGACCGTCGGCAGCGTGGGGGCTGCGGCCTGGACACGGTGGAGGGAGCGGGCGGAGAAGCTCATGACGCGGATGGGCGAGAGGCCGTCCGCGGGCGGGTCGGCGAGCCCGAAGCGCTTCAGGAGATGCAGCAGCCGCTCCTCGACCTGCCCGGCCCAGCGGGTGGGATGTTTCGTCTCGATGGCCAGCTGCAGCGGCCGCCCGGCGGCCCGGACCTCGGCGAAGAGCTCCAGGAGCCGTTCCAGGGTGAGTACGGAGGTGAGCTCGCCCGGCACCGGGTCCCAGTCGGGCGACTCCTCGCGGTCCTTCCAGGAGCCGAAGTCGAGGGCGGCGAGGTCGGCGAGCTCCAGCACCGACACGGCGCCGCGCCCGTTGGAAGTACGGTTCACCCGCCGGTCGTGGACGCAGACGAGGTGGCCGTCGGCGGTGAGCCGGACATCGCATTCCAAGGCGTCGGCACCGTCCTCGATCGCCTTGCGGTAGGCGGCGAGGGTGTGCTCGGGGGCGTCGTCGGAGGCTCCGCGGTGGGCGATGACCTGGATGGGGGTGTGCGCGCTGCGCTGCCGTGCGTGGGTCACCCGCGCCATGGTGTCACCGCCGCGGGGAAGGCTGAGCACATGTCACCCTGGAGGTCTGTTTTGTCGGATGTAAAGATTGGTGTGCGGATGCACAGGTCCTGCTTACAGTGGCCCGACGTGTCGTGGGAAAAGCTGACCGCAGACACGTGCACAGCGGATTTCTTGCCGAACGCCGACTGGATGCCGAGTGGAACCGAGGAGTAAAGAGCTGTGAGCACCGAGAACGAGGGCAACGAGGGCAACGCGGTACCGGCCGTGCCGTCCGCACCTCCCGGGCCGGCCGCCACTCCCGAACCGGCGACCGACGGAGTCACGCCGCCGCCCGGCCAGGACCCGGCCCAGGATGTCGCGCACAAGACGGCGCACGATCCCGCGCACGACACCGCGCGCCTTCCCGTGCACGACACCGAAGCAGCGGAGGCGGCCCCCTACGCACCCGGCGCGCAGGCCCCGGCACCGGGGGCATCGACCCCGGGGGCCCCGGCACCGGGTGCCCCGGCGTACGCCGAGGCGCCGCGCCACGACCCCACGCACCAGGGTGCCCCGGCCTCCCCGGGCGCCCCGGCCACGCCCGCGTACGCCCAGGGCCCCCACCCGACGCCATCTCAGCCGCCGCAGCCGCCGCAGCACTCCCCGTACGGAGCGACGCCCGGATACGGAGCGGAGCCCGGGCCCCCCGCGGGCGCCGCGTCCTGGCCGCCGCCTCCGCCCGCCGTCCCGTCGTACGCCGACGGGGGCGTCGGTCACGCGTCCGGCGGTATCGGCGACGGGAGCGGTCACGGCCCGGTCTGGGGCGCTCCGGTTCCGCCCGGCTCCGAGTCCCCGGGCAAGAAGAGCGGCAGGGGCCGCGGGAGCGGTCTGGTGGCGGCCGTGGCCGTCGCGGCCCTCGTCGCGGGCGGCGTCGGCGGAGCCCTCGGCTTCTGGGCGGCCGACCGGAACGACGGCAACGGTGGCGGCTCGACCACCATCTCGGCGTCGGACACCCCGAGGGACCTGAAGCGCCCGGCGGGCACGGTGGCCGGGGTCGCGGCGAAGGCGCTCCCCAGCGTGGTCACCATCGACGCGCAGGGCGGCGAGGGCGAGGGCGGCACGGGCACGGGCTTCGTGTACGACAAGGAAGGCCACATCCTCACCAACAACCACGTGGTGGCGTCCGCCGCGGAGTCGGGCGAACTGTCGGCGACCTTCTCCGACGGCAAGAAGTACGCCGCCGAGGTGGTCGGCCGGGCCCAGGGCTACGACGTGGCCGTACTGAAGCTCAAGAACCCGCCCGCGGGCCTCGCCCCGCTGCCGCTGGGCAACTCGGAGGGCGTCGCGGTCGGCGACTCGACGATCGCGATCGGCGCGCCCTTCGGGCTCTCCAACACGGTCACCACGGGCATCATCAGCGCGAAGAACCGCCCGGTGGCGTCCGGGGACGGCTCCAGCAACAAGAACTCCTACATGAGCGCCCTGCAGACCGACGCCTCGATCAACCCGGGCAACTCCGGCGGCCCGCTGTTGGACGCGACGGGCGCGGTCATCGGCATCAACTCCGCGATCCAGTCGACCGGCGGCGGCCTCGGACAGTCCCAGGCCGGCTCCATCGGTCTCGGCTTCGCGATCCCGATCAACCAGGCCAAGAACGTCGCCGAGCAGCTGATCAAGACCGGCAAGCCGGTCTACCCGGTGATCGGCGCGACGGTCACGATGGAGGAGAAGACGGGCGGCGCGGCCATCTCCGCCGAGGGAGCGGGCGGCACCCCCGCGGTCACCCCGAACGGCCCGGCGGCCAAGGCGGGCCTCAAGGCGGGCGACGTGATCACGAAGTTCAACGACACCGTGATCGACAGCGGCCCGACCCTGATCGGCGAGATCTGGACCCGCAAGCCGGGCGAGAAGGTGACCCTGACGTACGAGCGCGACGGCAAGACGGCCACGGCCGAAGTCACCCTGGGCCAGCGCGAGGGCGACAGCTGACCGGCTAGGCTGTCCCTCGCGTCGAACCGGCCCCACGCGGGCCTGACGGCCCATCGGCTTGCACAGCGACCGGACCGCCGACGCGAGGTGGGTTGCCCGAGCGGCCTAAGGGAACGGTCTTGAAAACCGTCGTGGCAGCGATGTCACCGTGGGTTCAAATCCCACACCCACCGCCAGGTGAGAGAAGTAGCAGGTCAGAGGGCGGGTCTCCGAAGTGGAGACCCGCCCTCTGCGTTCACCTTGTCTCACCCCGTACCCCTGTTTCCCGGTGCCGACCAGCGCGTGTGGGCCATGTGTGGGCCAGGATCGCGCCTACTCCTCGGCACTAAGCCCCAGCTCAACGAGCCGGTTGGCCGCCGCCGATCCGCCCTTGAGGAGCTTGGCGTAGAACCGGTAGAGCACCGCGAGGCTGTGGCCGGCGCGGTAGGCGGCCTCCACAGGGTCCATGCCGGATTTGATCCACAGCGAGATCGCGGCGTGCCGCAGGGAGTACGGGACCTCCGCCAGCGCGGTCCGAAGCTCCTGCTCGCTGAGCACGACCTTCCGCGCCTCGCTCCAGACCTCGGAGTACTCGTTCGACGTCAGGCGGCCTCCGCGCACCGCCCGAAACAGCCGGCCGTCCGGTGCGACACCGAAGCGCGCGATGTGGGCGCGGACCATGCGCACGTATACCGGCGGGACGGGAACGGCCCGTACGGCCTTCCGCGCCCTGTGCTTTAGGCCGCGCTCGTCGTGGGACTTCCCGCTGTCGGTCCAACCGCCCCCGACTTCCGGGTGGCTCTCCGATACAAGCACTTCACCCCACGCCTCCGGCTCGCTCTCGGGCGGCAGGATGAAGTCCGACTTCCTGAGCGCCGCGGCTTCGCCGGGGCGCGTCGCCACGTAGTAGACGGCCCCGTAGAACGCCTCCAAATGCTCACCGCGTTCTCCCTGCGCGGCCACGGCGGCGAGCAGAGCGCGAGCGAGTCGAGGGCCGGGCACCCACCGGAAATTGACCTCGTCCGAAGTCTGGGGGGCCGCCCAGTCCACCGACATAAACGGGTGGCGGGTGAGAAGGGCGCGTTCCTCAACCGCGTAACGGAAGGCGTTGCTGAGCACCATGCGCTTCCGGTTGGCGGTGTTCTCCGCCGCAGGCTTGCCGTTCAGGAGTAGGGAAAGAGCCGTGAGTGCCCCGCGTACGTGCTCCGGCTTCGAGGCTTCGTCCACCCGCATCGAGTGCTGAGCAACCCACTCCAATGCCTTCCGGACGTCTTCGGGGGGCTGTTGGACGTCGGCGCGCGAGACGAGCTGATCCTTCGGACCGTTCACGGCTCGGAAGGCCCACTGGTACAGAGCTGCGCGGAGCACACGGGCGTCAGGTCGGGTGCCGGCGCCAGTCGTGAAGACGGGCGTGACGACCGCGAGGGATTCCGCGATGCTCGCTCGATGCTTCGCCGCCGCGCCGGGCCACTTCATCAGCGCGTACGCCTTGGCGTGCTCGAACCACGTCGGCATCGCGAGAGCGGCAAGCTCCTTCTCGGGGATCCCGGTCTCCTCGTCGAACTGCTGCCCCGCTCGCAGAGCGGCCATGAGCTGGGAGCGGCGACCATCAGCTTGCGGTTTGAGAGTGAAGCTCTTCGAGTGCCCCTCGGCTCCGACGCGCCAGCGGAGTTCCCAGGGCTTCGGTCGGCCTTTGCGTTGCCGGATGGACCAGATGACGACGTCGAAGGTGAGCATGTCTCTCCATGAAAAGAGGGCCCGCCGTGGCGGGCCCTCTCAGGTCTGGTCGGTGCGGACTCAGGCGGCTTCCTCGTACCTGGCGAGCCAGGCGTCAAGGTCCGCGCGGCGTACACGCACCTGGTGGTTGGGGAGCTTGATGAGCTTGGGTGCGAGGCCCCGGGCGCGCAGGCGGTAGAAGGCGGCGCGAGACATGTTGAGTTCGTCGAGGACTTCGGGGAGCTTGAGCATCTGAGGGCGGGCCACGCGTGGTCTCCTTCGAGACGGTTAGCCGCCACAGAAACCACGTAATACACAGAAACCCTGTTTGGTGGGTCTGACCTGGGGTTTTGGTGGTGGAGGTGGGTTGCCACAGAAAGCGCGGGAAGTCCCACAGAAATAGGGGGGCCGGGGTGGGCTCGTATTTGTGTGGTTCTTCTGCGGATTTCTGTGGCAGCCGCCTCCTGACCGCCCCTGGCCGTGTTCGGGCAGTTCAGGGGCGGTGCGGGGTTATTTCTGTGATTCTGTGGTTTCTGTGGCGGGGTTCAGGCGGTGGGTTCGCTGAGCTGCGGGTGGATGCGGTAGCGCGGGGAGGGCGGTCGGCCGCGTCCTCCGGTCTTGGTGACGGGTTGCGCCCGGATGTATCCGTGGTCTTCCAGCAGGTTCAGCGCCGGGTCGAGATCGGCGACGGTGGGGAACTCGGTGCGGGAGAGCTTGGTCATGACGTCGCGCTTGCTGACTTCGGTCCACTCGTTGTCGCGCAGTAGCTCGTAGACGGTGCGGGCGCGGTTGGCGGTGTGGTCGGCTCCCATGAGGTCGAACACCGCCAGGGCGTGGCCGGTGAAGTAGTCGGCCAGCTTGATGGCGTCGCGCATGGTGTCGGCGGTGATGGGCTGGGTGTGCCCGTTCTCCGTGTGCGCGGCCAGGTGGAGCAGCCCGGCAAGACGGGCGGTCGCACCGCCCAGCTTCGCTGCCCAGTTCCTGATGTGCCCGAGGTCCCCGCCCCGCTTCCGCAGCCGCGGTTCCTGCCGCCGCTCGTAGGCGGCCAGGGCCTCGTTGGCCTCGGGGGTGAGCTGGAGTACGGCGGGATCGGTCCAGCCCGCGAGGCTCATCGTCAGGGACGTGACGCGTTCCTCGTAGAGGTCGGCCACCTCTTCGGCCAGGGGCTCGGGGGTGACCTCCCGATAGCCCACCAGGTCTTCGGGGAGGGAGTACAGGAACCTGCCCAAGAGGCCCCTATCCCCCGCTCCCTTGATGCGGCTGATGTCCTCCAGCACGGAGGGCTGAACGGTCTGGCCCATGGTGAGGGCGGGGGAGTCTATGAACTCCTCACGTCCTCGGCGGTCCACCCGCAGGCGGTCCCCTGCGTGGCCCTTAAGGAAGGGCTCCATGTTCGGGGTGCCGGAGTAGCGCCCGGCGATGATGTCGAAGATCCCGCCCTCTGCCGACATGACGGAAAGCCTGCCGCCTTGCTCTGCGAGCAGTGAGGAGATGACCTCCGGGGTAGCGTCGTCGGCCAGCAGGCGCGGTTTCGTGGGCACAGTGACCGCCTCGGCGGCTTGCCCGAGGCTGATGGCCTCGGCCATGAGCTGGTCGCGCTTGTCGGCGTCCGCGCGGGCTGCCTTGGCCGCCGCGTTGTCCGCGACTTCCTTGGCGAGGCGTGCGGTCAGTTCAGCCTCGATGATGGCCCCGGCCGCCTTGGTCGCCATCAACTCCTCGCACTTGTAGAGCGGGTCCGTCATCAGCCCGAACACCGCGCTCTTGCGGCTGCCCGGGGGCAGGGCCATGACGACGAAGAGGTTTGTGGGCTCCCGCCACCGGCCCCGGACATGGACCACGGCGCGGCCTCCGGCGGCAGTCGACAGGACCGCGAGCGCGAGCGACGCAGCTGCGTCCTCTGCCGTCTGCGTCTCCTCCGCGACGCCGCGCACGAAGTCTCCGAGCCAGGCCGGGAAGACCTCTGTGGGGAAGGGGGGCAGTTCGCGGCGGGCGGTGAGCGGGATCGGGTCGTCCCACGGGGCTGCGGCTTCCTGCTGTGCGTCCAGGGCTTCGAATCCGGCCCAGAGTTCCGTGCTGTCCACGGGCTGCGTGCTCATGCTGCGTCTCCCGTGGTGTTGCGGGTGCTGCGGAGGATGCCGTCGCGGATGCTGGCCGCGATGCGGGAGGGTGCCAGTCCCTTGGCCATGGCCGCCTCGGTGAGGGCGCTGGTGACGTCGTGCTCGGTCAGGGTTCTCGCCGCGATGAGCCTGCCGAGGGCGTAGGCCGCGTTGTAGAGGGTCGTGTTCTGGGTGCCGGTTGCGGCGGCGGCGACTTTGGCGATCTCGCCGTTGAGGGCGGCGGTCGCGTACCGGTCTGCCTTCCCGATGCGGGAACGGAGTACGGCCACGGGGACCGGGGCGGATGCGGGCGGCGGGGTGAGGAGGTCACCAAGCCACGTGGGGAGGGGGGCCGGGGGCGCGTCGTGAATGATCTCGTACGAGCCGGTGCCCACGGTGCTGCCGGCAGCGACCACGTACCCGCCCCAGGCTCGCGTGTCGACCTTCCACCCCAGACGTCCTGCGCTCCCACGTAGCTGCTTTTCGGCAGGCGCGGTGAAGTACAGGTGCTGTCCGCCACGGCGGGTGCGCACGGTGTACGTCTCGGTCGGCAACCGCTCGCCCGCCCGCTCACACAGCGCGGCGAACACGTCCAGCCCATCGGCCATACCCGCCCACTCGGACGGTGCGGTGTCGTCAGCGTCCTTGGGCAGGTCCAGGTCCACCACGACGAGGCCGGCGGGACCGGTGGCGATCCCGACGTTGTACGGGGCGGACTCCCAGCACGCGCGGATGCTGGCACTGTCGAGAGTGGCGCGCTGCTCCGGGGTGCGGTGACCGTCCGCGCAACGCCCGGTGCCGGGGCAGGACCGCTCCGGGTGCCCCGCAGGGCGCTTGTCACCGGGACGGACGGGGAAGACGGGCCAGCCGCGCTCAGCAGCGGCCAGGGCGGCGTTCAACAGGTGTGTGCTCATGCTGCCGCCTCCTCGGTGCGGGTGAGGAACGCGGTACCGATCCATCGGGTGTAGGCGGGCGGCAGCGCCTCGCGCAGGGCCAGGTGGTCATGGGACCAGCCGATGCCCTTGGCCTCGCGGATCTCCTGCACGGTGGCCTTGCCTCCGCCCTTGCCGTAGGCGGCGACGTAGGAGCCGTCGAAGTATTCGCCGTGCCGCCACCCCCGCACCCTGCCCCGGTGCGCGGGGTGCGCGGGCTGCGTGGCGGTCCAGTTGCCCAGCTCGAAGTAGCGGTGCATCAGTACGGCCAAGGAGAACTGCTCACCGCACAGCCGGAGGTCTTTACGGACCTCGGAGCCGGCCACGTTCTCGATGACGTAGGGCCGGCCGACGACGTCGAGTGCCGCGCGGGTGGGCGCGATGAGGCGAGGGTGCCGGCGGCCGGTACGGGCGTTGCGGGCGGCGTTCGTGCCCTTGGTCGGCGCTCCCTCTCCCTGGCAGGGGGGTGAGGCGTGGATGAAGTCGAACTCGTGGCCGTGCTCACGGATGAACTCCACGGCGTCGCCCTGGTGGAAGGCGTCACCGCAGTAGTCGGGCTGGGCCTTGATGTCGACGCCGGTGACGTGCCAGCCGAGATCCTGGTAGCCGCGTGCCGCGCCACCGATGCAGCAGAACGCGTCCAGGACCCGGAAGCGGGATCGCCGGATGAGGGTGGGTTGAGTCATGCTGGGGGTTCTCCTGTTTCTGCGAAGGGACAAGGGAGCCGGGGCGGTCGCGGTCTTTGGCGAGAGGCGACCGCCCCGGGCATAGCTACTGGTTGTTCTTGTGCCAGATCGCGAACTCCTGGCGGACGTAGCCGCGAGGGTCACGGACGCTCTCCGGGTGGTCCGGGTGATAAGGCCCGTCCGCGTAGCCGGAGGGCCCGAGCCCGGCAGCGCTGTCGAGGTCCATGAGGTTGATGGCGGCGTCGACGGCGGCCTCCGGGGTCGCGTCGTGACCGAGGGCGAGTCCGAGCGCCATGCGGTCGAGGGCGGCCGCGCGGCGAAGCCAGTACTCACGGTTGAGGTCCGGGGACAGCGGCGTGTCCATGAGGATCTCGCGCGTCACTTCGAGTTCGTAGCCGATGCCCGGGGCGTCGGCGTAGGCCTGCTCCGGGGTGGGGAACGGGTTGGCGGCGGGGAGGTCGGCGGTGAAGTAGAGGCGCTCGCCACCGGAGGTGAGGGAGAAGCTGCTCCGGACGCGGCCGATGTTGAACTGAGACCGCAGGCCGGTGACGACGCTCTCGCGGTCGGCGCTCTCGCAGATGATGCGAATCTCGAACACGGGTCAGTGCTCCTTGGTGATGTCGACGGCGGGGAGTTCGGGGAGCCCGGCGCGAGTGAGCGCGGCGGGGTCGTAGCCGGGCAGTGCGGCGCGGGAGATGAGCGCGGTGGCGAGCTGTTCCGCGTAGGCCACGCCGGATCGGGCGACTTCGATCTGTGCCCCGGCGCGGAGGGCTTCGACGCGTTCGACGTGTCCGTGCTCATCGCGCCGGACGGTCGTCTGCCGCTCGTAGGCGACGGTGTCGCGGCGGTCGGCGCGCCAGTAGCGGGCAGCGATTCCGTACGCGGTGGCGGTGGCGAGCACCCACAGCAGCAGCGGCAGCGGGAGACCGTCCGCGTATCCGGCGACGCCTGCGAGCGCGAGCCCTCCGGAGGCGGCGAACGCGGTTCCGGCGATGACGGGGTCACCGGCGCGACCGGCCGATGCGAAAGCGCCGGCCGCCCCGGCTCCGGCAGCGAGCACGACCATCAAGGCCGCGTTGCCCACGGAGTGTTCGGCGCCATTCGCGTTCCAGATCCTCCCGAGGATCAGCACCGTGGACGTGGCAAGGGCCGGGGCCACTTTCGGCGCTGCGAGGGTGAGCCAGTGGCGTTGGACGAGGGGTTCGTTCATCGTCTGCCTCCTACAGGTCGGGGATGGCGTTGATGACGGCGGTGGTGAGTTCGTTGATGGGCCCGGACGCTCCGGTGGAGGCGAGGAAGAACCCGAACATCACGGCGATGAAGGCGGAGCCCCATCCGAGGGTCTTGGAGCGGAGCAGGAAGAACAGGACGAGGCCGAACAGGGCGACGAGGGAGACGGTGATGGCCATGCGGGGTTATCCCTTCGAGGTGGTCTTGAAGGCGGGCTTCCTGGGGGTGTCGGTGCCGTCGCGGTAGAGGCGCAGCCACACGTTGAAGAGGTGGCGGCCGACGCGGATGCGCTTGCGCTCGCCCCGGCAGCGGCGGCAGGTCTTGCCGGGCCGGAGGTTGCCGCGCCGGTCCTTCTTGAGCGCGTAACCGAAGCCCTTGCACTTGCGGCAGTCCCCGAACGGGCTGGCCGCGCACAGACTGACGTAACTGAGGGTGACTATAATCAGGCAGGCGCTAGCAAGGAGGATGAGGGTCATGGGGCGCCTTCCAGGCGGGGTTTCCGGTGTTTGCGCAGCTGGGGTGCTAGGTGCGAGATCCCTGATGAGGGCCGCTTTGGGCTGCTAGCGGGGGTGCTAGACCTAGCAGCGGTGGCTGCTAGGTCTAGCAGCGGTCCGCGTCAGCTCCCGGACCGGCTTCCGTCACGCACCGTGATTGCTTTGGTGATGTCGGCGCGGGCGATACCTCGGCGGGTGGTGCCCTTGCCCTTGTCGCTGGTGCCCCAGACGTCCTGTGCGGTGACGCCGTGGGGCTTGAGGTTCGAGGTGACCGTTTCGGCCTTCCACCCGGTGTAGACCTCGGGGCGCAGGGCGGTGAGGCGGGCGGCGATCTTCTCGTTCCACACCTTGTCCTCGTCGGCCGGCACAACCTTAAGGATGTCCGCGAGGAGGTCGAAGGAGGCTTCCCCGCTCTCCGGCTGCTGGCCGATGGCGTGGCCGGTGAGGTTGCCGTACTCCTCGCGCATCTTCCGGGCCCTGGCCACGACCTTCTCCGCGCCGACCGCGTCCACGAACGCGGACGCGACGATGCGCGGGTCGTCGCCCTCACCGGCCATCCAGCAGATGCCACGGTCGGTGCGGGAGAACATCGTGGCCCGGTACCCGGCCTTGTACATCGACGTGCCCAGCACCATGTCGTTGGCGGGCTGCCCCATGACCTTGAGGCAGAACCGCAGCACGGCGTTCGCTGAGATGCCGGTGGGCAGCGACTTCGCGTCCGGGCGCTGGGTGCCGAACAGCATCGTCATCCCCAGCGCCGGACCCCGCTTGCCCAGGTCGGTGCAGATCTCCTCGATCTCCGGCCCGTACTTGTCGTGCTCGAAGGGGACCTGGCACTCATCGAACCCGGCGACGATCGGGTGCAGCCCCAACGTCTTGTCGTTCGCCAGCTCCGGGGTCACCTTCGACTCCGGGCAGCGCGAGCGCGGCAGGGACTTGATGACCTTCGCCCTGCGCCGAAGTTCCGCCCGCAGCTCCCGCAGCGATTCCAGGACGTAGAGGATGTCCTCGTCCTCATCCCCGGCCCGGTAGCGGTGGCAGACCGGCTCCAGGGCGCCGAAGTCGCCGGTGCCCTTGAAGTCGAACGCGTACAGCTCCGCACGCGGGTCCAGGGCCGCGATCAGCAGGAACAGGCGCATCAGGAACGTCTTGCCCATGCGCGGGATGGACCCGACGATGACGGACGCGAACATCAGGGTCACGGCCACGTCGCCCATGCGCTGGTCGTTGCCGAACACGACCGGACTGAACAGGTCCACGCTGCCGGACTTCAGCAGCGGCCAGGCGGGCTTGGTGGTCTCGTTCATGGGCTTGTCACCCACCCACAGGATCAACCTGCCCTCGTGCTCGGTCGGGTCGGAGGAGGGCCACACACAGCCGACCTTGCGGCGCAGACCGGAGGCGAGGGGCTTGCGGGCCTCCATGATGTCCTCCGGGGTGACACCCCACGGAAGGTCCAGGTCAGCGCGGTATCCGGGCCCGTCCCGGGTGATCTCGGAGGTGAAGCGCATCCCGTTCATGTCGCCGCCCTTCTTGATGGCGGCCGACAGCTTCACGTTGCCGATGTTGTCCAGGGCGCGCAGCACGATCGGCCCGGTGAGCTTCTGCAGCTCGGTCTTCAGTACGGCCGGGCCGATGACCGGCTGATCCTGCGGTGAGCCCCAGTACCCGGCGACCAGCACCGCAGCCGACCCCAGCACGACCAGCAGCGCGGGAGCCATGACATACAGGGCCAAGGCCAGGCCGGTACCGAAGACGATGGAGACCAGCGTCACGAACGACCGCAGCCGCACCCGCCGGTCCCGCTGCCGCGACAGCTTCAGATACTCGGCGGTGTTCTCCCTGTAGACCTCGTATGCCCGCAACGGGGCGGCCTCGGCGTCCCACATCCACCGGTTACTCTCCTTCACCAGCCGGGCCGCACCCTGCGGGGCGCGCAGACCGAGCTGGAGCACGTACCAGGGGGTGCGGATGCCGTGGAAAGCGGTGGCGTAGAACGCGTTCGACGCGGCCCGCTGGGTGGTCGAGACGAACCCCGGCTTCGAGGTCAGCCAACTCGGGAGGATCTGCCGCCGCTTGTAGGTGGTGATACCCGGGTCGGGCAGGGCGGGCGAGTCGACCGGACGAAGCCGCGGCGACTCCTCCTCGTCGTCCGCCTCGGTCGGCGAGGCAGGGGTGGGTGCTCCGGCCGGTTCCGGGGCCGAAGCGGTGGGGCGCTTGGTGGTGATGTCGAAGACCTCGGCGTCGGGACGCTCGGGCGCTTCGGCCTGTTCGGTGACATGCGTGTCAGACACGATGAGTCCGTTCTCCAGGGTGGGTGTGGGCCCGGACGCCGGGGCGGGGAGCCGTCCGGGCCCGAGGGGCGGGGATCACGTCCGGTCAGGCGGCGAGCTGCGGGGAATCCGCGCAGGTCACGCACACACCGAGCGAGGTGGGGATGCGGTATCCGGCATCGGTGTTGCACTCGGGGCAGACCTGCCGGGCGGCGTTGGCCTTGGCGAGGGCCGCCCATTTGGCCGGCGTCATCGGCCGGACCGTCTTGGCCAGGTCGATCCGGTAGAGGTAGGCGACGCGGACGGGGCTGGTGCCCTTGCGCCAGTAGCGGCGCGAGTGCCACAGGACCTGTGCAGCGATGTCCTGCCCACCGGGCCTGAGCCCTGCCGCCCTGAGCTGACGGCGCGTGGCATAGCCGTCCGGGGCCATGCGCCACGGGAACGTGGGCACCCCGTAGCGGGCACCGGACGGGTCGTAGAAGCGACTGCCCATCAGGCGGCCTCCGCCTCAGACACCACCCGCTCGGTCCGCTCGGCCTTCAGCGCGTCCCGCAGGAGGCGGCCGTTGGCCGACGAGGTGCGGACCGCCTTGCGGATCGCTTCGGCCGTCAGCTTCTCGTCGGGCCAGTCGGCTGTTGCCGACCGTGCCTCGGCCAGCAGCTCATCCGGGGTGCGGGTCGGTCGGGGTGTGCGGGCCGACTGCGGTACCCGACCGGTCGCCCGGCGCGGGGCCGACTCGACAGCAGCCACCGGCCGCAGCACGGGCGGTTCAGTCGGCTTCACCGGCTCGACTTCCGCGACCGGCTCCGGGACGACTGCCGGGGCCGGTTCAGCCGACTCGGGAGCCGGGGGCTCGGTCACGGCCGCAGCCTCCTCGGGGGCCGACTCTTGCAGGTCAGACCCCAACCGATTTGTTAGCTCATGATCTGTTTCGTTCTGATCTGTGATCGGGGGTGCTCGGTGGTGGAGGACCTTGGCGACTAGGTCGGAGCCGAAGAAGATGGCCCCGACCGGAAGAGAGGTCGCCAGCAGGACTAGGGCCCAGTTGGCAGGGTCCCAGTCGGCCAACTGCATCCGGACCTCTCCCCCGCGCAGCGCGGGCACCAGGCCGTGCACGTAGTTGAGGACGAGGGACGCGGCGGTGTATCCGGCGAGCACCCTCAAGGCGAAGGCGCGGTCCCTGCCGGTGAGGACGAGGGTGGCGACGAGGGCCAGGGCCATCAGGCCGTCCACCACGAATGGGTAGAGGAAGGCTGCGGTCTCGTCGGCTCCGACCGTGCGCGCCACGTCGTGCTGTGCGTTCCACGAGACGCGGAAGGCCATGCCGACCACACCGACCAGAGCAGCGACCAGCAAGGTCTTGGCGAAGCGGTTCATGCCGCCGCCCCCGTTCCGCCCGTGGTGCCGGGCCGGCCCTCGCGGCGGCCGTTGACCGTCCGCACGGACGTGGCCGATCCGAGCGCCGGGGCGATGCTCCAGCCACCACCCTCCTGCTTGGTCCGGTACATCTGCTCATCCGCCCGGCGCAGCAGCGCGGACAGGTCAGCCTCACCGGAGCGCCAGCACAGGGCGGCGCCGATCGACGCGTACACGTCGATGCGCTGTCCCTCGAAGTCCACCGGCTGCTCCAGCCGGTCCAGCAGATCCGCGAGCTGCACCAGCAGGTTGCCCGTCACGGTGCCCATGCCCGCTTCCACCGTGGTGACGGCGGCGAACTCGTCCCCGCCCAGACGGCCCGCAACTCCGGCGTTGTCCTCGGCCCACTCGCCGAAGCGCTGCCCGGTGGCTCGGATCACGGCGTCTCCGGCGGCGTGGCCGAAGGTGTCGTTGATCTGCTTGAACCAATTGAGGTCGATCACGTATACGGCCCGCTGCTGGCCCTGGGCCAGGCTCTTGCGGGCTCGCTCCTCGAACGGGTCGCGCGTCCACAGACCGGTCAGCGGATCGCGCCGGGCCGCGTCGTACCGGCGGCGCATCCACAGACTGTGGACCGACCAGCCGGAGGCGAGCGGAAGGGCTGCGGACAGGGCCGCAAGGGTGTGACTCATGCCGCTTCCTCCGTCCCGGCGAAACGGCCGGCGGAGCGGGCGGCGCGCAGGAAGGGCACGGTGCGGGTGAGCGCGTCGGCGTAGAGCGCGTCCCACGCGGCGACCTCGTCACCGCCCGACCCCTCGGCGGCCAGCTCCGCGATGACCTCACGGGCCACGTCCAGACGGGCGGCCCGCTCCTGGGGGGACTCCGGGGTGAGCGGGCCCCGGAACAGGTCGCGGTCGAGACCGAGAGGCAGTTCGTCGTAGCCGAGGGCCAGTTCCTCGAACTCGGCCGGGTTGAGCACCTGGTGATTGCCGATGTACGTACGCATGGGTGTTCTCTCCTGAGAGGCGAAGGGAACCGGGGCGGCCTCGGTCTTTGGCGAGAGGCGGCCACCCCGGCAAGGGGGTGAAGCAGGAAGGGTCGTTCTCCGGCTCCCCCTCACCGCCTGTGCAAGACAGGCGGATCGGGCAACCGGCCGCAGCATGAACCCGCTGCGAACAGGTACGGGGTTGCGCTGTACATCACGCGGAAGACCGCGTGGCCGCCTACTTGGCCGAGGAGAGGCGGCATGATCCCCATTCAGTTGTCAAAGAGCAGTCACTCCCCGGCAAGCTCGGTAACCCCTGGTCAACAGGGGTTCCCGTCCTCACGGGACCTGTCGGGCGCTCTGCGGTCGTGCAGTTCAGGACCTGAGTCAGCGCCGCCGAACAAGTACTGCCGAACGAGAGGTACATGTAGCACGTGTTCCTCATCATGCGGAGAGAGATTCGCTCCGTCAAGCCCTTCGGCTGTTCGGGCCGCGAGCCCCGCGCTGTCGATGTGCTTACAGATTGGCCCCGGAAGGGCAGACGATCGACCCCGTACATGTACGACCCGAGGACGTCTTCGCTAGGGTGAAGTCGTCCCAAGTCGTCCCAGCAGGGAGAGCGCGACATGGCGAACGAGAGGCTCCGAGGCGCGATCGTTGAAAGCGGCCTCACCCTCGATCAAGTAGGCGCCCGTTTAGGGGTGTCAGCAAAGACAGTCGAGCGGTGGATCGGCGATCCGAAGCGAAAGCCCTACCGGCGATTCCAGTTCGCCACTGCATCGCTACTGCAATGCGAGGTTTCCTACCTGTGGCCCGAAGAGCGCACCTCAGCCGAGGTCACTGAGGCCGGGAACGCTGAGCTGATCAAGCTGTACCCGCACCGGTCTGTGGTGCCGAACCGGTTGTGGCCACAGCTCTACTCGCAGGCGCGGGAGCACTTCGATGTGCTCGTGTACTCAGGGTTCTGGCTTACCGAGGACCCGACGTTCCACCGTGTCGTCAAGGAGAAGTCGGCGGCCGGTGTGCGTATCCGGTTCATGCTCGGAAGTCCTGACAGCACCGCCGTGGCCGTTCGCGGCGAGGATGAAGGAATCGGCCCTGCGATGGCCAGCAAGATTCGCAATGCCCTCGTCAACTACAGCTCGCTCTTCGGGCTGCCCGGGGTGGAGTTCCGGCTACACGACACGACGCTCTACAACTCGATCTACCGTGCTGACGACGAGATGCTGGCCAATGGCCACCTGTACGGCGTCGGCGCGTACATGGCCCCAGTGCTGCACCTGCAACGCGTCCCAGGGGGCGAGCTGTTCGATGCATACGCTGAGAGCATCGAGCGGGTCTGGGAGTCGGCCCGCCCCATCTCATCCCCCACCTATGGAGGTCTGCCGGCATGAGCCGCATCGACTACTTCCGAGATCCCAACGCGCCCGAGGCCAACTCCGTCGTACCTTCGGTCACTGCGGTCGTCCGCGACGACGAGGGGCGGATTCTGATCATCCACAAGACCGACAACGACCTGTGGGCCCTTCCCGGGGGTGGCCATGACATCGGCGAGAGCATCGGGGACACGGTCGTCCGGGAGGTAGTTGAGGAGACCGGGATCATCGTGCAGGTCGACAGCATCGTGGGTCTGTACACGAACCCCGAACACGTACTGGCGTACGACGACGGAGAGGTTCGCCAGCAGTTCTCCATCTGTTTTCGCGCACACCCGACTGGCGGAGTCCTGCGAACGAGCAGCGAGTCGAAGAGGTCCGCTGGGTTGCCCCAGCGGACCTCGACAAGCTGAACATTCACCCGTCCATGCGTCTGCGCATCCAGCACGGACTGGACGACTCACGACGCGAGCCCTATATCGGCTAACTGTCGGCAGGCGCGGCGACAAGACGGCTCTCTACTCGCTCTGCGGCCGCATAGATCTCCGGTGCCGCACGCTGGATGAAGCGTCCGACGATCGTGTCGGGGCCGTACCGCTCCACGATCTCGCCCAGACGTTGCGCCGGTGTGGTGTGTCCACCGGTCGGCGTGGTCGTCATGTCGCAGAAGATCAAAGCGTCAACAAGCTCGGGGCGTTCGAGCTCGAACTCGCACTCCAGTTCTTGCCGGAGGCCCCGCTCCTCAGCTTCCAAGAGCGCACAGGAGTGGTGAGCCACCAGGCTAACCACTCGTTCGTCTGCGCCTTCCTGGTCTCGCAGGAACCGGGCGCCGTCCAACGGGTGAAAGCCGGTGGTGGCGATGCTCGGTGAGTAGCCGATGTCGTGTAGGACCGCAGCCGCTTCCAATAGCTCCGCATCATTGCCCAGAATCGGCGCCAGAGAGCGGGCGCGTCCAGCGACCCCGAGGACGTGTGCCCACCGGCGGGGGAGCGGTTCAGACAACAGCGCTTCGGATAGCGGGTACGCCCACTCATTCAGTCCCATGGCTGCCAAGGCTACGACCGGCCGACGGATGTCGGGAGGGCGCACACCGTGCGCCCCTTGCCGTGAACGGTGGCCAGCACGCCTGTCCCCTCCATGTGGGCCAGTACGCGCCGCACGGCCGTTCGCGACGCTCCGAAGCGCTCGCAGAGCTTTGACTCGGACGGATACGTGTCGCCGATCGTCAGCGAGTCTTCCGCGATCACGTCAGTCATCCGCTCGGCGAGGGAACGACGGTCGCCGCCTTGCGCGGTACGCCAGCCGATCCCTGGTACGGACTCCACGGAGCCCTCAGCTTCGAGCACCTTGAGAGCACGGCGGATCGTGTTTCGCGCGACCCCATGCGAGCGCGTGAGAGCAGCCTCCGATGGCAGCGGTCCGCTGATCTCCCCCTCTTCGATCCCCTTCCGCAGCGCCTCCGAGATGACCAGATAGGTACCGCGCGGACTCGCCTCCGACACTTCGGCTCCTCTCACGACACTCAATTGCTCGCTGCCAAGGGTCCCACGAGCGGTGGCAGCCCTACATGACCAAGGTTGTCGCAGATTCTTCACCTCCATCAAGACAGGGGTCTACTCGTTCAGCTCCCGGGCAGGACGCCTTACGATCCGCTACGCCAACCCAAGGTTGACCCATGCGCGCTCCAAGTCCTCTAGCATCCTCCTGTGCTCCAATTGCTGATTGACACCTCTGTATGGTTGAACATCGCTAAGCGCCGCGACGGCCAACAGATCATCGTTCCCTTGCGCGTCTTGCTGCACCAGAAAAAGCTAGAGCTTCTGGTACCCAACTTGATATTAGACGAGTTTGACCGAAACCGACCGCGCGCCGAGGCTGCAACGGAACAAAGCGTAAAGGAGAGATTCAGACTCCTGCGTCAGGACTTGCATGATTATGGCAATGATGACGCCCAGCGTTGGATTGCAGAGATGGCTCACCAGATCCCACATGTGAGCGCGCGATCTTTGCAGAATTTTTCTGAGATTTCTGACCTGCTGCGCCGAGGGACGCTAATGGAGCCGTCCGAAGAAGATTACTCGGCAGTTGTCCGGCGAGGCCTCGAAAAAAAGGCCCCCCTACATCAGGACAAGAACAGCGTTGCGGATGCACTCTTAATGGAGCAGTACTCTTCGGCCTTGAGGCCTGACATTGAGGAAGGGGATGAGTATGTTTTCGCGACGGCCAACTACACTGACTTCTCTTTTCCAAAGGGGGATCGTCGGCAACCGCACCCAGACTTTGCAGAGATTTTCGAATCCCCCAACTCGCATTACGTCTACGACGTCGATGGGCTTGTTGCGCTGCTCGGAGAAAAACTTGGCAGCGACTATTTCGATGAAGCCCAAGAAGTTCAGTTAATTCAGGCCGACACTGCAACCAGATCCTTGGCAGACATTTTGGCGGCAGAAAAAGAGTACTTTGACAAAATCTGGTACGGCCGAAGCCTCATGCACGAAGGCGAGACCGGGCAGATAGATCCAGACGTTTCGGATTCGCTGAAAGAGACAATCCATTCCGCCCGGGAGCGCATCGAAGAAGAATTTGGGGTCGGCAACCTGCCGCCTTTCGATAATTGGGAATGGGGTTTCATGCACGGGAAACTGTCAGCCCTTCGCTGGGTTCTGGGAGAAGAATGGGACTTTCTCGATACGTGACCTTCTGAGTCCTCTCCACCCGCCCTGGTGCGGACCATCTCGATTCTTTATCCCGCTCCAGGGCACATGGACTCCGCCAGGGTGTCATTTTTGCTGGAGTCAGAATGGGCTTTCCGCACTCAATTCCGGGTTGGAGTCAGGCAAGGCGTCGTTCTCAAAACGCAACGCCCTGTCGGCAGCATCGAGGAGATCGTCATAGGTCAGCACTTCGACGCGACTAAGGTGCGAGTTGTAGGTTCGGAGCGTCCTATCGACGATCTTCTTATCCACGCCCTGGATTTTATGTGCATTCCCAAGCACGACAGTTCCCCGAATGCGACACATGTCATAGGAATCCCCCAGCGAGTTGGCGAAAGTCCATTCCATCGCGGGCCCCTGATGGTCGAGCGCCCGAAGATAGTTCATCACCTGCCCCACTGCCTCATGCACTTCTTTGCCTACGATCCAGTGATTTCGGTGATTCTTCACGAGGCCGGGAATGGATGGCCCCTTGAGTTCTACGATGTGGAGCGTCCCATCGGCGCCAAGCAATGGAATGTCGTGCGAATCGAGCATCGTGAGACTGCGCCGCTGCGCAATGCCTACGTATCTGCCACCAAATAGCCAGTGATGCCCCTCCATAGCCCTCTGCATGTCAGTTTCAGTGGCGGAAGGTTGCTCTGCAAGATCTCGGAGAGTCTGCACCACCCTGCGCCGTTCAGCGATTACTGCGGACTCAACTGCGGAGAGGCCAGCTGCCGTTGTTGTTAGAGCAGCAACCATCTGTGGTAGGTCGCCATGGGTAGCCAGGAGAGATCCCAACCCGTGAGGGTCAATCTCGCCTGTTTCAAGCAGTCCGAGCAGCGAGGAAGCTGCCGATGCCGTGTCAATAACGCGGTAGCGCCCCTGCTTCCTCACGTCATTCGAAAGGAAGGCCATCAGCCTTTCAATCTCGCCATTCTCGCAGGACCATGAGTCCTTTACATTTTCGAAGTCAAACTCTGTGGCCCCCACTTTCCTTTCGTGTGATGTGAAGCGCAGGGTCTCAGTTCTAATCTCGTTAGTTGCGGGGTTACCGAAGGTCGAATAAGTGACCTTCTTGTAAACTTTCGGCCCATTCTTTATCTCGGCGCTTCGTGTTCCGAATCGCCCTGTACCTTCCTCCGCATCCAGGCCCCACATGTGCATCTCTTCACCAAGACTCACTATCAACCTCCACCAAAGAGACAGGGGCCCTGATTGTGACAGTCAGCGGGTCGCTTCGTGCGCGTTTGGTGAAATTCGAACTCTTGAACGAATCTATTGTTGCGGGCCCCTGCAGGGCCTCCTCCCTGTGCACGAGCCAGCTAGACGCAGTGCTGGAATCGGAGACCCGGGCGCCTAAGGGCGCACCGGCGACTCCAGAGCCGTCGGCCGACCGGCCGTCCGTCTCACTTTCCGTCTCATTCAGCTCCGTGCATCGGGGTTCACGCCCGTACGAGCCACAGCCGTTCTGCGGGTTGCGGACCGCCCTGAACGCGCGCGGACGCCTACGAACATGGCTCTGACCTGCACCAACAGAGTTGGAAAGCGTGATTGCGGCCGAGCGCGACGGAGGATCAAGTTTCTTTACTTCATCAAGGCGCCCGCGCTCCTGCCTTCGGCCCGCTCGGCGCTGCCGCCGCCGACGCGCGCCCGCAGTGGATAGGCCCGGAGGGCATGAGTCCAGAACCAAGCCCGCGGCTTCAAGACGATGCCTCCGGCGGGGGCGCTCAGACTCCGGGATGGACGGGGCACCGTTCGCGAGTGCCGGCCGGAGCGTGGCGAGCGTCGTGGGGCTCCCATCCCGACCACCTTCGACCCAGGCAGAGCCGAGCAATCGTGGCCCAGGGCGTCAAGGTCGTTCGTACAGTGGCGCGCTCCACCTTGACGCCCTGAACCACGACCGCTCCACGACGTGTGGGTCGAAGGCGGACGGGATGGGAGATGGAGCGAATGGTGAGATAGGGCAAGTGGGGCCGGCCGAGGATACGCCATGCGGGAACGCCTCAAGCTGGAGGCCGTAGGGTCCGTGAGCATGGAGCCCATCTCGACTACCGTGATCGTGAACCTGACTGACCACCCTGGCGTTGAGCCAGAGGTTTCTTGGATCCTTCCGCTGGACGCTCTCGATATGTCGGTTGAGGAGACTGTCGAGCAGCTCCAGGCCCTGACCTGGTCGACGGGCGAAGAATACCCCGTCATGAGTAGTTTGCAAAGCCGATATGGCATTCACAACTGGGGATCGTCATCCTCTTTCGCCGAGTTCATCCTCAGCCTGTCTGCCGGCGGACTTGGTTCGCTCGGCGCTACAGCCCTTGATGCCGCTGTACGAGAGAGCTTCAGGAAACTACGGGACCGGGCTCGTGGTGATGACTGGGGCGACGTGATCTCAGAGGAATACGCGCTGAGCGTAGCAAAATCTAGGATCGCGTCTCAGTACAACGTCGAAGCAGAGGCACTCACCGTCCACAGGGCTCAGACGGATGCCGTTGAGCGGTCACACGAGTTCGAGTTCACCCACACTGACGGCCGGTCTTTCGGAGCGGTCGTGGGGATCTTCAAGGACTCTCCTACGTGTACGCGCATCTGGCGCAGTGGCCCGGATGCCGCCTCCTGAGAGGACATCCTCGCACCCGGAAGCGCCCTCCCGTGGCCGTCTCGGAGCCACGGAAGGGCGCTCCGCGATGACCAAGGCTGACAACTTTCGATGGCTCAACAGCAAGTCCCGGCGTTGATCGGTTGCGCGACCGAAGGTCGGAAATTTGACCCGTAAATTCCAACGCTATGCATTTGCAAGCATCCTGCGCACCACAGCGGGATAGTCCTGCAAATCCTGAAAGTAGGAAACTGCGTTCCTGCCGAAGGCTTGATGAATGGTAGTTCCCGCCCGCGCGATCAGTGAAACTCGGCCACCGATTGCTTGGGCCAGGCCAAGTTCATAATAGCAACTCGGCCTTTCGAGGGAGAGGTCGGCGATTACCGCAGTTGCTTCTCCGATCGTGGCAACAACTGCTCGAAGGTCAAATTCCTTGCCAGCTGCAGGCAATCCTCGATCCAACGGAAAGTGCACCGAAAGCCCAAATTCGGCTGCGACCCTATCTAGGCAGACCCGCTTCTCCGAATAGTCAACATCCGAAGAAACAGGCATAATTGAGTAGATGTAGCGATCCATCATTTTCCCTTCTTTTCGGGTTGCTCTGAATTGCTGAATGGTGATGGATGATCAGTGACATTGTCCCAGCTAAGCGCCGAGAAGGTCACCACGGAGAGAAAAATCAAGGCGAAGATTGCACCGAAAGCGCGGGGGATGAATCGCTCTGCACTTGAGGATCGAAGTCCGCGTACGAACCCGCTCGCCGATGGAGCCTGAAGTGCCTGCACTCTAGAAAGTTCCTGCCACTCTTTGCCGAAGCAGTTGAAGGACTGCGCTGAAGACGGGCCGCTGGCGCCTTCGAATATTACGAGAGGCGCCATACTGTTCAACACCTCGAACTTAGCAGTATTAAGCGCCTTGAAGTCGTCAATTTGTCGGAGCCAAAAAAAGCACATCACGCAAGCGATCGCGCTCAGAACCAAGACTCCGATGATCCCCGCTAGGAGAAATGTGTCGTGAGAGGAGGCCCAGCCAAGTGTGACGCCGATTGCTAGAAGGCTCGCCGTTAGCACTGAGTAGTTCCAGCGATTCATCGCCAAACGTCTTTCGGTCACCTTCTCCGTCGTCTCGTAATAGAGGCGGTATTCTTCAAAGGAAACGGGAGGCTGAACTTGCGGAGGGGTCATGTGGCCTCATCTGGAGACGAAATAGCTTGATGCGGCTAAAGGCTAACAGTGATGCGGTGCTTGGAGGCGGTAGATGCCGGAGATCGTTACCTGATGGGCTGCATGACAAGTGACACGAAGGAAGTGCGTTGATGACGATGCTGCAGGAGCGCTTGGAGGGTCGCCTGGGGTGCCGACTGGACTAGTGCTAGCTGGGCAGGTCGGGGGTCCCACGGCCTCGCACTGCCGGCGGGGTCAGGAGTGCGACGGAGGAGCTCGGCTGCTCTGCTCCAAGAGTGGCGGCCCCGCACGGGCAGGCGGAGAGCCCAATGGGGGAGCCAGCGCCCGCGACCGGATGCGCACCCATGTGGACGGTCGTGGAGGGTAGACCGCTCCGATGTGAGCTTCCGTCGCGCTCAACCGCCGTCCACCTGAGCGCCTTCTTAGCCTCTCCTCAAAGGGACCGAAGCCATCGACTGAAACCAACAGTCAAGGTGCTTGAGCCACAACAGCCAGAGGATGCCTATAAAGATCCGATTTTGAGGGAGGCAACCCAGATCGACCTAATCAAGCACTAGGCCCTGGGGCGGGGATACAGCAGCGAAGTACAGCTACCTTTGTGACCGGCCCCATCCGTCAGTGCTCCCCCACACCCTCAGGGCGACCGGTTTGACCATCGCTGACCGATCCAGCTAGAGCTATGGATCAGGGGCTTGCGCCATTTCGCCGACAAAGCCAGTAGACGGCGGTCAGACTTGCAGCATGACGATTGATTCTGCGATCAACCCTGTAGTGGCAGCCCTCCCTGGAGGAGGCTGGATGGCTGAGTACAAGCAGGATGACGGCAGCCTAGAAGCCTATCCGCTCGTGGCCTGGCTCGTTCTCGCGGATGGTGAGATGGTTCCGAGAGATGCATCGGGTGAGGGCGACGCCCACGACCCCCGCGATGTAGGGAACTTCCAACGGCTTTACCACCCGGACGCTATCAGTTCTGATCCCGTGAATTGAGCTTCGGCGGTGCCACCCCCCCCGGCCGATGGGCCATGTGTGGGCCAGGGGGCAGGCATCGAGCCATCGGAGCATCGCTGCTGCAGGTCAGAGACTTGTGAGAGCAACTTATGGGACGGTCTTGAAAACCGTCGTCGCAGCGATGTGACCGTGGGTTCAAATCCCACACCCACCGCAGGCGAGAGGCCCCTGACCAGTACGTATGGTCGGGGGCCTCTGCCATGTCCGCTCCCTGCCAGGTACCGCTGTTCCCCCTGGTTTCCCGCTCTGTCGGGCACGGAAGGGGCACGCGGGGGGCACGGATCCGGAAGTTCAACAGCTGAAGCGGCTCCGATCGCGCTCGTATGGCAGCGACCTACGCTTGTTGTGTGCCCTTCTCCTGGGGAGAACGAGCCCGCATTGCTCTGGGGAGGGGAATCAGATGGCGAACTCGTGCGTGATCCCGGCGCAGATGTCGTCTTCGAATAGCAGTGCGATGTGGTAAACGTCGCTTTGCCACTGCAGGAGCACCTGATGGGGGCCTGCCACGCTAAAGCTGGAGTAGGGGCCCACCGCAGCGACGATCTCAACCTTGCTGCGGCCTGCCAAGTTGCCGAGCCCGGCAAAGCCCTGAGCTAGTGCTCGTCCACCGGGCAACAGTCCAGAGTCTTCACTCGTGATGCCTGCGAACTGGCCTTGATCGAAAAGGACTCCGATGTGGTAGCTCTCGCTTTGCCACTGGAGCAGGGTTTGCCCTGGCCCCATCATGCTCTGGCTGATTGGTGCACCGACTGAAGAGATGATCTCGTCCGCTGTGCGGCCGGTGAGGTCCCCTAGTTCGGCGAAGCTCTGTTGCAGTCTGTGCGCCGACAAACCAAACATGGCCCCTCCTCCACGTGATGACGGCCGCACTCTACGGGCCTCAAGTGGTGGGGCGAAGTGGAAAGGTTATAAGTCCGTGAAGGGCTGTGATGTCGGGTGAGTAGCAAGCGCTAACGCTGGGTGGGGATCTCGTAGACGATCTCGCAGTGCGCTGCGGGCATCACGATGTCCGCTGTCTCCACGGGACGGCTTTGGTCGCTGTAGTACGTCCTCCGGATATGCGTCACGAGTGCGGCCTTCTGGATGTCGAGTAGTGACGCCTCCTCGGCGGTTGCGTGCCTCGGTTCGGGCTGCTCGACCGCGTGGCTGATGGTGACTCCGATCACGGCTATGAGGTTCACGACCCCGGCCCCGGCGTGGGGCCCCTCGGGGAGAGCGACGAGGGTTCCGCCAGTGACGGCGTACGCTCCCAACTCGTCGACAACTGGAACGGCTTCCCGTCCGCAAGGAACTCGTACGTCGTCCGCACGCACAGCTCGCCCTCTGCGATCCCGAGCCGCGTCGCGATCTCCGCCGAGGCCTGCACCTTGGCGTCGGTCCGGCTCTCCCAGTCGGCCTGTAGGCGAAGGGACTTCATGTCCTGGCGGAAGGGGGGCCCACTGGGCTGCTCACGTGCCGACGATCGGACGACTCTTACGCGCTCCCGGGGCTCGGCGACGTACGTCCCTGATCCTGCCCGGCCTTCCAGGGCGCCTTGGGAGATCAGCAACTCCTATGCTCTGCGCCCCCCGACCAGGAGAATGCGGTCGGGGGCCTTGCGCGTGCGCGTCGTTCGGCGAGGCACCAAAGAGGGTGCGTCCACGGGGGCATTTCGCCGTAGCGTGGCCGAATGTTCGATTATCTGGAGATCGGTGTGCTGCCGCGAGGGTGCCGTTTCCCGCCCAGTCTGCGGATCCTGGTCAATGGCGAGGACGTGGTGGCGGGCGCGGTCGATGACGGAGGGCGGGGGCCGCTCGTCGTCGATGCCCTGCCGGCCGGCGGCCCCGGCCTGCTGTGGGCGACCGGCGAGGCTCGGCGGGTGGAGTTGGGGGAGCCGGAGTGTTCGGGAGGGTGCTGCGGGTATCTGACCGTGGTCGTTCAGCGTCTCGGGGGCATCGTGCAGTGGTCTGACTGGGAGGTCCCGTACAAGGAGGACGCTCCGCTGGAATTCCAATTCGACGCCGAGCAGTACGACGCGGAACTGGCCCGTACGGAAGGTGAGGTCGGGGCAGCCCGGTGACGCGCAGAGTCGGAGCGGCCGGGCGGCGGCGTTCCGAGACACTCCGCCGGGGCCGGTCCGAGCGGTGTCACTCCCCCGGGACGGGCCCGAGCGGTGTCCCTCGTCCGGGACGGGTCCGAGTGCGCCGAGGGCGGCGGGTGCGTCCTTCTTCCGTGTGACGGCGAGGACCGGTACGCCGTTGTCCTCGCACTCCACGACCACCGTCCGGCCGTCGTAGTCGGGACGGTCCGTGGGGTCCGTCAGGTAGGGCGGGCGGACACGGAGTGGAGTCAGGGTGCGCGGGGCGGCCTTGCGGTGGAAGGCGCCCGTGGGGTCGGGAGTCGTGGCCAGGACGTCGGGGCCCGCGACCAGGTAGCCCGCGTGGCCCGCGCACGGGACCTCGCCCATGATCAGGCCGGGGAAGCACGCCTCCTCGGTCGGCACGGACGGCCCCAGCGCGATCGTGTCGTCGCCGCGATGGCGCCGGTGCAGGAATGGGGCGGCCAGGGCGTAGAGCGCCAGGGACACCACGCAGGTCACACCGGGGAGTTGCAGAGCGTCACCGATGTTGTCGCTGTGCCGGGCAGCCTTCGCGCTTCGCGCCGAACGCGGTCAGGAACGTGCCGCCGGTGATCGTCAGGCCGACCTGTCAGGGAACGCCCGGGGCGAGCGCCTGTTCCTCCAGGCTGTCGCGGCCGAGGCAGCCAGGAACATCGCCCCGACGAGGCCGAGGAGCAGACCGATGGCGAGGGGCATCCGGAAGGACTCGCGCGGGTCCGCGTTCGTGTGGTGGCGGTCCGGCCCGAAGCCGACGTACCGGATCTGGTCCTGCCAGTACGTGACGTCGATGTTCGCTCCCGGACGGGCTGCCGGAAGCCGTTCCAGGTCGCTCTCGATCCGGGTGCGGGTGGACGTTCCGTCGGCCTCGGTGAGGTATAGCCAGTACGACGGTGTCTTGCGCCCGGTCTCCTTCTCGGTGCGGTCGAGCACCGCGGTGACCGTCCGCAGGCAGCCGGAACCGCCGCCACCGGGGGCCGTGCACGCGGGCGCGGTGGTGAAGGCGCGCTCGTCGTCGCGGGCGTCCGGCGCGGTGATCAGCAGCAACCAGGCCGCCACCAGGGAGAACAGGATGCCCGCTGCCAGGTGGGCGAACATCGGCCCACGGCGGGCGGGCGCTGCCACATGGCTTGGTGTCGGGGTCACCTCCGCATTCTGAGCCGGTGGGAGCGGAAGCGATATGAGTGACGCCCGCATGTTCTGAGGCCGCTTCCTGCCGGGATTCGGCAGTGGGCGGGAGCGGCGGGCCCCGGCGGAGCCGCCGGGCCCTCTCTCGGCGAGAACCCCGTCAGGCCGCGCCGTCCCGCTCCTCGCCCCGCCCCGAGGTCAGCCGTGCCGCCGAGGCGATCGCGGCGCGGGCCTCGTGTTCCGGCAGTCCGGTGCGGACGGCGGCGGCGGTGAGCCCGTCGGCCAGGGCGTCGCCGAAGCCGTGCTCGTAGGCGCGGCAGGCCGCCCAGAACAGGCGGGTGTTGCGCTGTCCCTCGTGGGCGGCCAGCACGAACTGGATCAGGCCCTCCCCGCGACGGGCCGCGGTCGCCGGTGCGCCGGGGCCCGGGCCGGCGGCCGGTCCGGACGTGGCGCCGGAGGCCGGGCTCGTAGCCGTGTGCGGGGCGCGGCCGGGCGGCGGGGCCAGGAGGCGGAGCAGGGCGCGGGGGCAGGAGGCCGGGGTGAGGTGGGCGGTGCCGGGGGCCAGGCGGTAGCGGCCGTGGGCGGTGACCGAGCCGGGTCCGACCAGGTAGCCGCCGCTGCCGCGGATGTCGATGCCCGGGGCGAGGCGGCCGGCGGAGTTGGGGACCGTGGCGTCGGCGGGGCCGGTCAGCCAGAGGTGGCGGCCGCCGCTCGGGGTGAGCACCGTGACCGTCGGCGGGATGGTGAACAGGTGCTGGAGGGCCAGCTGCCGCAGCGCGCCCGCCGCGTCGCTGCCGTACGCGGGGTCGACATCCAGATCGATGCCGACGAGGCGGTGCGGGGCCCGTCCGCAGGCGATGCCGTAGCCAGTGGCCCGGGGCGCGGCGGCGAAGAGGGCGCGGACGGCCGCGGGGTCGGTGGTGGCGTCGTGCACCCCGTGTCCCGGCAGCCCGCACTCGCCCCGGCAGTGCGTCGGCGGCTGCTTCCCCCGGTGTGGCGAGCGCAGCGCGGGGAGCTTGGTGGCGGAGAGCGGGAAGACGGGGAGGCCGCGCCCGGCGGCGGCGAGGGCATGGGCGAGGGCCAGGGTGGGGGTCTGCCGGTCGATGGTGGCCATGCCATTAGTTTCGTACATGTGTTCGAATAAAGGAAGGGGGGGCGGTGTGGAGCGGGGTGGAGGTGTTCGGGAGGGGTGGGTGGCGGAACGCTTCTTCCCGGGCGTGCCAACGGGTCTCCGAGGTCACCTCGCTGACCTGGACTTTCGTGAGGCGTGGGAGGTTTATCCGCTCTTCGTCATACGTGAGGGGGAATCGGGGGGTGGGGAGGGGTTCCCTGAGGGGGCGCTGGGCAACTCTGGTCTCGCGACGTTGTGAACAGCACCGGGGTTGTCGGCCAACTCCCCCGGAACCAGCCGAATATGAAGCCGCAATTCCGTTTCCTGGAGGAAATGACATGGCAAGTATCCGTACCGCTCGTGCCCTCGCCGTTGTCGCCGCTCTGCCCCTGACCGTCGCGCTCTGTGGCGGTGTTGCCATGGCGGACAACGGCTCCTTTGCGAACGACGGATCGAACGCGGCTGTGGCGACGGTCGGCGGCAGCGGTGTCGGCGGCATCAACACCGGCAACTCGTCCACCACCCAGCAGCAGGCGGTCGGGACCGGTGCGTCGAACCAGAACACGTCCGCCCAGGTGAACGACTCGGCCTTCGTGCCGATCGATCAGTCCGACCACAGCGTCGCGGTGAACTTCACGCCCATCTTCTGGTGATCCTCCTCGGACGACACGGACGACACGGACGACACGGACTGGACGGGTGAGCGGACTGGACGGGTGACGCGGTCGTCGGGACCTCCCGGGGGGTGGGTTCCGGCCGACCGAACGGCAGCCCGCGCGAAGGCACTCAGGTGCCCGCGCGCGGGCTGCCGCTGTCTTGACAGGGGCCCATGCCTGACGGGTAGTCAGAAACGTCGGAACGCGGACACCGGTCGCCGGGTACGCCGGTAACCGGACGGGGGCGCTCCGGCCTTTCCGTTCGGTAATCGCAGCTCTGGAGGCTCCTCCGTGCACCTCGCCCCGACGGAACGCCAGCAGCGGCGCCCGGCGCTGCCTCCACGCGTACGGCCTGGACCCGGAGGTCTTCGGGCATGTGGCGGTGGTCGACCGGCGCCACGGGGCGCGGAATCCGGAGGCGTACTTCCACGGGAAGCCGATCACCCTCGCCGACCACGCCGCGTCCCGCTGGATCGTGGAGCCGCTGCGGCTACTGGACTGCTGCCAGGAGAAGGACGGCGGCCAGGCCCTCGTCGTCACGAGCCTGGAGCGCGCCCGCGACCTGCCCCGACCGCCCGCCGTCGTCGTCGCTGCGGCCCAGGGCGTGGGCCGGTCGCAGGAACATATGACGAGCTTCTACCGGGACGGGCTGACCGGCCTGCCGGAGACCGTTGTGGTCGCCCGGCAGCTGTGGCGCGGCCCCGGACTGTCGCCGGCCGACATCGACGTGGGCATCCTCTACGACCACTTCACCCCGTTCGTCCTGATGCAGCTGGAGGAGTTCGGTTTCTGCGACCCCGGGGAGGCCGGGGCGTTCGTCGCTGCGGACGTGCTGCCCCTGAACACCCATGGGGGTCAGCTGGGGGAGGCGTACCTCCACGGGATGAACGGCGTCGCGGAGGTCGTCCGGCAGATCCGGGGAACCTCGGTGAACCAGGTGGCGGGGGCGGCGAGATCGCTGGTCACGGCGGGTACGGGGGTTCCGACGTCGGGCCTGGTCATCGGTGCGGACGGCTGAGCGACGACGCCCGGCCCCCTGGGGCTCTCGGGGGCGGACCCTTACGGCCGGGCGGAGGCCCGTCCACCTTCAGGAGGTGCAGGGTGCACACCCCCTACAACCTGAGGCGGACGAGCCTTCGGGACCTGGGGGCGATCCCCTCGGCGGCGCCCGCTCCTAGCGTGGAGTACATGACCACGCCAGTCTGCACGGGCGCCTCCAGGGCGGCCTCCGCCACCGCCGCCGGCCACCCTCACGCGCCCTACGCGTCCTTCTCCTCGTACGTACGGGCCCGTGGGCCGGTCCTGCTGCGTACCGCGCGCTCGCTCACCGCGAACCCGTGCGACGCGGAGGACCTGCTACAGACGGCGCTGGCCAAGACGTACGTCGCGTGGGAGCGGATCGAGGACCACCGGGCGCTGGACGGCTACGTGCGGCGGGCGCTGCTCAACACCCGCACCTCGCAGTGGCGCAAGCGCAAGGTCGACGAGTTCGCGTGCGAGGAGCTGCCTGAGCGGGAGGCCTTTCCGGCGCCGGACCCGGCCGAGCAGCAGTCGTTGCACGACGCGATGTGGCGAGCGGTGCTCAAGCTCCCGGACCGCCAGCGCGCGATGGTCGTCCTGCGCTATTACGAGGACCTGAGCGAGGCCCAGACGGCTGAGGTGCTCGGCGTGTCGATCGGTACGGTCAAGAGCGCGGTCTCCCGTGCCCTCGGCAAGCTCCGCGAGGACCCGGAGCTGACGCCGGTCCGCTGATCCGGACGGCCCGGAAGAGCCCACCACCGGTGCCGCCCCATGCTCCGCCGCGGGTGCGACGCAGGGCCCTGGGGGCAGGCTCGCCAGCAGGAATGTTCCCGCGAGTAGTGACATACCGCGTGGTATGTGCGCAGAATCAGCGGAACCTTACTGCCGCGTAGCGCCTACCGGGAGGACGCCGTGCTGAGCACCATGCAGGACGTACCGCTGACTGTCACCCGCATCCTCCACCACGGGATGACGATCCATGGGAAGTCGCAGGTCACGACCTGGACCGGCGAACCCGAGCCGCATCGTGTCACCTTCGCCGAGATCGGCGCGCGCGCCACCCGGCTGGCCAACGCGCTGCGCGACGAGCTGGGCGTCGACGGCGACCAACGGGTTGCGACGCTCATGTGGAACAACGCCGTCCACGTCGAGGCGTACCTCGCCATCCCCTCCATGGGCGCCGTGCTCCACACCCTCAACCTTCGGCTGCCGCCCGAGCAGCTCGCCTGGGTCGTCAACCACGCGGACGACAAGGTGGTGATCGTCAACGGCTCGCTGCTGCCGCTCCTCGTGCCGCTGCTGCCGCACCTGCCGAGCGTCGAGCACGTGGTCGTGTCCGGCCCCGGCGACCGCTCCGGCCTCGCCGACGTCGCGCCGCGCGTGCACGAGTACGAGGAACTGATCGCGGGCCGCCCCACTACGTACGACTGGCCGGAGCTGGACGAACGCCAGGCCGCGGCCATGTGCTACACCTCCGGCACCACGGGTGACCCCAAGGGCGTCGTCTACTCGCACCGCTCGATCTACCTGCACTCGATGCAGGGCAACATGACCGAGTCGATGGGGCTGACCGACAGGGACACCACGCTCGTCGTCGTGCCCCAGTTCCATGTGAACGCCTGGGGGCTGCCGCATTCCGCGTTCATGAGCGGCGTCAACATGCTCATGCCGGACCGCTTCCTCCAGCCCGCCCCGCTCGCCGACATGATCGAGAGCGAGCGCCCGACCCACGCCTCCGCCGTTCCCACCATCTGGCAGGGCCTGCTCGCCGAGGTCACCGCCAACCCGCGCGACCTCACCTCCATGGCCAACGTGACCATCGGCGGCGCGGCCTGTCCGCCCTCGCTGATGGAGGCGTACGACAAGCTCGGCGTCCGGCTCTGCCACGCCTGGGGCATGACGGAGACCTCGCCGATCGGTTCCATGGCCCACCCGCCCGCCGGCCTGAGCGCCGACGAGGAGTGGCTGTACCGGGTCACCCAGGGCCGCTTCCCCGCCGGGGTCGAGGCGCGGCTGGTCGGCCCCGGCGGGGAACACCTTCCGTGGGACGGCGAGTCGGCCGGCGAGCTGGAGGTCAGGGGCCCCTGGATCGCCGCCGCCTACTACGGCGGCGCCGACGGCGAGCACCTGCGCCCCGAGGACAAGTTCAGCGAGGACGGCTGGCTGAAGACCGGTGACGTCGGTGTGATCAGCACCGACGGCTACCTCACCCTCACCGACCGGGCCAAGGACGTCATCAAGTCGGGCGGCGAGTGGATCTCCAGCGTCGAACTGGAGAACGCGCTGATGGCCCACCCGGACGTCGCGGAGGCGGCCGTCGTCGCCGTGCCGGACGAGAAGTGGGGCGAACGGCCGCTCGCGACGGTGGTCCTCAAGGAGGGCGTCACCGGGACCGACTACGAGGCGCTGAAGGAGTTCCTCGCCGAGTCGGGCATCGCCAAGTGGCAGCTGCCGGAGCGCTGGTCGCTGATCGCCGCCGTGCCGAAGACGAGCGTCGGCAAGTTCGACAAGAAGGTGATCCGCAAGCAGTACGCGGAAGGCGAGCTGGACGTGACCCAGCTCTGAGGCTTCGGTTCCTCTTCTGTTTCACGTGAAACAGGGCGGGGCGGTACGGGACCACCCGCACCGCCCCCGCCCTGTTCCGCTTCCCGCGTCCGTCGAGGGGCCCTAGTTGGTGCCGATCTTCGCCAGCAGGTCCACGATCCGCGACTGGACCTCGTCGCTGGTCGACCGTTCCGCCAGGAAGAGGACGGTTTCACCCGACGCCAGCCGCGGCAGCTCCGCCTGGTCCATCCCGGCCGAGGTGTAGACGACCAGCGGGGTACGGTTCAGCTGCCCGTTGGCCCGCAGCCAGTCGATGATCCCGGCGCGTCGGCGGCGTACCTGCATCAGGTCCATCACCACGAGGTTCGGCCGCATCCGGCTCGCCAGGTCGACGGCCTCGCTGTCCGTCGCGGCACGCGCCACCTGCATCCCGCGCCGCTCCAGGGTCTGCGTCAGCGCCACCGCGATCTCCTCGTGCTCCTCGATCAGGAGCACCCGCGAGGGATGCTGCTCGCTGTCGCGGGGGGCCAGCGCCTTGAGCAGGACGGCCGGGTCGGCACCGTACGCCGCTTCCCGGGTCGCCTGCCCCAGACCGGCGGTGACCAGCACCGGGACCTCGGCCGCGACGGCCGCCTGGCGCAGCGACTGCAACGCGGTACGAGTGATGGGGCCGGTCAGCGGGTCGACGAAGAGCGCGGCGGGGAACGCGGCGATCTGGGCGTCGACCTCCTCGCGGGAGTTCACGATCACCGGACGGTAGCCCCGGTCGCTGAGGGCCTGCTGGGTCGGCACATCGGGCGCGGGCCAGACCAACAGCCGACGCGGGTTGTCCAGCGGCTCGGGCGGCAGCTCGTCGTCGACCGGGTGCGGGTGCGGCCGGTTGGCGACCTCGACCGCGCCTCCGGGCCCGTCCAGCGGCTCGGGACCCTCCGCCCCCTCGTCGGGCGCCCCTATGGCGTACGCGCGCCCCTCCGCGACGGGCGGCGCGAGCAGTTGCCCCTCACCGTAGGCGGCACCGGGCCCACCCTGCGCCGGCTGACCCGGCTGCTGACCCGGCTGACTCGGCCGACCGGGCTCAGGCATCTGGTCCGGCCCCTGATCCTCGCCCTGGCCCTGGGGGTGGGTGCGGGGCTGGTGCTGCTGCGGCCCGGGAGCCTGCGCGGAGCCCGCCGGCTGGGCCGGACCCGGCCGGTCGCCCTCCGGCGGGGCGGCGAGCTTGCGGCGCCTGCCGGCCCCGCCGAGGCTCTGATGCGGCTGGTTCTGCTGATGCGCGAGGTGCTGGGCGAACGGAACGCCCTGGCCCAGCGTTCGCACGCTGAAGGCCCTCCCCTGCGTCGAGTCGGGGTTGCTGCCGTCCGGCATCGGCTCCTCGGCGGGCAGCGGTTGCCGCCGCGCGTCCGGGTCCGGGTCGGGGACGCCCGCGTCACCGTCGGCCGGGTGCGTCACCGGGTCGGCGACGGCCGCGACGCCGGTGGTGTGGGCGGTCCGACCGGCGCCGGTCTGCCCGGTGTCGGGATGCGCGTTCTGTCCGGTGTCGCCCCAGGGGGCGAGGTCCTGCGCCGGGCTCTGAGCCTCCGGTACGCCGCTGTCGTGCGGGCCCGGCGCATGGGGCGCCGCCCCAGGGAGTCGGGGCGCGTGGGCCGCCCCGGGCGCGGCGGGGAAGCCCGGCCCGGAGGTTCCGTCCGTCTGCGGGCCGGGGTGCGCCGGGGCGACGGGGTGCGCCTGCGGAGGCGTGTGACCGACCTCCGGTGCGGTACGCGCGTGGTGCGTGCTCGCCCCGTCTCCGGGGGCCACCGGGGCGCCGGGGGCGAGCGGAGCCCGGTCCGCGTCGGCGGGTGGCAGGGCGAAGGCGGTGCGGGGCCCGGCCTCGGCCGCGGTGCGCTCCTGGGCGGCGGCCAGCGCGCGCCGGGCACGCCGCCCCCCGGGCTGCTGGGACTGCTCCGTCCCGGGGTGACCGCCGTTGCTTTCCATGCCGTTGTTGCCGTTGTTGCCGTTGTTGCCGTTGTTGCCGGAGGCGAGGGCGGGCAGGGCGGGGCGGGCGGGCTCACCCTCACGACGGGCCCGCCGCCCGGTGGGCGGTACGGGCTGCTGCGGGTCCACCGGGACGCCCTGCGGCGGCACGGTCTGCCCGAGCTGCGGGCGACCGCCGCCCTGGGCGTTCTCGGCCGCGGTGACGACCGACCCCTCGGAAGGGGCGGCGGCCGCCGCGGACGGGCCGGAGGGCAGGGCCAGCGCCGCCCGCTGCGGTGGCTGGGGCTGCTCTCGTACTGCGTCGCCCACAACCGTGCCCGGGGCCGCCTCGGCCGGGCTGGGCCGGCCGCGCCGCCGCCCGGAGCCCTCGCCCTGCTGGGCCGGGATCAGCTCGGAAGCCGGCTGCTCGCCGGGCGCGGCCGGTGCACGGCGCGCCCGCCGTCGCCCGGTCGGCTCGGCGTCCGGGCGGTCGTCGGGAGCGGGCGCCACGGCCTCGACCGCGTTGTCGCCGATGCTCTCCGTACCGGCGGGGCCGTCCAGGAACGCGTCGGTGGAGGACCTGCGCGCCCGGCGCCGGCCGCCGCTGGTGACGCCCGGGGCCCCCAGCCCTTCGGGCGACGAGGAGGCGACGGGGGGAGGTTCCGGCAGCAGGGCGGCGCCGTCCGTCTCCGGCGGCGCGATCGTGCCGGACGCGGTGCCGATGGGCAGGTCGAGCACGTACGCGCTGCCGTTCATGCCCGGCATCTCGTGCGTCTGGAGGACCCCGCCGTGCGCCCGGACGATGCCGCGCACGATCGGCTCGTGCACCGGGTCGCCGCCGGCGAACGGGCCGCGCACCTCGATCCGTACGACGTCACCGCGCTGGGCCGCGGCCACGACCACGGTGGAGTCGACATAGCCGCCCCCGGGAACGGCCCGGGTCTTGCCGGTCGAATCGACGCCGCAGACGTCCGCGACGAGGTGGGCGATGGCGGTCGCGAGCCGGGGCGCGTCGACCTCGGCCTCGATCGGCGGGGCGTGCACGGCGAATTGGGCGCGGCCGGGGCCGATCAGCTCGACCGCCCCGTCGATACCGCCCGTGACGATGCCGTCCACCATCGCCGGGGCCTTGTGCAGCCCCTCCACCCCCGCGTCCAGGCGCTGGTACCCCAGCACGTTGTCGACGAGCGTGGTCATCCGGGCGTACCCGGCGGCGAGATGGTGCAGGATCTGGTTGGCCTCGGGCCACAGCTGACCGGCCGGGTCGGAGGCGAGCGTGGACAGCTCGCCGCGCAGCTCCTCCAGGGGCCCGCGCAGCGAACCGCCGAGGACGGCGGTGAGCTGGGCGTGCTGGGCGCCCAGGGAGGCGAGCAGCTCGGCCTGTCCCTCGATCTCGGCGGCGTACCGCTCGCTACGGTCGGCGAGCTCGGCGGCGTGTGCCTCCTTCAGCGCCTCCAGCTCGGCGGCGTGCGCCTCCTTGAGCGCGGTGACCTCGGCTGAGTGGCTCGTGGTCAGCTCGGCGACGACGCTTCTGTGCTGCGTCGACAACTCCTCGTACGGGCGGCGGTCGGTGAACGTCATCACCGCGCCGACGAGCTGGTCCCCGTCCCGTACCGGCGCGGTCGTGAGGTCCACCGGCACCTGCGCGCCGCTCTTGGACCACAGCACCTGCCCACGCACCCGGTGCTTGCGCCCGGACTTGAGGGTGTCGGCGAGCGGGGAGTCCTCGTACGGGAACGGCTCGCCCTCCGCCCGCGAGTGCAGGATCAGCGGATGCAGCTCCTGGCCGCCGAGGTCGCTGGCCCGGAAGCCGAGGATCTGCGCGGCGGCGGGGTTGACGAGGACGACGCGCCCGTCCGTGTCCGTGCCGACCACGCCCTCGGAGGCGGCCCGCAGGATCATCTCGGTCTGCCGCTGCGAACGGGCCAGCTCCGCCTCGGTGTCGACGGTGCCGGAGAGGTCCCGCACGACGAGCATGAGTAGCTCGTCACCGGTGTAGCTGGAGTGGATGTCGTTGTACGCGGCCTGCCCGCTGTCGAGGCTCGCGCTGGTGACCTCGACCGGGTACTCGCGGCGGTCGGTGCGCCGCGCGGTCATCCGCGTCGGCTTGGTCCTGCCCTGCTCGTCCGCAGCCTCGGGCCGGCGCATCGAACCCGGGATCAGCTTGGAGTCGAACTCCGGCAGCAGATCGAGCAGTCCGCGACCGACGAGCGCGGTGCCCGGGGTCTCGAACATTTCGAGGGCGATGGCGTTGGCGTTGACGACCGTGCCGTTGCAATTGACAAGCAGAAGCCCGTCAGGAAGGGCATCGAGTATGGCTGCGAGGCGAGCAGTGCCTCGGGATGGCCTGCTGCTCACGACGACGCTTCCTCCCTGATTACCGCACCTTGCCGACAGCGGGCCCCATCTTGCCCCTCGGGCCGCAGACTGTCACGGGAGGAGTCTAAGGGCAGGGGAGGCCCCGGAGGCGGCGGATGAGGGGGAGCTCTCACCAAGGTTCTGTGCGCGGCGTGTACGCCGCGGGCCCATGACGTGAGCGTCCGCGCACCCTGTGACGTGCGCGGACGCGCGACGAGGCCGACCCCCTAGGGACGCGCGGGCCCCCGGAGCCGGCTGCGGCAGATACACGGAGGCGAGCGCATTTACGCCGTCGGCGACGGACTATCGAACGTCCGGGAGCACCGGCACGAGGCTGTTCCAGCGCGCGATCTCGCATCCGTCGCGGCGGCTCGCGGTGGTGTCCACGGCCCGCCCCTCCCAGGTGCCCACGATGCGCGCGGTGGCGTCGCCGCCGTGGATCATCGTGCACATCGTGCCCTCCGGGGTCGGCCGGAACAGCTCCTGCCGCCCGGACCGGGTGGTGCCGGCCTCCGCCAGCCGGTCACAGGCCGCCTGCCCCTGCGGATGACTGCCCCCGGTGGGCCCGCACTCCAGCTCGAAGGTGCCGTCGGCCCCGGCGACCCCGGTGTTCTCGACGGACACGGTGAGCCGCGTCAGGACCTCGCTCGGCTTCCCCGCGCCCTTCCCGCCCCCGCCCTCCAGGAACCCTGGCAGCGGGATGGGCATGGGCAGCGGCCCGAGGGAGGGCCGGGCGGCGGCGAACGGCCCAGAGGTGGGCACGGCGGCGGGCGTCGGACCCGAGGCCATGGGGCCGGAAGCGGTGGCGGTGGACGCCGGCACGGCGGTGGCGAGCGCGGCGAGCGAGACGACGGCGGTGAGAGCGAGACGGCGCAGCATGCGGAAGCTCCAGGATCTCTGCAGCGGGGTCGGCCACGGGCGGCGGTCACGGGTGATCACCGACCCGCCCGGGCGCCACGGCTGACGGACGACTGACGGGCGACGACGACTGACGGAGACCGGGGCCCCCACCCCTCTCTAACGCGCACCGCGCCCGGACGTTGCGGCACCACGCCGAACTGCTTTGCCCTGGCCCCCGGGGGCCTAGTAACGTGTGCGGCGATTGGTGGCACGACGCTCGACTGTGTCATCATCTGCACGCACCACTCGCGTCCGCGCGAGGTGTGCTGGAGGCGTCGCCTAGTCCGGTCTATGGCGCCGCACTGCTAATGCGGTTTGGGTCTTAAAGCCCATCGAGGGTTCAAATCCCTCCGCCTCCGCCCCGACCCGAAGCCCCGTGCCCCTGGCACGGGGCTTCGGCCGTTCCGGGACGCGCGAGCGCGCGGAGGGGGAGGCGGCACCCGGTTCATGGCTGGTTCAGGAGGGTGGCCGAGACGGCCCTCGGGAGGCTGTTTCCGCAGGTCGGCAGTGGTGCGACTAATGGATTTCGCGTCACGGCGCAGGTCATGTAATGTTGTTCTCGCAACGCCGACCGGGGAGAAAAAAGCCCGGAACGCCAAGCACTCGTAGCTTAACGGATAGAGCATCTGACTACGGATCAGAAGGTTGCAGGTTCGAATCCTGCCGAGTGCACAGCAGCCCAGAGGCCCCCAGGAGAAATCCCGGGGGCCTCTCGCGTTGTCCGGGAGCAGTTTCTAGGCGGCCTCGGCGGGCACCGCCGCTCGCTCCGCCGTGACCCGGCGGCGGCGGGTCGGCAGGCCCATCGTCGGGTTCGCTGCGCCCCAGGCCGCGGCCTTGCAGACCAGTTCCTTGTAGAGGGCGGCCGCGCGGCCGGTCAGGGCCGCGCTGACGGCTCGGTCGTCGGCGGTGACGTACTGGATCAGGCCCTCCTTGCGGCCGAGGGAGACGCACTGGTTGAAGTAGCGGGCCGAGATGGTCGGGAGCTTGGTGCCGGTGAGGCGGGCCGCGATGGCGTCGGCGGCCTGCCAGGCGGTGGGGACGCCCGAGGCGCAGGACATGCGCAGGGGCTTGCCGCCGGGGCCCGCGACCAGGGCCGCGTCGCCGATGGCGTACACGTCCGGGTGCGAGGTCGAGCGCATCGTGTCGTCGACCACGATCTGGCCGTTGTCGGCGGTCTCCAGGGTCGTGGCCCGGGCGATGGGGTGGACCGCGAAGCCCGTCGTCCAGACCGTGACCGCAGCCGGGATGTCGCCCTCGGTGGTGGTGACGCGGTCGGCCTCCACGGCGGTGACGGTGGTGTGTTCGTGCGCGGTGATCCGCAGGTGGGCGAAGACCTTCCTCAGGTGCCTGGCGCCCTTCGGGGAGAGCCAGTCGCCCAGTGCTCCTCGGGCGGCCAGGGAGACGTCCAGGTCCGGGCGGGTCTCGGCCAGTTCCGTCGCGGCCTCCACGCCGGTGAGGCCGCCGCCGACGACGACCACGGGCGTGCCGGGGGCGAGGGAGGCCAGGCGGTCGCGCAGGCGCAGGGCGCCGGGGCGGCCGGCGATGTCGTGGGCGTGTTCGGCGGCGCCGGGGACGGCGTGGGTGTTCCAGGCGCTGCCCAGGGCGTACACGAGGGTGTCGTACGGCAGGGTCTCCGGCTCACCGGTTCCGTCCGGGTCGGCGACGGAGACCGTTCGGCGGTCGGCGTCGATGCCCGTGACCTCGCCGAGGCGCAGCCGGACGGCGGTGCCGGCGAACATCTCGTGGAAGGGGCGGGGTCGGAGCTCCTGGCCCACCGCGAGCTGGTGCATCCGGACGCGCTCGACGAAGTCGGGTTCGGCGTTGACGAGGGTGATGGAGACGTCCTCGCGGCGCAGCCGCCTGGCGAGGCGTCCGGCGGCGCTCGCTCCGGTGTAGCCGGCTCCGATGACGATGACGCGGTGCTGCTGGAGGTTCTGCTGCATGTCCTTCGCTCCTGTCTCGCGCGGTTTCGCCCCTTGAACCGGGCAGCCCGGCGATTCCTGACAGGGGGGCGATGTGACCTGCGCCACGAGGGGGGCTAGGAGATGCGGAGGGCCGGTTCTCCGTGGGCCGTCGCCGCCCACTGACGTGTCGCGCGTTCGAGTTTGTCGGGGTTGGCCTGGTTGCGGAACGCGGCGATGCCGTCCGCCGTGATCTCCAGGCACATGACGCCGATGACCCGGCCGTCGACGGTTACCACGAGCGCGGGCAGCCCGTTGGCGTACGAGACGTGGACCTCCGCCGTGCCGCCGAGGAGGTTGCGAGCGGCCTGGTTGGGGGTGAACAGGCTCCGCATGAACTTCGCGACGGCCGACGCGCCCTCGAACGGCTTCGCGCGGGCCGGGACCTTTCCGCCGCCGTCGCCGATCGCGACGGCGTCCGCGGTGAGCAGCCGGACGAGCGGTTCGGTCCGGCCGCTGGTCGCGGCCGTGAGGAACTCCTCGACGATCCGCCGGGCGGCGGCCTCGTCGATCTCGGTCCGGGCCCTGCCCTGCGCGATGTGCTTCTTGGCGCGGTGGAAGATCTGCTGGCCGGAGGCCTCGGTGATGTCGAGGATCTCCGCGATCCTCCGGTGCGGGTAGTCGAAGGCCTCCCGCAGCACGTACACCACCCGCTCGTTGGGGGAGAGGCGCTCCATGAGGGCGAGGACCGCGTACGAGACCGATTCGCGCTGTTCGACGGTGTCGGCGGGGCCGAGCATCGGGTCCCCGGCGAGCAGCGGTTCGGGCAGCCACTGGCCCACGTAGGTCTCGCGGCGGGCGCGCGCCGAGGTGAGCTGGTTGAGGCAGAGGTTGGTGAGGGCCTTCGTCAGCCAGGCCTCGGGGACCTCGATGCGGTCGATGTCGGCGGACTGCCAGCGTAGGAAGGTGTCCTGGACGGCGTCCTCGGCATCGCTCGCGGAGCCGAGGAGGCGGTAGGCGATGGCCTTCAGCCGGGGCATGGAAGCCGCGAACAGGTCCGTCTGGTTCCCGGTCAGCGCCATGGGCCGGATCATAACGGCCGTCCGCGGGCGGTCGTTCGGAGGGCCGGTGGCGGGGTAACCGACGTTGTACGGGGCGTGACGGTCCCGTTCCTCTCGGAGGTCGGCGATGAGCTCGAAGGAGCACGGGCGGGAAGAGCGTTGGCAGGACCGGTGGTGGGCGATGGGGCTGCTGGTGCTGGTGGTGTGGGTCGGTATCCAGCTGGCCTTCTACGGATGGTCGGGGTGGCCGGGCATTCTGGTCGGCGGGTTCGTCTACGCGGGTTTGATGACGTGGCTTCTGACGCGGCGCCGGCGGCGGGACGCGCGTGCCGTGGGTACCGAGGCCGCCCGGGTGCCGGAGCTGGAGCGGCGCATCGCGAAGAACGGTGAACTGCCCGAGGACCCGGCCGAACAGGTCGCCATGGTGCGGTTGATCCGGCGGCGGGAGGAGAAGCTGCGGCGCAACCGGTGGTGGGCCCTTCCCTTCCTCGGGCTGCTCTTCCTCACCATGCCGTTCTTCTGGTTCGCCGCGGGCAACGTGCCGATCGGGCTGTGGGGCCTCGGTTTCGGCGTGGGGTTCATGGGCTGGATCATCTGGCTCAACCGGCGGTTCGAACGGCGCATGGCCGCGATGCGGCGGCGGATCGAGGGTGTCGGAGGCTACGCGTAGCATCGCCGGGCCGCCGCTCCGCGGTGGTCAGGAAGCGGTTGCGGCCGGAGAGCGCGAGGCCGTCCGCGTCCCGGACGGTGGGTTCGACCGGTGCTCCGGTGCCGGTGGAGGAGAGAGCGGGGTCCGGGTGTCCGGTGGGTGGTGGTGCGCCGGGGTGCGGTGGCCGGGGCAGGTGCCCGAGCTGGGGTGGAGCAGGGGCGGTGACCGGCGGGTGAGCGTGCTCGCGTACGGGGTCGGCCTCGGGTTCCGGGCCCTCGGGGAGCGGCACTGCGTGGGGGCCCGGGGGAATGCGTGCCCGCTGGGCGCTGTGGTGCCGGGGCGTTCGACCGGCGGGCGGTGTGCCGAGTGCGCGCGGCTGGACCGGGCGCACTCGGTGGCCGCCGACACGATGGCGGACGACCCCCGGACGTACCGCGTGTACCTCGCCTGGTTCGGGCCCGGCATGGTCAAGGTCGGGATCACCGGGGAGGAGCGGGGGGCGGCCCGGCTGCGGGAGCAGGGGGCCGTGGTCTTCAGCTGGCTGGGGCGGGGGCCGCTCATGGCGGCCCGGCGGACCGAGGAGGTGCTGCGGGCGGCCCTCGGAGTGCCCGACCGGATCCCGTACGCCAGGAAGCGGGCCGTGCGCGGGCGGCTTCCCGGGCCCGAGGAGCGGGCCGCCGAGGTGGCGGAGCTGTACGGGCGGGCCGCGCGGCTCGAAGGGCGCGGCTGGCCCGAGTCGTTGGAGCGGCTGCCGCTCGAAGTCGTCGATCAGGCGTCGGCCTTCGGGATCGACCGGGCGCCCGCTCCGGTGCGGTCGGTGCGGGAGCTGGTCGACGGGGGCGTCGTCGCGGGGCGGCTCGTCGCTGCGGCCGGGCCCGATCTGCATCTGGCGGTGGACGGCGTGGGCGTGGTCGTCCTGGACACGCGGCTGATCACCGGGTGGGACCTCGCGGCCGTGCCCGCGGGGGCCGTATCCGGGGAGGTTGCGTCCGCAGGGGCCGTATCCGCGGAGGCCGCGTCCACGGGGGCGGTGTCCGCCGTGGCGGAGGGTGATGTACGTGTCCCCCTCATCGACATCGGCGGCGGCGGTGTGCAGGGTGGGTTGTTCTGACCGTCGATCGAGGAGAGCGTCCGTGGGGCCGGAGAGCGATGACGTGGTGCGGTTCTGGGAGCGGCTCGGACTGCCCGGGATCATCGACGTGCACACCCACTTCATGCCGGAGCGGGTCCTGCGCAAGGTGTGGGCCTACTTCGACGCCGCCGGGCCCCTCACCGGCCTGGAGTGGCCGATCACCTACCGGTACGAGGAGGAGGCGCGGCTGGCGGTGCTGCGGTCGTTCGGGGTGCTGCGCTTCACCTCCATGCTCTACCCGCACAAGCCCGGCATGGCCCGCTGGCTGAACGGCTGGGCCGCCGACTTCGCCGCCCGGACCCCCGACTGTCTGCACACCGCGACCCTCTTCCCCGAGGAGGACGGGGAGGTGTACGTGAAGGAGGCCGTCGAGAAGGGGGCCAGGGTCTTCAAGTCGCACCTCCAGGTCGGCGCGTACGACCCCAACGACCCGCTCCTGGACCCCGTGTGGGGGCTGCTCGCGGAGGCCGGGATTCCGGTGGTGATCCACTGCGGGTCGGGGCCCGCGCCGGGGGCCCACACCGGGCCGGAGCCGATCGGGCGGCTGCTGGCGCGTCACCCCCGGCTGCGGCTGGTCGTCGCGCACATGGGGATGCCGGAGTACGCGGAGTTCCTGGCGCTGGCGGAGGCGTATCCGGAGCTCCGGCTCGACACGACGATGGCGTTCACCGACTTCAGCGAGGGGTTCAGCCCCTTCCCGCCGGCGGAGCGGGGGCGGCTCGCCGACCTCGGGGACCGCATCCTGCTGGGGACCGACTTCCCGAACATCCCCTACCCGTACGTCCATCAGCTCCAGGCGCTGGAGCGGCTCGGGATGGGGGAGGAGTGGTTGCGGGCGGTCTGCCACGGGAACGCCGCCGCGTTGTTCCCCGTACAGGGCCAGTAGAAGCCGCGCCGCTTTCTCAGGGAATTCACAGGAACGGGTCAGGCTTCTCTCACGGGTGCCTCACAGAGTGGTCCCCATGACGACGACGACCTCGCCCCAGGCGCGTACCGAACTGCTCAGGCCGGACCGCACCCCCGTGCGGGTCCTGGTCGTGGACGACGAGGCTCCGCTCGCCGAGCTGCTCTCGATGGCCCTGCGGTACGAGGGGTGGGAGGTGCGCAGCGCCGGGGACGGGGCCGGGGCCGTCCGGGCCGCGCGGGACTTCCGCCCGGACGCGGTGGTCCTGGACGTGATGCTCCCGGACATGGACGGGCTGTCCGTGCTGGGCCGGCTGCGTCGCGAGTACGACGATGTGCCGGTCCTCTTCCTGACCGCCCGGGACGCCGTGGAGGACCGGATCGCCGGGCTCACCGCGGGCGGCGACGACTACGTGACCAAGCCGTTCAGCCTGGAGGAGGTCGTGGCCCGGCTGCGCGGGCTCATCCGCCGCTCGGGCTCGGCCGTCGCCGCCGGCCGCGCTGAGTCCACGCTCGTCGTCGGGGACCTGGTGCTCGACGAGGACAGCCACGAGGTGAGCCGGGGCGGGGACGCGATCCACGTCACGGCCACCGAGTTCGAGCTGCTGCGCTTCCTGATGCGCAATCCGCGCCGGGTGCTCAGCAAGGCGCAGATCCTCGACCGGGTCTGGAACTACGACTTCGGCGGTCAGGCCAACGTCGTGGAGCTCTACATCTCCTACCTCCGCAAGAAGATCGACGCCGGGCGCACGCCGATGATCCACACCCGGCGCGGCGCGGGGTATCTGATCAAGCCGGGTGAGTAGGGGCCGGGGCGGTGTGGGGGTGCCGCGGCGGCCGTGGACGCTGCGGACGCGGCTCGTCGTCTCCGCCGTCTCGCTGATCGCCGTCGTCGCCGCTGTCATCGGGTCCGTCACCGCGATCGCCTTCCACAGCTACCTGTACGGCAAGCTCGACGACCAGCTGCACGCCGTCGCCGAGCGCGCCCAACGTCCGCCGGGCCCGGTGCCGCAGGCGTTGCGCGAGGCGGGTCCGCTCGGCTTCGTCGGCGGGGGCGGGCAGCCGCTCGGCACGTTCGGGGCCCTGCTCGGCGAGGACGGGGACGTCACCGCGTCGAAGGTCGTCGAGGACAGCGGGCTGCGGGCCCAGGAGAGCGCGAAGCCGCTGACCGGGGAGCAGCGGAGCGCCCTGGAGGCGGCCGCTGCGACCACCGGCGAGGGTGCCCGGAGCGTCGACCTTCCGGGGCTCGGCGGCTACCGGGTCGAGGCAGCCACCACCGCCGAGGGGTACACCGTCCTCGTGGGCATCCCCAGCGCCGAGGTGAGCGGTGCGCTGACCACCCTGATCGTCGTCGAGGTCTGCGTGACCGCCGCCGGGCTGCTGGCCGCGTCGATCGCGGGCACCGTGCTCGTCGGGGTCGCCCTGCGGCCGTTGCGCCGGGTCGCCGCCACGGCCACCCGGGTCTCCGAACTCCCCCTGCACAGCGGCGAGGTGGCCCTCCTGGAGCGGGTCCCGGGCGCCGAGGCCGATCCGCGCACGGAGGTCGGGCAGGTGGGCGCGGCGCTCAACCGGATGCTCGGGCACGTCGGTTCGGCGCTCGCCGCCCGCCAGGAGAGCGAGACGCGGGTCCGGCAGTTCGTCGCCGACGCCAGCCATGAGCTGCGCACTCCGCTGGCCTCGATCCGGGGCTACGCCGAGCTGACCCGGCGGGCCGCCGGGGGCCGGGAAGCGCCGGGGCCCGACCCGGTCACCCGGCACGCGCTGGGGCGGATCGAGTCGGAGGCGGACCGGATGACGGGCCTGGTGGAGGATCTGCTGCTGCTGGCCCGACTGGACGCCGGGCGCCCGCTCTCGTACGGGAGCACCGATCTGCTGCCGCTGGTCGTGGACGCGATCAGCGACGCCCGGGCGGCGGACCGGGGGGCGCCGGGTGGGGATGCCGGGGTGGTGGACCGGGGGGCGGCGGACCTGGGTGCGCCGGGCCACGGTGCGCCGGGCCTGGGTGCGCCGGGCCTGGGTGCGGCGGACCGGGGTAAGCCGGACCTGGGTGCGCAGGACCTGGGTGCGCAGGACCTGGGTGGGCCGGGCCCGGGTGGGCCGGGCCCGGGTGGGCCGGGCCTGGGTGCGCCGGGCTACGGTGCGCCGGGCCTGGGTGCGCCGGGCCAGGGCCTCCCGGACCGGAGTGCGCCGGGCCCGGATGTCCTGCACCGCTGGCGGCTCGAGCTGCCCGCCGAGCCCGTGACCGTACGCGCCGATCCCGAACGGTTCCAGCAGGTGCTGGTCAACCTGCTGGCCAACGCCCGCGCCCACACCCCGCCGGGGACCACCGTCACCGTGGCCGTACGGCCGTCCGCGCGCCCCGGGGGGCCGGTCACGCTGGAGGTGGGCGACGACGGGCCCGGCATCCCCCCGGAGTTGCTGCCGCACGTCTTCGAACGGTTTGCCCGCGGTGACGCCTCCCGCTCGCGCGGGGCCGGTACGGGCAGGGCGGCCGGGTCCACCGGGCTCGGCCTCGCCATCGTGCAGGCCGTCGTCTCCGCGCACGGCGGGCGCGTACGGGTGGAGTCGGAGCCGGGCCGCACGGTGTTCGTGATCGAGCTGCCGGCGGAAGCGCATGAAGCGCTCCGCACGCCCTCAGAGGGCAAGGACGGCGCGCACCCGCAGGGCAAGGACGGCGCGCACCCGCAGGGCAGGGACAGGGCGCACTCACAGGGCGGGGACAGGCTCAGCACACCGGTGTGACAGCGCGGTTGGCGAACGTCGGAGCATGACAACCGACAGCCTCCGGAGCGGCCCCGGCGCCACCGGCCGCAGCAGCGGGGGCGGCGTGCAGCGCGCCCGTCTGCCGGTCAGGGAGCACCTCCCGGCCCGTGGCCCGGCCACCGCCGCCGACGTCCCCGTGCTCGACGTCGTCGTCCCCGTGTACAACGAGGAGAAGGACCTCCGCCCCTGCGTCGTGCGGCTGAACGGCCATCTCGCGCGGACCTTCCCGTACCCCTTCCGCATCACCGTCGCCGACAACGCCAGCACCGACTCCACCCCCGCCGTCGCCGCGTCGCTCGCCGCGGAGCTGCCCGGGGTGCGGTACGTGCGGCTGGCGGAGAAGGGACGGGGGCGGGCGCTGCGTACGGTCTGGGCGGAGTCCGACGCGCCCGTCCTCGCCTACATGGACGTCGACCTCTCCACCGACCTCAACGCCCTCCTCCCGCTGGTCGCCCCGCTCATCTCCGGCCACTCCGACCTGGCCATCGGCTCCCGGCTGGCGCGGAGTGCGCGGGTGGTGCGGGGGCCGAAGCGGGAGTTCGTCTCGCGCGCCTACAACCTGATCCTGCGCTCCTCGCTGGCCGCCGGATTCAGCGACGCCCAGTGCGGGTTCAAGGCGATCCGGCGCGAGGTCGCCGAGCGGCTGCTGCCGATGGTGGAGGACAGCGGCTGGTTCTTCGACACCGAGCTGCTGGTCCTCGCCGAGCGGGCCGGGCTGCGCATCCACGAGGTGCCCGTCGACTGGATCGACGACCCCGCGTCGACGGTCCGGATCGTGCGGACGGCCGTCGAGGATCTGAGAGGGGTGTGGCGGGTGGGGCGGGCGCTGGCCGTCGGCGCGCTGCCCCTGGACCGGCTGGCCCGGCCCTTCGGGGACGACCCGCGCGACCGCGCGCTGGCCGGGGTGGAGCGTGGTCTGGCCCGCCAACTGGTCGGGTTCTGCTGCGTGGGCGCGCTGTCGACGCTGTTCTACCTCGCGCTGTACTCCCTCTTCCGGCTCGGCGTCGGCCCGCAGCTCGCCAACGGCGGCGCGCTGCTCGTCTCCACCGTCGCCAACACGGCCGCCAACCGCCGCTTCACCTTCGGGGTACGGGGCCGGGGCGGGGCCGTCCGCCACCAGGCGCAGGGGCTCGTGGTCTTCGCCGTCGGCCTCGCGCTGACCAGCGGCTCGCTGGCCGCGCTGGGGGCGACGAGCGGATCGCCCGCGCACGGCACGGAGCCGGCCGTGCTGATCATCGCCAACCTCGCGGCCACCGTGCTGCGTTTCCTGCTCCTGCGCGCCTGGGTCTTCCCCGAGCGTCGCACCACCGAACGGGACCACGTGGGGCGGCCGTTGCCCGCGGCGGCCGTCCTCCCGGTCCGCGACGAACCCGAGGATGTCCGATGACCACGCCCGCCGCTCCCGCGATGCCCGTCGCCACGCCGCCGACCGGTCGGGAAGGCCCCCCGCTGGGCGCGCCCGGCGCTGTACGGGCTGCTGCTGGCCGTCGGCCTCGCGTACTTCTGGAACCTCAGCGCCTCCGGATACGCCAACTCCTTCTACTCCGCGGCCGTCCAGGCGGGCAGCCAGAGCTGGAAGGCACTCTTCTTCGGCTCGCTGGACTCCGGAGGCGCCATCACCGTCGACAAGCCGCCCGCCGCGCTCTGGCCGATGGCCCTGTCGGTGCGGCTGTTCGGGCTGAACTCCTGGGCGATCCTGGCCCCCCAGGTCCTGATGGCGCTCGCCACGGCGGCCGTGCTGAACACCGCCGTACGCCGTCGTTTCGGGCCGGTCGCCGGGCTGATCGCGGTGGGCGTGTTCGCGTTGACTCCCGTCGCGGCGCTGATGTTCCGCTTCAACAACCCGGACGCGCTGCTCGCCCTGCTGATGACTGTCAGCGTCTGGTGCGTGCTGCGGGCCTTGGAGCGGGGGCGGACGAAGTGGCTGCTCTGGGCGGGCGCGGCGGTCGGGTTCGCGTTCCTGACGAAGACCCTCCAGGCGTTCCTGATCCTGCCGCCGCTGGCCGTGCTGTACGCGGTGTGCGCCCCCGTTCCCGTGACGAAGCGGCTCGGCCAACTCACCCTGTCCGCGCTGACGGCGGTCGTCGCCGGCGGCTGGTGGGTCGCGATCGTGGAGCTGACGCCGGCTTCCTCGCGCCCGTACGTCGGCGGCTCGCAGAACAACTCCTTCCTGGAGTTGACGTTCGGCTACAACGGGCTCGGCCGGATCAACGGCGAGGAGACCGGGAGCGTCGGTGGCGGTGGCGGTGGGGGCGGCGGTGGCTGGGGTGAGACCGGCATCGGCCGGATGTTCGACTCCGAGGTCGGCGGCCAGATCGCCTGGCTGCTTCCCGCCGCGCTGATCCTGCTGGTGGCCGGTCTCTGGCTGACCCGACGGGCGGCCCGGACCGACTCCGCGCGGGCCGCGCTCGTCGCCTGGGGCGGTGCGCTGGTCATGACCGCGGCCGTGTTCAGTTTCATGGCCGGGATCTTCCACCAGTACTACACGGTGGCCCTCGCCCCGTACGTCGCGGCGCTCGTCGCCATGGGCGTCACGGTGCTGTGGGAGGAGCGGGGCGCGTGGTGGCCGCGTGCGGTGCTCGCGGGCACGACCGTGGTGACGGTGGTCTGGGCGTACGTCCTGCTGGGCCGCACACCGGACTACCTGCCGTGGCTGCGGTGGGCGGTCCTGGCGGCCGGGCTGATCGGTGCGCTCGGGCTGCCGGCCGTGGGCCGGATCGGCGGCCGGGGGCTGACGGCCGCCGTGGTGGGGCTGAGCTGCGCGGCGTCGCTGGCGGGGCCGGCGGCGTACACCGTCTCCACCCTGAAAAGCGGCCACCAGGGCTCGATCGTGACCGCCGGACCTTCGGCCGGCTTCGGCAGGGGCGGGCCCGGGGGCGGTGGCGGCGGCCGGGGCGGACCCGGCGGCGGTGACGGCGGGCAGCGCGGCATGCCTACGTTGCCGGGAGGGGCCGCACCCGGAGGTACGGCACTGGGAGGGACCCCGCCCGGCGGTACGGGGGCGGGCGCGGGGGCGGGCACGGGCACGGCCCCCGGCTTCGGCGAAGGGATGAGGGGTGGCGGAGGCGGCGGCCTGGGCGGGCTGCTCAACGGCGCGGCCGTCGACGCCGAGGCGAAGGCGCTCCTGGAGAAGGACGCGGACGACTACACCTGGGTCGCCGCCGCCGTCGGCGCGCAGAACGCGGCCGGCTACCAACTCGCTTCCGGCGAGCCCGTGATGACGATCGGCGGATTCAACGGAAGCGACCCGTCACCGACGTTGGCCCAGTTCAGGAGTCACGTCGCCGAAGGGAAGATCCACTACTTCGTCTCGGGCGGAGAGCTGGGCGGAGAGCTGGGCGGCGGCCCGGACGGCGGGACGGAAGGCGGCGGCAGGGGCGGCGGCAACTCCGCTACCTCGTCGCGGATCTCCTCCTGGGTGACGGAGAACTTCACCGAGGTCGCCGTCGGCAGCGCCACGTTCTACGACCTGACACGGCCCGCGGGTTGAGGACGGGGCGTACGCGGGCGGGCTCAGAACCCGGCCGCGTACGTCCAGAAGTCCCGCATCACCTGCGGAGCGGCGGGCCCGGCCATCTCCATCTGGGTGAGCAGGACGGCGACGGTGCCCGTGGACGGGATGACGTGGGCCGTGGTGCCGGTGCCGCCGATCCAGCCGTAGCGGCCCCGTACGTTCCAGGGGGCCGCGATCTCGATGTCCACCGCCCCGCCGAATCCCCAGCCCTGCCCCTCCGTGAACAGCCCGCTCGCGGCGCGTTGGTCCGGGGTGAGGTGGTCGGTGATCATCTGGCGGACGGACTCGGCGGCCAGCACCCGGTGTCCTTCGTCGTTCAGACCCCCGGCGAGCAGCATCCGGCCGAACGCGGCCCAGTCGTCGACGGTCGAGACCAGGCCGCCCGCGCCGGACGGGAAGGCGGGCGGGCTGCTCCACTGCCCGTCCGGGCCGTCGACCAGCACCGGGTCGCTTCCGCTGTCCGCCCCGGCCCGGTAGTAGCCGGTGAACCGGTCCAGCGCGGCGGGCTCCACGGCGAACCCGGTGTCCGTCATGCCGAGGGGCTCGAACAGCCGCTCCGCCAGATACTCGGGCAGCGGGCGGTCGGCGACCCGGGCGATGAGGACGCCGAGGATGTCGGAGCACGTGTTGTAGAGCCAGCCGTCGCCCGGCTGGTGCAACAGGGGGATACGGGACAGCGCGGCCATCCAGGCGTCCGGCGCGAGGCCGGTCCGCGGCTGCGGCGGGCCCTGTTTCAGCTCGGCGAACAGCGGGGCGACGGCCGGGAGCGAGAAGTCGGAGGGGAAGCCGTAGCCGGCCCGGAAGGTCAGCAGGTCCAGCAGGGTGATCGGGCGGACCGCCGACACCACGTCGTCGACCGGGCTCTGCGGCGTCCGTACGACCAGGGGCGCGGCCAGCTCGGGAAGCCACGCCGCGACCGGGTCGGCGGGGGCGATCAGGCCGTCCTCGACGAGCGTCATGGCCGCCGCCGCCACGATCGGCTTGGTGATCGAGGCGATACGGAAGATCGAGTCCCGCCGCATCGGCGTGGACCCGGCCGTACCGGCCGTACCGGCCGCCGCCACCTCGGTCCTCCCGTCCCGGGCGACCAGGGCCACCGCGCCCGGCATCGACCCCTCGGCGATGTGGGCGTCCAGCAGTTCGGGCAGGGTCGTGGTGGTGCTCATGGGTCGTCCTTCGTCCGGTACCGCGTGTGCTGTCGGAGGCCTGCCCTCCGGGGGCGCCCCGCGGCGCGCGTCCGCGGGTGGTGGACCGGGCGCGGCCCTCGGACAGAAGGACGCGCGCCGGCCGTAAAAGGAGGCATGCGGGCCGAAAAAGATGACTCCCGGCCCGCCCGGGACTCATCGGCCCGGGCCCGGGTGGTGTGGGCCGAGTCCGGGACTCATCGGCCCGGTTCTGGGTGGTGTGGGCCGAGTGCGTGGGGCATGGGCCCGGACCCGGGTGCCGTGGGCCGAGTCCGTGGGGCATCGGCCCGGACCCGGGTGGTGTGGGCTGGGCCCGGGGCTCATCGGCCCGGCGCGCCGGGTCTTGCCGCCCGAGTCCGTGGGGCATGGGCCCCGTTCCGGCCCCGCTCCATCTCGGCGACGGCGGAGACGACGAGCCGTAACCCGTGGCCGCGGACGAACTCCTCGGTCGCGGGCCCCGTCCGGGCTCGTCCGTCCGAGCCCCGTCGGTGGGCTCACCGGCCCCTTCCTCCCCGTACCAGCAGGTCCGCCACCACCGGCCGGTGGTCGGAGGCGACGCTCTCCGGCACCCACGCCTTCCGTACCGTGATCGCGGCGCCCGGCCTGCCCTTCGACACTGCCACGTAGTCGATCCGCTTGACCGGGTCCCCCGCCGGGAAGGTCGGCGCCCCCGGGTCGGCGTCCGCCAGTTCCCGCCACAGCGGGGCCAGTTCGGGGGCGGCCGGCTCCGCGTTGAAGTCGCCGAGGAGGATCCGCGGGCCCGGGTCCTCGGCCATGATCCGCCGGGTGTCGGCGACCTGGGCGACGCGGACGGCGGGATCCGGGCGGTAGTCGAGGTGGGTCACGTACACGTGCACGGGCAGCCCTCGCACCCGTACGACGACCTCGCCGAACCCCGGGGCGGGGGCGGGGGCCGGGTTCGGGTCCTGGGTGGAGAGCCGGGTGATCTCGTGGTTCTCGGCGCTCACGATCCGGTGCCGCGACAGCACGGCCACCCCGTACTCCGCCCGGGGGCCGCCCGGTCGGGCCGGGTCCAGGCTGTAGATGGGGGCGAAGGAGACGTGCATGCGCAGTCGCCGCGCCAGCTCTCCCGCGAGATCCCGCCACTCGCTGCGGTCGCCCCAGTGCCGGTCGACCTCCTGAAGGCCGATCACATCCGCTTGCATCGAACGGAGTTCGGCTGTCTGACGGTCCAGGTCGAAGGCGCCGTCCACGCCCGCCCCGGCGTGGATGTTGTACGTGGCGACCCGCAGCGGCACGTCCCCGCGGGAAGGGGGGTGGGTCGTGGTGACGGCGGCGGCGGGCGGCGCGACGAGCGCACCCAAGAGGGACGCGGCGAACAGGAGTTGAGGGATACGAGAGGTACGGCGACGCTGCGACATGGCTCTCCAACCGGCCGAAAATCGCGCACTTTGTCAGGTCAGCGTCGAGAACCGTACCGTCCGGCCGCCGCGCGGGCCCCACCGGCGCGGCCGGTTCGATGGCGCGGAATTGACTTGTACGTCGTACAGGACGTGCCATACGCTGTATATCAATGATCTGCCGTACGCCGCCGCACAGCGCCGAGCCTCGCGTGCGCTACGGCCACTCCGGAGCGAGCTGTCACCGCACCGGACCCCCGGAGCCCAAGGAGTCCGCATGACGGCACCCGCCGCACAACGACCAGACCTCGCCCGTCAGGGGCATCCGCGGCGCTGGCTGATCCTCGGCGTCATCTGCCTGGCCCAGCTCACGGTGCTGCTCGACAACACCGTCCTCAACGTCGCGATCCCCTCCCTCACCTCGGAGCTGGACGCCTCCACCGCCGACGTGCAGTGGATGATCAACGCCTACTCACTCGTCCAGGCCGGGCTGCTGCTCACCGCGGGCAGCTCCGCCGACCGCTACGGGCGCAAGAAGATGCTGATCGTGGGCCTCGCCCTCTTCGGCGTCGGCTCGCTCGCGGCCGGGCTCTCCCAGTCCTCGGGCCAGCTCATCGCGGCCCGCGCCGGGATGGGGGTCGGCGGCGCGCTGCTGCTCACCACGACCCTCGCCGTCGTGGTCCAGATCTTCGACGACGCCGAGCGGGTCAAGGCGATCGGGATCTGGTCCACGGTCTCCTCCCTCGGCTTCGCGGCGGGTCCGCTGTTCGGCGGGTTCGTGCTCGACCACTTCTGGTGGGGCGCGATCTTCCTCATCAACATCCCGGTCGCCCTGATCGCCCTGGCCGCCGTCGCCCGGCTCGTACCGGAGTCGAAGAGCGGCCGGGGAGAGCGGCCGGACCTGCTGGGCGCGCTGCTCTCCACGATCGGCATGACCGCCGTCGTCTTCGCGATCATCTCCGGCCCCGAGCACGGCTGGGCGTCCGGCCAGGTGCTGCTGACGGCGTCTCTCGGAGTCGCGGTGCTGGCCGGATTCGTGCTGTGGGAGCTGCGCGTTCCCCACCCGATGCTCGACATGCACTTCTTCCGGAACCAGAAGTTCGTCGGCGCGGTGGCGGGGGCCCTCCTGGTCGCCTTCGGGATGACCGGATCGCTCTTCCTGCTCACCCAGCATCTTCAGTTCGTCCTCGGTTACGGGCCGTTGGAGGCGGGCCTGCGGACGGCTCCGATGGCGCTCACCGTGGTCGTCCTCAACCTCATGGGCCTCGGCGCGCGCATGGTCCAGAAGTTCGGCACGCCCGCCGTCATCGCGGTGGGGATGAGCTGCCTGGCGGCCGGTCTCGCCGCGATCGCGGTGCTCGGCGGGGGCGACGGTGGGTACGGCGGGATGCTGTTCGGCCTGGTCGTGATGGGTGCGGGCGTCGCCCTGGCGATGCCCGCGATGGCCAACGCCATCATGAGCGCGATCCCGCCGGAGAAGGCCGGGGTGGGCGCGGGGGTCAACGGCATGCTCGCGGAGTTCGGCAACGGACTGGGGGTCGCGGTGCTCGGCGCGGTGCTGAACGCCCGCTTCGCCGCTCTCGTCCCGGCCGCCGTCGGCGCCGCCTCGCTGCCCGCGGCGCTGGCCGCCGCCGACGGACCCGCCGCCCGGGAGGAGATCAAGGACGCCTTCGCCTCGGGCCTGGAGGTCAGCCAACTGGTCGGCGCTGCCGCGGTGCTGGCGGGCGGGCTGCTCGCGGCGCTGCTGCTGCGCCGGGCCGAGCGGGCGGAGACGTCGCCGACCGGGGCTGCGAAGGCACGGCCTGTCGACGTCACAGAGATGCCGGTGGCCGACGCCATGGAGACGTCGGTGGCCGACGCCACAGAGATGCCGGTGGCCGAGGCCGGGAAGGCCGGGGCTGTGAAGGCCGAGGCCGGGAAGGCCGGGAACGGGGCAGACTCGACGGGACCGGCGGCATAGCATCGGACCGGACGCGCGTACCGGACCGTCAGTGTCCGGTACGCCGTCCTTCCGGCAGGACGGCTCGGTCCCGCCCTTCCGGCAGGACCGCTCGGGGGAGTGTCCGCGCAAGACGAGGAGAGTGCGCCATGGTGTCCGAGTCCGACCGCGATTCCGACCGGGAGTCCGTGCCCGAGCCGGGGACCGGTGCCGGCACCGGGGGCGGGCCCGGGGCGGGGGCCGAGACCGATCCGGCGAACAACGCCGCGCGGACCAGCGTATGGCTGGACCGCCGGGCCCCCTCGCGCTCGCGCAGGACCGAGTCCCCGGTGGGCCTGGACCGCAACCGGATCACCGAGGCGTCGGTGCGGCTGCTGGACGCCGACGGGCTGGCCAAGTTCTCGATGCGCCGGCTCGCCGCCGAGCTGGACGTCACCGCGATGTCCCTCTACTGGTACGTCGACACCAAGGACGACCTGCTGGAACTGGCGCTCGACTCGGTCTACGCCGAGATCGCCCCGCCCCGCGAGGACGCCGACTGGCGGGACCGGCTGCGGGAGCTGGCCCGCAGCTACCGCGAACTCCTCGTCCGCCACATCTGGATCTCCCCGCTGGCCGGGACGTTCCTCAACATCGGCCCGAACTCCATGCTGTTCTCGTACGCCGTCCAGGACATCGTCCGGGCCACCGGGCTGCCCCTGGAACGGCAGACCGGCGCGCTCTCGGCGGTCTTCCAGTTCGTGTACGGATTCGGCACCGTCGAGGGCCACTTCAAGGCGCGGTGCGACGCGACCGGGCTGACCCAGGACGAGTACCACCACCAGGCGCTGAGCACGATCAGGGCGCAGCCGCACCTGCGACAGATCACCGAGGCGTCGGACGAACTGATGGCGGCCCGGGGTGGGAAGACGGTCGAGGAGATGCGCGAACGGGACTTCGTCTTCGCGCTGGACCTGCTGATCGCGGGCATCGAGGCGGTGCGCGACCGGAGCGGGTCAGCGGCTCAGTAGTGCCTCGCCGAGGGCCGCTCGGTGCTCGTGCCGGTCCTTCGGGGGACGGGGGACGCTCAGTACCCGCGCCCCGCGTCCACCGCCAGCTCGGGCCTGCGGCCCGCCGTCACGGCCTCCCAGCAGGCGGTGAAGTCGACGGAGACGTCCTCGTCGGTGGTGATCCCCGAGGAGTGCGAGGTGATGACCGTACGGGGCAGCTTCCACACCGGGTCGCCGGGCCCGGCCGGTTCCTCCGGCAGCACGTCCAGCACCGCCCGTCGCACCCGGCCGTCCCGCAGCGCGGTCTCCAGCGCCCCCATGTCGACGGTCGCGCCCCGCCCCACGTTGACGAACGTCGCCCCGCGCACCGCCGCGAACCGGGCGGCCCCGAAGAAGCCCTCCGTGGCCCCGGTCAACGGCAGCGTGGAGATCACCCAACGGGCCTGGCCCAGCACCTCGTCGTCCTCGGCGGCCCCGATCACGCGGTCGAAGCCGGGCACCACCCGGGCGGTGCCCGGCGCGGGCCCGAAGCGCGTCGTGCGGGCGACGCCCACGGTGCGTACCCCGCAGGCGCCCAGTAGCCGCCCGACGGCCGCGCCGATGCGGCCGGTCCCGTAGATCAGGGCGGTCTGCCCGGCGACGAGCTCCGAGGGGAGGCGCTCCCAGTGCGCGCGGGCGTGCAGGGCGGTGAACTCCGGCACGGACTGGCACTCGGCGAGCATCCAGGCCAGGACGTACTGGGCGATCCGCTCGCCCATCCGGCCCACGGTCCGGGTCAGGAGCGCCGAGCCGGGCCAGGGGCCCCCGGCGAACAGCGGGTCCGTCCCCGCGTTGACGCTGTGGAACCAGAGCAGCCGGCCCGTCCGCAGTGCGTCGGGCAGCGTCTCGCCCACGCACAGCAGGGGCCCGTCGGACGTCGGGGGGACGTCCTCCAGGAGCTCCGCGTCCCGCCCGGTGAGCCGCTCCAGCTCCCGTACGAGTCCGCCGTCGAGCGAGGGCGCGACCAGCAGCCGGGCCTTGGCGAGGGCGTCGGGCGAGGGCAGCGGGGTCGGGACGGGCATCCCGCACGCGAGGAGCGAGTGGGGCTGCCCCGGAACGGGCGCCGGCGGAACGGGAACCGACGCAACGGGCGTCGGCGGAACGGTCTCGGCGTTCCCGCTCTCCCCGTCCCCTGTGGCTTCTCCGGTCATCGCGCGGTCAGCTCCCCGGGGCCAGGTGGGCCGGGAAGCCGCCGGTGGCGACGGGGCCCCAGCGCTCCGGGGTGACCCGGATGATCGACTTGCCCTGCTTCACCATCGCCGCCCGGTACTCGTCCCAGTCCGGGTGCTCGCCCGAGATGTTCCGGAAGTACTCGACGAGCGGCTCGACCGAGTCCGGGGCGTCGATGACCTCCGCCGAACCGTCGACCTGCACCCACGGCCCGTCCCACTCGTCCGACAGCACGATCACGCTGACCCGTTCGTCGCGCCGCGCGTTGCGGGTCTTGGCGCGCTCGGGGTACGTCGACATGACGATCCGCCCCGCGTCGTCCACGCCGCAGGTAAGCGGGGAGCCCTGGGGGCGGCCGTCGGCCCGGGTGGTGAGCAGGACCGCCCGGTGCCGGGGGCGTACGAACGCCAGCAACTCGTCGAGCTCCACGGCGGTGTTGGTCGCGATGTTCGGTGCCATGCCCACCACCCTACGACCGGGCCGGGGCGGGCCCGGGGCAGCGCCTCGCCGAGGGCTAACCGGGCAGCGCCTCGCCCTGTACCGCCTGGATGTCCAGTTCCACGCGCAGGGTGGTGCCGATCGCGGAGATGCCCGCCTGGACGACCTGGTTGTAGTTCATCGCGAAGTCGGCGCGGCGCAGTTCGGCGGTGGCGTGGAAGGCCGCGCGCACCCCGCCCCACGGGTCGGGCCCGGTGCCGAGGTAGCTGAGGTCCAGGTCCACGGGGCGTGAGACGCCGTGCATGGTCAGTTCGCCGTGCACGGTCCAGCGGTCGGGTCCCGCCGGGTCCAGCGCGGTGGAGCGGTAGGCGATCTCCGGGTACCGGTCCACGTCCAGGAAGTCCGGCGAGCGCAGGTGCTTGTCCCGCATCTCGTTGCCGGTGTCGATGCCGGCCGCCCTGATCACCGCCTCGACCCGGGAGCGGGAGACGTCCTCCGCGATCTCGATCCGGCCGCCGAAGTCGGTGAAGCGGCCGTGCACGCTGGAGATCCCCAGGTGCTGGGCGACCGCGCCGACCGAGGAGTGCGCTGGGTCCAGCGACCAGACGCCCGGCGGCGGCAGCTCCACCCCGCCCTGGCGGGCCAGCACGATCTGGCCGCCCTCGATCCGGCCGCTCGCGGTGACGAGGGCCGTGGAGGCGGCGGGCGCGTACCCGACCGCCGTGACGATCACCGTGTACGCGCCGGCCGCCAGGGAACCGTCCGTCCGGACGGCCCCGTCCTCGTCGGCCGCGGCGCGCAGCACCTGGGCGCCGGTCATGTCGGTGACGGTGACGACGGCGTGCTGGACCGCCCAGCCGTCCCGTGTCCGTACCTGTGCGCGAAGTCCCATCCCGTATCTCTCTCCTAGCTCGATGACCCGCGGCCGCCCCGAAGGAACCCGGGGCCGCATGGGTCGGGCCCCGGGGCGGTCACGGCAGGCCGTCCCCTGCTCGCCGTACCCGCCACCGGGGCCCGTTTCCACCCGGTCGTGACAGCCTCTCCGCTGGAAGTGCCGTCCGACCAGGGGTCTTCGCGATCCCTTCACGTGCTCGCGCGCATCCCTATAGGTGCACGCGCGCCCGTTCCGCGGGGATCAGTCACTCACCCGGGTGGGCGAGTTCGATGTCGTGCCCGTCGACTCCCGGGCCGCTCACGGTCAGCGATCCGGCCACCGGCGGGTAGCCGGTCGCGATGACCGCGTACTCGCCCGCGTCCAGGTCGGTGAACGCGTACGCCCCGTCCTCGCCGGTCGTCGCGGTGGCGACCACGTTGCCCGCCGCGTCGATCAGCGTGACCCGCGCGTCGGTCAGCGGGCTCCGGGCGGACCCGGCCCGCACGACGCCCCGGACCAGCGCACCGGACCGCAGCGCGGCCTCGACGCGGGTGACGCCCTGGCCGCCGATCTCCACCGGCAGCGCCAGCGGACGGAAGCCCGCGGCGTTGACCGCGACGGTCACGGAGCCCGGGATCAGCTCGCCGAAGGCGAACTCCCCGGACGGGCCGGACGCGCCGGTGGCCAGCACGTCGCCCCGGACGTCGGTCACGACGACCATCGCGCCGTCGACGGGTGCGCCGGACTCCGCGGCCTTGACGTTCCCGGCCAGTCCGCTCGTACCGGAGAGCAGGATGTCGAAGGCCAGCGGCTCCTCGCCGACGACCACCGTGGACGCCTGCGGCTGGAAGCCGTCGGCGGAGGCGATCAGCACGTAGCTGCCGGAACCGGGGGCGTCCAGGGTGTAGCCGCCGTCGGGCCGGGCCACGGAGCGGCCGAGCTGCCGCCCGCCCAGCGAGATCAGGGTGACGGCGGCGCGGGCGACCGGAGCGCCCTCCGCACCACGCACCACACCGTGCACCGGGGTGCCGCCCTGTACGCCGCCGCTGTCGACGGTGTCGTACGAGGGCGAGGGCGAGGTCGAGGCCGAGGTCGAGGCGTAGGCGAGGGCGGGGTCGGAGGCAGAGCCACGGGCGGTGTCGACCGAGGTGGCCCCGGCCGCGCCCTCGGAGACCGGACCCGTGACCGCGCCGACGGTGGCGGGTACGGGGATCTCGGCCGTCTCGACGGCGGCGGAGGCATCGGCCGAGGCGCCGGCGGCCGCATCGGCGGGGGCGTCGGTCGCCACGCTGCTCTTCAACGCGACCTCCTTGATGAAGAGCGTCACGACGAAGGCGACGAGCGCGGCCGGGGCGGCGTACAGGAAGACGTCGCCGACACCGTGTCCGTACGCGGCCTCCATGACCAGGCGCAGGGGCTCGGGCAGCTTGTCCAGGTCGGGGATGCCCCCGCCGCCGGTACCGCCGTGGCCGAACGCCGCGCCCTCCGGGCCGAGGTCGGCGATGCCGTCCTTGACGTAGTGGGTGACCCGGTTGCCCAGGACCGCGCCGAGCGCGGAGACGCCGATCGCGCCGCCGAGGGAGCGGAAGAACGTGACGACGGAGCTCGCGGAACCGAGGTCCTCGGGGGCGACCTGGTTCTGGGTGGCGAGGACCAGGTTCTGCATCATCATGCCGATGCCGAGCCCCATGACGAACATGTAGACCGCGACGTGCCAGTACGCGGTGTCGTACCGGATCGTGCCGAGCATCCCGAGCCCGGCCGTGACCAGGAAACCACCGGTGACCAGCCACCCCTTCCAGCGCCCGGTCTTGGTGATGACCTGGCCGGAGATGGTCGAGGAGAGGAAGAGACCCGTGATCATCGGGATGGTCATCACACCGGACATCGTCGGCGACTTGCCGCGCGCCAGCTGGAAGTACTGGCTGAAGAAGACGGTGCCCGCGAACATCGCGATGCCCACGAACAGTGAGGCGATCGAGGCGAGGGTGATGGTGCGGTTGCGGAAGAGGCGCAGCGGGATGATCGGCTCGGCGGCCCGCGACTCGGTGAGGACGAAGAGCAGGCCGAGCAGGACGGAGCCCCCGACCATCACGCCACTCTGCCACGACAGCCAGTCGTACTTGTCGCCCGCGAAGGTCACCCAGACCAGCAGCAGGGAGACGGCGGCGCTGATGAAGAACGCGCCGGTCCAGTCGACCTTGACGCCCTCGCGCTTGACGACCGGAAGCTTCAGGGTCTTCTGGAGCACGATCAGCGCGATGATCGCGAACGGCACGCCCACGTAGAAGCACCAGCGCCAGCCCATCCAGCTGGTGTCGGTGATGACGCCGCCGAGCAGCGGACCGCCGACGGTGGCGACGGCGAAGACCGCGCCCAGGTAGCCGCTGTAACGGCCGCGCTCGCGCGGGGCGATCATCGCGGCCATGACGATCTGCGCGAGGGCGGAGAGACCGCCGACGCCGATGCCCTGGACGACCCGGCAGGCGATGAGCATGCCGCTGCTGGTCGACAGACCGGCGACGACCGAGCCCAGGACGTAGATGATCAGGGCTATCTGGACCAGCAGCTTCTTGCTGAAGAGGTCCGAGAGCTTGCCCCAGAGCGGGGTGGTGGCGGTCATGGCCAGCAGCGAGGCCGTCACGACCCAGGTGTAGGCGCTCTGACCGCCGCCGAGGTCGGAGATGATCTCGGGCAGGGCGTTGGAGACGACCGTCGACGACAGGATCGCGACGAACATGCCGAGCAGCAGCCCGGTCAGCGCTTCCATGATCTGCCGGTGTGTCATCGGCGTGCCGTCGGGGGCGCCGGAGGCGGGGGCGCCACCGTGCCCTCCGTGCTTGGCGTGGCCGCCCCGCACACCGGTGGGTGTGGTCGTAGCCATTGAGTTCCTTATCCGTGCGAATTTGCTTCTGTTACACAGGTGTACGGGTGTGGGCCTCGTCGCCGAGACCGGTCCTGCACTCGCCGGTGTGACGTCCGGGGGCGCAGCCGCCGGATCCGCGACAGGCGAAGCTGTCACGCAGCCGGGACAGCAGCGCGATGAGCCGGCCGACGTCGTCGTCGGACCAGTCCTGGAGGTTGTGGGCGAACACCTCGGTGGTCCGCCGGGTCAGTTCGTCGAGCTGCTCGTGCCCGCCGGGGGTCAGCCGCAGGATGCGGGACCGCTTGTCCGCCGGGTCCGGAGACCGCTCGATCCAGCCGCGATCGGCCACATGGGCCACGTGGCGGCTGGTCACCGACATGTCCACGGACAGCAGCTCGGCGAGCCGACTGATCCGCATCTCGCCGTGCCGGTCCAGGAGGGTCAGTACGGCGGCGGATCCCGCGGGACATTCGTGGGGCAGTGCGCGGGCGAGCCCCCTTTTGACGGCCCCGACGGCGCTGAGCTGCCGGGCCAGTTCCTCGTAACTACTCCGTGCGGCCACGGGAACCCCCAACACACTCACGACTATGTTGTTGCTTAGGGCAACGATAGAAGCCGTTGGTTGCTACAGGCAAACGAAAACGGCCTTGCAGAAGTAAAGGAACGCAAAAGCCTCCGTAGGGTCCGGGTCAAGCCCGTTCCCCGGCTGCGGCGACGCGGCTCGGACGGGGTGCGGGGAGGCCCGGGGGTTGGGCGGTGGGCCCGAGTTCGCTAGGGTCCTGCCCCATGGCACACAACCCCCACGCCCCTCAGCCGGGCCCCGAGGGCACCCCTGACCCGGCGGGCAGCACGCAGATGTTCCGCGCCTTCGTCGACGAGGGCGAGCCGCAGCGCCGGCAGCAGCCCGCGGCGACCTCTTCCGGGCCGAAGGCCGGGGTGATCGCGGCGGTGATCGCGGTCGTCGTGGTCCTCGGCGCGGTGGCCTGGCTCGCCCTGGGCTGACCCGCGCTCGCACGGGGCCGCCCCGGGACGGTGCGGGGCAGGCCTACGACGGTGCGGGCAGGCCCACGGCAGCGCGAGCGGGCAGGCCCGCAGCAGCACGACGTACGACAGCGAGGCGTGCGACAGCGCGACGCGTGCGACAGCGCGACGCGTACAACAGCGCGACGCGTACGACAGTGCGACGTGTACGACCGTACGATCCGGCCGCACGGGGGACGGGAAGCGGAGCCGCACAGCCGGCCGCCGCTCCACCTCCGGGCGGCCTTCGTGCGTACCCGGACGGCTTGCGTGAGTGGCGGGCTCTCCGCCGTACGGTCAGTCACTTCCACAAGGTCACTCCCACACGGCGGAGACGTCCTGTGTCTCGACGCGCATCCCCAGGGGGACCCGCCAGGACTCCACGCAGACCGTGTACGTCTTCGAGCGCGCCGAGCGCGCGCCGATCGGGGCGGGCAGGGGCTGCGACGAGGTGATGGTCGCCCAGTCGACGCCGAGGGCCCCGATGACGTGGGTGGCGAAGGTGACGGCCCCCGAGCGTGCCGGGGAGGAGGGCCCGGACGAGGGGCTGCCGGACCCACGACCGCCGGGGCCGCGCTCCCCGCCGCCGCTGTGGCTGCCGCCGTTCCCGTCCAGCGGGACCAGTGTCACCTCGCCCGAGGGCTTCCCGCCGCCGCCCGCCGAACGGTCCCCGCCCTCGGCGGCGGCGCCCACGGCTACGTACCCCTCGTCGTCCGGCCCGCTCCCGCAGGCGGCCAGGCGGCCGCCGCCCAGACACAGAGCGGCCGCCGAGGCGACGATGACGGTGCCTCGGCGGCGGGTGGAGCCGCATGTCTGACGTCGCATCGGTCAGCGTGACTGACGGACCGTCAAACCTGAACCCGTGTGCGGGAACCGGCGGGGACCGGCGGAGCCCGGCCGAACTCCGCCGGGCCGACCGGCGTCAGTCCGCGATGAGCCCTTCCCTGAGCTGCGCGAGCGTGCGGGTCAGCAGCCGGGAGACATGCATCTGGGAGATGCCGACCTCCTCGCCGATCTGCGACTGCGTCATGTTCGCGAAGAACCGCAGCATGATGATCTGGCGCTCGCGCGGGGCGAGCTTGGCCAGCAGCGGCTTGAGCGACTCGCGGTACTCGACGCCCTCCAGCGCCGCGTCCTCGTACCCGAGGCGGTCGGCGAGGGAGCCCTCGCCGCCGTCGTCCTCGGGCGAGGGGGAGTCCAGGGAGGAGGCGGTGTAGGCGTTGCCGACGGCGAGACCGTCGACCACGTCCTCCTCGGAGACCCCGAGCGCGCGGGCCAGCTCCGGCACGGTCGGCGAGCGGTCGAGCTTCTGCGCGAGCTCGTCGCTGGTCTTGGTCAGGGCGAGCCGCAGCTCCTGGAGGCGACGGGGGACCCGCACGGACCAGGAGGTGTCGCGGAAGAAGCGTTTGATCTCGCCGACGACGGTGGGCATCGCGAACGTGGGGAACTCGACACCCCGTTCGCAGTCGAACCGGTCGATCGCCTTGATCAGGCCGATCGTGCCGACCTGGACGATGTCCTCCATCGGCTCGTTGCGGCTGCGGAACCGCGCCGCGGCGTACCGCACCAGCGGGAGGTTCAGTTCGATCAGTGTGTCCCGCACGTAGGTCCGCTCCGGACTGTCCGTTCCCTCGGGGCCCGAGGCGGGGCCGAGCGCGGCGAGCCGCAGGAACAGGGAGCGGGACAGCGTGCGGGTGTCGATGGCTTCCGGCGAGCTGGTGAGCACGGCGGGTGCCGGCACGCTCTTCGTGAGCGTGAGCACCTTCGAGCTGCCCTGTTCTTCGGACATGCCACCCCCTTGAGGTCGCGGACGGTCGCGGTGGCCGCGACCATCGGAGGAACGCAGCCTCCACCTGAATACCGGAGGCGGGGCTGCGGCAAACGCGCTTCGAGCAGAATGTCACATGTCGGCAACGCGCTGTAGTGACATGTCGACAAGTCAGCGCCGAATCCGCCCTGGAAACAGGGGGTGTAGGCCTTTTATGCCGCCAGAACTGCTCTCTGGACGGTCTACCCGTTCCGGTTACGCCTCGATCCTGTTTGCGGATCTCAGTCGGGCGAAACTTCTGGCGAGAAGCCTTGACACATGCATCTGGGAGACGCCCAGTTCCGCGCTGATCTGAGACTGAGTCAAGTTGCTGTAGTAGCGCAGGAGGAGGATGCGCTGCTCGCGCTCGGGGAGCTGGACGAGGAGGTGCCGTACGAGATCGCGGTGCTCGACACCCGCGAGCGCGGGGTCCTCGTAACCGAGGCGGTCGAGGAGCCCGGGCAGCCCGTCGCCCTCCTGGGCGGCCTCCAGGGAGGTGGCGTGGTACGAGCGCCCGGCCTCGATGCAGGCGAGCACTTCATCCTCGGAGATCTTCAGCCGCTCGGCGATCTCGGCGGTCGTCGGGGACCGGCCGTGGGCGGTCGTCAGGTCCTCGGTGGCGCCGGTGACCTGGACCCACAGCTCGTGCAGCCGGCGGGGGACGTGGACGGTGCGCACGTTGTCGCGGAAGTACCGCTTGATCTCGCCGACGACGGTGGGCATCGCGAACGTGGGGAACTGAACCCCGCGGTCCGGGTCGAACCGGTCGATGGCGTTGATCAGGCCGATGGTGCCGACCTGGACGACGTCCTCCATCGGTTCGTTGCGGCTGCGGAACCGCGCTGCGGCGTACCGCACGAGGGGGAGGTTCGCCTCGATGAGGGCGGCCCGGACCCGCCCGTGCTCCGGAGTGCCCGGCTCCAAATTCTTGAGCTGGCCGAAGAGGACCTGGGTGAGCGCCCTGGTGTCGGCGCCGCGGGTCCTGGCGGGCCTGACGGAAGGGTCCGGGGTCTCGGTCTGGATGTCCTCGGCCCGGACGGTCTGGACGGCCTGGACTGTCTGGGGAGGCACTTGAGGCGCTGTACTGGCCGGCACGGTGACGCCACCCCTTCGCGGTCAACTACGGTCAACTCATCCGTCAAAAGCGGTCATAGCATCACAAGACATGTCCACTGTGTGCAAGCACCTCATAGTGCCGTGTTGAGGTCATAAAGGTTTAAACGGAACGGAGAAACCCCCCGCCCGACGGGCGAGGGGTTGCGGGAACCGGACCGAACCGGCGCCGGGGAAGGGTCAGAAGGGGTAGTCGGCGATCACCCAAGTGGCGAATTCCCGCCACTGTCCGGCGGCGGCCTGGTGGGCCGGGTGCTCGATGTACCGCTTGAGCGCGTCCTCGTCGGCGACGGCGGAGTTGATGGCGTAGTCGTAGGCGATCGGCCGGTCGGTGATGTTCCAGGCGCACTCCCAGAACTCCAGCTCCGGAACCTGCCCCTCCAGCTCCCGGAAGGCCCGGTCCCCGGCGACGACTCGCGGGTCGTCCCGTTCGACGCCGTCGTTCAGCTTGAAAAGGACCAGGTGGCGGATCATCGCGCTACTCCTACTTCACGAGCTCTGACATGAAGTCACCGACGCTCTGCGCGGCGGTGGATATGCCTTCGAACCCTACCTGGACCAGCTCGGCGGCCCGCTGCGGAGACATGATGATCGTGTACAGCACGAAGACCACCACTATGTAGATGATGATCGTCTTTGCCTTGGCCACAATCCTGCCTCCCCGTCGACCCCATGTGCGATCGGGCGATTGTATCCGCACGGATGGCCGTATTCGGTGGCTGTTTTCGATCACTGATGCGCCTTTTAAGGACCTACGTCCCCACCATCGAGGCCTTTCGCCCGACCACACGACTCCCGCCGCCCGGCAGGATGGATACCGAGCCCAACGGGACCAGGCAGGACCCGGAGGGCCGGAACAGGACCTCTCTGTGGGGTCACCGCCGCGCGATCCCCCCTGACCGCGGCGGAGGACCAGCAGGCCCTGTTCCCACCGGGGGAAGCGGCTTGTCCCCCCGATGCCGCTTCCCCCGACCTGAACCATGAACCGGAGCGCCCGGTCGCCGTACATCCTCTGTACGGCGACCGGGCGCTCCGCTGTTTCGCCGCTTGCCGAAGGCGGACAGGGAAGGCCAGAAGCCCGCGGAAGCTCCTGGGCGCGGTGACCGGGGAGAGCCGGTGGGCGTAGGCGAACGGCTGACGTGGGGGTTCCCGCCGCGTTGTGGCTACCCTAGGTGTCCACCGGGAGCCGTCGGTCCGGGGCGCTCGCGCGGGCGCAACAGCCCCGCACGCGCGGGGACGACAGCGACAGGTCGACCTCCAGGAGGTCGAGGCCGGGAACAACCCCGCACGCGCGGGGACGACGTCGGCATCTGGCGTCCGGACCTCCTGACACCGGGAACAACCCCGCACGCGCGGGGACGACTCTGACCGCAGCACCGTGAAAATGCGCCTGACGGGAACAACCCCGCACGCGCGGGGACGACATCACGTTCCACGGAACCGACGCTTTCGGGAAGGGAACAACCCCGCACGCGCGGGGACGACTCGTCGCGGAGGCCGGAGAGTGCGGTGCGGGCGGGAACAACCCCGCACGCGCGGGGACGACCTCGCTGCAGACGATCAGGCGTCGTCCGTGGAGGGAACAACCCCGCACGCGCGGGGACGACAGTCACTGACCTGGTGTTCTATGCGGGCAGGAGCCTGTTTTTACCCACTTCATTGGATTCAGGCATAAGGGATCTTCCTGCCCTGTGGTGTACGCCGACCTGCCCCTGCCCTCGACGCCGCACCTACCTCCCGCCCCCGAACCGCCGTCGCTTCGAAGCCTTGCTCCAGCCCTGGCGGGGAACATCGGCCGCCGCGCTCCCCGCCCGCGGGGCATGGGTGCTCGGGCGGTGGATCAGGGTGAGGCCCTCGTGGTCGGTCGGGTGCCAGGTGTGGTCGTGGGTTTCGAAGGCGTAGCCCTGCTCGTTGTCCGTCTGGTAGGCGAGCAGGGCGCGGCCCTGGCCGGCGTACTCGCGGACTTCGGCCCACAGGAGGTCGCGGATGCGGGTGGACGGAGAGCCGAGGAAGACGCCCGGGGAGATTTCCAGCAGCCAGCGGGTGAGGAAGCCCCTGAGGCCGACCGGGCAGTTGGTGAGGACGATGACGGTCACCAGATGATCTCGTCTCCGTGGTTGCGCCCGCCCTCGACCATGACGTCTCCGTCGGACTGGAGCGTGACCCGGTCCGACGACGCGCTGTCCGCCTGGGCCGTGTCGCGGGTGCCGTCGTAGCCGAGCAACTCCTTGATGTCCTGGACACAACGGTCGAGCAGGCCCGTCCGATTGATGTGGTCCCGCAGCATGCGGCGGGTCCGGGCCGCGATGTCGTCCACCCCCTCGACTGCCGCGTCGAAGGCGGCGGGAATGGCGATGTCCGTCTTGTAGAAGTCCGCGACGTCCATGACGAACGAGCGTTCGTGGCCGGAGTGGACGAACCCCAGCCCCGGCGAGCAGCCCAGGGCCGCGACGACGGAGTGGGATACGCCGTACATGCACTGCGCGGCGGCCGTTACGGCCTGGTTGGGGGCATCCCCCGCGGAGAAGTCGTCACGGTGGTACTCACGCTTGCGCCAGGGCACGCCCGTACGCTGGGACTCCCGTCTGTAGCACTCCCGCAGCCGCGTGCCCTCCTTGCCGAGGAGTTCCTTCCGCGAGAGGCCTGTGGTGTCCTCGCCCGGAAACCGCAGCCGGTACATGGCGCGCGCCACGTCCAGTCGGGTGCGCCGGTTCGCCCAGGCCGTGGCCTGTGCCTCGATCAGCCCCGAGGAACGGGTGAGCGCCCGGCCACCCGCGTAGTACCGGACTCCGTGCTCGCCGACCCACGCCACGCCGGCTCCGCTGTCGCCGAGGAGCGCCATCGCCTGGTGGGTGACGCGGGTGCCCGGGCCGAGCAGGAGCGTGCCGATGGTGGCGGACGGGATGTGCGTGACGCCGTCCGCGTCCTCGGCGGTGATCGCGTTGGAGTCCCGGTGCACCGTGCACCGTTCCAGGTAGACGAACGAGAGCCGGTCACCGACCCGGGTGAGCTCCCGAGGAGTGGAGGCCCCCCTACGGCCGACCGTGCTCACCCTTCCCCCCTCCCCCGTACCGGGGCCAGCGTCATCAAGCCGCAGCCGTACGCCTTGGCCTTGCCCAGGCCGTGGGTGAGCGTGCGGCGGAGAAGGTCCGGATCCGTGACGCGCAGACGCCCGTCGAAGGTGACCTTGGTGATCTGTACGTCGCTGTTCCCGCGCGTCGCCTCCGCCGTGCGTCGGAATTGAAGCGGGATCCGGTCGCGGACGACCAGTTCGTACTCGTCGCCCTCGGGCAGCAGGCGTTGTTCCGCCGACTTGCGAACGACCTCGAAGCCGGCCTTCTCCTGCCGCTCCAGCAGCCAGTCCATCTGGTGCCGGGCGGTCTGGTGCGCGGCCCGCTTCGTCCGCTCCCCCTCCTTCACGTACGCGTGGCGCACGTTGTGCACGGGGTTCGCGGTGAGCCTGAATGCCCATGTGTCGTTCGGGTGGAGCGCGGTGAGGAAGTCGGCGTACGCGAACGTCGTCCACCCGGGTTCGTCCGAGGCGGGCCAGCCCGCCTGCTCCACCAGGTGGGTCAGGTCGGGGCGGCTGGGGCTGACGACGTAGAGCAGCGTCTCGGAGGTCCCGTTGCGGTCCACCCGCCACAGCACCCGGGGGCCGGATCCGTCGCGGGAGGGCGGGGTGGGGAAGGAGGCGTTCACCGCGCCGTGCACGCGGTGCGGTGAGCCGAGCAGCCGGCGGCCCTCTGACCGGCCGGTGTTCACACGGAATCGGGTGAGGTACATCAGTCGGTCCTCGTTGCGGCGCGCGTGACGGGCGTGACGGGCGTGACGGGTGTGATGGGCGTGACGGGTGTGAGCAGGGCCGTGGGTTCATGTGGCGGCCGTGCCGGCCGGGCCCCGGCAGCTGTGGGCACGCTGGTCTCGGTCGTCCGTACGCCCCGCAGCCCGTACCGGCGGTGGCGCGGGTCGAAGCTCACCGGGAGGTCCCGCAGAGTGATGTCCGGCAACCGGCCGGGGCCGGGCGGGCTGTCCAGCAGGAGGTCCAGGCGCACTTCGGCGGGCGGTGACTGACCTCGGCGACGGAACGAGGTGTCACGGCGCTTCCGGTACCAGCCGGACGCCTCCCACGGCGCTTCCCTGAGTGTCTGCTCCAGCTCCCCGTCCAGCGGCTCCGCGAGCGTCACCGGCTGCGATGGCGGGCAGGAACGACGGCCCAGGTAGGGCAGGAACACCGGCTCCAGCAGCGCCTCGTACAGCCGCTGTACGAGGCCGGCCTCACCGCTCACCCCGGCCACGAACACCGCGTCGGCGAGGTAGAAGCGCTCCGACAGCGGCATCGACTTGAGCGTGTCGCTGTGGTGCGCCGTCTGGAAGTCGCGGAGCCGGGTGCCGGGCTGGTCGACACGGACACCGAACTCCAGCGCCGCGAGGTCGGTGAGACCGGCGTCCCGTCTGCGGCCCTGGGCTGCGGCGAGGAGGCCGATGACACCACTCTTGGTCGGCGCGTTCTCCGTGGTGCGGCGGGTGAAGCGGGCGGCCGACCCCCAGGACTGGAGGGGGCCCGCGAGCCGCAACAGCAGCACGGTCATGCCCCGGGCTCCGGCACGAGACCCGAGGCGCCCCTCGCGCCGGGGACGCCGGTGACACGCCCTGTGCCCTCCGGCGCTACCCGGGCGACCACAGCGTCCCCCACGGCGGCCAGCAGCTCGGGCAGGCTCACGGACGTGCCCAGCGCCTCCAGAGCCTTCGTCTCTTTGCCCACCCGGACGACCCAGCCCTCCGGGCCGTCGGAGAGGCCGAAGCTCGTCTCCAGGTCCGGCACGAACTCGGCCAGCTTCTCGCAGCTTCCCGTGAGAAAGCCACCTTCGCTGCGCATGGCCACCGGCTCCTCGAACGCGGCCACGTAACTGACCGGCCGTCGGGAGCGGAGCTTCACGAGCACCGCGGCCGGCAGGGTCTGGTTGCCGAACGAGTTGATCTTTCCGGTGGGGAGGGACGTGATGAACCCTTCGAGGAACGCCGTGACAGCACGCCGCGTTGGTTCCGCCGGCCGGGCAGAGTCGTGCCCGGCGCCCAGATTCTCCTGGAGGCGGTTCACATCCAGTGCGGCATAGCGGTAAAGAGTGGCGGAGTTGAAGTCGACGGTGCCGATCATTCCGGCGCCGGTTTCAGCGTTCGTGTTCTTGTCGTCGACCGCTGTGTAGTAGTCCGATTCGACCTCCACCGTGTGCACGCTCAGCGCATGGGCGACCTGGGCCGCCGCGTCCACATTCAGATCGGTCGAGTCCGCGACCATGCGCCCGAACAGGGCGATGTCCACGGAGTGTTCGGTGAGAACGAGCTGCTTGACCCGTGACTTGTTCTCCTTGTCCTTGTAGAAGTCCTTGAGCGCCTTGACGTCGCCGCCCTTCCCGCCTTCGATTGTCATCGCGGCAAGGGCGTCGTACTGCCGGCCGCTCAGGAACATCAGGTAGGTGGACTCGGCGGCGGCGTCCTCCACGTCCTGCTTGCTCTTTCGGGTGGGGACGGCGACCTTCGAGCCGGTCGCCGTGGTGATGGTCTCCGCCGCCAGGCTCTGCGCGGCGGCACGCGACAGCGAAGGGTCCAGATCCAGGATCCGGTCGGCGAGTACCTCCACGACCTTCTTGGTACGAATGCCGAGTTCGGATGGGTCGAGCAGCTCGGCGAACGCCGTACGGGTCGCCCGCTTCCACGCCTGGCTGGACACGCGGGAGCGCCGCACGCCCCCGTACGTCGCCGATTTCGGCGTCCCCGTGTCATCGCGATTCAGGTTGCTCGGCGGAACGGTCTGGAGAATGTGGATGTCGAGAATCGTCCGGTTCAGTGGCACGCGTGCTCAATTCCTCTGTTCGTCGTCGTGCGCGAAATGTTCTGAGAGGGGCGCGGGGAGGGCGAAGGAGCCCGCCGCGACGGTGTAGGAGCGCGGGGCGTTACTCCCCGGCCGCGTAACCGCCGTACTCCTCATCCGGGGGCAACGTCCGGTCGATCGCATCGCCGGTCTCACCGTCGGAGGGCGTCTTCCCTCTTCTCGCGGCCGAGGCGGTGGCCAGATGGAACTCGCGGCCCCATTCCCGCTGAACCCCGCCCCGGTCGGGGCGGTGCTGCCAGCGGTAGAGCTGGCCGGCCAGGCGCGCGTAGTCGAGGGGCTCCCGCGCGCCGCGCAGGAGCAGCACGATCTCCCTGAGCCGTACGGCGACCGAGTCGAGGGATTCGGCCGTTCCGACGCGCACCAGGCGCTTGCGCAGCGTGGAGTCCTCCTCGTCCTCGCCCGAGGCCCCCTTCAGTCGGATCAGCGCGCGGACGGCACCGCCCAGGTTCTGCCTCCGGTCGTGCATGCCTGTGTCGCGTCCGGACTGCTGGTGCAGGGCCCACAGGGTGGAGGCGAGGAAGACGGCCTCCTCGGCGTATTCGTGGCGGATGGATTCTTTCCTGCCATCGAGCAGCCGGGCCAGCTCCTCCGTCCCACCGACGCCCCACAGGTCCTGGACCTGGTGAACCCGCTTCCCCGCTCCGCGCCGCAGCCGGGCGAGCTCCGCCACGGCGGACGAGGTGTCGGACAGATACTGGGGCTGAATCCGTGCGATGTACGAACCCGTCGCGCGGGCGACCAGCCGATGAGCGGGCAGCCGCTCGGCCGCGCGCCCGCTGTCCCGGGGACGTGGCGAGGTGTCCGCGCCGGTCGTCGTAGGTGTGATGGTCATGCTGTTCCCTCCGGAGGAGCCGAAGCGGCGCGGTCGGGATCGGCCGCGACGGGCCTGTCGGGCGGTGGCTTGGGCAGCACCTTGTTGATCCGGGTCCGGAACCACAGGTCCGCCCGAGAACTGTCGATCCAGCGCTTGCCCACGCCCGGCAGCTCGATCACCCGCCCCTCGGCCGCTCCCCGGCCCGCCGAGTCGAGAAGCTCACGGCCGAGGCCGAGCACGGTGAGCCGAACGGTGGCGTGCCACACGGCACGAGCCCGCGCCAGATCCGTGTCCTCCGCGAGATCCACCAGCCAGCGCCGGTACGGCCCGTCCAGCGCCCCGAAGCCTTGGTCCCGGGCGGTGGTTGTAGCCGGCCCGGCCTCCGAACCGGACGCGCGCGCCAGATTCCCGGCCAGGTGCCCGAGAGCGGACACGGCCCGCTCGGCGTCGGCGACGGCGTCGACCGCGACCGCCCCGTGCAAGCGGCAGCCCTGGTGGAGCAGAACGACCGGCAGGGCGATGGAGTCGTCCACCACTTCGTCCACCACGGACTGCTGCGTTCCGTAGACCGCGCCGACCAACCGCGTACGGATCAACGACCCTTTCGGCAGCACGCCCTCGGTACTGAGCAGGGCCAGCCATCCCACGACCCCGGGCGGCCGGCTCCGGTCCGTGCCCCGCCCGGTCGTGTCGCCGTCCTGCCGCTGGGCGTACAGCAGGCTCGCCAGGCCACGCCATGCCGCCCGGTCGGGGTCGTGCTGACGCGGCAGGTAGACCAGCGGCCGGCCGAGCTTCTTCTCCTGTGCGGGGCTGCGGCGCCAGCCCGTCATCGGTTCCGCCTTCTGCCGGTTGGCCGGGGCGAGCGGGTCCCCGTAACCGAGGACGACCCCGATGACGTCGGAGCCCTCCGTGTGGAGGAGAAGCCGCCGGGACTGCCAGGTGTAGAGGTCACGGGGGCCCGCCGGGCGAGGCACGGAAGGGTCGACTTCCGCCACGCCGAGCCCCGGGGGCGTATCGCGGCGCCATACGGGGAGATCGGCCTTCGGCTCCGACGTCAGGATGTCCTCATCCGTCGGAATCAGATTCAGCAGGAGGGTCTCGCGCAGGGACGCGCCCTCCGCGAAGACACCACCGAGGCCACCTACCCAGCCGACGCCCTGCGGGTAGACTTTTCCACCCTTGACCCGCGCGTCGCCCTCCATACCGGACTTGATCCCGGACGAGTCGTACGCATGGGTGTGGACGAGCCAGCGGGCGGCCTCGGCGAGACCGAGCCGATCGACACCGGGTCGGCGCATGGAGAAGAACGCCTCGCCGTTCGGCACGTCGGCCACGATCCGGTTCAGCGAGGCGACTTCGTGCTTCTGCGTATGCAACCCCGCCACCTGGAAGAACGGGCGCTCCGGGTGGAGAAGGTCGAAGCGGTGCCGGTGCCGGTCGAGATAGCCGGTGACGACCTCGAAGGAGCCCGGCGCGTCCCACAGCGCTTCCCAGTCCTCCAGCTGCGCCGGTGCGCCGCCTGATCGGCCTTCGGCCTCGTCCAACGCGTCGTACAGAATCGCCAGCAGCAGCCGCAGCAGGGCCAGCTCCTGCGTCGGCAGATCCCCCACCAGTCGACGCACCTCGCCCGCCCGCGCGAAGACGTCCGTCAGCGAGAGCTCGCCGGTGGAGCCGTCCTCGTACTGGACGGGCAGCCACGGCCGGGAGACCAGGTCGAAAGAAGGCACTGAGGACGCCACCGCTTCGAGCCCCTTTGCTCTGCTTGCGCTGCGCGCGCCGGCAGGACCCACCCGGAGTCCGTCGTCGGCGCTGTAGTGGACCTCCAACCCTGACAGGTGGGTCTGACAGTCCTCGTCCAGAACGAGCAGCAACTCTCCTGCCAACCAGGGGCACTCCTTCACCTGCCAGGCCGGTACGACGAAGCGCTCCAGCTCCGCGATGGTCCGGTCGATCACACCCGGATGAGTGAGCGCCCGGGGCAGCGTCACCGCGCACGCGGCGACGATCTCGGCGGCCCGGTACGGCGGAGGCGCGTGCTCCGGCAGGTCAAGCCCGCCGCGACCGCCGTCGAGCCAGCCCACGGTGGTCAGCCGGCCGTCCGCCCGGCGCTGGACGACCAGGACCTCAAGGCTCTCTTCGCTGTCCCGCACCTGGGCGCGCCCGTCACGACTGTCGTCCGCGTCCCCGGCGTTGCCGTCGAGCCAGCCGAACAGGGGCCGGCCCGCCCGCCGTACCGGCCCCAGCCGGAACACGTCGGCCCGCTCCCGCTTCTCGGCCAGCCGGGTCAGATACTGTCGCCGGGCTTCGGCCAACGCGGGAGCCCAGTGCGCGGGCCCGACCGGCCGTTCGTCGTATGCGGCCTGTACCAACGGACTGATGTGGTCCGGCAGCACCAGCGGTACGCCGTCGAGATGCGGACCCAGCACGGCGAGCGCCCGCAGCAAGGTGTGCGGTCCCTGGTACACGGCGAGGGAACCGCGTACGGGCACGGGCTGGTCGGCGTTCCAGTCCTCCACCCCGGTGACCAGGCAGCGGGCCTGCGCGAGTCGGGGCGGCCGGGTCCGCGGATGGCGGTGCAGCCGCCCCATGCGCTGGAGCACCAGGTCCACGGGGGCGAGATCGGTGACCAGCAGGTCGAAGTCGATGTCCAGGGACTGTTCGACGACCTGGCTGGCCACCACGATGTGCGGGCCGCCGGGACGGTCGCCACCGGGCCCGAACCGCTCACGCAGCTCGGTGTCCTTGCGCGCCCGGTCGGCTGGGATGAACCGGGAATGCGCCACGGTGACGGCCTCCGCCCCGAAGTGGGCGCGGAGGTGCTCGGCGGCCTCCAGTACCCGGTCGACGGTGTTGCGTACGACGAGGGCGCAGCCGCCGTCCCGAAGTTCCTCCTCCAACCGCCCGACCAACAAGGGCAGTTCGTCGCCCACCCGCTCCAGGACCACTTCGGTACGCCGGCCGGAGGCGGGTTCGGGCCGGGCCGTCAGGACGGCGTCTCCGGGGGCCACGGCGGTGATCAACGGATAGGCGTCGTCGGGCAGGTCGAGGGCTTCGGCGAGTTCGGGAGTCTCCTCCCCGGAATACGCGGCGGCCAGCTCGCGCCGGCGCCGGGCGGGCAGGGTGGCGGAGAGCATCACGACGGGCACCCGGTAGGCCGCCAGCCACTCCAGTACACGGTCGAGGTAGGCGTTCATATACGCGTCGTACGCGTGTACTTCGTCGATGATGACGACCTTGCCCGCGACGGCGAGGTGCCGCAGCGCCAGGTGCCGGCTCTTGAGCCCGGCGAAGAGCACCTGGTCGATGGTGCCGACGGCGAAGGAGGAGAGCAGCGCCTTCTTGCGGCCTCGGAGCCACTGGTGGGCGTGGAGGGAGGAGGGATCGACGCGGCTCGCGGCCCCGGCAGGGGAGACGTCCTCGATCGAACCGTCCAGGTCGACGGCCGTGATCGTCCGCCGGTCGGCCTTCGTCATCCCGGCCCAGATCTCGTTGAGGGCGGCCTTGGCGTGGGCGAGGACCACGGATCGGGGCCCGTCCGAGGGCAGCCGCTCCAGCCAGCGCAGCAGACGGGGAAACATGGCGTCCCCGGTGGCGCGGGTCGGCAGCGCTACGAGACACCCACCGGCACCCGAACGGGCAGCCAGGATCTCCGCCGCAGCGAAGGCGGCCTCGGTCTTGCCCTCACCCATGGGCGCCTCGATGATCAGGAGGCCGGGGCCCGGTAGCTCCCGGGCCACGCGCACCGCCTCGTCCTGTACGGGTCTGATCCGGGCGCCCTGCGGAAGATCGAACCGCTCATGGAACAACTCGGCTGCGGTGCCGGGTGGTTGTTCGGCTCGCCACGGCCCGGGCAGGTCCAGCCCGGCCCAGGCGGCCGCGAGTCGACGGAGTTCCCCTTCCGGCCCCACGGGGGACCAGGAATCGGGATCGTACGGGAACAGCTCGGAGGAGCTGGCGATCCAGTCGGAGACGATGACGATCGCGGTGAGCACGACCTGGACGGGCTGCGGCAACCGAACGGACCGCCATGCGGCGAGCCGCTCCTGCACGCCCGCCCGCCCGGCGCAGGCATCCATCAGCTCGTACTGGACATCCCGCCAGACGACCTCGCTCTCCCCTCCCGTACGCAACAGGTGGGGCCGAAGCCCGAGATCGTGGATCTGCTGGTGATCCGGGGGCGTGCCGTGGTGTCCGCCCGCGACCACGGCGAACTGCCCGGAGACCCGCTCGGTCCACCCGAACCGCTCCCCCAGCCACTCCTGGATGAGCAGCTGCCCGGCCAGTCCGTGCGGAGCCATCCTGCGGTCCAGCCCGAACTGCTTCTGATACGGCATGGAGAGCCCGGCCGCCCGCATCCGGTCGGCGAGCCCATCCACCTGACAGGCGAAGGCGGGGGTGGCCTTGCCGATGTCGTGCACACAGGCGAGGTAGACGGCCACTTGCCGGGCGTCCCGCGCACCTTGGGGGAACGCATCAGCGATGAGCGCCTGGACGTTGTCGGGCACCCACTCGTCCCAGAGCCGGCCTGCCACGGCGGCGCTGTCCGCCATGTGCCGCCAGAGGGGGAGCCACTGTTCGGTCTGCCGGTCGTGCTTGCCCCAGGCGGTGCGGGAGGTGGGGGACAGGCGGGCGAAAGCCGAGAGGCTTTCCGGATGATCGCGGCTCATGGGCGTATTGGACATCGTCGAAGTAGCCGACGGTTGCGATGACCGAGAATGAACGCAAGTGCACTTATCTGATCGAGTGCGGCGGTGGGGAGTGATCTGCTGATGACTGCCGCGCTTCATGCTGGCTGGAGGTGGCGGTGAGCATGGTCGCCGGGCTCCGTTGGTTGACTCGAGGAGGGCGGACCCTGGCGGGAACCGTGGGGAACGGGTCCGATCGCGCGCGAGGCGCATCCCTCGCTGAGGCAGGACGGCTTGATTCGCACGTGTTCCGTGCGCGGGGGACCAGACCTCTGCTGGGATGTTGGACCTTTCCGACGCAGGAATACCCCCCGCATGTGCGGGGACCACTGCTGGGCGCCGTGGGGGACAGGCTGTCCGAGGGGACCACCCCTGCACGCGCGGGGACCACTGGAGGCACCACAGCTGCCCCTCGGAGTCGACGGGACCACCCCCGCACGCGCGGGGACCACCCCACCTCCCACACCTGGTTTCGGAAACCTCAGGGACCACCCCCGCACGCGCGGGGACCACACGTCTCCCGTGATTCGCGCCGACGGCAGCCTGGGACCACCCCCGCGTGCGCGGGGACCACGGCTTCGGGGTGTACCGGTCGATGAGCAGGGCGGGACCACCCCCGCGTGCGCGGGGACCACAGTTCGTGACCTGCGGGTTTATGTGCCCGAGGGGCTGTTTTTACCCACTTCTTGAGAAACGGACATATCTCCTCGATGTGGCAAACCGTCCTGGCCCGGAGTTGGGCATGCGCAGGGGTGATTCTGCCCTTTGCCGGTCGCGTGCGGTATCTAGTCTCTGCAAGAGGAAGGGCGTTCGTCGTCGTGTGATCGTGGCGCTCGTGTTCAGACGGGTTTGAGCAGGTCGCGGAGGTTGCTCATGTGGGCTTTGACGTCGGCGATCTCGGCAGGGTGGGGCGGGGTCTCGTCTGCCGCCGAGTGGGCGGTGCGGCAGAGGCGGCAGAGGCCGTCGGGGAGGGCTTCCGGCTGGCCGGGGCGTCCGCAGTCGGTGCATTCCATGAGGAGGCGGCGGGTTGGGGCGGGGGTGGCGGGTCGGGTGTTTTCGGTGGGGAGTTGGGGTGGGATTTTGTCGGTGAGGCGGCGACGTAGGAAGCCGAGGGGGCTGTCGACCTGTGCGGGGAGTCCTGCGGTCAGGGCGTGGGTCAGGTAGTCGATGCTCACGCCTCTGGCGAGCCATTCCGTTGCCTGTGGTTCCAAGATTGCGCAGTCGTCGGCGGAGAGGGCGAGGCGGTGGTCGTTGCGGCCGAGACGGGCAAGCGCGAGGTAGGCGGGGCCGGCTTCGACGGCGTGGGGCGCCGCGTGAACGGTGGTCGGGGCGGGCGGCGTGGGCGGCGTGGGCTCGGTGTCCGGGGCCGGGGTGCGTTGCCGCGGTACGTCGCTGGGTTCGGGGGCCCGCTCCGGGCCGGGGCACTCCGGCGCGGGCGGAGGCGGCGGTTCCTCGGCCGGGACCCACGGTGGCGGCGGTGCCGTGTCGGAGGCGCAGGTTTCCGGTGCGGAGTCTGTGGCCAGGGCGGCCTGTTCGGTGGCGAGGTAGGTGTTCCACCACTCGTTGTCGCGGGCGGTGCGGGACCAGAAGGTGCGGAAGACCCAGCGGGTCTCGTCGCCCGCGCCGACGGGGCACCGGACGCGCCGCAGGTGGCCGGCGACGGACAGGCTGGTCAGGGCGGTGGAGATGGCTTGCTGGCCGTAGAGCGGGAGCTGCTTGGCGAGTTGCTTCACGCTCATCGCGGCACCTTCGGGGAGGTGGTCGACGAATCCGGCGACGTACCGCTCGCGGGTCGGGAGGAGCGCGAAGTCGTACGGCGTACGGGCCTGTTGGTCGGGCGCGGAGCGTTTGCCGTAGCCGGGCTTGGCCATCGGGTACGCGGCGGGGCGTGCGGGGGCGGGCAGGGCAGGGCTAGGGTGCTGAGTAGCCACGGGATCGGCTTTCTGGGTTATCGATCTTGCGGTGAGACCCCGGCCTGGTGCTTACAACACCGGTCGGGGTCGTTTAGTTCTCGCACCGTAAGCAGTCGTGACACTGTGCCGCAAGCCGTCACGATTAGTCATACTTGCTGACCGTTACGGGGTAGGGAGGTGGGGGAGGTTTTCCCCAACCCCCCTTCTTCTGCCTGCCGGTTAAAGAAGGCGCTCGAACCTTGGGTCCCGTATCCCGACGCCCGAGTCCCGGCACCCGAGCTTCGGGTCGGGGCCTCATCCACGTACCCCGGAAGAGTGACCAGACCCTCCCGAAGCCCGAAGCCCGAAGCCCGAAGCCCGAAGCCCGAAGCCCGAAGCTCACGCCTCGGCGAGGCGGATCTGCCTGCCCTGATCAGGAGTTGTGAGGCTGCGCCTGGTGCGCCGTCGCGATCTTGTCGATCCGTGCGGCCAGGTCGAAGTCGGCTGCGGTGAGCCGGTGTCCGGCGTCGTGTGTCGTGATGGTGAACCGCACATGGTCCCATCGCAGGTCGATGTCCGCGTGATGCCCGACGAGCCGTTCGACGTCCGCGACGTTCACAATCAGCGCGACGCCGCCGTGGTAGCGAATCTCGAACGTGCGGGTGATCATGTCCCCTTCGCGAACCCAGCCCGGCAGCTGGGCCAGCCGCCGGACGATCTCCTCGTCCGGCAGTGGATCCTTGCCCATCGTCAGCTCCCCTCGATCACCGGCACTGGGATCTCCGCAAGTCCCCGGCCGACCGGGGCATCGTGCCACGGAGTCCGAACCAATGGCCGGGAAGATGACGCGGTGGCTGACGGCCGCCCTAGGCTCGACGTGTGAAGACGTTCGTGTTCGACATTGGTGAGACCCTCGTCCGCGACGACCGCTACTGGGGTTCCTGGGCCGATTGGCTCGGCATGCCCAGACACACCCTGTCCGCCCTGGTTGGTGCTGTGACCGCTCAGGGGCTCGACAACTCCGAAGCGCTGAGGCTTTTCAAGCCGGGCATCGATATTCCGGCCGAGTACGCCGCCCGCGAGGCAGCCGGACGGGGTGAGCACCTCGATGAGTCCGACCTGTACGTAGACGTCCGCCCCACGCTTGCGAAGCTACGGCAACTCGGGATGCGGGTCGTCATCGCAGGCAACCAGACGGTGCGCGCGGGTGAGTTGCTTCGGGCGCTCGACCTGCCCGCCGATCTCGTCGCGACCTCTGAGGAGTGGGGCTGCGCCAAGCCTTCGGCAGAGTTCTTCGAGCGGGTCCTCAAAGCGTCCGGTGCCCCCGCGAGGGAAACCGTGTACGTCGGTGATCACCCCGCGAACGACACGTTCCCCGGAGCCAGGGCCGGGCTCCGCACCGTACACATCCGCCGCGGCCCCTGGGGGCACCTATGGGGCGCTGACGACCAGGTGAACGCGACTGCCGACTGGGTGATCCAGTCGCTCACAGAACTCACCGCGATCACCGGAGAGTAGAGGAATCAGGCTCCACAACGTCAGCGCGCGAGTACGGTCAGTGGGTGTCTTCCGACAGCCCGCAGGAGATCGGCAAGCGGATCGCCGCCTGCCGCCGTGCACACCGGTACACCCAAACCGCACTTGCGACGGCCTCCCACGTGTCCTACGCCATGGTCCGCGCCATCGAGCGAGGTGCCCGCCGCCCCAGTGATGAGGTACTCGAAGCGATCGCGGACGCCCTTGAGGTGGATGTCGCGCGTCTGCGCACGGATCATGTCGGCACGGAGCGACGTGTCCACCGGGCGCTGCCTGCCCTGTCGGAAGCGATCGCTGGTTTCGACCTGGCTCTGGGCCCACCCTCGCGTAGACCGGAAGAACTGGCCGATGGGATCACCACGGCGGTGGGCTGGCGTCTCGCCGCCCAGTACGGCCGCATCGCCACCGTCATCCCTGGCTTGCTGAGCGATGCGATTCGGTACGTCCATACTGCGCCCGGTGCCGAACACCAGGGTGCCGCGCGGATGCTGGCCTCCGCAGCTCGAAGCGCTGATGCCGTCGCCTACAAGCACGGGGCACACGACCTCTCCGCCCGCCTCATCGACCTGATGCGCTGGGCTGCGGACCGCGCTGCGGACCCTCTCGTCCAGGCGACCGCCTCATACGTTCGCGCCGAGACGTTCTTCGCTGCCCGTGCTCACGCTGCTGGCCTGGTAGCGCTGGAGCAGGCCATCGAGGCCGCTCCGCCACCGGACGGGCGCACGCAGGCAGCCGCTCGCGGCGCACTTCACATGAGGGCCGCAGTGATCGCGAGTCGCGCTCAGAACGTAGGGGCGACCGACACTCACCTGGTTCATGCCCGACAGCTGAGCAAACAAGTCGGCCGAGAGGGCTGCTACCTCGGCACGGCCTTCGGGCCTGAAAGTGTCCGCATCCACGAAGTGTCCGTCGCGGTCAGCCTCGGACCTGGCCACGCCGAACGGGCTCTCCGCGCTGCTGCCGCATGGGCACCGGGCATCGATCTGCCGGCCGAGCGTCGCAGCGGGTTCTACATCGAACTCGCCAGGGCTCAGGATTGGGCAGGCCGCCCCGTAGAGGCCTTCACCAGCCTTCGGATGGCACGTGCTGCGGCACCCCAGCACACGCGCGAGCATCCTTGGGCGCGCGAGGTCGCCCGGAACCTACGGCGCTTCCATCGCTCCGACTCCGAGAGTCTCACGCACTTCGCCCACTGGGTCGGAGCGGTCTGAACCACGCCGTGCTGCTACAAGCCGTAGCAGTCAGACCCGGTCCCAGCCTCCAAGCTCTACCCGTCCGTGCCAGACAGGTAGTTGAGGAGACTGCATGACCATTCCCGTGCTGGTTGAGGGACGGCGCATCGCCTGGCCACATGGCGGGGCAAGCTCCAGGAGGGGCAGTCGGTGCGAGGGTGGCGACACCGCGTACCGGATCTGGCTCGGCCACACCCAGCGCTGCCCCACCTGCCGTGCCGGAGTCTCCTGTACGACTGCTGTGCACCTTGGGCGTGCCTGGCGGGAGGCCCGAAGCGGATGAGGTGCTACGCAGAGGGGGACGCGCACGAGTTGCCTGTCGAGGACGACACCGGTGCGTACTGTCCGGAGCACGAGGTGACGCTGTTGTGGCGGGGTGACCCGATCACGGCCGCCGATGTGGCCGAGGGCGCGGTGGCCGCCCTGGGTGGGATGCGGGCGGGGGCGGACGGCCCGTACGGAGTTGTCTGCCGCAGCGCCTTGGTGACGGGTCTGGCCGAGGTGCACGCCTACTGCCTGCGGCCGGACTGTGTCTGCCCGTGCCATGAGGTGGCCACCGCTTTCCGTGAAGCGGTATGAGCATGAACTTCTCGGCAACGGATCTTCACACCTGCGAGGCGTGTTGGCGCGCTCCGGTGACCGCCGTACGGCGCACTGAGGGTGGCCGGGATCTGCTGTGCCGGGCGTGTGCCGAGAGCGGCTCTCCGCGCCGGGTCGATGTCTTTCCGCCGTACGGGATCTACCGGCTGCACCGTCTTGCCAATCGAACTGTTTCACCGATCAGAGGAGATGAATGATGACTACCAACCTCGTACGGGCCGATGCCGGCAAGCATGGTGGTGCGCCGTCGGACAAGCCGTGGACGCCGCCGTCGGAGCCGAAGCCGTCTCCGGACGGCAGCCGCCCCACGTATGCCCCGCAGCCATGAGCACCGCACCGCAAGCACCCACGTATCCGGATCTGGTGCGGTATCTCGCCGACCGTGGATTACTGGATGCCAGGTGGCGGCGGGTGTTCGAGGCTGTTCCGCGCAGCCGGTTCGTTCCGGCGGATGTGTGGCGGCAGTTGCCCGACCGGTGCGAGCCCGTGGTGGGGGCGGATGCGTGGCTGGCGTTGGTGAACTCGGACGAGCCGGTCGTCACCCAGCTCGACGACGGTGCCGAGGGCGGGCCCGGTGTCGCTACGTCGTCGAACTCGATGCCCTCGATGGTCGCCCGGATGCTCACGCTCCTCGAAGTCGTCGACGGGCAGAGGGTGCTGGAGATCGGCACCGGCACCGGGTACGTTTCCGCGCTGCTCTGCGAACGGCTCGGTGACGATCTCGTCCACAGCGTCGAGCTCGACCCGGTCGTGGCCCAGCAGGCGGCCGACGCCCTCGCGCAGGCCGGGTACCGGCCGCACCTTCGCGTCGGGGACGGCGAGCAGCCCTGGCCCGGCCTCGGTCCCGTCGACCGGCTGATCGCCACCTGCGCGTTGCGGTACGTCCCGTACGCCCTGCTCCGCCAGGTCCGCCCCGGCGGGGTCCTCGTGGTCCCGCTGGCCCGGGAGTTCTGGTCCGGGGCGCTGGTCCAGCTCCGCGTTCAGGCTGACGGCACTGCGACCGGCCCGTTCTGCGGCGGGGCCACGTACATGCCGATGCGCTCCCACCGCATGCCCGACCTCCACGAGGTCCAGGGCAAGGGGCGGGCCCGTGCGGCGGGCCTGGACCCCGCCCGGCTCCTCGACCTCGGATTCGCCCTGTACGCCGGGGCGCGGCTGCCCGGCGTACGGCTCATCCACCAGAACACCGCCGAAGGTGTTCAGGTCTGGGTGACCCGGGAAGATGGAGGCGCTGCCACGGCTGCCTCGGGTGAGGAGGTGTGGCAGTACGGGCCCGGGTTCCTGTGGGAGGAGATCGAGCAGATCTGGTGGGAGTACGAGGTGGCGGGGCGACCCGACGCCGAGGAATTCGGGCTGACCGTGACCGGCCGGGGACAGCAGGTATGGCTCCGGGACCCCGCCGAAGTCATCCGGCCCGCCAGGACGTAGTCGGCGTGATGGCCGCTGCGCAGACCCCTACTCGTTGCCTACGCGCCAACTCGGCGAGCGAGACACGGACCGCGTCGGCGATCACAGAGGGGAGCTGGGGAACGACGGGTGACACGCCAGGCGGTCGGTTATCGGGCCTGCTGGGCGTACCAGGCATGGGTCCCCGCGTGCGCGGGGACCACGTGTCCGAGGTGCGCCAAGCGAGAAACTCACCGGGAACACCCCCGCGTGCGCGGGGACCACATGCGGGGGTCGAGCATGGCGCCGACGAGGATGGGAACACCCCCGCGTGCGCGGGGACCACCGCGCTTCCCCCGGACGACTCCTACGGGCTCTGGGAACACCCCCGCGTGCGCGGGGACCACACGTCCTGGAGCCACGTCGTGGTCCCGGAGCTGGGAACACCCCCGCGTGCGCGGGGACCACTGCACCGCCTACTCCGGCGACACGTCGTGGCGGGGAACACCCCCGCGTGCGCGGGGACCACCGCTGCCCATCCGCGTCGGCGACCTGCGCACCGGGAACACCCCCGCGTGCGCGGGGACCACCGTTCGTGACCTGCGGGTTTACGTGGCGACGGGGCTGAATTTACCCACTTCTTGAAGAAAGAACATATCCCCCACCCTGAAGGCCATCTTGTTTGGAGAGCTGTGTGCGGCAACAGTCATTCTGCCCCCCCCATAAGCCGTAGGAGGCGCTCCCTAAAAGCTGCCGTGTGCGGGACGGCTCGGGGGGAAATGGTCGCTGTGCGGGTGCGTCGGCCCCCGCCGAGTGCGCTCTGGTGGTGTCGAGTCGCGAGGGGCTGATGAAGGGTCAGACGCGGACCCATTCCACGGGGCTGTTGCGGCCCACGGACGCCGCGTGGCAGAGCTTCGGAATGTGGGAACCGTCGGTGGAAGCGACTTTCGTCGGCCCGTCGGCGCAGGCCGCTGTGGCGACGACGAGCGCGTCCACGACGTTCTCGTGACCGTCCAGGCCCGCGTCCTCCAGCAGCTTCGCCGCGCGGTCGGCGATGATCTCGGTCGCGGGAATGACGGTGAGCCGGGAACGGAGCCAGCGCAGGTGGTTCGCGGCGTGTCCGGTGCGGCGGACTTCGGCGATGCTGACCGTGGAGATGGCGGCGGCGTACCCCTCGGCTTCGGCGACCTTGAGCATCAGCGTCATCCTGCGGTCCTGGTCGGCCAGGAGGGAAAGCGGCTGCGCGTCAAGGAGGAGGAGGGCGCGGGGGAACGCCGGGGCTACTCGCCGTGCCATGTTCGGCGGGCCTCCTCGATCTCCTCGGGAGCGAAGGGGCCGTGTTCGTCCTCGTACGCCTCGACGATTTCTCTGGTCTTGGTCAGGGCGAGGGCGTGTTCGACGGCGTCGGAGACGAAGCGAGAGAACCCCCGGGCGCCTGTGCGGGCTTCGACCTCGCTGGCAAGTGATCGGGGGATGGTGACGGACTTTTTGACGGTGGTCTCGTCCGGAGGCGCGTACTCGGTAGCCATATCTGAATTATCCCACCAGGAGTAGGACTGCTGTCCAGTCGCGTTCCTGCGGCCATGCGTCACGGGGCACATGCAAAAACCCCCTCGACCGCGTCTCCGCAGATCAAGGGGGCTTCGTAAGAGCGGTAGCGGTGGGATTTGAACCCACGGTGACGGGTTACGCCACACTCGCTTTCGAGGCGAGCTCCTTCGGCCGCTCGGACACGCTACCGAGAGAGAGCTTAGACCATCCCGGGGCGTGGACAGAAATCGGTTCTCGGGAGCGGGGCCTGTAGCCGGGGCCTACCTGGTCAGGGGGGCGGGGCCGTACCGGTCAGAGTGCCCGGAAGAAGGCCGTCAGCTGTTCGGCACACGTGTCCTCCAGTACGCCGCCGATCACCTCCGGGCGGTGGTTGAGGCGGCGGTCGCGGACGACGTCCCAGAGGGAGCCGGCCGCGCCCGCCTTCTCGTCGCGGGCTCCGTAGACGACTCGGGCGACGCGGGACTGGACCAGGGCGCCCGCGCACATCGTGCAGGGCTCCAGGGTGACCACCAGCGTGCAGCCGGTCAGGCGCCATTCTCCGTGGGCCTCGGCCGCCCGGCGCAGGGCCAGGATCTCGGCGTGGGCGGTCGGGTCGCCGGTGGCCTCGCGCTCGTTGTGGGCGGCGGCCAGCTCGGCGCCGTCGGGGCCGAGGACGACGGCGCCGACCGGCACATCGCCGGCCGACGCCGCCTTCCCGGCCTCGGCCAGGGCGCGGCGCATCGGTGCCTGCCAGGGGTCGCGTACGGGGTCGGGCTCGGGTACGGGATCCGGGGCGGGCTCGGGTGAGGGGTCCGGCGGTCGTGCGGTCACCCCGCGGACCCTAACGGACGGGGCAGGACGGACGGGACAGGACGGACGGGACAGGACGGACGGGACAGGTGGTGGAGGGGGGAGGGGAGCTTGCCGGCCCGGCCTAGCGGGCCGACTCCAGGACCTCCGCCGCTCCCACGGCCTCCGCGATCTCGGAGAGTGCGTCGGTCTGCAGGGTGAGCAGCTCCTTCTCGGACAGCCCGAGGTCGGCGAGGATCCCGAGTTCGCCGATCGGTCCCGCCGGCACGGCGTCCGGGTCGGGGCCTTCCTCGTCCGGGTCGACGGCCGCGGGGGCGGGCCGTTCCGGTTCGCCGTCCTCGGTGCCGTCGAGGTCGACGAGCTCCTCCAGGGCGGCGATCTCGTCCTCGGCCCCTGGTTCGCGGCCGAGCACTTCGTCGGTGAGCAGGATCTCCCCGTACGAGGAGCGGGCGGCGGCGGACGCGTCCGAGACGTAGATTCGGGGGTCCTCCTCACCGTCCACCCGGACGACGCCGAACCAGGCGTCCTCCTGCTCGATGTAGACCAGGACCGTGTCCTCGTCCACCGAGACCTCCCGGGCCAGATCTGTCAGATCGGACAGGGTCTCCACATCGTCGAGCTCTGTATCGCTCGCTTCCCACCCGTCTTCGGTGCGCGCGAGCAGTGCGGCGAAGTACACCGTGACTCTCCCACTGGTCATAGGCGAATCGGTCCGGCGGGAGGGCGAACGGTGATCCGTCCGTCCTGCGCCCCGCCCAACCGGCATCGTGGCAGAAACAAGCGCCGTGCGAGACCTCTTCGGCCGTTGCGTCGGCCATCAGTTCCAGGAGTGCCTGGTCGGCCGTCTCCCTGACGAGGCGATCCGCGGGGGGAGTGCGCCGGTGGTACGAGGAGGTTTCACCAACGGAACGTGCGCATCCGCATCTGTTGCCGCATACGGGCCGCACGGGCCCGGCGCGGCTGCACGCGGTCGCGCAGCTGCTTGGCCTCGTGGAGCTCACGGAGGAACTGGGCGCGTCGACGCCGGCGGGCGGCGTCACTCTCCTGCGCGTCGTCGACGTCACTCGCCGCGCCCTCCGCGTCGCGCCCGTCGCGCCGCCCGCGCGAGGCCGGGTCGCGCCGCAGTTCCCCGTCAGCCATCGACACACCACCCCAGTGCTGGGTCCGTATGCCCCCACCTTCCCCCCGAACAGGTGGTTGATGCCAGCGCAGAGTGCCGGGCGGCGCGGTTACTGTTGACACATGCGGATCCACGTCGTCGACCACCCGCTGGTGGCGCACAAACTCACCACGCTGCGCGACAAGCGCACCGACTCCCCGACCTTCCGGCGGCTCGCCGACGAGCTGGTCACCCTTCTCGCCTACGAGGCCACCAGGGATGTGCGCACCGAGCTGGTCGACATCGAGACCCCGGTGACGCCCACGACCGGGGTGAAGCTCTCGCACCCCCGGCCCCTGGTCGTCCCGATCCTGCGGGCCGGTCTGGGCATGCTGGACGGCATGGTGCGGCTGCTGCCGACCGCCGAAGTGGGCTTCCTCGGCATGATCCGCAACGAGGAGACGCTCCAGGCGGAGACGTACGCGACCCGGATGCCCGAGGACCTCTCCGGTCGCCAGGTCTACGTCCTGGACCCGATGCTGGCCACCGGCGGCACCCTCGTCGCGGCCATCCGCGAGCTGATCAAGCGCGGCGCCGACGACGTCACCGCCGTCGTCCTCCTCGCGGCGCCCGAGGGCGTCGAGGTGATGGAGCGCGAGCTGGCCGGGACCCCGGTCACCGTCGTCACCGCCTCCGTGGACGAGCGGCTCAACGAGAACGGCTACATCGTGCCGGGCCTCGGGGACGCGGGCGACCGGATGTACGGCACGGCCGAATAGGTCGCGGCCCCACAGGTCCCGGACGCCGCCGCCGTACAGCTGCGTACGCCGCCGCACGGCCCGCCACGTCGCCGCGTGGGTTCGGACGCGCGAATCGTTCCCCGTTCCATGATTGCGCGCCCCGTGCCGGCACCGTACGGATACGTACGACGCCGGCGCGGGGCGCGCAATCATGTGCGGGTTCAGCAGGAGCGTGCGTGTGCGCGCATGCGGGGTTCAGCAGGAGGAGGACGGGGCCGGGGCCGGCTTCGTCAGGGCCGCCATCGCGGCGGTGGCCTCCCGCGGGGTGCTGAACGCCTTGAACTTCGTCCCGAGGATCAGGTCGACCTCGCCCGTCCTGCGGGTGTCGGTCTTCTGCACCGTGCCCGCCAGCTGGGTGCCGAGTACCGTGAAGCTGCCGTTCGTCGCGGTCGGTGCGCCGACGAGCACGCCCGTGCCGGGCACCTTCTTGTCGTACGCCTTCGTCGCGTTTCCCACCTCGCCGATGGCGAAACCGCGTTTCTTGAGCTCCTCGGCGGCGGACTTGGCGAGCCCGCTGCGTGTCGTCGCGTTGTAGACGTTGACCTTGATGGCGGCTGGTTTCGGCAGCGCCTTGGCGGGGGCCGCCGACGGCTTCGGGGTGGGGCAGTCCCGCTTGTGGTCGGCCGCGCTGGCGCTCTTGTCGCCGCCGGTGAAGACGTCGATGAGCTGCAGCGTGCCCCAGCCGGCGAGGCTGAGGGCGACGACGGCTCCGATGCTCGCGAGGACCAGCCTGCGGCGGTGCCGGGGGCGGCGCATACGGGGATAGGCGTCGCCCGTGATGCGGTACTTTCCGCCCATGCCGGGGGGAGTGAGCATGCTCATGGGGGAAGCGTAATGCGACCCTGTGTCCATGCGTACAAGATGATCAACGTATGGCACCCGGATGAGCGTGAATACACCCGAAAGGCCCGAATTTGCCCTCGGTGAGGTGTGGAACCCGGGTGGGGTGTGCGGGTCCCCTCGCGGAGATGCGCGCGGATAGCCGGGGGCGGCGTCAGCCCAGGTCGAGGACGCGTGCGTGCAGCACCTGGCGCTGCTGGAGCGCGGCCCGGACCGCCCGGTGCAGGCCGTCCTCGAGGTAGAGGTCGCCCTGCCACTTCACGACGTGGGCGAACAGGTCGCCGTAGAACGTGGAGTCCTCGGCGAGGAGGGTCTCCAGGTCCAGCTGGCCCTTGGTGGTCACGAGCTGGTCCAGGCGAACCGGACGCGGCGCGACATCCGCCCACTGTCGGGTGCTTTCCCGGCCGTGGTCGGGGTATGGCTTCCCATTTCCGATGCGCTTGAAGATCACACGGAAAGCCTACCGGGCAAGGGCCGTCGAGCGCAGCCAGGGAAGCTCACCGCGATGCCGGTGCAAAGGGTGTATAGCGCCGTATTGGGCTGGATAACCGGGCAGGTGGCGCGGGAGCCGCGGGAGGTCGTCGGGGCGTGGGGGGGCGCGGTAGGGGCCCGGTGCGGGATCCGTGGGGATTCCGCACCGGGCCCACTGGTGGTCCGTCGCGCCGACTCGCGTTCCGCCGCCTGCGAGACGGCTCGCGGGACTGCTTGGGGGATGGCTCGCGGGACTGCTCGCAGGGCTGCTTACGGGACTGCTTACGGGGCTGTTTGCAGGATGGCGTCTGGGACGGCTTGTGGGGCGGGCCCGTTTCGGGCTGCCGCTCCTACTCCGCGACCCTGCCGTGCCCCTCGCGCAGGCCGCCGCCGCTGCCACCGCTGCCGGGCGTACCCGTGCCGGTGTCGGGGGTGACCGGGCGGGTCAGGGAGCGCAGGTCGTGGGCGTACGTTCCGACCGCGTTGGCGATCACGTCGATGTTGGTGTCGAAGTGGCCCATGTCGATGTTGTCCAGGTCGTCGCAGGCCGCGTGGTAGCAGGGGTCGTACGCGATGCCCGCCTCGCCGCCGAACACCTCGGCCTGGGCCGCCGTCTTGATGCCCTCCGCCCCGGTGTCCGTACCGCCGGACGGGATGCCGACCTCGATGAACGGCCCGTAGTCCGAGCGGCCGGTGAAGTCCGTGCCCTCGTGCGGCTTGCCCTTGCCGTCGAGGAACTCGTTGATGTCACGCTCCAGTTGGGCCGAGCCCTCCGGGCCCGCGCCCTCGCCGACCTCGTCGGAGTTGTCGCCGTCGAAGACGAACTGGACGCCGTTCGGCGAGGCGATCATGTCGAAGTTCAGATAGAGCGCGATCTGCTCGCGCTGCTTCTCGGAGAGCGCCGCGACGTACTTCTCCGAGCCGATCAGGCCGTTCTCCTCGGCCGACCACCAGGCGAACCGCACCTTGTTGGCGGGCTTGGTCTTCGACTTCGCCAGTTCCAGGGCGACTTCGAGCAGGCCGGCGGAGCCGGAGCCGTTGTCGTTGATGCCGGGTCCCTCGGTCACCGAGTCGAGGTGGGCTCCGAGCATCACCGTCCGGGCCGTGCTGCCGCCGGGCGTCTCGGCGATGACGTTGCGGGTGGGGCGGTCCTGCTGGAGCTCGCGGATCTCGAAGGAGACCGTGACCTCGCCGCCCGCGAGGTCGGCGGCCAGCTTCTCGCCCTCCGCCTGGGTGAGGCCCCCGGTCGGGATCCTGCCCGCCGCGACCTCGCCGAGCGTGCCGGACAGGGCGCCCTCGACGTTGTTGTAGATGACCGCCCCGGCCGCGCCCGCGTCGGCGGCGGCCGCCTGCTTCGCGGCGAAGGAGCAGCCTCCGCGCTTGATCAAAGCGATCTTGCCGGTGAAGGTCGTGGACGCGTAGTCGGTGGCCTCGCAGCCCGTCGTCCCGTCGACGGGCACCGCGACGAGCGCCGCCGTCAGGCCGCCCACCTCGGTCGACGGGGTGTACGTCATGGCCTTGATCGTGACGTCGCGGGGCGTCGGCGTCACCACGGCGAGCTTCTCGGCCAGCGTCTCCGTGTAGGTGAAGCGGAAGTTCTCGTACGAGACCTTGTACCCGGCCCGCTGGAGCTGGCGGTAGACGTACGCCGCCGAGGCGTCGTGGCCCAGCGAGCCGGCGGCGCGGTGACCGTCGGTCGAGTCGGCTATCGCCTGGAACTGCTGGAGGTGGCGGTAGGCGTCGCGTGCGGACGCCTTCCGCACCAACTCCTTCGACAACTTGGCCGCTTCCTTACCGGGGTCGTGCGGCGCGGGGCGTCCGGGGTGCGGGGACGCGGCCAGGAGGAGCGGTGTGGCCAGGGCGGTGGCGGCCACGACAGCGATGGCTCTGCGACGTGTTGCGTGCACAGGAGTCCTTCCGGTCTGAACGGCTGGTGCTCTGAGCGGCTCAGTACCTGAACCGCCGGTGCTTCGAGCGGCTCAGTACCTGAACGGCTGAACAAATGTGCTGCGAAAGCTAGCGAGTGGGGTGACGCCTGTGAACACATGTGGCCGGATTCGATCGTTGAGAGGGGGGTGTCGGCCTGATCCGGCGCTCGACCACGCCACTTCTCCGTCGAGCGTCGGATCAGCCGACTACTTGCCCGACTTCTCGGGCGGTGAGCCGCCCGCCTTCTCCTTCGGTGAGCCGCCCGACTTCCTGGGCGAGGGCCCGCTCGGCTTCTTCGCTGGTCCGGCCGCCTTCTTCGCCGCTTTGGCCGCCGCCTTGGCCTCCTGCTTGTACGCGCGCACCTCGACGAGCGACTCCGGGCCCGTGATGTCGGCGACCGAGCGGTGCGATCCGGCCTCTCCGTACGGGCCCGCCGCCTCCCGCCACCCCGCCGGCCGTACGCCGAACTGCTTGCCGAGCAGCGCCAGGAAGATCCGGGCCTTCTGTTCGCCGAAGCCGGGCAGTGCGGTGAGGCGTTTCAGCAATTCGTCGCCGGTCGCCGCGTCCCGCCACACCGCGCCGGCGTCGCCGTCGTACTCCGCCACCAGGTAGCGGCACAACTGCTGCACCCGCTGGGCCATGGAGCCGGGGTAGCGGTGCAGAGCCGGCTTGGTGGTGAACAGTTCGGTGAAGGCGTCCGGGTCGTAGGCGGCGATCCGCCCCGCGTCCAGGTCGTCGGAGCCCATGCGTTCCGCGAGGGTATACGGGCCCGTGAACGCCCACTCCATCGGCACCTGTTGGTCCAGCAGCATGCCGACCAGAGCGGCCAGCGGGCTGCGGCCGAGAAGCTCGTCGGCCTCCGCGTTCTGCGCGATCCGCAGGGTGATGTCCTTGCCGCTGTCGCTCGTGGTCATGCTGCCGATCATCGCGAGCACGGCGGACGACGGCGACCGGTACTGAGCCGATGGCCTCTCCCTGTCGGCCGAAGGGAGTAGGGAGGCCGCGACGGCCATGGTGTGCGCGTCCGTCCGTGTCGCCGCGCTGCCCGATGAGGCAGCGCCGGATGCCCCGGCCGGGCCCGCCGGTTCCGGCCCGCCCGCGTCGGGGAGGCCACCCGCACCGGGGGCGGTGCCGCCTGCTCCCCCGCCCACCGGGCCGCCCGCGTCTCCCTTGGTCACGCCGCCCGCGCCCGCCCCGTGCCGTCCCACGTGCCGTCCCCCGCGCCCATGCCCGTAACTGCCCCGCTGCCCCCGGCCCCGACGACGCACCCCGGCCCCGACGACGCCCCCCGGACCGCCGGTGCCCCCGCGGGCAGCGGCCCCCGGCGTCCGGGCGAAGCGCCGCCCGGTCCGGCTTCCGGGCCCGACGCGTGGCCGGACGGCGGGCCGGGGCCCGCCACCGGGCCGCCCCGCCCGGGACCTGCCGGCACGCCTCGGGCTCCTACGGGTCCAGCCGGTCCGCGCGCATGCGCAGATAGCGGGCCTCGGGTTCGCTGAGCGTGCCGTCGGCTGCCGCGCGGTAGGCGGCACGGGCGGCCGCCGGCTCCCCGGCCCGTTCCAGGAGATGCCCGCGTACGGCGTCGAGACGGAAGTGCGGCTCCACCGCCCCCGTCAGGGCGTCGATGGCCGCCAGCCCCGCCCGGGGCCCGTCCACCATCGCCACGGCGACCGCCCGGCCCAACGCGGCGGCGGGGTCGGGGGTGCGCCGCACGAGGACGTCGTAGAGGGCGAGGATCTGCGGCCAGTCGGTGTCCTCCGCGCGCTCCGCCTCGTCGTGGAGGGCGGCGACGGCGGCCTGGAGCTGATAGTCCCCCGCCGGGCCCTGGGCGAGCGCCTCCTCGGCCAGGGCGGTGCCTTCCGCGATGGCCGTACGGTCCCAGAGCGCCCGGTCCTGTTCGTCGAGGGGGACCAGCTCGCCGTCCGGCCCGGTGCGCGCCGGCGTGCGCGCCTCCGTGAGGACCATCAGCGCCAGCAACCCGGTCACGCGCCCCTCGTGGGGCAGCAGCCGGCGTACGGCGCGGGTCAGCCGGATCGCCTCGCGCGCCAGGTCCGTGCGGGTGAGGTCGGGGCCCGCGGTGGCGGTGTAACCCTCGTTGAAGATCAGGTAGAGCACCTGGAGCGCGGCGCCGAGCCGCTGGTCGAGGTCCTGGGCGTCCGGCCGCCGGAACCGCGTACCGCGCAGCGTCCGCTTGGCCCGGCTGATCCGCTGCGCCATCGTCGCCTCCGGCACCAGATGGGCGCGGGCGATCTCCGCCGTGGTGAGACCGCCGACCGCGCGGAGGGTGAGCGCGATCTGGGCGGCAGGGGAGAGCGCGGGGTGGCAGCAGAGGAAGAGCAGGGTGAGCGTGTCGTCCTCGGAGGGGGACCGGTCCAGGCCGGAGGGGCCTTCCCCGGGCGGCGGCGCGACGAACGCGTCCGCCGGGGCGAGGGCCGCCGCCGTCTCCTCCCTCCGGCGACGGGCCTCGTCGCTGCGGAGCCGGTCGGTGAGGCGGCGGGAGGCGACCCGGATCAACCAGCCGCGCGGGTTGTCGGGGACCCCGTCCCGCGGCCACTGCTCGGCGGCCGCGAGCAGGGCCTCCTGGACGGAGTCCTCGGCCGGGTCGAAGTGCCCGTACCGGCGCACGAGCGCGCCGAGGACCTGCGGCGCGTGGCGGCGCAGCAGGTCCTCGACGATGTCGTCGGCCGTACGTTCCATCCGCGTCCTCGGGTGGTGCGTCAGTCGTCGGTCCCGCCGTCGACGGGCCGGATGAGCACCGGGTAGTCGGGCGCCCCGGCCGGCTGCGGACAGCGTGCCACGCGGGCCGCGATCTCGGTCACCCTTTCCAGGCTCTCGCAGTCGAGCACCCAGAACCCGGCGAGCAGCTCCTTCGTCTCGCTGTACGGCCCGTCCGAGACCACCGGACGGCCCTCGGCGTCGACGCCGACGGCCCGGCCCGAAGCGGGCTCCCGCAGCCCGTAGCCGGTGACCAGCTCGCCCGACTCGGCGAGGTCGTCGGTGATGCTGCCCATGTAGGCGAACATCTCCTGCATGGCCTTCTCGTCCCAGGCCGGGCTGTCCGCGGTGCCCTTGCCGGTCTGCGCGTCGTAGTCCGCCTGGCTGCCCTGGACCATCACCAGATACTTCATGACCGTCGCCTCCTGGTCGCTCGTTCGCTCGGTGGTGTTTTTCCTCTTGCACAGGGGACGTCGGGGCCGGTGCGGGGTTCTCGACACCACGCGCGAAGTCTCTTCCGGATTCACCCGCCGGAAGGGGCGGAAGGCGAGGGTCAGTAGAGTTTTGGCAGCGTTGCCCCGCGCCTTACGCTCCGTCTCCTCCGTCCCCTCCTCCACCTCTGCCTCCTCCCGCCGCGCCGAACGAGGTCCCGACCGTGTCTGCCGCCCCTCCCCCCGCCGCTCCCCCGCACCCCGTCTCCGTCGTGGGGATCGGCGCGGACGGCTGGCCCGGCCTGTCCGGTACGGCCCGCGAGACCTTGCGGGAGGCGGAGGTGCTGATCGGTGGGGCGCGCCAGCTGGACCTGCTCCCGCCGGAGTGCCCCGGCGCCCGGGTGGCCTGGCCGTCCCCGCTGCGACCGGCCGTCCCCCGGCTGCTGGCCGAGCACAGGGAGCGCCGGATCGCGGTGCTGGCGAGCGGGGACCCGATGTTCTACGGGGTGGGGCGCGCGCTGGCGGAGGAGCTGGGCCCGGAGGGGCTGCGTGTCCTGCCGCACCCGTCCTCCGTCTCGTACGCCTGCGCGCGCCTCGGCTGGCCGCTGGAGGACACGGAGGTCGTGACGCTGGTGGGCCGTCCGGCGGCACGTCTCGCGGCGTCGCTGTACGAGGGCCGGCGCCTGCTGGTCCTGAGTGCGGACGCGAGCACCCCCACGACGGTCGCCGCCCTCCTCACGGAGCGCGGCTTCGGCCCGAGCGGGCTGCGGGTGCTGGAGCAACTGGGCGCCGAGGGCGAGGGGTGCGTGGACGGCCTCGCGGAGACGTGGGAGCACCCCCCGGGGGACCGGCTGAACGTCGTCGCGATCGACTGCCGGGCGTCGGCGGGAGCCCTGCGGCTGGGCACGGTCCCCGGGCTGCCGGACGAGGCGTACGAGCACGACGGCCAGCTCACCAAGCGCCACATCCGGGCCGCCACGCTCGGGTCCCTGGCGCCCGCGCCCGGAGAGCTGCTCTGGGACGTGGGCGGCGGCTCCGGCTCGATCGCGATCGAGTGGCTGCGGGCGCATCCGTCCTGCCGGGCGGTGAGCGTGGAGCGGGACCCGGTACGGGCGGAGCGGATCACCCGTAACGCGGAACGCCTGGGAGTCCCCGCGCTGAAGGTCGTCACGGGCCCGGCCCCGGCGGCCCTGGCCGGACGGGAAGCGCCGGACGCGGTGTTCATCGGCGGCGGGCTGACCGCGCCGGGCCTGCTCGACGCGTGCTGGGAGGCGTTGCGGCCGGGTGGCCGGCTGGTCGCGAACACGGTGACGCTGGAGTCGGAGGCGCTGCTGGCCGAGCGGCACAAGGCGCACGGCGGCGAGCTGGTGCGCCTCGCGGTGGCCCACGCCGTGCCGGTCGGCGGCTTCACCGGCTGGCGCCAGGCCATGCCCGTAACGCAGTGGTCGGTCATCAAGCCCTCGGGTTCCGGGGCACGTTCGCACAAGGGAGATCGATCATGACGGTGCACTTCATCGGCGCGGGCCCGGGCGCGGCCGACCTGATCACGGTGCGCGGCGCCCGGATCCTCGCCGCCAGCCCGGTCTGCCTGTACGCGGGCAGCCTGGTCCCGGTGGAACTGCTGGCCGAGTGCCCGAAGGACGCCCGCCTGATCGACACGGCGAACCTGGACATCGAGCAGATCACCGCCGAGCTGGTCCGGGCCCACGCGGACGGCCACGACGTGGCGAGGCTGCACTCGGGCGACCCGTCGGTGTTCAGCGCGGTGAACGAACAGATGAAGCGCCTGGACGAGGCCGGGGTCCCGTACGAAGTGGTCCCCGGCGTCCCCGCGTTCGCCGCGGCCGCCGCGGCGCTGAAGCGCGAGCTGACGGTCCCGACGGTCGGCCAGACGGTGATCCTGACCCGCATCGCGCAGCGCGCCACGGCCATGCCGGAGGGCGAGGACCTGGCCACGCTGGGCCGCAGCGGCGCCCTGATCGTCCTGCACCTGGCGGCGCGGTACGTGGACCGGGTGGTCGACGAACTGCTCCCGCACTACGGGGCGGACTGCCCGTCGGCGGTGGTGGCGATGGCGTCCCGCCCGGACGAGATCATCCTGCGGGGCCCGCTGGACTCGATCGCCGAGCAGGTGAAGGCGGCGGGGGTGATCCGGACGGCGGTCATCATGGTGGGCCGGACCCTGGGCGCGGAGCAGTTCCGGGACAGCCACCTGTACGCGGTGGGGCGGGACCGGGGGGAGTGCTGACACGGGGAACGGGGGGGCGAGCGGGAACGTGCCTGGAGCGCCCGGCTGCGTTCCGTCCCGGCGCCCGAGACCCCGCGCGGCCTCGGTGACGTGGTGCGCGACATGCTCGCGGCCGTGCCGACGGCCGTCGCCGCCCTGCCGGGCGCCGGTGCGACCAACGGCGGCTGCGGGGCTGGGCGTCGGCCGTCGCCGAACTGGCCGACGGGCCCGGCAACCGGATGCTGCACCGGGACCTGCACTACGACAACGTGCTCGCCGCCGAGCGCGAGCCGTGGCCGGCCATCGATCCCGAGTCCCTCGTCGGCGACCCGGGGCTCGACCTGGGGTCGGCGCTGGACACCGGCTGTAAGAGACCTGTAGGGGCTTCGATGTCGGCCAAAGGTTCCCTGACCGCCTCCGGGCGGTGGAGGGACCGCAAGCCGACGAGACGCGGGCGTGCCCGTGCCCGGCGGCGAACACGTCGCTGCCGGGCACGGGTAGGGGGCCAAGCCCCTGACAGACGCCTCGCGCGTCAGCCCTTGATCTCGATCTCGCCGTTCTTCGAGGCCGACGCGTCCGTCTCCGGGGCGTCCGAGCTCGCGGGGGCGGGCACCGTGTGCACGCGGCCCTTCAGGTTCTGGAGGAGGGACGCCATGTCCACGCCCGTCGTCGAGGTGAGCAGTTCCATGCCCTGCGCGACGTTGTCGGTGACCGTGCGGGCGAGCTGGCTCGCGCCGTCCGTGGAGATGACCGTCATCTTGTCGATGGCGCTCAGCGGCTCGGAGGCCTTCGCCACCACGCTCGGGAGGACCTCGACCAGCATCTGGAGGACAGCCGCGTCGCCGTACCGCGCGAACGCGTCGGCCTTCTTCCGCATGGCCTCCGCCTCGGCCGCACCCCTGGCGGCGATCGCCGCGGCGTCCGCCTCACCCTCGATGCGCACCGCGTCGGCCAGCGCGGAGCGGTGCAGCTTCTCGCCCTGACCGGTCAGGCGCGAGCGCTCCGCGTCGGCCTCGGCCTCCTTGACCTGGGCGATGCGGCGGGCCTCCGCCTCCTGCTCGGCCTGGTAACGGGCGGCGTCGGCGGGCTTGCGGACCTTGGTGTCCAGCTCGCGGTCGGTCAGCGCGGCCTGGCGCTCGGCGACCTTCTCCTGCTCCTGGAGCACTTCCTGCTGGCGGGCCGCCTCGGCGAGCGGACCGGCGGCGTTGGCCTTGGCGGCCGCGGCTTCGGTCTCGGCCTTGATCTCGGCCTGCTTCAGGTAGTACGTCCGCTCGGCGATGGCGATCTCCTCGGCCGCCTTCAGCCGGGCCTGCTCCGAGGCCCGCTTCGCGATGGCCTCGGCGATGTCCGCCTCCTGCTTGGCGCGGGCGGCCTCCGGGCGGCCGAGGTCCTCCAGGTAGGAGCCCTCGGTGGTGATGTCCTGGATCTGGAAGGCGTCCAGGATCAGGCCCTGGCCGGAGAGGCTGGCCTCGGCCTCCTCCGCGACCTGACCGGCGAACGCGGCCCGGTCCCGGATGATGTCCTCGACCGACATGCGGCCGACGATCGCGCGGAGCGCGCCGGAGAGCACTTCCTGGGTGAAGCCGACGATGCCGTCCTGCTGCTGGAGGAAGCGCTGGGCCGCGGCGCGGATCGCGTCCTCGCTGCCGCCGACCTTGACGATCGCGACGCCTTCGAGGTTCGACTTGACGCCGCGCAGCGTCACCGCGCCGCGCACGGCGATCGGGATGTGCCGGCTGGACAGGTCGAGGGTGAACTTCTGCTGGACGAACGGCACGACGAAGACGCCGCCGCCCACGACGACCTTCTGGCCGCTGTTGTCGATGCTGGTCTGTCCGGTGACCGGATCCGTCGACTTCTTGCCGCGGCGGCCGGTGATGATGAACGCCTCGCTGGGCCCGGCCACCTTGTAGCGCGTGATGACGACGAGGCCGAGCAGAACGAGGAGTACGACGATGCCGATGACGGCGATGACTACTGGACTCATGTGATGTGTCCCCCCTGCCTCCCGTGGGGGACGGCAGATTGTTGTGGAGCGTGGCGGTGCTGTGGAGTTGACCGGCGCGGTGTGCCGCGTGACGGTGGGTCGTCAGTGGGATCGGGGTGGATACGTGGTCAGCGCTCCACCGGGCGGACCGCGACCGACGTGGTCGACAGTGCCTCTTCCACCCAGATCTCGGTCCCGCGCGCGACGGGCGTGGCCGACTTGGCCGCGTACTTCACGGGCTGACCGCCCAGTCGCAGCAGCACCTCGCCGTAACCCTCGGCCGGGATGGCCGTCACGACGGACCCCGAGGTGCCGATCAGGTCGGAGCCGCGCGGGGTGGCGTCCGTCTGGTCGCGCATCAGGGCCTGGCTGAGTTTCCAGGTGAGCCAGGCCGCGACCAGGCCGGCGGTGACGCCGATGACCGTGGCGACGAGCGTTCCGGCGCTCGTCGAGCCGAGCACGATCGCCCCGCCGAAGCCGAGCATCGAGATGAAGCCGGCGATCACCGGAAGCGACAGCAGCCCGTCGAAGAGGCCGTCGAGCACACCGTCGAAGAGCCCTTCGAGGATCCCGCCGAAGATCAGGGAGAGCGCGAGCAACACGATCCCCGCAATGCCGAGACCGAGAAAGATGGTCACGCGATCACTCCCCTGTCGCTCCCGCTGCCGACTTCCCCCGAACGTTCTTCCCCCGAACGTTTTCCGTCGATCTGGCTGGATGGTCCCATACAGCACCTACTTCGGTCACTGCCGGATTCCGGCAGTCTTTACGCGTCTTTGATGCCGGACAGGCGGTCCGTGAGCGTGGTGAGCGACTGGAACGTCGCACCGAGCAGGGCCACGTGCTTCCAGCGCAGGACCCCGTCCGGGCCGATGAGGAAGACCGCCCGCCGCACCCCGATGCCCGGCGCGGAGACCCCGTACGCCCTGGCGGTCTCCCGGCCCTCGTCGGCCAGCAGCGGCATGCGCAGCCCGAAGGAGCGGGCGAACGACTCATGGCTGTCCACACCCTGTGGACTGATTCCCCAGACGTCGGCGTCGAGGCCCTCGAAGGCCTCCATGCCCGAGGAGTACGAGCACAACTGCTTCGTGCAGACGCTGGTGTTGTCCCCGGGGTAGAACGCCAGCACCACGGACCGGCCGCGGGCGGTCGACAGCCGGTAGTCGGCGCGCTCGAAGGCGTCGCCCGAGAGGGCTCCGCCCGGGAGGGTGAAGTCCGGTGCGGCGCTGCCGAGTTGAGGGCCTGATGCCATGGGAGGCTCCTTCGCTTTCGTATACGGGGATGGCGCCGAGGGCGCTGATGGTTCCGCGATCGTGACCGTACAGTGGAGGGCACCGGCCCCCGGTCGGGCCGGCGGCCCGGCGGCCCGTCGACGGCGATTCCTCGATCCGGCGATCCGTACGCCCATCCGGAGCGGCCCCGGCGTCGAATACGGGGCGAGGGGGGCAGCACGCCCCGCAGCCGCACCTGGAGGTACGCGTGGCCCAACGACCGCCATCGGCAGCGGTTCTCGTTCTGCACGGGGGGCGCGAGAGCGGTACGGGCCCCCCGCCGTCGGGGCTGCTGAATCTGCCCGGTACCCGGATGCGCCCCTTCGCCCGTGCCATCGCCCGGGCCGCCCGCGCGGCCGGCGACGACATCCTCGTGACGCGGGTGCGGTACGTCCACCGGGGCTGGAACGGCAGCCGCGCGGACCCCTTCCACGACGCCGTGGCCGCCCTCGACGCGCTGCGGGAGGAGGCGGGCGAGGAGCTGCCGGTGGTACTCCTGGGGCATTCCATGGGGGCGCGCGCCGCCCTCCGCGCCGCCGGGCATCCCCTGGTGCGGGGCGTCGTCGGGCTCGCCCCCTGGTGTCCGCCGGGGGACCCGGTCACCCAGCTCGCGGGCCGTGACGTCGTCCTCGTCCACAGCAACCGGGACCGGATGACCAGCCCCCAGGCCAGCCAGTCCCTCACCGCGCGGGCCCGTCGCGCCGGAGCCCGTAGCTGCATGGTCACCGTGCGGGGCGGCGACCACGCCATGATCCGCCGGGCCGCCGCCTGGCACCGGCTCACCACCGCGCTGGTCACCGGACTGCTCGGTTCCGGCAGTCTGCCGGGCCCGGTGGCCCAGGCCCTCGCCCTGCCGCCCGCCGCCGAGGCCACCGAGGGCACCCTCGATCTGGACGCCGATCTCGGCCCCGGCTCCGGCCCGCATCCGGACCGGGCGGACGCCCCACGCTGACGGCCGCGCTGCGGATGCGGTGCGGGAGCGGGCGACCGACGATGGAGGACCGGGAGCCGGAAGCCGGAGCTGGGAGCAAGGACCCGGGAGCTGAGAGCCGACGACGGCGGGAGGCATGCTCTTGCAGGCCGACACGTGCGACGACGGGATGCCGTCGTCCTTCGACCCGGGGACCGTCGCGGCCCTTTTCGACGGGAACCCGGCCGCCGTCGCGGTCCTCGACCACGATCTCCGCTACACCTACGTCAACCCGGCCCTCGAACGGCTCAACGGCCTCCCCGCAGGCTCCCACCTCGGGCGGGTGTTCTCCCGGGTGCTGCCCGGGCTGCGCGATCAGGCCGCCGCCCTGCGCGCGGTCCTGGCCGACGGAAAGGCCCGTGAGGAGACGCTTCACGGGCAGACCTGGGCGGCGGACGGGGCGGACCAGCGGTTCTGGCGGGCCACGTACAGCCGACTGGACGTGGACGGGAAGGCGTGCGGTCTGATGGCGATCGTCGTCGAGATCACCGACCTCGCCCGCCAGCGCGAGGAGCTGGTGGAGGCCCGGGGCCACATCGTCCTCCTCAGCACCGCCGCCGTCCGGATCGGCACGACGCTCGACATGGACACCACCTGCCGGGAGCTGGCCGCCTTCGTGGTGCCCGACTTCGCCGACGTCGCGGCGGTCGACGTCTTCCCGGCAGAGGTGGGCCACTCCGTACGCCGCCCGGAACCCGGCGTCGTACGACTCCGGCGGGCCGCGGTGCGGGGCGACGGCGAACTCGACGAGCAGGCGCAGCGGTTCGGTCACCCCGGGGAGTACGTCGACTTCGCGGCGGACTCCGCGGTGGCCCGCTGCCTGGCGGAGAACGAGCCGGTCCTCGACGACTGGGAGGACTACAGCAGCGGGCGCAGCGCCGTCACCGCGGACCGGATCAGCGCTTCCCGGGCGCTCGGGCTGCGCGAGGCGCTCGCCGTCCCGCTCACCGCCCGCGGGCGCCTGCTCGGCGCGCTCACCCTCGTCCGGGCCGACGGCTCACCGGCCTTCAGCGACCAGGACGTGGCCGTCGCCCGCGAACTCGCCGTCCGGGCGGGCGTCGGCCTCGACCACGCCCGACGCTACGACCACGAGCACAGCATCGCCCGCGAGCTCCAGCGTTCCCTGCTCTCCGAGCCCTGGGGGCCCCACCCGCACGTCGAGATCGCCACCCGCTACCTCCCCGCCGACGAGGGCGTCCTGGTCGGCGGGGACTGGTTCGACGTCGTGCCGCTCAAGGACGGCCGACACCTCAAGGCGATGGGCGACGTGATGGGCCACGGGGTGGAGGCGGCGGTCGCCATGAGCCAGTACCGCTCCCTGCTGCGGCTGCTGGCCGGGGAAGACCTGCACCCCCACCAGATCCTGGAGCAGCTCGACGGCATGGTCGAGCGGTCGGGCCTGGACCGGGCGGCGACCTGTCTGCTCGCCGTCGTCGACCGGTTCGGCGGGGTGTGCGAGGTGGCCAGCGCGGGCCATCTGCCCCCGGTCTTCATCGACCCGGATCCCGCCGGGGCCCGGGTCGTGCCGGTGCCGGTGGGGCCGCCGCTCGGCACCGGGTTCGGCGGGTACCGGACCACGTTCGTGCCCTGCGGCCCCGGGACCGTGCTGTTCATGTACACCGACGGCCTGGTGGAGCGCCGGGGCGAGGACATCGACGTGTCCGTGGGGCGGCTGGCCTCGCTGACCCTCCCGCGCGGCGGGAATCTGGAGGACCTGCTGGACCAGGTGCTGGACCGGTTCGGCGAGGACGCGGAGGACGACATCGCCGTGCTGGCCTCCCGGATCCGCGAGGGCCGGCCGGTGGTGCGGCCGACCCCTCCGGAGTGACGCGTCGCCGAGCGACGGAGGACCGGCCCGCTGCCCGGGGCCGCGGTGTGTACCGGGTCAGCCCAGTTCGAGGCTCGTGATGCCGTACAGGCCGGTCCGGTCGATGACCGGTTCCGGACCGCTGTACATCCGCGCCGTGTCGAACGACGGGGTCAGGCCCAGCTCCCCCGCCAGCCGCACCGCCGCCGGATTTACGTCGGGCACGTCGATCGCGACCGGGGTGCCCGGGGCGGTGGCCGCGAGCGCGCCGACCAGGGCCGCCGCGACCGCGGGGGACGCGGCGTACAGGGGGCCGATCCGGGACGCGGCGCGGCAGGCCCGCAGCACCGCGAGGCCCTGGAGCTCGCCGTCCCGGAGCGCTGCCAGGGCCGTGCGGCCGGGGGCGGTGATCCAGGAGGCCAGGAAGGTGTCGCGCGGGGCCGGGAAGTACCGGCGGTCGTAGGCGGCGAGCAGGTCGAACGGCACGCTCCTGGCGTCGACCAGTTCGGTGCCCGGCGGCGGCGCGACATCCCCGGGGGGCGGGGGCGTGCCCTCGTACCGTGCGTTGCTCCAGCAGGTACGGAAGCCGGAGCGGCGGTAGTTGTCCTGTTGCGCGGGCACCCCGTCCAGCCCGACGGTGCGCCCGGCGAGCCGGGCCGTGCCGGCCTGCCAGGTCCGCAGCCCGTAACCCTGGCCGCGCAGCTGGGGGCGGGTCAGGTAGAAGCCCAGGAAGCCGTGGTCGCTGCCGTAGCGGACGACGGAGACGGAGGTGACCGGTTCGCCGTCCAGCCGGCCGAAGAGGAAGCCGCCGGGGTCGGTCGCGAAGAACACCCCACCGTCGTTCAGGCCCGGGTTCCAGCTCTCCTCGTGGGCCCACTCGCCCAGCGTCACGATGTCCTCGGCGCGGGCCGCGGTGATCTCGAAAGGTTTCGGCACGGCACAGTCGTACCCCGGTGGGTGGCTGTTCAGCGGCCTGCGACAGGGCGGTTTCCGGCCTTTCGGGAGGCCTTTCGCGAGGAGTTGGCGTCGGGTCGGCGCTCGGGCCGGCTCGGCCCGGACGCCGGGACGGTGCTCAGGCCGCTTCCGGGTTCTCCCGGCGCCGGCCGCGCAGTTGACGCAGTACGAGGGCGGCCGAGGTGATCAGCGGCAGCAGCCCCGCCACCGCGTCGGCGGTGTTCAGCCTGTCGTGCGAGCCCTTGGCCCGGCGGACCTGCTTGGACGCCCTGATGACCGCGAGCGCGCTGCTGCCCAGGCTCAGCACGAGCCCGGCCTTGCTGCCGCGCAGGCCCTTGGCGGGCGCGGACCGGTTCTTCGCCATCGGAGGTACCTCCAGCCTGCGGGCCGTCCCGTTCGCGGGCAGCCCTCCCCGTACACGTAACCGGGTGTCCGCCGCCCCCGCAAACGGGACGGCCCGCGCGGACGCCGCGCTCTGCCCCGGTGACGCCGGTCAGGGCGCCGTCGGTCCCAGACGCATCGAACTCAGACGCATCGGACCCAGACGAATCGAATCCAGACGCATCGGACTCAGACGAACGCGTACGCCACCGTCGTCGCCGCGCCCAGGCCCGCGCCCGCCACGGTCTGGGCGACGGTGTGATAGCCGAGGGCGACCCGGGACCAGCAGACCGCCGCCGTCACCGTGTACGCGGCGATCCACCAGGGGGAGTGCACGACGGCGAGGAGGGAGACGGCCGCCGAGGCCACCGCCGAGTCGACCGAGATCTTCCACACCGTGTTGACGGCCAGCAGGCCGATCGTCATCACCCACAGCGCGAGCATCGCGACGAGGATGCCGGTGGGCGCGTTGCCCAGCACCATCACCACCGAGCCGGCGCCGATCGAGCCCAGGATCACGAAGAAGATCGGCGCCCGCTTGGTGCGGTCCACCACATGACGGTCGCCCCAGGTGCCGCGCCCGCGCTCCCACTCGATGTACCCCGCCGGTATGAGCCCGGCGCAGAGCGCCCCGAGGAAGCCCCAGAGCAGTCCTGTCCAGTCGCCCGCCGCCGCCAGGCCGATGCCGAGCATGCCCGCCAGCAGGACGTTGCGCGGCTGGAGGGCGTCGGTGACGGTGCGCGCCGCGGAGGCCGTGCGGGCGGAGGCGGTGGGGATCCCCTCGCCGGTCGTGGTGCCGGTCATGCGCTCGTCTCCGTCGTGCGGGTGGTGGTGTCGGCCGTCGCGATCGCGAGGACGGTGCGGGCGCGCTCCTCGTCGACCGTCCGGTACGCGGCGGCGACCCGGACCAGCCGGGCCACCTCGCCGTCCTGGTCCGCCGCGTGCTGGGCGGCGACCGTCGCGGCCGCCCCGGGGGGCGCGCCGGAGTCCTTCGCGAGCAGGGCGGCCCGGATCCAGTAGGCGTCCGTGAGGGACTCGGCCCGGCGCGGGTCGTCCGTGTCGCGGGCGGCTGCCCTTTCGGCGGCGGCGAGCAGCCCGTCGGGCACGTAGTGGCGCAGCTTCTCGGCGGCGTCCGCGATGTCGGCGGCCCAGCGGTCCACCCGCAGGTCGGCCGGGACGTTGAACCGGGTCAGCTCGCGGGCCAGCGGCGCGGGCGGGTCGAACGGCTGGTCCGGGAACGCGGCCATCAGCTCGTACCAGAGGGCGTGCAGCCGGACCTGGGCCCGCCAGAGCCGGGCCCGGCGGGCGCCGGCCGCGAAGGCGGGGACGGACGCGCCGAGGGCGAAGAAGGCGAACAGCACCAGCTGCGCGGCCTCGGTGACCTGGTCGAACCGCAGGGCGAACGCCTCGCTCGGCTCGTCCACCACGCTGATCCACAGGAAGAGGGTGCGGCTGACGGTGTAGCCGACGCCGATGAACATCGCGAACGTCATCATCCCGAGCCCGATGCGCAGATGGCGGCTCCGGGTGTCGAGGGTGGCCAGCGCCCACTGGAAGGCGCACACGGCGGACGCGGCCCCGAGGTAGAGGTAGAAGACGCTCATGTAGAGCGTGGCGCCCCACTCCCCGGCGTGGTCGGAGACGAAGCGGTCCGAGGGCTCGGAGCGGTCGACGACGGTGAAGAAGAGGACGGTCAGCAGGATCAGCGTGGCGACGGAGGCCTTGGCCGCCAGCTTCTGGACGAGCCGCGCGAACCGTACGTGGCGGGGGACCGCGCCCTCTTCGGGGTAGCTGCCGTAGATGGCCACGATGTAGCTGAGGATGGCCAGAATTGCCACGGTGGCGGTGTAGTGCTTGATGAGGACGGCGAGGTCGGTGACGGCGCTGTTGTTGAGGCCGATGCGCACCGCCTCGGTCTTCGTCCACAGGGCGATGGCGAATCCGGCGTAGCAGCCCCACAGCGCCCGGCGTCTGCGGTCCTCCTCGTCGCCCCACAGGGCGGCGGGCATACGCCACAGGGCAACGGCCGTCATCAGGCCGGCTATCAGGTAGCCGGCGAGATCGAGGGGGGTCACGGCGGTGTTCGTCCTCGGGGTCGGGAGCGCGGGGCGGGGGGCCCGCGGGTGGGCAGGTGGCACGTGTCAGGCGTCGCCGGACCGTCTTCCGGGGAAGAGGCCGCGCCGTCGGTGGGCCACCGGGCGGGACAGGGAGTTGTCCAGCCGCCCCACCATGTCATCGGTGGTGAGATCCCGCGCCATCCGAGGGATCAGGGAGGCACCGAATTCGGCCATGCGTTCGTCGTGTGTCGCGTACTGCGCGCGGGCCTGGACGGTGCCGCCGCCGGAGGCGAAGGACGCGGCGGCGGCCGGGGAGATCATCCGGGCGATCAGCGAGGTGTCGAAGACCGGGAGGAGCGTCCGGAGCTGTTCCGCGTCGAGCGTCGTCCCGTGGTCGAACCACTCGTGGCACAGCTCGTGCAGGATCACGTGCTGGGTCTGGTAGGCGGTCGGCCGACGGCGGTAGAGGACGAGGCTGGTGCCGCCCGCCTTCAGGCGCAGTCCGCAGGCTGCGTTGACGCGGGCGAGGCGGTCCGGCATCTCGTGCAGCCGGATCGTGCGCCCGCTCGCCGCCTCCATGTTGGCGACGAGCTGGTCCAGCGTGAAGGGAACCGGGATGGGCAGGTCGGCGAGCCCGGCCTCGCACTCTTTCCGCAGTTTCCGCAGGGACATGACCAAGACGCTACGCTGCCGGACCCGCCGGGCGGTGGTTCGCGGCGGAATCGTTGCCGCCGCTTTCCCCCTCCGGCCCGTCCTTCTCCCGGGCCGCGTCCTCCAGCAGGGACAGGGCGAACCGCAGCAGTTCCGGCGGGAGCCCGTCGTCGTCCAGGCCCCGGCCGGCCAGCCCGCTGATCTCCCCGGTGCGCCGCTTGGCCAGGAACTGGAGTCCGGCGACGACGTCGTCGACGACCTCGGACTCCTCCTTGAAGAAGCGCCAGTCCACGCCGAACCCCAGGCCGAGGGCCTTGAGGATGTCCTCGGAGGGCTGGGTGACCTTGCCGGCCAGGATGTTGGAGAAGTAGCTGTGCGACAGCGAGCCGCCGCGGTCGCGGACCAGTTCGGCGAAGACCCGGCCCGAGATCTTCTGGCCGGGGAAGGTCTTCTCGACCATGTACTCGACCTTTTCCCGCAGCGAGCCGAGGCGGGGAAGCTCGTCAGGACCGGGGGGTTCGACGGGTTCCGGACCGCGTTCGTCGCCGTCGTCCATGGCCATCCGGGCCTCCACGATCACCTCGGAGTCGGAACTGAGCTTGCGCAAACACTCTACGTCACTGTTAACTCGAAAAAACACGGGCAGGGGACCACGAGGGGAGTCCCTTGCCCGTGAATGATCCTGTGCCCCACGGTGCCCTGAGCGGGCTCCGGACAGGGGTGTAGCCCTTCACGACGGGGGATGCGTGAAGGGCTACGCGTGCATTATGGCCCCACGGTCCTCCCGGCGACAACTGACCGGTCGGTCAGCGATCCATGGGGGTGTGTCCGCCGTGTCCTTCTCGATGGCCCAAATCTGTTCCGGCCGCGATAGACATGACCTTGCCCGGCGATTAGGGTTTCTTGTGCAGTCACGTGAAACAGGTGTACGCAGCAGAGGCGCACCCCGCAGGCGGGCGCCGCCCGGCTCCTCCGGTCGCGCGTGACGGAAGAGGTGCAGATGCCCCCGGAGACCCCCTCGCACGCCACCGACCGGCTCGACGACGACGATTACCCCGCCTACACGATGGGGCGAGCCGCGGAGATGATCGGTGCGACGCCGGGGTTCCTCCGGGCCATCGGCGAGGCGCGGCTGATCACCCCGCTGCGGTCCGAGGGCGGCCACCGCCGTTACTCCCGCTACCAGTTGCGCATCGCCGCCCGCGCCCGCGACCTGGTCGACGCCGGCGCGCCCGTCGAGGCCGCCTGCCGCATCGTCATCCTGGAGGACCAGCTGGAGGAGGCGCTGCGCCTCAACGAGGAGCTGCGCGGCCGGTCCGCCCGCTCCGGCGGTCCCGCCGAGCCCTGACGGGCGCCGCGCCGCAGGTCACGCGGGGTGTCGCGCGACCCCGGCGAGATATCTGCATTCGTCAGCACAGAATTTCGCGCAATGCGCGATGAGGCTTTTCTCTGGCCGGTCTGTTCCGACACGGCCGGTGATATTAGGCACCCGCCTCTCCCGGCCCCCTCGTGCTAGTGTTGATCTCAGTTGCAGTTGTGGTTCCCAAAAACTTCAAGTGTTCTTGCCGGTCGGATGTCGGCGGGCGCACTTTTGTATTTCCGGTGTTCTTCCGGACGGGGTAATCATCGCGGCGACGTGGGGTCCGCACAGTGTGGGCCCGCGGGCTCTGCCCCTAAAGGAGATATGACATGGCTACTGGCACCGTGAAGTGGTTCAACGCGGAAAAGGGCTTCGGCTTCATCGAGCAGGACGGCGGCGGCGCCGACGTCTTCGCTCACTACAGCAACATCGCCGCCTCCGGCTTCCGTGAGCTGCAGGAGGGCCAGAAGGTGAACTTCGACGTCACGCAGGGCCAGAAGGGCCCGCAGGCCGAGAACATCACCCCCGCCTGATCACTCAGGTAGTACTGCGCAGCTGGGGCCCGCACCTTGGGGTGCGGGCCCCGGCTCGTTGTCGTTTCCGGGGCCCGCTCTGCGCGCCCCCCGACGAAGCCGCGTCCGGTGCACTGTTTCCCGGCGGCCGGGCTTCGTTTTCTTTTGTCATTTCATCGGCTCGTTCTTGCGATTCTGGGTGCCGTTCACGGTCGCTTCCCGAAAAAGAATCCCTCGATACGTGCCCCATCGAGGAAAGGTTCTAGATGAACCGCGAACGCACGCCCCGCTCGAACGACCGATTCTCCCGCACCCGCTCCGGCGGCGGCGCCCCCCGCTACTCCGGCGGCGGCGAGCGCCGTGCCGCGGGCTTCGGCGGCGGACCCAAGCGCTCCGGCGGCTCCGGCGGCTCCGGCCGGTCCGGTGGCTACGGCCGCCGCTCCGCCTCCGGCCTCAAGGGTGAGTTCGCCCTGCCGGTGACCGTCACCCCGGCCCTCCCCGCCGCCGAGACCTTCGGCGAGCTGGAGATGCCCGCACCCCTGAAGGCGGCGCTGGTCGCCGAGGGCATGACCGTGCCCTTCCCGATCCAGGCGGCCACCCTGCCGAACTCGCTGGCCGGCCGGGACGTCCTGGGCCGCGGCCGCACCGGCTCGGGCAAGACGCTCGCCTTCGGTCTCGCGCTGCTGGCCCGCACCGCCGGCCGCCGCGCCGACGCCAAGCGCCCGCTCGCCCTGGTCCTCGTCCCCACCCGGGAGCTGGCCCAGCAGGTCACCGACGCGCTCACCCCGTACGCCCGGTCGCTGAAGCTGCGCATCGCCACCGTGGTCGGCGGCATGTCCATCGGCCGCCAGGCCAGCGCGCTGCGCGGTGGCTCCGAGGTCGTCGTCGCGACGCCCGGCCGCCTCAAGGACCTGATCGAGCGCGGCGACTGCCGGCTGGACCGGGTCACCATCACCGTCCTCGACGAGGCCGACCAGATGGCCGACATGGGCTTCATGCCGCAGGTCACCGAGCTGCTCGACCAGGTGAACCCGGACGGGCAGCGGATGCTCTTCTCGGCCACCCTGGACCGCAACGTCGACCTGCTGGTGCGGACGTACCTCAAGGACCCGGTCGTGCACTCCGTCGACCCGGCCGCCGGCGCCGTCACGACGATGGAGCACCACGTCCTGTACGTCCAGGGCGCGGACAAGTACGCCACCACGACCGAGATCGCGGCCCGCGACGGCCGCGTGATCATGTTCCTGGACACCAAGCACGCGGTGGACAAGCTCACCGACCACCTGTTGCACAGCGGGGTCCGGGCGGCCGCACTGCACGGGGGCAAGTCCCAGCCGCAGCGCACCCGCACCCTGGAGCGCTTCAAGACCGGGCACGTCACGGTGCTGGTCGCCACCAACGTCGCGGCGCGCGGCATCCACGTCGACAACCTCGACCTGGTCGTCAACGTGGACCCGCCGAGCGACCACAAGGACTACCTGCACCGCGGCGGCCGTACCGCCCGTGCCGGGGAGTCCGGCAGCGTCGTCACGCTGGTGCTGCCGAACCAGCGCCGCGAGATGACCCGGCTGATGGCGGACGCCGGGATCACCCCGCAGATCGCCCAGGTCCGCTCCGGCGAGGCCGAGCTGAGCCGGATCACCGGTGCGCAGGCGCCCTCCGGCGTCCCGGTCGTCATCTCCGCCCCGGCCAAGGAGCGCGGCAGCAGCCGCGGCGGCGCCTTCATGGGCCGCGGCACCAAGCGCGGCGGCAGCGGTGCTCCGGCCCGGGGCCGTCGTCCCGGCGTGCCGACGCCCGAGGCCCGTGCGGCCGCAACGCAGCGCCGGAACAACCGCGCCGCGTGATCCGTGCGGCCGGCGGTCCGCCGCCGGCCGCCCCGTACGCCCGGCGATCCCCCCGCCGGCGTGCACCGGGCCCCTCGCCCGGGCTCCCTTACGTCCCCTCCGTGCACTCGACACGTCCCCCGTGCACTCGACCCCTGTTGAGGAACCATGCGCTGTGTCATCGCCCGCTTCCCCTTCGATCTTTTCAAGAACGAGGTGGAGGACTCGATGAAGGGCATCAAGCCCGAACCCGTCACCGGCGACGCGGTGGTCATCAGCCGCCGGGTCTACCCCGTCAAGCAGGTGGGTGAGGTCATCACCCGTCAGGACCGCCGGGACTTCAGCTCCGCCGAGGTGGTCCGGGCGCTGTCCAAGCTCGGCTTCACCTGCCGCACCGCCGAGTCGGCCGTGCCGGCCCCGGCCCCCGCCCGTACCCCGCTGGAGACGGCCTCCGCGCTCCTGGGGACTCCGGCCGAGGCGCGCAGCGAGGCTCCCGGAGCGGTGTCCGCACCCCGGGCCGACGGGGTCTGAGACCTGTTTCCCCGCCCCGCGACGCCGACTTCGGGTGTCGCGGGGCGTGCGATGATCGCCGCCATGATGAGGAAGCTGACGGTGTTAGGTGTGACCGTGGTGGCGTTCATGCTGCCCGCCTCCACCGCGTACGCCGACGAGACACACACCAACGCTCACAACGGTCCGCAGGTGGCCCTGATCTCGACGGGCCAGATCGACGATCCGCTGGAGGACGTGCTGGAGCACGTCGCGGTCCTCGGCGACAACGTCATCGTGGACTGAACCTCCCCCGGAACCTCCTCCGGAACCTCCCCGGGATCTTCCCCCGCTCCCGGCCGTTCGGCGTCTCAGGACGCGCGGGCGGCCGGTGGTCTCTGCCGGGCCCACTCCATGCGCGGCTCCAGGAGCGGACGCAGCAGCCACCGGACCGGGGGCGTGCAGAGCAGGGTCATGATGACCACCGCGCCCAGGGTGACGGCGACCGTGCCCAGCGTGGTGTCGAAGAACGGGTCGTCGTAGAAGCCGCCGTACCGCAGGCCCCGGACGACGAAGCCGTGGAGCAGGTACCCGTACAGCGTGCAGGTGCCGAGCGTGGTCATCCAGCCGCGGCCCTTGGGCACCCAGGCGAGGAAGCACGCGCCCAGCACGATCGCGGCCGCGAACAGCAGGAGCGTGGCGGTCGGGCCCGTCCACTCGGAGACGCTGAGCTCCTCGGTGCTGTTCTTCCGGAAGAACCACGAGGTCGACGTCCGGGGCACCAGCCAGTACGCCAGCAGCATCCCGGCCACGAAGACCGGCACCGAGACGACCCGCACCCAGGTGGAGCGGAGAGCCGTGAAGTGCTCCGGGCGCAGCCGCAGGCCTAGTACGTAGCACGGCAGGAACTGCAGGATGCGCTGGATCTGGAGGCTTCCGTCGGCGGCCGGTGACACCGTCGCCAGGGCGGCGATGGCGAGGGAGACCAGCACGGGGAAGCGCACGGTCTGCCAGAGCGGGGTGGACAGCCGCCAGAGGAAGAGGGCGGGCAGGAACCACAGCAGCCAGTAGGGCTCCAGCAGCGAGAGGGCGAACTCCGGGTCGCGGGTGGCCCGGTGGAAGAGCGTGTAGAGGATTTCGAGCAGGATGTAGGGCACCAGCAGGCCGGTGACCAGTTTCCACACCCGGTTGGGCCGCAGTTCGAAGCTCCGTGAGAAATAGCCCGCTATCAGGATGAACACCGGCATGTGGAACGTGTAGACGAAGGTGTACGCCGCTTCCACGAGGCGGCCGGGGGGCAGGGGCTCCCACGCGTGTCCGACCGCCACCAGGACGATCGCCAGGTACTTCGCGTTGTCGAAGAAGTGGTCGCGGCCGCCGTCGGGCGGTGGCGTTCCGGTCGCCGGGGCGCCGGCGGCGGCGGTGGGGCGCGGCTGCTCGGAGGTGAGGGGGGAGGACATCCTGACACCCTAGAACGCGGAGGCGTTCCCTCCGGCCCCTGTGGTGTGCGTCACTCCCGATCGGCAGTTCGGACGGCTCCGCGCTGCCCACGGCGACCAGGTGCAGCAGGATGGGGCCCAGGGGGCTGCCCGGGGGCTGCCCGGGGGCTGCTCGGGGGGCGGGACCTGGGGGTGGTCCTGGGATGGGTCCTGGGGGTGTCCCCACCTCGGTCCACCGGGCTCCCGTATGGGCAGGGCGTCCCGGCTCGACAAAGCTGGTTCCATGACCACTTGGACCCGAAAGGCCTTACTCCTCACCGTCTCCGCCGCCGCCGCGGCCGGCACGCTGACCGCCGTCGGCGCGCCCGTGGCGCACAGTCGTCCGGCGGGCCCCGCCACGCCCCCGCTCAGCTGGGGTGCCTGCGACCCGATTCCGGGGACGCCCGTCCCCGACGGGCAGCAGTGCGCGACGCTCCGCGTCCCCCTGGACTACCGCGTTCCCGGCGGGCGCACCGTCGACGTGGCGGTCACCCGGCTGCGCACCGACCGGCCCGAGGCCCGGCGCGGGGTGCTGGCGGTGATCCCCGGCGGCCCCGGCTCCTCGGGGGTCCAGCGCCTCGCGCAGAAGGGCGAGGCGTTGCGGGCGGCGACCGAGGGGGCGTACGACCTGATCAGCCTGGACCCGCGCGGGGTCGGCCGGTCCATCCGGGCGGGCTGCGGGATCCCGGAGGCGGACCGGCACCTGGTGACGCTGCGCTCCTGGCCCGCGGCCGACGGCTCGATCGCGGAGAACGACGAACGCGCCCGTCGCTCCGCGGCGGCCTGCGCCCGCAACGGCGGCCCGGAACTGCGGTCCTTCACCACGCGGAACGAGGTCCGCGACATCGACCGGCTGCGCGCCGCCCTGGGCGAGCGGAAGGTGTCCGTCTGGGGCTCCTCGTACGGCAGTTACGTCGGCGCCGTGTACGCGCAGGAGCACCCGCTCCGCGTCGACCGGCTGGTCCTGGACAGCACCGGCGACCCGGACCCGGCGCGGGTGGCGTACGGCTGGCTGTCCAACATGGCTCCGGCCGCCGCCGTGCGCTTCCCCGACTTCGCGGCGTGGGCGGCGGACCCGGCCCGGGAGGCCGAGGGGCTCCGGCTGGCCCGGCGCGCCGAGGACGTGGAGCCGCTGTTCGTCGCCCTGGCCCGGGAGCTGGACCGTGACCCGAAGGAGTCGAAGACCCCCGGCGTCCCGCTGACCGGGAACCGGCTGCGGCAGGCCCTCCAGAACGCCCTGTACAGCGATGCGGCGTTCGCCCCGCTGGCCCGGCTGATCCGGTCGGCGCACGACCCGGAGGCCCGTCCCGTGCTGCCGCCGGAGCTCGCGGGCGCGATGCCGGACGAGGACGCGGCGCTGGCGATGGCGGTGATCTGCAACGACGTGCGCTGGCCGGGGCCGGGCTCCGGGTACGCCCGCCGGGTCGCCGCCGACCGGGTGCGCCATCCGCTGACGGCCGGGATGCCCAGGAACGTCACTCCGTGCGCCTACTGGAAGCACGACGAGGAGCCGCGGCCCACCCGGATAACCGACGAGGGCCCCTCGAACGTCCTGATGATCCAGAGCCTGCGCGACCCGGCCACGCCCTTGGCCGGGGCCCTGAAGATGCGGGCGGCGCTCGGCGAGCGGGCCAGGATGGTCACCGTCGGACAGGGCGGGCACGGGATGTACCTGGGCAACGGCAACGCCTGCGGCGACCGGGCGGTCAGCGACTTCCTGGTGACCGGGAAGCGGCCGGCCCGGGACGTCCACTGCCCGAACTGAACCGATGTCCTGGGGAGGTGCCCGCCCCGGGTCGCGGGGGAGCAGAGCGGGGACGAAGGGTGTCATAGCGGCTGATTCCGGGGTGTTCCTTGCTATACACGAGCGATGGAGCACCCCGGGACCCTCGTCCTGATCATGGCCCTGGCGGTTCTCGCCCCGCTGCTCGGTTACGCGACCGGGAGGTGGCTGCCGGTCCCCGTCGTCATCTTCGAGATCGTGCTCGGTGTCCTGGCCGGGCCGGACGTGCTCGGCTGGGCCCACCACGACCAGGTCATCGACACCCTGGCCGACCTCGGGCTCTCGATGCTGATCTTCCTGGCGGGCTACGAGATCCGGTTCGCCGAGGTTCGTGGCTCCACCCTGCGCCGGGCCGGCGGGGCGTGGGTCCTCTCGTTCGCCGCAGGGCTCGGCGTCGCGCTGCTGCTCAGCGGGGTGGACCTGGCGAAGAGCCTGGTCATCGGCACCGCGCTGACCAGTACGGCGCTGGGCGCGGTGTTGCCGATCCTGCGGGACTCGGGGCGGCTGGAGGGACGGTTCGGGTCGGTGGTGATGGCGTTCGGGTCGGTCGGGGAGTTCGGGCCGATCATCGCGATGGCCCTGCTGTTCAGCGGCCGGAGCCCGGGGGCGGCGGGTGCGGTGCTGGCCGTGTTCGCGGTCGTCACGGCGGGCGCGGTGTTCTGGGCGATGCGGCCCCGGCCGCCGTGGTTCGCCCGGCTCATCGCCGTGACCCTGCACTCCAGCGGTCAGTTCGCGGTCCGCTTCGTGATGCTGCTGCTCGCCGGGATGCTGGGTCTGGCCCACGTCTTCGGCCTGGACACCCTGCTCGGCGCGTTCGCCGCCGGGATGCTGACCCGGCTCGTCCTCCAGGGGGCGGTGCCCGGGCGCAGCGGGGAGATCCTGGAGCGAATCGAGGCGATCGGATTCGGCTTCCTCGTGCCGTTCTTCTACATCGTCACGGGCATCGACTTCGACCTCGCGGCGCTCCTGGACGGCGGGCGCCCGCTGCTGCTCCTGCCGGTCTTCCTGCTGTTGTTCCTGCTGGTGCGCGGGGTTCCGGCGTATCTGCTGGCCCCGCGCGACCTGAAGGGGCGCGCCTCGCGGTCCGCGCTCGGGCTGTTCGCGTCCACCTGTCTGCCGCTGGTGGTCGCGATCACCGCGATCGGCCTGGACGAGAAGGTGATCGGGGCGGGCGAGGCCGCCGCCCTGGTGGCCGCCGCGATGGTGTCGGTTCTGGTGTTCCCGCTGCTGGCGTTCCGGCTGCTGCGCCGGGAGGAGGGCGACGGGGGCAGGGTCGTGCCGGGCCGGACGGCGGAGACCGGTGAGGCCTGGTGAGGCCTCGTTTTGGATGAAGCGCCAACGCCGGTGACCTGTCACCCGAACGGCCCGCTCCTCTGCGAAGCCGGAGGCCGGACCGCAGGGTGGAGTGCATGTGGTCCCGCCGAATCGTCCTGGGCGCTCTGGTCGTGCCCCTGGCCCTCCTGGTGTTCGGGGACGGCCCGGCGTTCCGCGCGCCGGGGCCCGAGCTGGCCTCCGGGCCCCGCCCGCCGCGCGGACTGCCGCAGCCGGCCGTCGTCAGCCGCCGGGAATGGCACGCGGACGAGGAGCTGGTCCGGGAGGGGCCGCACTACACGGGTGCGGCGCGGGCGGTGTTCGTCCACCACACCGGCAGCCCCAACGACTACGACTGCGCGGACGCCCCCGGCCTGATCCGGGGCGTCCAGGGCGACCACGTCCGGCAGGACGGCTGGGACGACATCGGCTACAACTTCCTCGTCGACCGCTGCGGCACCATCTACGAGGGCCGCGCCGGCGGGGTCGGCCGCTCGGTGCTCGGCGCCCACACCAAGGGGTTCAACACCGACACGGTCGGCATCGCGGCGATCGGGGACTTCGGTGCGGGGGCCGAGGTCCCGAAGCCGATGATGGACGCGCTGGTGAAGCTGGCCGCCTGGAAACTGCGGCCCGGGGCGGATCCGCTGGGCAGGGTCGACCTGGTCTCGACGAACGACGAGAGCCGCTTCGACGAGGGCCAGGTGGCCCGGCTGCACGTCATCTCCGGGCACCGCGACAGCTTCGAGACCCGCTGCCCCGGCGACGCGCTCTACGGGCTGCTGCCCGAGCTGCGGGAGCGCGCCGCGAAGCTGCGAGCCGCCGCCCCGGGACACTCGGCGTCGGCCCGGCTGCGCCCTTACGTCTGAGCCCGTACGACTGAGCCTGTGCGTCTGAGCCCGTACGACTGAGCCTGTGCGTCTGAGCCTGTTACGTCCGAGCCGAGCCGTCCGAGCCCGGATGGCTCGGCTACCGGGCGACGAACTGGGTCAGTATGGCCTGTACCTCGTAGATGTCGACGCCCTTGGTGAACGTCTTCTGGAGCGGGGTCGCGCTGCCCGAGATCCAGATCTTCAGCTCCGCGTCGAGGTCGAACGTCCCGGCCGTCTCCACGGAGAAGTGCGTGATGCTGCGGTACGGGACGGAGTGGTACTCTGTCTTCTTGCCGGTGATGCCCTGCTTGTCGACGAGGATCAGCCGCCGGTCCGTGAACAGGATCGTGTCGCGGATCAGCAGGAACGCGGCGTGCACCTGCTCGCCCTGTCCGAGCAGCCGCGCGTAGTCCTGCTGGGCGGTGGCCGGATTGATCGTGTGGGCGTTGCCGAACAGTGCCATGAGGTCCCCGTTTCTCCGTGCTTCGTCGCGTGTTTCTCTGTCGCGTCGTACTGGAGTACGTGTGCGGTGGGGTTCTGGTTCCCGGACGGGACCGGCCGACACCTCCCCCTACAGCGGGACGATGGTCGGCTCGGTGGCCTTCACGCTGGTCCAGACGGTGCTCCCGTCGGCGATGCCGAGATCGGCGGCGGCCCCCGGGGTGATCTCCGCGACCAGGTCCGGGGCCTCGGCCGAGGTGATCAGCAGCCGGAGCCGGCTGCCGCCCGAGGTGATCTCACGGACGGTGCCGGGCCAGACGTTGCGGGGGGAGCCGGTGGGCCTCTCCCGGTGTACGGAGACGGCTTCCGGCGCGATGACCGCCAGCGCCTCCGTGCCCGCCGGGAGGGGTTCGGCGACCACGAGGTGTCCGCCGCCCGCCAGGGCCAGGCCGTCTGCGGTGGCGGTGCCGGGCCAGGCGTTGCGGCCCAGCATCCGGGCCACCCACGGCGAGCGCGGGTGCCGGGTGACCTCGGCGGGCGGCTCGTCCTGGACGACTCGGCCGTCCTCCAGCACCAGGACCCGGTCGGCCAGCGAGACCGCCTCGACCGGGTCGTGGGTGACGATCAGGCAGACCCCGCCGAAGTCGGCGAGGTGGCCGCGCAGGGTGTGCCGCACCCGGGCCCGGGTGGTCTGGTCGAGGGCGGCGAGCGGTTCGTCCAGCAGCAGGAGGCGGGGGCGGGCCGCCAGCGCGCGGGCCAGGGCGACCCGCTGGGCCTGACCGCCGGAGAGCTGGGCGGGCCTGCGGTGGGCGAGGTGGCCCACCCCGAGCCGGTCCAGCCAGCCCTGGGCCTCGCGCCGGGCCGCGGCGCGGGGGGCGCCGTGGGCGCGGAGCCCGTACGCCGTGTTGGCCAGGGCGCTCAGGTGCGGGAAGAGCGCCCCGTCCTGGGGGACCCAGGCGACGCCCCGGCGGTGCGGGGGGAGTGCGGTGACGTCGCTGTCGCCGAGGCGCAGGGCGGCGTGCGCGCGGGGCGTGAGGCCGAGGAGGGCCCGCAGGAGCGTCGTCTTGCCCGCGCCGTTGGGGCCGACCACCGCGATGGTGGTGGAGCCCGGGGCGTCCAGCGTGAGGTGCGTGAAGCCGGTGACGTCGGCGTGCAGCGGCCAGGGCTCCGGCGCGATCCTCGGCGGCGGGTCGGCGGCGGGCCCGGGGGGCGGGCCCGGGGCCGTGGCCACCGGTTCCTCCGGGCGGGCCGCCGCCGCCCGGCTCGCGGGGTCCCGGTGATGGCCCGGGGAGCCGGTCCAGCGGCCCCGCAGCGCGATCAGGACGATCATCGCGATGGCCAGGAGCAGCAGGGACACCGAGGTGGCGGCCTCCGGCGAGTCCTGGAGCAGCAGATAGACCTGGAGCGGCAGGGTCTGCGTGGTGCCGGGGAGGTTCCCGGCGAAGGTGATGGTCGCGCCGAACTCGCCGAGCGCCCGCGCCCAGGTCAGGGCGGCTCCGGCGATCAGCCCGGGGGCGACCATCGGCAGCGTCACGGTGAGGAACACCCGGACGGGCGAGGCCCCCAGCGAGGCCGCGGTCTCCTCGTACCGGGGACGCAGGCCGCCGAGCGCGCCCTCCAGCGAGATGACCAGGAACGGCATCGCGACGAACGTCGCCGCCAGCACGGCCCCCGAGGTGTGGAAGGGGAGCGTGACGCCGAAGGTGTCCTCCAGCCAGGGGCCGAGCAGCCCACGCCGCCCGAACGCCAGCAGGAGGGCGACGCCGCCGACCGTGGGCGGCAGGACCATCGGCAGCAGCACCAGCGAGCGGACGAACGCCTTGCCGGGGAACGGCACCCGGGCCAGCAGCCAGGCCAGCGGCACCCCGAGCAGCAGGGAGAGCCCGAGCGCCCACAGGGAGACCAGCAGGGAGAGCCGCAGCGCCTCGGTGGCGGCTTCGGCGGTGAGGTGGGCGCCGAGCTCGCCCCAGGAGGTGCGGACCAGGATCCCTGCGAGCGGCAGCATCAGGAACGCCACGGCCAGCAGGGCGGGCACCGTCAGCAGCAGGGGTGCGCGGGCCCCTGCGGTGCGGCGGCGGCCAGGACGTTTCATCGGGTGACCTCGTGGGCTGGGCGTGGAGTGCCCGGCAACCCTGGCGGACGGTACGGGGCTGCCGGGCGGGGTGCGGTCACGGCTGCTGGAAGCCCGCTCCCTCGAAGATCTTCTGCGCGGCGGGGGTGGAGAGCCAAGCGACGAACGCGGCGGCGGCGTCGCTGTGCTCCGACGTCTTCAGTGTGGCGGCCGGATACGAGGCGATGGCGTTCTGCCCGTCCGGGATCTCGATCGCGTCGACCTTGTCGGTGGCGGTCGCGGCGTCGGTCCTGTAGATGAGGCCGGCGTCGGCCTCGCCGAGCGAGACCTTGGACAGGACCGCGCGGACGTTGGGCTCCTGGGAGACCGGCTTCACCTCGACCTTCTGCGCGTCGAGGATCTGTTCGCTGTAGCGGCCCACCGGCACCTCGGGGGCGGCCAGGACGACCTTCAGCTTCGGGTCGGAGAGGTCCTTCAGGCTTTCGACCTTCTCCGGGTTGCCCTCGCCGACGGCGATGACCAGGCGGTTCTTGGCGATGACGGTCGGCTTCCCGGTGTCGCCCACGAGGCCGTCCATCGTCTTCGTGTCGGCGGTGACCAGCGCGTCGGCGGGGGCGCCCTGCTTGACCTGGGCGGCCAGTTCCTGGGAGCCGGCGAAGGAGAACGTCACCTTCGTGCCCGGGTTCTCCTTCTCGTACGCGGCCCCCGCCGCCTCGAAGACGTCCGTCAGGGAGGAGGCGGCCAGCACGGTCAGGTCGGCCTTCGGGGCGCCCGTCGCGGCTGCCGAGCCGTTGCCCTCGCCCTCGGCCGAGCCGGAGTCGTCGCCGCAGGCGGCGAGCGGGATCAGGAGGGCGGTGGTCAGGACGGCGGCGGCCGCGCGGCGGCGGTTGACCACACGGCGGTGGTTGATCAGCGGGGACATGAGGGTCGGGCTCCTTGGATTCTCGTCGTCGGCCGGTCTCAGACGCGGTCGATGTGCACGCTGGTCGACTTCACCCGGGCGGTCGCCCGCATGCCGACCTCGAGACCCAGCTCCTCCACCGCCTCCCGGGTCAGGAGCGAGACGAGCCGGTGCGGACCGGCCTGGATCTCGACCTGGGCCGCGACGTCGCCGAGTTTCACCGCGGTGACGATGCCCGGGAACGCGTTGCGGGCCGAGGTGTACGTGGCCTCGTCCTCGCCGCCCGTGCCCTGGCCGACCTCGATCGAGAAGGCGGCCAGCGCGCGGCCGTCGATCAGACGGCGGCCGGCCTCGTCGCGATGGGTCGCGACCCGGCCGGCGTCCGCCCAGCGGCGTGCGGTGTCGGGGCTGACCCCGAGAAGTCGTGCTGCCTGGCCGATTGTGTAGGACTGCATGTGCGACACGCTAGGCCATATGGGCTGGCATTTACTATTCTCTGGATGATGATCCATCGCAGCTGCGAGGCGTGTCGGAGGAACGTACGGGCGTGGGTGCGGGGAGCGTGATCCGGGGAGCCCGGGTGCGCGCCGAGACCCGCCGGGCGCGCGTGCGGGCCGCGCCGGTTCCCCGGTCGCGGCCCGTACGGTGTGACGGCCCGGGTCAGGTCACCGGGCTCGTCGCCGGCATCTCCCCCTCGGTGGTGGTCACGTCGATCACGGTGAACCAGGCGCCCTGCGGGTCGCTGAGCGTCGCGAACCGGCCGAACGGGCTGTCCTCCGGCCCGGACCGCAGCACCCCGCCGCGCTCGGTCGCCTTCGCCACGGCGGCGTCGCAGTCGGGCACGGCGAAGTAGACGTTCAGGTACGCGGGCACCTCCGGCGGGAAGTCGTCGCCCATCGCCATCCGGCCCAGGACCGTCTCCCCCCGGACGTCGAACAGGGAGAAGTCCATCGACTCGTCGTCGAACTTCCGCACGGTGTAGGGGAAGACCGAGGGGTAGAACGCGTCCGCCTTCTTCGGGTCCCGGGTGAAGACCTCGCCCCAGCAGTACCCGCCGGGAGCGCCCATCTCCGTCTCGAACCCCTCGTGGCTGCCGGCCTGCCAGATGCCGAAGACGGCTCCACCGGGGTCGCGGGCCAGGGCCATCGTGCCGAAGTCCTCGACCCGCATCGGCTCCATCAGCACCTCGCCGCCGTTCGCGCGGACCTTCTCCGCGGTGGCCGCCGCGTCCGGCGACGCGAGGTACAGGCACCACGCCGAGTGGCCCTCCGCGCCCGGCATCGGCGGGACGACGGCCGCCGCGGCCTTTCCGTCCGCGTACGCCTGGGTGTAGTTGCCGAACTCCGACGCACTCTCGCCGAACGTCCAGCCGAGTACGTCACCGTAGAAGCTCTTGGCACCCTCGACGTCGGCGAACATGGCGTCCGCCCAGCATGGAGTGCCCTCGGGTTGTACAGCCATGGCGCCGGTCCTTCCCTGGAGTCCCTGTCGTCGGCCCCACCCGTACGGGCCCCCTGCCCGCACCGGCAACGCTAGTCAGCCGGGGGCCGGTCCGCGCGTCGGGCGATCCGGGCACGGTTATGCGCTAGTGCGTATTCGGTGTGCGCTAGTGCGAAGAGGGCGGGAGGATAGGATCGGTCCATGTCCGCACTTCCTCCTCGGCCCGTGACGCTGACCGGGCAGCACGTCGAACTGGTCCCGCTGACCTTCGGCCACCTCGACGACCTCTTCGCGGCGGGCGGCGGGGACGAGGAGGTGTGGCGCTGGCAGGGCGGCCCGGCGCCACGGACCCGCGAGGAGCTGCGCGAGCGCATGGAGAGGGTGCTGGGCAACGCGAAGTACGTGCCGTTCGCCGTCGTCCACCGTCCGAGCGGGCGGGCCGTCGGCTGGACCACGTATCTGGACGTGGCGGTGGCGGACGAGCGCCTGGAGATCGGCTGGACCTGGTACGGCCGGGCCCACTGGCGCTCGGCGGTGAACACCGAGACGAAGCTCCTGCTGCTGACGCACGCCTTCGAGGAGCTGGGCATGGGGCGCGTCCAGCTGAAGACCGACCACCGCAACGAGCGCTCGCAGGCGGCCATCGCCCGGCTCGGGGCGCGGCGTGAGGGGGTGCTCCGGAGACACCGGCGGCGGCCGGACGGGAGCTGGCGGGACAGCGTCTACTTCTCGCTGCTGGCCGACGAGTGGCCGGCGGCGAAGGCGCGTCTCACCGAGCGCTTGGCCGCGGGCTGAGGAGGCCTTGGCTTTCCGGTCAGGAGGAGCCGGTCCGGTGCCGGGCGGGCCGTTCCCGCGCGGCGTACTCGACGCAGTCGGGGTTCTCGCAGGGGCCCGCGCGCCAGACGGGGACGAAGATCCCGAGGGACTTGTGGCGGTGGATCTCGGAAGGGACGGGCTGCTTGCAGGTCGGGCACATGAAAGCGGCCCGCTGTCGAGTGTCACGCTCTTTGTTCGCCATTTACTTACGATAGGCGCGGCGGGAGATTTTGGAAAGTCTTTCCCTTTGCGTTGCCGATGCGTGACGCCCTGCATTGCCAATAGAACGCGTCGTAGGTGAACGGCGTCGCTTTCCGTGACCCTACTTGTCCGTATCGGCGTCGGACGCGTCCGCAGAGCCCGCGCTCTTCGCCGGACGGCGCATGCTCAGGGTCACCGAAACGGCCAGAATGAGGATGATCACCGCGAGGCTCACCGGCGACGGAATCTCCGGGATCGAGGTGCTGATCATCTTGTGGGAGGCCTGGAGGATGAGCTTGACCGCGATGAAGGCGAGGATGATCGCCAGCCCGTGGCTCAGGTAGTGGAACCGGTCCAGCAGCCCCGCCAGCAGGAAGTACAGGGCCCGCAGCCCCAGGATCGCGAAGGCGTTGCTGGTGTAGACGATGAAGAGGTCGTCGCTGACCGCCAGCACCGCGGGCACGCTGTCGACCGCGAAGATCAGGTCGGCCGCCTCGATCGCGGCGACCACCGCGAGCAGCGGGGTGGCGACCCGCCGGCCCTCCTCGCGGACGACGAAGTGCGTCCCGGAATAGTGGTCCTGGACCGGCATCACTTTCCGCAGCAGCCGCACCGCGAAGCTTTTACCGGGGTCGAAATTCTCCTCCTGGCCGCTGAGGATTTTATAGCTGCTGTAGAAAAGGATCGCGGCGAAGAGGAACAGGACGAAGGTGAAGCGGTTGACCACCGCGACGCCGAGGGTCAGGAACACCGCGCGGAACACCAGTGCGCCGATGACGCCGAAGAAGAGCACCCGGTGCTGGTACTCCCGGGGCACCTTGAAATACGCGAAGATCAGCGCGAAGACGAAGAGGTTGTCGACCGAGAGGCTCTTCTCCAGCAGCCAGGCGGTCGTGTACTCCGTTCCGGCGGTGCTCCCGAGCGTCACGAAGACGACCGCACCGAAGATCAGCGCGAGGCTCACCCACAGAGCGCTCCACAGCCCGGCCTCCTTGAAGCCGATGACATGCGCCTTGCGGTGCGCCAACAGGTCGACCGCCAACGAGACGACGACGGTCACGGCGAACACGATCCAGAGCCACACCGGTACGTCCACGCCGGAGACCTCCCACTCGGGTTTTTACGAGTGTGCCCCGCCCGCCCCGTCGCCGCCTGCCGGAGAGCGCCGGGTGGCTGCCGCGACCGAGGCCATCAGCTCCGCGTCGAGGAACGAGGGGTCGGCCAGCCGGGTGGCGGCGGCGTAGGAGTTCAGCAGCGCCTTGGTGACCCGCAGCGCGGCCTCCGGGCGGCGGACCACCGGCTTGGCCCAGGCGGCGACCGCGGCGTCCAGCTCCGCCTCGGGCACCACCCGCTGGAGCACCGACAGCTGGTGCGCCTCGGCGGCGTCGAAGGCCCGGCCGGTGAGGATCAGCTCGCGGACCCGGGCCGCGCCCACCTCGTGGATCAGCCGGGGCAGCAGCCCGCCCCAGGCGGTCGGCAGCCCGAGCGCCAGCTCCGGCAGCCGGAAGGCGGCGGTGTCCGCGCCGACCCGCAGATCGCAGGCGAGGGCCAGCGCGAACCCGGCGCCGACCGCCCTGCCCTGCACCCGGGCGATGGTCACCGCCCGGCCGCCGGAGATCGCCTCGCAGACCCGGCGGGCCTTCTCCCCGGCGACCCGGATGCCCCGGCCGGTGGGGTCCTCCGCCAGCCACTCGGCGAACTCGGTGCGGTCCCCGCCCAGGCAGAAGTCGTCCCCCGCGCCGCTGAGCACCAGCACCCGCACCTCGGGGTCCGGGGCGGCGACGACGTCCAGCAGCTCGTCGAGCATCGCCTCGGTCACCGCGTTGCCGCTTTCCGGCGCGTGCAGCTCCACGTACAGGACGGGCCCCTCGCGCCGGGCGCGTACCGTCGGCGGGCGGTCCTCCGAGCGGCCGGCCGGGGTGAGGAATTCGGGGAGCGAGAGCTTCACAGGGCCACGCCCAGGGAGGTGATCCGTCTGAAGACCATCCGGGAGGCGTACACCGGCCGCGAGACGGTGTGCAGGGTGGGGAAACGATCCAGCATCCGCGCCAGCAGCGTCCGCGCCTCCAGCTTGGCCAGCGCCGCGCCCAGGCAGTAGTGCACCCCGCCGCCGAACGTGAGGTGGCTGCCGCCGCGCAGGATGTCGAAGGCGCCCGGGTCCGGGTTCCGCCGCGGATCGTGGTTGGCCGCGCCGTACAGGACGTGGATCATGCTGTCCTTCTTGATCGGGACCCCGGCCAGGACGGTGTCCTCGGCGGCGATCCGGGTGTTGATGTGGATGGGCGGGTCGTGGCGCAGCACCTCGTCGACGGCCGCGTCGATGTGCTCCGGGTACTTCCGCAGCCACGCCCACCGGCCGGGCTCGGTCAGCAGGGAGGTCATCGAGGTCAGCAGCGTCGCGGTGGTCTCCAGCGAGGCGATGGTGACGAACATCGTGAGCCGGTAGAGGATCTCGTCCGCCCGCTCCCGGTCCGGCTCCATCGCGTCCCAGGTGTGGATCCAGCCGGTCAGCACGTCGTGGCGGGGCTCCGCCCGGCGCCGGGCGACCAGGCCGGTGAAGTAGGCCCGCAGCCGCATGGTCGCCTCCTCGGAGACGGCGAGCTGCGACTTGGTGGGGAGCAGTTCCTGGGCGAACACCTGGTTGTGGGTGATCTCCAGGATGTCCGGGTAGTCCTCGCGCGGGATGCCCAGCCAGGAGCCGACGGTCATGACCGGCAGCTGCTCGCTGACGGTGGAGACGAAGTCCGCCTCGCCCCAGCGGAGCTTCTCCGCCAGCTCGTCCAGCAGCCGGTCGGCGTCGCGCTCGACGTCGGGGGTGAGGCGTTCGATGGTGGAGCGGTCGAAGAGATTGCCCAGGGAGCGGCGCTGGCAGGTGTGCTCGGGGGCGTTGAGCCGGGCGAGCGTGGTGGTCATCTCCCGGGTCGCTATCGCGTCCCACTGCTTGGAGTCGTCCTGCCGCTGCTGCCAGGCGAGATCCGGGGCGAGCCAGTTGCGGCCCCGGAGCACCTGGCTGCAGGCGTCGAAGCCGGTGACGAAATACCCGTTCCACGGAGCGCGGACGACGTCACCCATCGCCCGGAGCTCCGAGAGTATTCCGTAGGGCTCGGCCTGTCCTTCCGGGGAACTGAGTCTGCGGAGCAGACCGATGACCGCGCGCCGTCCGTCGGGCGTCCTGGTTGTACCGCCAGTGATGCTCACGCAGAGTTCCTCGACCTAGGCCCGTGGTTACCGCACTGAACCTACCCCTCCGGATATCGACGCCAAGCATCGTTCTTTGTTGCCCCCGTCACATGCAATCGTCACTAAATGCCCGTTGTCATATGCGAATTGTCGGCCCCTGGGTCATACGCGGAACACGTCGAGGAACGAACTCCACCAGCCCTTCTGCTTCTTGGCCGGCTCCCCCGGCGTGACGGGGCGTCACGGAGGGGGCGGAGGGGGTGGTCCGGAACGGGTCGGGCAGCTGGGCCGAGGTCGGGGCCGGGGGCTGTGCCCCGGTCCCCGCACGCCGCGCGGCCGTCGGGGTGAACCGTACGGGCAGCGCGACCAGGGCCCGGTGGAACGGGCCGGGCCGCCACGCCACACCCGAGGCGGGCACGGCCAGGGCGAGGTCGGGGACGGTGTTGAGGATCTTCTCGATCGCGGTCAGCGCGATCAGCGTCGCGGGGGACTTGGCCGGGCACACGTGCGGGCCCGCGCCCCAGGCCAGATGGGCGCCCTTGCTCAGGGTCTGGCGGGCGTCGGTGAGCCCCGGGTCGCTGTTCGCGGCGGCGAAGCTGATCAGCACGGGGGTCTCCGCCTTGAGCACGACCCCGTCCAGCTCGATGTCCCGCACCGGGTAGTGCGTCGCGTAGTTGGCGATCGGCGGGTTGTTCCACAGGACGTCGTCCAGCGCGTCCTCGACGAGCAGCCCCGAGCCACGCCGCTCGGGCGTGCCCGGCTGGTCGCCCGCGAGCATCAGCAGCAGCGCGTTGCCGATCAGATTGCGCTCCGGCTCCACGCCGGCGCCCATCAGCATCACCAGCTGGTCCTTCAACTCCTCGTCCCGCAGCCCCGCCGGGTGCTGGATCAGCCAGGAGGTGATGTCCTCGGCGGGCTGGCGGCGCTTGATGGCGACCAGCTCCATCAGGCACTCGGTCAGCTCGGCGTTGGCGCGGAGCACGTCCTCGCCGTCGAAGATGGCGGACATCGAGCGGGTCAGCCGGTCGCCGATGTCGCCGGGGCAGCCGAAGAGCTGGTTGAACAGCAGCAGCGGCAGGAGCTTGGCGTACTCGTTGAGCAGATCGGCGGTGCCGCGCTCGATGAACTGGTCGATCAGGTAGTCGGCGATCCGCTCGACGTCCCGGCTCAGCCTGGAGCTGTTGAGCCGGGACAGCGACTCGGTGACCGCCTTGCGCAGCCGCAGGTGCTCCGCGCCGTCGGTGAACAGGCAGTTGGGCCGGTACACCATCATCGGCAGGACGGGGCTGTCCATGGGTACGGCGCCGTCGCGCAGCGCGGCCCAGCGCCGCGAGTCCCGGGCGAACAGCGCCGGGTTCTGGAGCACCCGCAGCGCCGCCTCGTGCTGCACGATCAGCGTGGCCTCCACCCCGGGGGCCAGCTCGATGGGCGCGGCGGGGCCGTGTGCCCGGGACGCGTCGTAGAAGCGGTGCGGATCGGCGGCGAACTCCGGTCCGTACAGCGACGTCTGCTGCTGGTGCATGGGGCACCCGGCGGGCGCGCTGTACGGGGTGGCTCCCGGCTGCGGGTCCATGTCGGCTTCCTCGGTGTGATCGCGGGGCCCGGTCGGCCCCGGCTCGGGTTACGTCTGGGGTGGGTCAGGCCACGTGCGCGAGAAGGTGGCGGACGAGGATGATCAGGGCCTGCGCGGAGGAGTTCTGGTCCCGGGCGTCGCAGAAGACGACCGGGGTGTCCGGCAGCAGGTCGAGCGCCTCGCGCAGTTCGTTCTCGGCGTGCTGCGAGTACGGGTCGAAGCTGTTGACGGCGACCGCGTACTCCAGCCCGTACGTCTCGACCAGGTCGATGACGGGGAACGTGTCGGCGAGCCGCGCCGGGTCGACCAGGAGCAGCGCGCCCAGCGAGCCGCGCGCCATGTCCTCCCACAGCTCCACGAACCGCTGCTGGCCCGGCGTGCCGAACAGGTACAGCACCAGTTCGTCGCTGAGCGTCAGGCGCCCGAAGTCCAGGGCGACCGTCGTCGTCTTCTTGTCGGGGGCGCCGCGCAGATCGTCGACCTGGGCCGCGGCCTGGGTCATCCGCTCCTCGGTGCGCAGCGGGGTGATCTCGGACAGTGTGCCGATCAGCGTCGTCTTGCCCACGGCGAAGTGCCCGACGACGAGGATCTTCGCCGCGCGCTGCACCGCGTCCGGCACATAGATGCTCTCAGCCGAACCGGACTTGGAGTCCATGCAACACCTCTTCGAGGATCTTCCTGTCAACGAGCTGGGCCGGCGGCGGCGCCTTCCGGCGCAGCAGATGTCCCTGCTGGTTTAAATCCTGGAGCAGGAGACGGGCCACCCCGACCGGCAGGCCGAGGTGGCCGGCGACCTCCGCCACCGACAGATAGCCGCCGGAGCACAGCTCCCAGATCGCCTTGACCTCGGGGCTCGGGTTCGGCGGCGGCTGGCGGTCGGGTGCGAGGGTGACCAGGGTGACCAGGGAGAGGTCGTCCGCGTCGGGCAGCCCCCGTCCGCCGGTGATGACGTAGGACCGGACGAACCCGCTGCTGACCTGCTGCTCCTCGCCCGGCGCCGTCATATCTCGCTGCTCGCGTTCTGGCGGGGCGGTGTGGTCATCGCCTTCCCCAGTGCGGTGACCTGCTGCTGCATCCGGAAGGACATCGCCTCCATGTCCACGTCGGCGGCGGCGGTGGCGGCCAGGTAGGCGCCGGTGCCGGCGGCGATCAGGAAGATCCAGCCGTCCTCGTACTCCAGGAGCGTCTGCCGCCAGCGGCCCGGCTCCCGGGTTCCGATGAAGGGGGCGACGGCCCGGCTGAGGGACTGCATGGAGCTCATCGCCGCGGCGACGGTCTCCGCGTCGTCCCGGCCGATCTCGCTGGAGTTGGCGAGCAGGAGACCGTCGGCGGACACCAGGATCGCGTGCCGGGCGCCGGGTACCTGGAGCAGGTCGTTGAGCACCCAGGACAGATCGGGGTTCACTGGAACTCGGGTCCTTCCGTCGTCGTCGTGTCGCGTCCGGACCGGGTGCCGCGCTGGAACGCGCCGAGTCGGGAGGCGGTCTCCTCGTTGCTGCGCACGGGCTGCGGTTCCGCCGATGGCACGGCGGAGACCGGGCTCTTGCGACGACGCTTCGGCAGCCCCCCGGGGGTGGTGGTGATCTGGGCCAGCGGCTGGGTGGCGGTGTCGGGCTGCTGCGGGGCGGGCGGGAAGAGCGGGGTGGGCGCCGGAGCCGGGGCCTGCCACTGGTCGGCCTGGCGCGCCTGCTGCACCTGCGGCGGGTGGTGGGGAAGGGCCGCCGCTTCGGGTGCTTCGACGGGCGCCGAGGTGGGCGGCGCCTCGGTGGTGAGCAGTTCGTCGGGGATGAGGACCACCGCGCGTACGCCTCCATAGGGGGAAACGGAGTCCACCGAGACCCGGAAGCCGTAGCGGGCGGCGAGCATCCCGGAGACGGCGAACCCGAACTGCGGCGGGATGCCCAGGCTGGAGACGCTGATCGCGGCCTGGGGGGAGAGGAGTGCCGCCGCGCGGTCCTTCTCCTCCTGGCCCATGCCGAGGCCGGCGTCGTCGACGATGAGGCAGACGCCCGTCGGCACGGCCTGGATGTTGATCTCGACCGGGGTGCCGGGGGCCGAGTAGTTCGTGGCGTTGGCGAGCAGCTCGGCGAGGACCACGGCGACGGGTTCGACGGCCCGGCTGACCACGGAGAAGTTCACCTGGCCGTTGACCCGGACCCGGTCGAAGTGCCGGATACGGCCCTGGGCGCTGCGGGCCACGTCGAAGACGGAGGCCACGGTCTCACGCCGGCCGAGCCAGCCGCCGCAGAGCACGGCGATGCCCTGGGCGCGTCGGCCGAACTGGCTGTTGGCGTGGTCCATGGCCATCAGGTCGGCGAGGATCCCGGGGTCGTCGCCGTACTTGCGCTGGGCCTTCTCGATCACGACCTGCTGTTCGTCCGCGAGGCCCTGGAGGGTGCGGACGGCGGCCTTGAGGACGGCCTTGGTCTCCTCCTCGGCGTCCTTGCGGACCTCCGCCAGCTCGGTGGACTGGCGCTGGAGCAGACCGTTGTGGACGACGTGGAGTTCGTCCCGTTGGTGCAGGAGCGCGTCGCGCTCCTGGCGCAGCTCCGCATGGTGTCTGCGGAGCTTGACGTTGGTCGCGCGAGCCCGCAGAACGGCACCCACGGCGACCAGTGCTACGACAACCAGCGCCCAGAAGACGGGGCCCTGTGGAAATGTCATGAGACTCACTTCAAGTGCCATGGCGGAAACGGCTTGACACCCCGTCAGGCGGCACGCAGTCAGGGCTCGTTCGCCACGACCGTGCGCCGCTTCGGGAGGTGCCCCTCCGAAGGTGGGGCCGAGGATTTCATCCCTCCCGGAATGCCCCCATACGCCATCAGCCCACTGGAAGTAAGATGATCTTATCACCGGCCGCGCGGTGAAATGTCAAGGCCGCCACGCCAGTTGCCAGTCGACTCACAACGTTCACATTGCGGAGAGACGGAGGACTGCAACCGGTCGCCGTCCGCCGGAGGTTGGTCAGCTCGGTGACCCCGTGGAGGCCCGGAGCTCCAGGGACCACGCGTGGCGGCGGACGGTGTCGGGGGCCGCGCGGCCCCCGAGGATGTCGCAGAGCAGCTCCGCGCAGGCGCGCCCGTACGCGGCGGGGCGCAGGTCGACGGCGGTGACGGGCGGTTCGGCGCCCCGGGTCGCGGCGCCGTCGACGCAGGACGCGACGAGGAGGCCACCTCCGGGCGGGGCGCCCGGGTCGTTTCCGTCGGGTGCCCCGCCCGGGTCGTCGTTCCTCTCGGGTGCGCCGACCTCCCGGCCGAGGGCCGCCGCCGCGCGCAGGACGCCGGGGGCGGAGCCGTCGGGGGCGCAGATCACGGCGTCCACGGCGGGGTCGGCGGCGAGCAGCGCCCGGGTGGCCGCCTCGGCCTCGGCCGGGGTCGCGGCGAAGGGCACGGTGCGCAGGGCCACCGCCACCCCGTGGGCCCGCCCCCAGGACCCGGCCGTCGCGCGCAGGGCGGTCGCCCAGGCGGAGGAGCCGGACGGGGCGAGGAGCGCGGGGCGGCGGGCGCCGCGCTCGGTGACATGGTCGAGGAGGGCCGTCAGGGAGGCGGCGTTGTCGCAGACCACGGCGCCGCTGGGGCCGCCGGCCGGGCCGAGGTAGCGCTCGCCGGTCACCACCGGGACGCCCGCGTCGAGCAGCCCCGGCACCGCGCTGTCGCCTACCTCGGGGTCGATCACCAGCAGGCCGTCGACGCGTGAGGCGATCCGCCCGCCCGCCGCCCCCGAGGCGGCGAGCAGCACCAGGTCGAGCCCGTCCTCCTGGGCGCGCTCGACCGCCCCGAAGGCGAGGTTCATGTAGTAGTCCAGCCGGGTCGCGGTCGCCGGCAGATGCAGCCCGACGGTTCCGGTGCCGGCGCGGCGCAGCCGCCGGGCGGCGCTGTTGGGGCGGTAGCCGAGCTCCTCCGCGACGGCGTGGACCCGGTCCCGGGTGGCCTCCGCGACCCGTCCCGAGCCCTGGAGCGCGTCGGAGGCGGTGCTCTTGGAGACCCCGGCGGCGCGGGCGACATCGAGCAGGGTCACGGTCCGGGAGGTCACGGGGGTGAAGTCTAGACGTTCCCCGGCGGCGGGACGGAGGGTTGCCGGAACGTTCCGGCACAGCTAGATTCCCGTCAGTGCCGGAACGTTCCGGCACGCCTGTCCCGCCTCGCGCCCGTCCCGACGGCCCCTCCCTCCCCGAGGACCGTCGGCCCCTCGCTCCCCAGGAACCCGCCATGCGTCTGATCACCGCGTACGACCCGCCCGCTTCCCCGACCCGGACCCGCCCCGCCGAGCGCGCCCCCCTGCGCGTGGCGGCGGTCCAGCAGCGTTGGCACCGGGACCCCGCCGAGCACCGGGCCGCCCTGCTGGACGGCATCCGGATCGCGGCGGCCGAGGGCGCCCGCGTGGTCTGCCTCCAGGAGCTGACGCTGTCGCCGTACTTCGCCGTCGTGCGCCGGGCCGACCACCCCGAGCCCGCCGGGGCGGAGGAGCTGCTGACGGGTCCCACCTTCACCTTCGCGGCCGAGGCCGCCCGCGAGCACGGCGTGTACGTGCACGCCTCGCTGTACGAGAAGGCCCCGGCGCCCGCGGGTGAGGACGACGGCCTCGGCTACAACACCGCGATCCTCGTCGCCCCCGACGGGACCCTCGCCCAGCGCACCCGCAAGACCCACATCCCGGTCACCGAGGGGTATTACGAGGACGACTGGTTCCGCCCCGGTCCGGCGGGCGACGACGCCTTCCCGCTGGTCACGGTCGACGAGGCCCGCCTCGGCCTGCCGACCTGCTGGGACCAGTGGTTCCCGGAGCTGGCGCGCGCCTACTCGCTCGCCGGGGCCGACATCCTCGTCTACCCGACCGCCATCGGCTCCGAGCCCGGCTTCCCCGGCTTCGACTCCCAGCCGCTCTGGCAGAAGGTGATCACCGGGAACGCCATCGCCAACGCCACCTTCATGATCGTGCCGAACCGTATCGGCGCGGAGAACGGCCTCACCTTCTACGGCAGCTCCTTCGTCGTGGACCCGTACGGCCGGGTCCTGGCCCAGGCCCCGCGCGACGAGCCCGCCGTGCTGGTCGCCGACCTCGATCTCGACGCCCGCCGCGACTGGCTGGAGCTGTTCCCGTTCCTGACCACCCGCCGCCCGGACGCGTACGGTCCGCTCACGGAGACCGGCCGCTCCACGGGGTGACCGGCGCCCCCGGCGACAGCCGTCCGCACCCGCGGCGGGCGCGGGCCGAGCCGGCGACGAGCACGGGCCGGGCCGGCGACGGCCCTCGCGCCGGTGATCGTCCGCCCGGGATCGACGGCGGGGGCCCGGCCGCGGGTTCGGCCCCGGCCGTCCGGGGCGCGCGTCACCCCGCCTTCGCGTAGCGGCTGGTGGGGCGCTCCAGGCCCAGGTGGCCGCGGAGGGTGGTGGAGGTGTACTCCGTACGGAACACCCCGCGCCGCTGGAGCTCCGGGACCAGTCCCCGGGTGATCGCCGTGAGGTCGTGCGGCAGGACGGCCGGGCGGAGCCGGAAGCCGTCCAGGCCCGTGGAGTGCCGGTCGACCAGCAGGTCGGCCAGTTCGGCGGGCGTACCGGTGAAGATCTCCGCGTCGGAGGCGAGTTCGGCCCCCGCCGCCTCGTCCAGCCGGTCCTTGCGCCGCGCCGCCGCGCCCGGTTCCTCGTCCAGGAGGACGATCAGGTCCGCGAAGGTCCGCAGCGGGCGGTCGTTCAGGTCCCGGCCGGTTCGCTCCACCGCCTCCGCGACCTGGGCGAGGATCGCCGCCGTGCCCGGCCGGTCGTGCGGGGTGACGGCGACGACGTCGGAGCTGAGGGCCGCGAACTCGTACGGCGTGGTCGCGTGCGCGAGGCTGACCACGGGCGGCTGGCCCTGGGGGGTGCGCGGGGTGATCGACGGGCCCTTCACGCTGAAGTGCGCGCCCTGGAAGTCGATGTGGTGGACCTTGTCGCGGTCGATGAAGCGGCCCGTCGCCGCGTCCCGTATCTCCGCGTCGTCCTCCCAGCTGTCCCAGAGCTGTCGTGCCGCCTCGACCACCTCGGCCCCCTCCGCGAAGAGGGCGCGCAGCGGCCGGGAGATCCGCTCCGGGTCGGTCACGTCGTCCTCGGTGAGCTGCGGTGTGGTGCGGCGGCCGAAGTGGGCGGCGTCGGCGGCGCGGGACGCGATCTGCGGACGCCAGCCGGCCCGGCCCCGGCTCGCGTGGTCGAGGGTGGCGATGCCGATGGCGAGGTGGAACGGTTCGGTGTGGGTGACGTTGGTGGTCGGCACCAGGCCGATGTGCGTGGTGAGCGGGGCGAGATGAGCGGCGAGCAGCACCGCGTCGATGCTGCCCCTGACCTGGTCGGTGCGGTCGTCGGGGAGGTGGAAGGCGGCGGACTGGAGGCCGAGGGCGTCCTCGAGGGTGACGAAGTCCAGCAGACCGCGTTCGGCCTCGGTGACCAGGTCGGCCCAGTAGGCGGCGTCGAGCAGCTCGCCGGGGCGAGCGCCCTCCTCGCGCCAGGCCGCCGGGTGCCAGCCCGCCCCGTCGAGCGCGACGGCCAGGTGGAGGGAGGCGTCGGGGGCGCCCTGCGTGCCGGTCATGCGGAGGTCTCCTTGTCGTCGCGCCCGGTGCGCAGGGGCTGCCCGGGGCCGCCCCATCCGGCCGGGCGGGGTGCGTCGGACAGGCCCAGGTGGTCCCGGAGCGTGGTGCCGGTGTAGGCGTCGCGGTGGACGCCCTTCTCCTGGAGGATCGGCACCACCCGGTCCACGAAGTCGTCCAGGCCGCCCGGGGTGAGGTGGGGGACGAGGACGAAGCCGTCGGCGCCCTCGGTCTGGACGTAGTCGTCGATGGCGTCGGCGACCGTCCGCGGGCTGCCGACGAACGTCTGGCGTCCGCCGACCTCGATGACCAGCTCCCGGATGGAGAGGTTCCGCTCCGCGGCGAGCTTGCGCCACTGCCGGGCCGTCTCCGCCCGGCCCTTGCGGAAGACGGAGTGCCCCTTGAGGAAGTGGGCGTCGTCCTCGGGCTCGATGTCGGGGAGCGGCCCGTCGGGGTCGTACGCGGACAGGTCGCGGCCCCAGACCGCCTCCAGGTGGGCGATCGCCGTCCGGGGGCTGACCAGTTCGCGGCTGATCTCCGCCGCGTAGGCGGCGGCCTCCTCGTCGGTGTCGGCGACGACCGCGTTGGCGGTGGGGAGGATCAGCAGGTCCTCGGGGCTCCGGCCGTACGCGGCGAGGCGTCGTTTCACGTCCCGGTAGAAGTCCCGGGCCACGTCGATGCGGTTGTGCTTGCTGAAGATGACCTCCGCGTCGGACGCGGCGAACTCCCGGCCCGCGTCGGACTCGCCCGACTGGATGATCACCGGGTGGCCCTGCGGCCCGGGCGGAGTGGTGAACCGGCCGGAGATGTCGAAGTGCTGCCCCCGATGGGCGAAGCGGCCGGCCCCGGGGGCGATGAACTCGCCCGACGCCGCGTCGGCCCGCGGATCGCCGCCCGGCCAGCTGTCCCACAACTCCCGCGCGGTGGTGAGGAATTCCGCGGCTCGGGTGTAGCGGTCCGCCTCGGGGAGGAAGCCGCCTCGGCGGAAGTTCTCGCCGGTGAAGGCGTCGTAGCTGGTGACGACGTTCCAGGCGGCCCGCCCTCCGCTGAGCCGGTCCAGGGTGGCGAACCGGCGCGCCGTCTCGTACGGCTCGTTGAAGGTGGCGTTGACCGTGGCGGCGAGGCCCAGGTGCGTGGTGACGGCGGCCAGGGCGCTCAGCACGGTGAGGTTCTCCGGGCGTCCCGTGATGTCCAGGTCGTAGACCTGTCCCTTGTGCTCGCGCAGCCGCAGCCCTTCGGCGAGGAAGAAGAAGTCGAACTTGCCGCGCTCGACGGTCTGTGCGAGCCGGATGAAGGAGTCGATGGATATCTGGCTCCCGGAGCGCGGGTCCGACCAGACGGTCACATTGTGGATGCCGGGCAGCTGCGCTGCGAGATGCACCTGTTTCTTGGCGGTGGCGGGCACGGTGCGGTCTCCTCCTGCGAAGTCCTGCGAAGTCCTGTGAAGTTCGGCGAAGTTCTGCGAAGGCCGGCGGACGGTGGTCGCGTTCAGAGCGTGCCTGTGCCCGATGGTCGCTGCACAGGCCAACCGCCGCCGTTTCACGAGGTGTTCATGCCGTTGCGACAGTTGCGGCCTCGGGGGACGGAGCGGCGGCGGGCGTGGTGGACGGGGTCGGCGTGACGTACCGCACCCGGTTCTCGAAGGCGACCCCGTGGCTCTTCACGTCGATGGCGATGCGGTCGCCGTCGGCGATCCGGAACCCGTCGTGGAAGCTGGCCTCGTCGGCGCCCAGCAGCACGTAGTTGACCAGTCCGGGCCGCCGTACCGCCGGGAAGGTGAACAGGTGGTCCGCCATGTCCCGCACCCGGTAGTAGAGGGCGTCGTCGCCGCAGTCGAACGGGCCCTCCCAGGCCGTCGCCCCGTCCCGCACGATCGTGACCCGGCCGGTCACCGTGCGCGGCGGCGGGCCGAGGAACAGCCACGGGGTGAGGGCGGTGTCGCAGAGCTTGCAGTACGGGTTGTAGCCCGGGTCCTGGCGGTGCAGGCCGATGTCGCACAGGTCGTTGCCGAAGGTGTAGCCGGCGTAGTGCGGTGTGCCGTCCGCGTCGTTGACGTAGACGAGGGCGACCTCCGGCTCCTCGATGAGGGCGACCGGCCGTGCGGGCACGTTCAGGTCCTCGCCGGGCAGCTTCACCCAGTCGCCGAACCCCTTGAAGAACCACTTGGGCGGGGTGAACTCGCCGTCCTCCGGAGCTGTTTCGCCGCCCCACTTCTTCTTGTGCGTGCCCATGAAGCCGCTCAGCAGGGCGTTGCCCGCGCCCCCCGGCAGCAGCGGCGGCAGCAGCCGCAGCTCCGGGTCCCCGGCCGTGACGACGGTGCTCGTCGCCCCCTCGGTGAGGTAAGCCCGCAGGGCCTCCAAAGACCCGTCGGTGGCGATGAAGGCGGCGGCGACCCGGCCGTCCTCCACCCGGTACAGGGTGTGCGGGGCACCGTCCTCGGGGCGGCCGAAGCCGACGTGGCGTTCGCCGGCGTAGAGGGCCTCGAAGAGGACGGGGAGGTGGGAGTGGGGCATCGGTCTTCTCCTTCAGTACGTGGATGGGTCGGGTGACATCAGGCGGTACGTGGATGGTCGGCGGGCATCAGGCGTGCGGGGCGAGCGTGGGGGCCGGTGCGCCCGCGAGGTCGGCCAGGACCTCGCCGATCCGGTCGACCGAGCCCCGTATCCACGGCAGGGCGAGCGGATCCGCCCCCGTCTCCGCCGCTTCCAGTGCCGCCGTCCGCTGCTCGGCGGTGTCGCCGTAGAAGTGGCTGGTCGCCGCGCGGATCCGCAGGGGCCGGCCGGCCTCCCCGAACGCGCTCGCGGGCAGCACGCCGACTCCGTACCGCTCCGAGAGCAGTGCGGCCAGTCCGTCGCCGCCGTGCACCCCGTGGGCCCTCGCCAGGTGCTCCCGCAGGGGCTCGAAGTCCGGGTAGAGGTAGCAGGTCGCGGCCACGGGGGCGAGCTCCGCGCCCACGGCGGTGAAGCGGGCGGCGACCGCGCGCACCACCGTCCCGTGCAGCCGCCGGCTCGCCGCGACCCGCTCGACGACCTCCGGCGGCTCCCCGAAGGCGTACGCGGCCGCCGTCTGCACCGGTGCGGGCGGGCTCGACCAGATCTGGCTGGCGACCGCCACGAGCCGGGTGTGCAGGGCCCGCCCCCGCTCGCTGTCGGGCAGCCGGGCCACGCCCGTACGCCAGCCGCCGAGCGCCAGGTTCTTGGTGAGCCCGGTGGTGACGACGGTCCGTTCGGGTGCGTACAGGGCCGGGGAGACGGCCGGCTCGGAGCTGTCGTACACCAGGTCGCCGTAGATCTCGTCGGAGACGACGACCAGGTCGAGCTCGCGGGCCGCCTCCGCCAACCGCCGTACGGTGGCGGCCGACGCGACCGTGCCGGTCGGGTTGTCCGGCACGGTCACGACGACGGCCCGGGGGTGCTGCCCGGCGGCCCGCGCGTCGGCGACCGCCTCGCGCAGTCGGTCCGGGTCGGGCACCCCTCCCTGCCCCGGCAGGATCGGCACGGGGAGGGGGCGGGCCCCGGCCAGCCGGGCCTGGGCGGCGTAACTCACCCAGCCCGGCACCGGCACGATCACGTCCCCGCCGATGGCCAGGAGCAGGGCGAACAGCAACGACTTGCTGCCCGGACCCGCCACGACCAGCCCCGGGTCGACGCCCAGGCCGCGCCGCTGCCAGTACCCGGCGACGGCGGTGCGCAGGGCGGGGCTGCCGGCCACGGAGCCGTACGCGTTCTCCTCGGCCGCCGCCGCCAGCCGGTCGCGGAGCGCGGGAAGCACGGGCAGGCCGATCTCCCCGCTCGCCATCGACAGGACCCGCTCCCCGGCCCGGCGGCGGCGGGCCAGGGCCTCGTCGGCGGCGAGGGTCGCCGACAGGGTGACCGGTACGGGGACCGGTGGGTCCGGGGTGCGTTCGGGCATGGCACAGCTCCAGCGCTCGGTGGGTGAGGGGGCGGGGCGCGGGGACGCTCCGGTGGATGTCAGGCGGGGGTCGTGTCCGTGGTGTACCGCTCGCGCAGTTCCGCCTTGCGGACCTTGCCGGTCAGGGTCTTGGGGAGGGCGGGGAGGAGCTCCAGCCGGTCCGGCAGGAAGCGGGTGTCGTGGCCCGCCCGTGTGACGCGGGCCCGGATCTCCGCCAGCGTGGGTCCCCGGCCGCCGCGCGGGACGACGACGGCGACGATCACGGTGCCGGGGCCCTGCCCGCCGGCCGCTTCCAGGCCGACCAGTGCGGCTTCCTCCGCCTTGGGATGGCTGCCGATGACCGCCTCCAGCTCCGTCATCGGCGCGACCCGCCCGTCCCGCACGACCGCGTCCCGGGCCCGGCCGATGATGCGGATGCCGCCCCGGCCGTCGTCCCGGGCGAGGTCGCCGGTGTCGAACCAGCCGTCCTCGTCCAGCTCGGCCCCGAACGCCTCGGAACGCCGGTGGTATCCGAGCGCGAGGGACGCGCCGCGTACCTTGAGCCGGCCCACCGCCCCCGTGACGTCGGTACTCCCGTACGCCTCACTCCCGTACGCCTCCGAGGTCTCGATCCGGGTCTCCATCGCGTCGATCGCGCTGCCGTTGCTCCGCGCCGCCCAGCCCTCGGGGTCCTCGGGGCGGGTGGTCGTCACGGGGCCGTTCTCCGACATGCCCCACAGCGAGTGGGCGCGCGCGCCGAGCGTCTCGTGGACCTCGTCGGCCAGCTCCTTCAGGACCGGGGCCGAGCCGATCACCACGTGCCGCAGCGTGCTCGTGTCGCGCCGCTCGGCCCGCTGGGACGCGGTCACATCGGCGAGGGTGGCGGGCGGCCCGTACAGCAGGGTCGCCCCGTACCGCTCCACCAGGTCCAGCAGCGCCTCGTTGCGGCGGACGTCCTGGAAGGCGACCGTGCCGCCCAGCATGACCCCGGCCAGCACGCCCTGCGCGAAGCCCGAGTAGTGGACGAGCGGCGTGGAGACCGCCGCCACCCACTCCCGGCCCTCACCATCGGCCGCCCCGAACGCGTCGACGTATCCGCGTACGGCCGAGTGGACCGTGTTCTGGCTGTGCACCACGCCCTTGGACAGGCCGGTGGTGCCGGAGGTGAACAGCACCACGAACGGGTCGTCCGGGCCGAGCGCCAGACCCTCCAGCCGGGCGACGGCGCCTTCCCGCTCCTCCCGTTCCTCCGCCACGAAGTGGTCGTGGAAGGGATGCGCACCCTCGGGTACCGGGCCGTCCACCACCAACACGTGCTCCAGCGAGGGGAGTTCGTCTCTCAGCCGCGCCGCGATCCCGGCCAGCGGGGTGCCCGACCACGCGGGGAGCGTGACGCACACCCTGGCCTCGGTGAGGCCCAGGCGATGGCGCAACTCCTCCTCCGTGCAGAGGGGCGAGATCGGGATGACGACCGCGCCGACCCGGATGGAGGCGAAGATCAGCGGCACCATCTCCCACCGGTTGGGGAGCTGCACGGCCACGAAGTCGCCCCGGCGGACGCCCAGGTCCAGAAGTGCCAGCGCGAAGCGGTCGGTCAGCCGGTTCAGTTCGGCGTAGTCGAGCGTGTCGGTGCGGGACTCCGCCACGCGCCGGCCCGCTATGGCCGGGCGGCGTGGGTGCTCGCGTGCCTGGCGGTGGAGATCGTCGAGGAAGGTCTCGTCGCGCCACCAGCCCCGGCGGCGGTACTCGGCGGCGCGCTCTTCGGTAACGGCCGCGCCTCCGGAAGCCGACCGCTCCCCGGGCGCGGTGGCCCCCACAGCCGAGCTCGGCCGCTCCCTCGCCGCCGTGCCCATCAGCGCTCCTTCCGGCGGGCCGCGAGCAGCTCGGGCAGCGGGTCGCCCGCCCGTGCGGCCGCGATCTCCAGCAGGTCCCGGGTGTTCTGCCGGACCCGCTCGCCGACCCAGTCGAAGACCCACGCCTTGCGCGCCTGGGCCGCCAGGTCGAACGGGACGACCCGGGTGACGGCCAGGGCCGCCGAGGCCGCGCCGCCGATGTTGGCGATCACGCCCGGGACCAGCCCGGCCCCCGAGGCGGCCACCTTCTCCTTGGCCGCCGCGCTGGAGGCGAGGTTGGCGCCCTCGACCACCAGGCCGGCCCGCAGCCGGTGGGCGTTCTCGGCGTTGATCGCGTACTTCTGCGCGGCCAGGATCAGGAGGTCGGCGTCCACGTCGAGCCAGGCGTCCGGTTCGCCGGAGAGCTTCACGTCCTGCGGCAGCCGGGTGCGGTCGACGGCCCCGAACTCATCGGTGATGGCGACCAGTTCGGCGACCGGAAGCCGGTCCGCGCTGATCGTGCCCCGGACGTCCGCGATGCCCACGACGATGTGGCCCCGGTCCTCCAGGAACCGTGCCACCGCCCGGCCCACCGCGCCGAACCCCTGCACCACGACCCGGGCGGGCCCGGTGCGGCCGCTCGCCTCCAGGGCGGTGATCGCGGCGACCCCGACCCCGTGACCGGTGGCGTCGATCAGGGGCTCGTAGTACGTACGCCAGTCGATCGGCATGTCCGGGGCCCCGAGCCGGTAGCGGGGGTCGTACTTCGCCTCCTCGAAGAAGACGGCCCGGTCGGCGGGGGTGACGCCCATGTCGATGCCGAGGTGGATGCCGCCGTGCAGGAGGGGCTTGACCGTGCGGCCGAAGGTGCGGAAGGTCTCCTCGCGGCCCGCGCCCCGGGCGTTCGCGGCGTCGGCGACGATCCCCGCCTTGGCGCCGCCGATGCGCAGCCCCGCCAGGGTGAACTTCTCGGTCATGTCCCGGGCCAGGCCCGCGACTTCCTCCTCGGTCACCCCGGTGGTCATCCGGGTGCCGCCCATCGCCAGACCGTCGACGAGGGTGTCGATCACCACCCATCCTTTGATGGCGCCGCCGCTGCCGTTGAGGTGCACGGTGAGGGCGGGGTCCTGCGGTTTCTCCACTGCTGCGCTCATGGCGAAGTCCTTGTCCGGTACGAAGGGGTCGTCGGCGGGCTCGGTGGCCGGCCCGGTCACTGGTAGAGCCGTGCGAAGCCCCGCAGGATCTCCAGGCCGTCCCTGCGGAACTCCAGATGGGCCTGGGCTCCGTAAATCCGGCCGTCGTCCGAGCGCAGGAACTCCACGGGCGCGTGCTCGGAGCGGCCGATCGAGCGGTAGCCCGCCGGGGCCTCCTGGAGGTAGAGGGTGTGCCGGTGGAAGACGGTGACCGTGGGCTTCACGTAGCTGAAGAGGGGCTCCTCCGTGTCCACCCGCGCCTCGTGGCCGCCGACCCGCTGCGGCCCTTCCACGAGCCGGCCGCCCGCCGCGACGGCGAGGATCTGCATCCCGCCGCAGATGCCGAAGACGGGCACGTCCGCCGTGGTGACCAGGTCGATCAGGGGCTGGTAGAACGCGCTGTCGTACGCGCGCACCTTGGTGCCGCTCAGCACGATCGCCTGGTAGCGGCCGTTGATCCGGGAGGGTACGGACGAGGCGTCGACGGTCTCCGTGTCCGAGCCCAACTCTTCGAAGCGTGCGCGGAGTTGTGGCAGGGACAGTGTTCCGTTGTTGACGACCAGCACACGTGATCTGCTCATGCGCCCGCTCCTGCCGTGGTGGCACGCTCCGGGGTGATCAGCGTGCCGGTGGAGCCGTCCAGCAGCTCCGTGACGGCGGCGCTGCCGATGACGACGCGCTCGACGCCGCGCTCCAGGGCCTCGCCCGCGGCGCGCAGCTTCTTGCGCATGCCGCCCTTGGCTCCCCGGTCGCGGAAGACGGCCGCGTCCTCGGCGCTGATCCGGCGCACCGGCTCGCCGTCGATGAGCAGATGGCCGACGTCGGTGACCAGGACCAGGTCCGCTGCGCCGGTGGCCCCGGCGATGGCGGCGGCGGCCCGGTCGGCGTCGGTGTTGACCTCCTGGCCCGCCGCGTTCCGGGCGAGCGGGGTGACGAGGTGGGCGCGGCCCGGCCGGAGGTCCTTCAGCGGGGCCGGGTCGACGCCGGTGATCGGACCGACGAGGTTCTCCAGCTCGACGAGCTGCTTCTCCCGCCACCACCAGCGTTCGCCCGGGCCCGCGCCGACCAGCCCGTCGCTGCCGAGCAGCCGTTCGGCGGTGATGCCGCGGGTCGCCAGCCGGGCGAGGACGTCCTCGGCCAGCACGGCGCTGACGGTCTTGATGTCGTCGATGACCTCGGGGGTGGTCCACCGGCTCTGGTTGCCGTACCGGTCGCGCAGGATCGCCGACGGTTCGCTGTAGCGGGCGTCGAGCTTCTTCAGCGGCTTGGACCAGCCGTGGACGAGGATCAGCGGGCGGTCCCGGCCGAGCCGGGCCAGGTCGTCCCACCAGGTGCCGTCGAGGTCGTCCAGGCAGCTGCCGCCGAGCTTCACCACCGTGGGTACACGGGGAGTGGCACGGTTTGCGCTCATGCCGGCATCACCGGCTGCTGCGTGAGTCCCGTCTCCTCCGGCAGGCCGAACCGCAGGTTCGTCGCCTGCACGGCCTGGCCCGCGGCTCCCTTGACGAGGTTGTCGAGCGCTGCCAGCACGACGATCCGGCCGCCCTCCTCGTCGAGCAGGACCGTCACGTCCGCGTAGTTGGAGCCGAGGACGACCTGCGGGTCGGGCACCGGGATCAGCGTCTCGTCGTGCCGCCGCACCCGGACGAAGGGCCGCCCCTTGTAGAAGCGGAGGTAGGCCCGGTTCAGCTCGCGCTGGTCCACCTTCTCGTCGGTGAACACGTACGAACTGGTCAGCAGGCCCCGCACGTTGGGGACGCCGTACGCCGACATGGAGAGGTTGCCGATGGTGCCGGGCTTGCTCCGCTCCAGGAAGTCGCCGACCTCGGCGGCGTGCCGGTGCCCGGTCGGGGAGTACGGGGCGATCGCCCCGGCCCGGAACGGGTGCAGGTCGGAGGTGCGCAGCTGGATGCCGCCACCGCTGGACCCGCTCTTTCCGTCCACCACCACCGTCTTCAGGTCGAGCCCGAGGCCGAGGGTGAGCGGGGCGAGGCCCAGGGTGATCGCGGTGGCGTAGCAGCCGGGCAGCGAGATCAGCGGGGCGTCCTTCAGCTGGTCGCCGACCAGCTCGGGCACGCCGTAGACGAAGCGGTCCGCCAGGTCGGTGCGCCGGTGGACCTTGGGGTACCAGCGGTCGTGCAGTTCCGGCGTACGGATGCGGAACGCGCCGCTGAGGTCGACGATGGCCGGGACGCGGTCGGCGAGCAGCGCGGACAGCTCGGCCGAGACCGGGGCCGGGGTGGCCAGGAAGAGGACGTCGACCTGGTCGACGACGTCCTCGGTGACCGGCTGCACGGTCAGCCCGTGGCCGAGCCGGAGGCCCGGGTGGAGCTCGGAGGGGCGGCGGCCGATGTTGGAGGAGCCGCCGAGGAAGGTCAGCTCCAGGTCGGGGTGCTGGGTGATGAGGCGGATGAGTTCGCCGCCGGCGAGCCCGGAGGCCCCGACGACTCCTGCGCGGATCATGCGAGTAGCTCCTGCAGATAACGGCCGATGGCCGAGGGGATGTCCGCTCCGGTGGCCGAGGCCACGGCCCGGAAGCCGGGGGCGTGGTTGACCTCGTTGACGACGTGACCGTCGGGGGTGGCGAAGAGGTCGATCCCGTAGATCCCGGGTCCGAGGACGTCGACCACACCGTCGACGATCTTGAGGACGTCGGGGTCGTGGTCGATCGCGCGGTTCTTGTTGCCGAGGGCCGCGTTGTTGCGCCAGTCGCTGCCGCCGCTCGCGAACTCGGCGGCCCCGATCAGCTCCCGCCCGACGACCAGGCACCGCACCGAGCTGCCGCCGAGGTACGGCTCCACCACACTGGCCTGCTCGAAGGCGTGGGCCAGGTCCTCGATGTAGTCGTACACGGAGTGGGCGGTGTCGGCGTGCCGGATGAGCGTGACCCGTTTGCCCATCCCGCCGAAGACGGGCTTGAGGACGAGGGGGAGGGGCAGATCGGCGAGCGCCTTGGCGAAGTCCTTGCGGGAGAGGACGAGCCGGTGGTCCGGGACGGGTACGCCCGCCGTGTGGAGCAGGGCGCGCAGGGCGGCCTTGTTCTCGCAGGCGTGGATGGCCCGGGCGGTGTTCAGGGTGGGGACGCCGGCGGCCTCGGCGAGGGTGGCGATCAGCCCGCCCCGGGTGTAGCTGCGGCTGCGGACGAGGAGGGTGTCGTACCCCTTGATCGACGGGGCGTCCGGATGGCCCAGGGAGAGGGACTCGTCGTTGACCCAGTCGATCCGGAGGCCGAAGGCCGGGGCCGCCTCGATGAGCCGGCGTTCCTCCCAGGCGATCCGGTCCGCGACGAGGGCGACGGGGCGGTCGGCGGCCATCTCACTGACCCCAGTCGCGCAGCTGCACCTCGACCATCTCCAGCGTCAGCCGGCCGTCCTCGACGGCCTCGACGCGGAGGGTCAGGACGCACTCGGGGCAGGAGAGGGTCTCGCCCAGGGTGACCGGGGGGACGGTCAGATCGGTCTCGCACTCGGGGCATACGCCGGTGAGGGTGGCGATGGGCATCGTGAACTCCGTATACGGGTGGTGGGGTTGGCATGGGGGTGAAGTGCGCGGCGCGGGTACGGGGCGGGCCGTGTTGGCACGGGCCGGACTGCGTGGGTGGGGGGTCGGGTACGCGGGTCCGGGGTCGGGTTGCGCCGGTACGGGGCCGGACTGCGTGGGTCCGGGGCCGGGCTGCGCGGGTAGGGGCCGACCACGTGGGTCCGGGGTCGGGCTGCGCGGGTCCGGGGCCGGGCTGGGTAGTCACGGGTCAGGCTGCGTGGGTACGGGGCCGGGCTGTGTTGGCACGGGCCGGACTACGCGGATCCGGGGCCGACTACGCGGGTACGGGCCGGAAGTCGACGGCGGCCTTGCGGATCGTGTCCCGGTCCAGCAGCGGGCGGCCGTCCCGTTCCTGCCGCGCGGCCAGCCACGGGGTGAAGGCGTCGACGTCGACGTCCAGGCCCGAGTCGGCCAGGGCCCAGCGGACCAGGGCGCCGGTGAGTCGGGTCCGGACGCGCAACTCGCGCCGGTTCCCGACGAGTTCGGCGGGCAGCGTCTCGTACGCGTGCGGGTGGCTCAGCTGGCCCGGCAGCTCGTAGGCGAAGGCGTGCGGGGTGGTCGGCCCGGACTGGAAGGCCTCCCCGAGGCCGGCGCCCCGCAGGGCGATCCGGGACAGCTCGGTGAGATGGGTGAGGTCGAAGCGGGTGTCGCCGTGGATGACGCGCAGCGAGGTGAGCAGCTCCGCCAGCGGGGCGTTGCCGCCGCGCTCACCGATGCCGCCGACGGTCGCGGAGATCCACTGGGCCCCCGCCCGCACGGCGGCCAGGGAGTTGGCGACGGCCATGCCCAGCATGTTGTGCGAGTGGATCTCGATCTCGGAGCCGTCGATCACGGTGAGGTCCGCGATGACCTCCTCCATCTGCCAGGGCGAGAGGTGGGCCACGGTCTCCGCGAGCCGGAAGCGGTCCGCCCCCGCCGCGAACCCCGCCTCCACATAGGGGACGAGCCGCTCCCGGGGCGTACGGGCCCCGTCCTCGCCGCTGAACGTGACGTGGAAGCCCCGGTCCTTCGCCTGCTGGATCGCCGAACGGGCCAGCGCCTGGAGGAACCTGGGGCTCGCCGAGTCGAGCTTCAGCTGTGCGTGCTGCTCGGAGGTGGGGATGGAGTACATGATGTGGCGCACGCCCAGGCGCTCGGCCTCGTCCAGCGCGCGGGCGACCTGCCGCCGGTCGCGTACGACGACGAGCGTCATGCTGCGCTCGGGGGTGACCGCCTCGTGGGTGGCGAGGACGAGCGCGGCGTCCTTGGAGTCCGGGCCGGAGACCATGCCCACCTCGACGAGCTCGACGCCCGTCCGCACCAGCAGATCCGCGATGACGGCGGCGTCCGCGGGGCCGAACTCCACCCCCGCCATGTGCGCGGAATCCCGCAGCGTCGCATCCGATATGCGGGGCCGCCGCTCCTGTTTATCCGGTCCTTCTGCTGCCATTTCCTTTGCTCCGCTTTCCGTGAAAGGGGTGGGCGATCGGGGTTGCATTCGCTGACTCGTATCCTTCGTCGCCTGGCCGAAAAGAACAACGCCTGTGGTGTCAGGGCTGTGTTGCGGAGTGTCAAGGAGTGTCAGGAGACGTCAGGGCAGGAAAGGGAGTGCCCATGAGCGGGCGTTCGGCGGACCATTGATGGTGAGCGTGTCCTACGGTGCGTCCATGGATCTCTTCTCGCTGCCTCGTCTGGGGGTTGTCGTGCCGCCGGAAAACCCCACGGCGGAACCGGAGTTCAACCAACTGCTCGGCGCCGGAATGAATGTGTACGCCGCCCGCTTCCCGGTGACTCCCGGGGCCGGGCTCAGGGCGATGCTGGAGACGTACAACGCGGTGCTGCCGGACGTGCTCGGGAGCTTCGGCGCGCTGCGGCTGGACGCCGCCGTGGTGGCGTGCAGCGCCTCGCACTATCTGCTGGAACCGGAGGGCGACCGGGCCTTCTGCGAGGAGCTGTCCGAGCGCGCCGGCTCGCCCGTGCACTCCTCCACGCAGGCGATACTCGCGGTCTGCGAGGCCCTCGGGGTGGACCGGCTGACGCTCGTCTCCCCGTACGAGCCGTGGCTCACCGACACCTCCCGCGCCTTCTGGGAGCGGGCCGGCCTCAGGGTCGACGGGGTGGTGCTCGTCCCGGCGGAGGAGGCCACGGCGCCGGGCGGTCAGGCGCGCTTCGACCCGTACGCCGTGACGACCGGGACGATCCTGCGGCGTCTACGGGAGCGGGAGCTGCCCGCGGACACGGCCCTGCTGTTCACGGGTACGGGCATGGGCACCCTCGCCGCCCTCACCGAGCTGGCCCGGCAGGACTCGCACCGGCCGCTGCTGACCTCGAACCTGGCGTCCGCCTGGTGGGCGCGGCGGGCGGTGGGGGCGAGCGGCGGGGCCCACCACCCGCTGCTGCGGCGGCTGGAGGAAGCGGCGGCCTGAGGCGGGCGGGGGCCCGGGGACGAGCGCGTTCGGCCGGGACCCCGCCCGCCCGAGGACTGCTCAGCCGGCGGACGTCTCCGGCATCCGCCAGGCGTACCCCATGCGGTAGCCGACGCCCCGGATCGTGATGATCCAGCCGCTGGAGCCGAGTTTCGCCCGGAGGCTGCTCACATGGGTGTCGATCGTGCGGCTGGTGTGCCCCCAGTCGCTTCCCCAGACCCGGGCCATCAGTTCTTTCCGCGTCACGACCGTTTCCGGAGTGGCGGCCAGGGTGTACAGCAGCTCGAATTCCTTCGACGTGACGCCGACGAGCCTTTCGTGCAGTCGAACTTCCCGCAGATACGGATCGATATGCAGGTCGTTCAGGGAAATTGCGGCGGGAAGTGTCTGCCGGGGTCGGGTGCGACGCAGAACCGCTTCGATACGGGCCCCGATTTCCCTCGATCCCCAGGATTTCACCACGCAGTCGTCCGCGCCCGCATGCAGTACGAGGACTCGCTCGCATCCCGAGTCGGCGGTGCTGACCGCTATCAGTGCCGCGTCTCCGCCATTCCGAAGGGCCCGGCACAATTCCAGCCCGTCGATATCGGGCAGGTCCAGCGAGAACAGCACCAGATCCGCGTCGCCGTGCGCCCGCAGGGCCCGCGCCCCGGTGGAGACGCCGTGGGCGGCGAACCCCTGCCGTCGCAGATCGCCGACGACGGCCGCCGCGGTTGAGGTGTCCGGCTCCACCACGAGTACCCGTCTCACCTGCTGCCCCGTTTCTCTCCTCGGCCCCACGTCAGTTGGAGACGCCGGTGAGAGCGGCGGCCGGGACCCGGCGGGGCGGCCCTCCCGGCGGCGGCGCGGTCGCGGGGCCGGCACCGGGGCCTGGGCCGGTCCCGGCACCAGGACCGGGGGACAGGCGCTGGTGGACGTAGGCGGCCGACGCCATGGTCATGTGGTGGTGCCAGCCGGGGAACGAACGGCCCTCGAAGTCGAGGACCCCGAACCGCTGACGCAGCACGGCCACGGCCGAGAGGGCCGAGGTGTGGCTGCGCGCCAGCCGCAGGACCTCCTCCACCCGGTGGTCGGTCAGCGTGGTGAGCCAGTAGCGGGGCGGCCGCCGGCCGTCCGGGTCGGGTCTCTCCAGGACGCGGTACGTGCGCCCGGCCCCGTCGTCGCCGGGCGCCGGCCGGGGCGTGGTCACCGTGCCCGCGTAGGTGTGGACCGGTACGGCCCTGACCCCGCCGTCGGGGGCCCGCCGGAGCAGGACATGGGTCTGCCGGGCGTGCCGCACCTCCATCAGCGCGCTGACACCTGTCACGACCGGCGGGTGCTGTCCCGCGAGGAGCACCTGATGGTCCGGCGGGACCTCGCACACCACGTCCGCCCGCTGCCGGGCGAGACCCGCGAGGACCCCGGCCGCCTCCGTGCACCGGGTGAGGTCCAGCACCCAGGGAACGCGCGGCAGCCGGGGCTGCGCCGCCACCTCGGCCGCGTACCCGGTGACATGGTCGGCGGGGGTGCGTCCGGCCTCGGAGTCGGGGATGCGCGCACGGCGTCGGCGCTCCCGGTCCGAGTCCCACGTACCGTCGAGCAGGAGGCTCCAGCCCACCGGATAGCTCCGTCCGCCCGAGGCGAGGAAGAACACCAGCGCACGCTGGCAGTTGACGGTGCGCCCGGTCTCCGCGTCCACGCGTCGGTGCACGCCCACCGAGTGCTCGCCCCGCTTGGGGATGATGAGGTCGGCGACGGTCCAGGCGTGCGGCGTCGTCCGCTCGGCGACCAGTGCGGTGAGCCGGTGGCGTACCGGATTCCAGTCCCACGGGCTCGCGTTGATGAACTGGTGGAGACCGTGTGCCGCTGCCGAGGGCAAGGGCTTCGCCAGCGCCATGCGGCGGGGTGTCTTCTTGCCCGACGCATGGATCAGGGCCCAGAGATAGGCCTGGGCCCAACGGCGCTGCTCCGGCCGCCCTAACGCCCGGAAGACCTCGTCCATGAACGTCCGCATGCTCGCGCCCTCGCCCGGCATCGCCGCGCGTACCTCAGTTGACGACATGAAACGCTACGCCCCCTCGATACTCGTCATCGCTCGCACCCGAGTGGATACATGGCACATCAGTACGGGGTGAAAGTACCGTCCGTGGCGGAATTTGCCCGGGTCGGCCGCCTATTTTGCAAGTTCAGGGTCTGACCTGCGCAAACGTGCTGCGGCGGGACGGGGACGGGGGGTGCGTACGGGCGGAAAACCCGGTTTTAACCGGGGTGGAGCCCTGTTCCGGGGCCGCCCGACGAAGTGTCAACAAATCATGAACATGCCCCCGGGACGGTCCCCGGGGAGGGTTTCCCGGGTCCGTCCGCGAGGGGAGGGGGACCGCCGAAGGACGGGGAGGGGTGTCCTCCGGCGGTCGGCGGTCGGCGGTCGGCGGTCGGCTGTCGGTCGTCGGCTGTCGGTCGTCAGGCTGTCGCGACCGGGGCGGACTCGGACTCGGACTTGGAATCGGACTCGGACTCGGACTCGGACTGGGCCTCGGTCACCGGCCGCCGCGCGGGGAAGCCCGCCCGGCGGGCGTAGAACACGACCGCGATCACCGGCAGCAGGAGCAGCAGGACCGCCCAGGGGAAGGACTCGCTGCCGAGGGTGTCGAGCAGGATGCCGCCGACGATGCCGCCGCCCGCCATCGCGACGTTCCAGAGCGTGACGAGCATCGCCTGCGCCGCGTCGGCGGAATCCCCGCCCGCGTCGCCGGCGGCAGTCTGCAGCAGGGTCGGCACCCCGCCCCAGCCCAGCCCCCACAGCACCGCGGCGACGTAGACGAGGGCCGTGGTGTCGGAGAGGACGGCCAGGATCAGCGCGGCGACGGCGACCAGCAGGGCGCCGCCGACGGTGAGACCGCGCAGCCGGCGGTTGATCTGCGCGCCGACGATCCAGATGCTCGCCAGCGAGGCGGCTCCGAAGACCAGCAGAATCAGACCGGTGGAACCGCCCAGGCCCAGGTCTTCGAGGTACGTGGCGATGTACGCGTACAGGATCGTGTGCGCCAGCACGAAGACCAGCGTGACGAAGAGGACCGGGGAGACCCCGGGGATCTTCAGGGTCGGCAGCAGCTTCGGCCGCGCGCCGCGCTCCTGGCCCGGGAAGTCCGGTACGGCCGCGAAGATCCACACCAGCAGCACGACGGTGAGTACCGTCATCGACAGGAACGCCACACGCCAGCCGAGCCAGTCGCCGAGGAACGTACCGGCGGGCACGCCGAGGGAGAGCGCGACGGGGATACCGGCCATGGCGACGGCCATCGCCTTGCCCTGGAGGTGTACGGGGGCCATGCGGCGGGCGTACCCGGCGAGCAGGGCCCAGGCGAGACCGGCCGCGACGCCGGCGACGAACCGGGCCACCATCGTCAGCTCGTAGACGGAGGACACGGCCGTCACGGTGTTGGCGAGGGCGAACCCGCCCATGGCCGTGAGCAGCAGCTTCTTGCGCCGCCAGCCCGCGGTGGCCGCGGTGAGCGGGATCGCGGTCAGGGCGGTGCCGATCGCGTAGACGGTGACCGTCTGGCCGGTCGCCGACTCGCTCACCCGCAGGTCCTGGCTCATCGAGGGCAGCAGGCCGGCCGGGAGGGTCTCGGTGAGGCTGGTGATGAAGACGGCGGTGGCGAGGGCCAGCAGCGCGAAGAGCGGAAGCTTCTGCTGGTCCTTCCCCGCGCTCGCTGGGTCCGGTGCCGCGGGGGCGGCGGACGCCGTGTCGGGTGCGGTGCTCATGGGGTGTGCTCCTGGTGTCCGGAAGGGTGGTGCGGGACGCGGGGACGGTGGCGGGAGGGAGAGGAGGGAGGACGGGAGGGAGAGGGGAGAAGGCGGGGCAGAAGGGGAAGAGGGCGGGGCGGCGGCGGGCGCGGGTTCACGGGTGGCCGAGACCGCCGTCGACGGGGAGCCGGGCCCCGGTGGTGAACGTCGCCTCCGTGGCCAGGAAGAGCGCGGCGCGTGCCACCTCCTCGGCCGCCCCGAGACGCCCCAGCGGCGGCAGGGGTACGGCGTCGGAGCCCGGTGACGCGATACAGCCCGGGGCCACCGCGTTGACACGGATGCCCCGCGAGGCGAGTTCGGCGGCGAGCGCCCGCACGGCGTCGGGGCACGGGGTGGGAGCGGTCAGCACGATCGAGCCGCCGTCCCCGAGGTGCGGCAACAGGGGGCGCGCGGTGGGGATCGCGTCGGCGAAGAGGAGATCGACGCCACCGGCGGGGAAGCCGGACCCGCCGTCCCCCGCGAGGGCGGCCGCCACGGCCGACGGTGTGACGACGCGGGCGGTGGAACCGAGTTCGGCGACCGCGTGCGCGCGCTCCTCGTCGGTGCGGGCGGTCAGCAGGACCGTCGCCCCGCCCTCCACGAGGCGCTTGGCGATGGCCAGGCCGATGCCGGTCGCCTCACCGGCGACCAGGGCCCTTCTGCGCGCGTACTTGGTCATGGTCGCCGCTCCCTCCGGGCCGCCCGTTCCTCGCCGGTGGGGCAGTGCCACCGGCGGGGACGACTCTGCGCCCGCGCGCTTCGGGAAACCTTCGGGAAAACTACGGACGCCGACGGGGCGGGGCGGGGTGACGGATGGGGCGACGGGCGGGGCGGAGCGACGGATGGGGCGGAGCGACGGATGGGGCCGGGCGAATGTCGAAGCCGTGCCGGGCGGTTGTCGAAGCGGGGCCGGGTGGTTGCCGAGCCGGGGCCGGGTGGCCGATGGGCCCGAGTGCCGGTCCGGGGGCCCTGTACGGTGGCGACCATGCGGTTTGGGGTGCTCGGGCCACTGGTGGTGTGGGACGGCGAGGGACGGGAAGTCAGGGTCCCCGAAGCCAAGGTCCGGGCCTTGCTGGCGGATCTGCTCGCGCACGACGGGGCGCCGGTCTCCGTCGACCGCCTCATCGACGACCTGTGGGGGGACGCGCCGCCGGCCAAGCCGTCGGGCGCGCTCCAGGCCAAGATCTCCCAACTGCGCCGGGTCATCGGGCGTGACCGGGTGGTCCGCCAGCCCCCGGGCTACCGGTTGCGGCTCGACGACGGCGGTGACGAGGTGGACGCCGTACGGTTCCGGGCCCTGGTGACGCGGGCCCGCCCCGTCCGGGACCCCCGCGCGCGGGCCGCGCTGCTCACCGAGGCGCTGGAGCTGTGGCGCGGGCCGGCGTACGCGGACTTCGCGGACGGCCTCTTCGTACGGGCAGCCGCCCAACGCCTCGCGGAACAGCGACTCTCGGTGCTGGAGGATCAGGCCGAGGCGCGGCTGGAGGCGGGGGACGACACGCTCCTCGCCGGGGAGCTCACCGACCTCGTGGCGCTCCACCCGCTGCGGGAGCGCCTGCGCGCCGTCCAGATGAGGACCCTGTACGCGGCGGGCCGCCAGAGCGAGGCGCTCGCGTCGTACGAGGACCTGCGGGCCCGGCTGGCGGGGGAGCTGGGCGTCGACCCGAGCCCCGAACTGGCCGCGCTGCACGGCGCGGTGCTGCGGCAGGAGCCGGGGCTGAGCGCGGGGGCGTACGCGGCGGCGACCATCACCCCGCCGGCTCCGGTCCCGGCCCCCGTCCCCGCCTCCGTTTCCGCGTCTGCCTCCGTCCCCGCCTCCGCCTCCGTCCCCGCCTCCGCCTCCGTTTCCGCGTCTGCCTCCGTTTCCGCGTCTGCCTCCGTCCCCGCCTCTGCCTCCGTCCCCGCCTCTGCCTCCGTCCCCACCTCCGTTTCTGCATCTGCCTTAGCCTCCGTTTGCGACTCCGCCCCAGCCTCTGCCTCAGCCCCCACCCTCGCCTCGGCCCGTGCGCCGGTCCCCGACCGCGTTCCTTCCAACCTCCCCGTCCCCCTCACCCCCCTCGTCGGCCGCCGGCAGGCGCTCGCGGACCTTTCCCGACTCCTCGCGGACGCACGGCTGGTGACCCTCACCGGGCCCGGCGGGGTGGGCAAGACCCGGCTGGCCGTGGCGGCGGCCACCGCCGAGCGGGACGGGGCGCGATCCGGTGAACTGGCCGACGGAACCTGGTTCGTGGAGTTCTCCGGCATCCGCGCCGGGACCCCGGCCGACCTGGCCCAGGTCGTCGCCGCCGCCCTCGGCATCCGCGACGACGCGCCGAGCTCGCCGCCCGGGATCGGCACCGGGGCGGCCACGCCCTCCCTTCCGCACCGCCTCGCGGCCGCCCTGCGCGACCGGCACACCCTGCTCGTCCTGGACAACTGCGAGCATGTCGTCGACGCAGCCGCCGAGCTCGCCGAGCTGCTCCTGCGCACCGCCCCCGGCCTGCGGATCCTCGCCACGGGACAGGAGACGCTCGGCCTGGCGGGCGAGGCGATGTTCCTGGTCGAGCCCCTGCCGCCCGCCGACGCCGTCCGGATGTTCATGGAGCGCGCGGCCGCCGCCACCCCGGGCTTCCCGCGCGACCCGGACGCGCCGGACGAGACCGAACGCCGGGCCGTCGCCGAGATCTGCCGCCGCCTCGACGGCATCCCGCTGGCGCTGGAACTCGCCGCCACCCGCGTACGGGCGCTGGGCGTACGGGAGTTGGCGGGGCGGCTCAACGACCGCTTCCGGGTGCTCACCTTCGGGCAGCGCGGCGCTCCGGCCCGCCAGCAGACGCTGCGGGCGGTGATCGACTGGAGCTGGGAGCTGCTCAGCGCGCCCGAACGCATCGTGCTGCGCCGCCTGGCCGCCCACAGCGACGGCTGCGACCTGGCAGCCGCCGAAGCGGTCTGCGCGGGGGACGGCGTCGCCCGGGACGAGGTGCTCGACCTTGTCACCCGGCTGGTCGACCGGTCCCTGGTGGTCGTGGTGGACGGGCCCACCGGCCCCCGCTACCGGCTCCTGGAGTCCGTCGCCGCGTACGCGACCGAGCGGCTCCACGAGATGGAGGACCTCACCTCCGTACGGGACCGTCATCTGCGCCACTACCGGGCACTGGCCGAGGACGCCGAGCCGCAGTTGCGGGGCGCCGGGCAGCGACCCTGGCTGGCCCGGCTGGACGCCGAGGCGGGCAACCTGCGGACGGCGCTCGACGAAGGGGTGCGCCGGGCGACCGCGGGAGAGCCGGCGGAGGCCGTCCGGCTGGCCACCGCCCTCGCCCGGTGGTGGCTGCTGCGGGGCCGGCTGACCGAGGCCCGCCGGAGCCTCGGCGCGGTGCTGGCCGTGACGGACGGGCCGCCCGAACTCATGCTCCTGCACGCCGCGTTCGCCCTGCTCACCGGAGACCCCGCCGCAGCGGCGACCGCGGCGACCCCGGCGACCAGCAACGGCCCCGGCCCTGGTCCCGGTTCCGGTCCCGGCACGGATGCGACCATCGCCGCCGCCGCCGCGATCCCCGACCCCGTGCGCCGGGCCAGGGCGCTCTGGCTGTGCGCGTACGGCCTGTTCAGCGCGGGTGACGCGGCCGGGAGCGGGGAGCTGAACACCCGGGCCCTCGCCCTGTTCACCGCGGCGGAGGACCAGTGGGGCATTGCTGCTGCTCTTGGCCTGCGCGCGATGCTCGCGCTGGGCTCCGGCGACCTCGCCGGCCTCGGCCGTGACGGCACGCGCAGTGCCCTGATCTTCCGCGAACTGGGCGACCGTTGGGGCGAGTTGCAGACCGTGTCCCCGCTCGCCGCGCTCGCCGAGATCAAGGGAGCGTACGAGGACGCCGAGCGCCGCCAGCACGACGGGCTGCGCCTGGCCCGGGAGTGGGGGCTGGAGGCGGAGGTGTCCGCGCGGCTCTCCGGGCTCGGCCGGCTCGCCCTGCTCGCCCGTGACTGGGACCGCGCCCGCGAACTGCACGAACAGGCGCGCCGGATCGCCGCCGAACAGGGGTACAAGTACGGCGAGATCCACTCCGAGATGGGCCTCGCTCTCGGGGCCCGCCGCTCGGGCGACCTCGACGGGGCCGAGCGGCATCTGCTGCGCATCCGCGACGGCCATGCCGACGTCTCCTCCCGGGCGGGCGACCATCTGCTCCTGGCCGAGCTCGGCTTCGTCGCCGAGCTGCGCGGCGACGCGCGCGGGGCGAACGCCCACCACCTGGCAGGCCTGGAGATCGCCCGTGCCCTCGCGGAGCCCCGCGCCCTGGCCCTCTCCCTGGAGGGCCTCGCCGGCGTGGCCGCGCTGCTCGGCGACGGCCCCGCCGCCACCCGGGCGGGCGTCCTCCTGGGCGCGGCGGCGGCCGCCCGGCGGCGGGCCGGGGCACCGCTCCCACCCGCCGAGCGCGCCGACGTCGACCGCGTCACCACCGGGGCCCGGGCCACGCTGGGAGCGGACGCGTTCACGGAGGCGTACGGAAGGGGGGCGCGGCTGGACCCCGGGGAGGCGGTGCACGAGGCCGGCGAAGTCCTTTCGGGACGCTGACGGATACGTAACCGAAACAGACCCGCGCGGTCCCTGAAGCAGCGCTCTGACCGGCCGGAAGTACGGCTCGGGGACGCTGGGGGCGTACCCGACCCCCGGTGTACGTGACGTTGGGAGACCCGTGCCGTGCTGAGCACCCGGAGGGGCGGCCTGGACCCCCGCGAGGAGACCAGCGCCCGTGGGCCGGCGGGCCCCCACGAGGCCGTGCGCGGCGGCGAGGCCGTCGGCACGGACCGGGGCATGGGTTCCCACGAGGCCGTCGGCTGCGGTGGGGGCCCCGGTTTCCACGAGGCCGTGGGCAGCGGCTCCCAGGAAGCCAAGGGCACCGGCGCGGGCATCGGCCCCCACGAGGCCGTCGGCGCCGGCGGGGGTCTCGACACCTCCGAGTGCCTCGGCACCCACGAGGACTCCGTACCCGCCCCGGCGCCGGGGGCCCACGTACCCTCGGCCGCCCACGTATCCGCGGGTGCCCACATACCCCCGGCCGCCTGCGTACCCCCGGGTGCCCACGTACCCCCGGGCACCCGGGCGGCCGAGGCAGGCCGCTCCCGCCGCCCGGGCCGGCTGCTCGCCGCCGTCGCCGGGCTGTGCGCCGTGGCGATGGCGCTGCACGCGTGGGTCCCGAACACGGGGGTCAACGCGGGCAGTCTCTTCCAGACGCTGCTGCCCTGGACCGGCCTCGGCGTGCCACTCCTCCTCGTCCTCGCCGCCGTACGCCGGTCCCGGACCGCCGCCGTGGCCGTGCTCGCGCCCGCCGTCGTCTGGAGCACGCTCTTCGGCGGCGCGCTCACCGACAAACGCTCGGGCGGCGGCGGCCTGACGGTGGTCAGCCACAACGTGAGCGAGGGGAACACCTACCCGGCCGGCACCGCGCGCGCACTCGTCGGGGCGGGCGCGGACATCCTGGCGCTCGAAGAGCTGTCCGACGCGTCGGCGACCGTCTACTCCCGCGAACTGGCCGCCGGCTATCCGCACCACGCGGTGATCGGCGGGGTCGGCATCTGGAGCAGGTACCCGCTGGCGGACGTGCGGGCGGTGCCGATCATGCCGTGGACCCGCGCGCTGCGCGCCACGGCCCGGACCCCGGACGGGCCCGTCGCCGTGTACGCGGTCCACCTGGCGTCGGTACGGGTCTCGGCGGCCGGTTTCACGACGGGCCGGCGCAACGAGGCGGCCCGCGAGCTGGCCGCCGCGCTCCGGGCGGAGCCCGCGCCCCGGGTCGTGGTGCTGGGCGACTTCAACGGGACGTACCTGGACGGAGCGCTGGCCCCGGTGACCTCGCAGCTGCGTTCCGCGCAACGGGAGGCGGGCGACGGCCTGGGGTTCACCTGGCCCGCCGCGTTCCCGGTGGTCCGCATCGACGACGTGCTGGTGCGGGGAATGACCCCGCGCGCCGCGTGGACCCTGCCCGCCACCGGCAGCGACCACCTTCCGGTGGCGGCCACGCTGGGCCGGTGATCTCCCCGCGGCGGCCCGGTGGCCTTCCCACGGCGGCCCGGTGACTTCCCCACGCTGGCCCGGTGGCCTTCCCGCGGCGGTCCGGTGACCTCCCCACGGCGGCCCGGTGGCCTTCCGCGGCGGCCCGGGGGACCCGGACCGCCGCCCTCCCCCGACTACGATGCGAGCGACCGATGACCTCGAACGCCCAGGTAGGCAGCGTGTCCGAAGCCCGGCGCCCGGCCCCGACACCGGCCCCCGTCAGCGTGCTCGTGGTCGAGGACGACGCCACCATCCGCCGCGCCGTGCAACTGGCCCTGGAACGCTACGGCTACCGGGTCGACGTGGCCGCCGACGGGCTCAGCGGCCTGGAGGCCTTCCGGGCGGGCGCGCACGACCTGCTGATCCTCGATGTGATGCTGCCCGAGCTGGACGGCATCGGCCTCTGCCACCGCATCCGCGAGGAGAGCCCCGTCCCGGTCCTGATGATGTCCGCGCGCGGCGACGCCCTCGACGTGGTCGCCGGCCTGGAGGCGGGGGCCGACGACTACGTGATCAAGCCCGTCGACACCGCCGTCATGGTCGCCCGCATCCGCGCCCTGCTGCGCCGCGCCACCTTCCGCCCGGAGACGGAGGGACCCGCGACCGGGAAGCCCGGCCGGACCGACCACATCCTGGTCTTCGGGGACCTCAGCGTGGACACCCTCGGCATGGAGGTGCGCCGGGCCGACGAGATCGTGTCGCTGACGCCGACCGAGCTCCGGCTGCTGCTGGAGTTCGCCGCCGCGCCCGGCTCGGTGCTCGACCGCCGCCGGCTGCTGCGCGATGTGTGGGACTACGGCTGGGAGGGCGACACCCGGGTCGTCGACCTGTGCGTACTGCGGCTGCGCAAGAAGATCGGCAGCGGGCGGATCGAGACCGTCCGCGGCTTCGGCTACAAGCTCGTCCGCGGCTGAGTGGCCGGCGGACGGCGTGGACCTCCTCAACCCCCGCGCCCTGCGCTGGAAGATCGCCGCCCTGGCCGCCGCCGCGTGCTGCGCGGTCGCGGCCGTCGTCGGCTTCCTGGTGCACGACGCGACCCGGGAGCGCGGGCTGCGCGTCGGTCACGACCGGACCCTCACCCGGCTGATCGCGGCCGAGCGGGAGTACGACCGTACGGGGAAGGCCCCGGCCGACATCGACGTACGGACCAGGGCGGAGCTGCCCGAACAGCTGGCGCGCGACCTCGCCGAACGCCGTCCGGACACCGACGGCGGGTACGCCACCTGGTACGACGTCGAGCCGCCCAACTGGTACTGGATGTGGGGCGCCGTGGCCGTCGGCGACGACCGGATCCTCGTCGTCCGGGACGACATGAGCGCCGAGGTCCGCAGCCTCCAGCTGCTGGACCGCAGCATCGTGAAATCCGTTCTCGCCGCCCTCGTCTTCGTCGTCCCGCTCGCAGCCCTCGCCACCGAGCCGATCAACCGGCGGCTGCGCCACGGGGCCCGTACCGCCCGCCGTATCGCCGACGGCGACCTGGACGCCCGCATCGGCGCCGGCGGGCGGGCCCGCGACGAGATCACCGAGATGTCGGCGGCCGTCGACGACATGGCCGGCGCCCTCCAGCACAAGCTGGAGACCGAGCGGCGCTTCACCGCCGACGTCGCGCACGAACTGCGCACCCCGCTCATGGGCCTGGTCACCGCCGCCGGGCTGCTGCCCGACGACGACGAGGCGACCGGTCTCGTACGGGACCGGCTGCGGGCCCTGAACGCGCTGGTCGAGGACCTGTTGGAGATCTCCCGCCTCGACGCGGGCGCCGAGCGGGCCCGCCTCGACCCGGTGCCGCTGGGCGAGCTGGTCGCCGACGTGGTGCGGCGTACGGGCACGGACACCCGGGTCGACGTCGGGGCCGCCGAGGTGGTGGAGACGGATCCGCGCCGGGTCGAGCGGATCGTGGTCAACCTCGTCACCAACGCCCACCGGCACGGCGCGGCCCCCGTCGCGGTGACCGTGACCGGGGCACGGATCGCCGTACGCGACCACGGGCCCGGATTCCCGCCCGACCTGCTGGAGCGGGGCCCGCAGCGCTTCCGCACCGGTGCGAGCGAACGCGGCCGGGGGCACGGTCTCGGCCTGACGGTCGCCCAGGGCCAGTCCGAGGTGCTCGGAGCCCGGCTGACCTTCGCGAACGCCCAGGGCGGCGGAGCGCTCGCGACGCTCGACCTGGCCCCGCGTCCGGCCTGATACGGAACCGATACGCACTCTCGGGGGGCGGAAACGGCGCCGTACGGGTGCGGAAGAACGACTCCTCGAAGGTGACGGAAGTACGGGAAACCGCACCGGTCACCAGGAGGAGCCCATGCCCGACATCCCCGCCGTTCCCGACATCCCTGCCGTTCCCGACACCTTTGCCGTTCCCGACGCCCCCGCCGTTCCTGCCCCCACGCCCGAGCCCGCCCCGGCCGCCGGGAGCGGCTTCCGTGCCCGCTTCCGTACCCGCTCCCATGTCTGCTTCCGTACCCGCTCCCGTGTCTGCTCCCGCTTCCGACTCCGCCGCTCGGTCCTCGTACCGCTGACCGCCGCCGTGGTGCTCGTGGCCGGTACGGGCGGGTGGTACGCGGCCGGCGGCGGCAGGTCCACGGTCGGGCCGGCCCCCGCCGAGGGCCCGGGGGAGAAGGTGGCGCCGCTCGCCAGGTCGCTGCACCTGCCCTGGCCGCGCGAGGGCCAGGCGAGCGTGGCGGTCGAGGGGATCGGCAGCCTCGGCACCCGGGGCGAGCAGAAGCCGGTCCCGATCGCGAGCGTCACCAAGGTCATGACGGCCTACGTGATCCTGAAGAGCCGCCCGATGCGGGCGGACGCCCCCGGCGCGACCGTGGTCGCCGACCGGCAGGCGGCCGACGAGTCGTACTCCTCCGTCGAGACGACCGCCCCCGTGCTCGCAGGCCGGGAGTACACCCAACGACGGCTGTTGGAGCTGATGATGGTTCCATCGGGCAACAACGTGGCCCGGCTGCTCGCCCGTTGGGACGCGGGCGACGAGAAGGCGTTCGTCGCGAAGATGAACCGGGCCGCCGCCGGACTCGGCATGCGCGCCACCACGTACACCGGGGTGAGCGGCATGGAGGCGAGTACGAGGAGCACGGCGGACGACCAACTGCGTTTGGCCCGTGCCGCCATGAAGGACCCGGCCTTCCGGCGGATCGTGGCGACGGCCTCCGTCACGGCCCCGGGCGCCGGGGTGACCTTCCGCAACACCAACAAACTGCTCGGACACGACGGGGTCGTCGGCCTGAAGACCGGCTCCTCCACGCCGGCGGGCGGCAACCTCGTCTGGGCCACCACGCAGGAGGTCGCCGGAGTCTCCCGCCTGGTCCTCGGGGTCGTCCTGCACCAGCGCGCCGGCACCACCCCCACCGAGGGCAGCGCCGCCGCCCACGAGGCCAGCCGCGCCCTGATCACCGCCATCCGCGCGGACCTCCCGGCGGCGGCGAACAGGGCATAGGCGCCGGGGCGAGGCGCTCGCGGGTCAGCGCAGGGTCTTCAGCATCTCCGCGGTGAACGGGGTGATGTCCGAGGCGCGTCCGTGCAGGGTCTTCGCCGCCCACTCGGGATCGGCGATCAGCGCCCTGCCGACGGCGACCATGTCGAACTCGTCGCGCTCCATCCGGTCCAGCAGCTGCTCGATGCCGGTCACCTTGGAGTCGTTGCCCTGGAAAGCGCTGAAGAAGTCGTCGTCCAGGCCGACCGAGCCGACGGTGAGGGTCGGCCTGCCGCTGATCTTCTTCACCCATCCGGCCAGGTTCAGGTCACTGCCCTCGAACTCCGGCAGCCAGTAGCGGCGGGTGGACGCGTGGAAGACGTCGACACCGGCCTCGGTGAGCGGTGTGAGCAGGGCGTCCAGCTCCTCCGGTGACCCGGCGAGCTTCGCCTCGTAGGAGTCCATCTTCCACTGGGACATCCGGAAGAAGAGCGGGAAGGCGTCGGAGACGGCGGCGCGGCAGGCCGCCACGATCTCGGCCGCGAAACGGGTCCGGGAGACCAGGTCGCCACCGTAGGCGTCGGTGCGCCGGTTGCTTCCGGACCACAGGAACTGGTCGATCAAGTAGCCGTGCGCGCCGTGCAGTTCGACGCCGTCGAAGCCGAGGCGCTCGGCGGCGGCCGCCGCGTCGGCGAAGGCCGCGATGACGTCGTCGAGGTCCTGCTGCGTCATGGCGCGCCCCTTGGGCTCGCCGCTCAGGGAAAGGCCCGAGGGGCCGACCGGCTCGGCGTCCGGTACGGGCCCGGCGCCTTCGGTCCGGGTGACGCCCACGTGCCACAGCTGCGGGATGATCGCGCCGCCCGCGCGGTGCACGGAGTCCGCCACCTCTCCCCAGCCCGCGAGCGCCGCCTCGCCGTGGAAGCGCGGGACCCGGTCGCTGGTGCCCGCGGATTCGTGGTCGACGTAGGTGCCCTCGGTGATGATCAGCCCGACGTCGCCGGCGGCCCGCCGGGTGTAGTAGTCCACCACGTCCTGCCCCGGCACGCCGTCCGGGGAGAACTGCCGGGTCATGGGCGCCATCGCGATCCGGTTCCGGCTGGTGAGCCCGCGGACGGTGAACGGCCGGGAGAGGGTGTCCGCCGCGCGGGCCGCCGTGCCTGTCACGCCGGTGGTCCCGCCCGCGGTCACGCCGGTGGTCCCGTCGGGCGCCACGTTGGTCGGAGCGGGTGCCGCCACGTTGGTCGGAGCGTGTGCCGTCACGTCTGTCACGTCGGTTTCCTGTCGATAGCCGGGGGTGTCCACCCCGCGCCAACACGCTTCCGCCGCGTGGGCATCCCGGCACCGGCCCCGTTCCGGGTAAAGTCTGGGCAAAGAACGGAGTCAGCCTCCGGTGGTCGGGTCGTGGTGGGTGCGGCGCGGCGGCGCGGGACTGTGACCTGGACCACTGCCGAACGCCGATGACGTCACCGTTCACCGCCGGTCATACCTCCGACGCCTTCCGGACGGGAAGGGCACGACAGACGGGACACCCCATGACCGACCCCGTGAAGGGCCCTGCCAGCTACTTCCCCTCGATCGAGAAGAAGTACGGCCGCCCGGTCTCCGAGTGGAAGGCACTCATCCGCGCCTCGCCGCTGACCAAGCACATGGAGCTGGTCGCCTGGCTCAAGTCCGACCACGGACTGGGCCACGGGCACGCCAACGCCCTCGTCGCGCACACCCTCGCCGAAGGCAACCACCCCTAGGGCAGCCACCTCTGGGGCAGCCACCTCTGGGGCAACCACCCCGAAGGCAACCACCCCAAGGCCAGCGCCCGCTGACCCGGTCTCCCGACGGCCCGCGTTTGTCGCCGCCTCCCTGCAGCTGTGTCCGCGATCGGTAACCGAGGCATCCCAGCGGGACGTTCGCCTGTCTGGACGGGTGCACGGCAGTGCACGGCATCGGTGGAGACAGCAAAAAGGGGCGGGCGGACATGGGCAAGCACAAGGGAAGGGCATGGCACAGCCGGCTCCTCGCGGCGGCGCTCGGCGTGACGGCGCTGGCCGCCGCCACCTCGGTGTGGACCGCACAGGCCGACACCACCGGGCGGCGGCCGTCGGGAAGTGTCGCCTCGCCGACCGAGCGGGACCGACCCGCGGCCAAGGTGGCGGCGGACATCGCGCACGCCTCGGACCGCGGGGAGCGGGGCGTCAACATCACCATCGACGACGGACCGGACCCGGTCTGGACGCCGCAGGTGCTGCGCCTGCTGAAGGACGAAGGCGTGAAGGCCACGTTCTGCATGGTGGGCACCCAGGCCCGGGCGTACCCGGACCTTGTCAAGCGGGTCGTGGCGGACGGCCACCGGCTGTGCAACCACACCGTCTCGCACGACACCACCATGGACACCAAGTCCGAGGCCTACCAGTCGCAGCAGATCCTGGACGCCGAACGCATGATCACCAAGGCGTCCGGAGGCGTCCGGTCGCAGTACTACCGGGCCCCGGGCGGCGCCTTCACCCCGTACAGCCGGCAGCTCGCCGCATCCCACGGCATGCGACCGCTGGGCTGGAACGTCGACACCAAGGACTTCGAGCACCCGGGCGCGGACACCATGGTCGCCACCGTCAAGCGCGAGATCTCCAACGGGCCGACCGTCCTCTTCCACGACGCGGGCGGGGAACGCTCCCAGACGTTGGCCGCTCTGCGCGAGGTCCTGCCCTGGCTGGCGGAGCAGGGCTACTCCTTCGGATTCCCCGTGCGCTGACCGCCCAGCTCCAGCGGTACGCCGGCCCGCCGCACGGTCAGCGGACCCAGTACCCCGAAGTCCACAGCTGCTGCCCCCACCTTCGACCGCCACAGTAACGGCCACCGTCCGCGACCGGCCCGACGGAGCCGCCGCGTGACGCGGCCGGGCCGTCCCGGGGTGGGGCTGATGCCCAACGATCCACACCCGCCAGTAGAGTTCGATGCTTGTTCGATTCGACGCGAGGTGGGGGGACGGATGGTGGGAACACAACTGAGAGACACCGCACAAGAGTTGGCGGCGGTGTTGTGGCGGGAGCACACCGTGTACCGGGAACGGTCCGGGGGGATGGTCATCCGGGGTGAACACGTACGGCGGTGGATCAGCCTTGCTCCGGCGGGCGGCCGGGACGAGATTCTCGTACGCGCGGGCCGCATCCTGGACGGCGGCACCACCGCTCCGGCGCGTTCGGAGGCCGTGGTGCCCCTCTCCGCCGGTACGGGCGTGCTCGCCGCGACCTGCCGGCGCTTGCTGGCCGACGCGGCGGCCGACACGGCGCGGCCCGCTCCGGACCGGGCGGACACGGGACGGGCCCGAGGGTCCCGCCGGTCCCGCAGGTCCGCGCGGCGCAACGGCAGGGGAAGGCACACCGGTTTCAGCTCATGGGTGATCCTCGTGTGCGTCGTCGGCGTGATCGCCCTGTTCGCGTACACCTCCGCGACGCACCGCTGACGCGGGGCGTCGGCATGGAGCTACCGGGACCGGGGCCGCAACGGTGAGTGTCACGTGATTGTCAGTACCCGCTGGCAGGATCCCGTGCCATGACCGCACCGATCAGTGAGTCGTGGACGCGCATAGAGAAGTGGCTGGCCGAGCACGCGCCGACGACCTACGGGGCGCTGGCGCCGCCCGCCGCTCCGGCGGATATCGCCGCGACCGAACGAGACATCGGCCACCCGCTCCCGAGGCCCCTGGTGACGTCATTGCTGCGGCACGACGGCCTCGGCGCCCAGGGGGGATCGCTGCTGCCCGGGTTCTACAGGCCGATCGGCGCACGGCGGATCGCGGACGAGTGGCGGCTCTTCACCGGCTTCTACGACAGGCACACGGCGGAGGAGACGGGGGACGAGGAGGTGAACTTCGACTTCATGGGCACGGGGTTCAGCAGCGTTCTCTACGGACATCCTCGGTTGATCCCCATCGCACGGGACGTAGGCGGGGGCTACCTCGTGCTGGACCAGCGCCCGGAGATCGACCGGGGGCGTGTCCACCAAGCCGAGGCCGTGGAGGGCGTCATGCGTGGATCCCATGAGATGTGGGCGTCCCTGCCCGTGCTCATGGAGACCGTAGCCGCGTCGCTGGAGACCGGCAGGCCCGTCGAACACTTCAGGCCCGAGGTGGACGAGGAACAGCGGCTGCGGTGGGACGTCGTGCCGCTGCGCGACGACCGGGCCGTGGAGAAGCGTGCTGTGCGTCAGCCATGACGGGGGCACTCGCCGCCGGCCGACGACGTCAGTGAGCAGCGTGTGTCAGCGCGTGGCGTCCCGCTCCGCCGACCACACGGCGGACCGGTGAACCACGGGACCGTCGACACGGACCGCCCCCGCCGCCCAGGCGGCCCAGAGCAGTTCCTGGCACCCGAAGAAGGACTCCCCCCAGCTGTCCACCCAGAGGTGGACGCGGGACGGCCCGACCTGTGTGGCGTCCCACCACTCCCAGCCCCGGGAGCTCTCGTCGGGAGCGAAACGATGCGGCCAGTCGTGCAGCTCCCACGGCCGGCCGCCCCCGGCGTGCGTCACGTACCCGTCGCGGCCGGCCCGTGCGAACTGCGGGGCGGCCCGCTCCCCGCTCCCGGGACTCACCGCGGCGAACCAGTCCGGAACACCCTCGACCGGGAGGTTCCCCTGCTCGAAATCCGCGGTGCGGCCCAGCCGCACCGCGGCGCAGAGCACCGAACGCAGGCGCCGTCGGTACGCCGCCGCGCCCCCGGAGACGTCAACGGCGAAGAGGGCGAGAACGGACGGCGCGTTCCTCACCGCCCTCAGCATGTTCGGCCCGTTGCTGGCGCAGATCATCGGTGCGACCTTCCTGCTGTCGGCGACGGACCGTCTGCCGCCGCGCGCCGCGACCACCGGCCTGGCGTTCTTCTTCGCAGCGATCACCACCATCCTGGCCCTGCCCGGACTGTCCGTCTCGACGGTCTTCGCGATCCTGGCGGTGCAGGGCACGCTCGGCTCGGTCGGCGGCGGGGTGCGCTACGGACTGCTCGCCGAGATCGTCCCCGCCAGGGGCTATCTGCTCGGCCGTTCGGTGCTCAACATGTGTGCGGGAGCGCTGCAGATCTTCGGGTACGCCGTCGGCGCCGTGCTCGTCAACGTCCTGACGCCTCGCGGGACCCTGCTGACAGGCGCCGCCCTCTTCGTCGTGGCCGCGTCCGTCGCCCGCATCGGTCTCGCGAGCCGGCCGCCGCGCGCACAGGGGCGCCCGTCCGTGCGGGAGACCTGGCGGAGCAACGCGCGCTGTGGGCATCGAAGCCGCGGCGCCGCGTCTACCTGGCGCTGTGGGTGCCCAACGGTCTCGTCGTCGGCTGTGAGTCGCTCTTCGTCTCCCACGCCCCACGCCACGCGGGGCTCCTGTTCGCCCCCGCCGCGGTGGGCATGCTGGCAGGAGACACGTTGGCGGGTCGCTTCCTGTCCTCGCGGTGGCGCGACAGACTTGGTCCGCCACCCCTGCTACTGCTGCTCGCCGCCCCCTACCTGATCTTCGTCCTGCATCCGGCGCTGCCCGTGGTCCTCGCCGCCGTGACCCTGGCCTCGGTCGGCTTCTCCGCCAACCTGCTGCTCCAGGAACGCCTGATGACCATGGTCCCGGGCGAGCTGAGGGGACACGCCTTCGGACTGCACCACTCGGGGATGTTCACCATGCAGGGCGTCGCGGCGGCGACCGCCGGCGGCATCGCGCAGCTCACGTCGCCGACGACCGCCATGACCGTGATGGCCGCTGCTCCGTCGCCGTCACTTTCGCTCTCACGCCCGGCCTCCGGCGCCCCGGGCCGCCGGCCGGAGCCGTGCCGGCCGAGGAGGTGCCTTCCGAAGCCGCACGGACCGAGGCCGGGGCCGGCGCCGTCCGCGGAACGCGGCATCCGTCCACTGAATAGGAGACGCCTCATGCTCGGCAGCGGGCGTCGGCGGAATGCGAGCGGCGTGGGGCGGCGGAGAGCACGAAAGCGATACGCGCGCCGGGCCCGGCGCTGACGCGGACCCGCCGCGTGGCGGCGGCCGTGCCGGCAGACAGGTCCTGACCCCGATCACTTCGCCTTCCGCAGCAGTCCGATCACGGCGTTCCTCAGCTCCTCCTCGACGGCGAGGGCGACCCGGTAGCCCCCGGAGTGGACGACGGCGGTCGGAGTACCGTCCCCGAGGCGGGCGAAGTCGATCCGGTTGAGGTTGCGGTCCTCGATCTCCCTGAGCCAGTAGGCGGGGGACGCGTTGTACGGGCCGCCGCGGAAGGAACGCGTCAGCCCTGAACGGGGATCAGAGACGAGATAGGTGGTTTCGCCGTTGCCCTGGCCTCCGTGCCGGAGCGGCGCGGCCGCTGGTTGGCCGGGTTGGTACTGAGGGTGCGCCACCTGGTCCGGATCTGGTGCGCGACGCCTGAACTGGTCCAGACAACAATCAAGGCCCGGGTCAATGACCTGGGCCTCCGTCGTGGAGCGGGTGACGAGAATCGAACTCGCGCTCTGAGCTTGGGAATCAGCGGATCTCGGGCTACCGGAGCCGCTCTGAGCTGTGCTTTCCCGTTGGGCGGGATGGATGGGCATGGTCTTTGGGCGCCGTACCCGACCACTGTTGTCCGCTTCGCTGGGCACGGATGGGGCACAGCTGTTGAGGGTCCGAACAGCCCGATGCATAGCCTGCCGAGCGTCCGGCTTCCATGCGGCCATCAGTCTTCGTGCGGAACGCCCAGTTCCTGGAGTCGTTCGCCGATGCCGTCGCCCCATGCCTGTGCCCATTGCCGCAGCCCGGTGATTGCCCGCTCATCGAGTCCGTAGGCGGCGCGTTTCGTGTCGCCGATCCGGTCGGCTCCGCCCTGTCGCGCCTGCAAGTCGCTCAGGTCGAAGGAGTCACCGGCATGGCGCCGTCCGAACTCCTTGGGTTCGGCCGGTTCCAGCGGTTCGCGGAGGCCCGTATGTCGAGATGTCGGGGCGAACAGCGAGTGAGGCAAACCCACGTCCTGCCCCACTCACCAGTTCTCGTAGTCCTCGATCAGGCGGGCCACAAGCCGGTGGAGCGCTGCTGCCCTGTTCAGGTCCTCCCGCTGTTCGCGCAGGGCCCGCTCGGTCGTCCGAAGTCGGCGCCAGGCGTCCGGTTCCTTGTCCATCACGTCCTCGACCAACGGCCGGGTGATCAGTGCGAGGCACTCGGCCAGTCGCCGCCTGGTGGATGGCGCCGGCGGCGCCGGGTCGGCGACGGCGTACCCGTTCGTCAGGTATCGGACAGGGTCGGCCAGACTCCAGCCGACGACTGCCCCGGCCTGGACCAGGAGCGTCAGGTCGGGGGCGATACCGATCCGGGCATCCAGCGGAGTGTCGAGGACCGCGAGATCCCGCAGGCAGGCCAGTTCCGTCGCTTCGGGGTCGCAGCACAACACCGTTGTCTGCGCGAGGGCGAAGTCGTGTGCCTCCTCCGCGCGGAGCCCGCCCCGGACGGCCGGGGGCTCGGCGGGAAGGCGGACCCCGGCCTCTGCCGGGGCGGATACGGCGGGCAGGAGGAGGCCCACGCCGACCAGCTCGCGGCTGCCGTTGTCAAACAGAAGGTCGTCGTTCTCCGACCCCAGCCACTCGTGGCTTCCGAAGGTGCCGGGCAGCAGCCGCTCGAATTCCGCCCGGTCGGTGAACTCACCGACGACCAAGTGGGGGATGTCGAGGGCGAGGCGCGGGGTGGGCGTGAGCGGAGTGTCCGTCACCACGGCGCGAAGGGTGTTCAGGGCGATTTCCACAGATGTCCCACCTCACCGGATCTGCTCGGCGGGCACCAGCGTGCCGCCTCGGCTGTCCGGAATGTTGCCGTTCACAATATCGTCATGGGTCACCGGCAGGCCGGGGTCGTCGGGCGTCCCGCCGAATGCCTTTGCGCCGCTTTCCCCTCGGATCCCCGAAGGACCGTACGCGGTGATGACATCCCCCGCGCCGGCGCCCGGCCCCTTGGTGATCACGACGTCTTCTCCTTGCCGGAAGGTGAGGTTTCCCGCTGCCCCTGGGAGTGGTAGACCGCGTCGGGGTTCTTGAGGATCTCCTGAACCCGGTCGTCGCTGAACTGGTGTCGTGTGTCGGCGTGATAGTTGCCGGACTTCCTCATCTTCCCTTCCTGGGCCCGTTCGATCACCTGGTCGGAAACTCTTTGGGCCCTCTCCTTGGGGCACTTGGGCATGAGGCCCAGAGGGTCGCACCAGGTGAAGGGGTTGTCGTCCGCAGACTCCGGAACACCCTCCTTCCCCGCCGCGGACCCGTCACCCACGCCCTCAACTGGTCCCACTGGCGCAGACAACACCAAGTCACCGCCCGCCGCAGCCACTACCGAAGAAGGACCAGCTCAGGCAACGATTTCTCATTGAAGTACTAGCCGGACATCGCGATGTCCGTCACTTCTGCGGTGAACTTGGAGCTGCTCTTGGCGGTGGACATGGCAACGGGTTGGTAGGAAAGGGAGGTCTGGTTGGTCAGCTCCATCGTCTGGATGACGGCCCCGTCCTCGCCCCCGCGCACCTCGTACGTGATCGAGTAGGTCTCGTCGGGGTCGAGTGGCAGCAGACCGAGGTAGGACAGGGTTGGCTCCACCGTGACGTTGCACCCGGCTGAGCCGAAACACTGCTTGGACTTGGTCTTCAGGTCGAGCAAGAAATCTGTACGGTCGGGAGCTGTGTTGTAGGTCTCTTCCGAGGTGGGCTCTTCGGTGGGTTCGTCGGCCACCTCCTCGATGGCCGTTGCCGTGGCCTCAGGAGCCGCCGGCGTCGGGGGGCCGCCGTTGTCCATAGCCAGGAAGAGTCCTGTACCAACCAGAGAGGACGCCAGGATCCCGACTGTCAACCCCTTCAGAAACGCGTGGCGATCCAAAGGCTTTGGAACCTTTGGGGAGGTATCAGGCATCGCAGGGGCGTCGGCGCTGATCTGTTCGTCCATGTGTGTTCTTCTCTTGTTTCCGTACATGCGGTCGGATACCACGAATGAGCCTGGTCCGACTGTATTTCAAACACCTGTGTTTGCACTGAAAGTTGGCCCTTCTCGCTACCTGTAACGGCCGACTGTGACGCGGACGAGAGGCCAGAGGCGATCGTCACCCAGCTCGCAGTTGTCGTGAGAGTGTCCACTCGCTGCGTCCGAGGCTCGGCAGCTCGACAAACTGGGCATGTTCGTCTCGAAGTGCACGAACGCGACCAGTGATGGCGTTCCATGGCAGATCTTCATCAGCGAGGCCGAGGCGCCGTCTCTCAAGGTCGCCGGGGACTCAACAGAGCTAGTTCGAGCCGCTTACAGGAAGGGCCGGGCCGGCCTTCTGGTGCGGATCTGGTGCGCGACGTCTGACGTGGTCCAGACAACAAGAAGGCCCCGGTTGCTGACCGGGGCCTTCATCAAAGAGCGGGTGACGAGAATCGAACTCGCGCTCTGAGCTTGGGAATCAGCGGTTCTCTGGCCCCCGAAAAGGTTCTGACCTGCACTTTCCCGTGCGACAGTTGAGATGGCCAGGGTCTGTGGAGGCCGCACCTGACCGCTGTTGTCCGCTCTGCTGGGCACGGATGGGGCACGAACAGAGAGGGCGAAGGGGTCCTCATAACCAAGCCGAGCAGTCCTCCAGCGAGATCTCCGCGACGGCCGCGTCCGTAACAGCCTCCAGGTCCGGGATGTAAGGGCGAACGTCGGGAAGCGGGGTGCAGAAGGTGACGTTGGAGGTGAGGAGGGCCTCCTCGGTGTCGGCGAAGGAGAGGGAGACATACGCCTTCACCTGAGTGTCACCGAACTCCTCCTGCGCTTTCCGAAGGCAGGCATGCACATGCGCCAGGCACCTCCGGACGAGAAGGGGCGTACGTTCGTCCGGTGCGGCCGGGAGGTCGTAGTCGGTTATCCCCCTCCCGTTGATCGTCGTCTCCTCCATGAGCCGGTCGGCGTATGTGCCAGGCGCCTCCGGACAGAGGTCGGTCAGCACGCGTCCACCGGCGGCCGTGAGGGACCACCCGCGCTCCACGACCTCAAGGAACATGAGGGGAATGTCCCGATCACTCAGGTCGGTGATGTCTGTCGTCTGCAGGATCTCCCGCATCCGAGGATTGCTTCGCATGCCTACCCCTCGTCAAGTTCGTTTCTGACCCCTGTGATGAAGCCAAGTTTTTTCGATCGACTTTTGAGGAACAAGCGATTGCGCTGAGCCGGGGTGTGGTTCCCGGTTGGCCGTAACGCTAGGAATGTAGAAGGGTCACCGCCCGCTCCTCCTCGTACACCTCGAGAGCATGCGGGTCGCCCTCATAATACGCCTCCCAAAAGCCTGAAGCGTTCCACGGTTCCGGGCACAATGAAAAGGAGCCAGACTCGAGCTGAAAATATTTCCAGTTCGGTGGCAGAGAGTTCGAGGTGACAGTGAAAATTCGGCTGTCGAAGAGGCCGGACTGTCTGAGGCCAGCTTCGATGAATTCGACTCGGAACGTAGTGGCCCTCTTGAAGGGGGCGGAGACTTCGAGTACTGGGTATTCGCGGCCTTCCGTCAGGGCGCTGACGCCTTGCAGGGCGGCAGGTTCCACGGTGAATTCGGTGGCCATGCGGACGCGCATGCTAAATTACCTTCTGTTCATGATTACCTTGTAATCGTAGTTCAAAAGTCGGCCTGTTTCGGGGTTGTAATAATAGTGCACTTGGAAGTCGCCATAGGGGGACTGGTGTGTTCTGGTGGTGTACTTCCCCCAGTCGCTGAGACTGCTTCCATCAGATGTCATGGCTTCACGCACAGCGGGGTTGCCGATCTTTTCACCGTCAATCACCCGTCGCGAGTCAGCTATGGCCTCGGGCGTGAGCCACCCGTTCTCGTTGAAGATCGAGCCCGCCGACTCTCTGCGCAGCTGATCGGCGAGTCGCTGCCCCTCGGCCGAGCCCGGCACGAAGTTCTCGTTGGCCTCCTTACCCTCTCGGCCCGTTTCGTTCAGACAACGTGGGGCCAAACCCAGTGGGTCGGACCAGGTGTGTGGGTTGTGCACGTAGGCTGCGGCATTGGGCGCCGGGGCCAGGCCCAGTGGATCCGGAGTCAGGTAGCGAGCGGTCTCCGGGTCGTAGTGGCGATGGTGGTTGTGGTGGAGCCCGGTTTCGGGGTCGTAGTACTGGCCGGGAAAGCGGAGCGGTGTGTACGCCGTGCTGTGCCTTGCCCAGGTAGTGCTGCCCCAGAGGGTGGTGCGGGTGTGCCAGGCCAGGGAACCGGACTCGTCGACGAGTTCGGTGGGTGCTCCGACCAGGTCGGTCACCACGGCGAAGAACCTCTCGTCAACGGTGCGTTGGGATGCGTCGTCAGAGAGGATTCGTTCGGTCTGGGCCAGAGGGCGAAGTGCTTGATGATCCCAGGTGAGGACGACGGGGTTCGGTAGTGCGGTGGAGACGGAGGTCTGCTCGCAAAGGGTGTGCCCGTCCCAGGTGAAGCGGATCTCCTCCACCACGGTCAGATGATCTCCGCCGAGGCGCTCCTTGGCCACCCGGCGGCCCAGCGGGTCGTAGCGATACCGCCACCGGGTCCCGTCCGGAGTGGTGACAGCAGTGAGGCGGTCCTCAGGATCCCACTCGTACCGCCAGGTATCCGGCTTGCGGGAGAGCCTGACCTTCTGGCGGAGGGTGGTGCGTCCGCCGGCGTCGTGCTCGTACCGCGTGTTCCCAGCACGGTTGATGGTGGAACCGGTGTAGGAACGAGGGCCGGTGGAGTCACTGCCCGGGTGGGAGGAAGGCCAATCGGCGGCGGTCTGGTTGCCGGCGTCGTCGTAGTCGTAAGACTCGTTCCAGTTGGTGGCGGTGACCTTGGTGACGCGACCGGCTCTGTCCAGATCGAAGCGGCGGGGGCCGTTCAGTGAGTCGTCCAGGCCGATGAGGTATCCGTCGGCGCGGTAGGTGTAAGCGCGCGTGCTCAGGACGGTGCGATCGCGCCCGATAAGTTGCTGGCCGCTGAGACGGCCCGCCACATCCCGGACGAAGGCGAGGGCGCAGGCGTCATCGACGACACGTCCCGATTCCCGGCCGGCGGCGTCGTGAGTAAAGGTGATGCGTCGTTCACCGGCGGTCGTCTCGGTGAGCCGTCCCGCCGCGTCGTACCGGTATGTGGTGCGCTGGCCTGTGGGAGTGACTCGACGGGTCCGCCGGCCCAAGGCGTCGTACGCGTATGTGGTGGCCCGGCCGTCGGCTAGTTCCGTCTTCACGCGCCCAGCTCGGTCGTACTGGTAGATCAGCTCCGTGTCCGGGTTGTTCGCCTGCACCAGCCGTCCCCCAGCGTCGTACGCGAGCGTTGTCACCCGCCCCGCTACGTCCTTACGGATGACGCGTCCGAGGGCATCGCGAACGTAGGAAATGGTCTCGCCCAGCGGAGTGACCGAGGCGAGCATCCTCCCGGCCGCGTCGAGGACATAGCTCACGGTGCGACCGTCGAAGTCGGTCTCGTCAACCAACCGGCCTGCCTGGTCGTATGAGTATGACCAGGTGAGGCCCTGCGAATTGGTGACCTGGACGAGTCGCAGGGCCGCGTCGTGGGCGAACTCGAACCGGCACCCGTCGGGGTCGGTACGGGCCGACAGCAGGTCGAAGTGGGTGTATTCGAAATGGCTCGTTCCGCCGGCATCTGTGTGGGTCAGCCGATTGCCCTCCCCGTCGTAAGTCCACGACTCCGTGGCACCGTCGGGGTTTGTGCGCTCGAGGAGTTCACCGTCCACAGTCCACCGCAACAGGGTGACGGCGCCCAGCGGATCGGTGACACGCGTGGGACGGCCCAGCGTGTCCCGGTCGTATCGGCTGACGCCCCCGAGAGGGTCGGTGACCTCCACCGGTAGCCCTGCGCGGTTGCAGCGGAAGCCGGTCACGTGTCCTAGCGCATCGGTGATCGACGTGATACGGCCCGCTGAGTCATGGGTGTAGCGGGTGGTGCCGCCGCCCGGTTCGGTGACCGCGGTGAGGTTGCCGAAGTCATCGAACTCCTGCAGGCGGCGGGAACCGTCCGCTTCGACGAATTGGGTCACCAGCCCCAACTGGTTGCGTGTCACGCGCAGTCGTGTGCCGTCCGCCTGCTGAACGCAGACGGTTCTGCCCTCCTCGTCGTACACGAACGTGGTGAGGTGACCCAGCGCGTCGGTGTGCGTCAGCCGGTTCCCGGCTGTGTCGAAGGTGTCCTGACTGGTGTTCCCCAACGGGTCGGTGGTGGCGAGGACTCGGCATCTGCTGTCGATGAGATGGCGTGTGCAGCGGCCGTCGGCTGTTGTCAGGACGGTGCTGCGATGACCCGTGGAGGGATGGGGTTCGCTGTATGCCAAGGTGAGTTGGAAGTGGCCCGCATCGCCGCCTTGCGCGATGACACGATCCGACTCGTCGTAAACGTAGTTGTAACGGCTCCTGTTGGAGTCCTCCCAGGCTGTCACCCTCCGCCGGTCGTCGTAGGTGAAGATGAGTGCGGCACCTGACTGCTTTGTGACAGTGGTGAGGTTGCCGTCCGTGTAGCCGTAGGTGCGCAGTTGACGAGCCGCACCAGCGCAGGCGGTGACTTCCTCCCAGATGTCCGTGGTGCTGAGCAGAGCCAGACCGGTGACGAGCCCCTCGGCCGTAATCAATTGCAGGTGGTAGCCACCGGAGTGGACGAGTGCCTGGGGTGTGCCGTCGTCGGTTCGGTCGATGCTGATGGTGTTGTTGCTGCGGTCGCCGATCTGGACGAGCCAGGCGGTCCCGTTCTCGCCAGGCTCAGTTCCGGACGGGGCGGTGAAGTGGTGTGTGTGACCGCTGTCCGGGTCGGTGACGGTGTAGCCGCCCTCCTCGTCGCGGCTCAGGGTGGAGCGGGAGGTGCCACTTTCGGGGCGGGTGGGCAGCCCTGGGACGGGGTGCGGATAGGTGATCAGCAGGCCGTCGGCGGTGACGTGGATGGCGCCGTTGGCGTCGATCTCCAGGCGTTCGTCGACGGTGGAGGACCAGGAGGGTCCGAAGAACCGGCCGGCGGTGTAACCCGACTCCGCCCGGCGGGTGAAGGCCAGGGGCAATACGCCGGGCAGTACCACGTCCGTCTGTGGAAGGAACATGCGGCCGGAGGCGAGGTCGACCGGGTCGGTGCCCTCGCTCGTACGCTCGCCGTCGGGGCGGTTGTGAGTGCCTTCGGGAGCGGCGCGCTCCAGTCTGCGGGCGTCGGAGGCGATGTCGGCGGCCTCCTTCACCACCCGGGCGCCCTTGACACCTGCCCCGGCGCCGCCGGTGGCAACGGTGAGAGCGGCGTCGGGGAGCAGCCGGCCGAAGCCTTCGGCGGGGTCCTTCATGAAGTCGTCGAGCATCTGCTTGCCGGTGCCCCAGGGGTCGTTGGCGACCCGGACGAGCCCGGCGGCGGTGTTGTTGAGCGCGAGCCCGTATTCGGCGGGGTGGGTGATGTTGTACAGATCCATGGGGTTGACGCTGCGCGCGAAGGTCAGAATGCCTGCCGCCCCCTTGACGACGCCGCCCGCGAGGTGGGTCTTGATGACCTGGTACTCGGCGAGTCCGTCCATGGCCTGCTCGGCGTAGCGCGGCTTCTGGGGGGCGGCGTCCCGTGCCGCGGTCACCGCCTTGCGGGCGGTCTCGGCGGCGGTGTTCCGCTGCTTGCGCGCCTCCGCCAGCAGCTCCTGTGCCTCCTTCATCCGCGCCGTGCCCGGATCGCTGAAGGTCCCAGGCTTGGGCGGCAGGGTGGAGGGATCGCGCTCGTCGGAGGGCTTGGCGTTGTAGACGTCGACGGCCTTGTTGTACGTGGTCGTCTTCTCGTTGTACGCGTCCCTGGCCTCCTCCGACGCCTTCGTCCCGGCCTTCCACTTGTCGATCGCGGTCTGCGCCTGCCCCTGGGCCCACTCGACGGTCCCGGCGAAGGCGTCCAGAGCGCCCGCAGCCTTCTCGAAGGCATCGGCGGCCTTGAACCACTTCGGCGGCTCGACCGACACCGATGACCGGAAGGCGTCCGCCGCCTGCCCCTTAAGCGCGGAGGAGTCGACTCCCTTGAGCCCACCGCCGACCTTGTCGAACGCGCCTTGGAGCTTGCGCAGGTGGGTGGCGGTGGACCGAATCTCGGACGGGCTGCCGTAAATCAGCTTGGTCTTGTCCTCGGTCTGCCCCAGGTCCATCTCGTCGACCTCGGCGCCCATCCGGTTCGCCACGGACCGGGCCTTCTCGCGGACCCAGTCCGCCCCGGACTCCCAGCCGGCGTCCTCCAGCCGGTCGCCGGTCCAGTTCCCGGCGTCCTCGACCCGGTCACCGGCCCACTCGACACCGTCCTCGACCGTCTCCTCGACGACATCGGGCGTGATATCCCGGACGAAATCCCCGAACCCCATGACTCAGTTCCCCCCGCCCTGCTCCTGCTGTCGGGCCCGTTCCTCGGGGGAGGGGCCGAACATGTCGTCCACGGACCGGTCGAGCGCGTCCCGGTCCACGCCGAACATCTCGTTCAGCTGGTCCGCCTGACGTCCGCCGTTCCCCTCAGTGACGAGCGCCCGCCCGGTGTCTTTCCAGGTCTGTCCAGCCTCGTCGGCCGTGCGCTCGAACGACTCCTGGCTGTAGTCCGGGCTCAGGTAGTCCGGGGTGAACACATCGCCCCACTCCTGCTTGACGATCTCGTCCTCCGACGCATGCGGATTCCCGACACCCGCGTTCACGGCGATCTTCATCGTGCCCTCGACGTACTGGTCCTCCTCCCATACGATCCCCGCCGCAAGCCCCAGCTTCGCCGCGATCGCGTTGGCGTCCTGGACCAGCGCCCGAACGCCCCACTTCCACCGCTCGCAGAAATCCTCGAAGTCCACCGACAACCCGTGGTGGCCGGCCTCCATGCCGGTCATGGACAGCTCGGAGAGTCCCTTGCCGAGCACCGCCCCCGTACCGGTGCCGATCTCCTTCAACTCCGCCACGGCTTCGCGTAGTCCGGTGGTGATCTGCTGAACACTGACCGGACTGATGTTGAGGTCTTCCGCCCCTGTACCGCTCACAGGCCCTGCCCCCCGCTCGGTACGTCCGCGTCGACGGCGACGGCGTCCGGCACGATCCCCACCACCGGCGGAAACAACATCGACCCGTCCGGATCGGCCACATTCACCGCGACGCCGGCCGGCACCCTCATGGCCGGAATGACTTCGTCCAGCAACCGCGCCCCCCGGAACACGGCATACTCCCAGCCCCGCGAGGCGGCTCCGGTCCCCTCTACGGCAGCCCGCTCCTCGGCGAACCGGGCCAGCGCAGCCTCGTCGGTGAACCCGCACACCCACCGGATCCCACCGAACTCAGCGGTCCAGAGCCCACCCCGGTCGAACGGCACCAACAGCAACGACCGCCGTAGCTCACCCACCAGAGCCCTCGGATCACCGACCCCGGCCCGCTGCTCGGCTATCCGATCCGCCAGCGCCGCCTCGTCACCCATCGCAGGTCCTCCCCCGTACGTAGGCGAGCCGCCGCCCTTTACTCCCGCACACGCTAGAACACCATGCCCACCCGCAACCACGCGGTTCCAGCCGTCCCCAGAGCCTCCACACCACGGGCCGACGGCAAACACAAAGAAGGCCCCGGTCGGTTACCGGAGCCTTTACTGAAGAGCGGGTGACGAGAATCGAACTCGCGCTCTGAGCTTGGGAATCAGCGGTGCTTGAGTCTCCGGAAGGGCTCTGACCTGCGTTTTCCTGCGAGGAAGCTGGAGTTGCCGTGGTCTCTGGAAGCTGTACCTGACCGCTGTTGTCCGCTGTGCTGGGCACGGATGGGGCACGAGGCTAGCGGTACGGCGGACCTTGCCAGGCGGTGTGCTCGGGGCGAAGTCGGCGCGTCAGAGAGGGATGATGCGGACTTGGTTGCCGCAGAGTTTGATCATGTCGTCGCGGCCGGAGGTCAGGAGGGCGACGGGTTTTGGTTGGCGTAGGGCGACCTCGGCGACCGTGGCGTCGATGGCGTACTTGTGCCCGTGCAACCCGGCACCTTTGAGCAGCTCCGCTGCCGCCTTCGCCGCCTGTTCGGTGACCGGTTCCACCTTGACGCGGGACTGAGCCCAGTTGAGGCGAGGCAGGTTGGTGCGGGAGTGGCTGACTTCCACGATGGTGTTCGCACCGATCACCAGGTCGGCTCCCATGTCGTGGAAGACCTGAAGCATCGCGAGGAGCTTGCGGTCCTGCGCGATCCAGGCGGAGAGCCCTTCCGAGTCCAGGACGACGGTTTCGATGCGCTCGCTCACCCGGCGTCCGCTCCCTCGGAGGAGCCGGCCGAGCCGAAGATCTTTGCGCGGGCCTCGGCGAGTTCCTCGTCACTGAAGGCCCCGTGCTCCTCCTCGTGACGGCGGAGGTCGTCGCCCAGGAATTGGTGCCGGATCTGGCGGGCTACGGCTTCAGCCACGTAGCCGGAGACGTTGTCCGTGAGCTTGCGGAGCTCTGCCACCTGGTCGCTGGGGAGAGTGACGGTGATGCGAGTCGTTGAGGACATGAATCCAATCATACTGGAGTATGCACACGCTGGCTCGGGTCTCTCGTACTCAGTCTTGACGCCTGCGGTCGTCTGCTCCGGGTGAAAACAAGGGGCGATCGCTCACCGGCTGTCTCTGGCGAGTGACGCTCCGGGCCGATGCTGTTGGACGGCAAGCAAGAAGGCCCCAGTCATTGACCAGGGTCTCAGTCGTGGAGCGGGTGACAAGAATCGAACTCGCGCTCTGAGCTTGGGAATCACTGGGCAGGTTGAGGAGAAGGTGGCCCTGACCTGCGGATGTCCCGCTGTTAGCCGTTCTTAGCGGCTCGCAAAAACGCCCTCGATCGTGACCGCCAGTGACCAGGGCTCCCCAACTGGTCTGGCACGGTTCTGGCACGGGCTTACTCCCTGTGGGTGACCGGGAGACCTGATACCGGTGAGACGCGCGATCCATCAGCGCGTACTTCTGAATCACGTATCACGTCAACACCGCCCGTGAACAGCTGACTTGCGGGATGATCAGGTCAGTAGTCACCAACCTGAATGGGGAATCTGTGTACAAAGAGGTCGAGTCTGCTGGGGGCAACTCCTTCTTCCTGGTCGAAGTCACGCCCCTGGCAGTGGAGAACTTCGATCAGTCGAAGCTACTTCGAGGTGCTGGACGGCCGGCCCAACAGGCCCTAAACGGACTTCGCGACGTAGGCGAGGCCATCGTGCAGACCTGCGAAGACGTCTCGGCAGCCATTCGTGGTCGGTTCGGAGACTCGCAGCCGAACGAGTTGGAGATCACGTTCGGGGTGTCTCTGTCCGGCGAGGCAGGCGTGCCACTGGTGGGGAAGGTCAAAGCTGACTCCACCTTCGAGGTCCGTGCCAAATGGACGCCTTCAACGTAGCTCGAACCCTCCATACGTACAGAACTAGAGTGGTAAATCTAGCCTCATCGAGTGACAGCAGTGAACCGCGAGGGGCATCCCCCCTGGTTGTTGGTATGGGCTCTTGGTAACCTGCCTGCCATGGGTGCGTCAGCGTGGCAGGATAAGGCAGGTCTCAGTCCGACCGAGAGGGCGCTGCTTGAGTTGATGGACGCTGGCCTCAGGGCGGACACGCAGGCCGTTCGCGACCAGTGCCGTCGGCTCATGCGGCGGCCACCTGAGGATGCTCATCACGCTGTGACGCTACGTGCGGAGCTGAGAGCGTTGCTCACGGGGTCGCAAGGACAGAATCCGCTCAGGGGGGTCGACGTGGCCCACAGCGATGCACCAGTGGTTTCGGAGACTGTGCAGCTTCCGCGGGATCCTGAGACCAACCAAGTGCTGCTACGTGTGGCCGAGACCGCCCCGAGTTATGGTCCGATCTTGGACGAGGCTACGCGACAGAGCGTGGATGACCTTGTTGCTGAACGACCCGTGCGCGAGGCGCTGGTAGACGTCGGTCTCCAGCCTTCGCGCAGCGTTCTCCTAAGTGGGCCGCCCGGCGTCGGCAAGACCCTAACTGCGTCGCATATCGCCAGCCAAATGAAACAGACGCTCTTTGTGGTCGACTTGGCGGCGGTGATGTCCAGCTATCTAGGACGTACTGGACGAAATCTTCGAGCAGTTATGGACTTCGCTGCGGAGAATGAATGCGTTCTATTTATTGATGAGTTTGACGCACTAGCTAAGCGTCGTGAAGATGATTCAGATGTGGGTGAGCTTAAGAGGCTGGTAAATGTCCTTCTGCTGGAGCTTGACCGGTGGCCGGCCGGTAGTTTCTTGATTGCTGCCACGAATCACAAAGAACTTCTGGATACGGCAATCTCGCGGCGCTTTGACGTATTGCTGGAGCTTTCTCTGCCGGCCACTTGCGAGAGAAAGATCTTGATCTCTTCCCTGCCTGCGATTCTCTCCGCTGCGGTGTCTGCCGAAACCTGTGGCCTTGTAGCGCTGGCCACAGATGAGATGTCGCATTCAGATATTGTCCGTTTGTGCAACGCTATTGCTCGCGAATCGATTGTGCGAGAAGGTCATCTTTCCTCATTTGAGGAAGCCCTCGTGCGTTTTGCTTTGGGGAAACTGCGCGATGTCGCTGGTGAAGATCCAATCATCCGGGAGCAGGTAGCAGTGGCAGCCAGTGTGCATCTAGGACTGTCGAATCGGAAGATTGCCAACATCCTTGGCGTAAGTCATCCGACTATTAGTAGGGCGATTTCGGCGTTTCAGGAGCGCAAGCAGCAGTAATTAGCTTGGGGGGAAAATGAGTAAGGGAGCTGGCGGACGCATCCTCGTTGGAGGAGAGCACATGTCGGAGATGATTGATAGGACTGGCGGAGGTGGCAGCAAGTACCATCCTTTTTCGTTGGCTGATTCGCAAAGGATCCTTGGGCCGCAAGCGCAGATCCTAAAAAACACCGCAGCTACGCTGGACAATAGATTGCGCGCAGATCACGTCGTTTTTGAGGTGAAACTGCTTCCAAACTATCTAGCCAATAGCTACTTTCCTGAAAAGCTTGTCAGGCTGCTCGGGTTGACTGCACTAGGGTCCCGTCCCGCTACGGGAGACTTGGTACTGCGCAGTAAGACTGAGTTCAATGTGCCGACTAAATCCTTAATTGTTGCTGGCGATAATCAAAGTCTTGAGCGGCTTAGCTATATTCTCTCCGGTGGCTCTCTTGATCGGCGAGAGAAGGGGGCTGCAGAGGAGCTAAGAAGGTTCTCTGATATTCATCTACCGCGGGTAACTGAAGTAGTTAAGGTAGCGAATAATCCCGCCGCCGAATCAGTTCAGGGCCGGGAGGCATTCGAGGCCGTTCTGCATCCGGATCCTGATCTCCCCGGGATTTCGCGACGGCCTCTTTCAGGTGCAGTCTTTGAAAAATTTGAGCGGTATATCTATAGTCTTGGCGGCGAGGTTGTAAGCGATAGGCGTGACGTTGTAGGCGGGTTGACTTTCGTTCCGGTTTTCCTGCCCTCGGGCAAAGCGAAAGAAGCGGCGGCCTTCAACCCTCTGCGTTCCATACGGAAGATGCCTCGTATTCGCCCCGTGCCTGCCATCCCGTTGCGGTCCGCTCCGGGTGTTGCACGACCGGCGCCGCCCCCCGCCCAGCCGGAAGCCCCCGAGGTGCTCATCTTTGATGCTGGCATAGATGCTACTGGGGACTTCTTCGCAGGCTCCGCCAGCCAAGTAGAACTGACAGACAGGCCGGCCGCCCCTGGATGCATAGAGCACGGAAGCGCTGTGACGGGCGCTATTCTTTATGGCAACGTTGAGGCCGGAAGTCGCTTGCAATCTCCGCAGGTGCGGGCAACACATGTTCGCTGCATTCCTGGGCACGATAACGAAGGTGTCGAACTCTACTGGCTCTTGGATCAAATCCAGAAGCAGGTGGCGGACAGTGATGCCATGATTGTCAATCTCAGCCTAGGGCCCGAGGTTTCAGTGGACGATGGAGAGCCACACCGTTGGACTGCGGTGCTGGATGCGCTGGCCTATGAAAGGGATATTCTCTTCGTTGTCGCTGCGGGAAATAATGGCGAAGAACTCAATGGCGGGGCCAACCGGATTCAGGTCCCCGCCGATATGGCTAATGGGCTCAGTGTGGGCGCTTGCGATCGTCCGCACCCAGATTTGATGTGGTCAAGGGCGCCGTATAGTGCAATTGGCCCGGGTCGGCCAGGGGCGACGGTCCAGCCGACCGTGCTTGCCTATGGCGGCGACGTCGATCGCCCCTTCGCCAGACTCATGGGCAACGGGCGGCTTTCCTACGATTGGGGAACCAGCTATGCAGCACCTCTTGCTGCACATGGTCTGGCTAAGCTAAGCACGCAACTGGGCGACCGATGCAGCGCCTCTGCGTTGCGTGCTTTCGCAATTCACTTTGCTGAACCGCATCCCGACCCAGCTCTAATCATGGAAACGGGACATGGAAGGTTGCCGGTCGATTTCTCAAACGCGCTCACGTGTTCAGACCGGCAAGTGACGGTCCTTTATCAGGCGTCAATCGAGCGAGACCAGATTCTTGGATTCACGCTTCCAGTTCCTGGGGGTGTCGACAGGGGGAAGGTAAAAGTCAAATGGACGCTCTCGTACGCCTCGCCCACTGACCCGACAGAGGCTGTTGAGTACACTGAATCCGGTCTAGAGTTCACTCTTCGTCCGCACTCAGAGGTGTACTCGTTTCGGGATCCCGAAAATGCTAGCCGTACCATCAAGGTAAACATTCAGGAGAATTCTGGCCGGGCGACAGAATTGCTTGAAGAAGGCTGGAAAATGAGCCAGCAGCCCGCGACGCGTTCGCAGAAGGTGGGCCCGAAAGCCTCGGAATCTAGTCGTCGACGGGGGGGTAAATGGGAAACAATCATGCAGGGTCAGGATTGCCTAATGGCTAAGGGCCTCCATGAGCCCCGCCTCGACATCGAGTTCCTTACTCGCGAAGGCGGATCGCTGACGAAAAATACTCCGCCTGTGGATCTTTCGCTCGTGGTCACCGTTGAGTCTCTTTCCGGGCTTCCGGTGTACGACCTGGCAAAAGTTGATTTCCCTGTTCTTTCAGAGCTGCCGGTTCCTATTCCGGTACGGCTTCGGACTTAGGTCGGCGGAGCGGGTTTGGCCGGTGTCCTGCCCGGTTTGGGGTCGAGCATGATCAGGGGGCCGTACGCTGGCCGGCAACTCGGGCAGGCTGTGATCCTGCCCGGAATTTGAACGAGTGGCCCCCTGGTCTTGCTCGACGCGGGACCCGAACCGGGGAGGTGGCTAAAGCCGTGGAGCCGACCGCCCCAGCCACAGCGGGCCGAAGGCAGGAGCGTCAGGCCCCGGCGGTGAGCCGGGGAGCGCGCGGCGAGCGGAGCGAGCCGCCTTGATGAAGTAGGGAAAGTTCCACCGCGCTGGGAGCAGGTGCCCGGCGCAGCTTGTGTGCCGGACGTGGCCGCCGCCCGCGTCCAACCGGAGCGGTCGACGGCCACGTCCGGAGGCCGTCAGGACGCAGTGGCCTCACCGCCCCTTCGCGTCCGGCGGTGGAGGATCTCGTCGAAGGTGGCGCGAGCTCCCGTGGGATCGATGTAGTGCATCGCCAGGAGGGCTGCGATAACGGCGCCGACCAGGTCGTTCTGGACCTCGGACCAGGTGTGGTCGTCGCCGCAGGTGGTGAGGCCCTTCAGGCCGTGGAGGGCGTGCATCGCCTCGCCGGCTTCCTCGGCGACCTTGCCGCCCTGGAGGGCTTTGAGTTCCTCGTCGGGGAGGTGGGCGCCGGCTGCTCGGCAGACGGCGGAGAGCTTGTCGATGTTGTCCCACAGGGTGTCCACGTCGGACCTCCGATCGATGGGTTCGGCTATTCCTGTGCGGGTCGTCCGAGCTGGCGTACGTTCCATCCGGCCATGCGCCAGGCGTCGGCGTCGATGAGGTTGCGGAGGTCGACGAGGACCTGGTCCGCGACCAGTGGGGCGAGTGCTTTGGGATCCGCCTCGCGGAAGTGGGGCCATTCGGTGGCCAGGACGATCAGCTCGGCTGCCGCGAGGGAGTCTTCGAGGTCTTCGCAGTAGTCGAGTTCGGGATGGCGGCGCAGTGCTGTGGGCACGGCGTGCGGGTCGTGGACGGTGACGGTCGCGCCGCGCTGGTGCATGAGTGCGGCGATCGCCAGGGCCGGGGATTCGCGGACGTCGTCGGTTCCGGCCTTGAAGGAAGCGCCCCAGACGGTGATCCGTACGCCGTCGACGGGTCGGCCGAGCGTCTGCTCGATGAGCCTCAGCGCGGCGGTGGGGCGGGATTCGTTGACCTCCTCCGCCGCGCGCAGCATGGTCGCTGCCTCGGCGGCGCCCAGGGCACTGGCGGAGGCGGTGAAGGCGCGGACGTCCTTCGGGAGGCAGCCGCCGCCGTATCCGGGGCCGGCGTTCAGGCCGCCGCGGCCGATGCGTGGGTCCAGGCCGATGGCCTCGGTGAGCTGCTGGACATCGGCTCCGGCCGCGGCGCACATGTCGGCGACGCCGTTGATGAAGGAGATCTTCATGCCGAGATAGGCGTTGGCGGCGCCCTTGATGAGTTCGGCGGTGGCGGGATCGGTCACGAACAGCGGGATGCCGTTCGCCAGGAGGGGTGCGTAGACCTGGCGTACCGCGTCCTCGGCGCGGGCCGAGGGGACGCCCACGACGATCCGGTCGGGGCGCAGGGTGTCGTCGATGGCGTGGCCCTCGCGCAGGAACTCAGGGTTCCAGACCACCTCCACGTCCTCACCGGCCGGGGAGAGCCGGGCGAGAAGAGCACCGAGGTCGCGGGAGGTGCCGACGGTCACCGTGGACTTGCCGACGATGACGGTCGGGTGGGTCAGGTGCGGGGCCAGGGCACGGGCGGCGCCGAAGACCTGCCCGGTGTCGTAGCTCCGCCCGTCCGCGTCGATCGGCGTGCCCACGGCCAGGAAGTGGATGTCGGCGAACTCGGCCGCCTCTGCGAGGCTGGTGGTGAACCGCAGGCGTCCGGTGGCGGTGTGGGTGCTGAGGAGTTCGGGCAGGCCGTCCTCGTAGATGGGGCACTCGCCGGCGTTGAGGCGGTCGATCTTCGCCTGGTCCAGGTCCACGCCGATGACCTCGTGGCCGATCTCGGCCATGGCAGCGGCGTGGGGGATGCCCAGGTGACCACAGCCGATGACGGATACGCGCATGGGTCGACGCTCCTTTCCTTGTCCCTCGCCCGCCCAGGGGAGTCCGGGCCGGCCGGGTGCGTCACGCTAGCGCCAACACCCGGCATGGCCCTCTTCGTGCAGGTGGATCAACCAGCTTGCTGCTTCAGCAGGTTGACGAGGGCGGGTAGCGCCTCGGCGGCGGTCGCCCGGCACACCAGGTCGCCGTCCTGGGGCCCTTCCAGCGGGTACGGCATGAACTGGCCGTCGCGCCAGAAACCCTCCGGGTCCAGGTAGACGACCTGCATGCCGCGAGCGCGGGCGCGAGCCTGGACCTTGCGGCGGTCGGCGTGCAGGCCGACGACGAGAAGGGCCTTGGCACCGTCCACCCACTCGACATCGGGTACGGCCTGGTCGTACCGGCGCATGAAGCACTCGTCGAGCCCAGCGCGCGCCGCGAGCACGTCGAAGTTGTTGGTGATGACAGGGCCGACGAGGTGCCCGGCGTCCTTCAGTTCCTTGAGCGCCCACATGGCCGGGGTCGGCTCGGCCAGGAAGCATGCGCGGAACATCTCCACGAATTCCGCCGCCTTCTCCTCCGGCTCTGTCAGCAGCTCGTGGAGGAGGGTGTCCGCTGTCGGGGAGAGGGTGGAGCGGTGTTCCCGCGGTTCGTGGCCCTAGCGGTCGGTGACCCGGTAGATCTCGTGGAGACGGTGCAGGGGCGGGATACCCGCCTCGACCGACGTACCGCATCCAATCTCCACCTGGAACGGCAGCAGGTCCGCGAGGACGGACAGGTCCGTGACGCGGGTCGGCGTACCGGGGCGGTCCTTGCACCTGATCCCGGTGGAGAGGACGTTCCACGGCAGCTGCCGGACAGCGGGCGGCGGTGCGTAGGACACCAAGGCGATCTGCACGTCCAGGCTCCGGTAGCCGACGGGGAGGGTACGGCCCGCCGCCTTGTCCTGGGGGTGGGCGTCGTGCTCGGTGATCCGGCACTTCAGATCCCGGCGTGTCCATAAGAATCCGCCAGGAGCCTCCTTCCAGCCGCCGGCGGCGAGCGAGTCCCACAGGGCGTCGTGGTGCGCGTCGATCTCGTCCGCTGGAGCGGTAGCGGAGTGGTAGAGGTACAGGTTGGTCAGGCCGATGGCCGGCGCGGCGGTGGTGGGGACCAGGCCGTACCGGTAGCGGTAGTGGATGATCCGCCGCCGGGCGTCGTCAGCGGCCGTCCAGCCGCTCTGTTCGGCCGTGGCCTTCTCCTGCGTACGGCGCCAGATGCCTTCCTCGATGTAGCGGGGTCGGTCGGCGTCGCCGAAATAGGTCTTCCAGACCTGCTGTTGGTCGGGGGTGAGCTGGTCGATGACGATGTACGGGATGTCCATGATCTCTCCCTGGAGAGTCACGCCTGGATGTTCCGGGTGCATGGCAGGCTCCGTTTGCTGGGAACGTGGGGTGAACGTCCCGGACAGCGGAGCGGAGTCAGTGGTCGGAGGGCGAGCTCGCGTCCGTTGAGACGGCGGCGGGCTGGTGACCGAGGCCGTTGAGGAGCGGGACGGCCTGCTCACGCAGTGCCCAGGCCGGTCCCACCAGGCCGACGACCGCCAGAACCGTGAGCGCGATGCCTCCGCCTTCGGGGCGTACAGAGCGCGGCGCGGCTTTTCGGGCGTGGCGTCGCCGAGGCCCGGTCACGGGGTGCCGCCGAGGGCCCGTCCGTGTGCGTCGACGAGGCGGCTGGTCTGCTGGTGCAGCCACTCCAGCTCGGCAGAGGTGACGATGAGCGCGCCATCGAGGGTCGAGCCGTCATCCAAGTGGAACTCGATGGGAATCGATCCCTGCCTGGCCGGCGGGTCGTAGACCGCGTCCCGTCCGGCCGAGAGCGTGGCGTGGGTGGCCCTCACCGGCACGGGACTGAGCGTCGTTCCGTCGGCGGGCGCGGACCAGGGGGCCCCGCCCCCAGGCGGACGCAGGTGGTACGTCGTAGCAGAGCCCTCACCAGGGAGAGCGACTACGACACCCACACGGCCATCGCGAGCGCTGTCCGTGGCGAGGTCGCCGAGCAGTGGGCGGAAGGGTGCTGCCGTACCTAACTCGGTTCCCTGCGAAGGAGGATGAGAAGAACGTCGTCGCGTCATGCCCCGAAGTTAGGGACAGGACGAGCCTCGAATATGAGCCGGAGGAATACGACCCCTATCCGTCCAGGTGAAAGCGGTCGGACATGTGCCGCAGCTTCTCCCTCGTGGCTGCTCGTTCCGCGTAGACGATGCTGCGGAGCGTTGAACGGGCGATGGGGTGGTTCCGTACGAGCTGCGGCGCGATCCGCTCTGCCGTCTCCAGCTCGGTGAGGGCCTTTGCCCGGTTTCCGTCCCACAGCCAGGCCCGCGCCACGTCCATGTGGTGGTGTCCCTGACGGGAGTTGGGCAGTGAACCGATCAAGCTCGGGCTGGTGCGGCGGTTTATCTCCAGCGCCTTGCCCTGCTTGCCCATTTCCAGGGCCACGCTGATCGCGTGGATCTGCACGTTCCCGGCGGAGAACGTCAGCGAATGCCGGTCGTACACCGGTGCCCCTACGTACGCGTCCATGCGTTCCGCCGCGTCCTTCGCGTGCCCGATCCGGTCCTCCGCTTCCGATGGGCGGTTGGCCCGAGCAGCGGAGATGGCTGCTCGAAGCTGAAGCGTGCCCCAAGCCCGTACGGCCAGCGGATCACCGTGCTCGTACGGCTGTTGCACCGAGGCGATCGCCTTGTCCGAGAGGGTCAGAGCGTCGGCCCAGTCAGCCGTCGCCCACATGTCCCAGACGCGCATCCAGTCGGCGACGGCAGGCAGCACCGGGTCTCCCGACAACCTGGCAGACCACGCGGCCCGTTCGCACGCCATGGCCACCAGCTCCGGGTGTCCGAGGGCGTGCGCGGCGGTGTGCGCGAACTTACAGCACACGGCGTAGATGGCATACGCCTCCTCCCGCTCGTGCCCGTCCGAGTCCTCCGCCAGCGCGCGCTTCCCGGAACAGGTCCGGGAGAACTCGGAGGATCGCGACGTTGGAGGCGGTGTCCCGCAGGCGGTGCAGTCGGGTCACCTCACGCCATAGCTGTGAGGCCGGTCGGGGAACCCCGTCGAAGACGGGAACGAGGTCGTAGCGACGCAGCTCGCGCAGGATCGACGAGGCAGCGATCTGCCACTGGCTGTCGTCGGGGGAGCTGCTGTACGGGCGTCCGATCAGGTCGTTCGGATGGACGTGCAGCTCTGCGGCCACCTGGTTGAGCAGGCCGACCCGGTCCAGCTCGATCAGTCCACGCTCCATCTTCGACACCCAGCCCTGCGACTTCCCGAGGGCCGTCGCCAGGTCGGCCTGCGGCATGCCCAGCCGCAGCCTCGCCCTGCGAGCGCGCTTGCCGATCTCCTCGGCTTCCTCCAGCATCAGGACACCTCCCGGCCGCCGGACGATCCGGCGCGACCGCCGGTCTGTCCGTACAGAGTTCGTCTCCTGCACGGTACCCATGACGCGGCTTCAGCGTGAGACGAGCTGCAAGGACCGTCGGGGCCGCGGCCCGTGTACCGCTGTCCCGTCCTGAACGGCGAGTCCGAGACCGGAGGCACTTCTGTCCGCCATCAGTGCCCAGACGGCCATCAGGCATTGATTCCAAAGCCGCCGGTGCCGAACGACAGCGGATCATGGGGTGAGGAACTTTCCACGTCGCGCACCGCCGGAGGCAGCCAGTGATCACCGTGACCGTCCTCCACCCTGGAACCATGGGCGCGGCGATCACCGCCGAGCTCGTGGCCGGCGGCCATGAGGCGCTGTCGGTGACCAAGGGCCGCAGTGAGAACACCTGGGTCCGAGGGAGGGAGGCTGGTGCCACGGCGTACGACTCGCTCGCGGAGGCGCTGTCCAGAAGCGCGGTCGTTCTCTCGATCTGCCCACCACAGGCGGCGGAGGACGTCGCGGCGGCGGTGGCAGCGCACGGCTTCGCGGGGGTGTACGCCGATGTCAACGCCATCAGCCCTCAACGCGTACGGCGCATCGCTGACGAGATCCGCCCCGGCTCCGCAGTTGTCGACGGTGCCGTTTTCGGTCAGCCGCCGGGCGAGGGGCGTGTCACACGGCTCTATCTCGCAGGGGCCGACTCTGCCGTCGAGCTGGTGGCGTCGCTGTTCACGGACTCTGCGCTGCATGTGTGCCGCGTGGGGGACACAGTCGGTTCCGCTTCCGCGCTGAAGATGGCCTTCTCCAGCTACCAGAAGGCCGCCCGCACCCTCGCCGGAGTCGCTCACGCGCTCGCCGACGCCCATGGAGTCGGTGCCCAGCTCACGGCCGAAGCCGAGATCATGATCTCCGCGATCCTTTCCGATCCGGAGTACCTGCCGAGTGTTGCAGCCCGAGCCTGGCGCTGGGCACCTGAGATGGAAGAGGTCGCCGACACCCTCCGCGCGGCCGACCTGCCCCCGGACATGGCCAAGGCCACGGCTCGGGTACTCGCTTTCTGGGAGCAGGACAAGGACCAGTACGACTTGCCGGTCGTGCACACCCTCTCCCAGCTCCGTTCAGAAAAGAGCCGTTGATTCGTTCACGCTGAGGGGTAGCCGCTGGACGATCACCTCCGCCGAGGGCGAGACGCGGGAATGGTGAGTGGGGCCGTCGCCGCAGGAGCGGGCGAGGGCACGTGGCGTAGCCCGGTGCTGCGAGCTTGTGCCGCCGGAGCTCGTCGACTGGGAGCCGGCCTCCGCGAGAGCCGCTGTACGCGCCAGGTGAGGGTGCGTGCCGGGGAGCGTGCGTCGTCGAGGGCTCGTTCGTCTGCTGCCTGCTGCAGCAGGCGTTTGGGGGCGTGGCCCGCTGCCTCTGCTTCGGCCAATGCGGTGGTGAGCGCCTGCGAGGCAGAGTCGGCGAGGATCTGGTCGGCGTACGCCAGGGCGGCCTGGCGGATGAGCCGGACGTATTGGTCCGCAAAATTCTGGGGCGGTCGGCGTTGGCCGAGGACCAGTAGGGGCGTGGCTGCCGTGTGGTCGTAGGCGGCCCGGAGGTGGAGCAGGCTCTTGTGGGCTGCGACGACCTGTTGCTCGTGCTCCCGCCGGTCGTGCCAGCGTGCGGCGGCGATGACGGCGAGGAGTGCAGCGTCGAGGAACATAGCCAAGGCGGCTCCGTCCTTCGGTGCCGGCTCGCGAAGCATCGCCTTGACCGCGCCGCGTAGGGCACGAGCGTGGTGATGCTCGCCGCGGACGCGCGAACGGGTAGCGCGCTCGAAAGCTGAGGCCGCTGAGCGGAGTTCGGTACGAATGTCCGGCGGTGCGGTGAGAGCTACGGCGTCGAGCGCTTCGCCGAAGGCGGCCAGGTGGGCCTGGGCGGCTTCGGCGTCCGGCTGGTCGAGGTGGTGGGGGGTGCGCTCGGTGGCTGCGGTGGCTTGATGCCATGGGTGCGGCCTGAGACGCTCCTCGGCGGCGGACGCTGGAACCTCTGCTGCGGCGAGACGGCTCTGGATCTTCGGGAGGGAGAGATCCGGCGCCAGCGTGGAACCGGAGAACCACACTGGTTCTGCTTTGGCGTTCCGGTCGTTCTCCAGGGCGACCTTGTAGCCGCGTGGTTCTCCTGAGGGGAAGTGCAGGATCTCGACGAAGACTCCCTTGGTGTGGGTGAGCAGACCGAGGAACTCGTCGGTATCGGTGGCGGCAGCCGCCGCTGTGCGGACCACGGTGCGCAGGCGTTCGCGGGCAGCCTTGACCTGGCCGTTTCGCAGGGCCTTCTCCTGTTCGGCGCGATGGGGCCGTTTGGCGGCGGTGCGGTCACCGCGGATGACCCGTTGCAGCCCGTATTCCTTCTCGATGGCTGCGAGTTCGCGGTCAGCGGTGAGGTAGTCGTTCCAGTGACGTGCTGAGCGGAGGTCACCTCGGACCTTTGTGGCGGCGATGTGGATGTGATCGGGGGCGTGGCGTACGGCGATCCAGCGGCAGCCGTCCGGGTCGTCTGCCGGTGCGATGCCGGTGGCCGCGACGACGCGGCGGGCGATGTCCGCCCACTCGCCGGGACTTCCGCTTCTACGACCTCCGTCACACCGGCCACACCTTGTCCACCCAGTCTGGGGCCACGCTCAAGGACACGATGGTCCGCGCCGGCCAGTCCTCGGAGAAGGCTGCGCTGATCTACCAGCACTCCGATGGGGAGCGGCAGCGGGAGGTTGCGAAAGGTATCGATGCCAAGGTTTGTGCCGTCAGGCAGAAGGCGGTAGCTGAGGCATCGCAGGTGCATGAAGTCTGAGGGGCGCCTTGGAGGGAAAGCCGTATTGCGCTGAGTGCTCAGGCTGAGCCCCAGGCGCCTCCATGACTGAGTATGTGAAGCCTATGCGGCTGTGGTAGGTCGCTTAAACTCCCAGTGGATCTCGGGGCGGGCCATCGCGAGCCTGCGGAGCATGTTCTGGAACCGATTCTCATTGACCTGAAACTGCCCGTACGGGCCCTTGCTGAGCGCGTCCATGATGTAGTCGAGCGCCGCACGCTCTTGCGCCTCGGAAGCGAGCACACTCACGTCAAGGACAAGAAGTTCGGGCCTGTAGACGACGAAGGCCCAGCGCTCGTCGGAGTAGAGCAAGCGCTCTGGGAACGTGCGCAGACCTCGGCGTACGATCTGAGTGCGGACAGCTTGCAGGCGCGTGATCCGCAGACGATCCATCCCTTCCCGGTCGCGCACCCAAGCGTTGCGGATGACGGCCGAGCCGTTGTTCTTGTCCACCGCAGCTTCGATCGAGTCGAGCGTGCTGGTGCGTACGTAGACCATGGACGCGCCTCTCCTGTAAACCGTTCGTTAACAGGAGACATCGTCACCGTCACAGCGCGTCTATGAATCGAATTGTTGAGTTTCCAGCCTGCAGGGCTGGTTTGAGTGGTAGCGCAAAAGTTCGGCGGTGTTGTTCATCGGCGGCGACGGCCTGGCTTGCCGCAGCCGGAGGGATTGGCTGGTGACGGCTCAGGTGAGGGAGGAGTGAAGCGGGGCAACTGCGTACTTGCCGCGAGCCTTGTTCATCCTGGATGGCGCAGACCGCGTAAGGGGATCTCGGGATCCGAGAAGTCTTAGTTGCCGCGCTGCGATCTGGACGCCATCTGCCTCTTCGGCTGTGGATCGATCTGGGCGACTTAGGGCACGCGGAGGGCACGCCACTCTCTAACAGGTCTAGACAACAAGAAAGCCCCGGGCCGTCGGCCTGGGGCTTGATGTGGAGCGGGTGACGAGAATCGAACTCGCGCTCTGAGCTTGGGAAGCTCATGTTCTACCATTAAACTACACCCGCGAAGCGTGCCGATCGCCGGCGCTGCATCGTTCCACACTCTACCCCATGCCAGGCCCCCGGCGGATGAGCCGTGGGGCCTCCGTGCTGTGTGTCCGGTGGGGGAGGGGGTGTGGACGGGGGTGTGATGGGCGGGAGTTGGGGGCGTAGCGTGGGTGGTCGGAGTGCCGCGTGGAGTGGCGTCCTGTTCATCCCCTAATGTGGCTTTCTCGTCCATATGTGGTTGGGGAAGGGACTTGATGGATCCGATGGAGCGCACCGTCGTCCGCTGTGCCGAAGGGCATGTTTTTGCTACCTCGTCGTTCCCGCTGCAGCAGCTCGGGGCCGACCGGATCGGGCCCGGGCGGTTGATCCGGTGTCCTCGGTGTGCCCGGTTGCGGCAGGCCGTGCCGGTGGCGTTCGAGAAGCGGTAGGGCGCAGGGGTCGTAACGGTGGTAACAGCAGGGGGAGCAAGCGGCGGTAGGCCGTGGCGGGCAGCACGTGGCGGTGGCAGTAGTCACGGGGAAAGCCGGCCCGGGGAGTGGTGGTGGTAGCCGTTGGGGGCACGTGCGTAGTGGTCGGCAGCCGTGGCGGCGGGCGCGAGGGGGCGCGTAGGTAGCGGGGCGGAGGTGTTCCGCAGGCGCGCGGGTGGTCCGGTTGGGGCGGGCTCGCGCGTTCTGCGTATCCTCGGGAGGTGCTTCTCTCAGACAAGGACATCCGGGCCGAGATCGACATCGGCCGAGTCCGTATTGATCCGTACGACCCTTCGATGGTGCAGCCGTCGAGCATCGACGTGCGGCTGGACCGCTACTTCCGGGTGTTCGAGAACCACCGGTACCCGCACATCGATCCGGCCGTCGAGCAGCCCGATCTGACCCGTACGGTCGAGCCGGAGGGTGACGAGGCGTTCATCCTGCACCCCGGGGAGTTCGTGCTGGCGTCCACGTACGAGGTGATCTCGCTCCCCGACGATCTGGCCTCGCGGCTGGAGGGCAAGAGTTCGCTCGGGCGGCTCGGGCTGGTGACGCACTCGACGGCCGGGTTCATCGACCCCGGGTTCTCCGGGCACGTGACCCTGGAGCTGTCGAACCTCGCGACCCTGCCGATAAAGCTCTGGCCGGGCATGAAGATCGGGCAGCTCTGCCTGTTCAAGCTGACCTCGTCCTCCGAGTTCCCGTACGGCTCCGAGCGGTACGAGTCGCGGTACCAGGGGCAGCGGGGGCCGACGGCCTCGCGGTCGTTCCAGAACTTCCATCGGACCCAGGTGTGATCAACCATGGCTAGTGACGTGCGGGAAAACCTGACCTACGAGGGCTTCGGGCGGGCCGTGCGCGAGTTGGCGCAGGCCGTCGCCGACGACGGGTACGAGCCCGACGTCGTCCTCAGCATCGCTCGGGGTGGTGTCTTCGTCGCCGGTGGGCTCGCCTACGCGCTCGACTGCAAGAACATCCATCTGGTCAACGTGGAGTTCTACACGGGGGTGGGCACCACTCTGGACATGCCCGTCATGCTGGCGCCCGTGCCCAACGCGATCGACTTCTCGAAGAAGAAGGTCCTGATCGCGGATGACGTCGCCGATACGGGCAAGACGCTCAAGCTCGTCCACGACTTCTGCGTCGACCATGTCGCCGAGGTGCGCAGCGCCGTCATCTACGAGAAGTCCCACTCCCTCGTGAAGTGCGAGTACGTGTGGAAGAAGACCGATCAGTGGATCAACTTCCCGTGGAGCGTGGAGAAGCCCGTCGTGCGGCGGGACGGGCAGATTCTCGACGCGTAGCCCCCCCCGTAGGGCCCCCGGTGGCCCGGTGGCCGCACAGTCCTGAGTGTCCGTGTACGGAGAAGGCCCCCGAGGGCGTGCGCGTTCTGCGCCGCTCCGGGGGCCTTCTCGTGCGTAACGCGGCTTACTAGATCGTGCCCAGCTTGATGATCGACAGCAGCGCGATCAGCTGGATCGCCGATGCTCCCAGCGCCTTCGGCCACGGCAGGTCGTGCGACTTGCTGACCATCGACGTGAAGAGTGCCCCGGCGGCCAGCCAGGTCAGCCAGCCCACGATCTGGACCAGGAGGTTCTCGCCGCCCAGGAAGAGGGCGAAGAGGAGGCGCGGGGCGTCGGTCATCGACATGATCAGCATCGACAGGCTCACCGTCGGCTGCCACGAGCCCGTGCCGCCGAGCTGGCGGGCCAGGGTGTGGGTCACCGCGCCGAGGACCAGGCCGCCGACGACGAAGCCGACGCCGGTGAACAGGACGTACGGGATGGCTGTCGAGATCGTCGCGTTGATCGCTTCTTCGCGCGCCTGGTCGAAGCCGAACAGCGCCAGCAGGCCGTAGACGAACGTGATGACCAGCGCCGGACCCCAGACCGGGTAGTCCCGCATCTGCCAGAACGTCGGCCCCGGGCGCGCCACGATGCCGGTCAGCAGTTCCTTCCAGCGCAGGCGCGGGCCCGGCGGCGGGGCGGGGGCGGAGCCGGCCTGGTAGGTGTTGCCGCCGTTGTACGGGTCCTCGTCGACGCGGAACGCCTGGGTGTGACCCGGGTTGTTGGCGTACGGGTCATGGGGCGCGGGGTCCGCGTACGGGTCGCCGAAGTACTCCGGCTCGCCGTGGCCGTGGGGGCCCTGGCCGTGTCCGCCGTGTCCGGCCTGTCCGCCGCGTCCGCCCGGCCCGGGGCCCGCGTAGCCGCCGGCCGCGTTGTACGGGGCGCCTTGCGGTGGCCCGTACGGCGGTGGCGCTCCGGCGTTGCCGGGGCTTCCTGACGTCGGCCACGGCTGAGCACCGTACGGCGGCTGTGGTGCCTGCCCACCGTACGGCTGCTGCCGCTGCTGCTGCGGTTGTTGCGGGGTGCGGTTGTCCCGGCCGCGTCCGATCCTGAATCCAGCCACCCGTCGAACGTACCTGGTCCCCGGGGGTGAGGGGTGGGGGCCGGGGGAACCCGTCCGCCTTTGCGGCCGAGCTGTGACATCCCCTAGGGGCCGTACCTCGGGCCCTGGGAGGAGGAGGTCAGGGGGAGTTCAGGGGAGGAACAGCGCCGTGGAGAAGGTGAGGACCGGTTCGTCCGTGGTACCCGCCGTGTAGAGGGCGATCAGGTCCTGGCGCTCGCCCCGGTACGTCCGCACCACCGAGTCCTGCTTCCTGTCGGCGTCGTAGTCGCCGTGGTCCAGGAGGGTGGTGCGGGTGGTCCCCGTCCCCTTCAACGGCGCGCTGGGGAGTTCCTCCGCCCGGAACGCGTAGGCGCCGCCCGGCCGGGACGGGCCCTTCGCGGTGCCGAGCAGCAGGGTGCCCCTGGTCGCCTGGCCGGGGGCGTGCGGGCGGGCGGCGGCGACGAGGTCGTCGTAGCCGTCCCCGTCGGTGTCGGGCCCGGGCTCGGGGGCGTAGAGGTACGGGCCGCCGTCGGGGAGCAGTTCCGCGCTGCGCGGGGCCCCGGTGCGGGTGAAGGGGCCGTGCAGGAAGGTGACCTGGCCGGCGCCGGCGGTGACCGCGAGGTCGGCCTCGCCGTCGCCGTCGAAGTCGCCGCAGACCGGCTGCTCGGGCCATTCGTCGCCGGAGCGGGCCTTCTGCGGGATGCGTACCGTGACCGCCTTGCCCGTCAGGCCCTGCGGGGAGCCGAAGAGGATCTGCAGGGGGACGGGCGGGGCGCCGATGCCGTTGTACGGGGGATCGGTGGAGACGATCAGGTCGGTGAAGCCGTCCCGGTCCAGGTCGCAGGCCGACTCGGCGTCGAACGCGGCGGGCAGGGTGTCGCCGGACTTCGCCGCGTTCGCCCGGGCGCTCAGCAGTTGCCGGGCGCCCGGGTCCAGGGGGCGGTCGTCGGAGCCGTAGACGACGCCGATGCCCGCGTCGTCGCCGTGGCTGTCCTCGGGGGCCTTCACCAGGTCGTCGATGACCAGGTCGCGGTGGCCGTCGCCGTTGAAGTCGTACGGGACGCGGCTGCCGGATCCTCGCGGTACGGGGACGCGCGCCGTGTCCGCCCGGGTCCCGGACTGTGCCTTCGGCGGGGCGTCGCCGTTCTTGTCCCCGGAAGCGGCGGACGACGGTGCGTCGGCGGCCGAGGGGCTCCCGCAGCCGGTGAGGGCGAGCAGCACACCGGCGCAGCCCGCGGCGAGGGCGGCCGTCGCCCTGGTGGTGACCGCTGCCTTCGGGTGCGTGATGCGTGGGCGCACGGGGCCTCGTTCGTCGCTCGTTCGTTGTTCGTCGTGTGCTGCCGCCCGCCGCCGCTGTTCGCTTCCGCCTTCGACGTTCGCTGTCCGTCTTCGGTCGGTGCGGGGTCCCCGGCCCGTGGCCGGGCGGGGGCTCCGGGGCACATGATGCTCCGGATACGTCGTCGCGTACATGGCCGGGTTCACCGTCCGCCTGCGGCGGTCGTCACGTCCGGCGGGCGGGCGGGGCCGCTGTGCCCCACGAAGAAGCGGCCGGTCCTGCCCCCGAGGCAGGTCCGGCCGCTCATCGCGTCGACGCGTTACGTCACTGTGCCGGTTCGGGCTCCGGCGCGTCCACCTGCTCCGACTCGCCGGCCGGATCGGCCGGGGTCTTCACGGACTCCAGGAGGAGCTGCGAGACGTCCACGACCTGGATGGACTCCTTGGCCTGGCCGTCGTTCTTCTTGCCGTTGACCGAGTCGGTCAGCATGACGAGGCAGAACGGGCAGGCGGTGGAGACGATGTCCGGGTTGAGGGCGAGGGCTTCCTCGACGCGCTCGTTGTTGACGCGCTTGCCGATCCGCTCCTCCATCCACATCCGGGCGCCACCGGCGCCACAGCAGAAGCCGCGCTCCTTGTGGCGGTGCATCTCCTCGTTCCGCAGCCCCGGGACCTTCGCGATGATCTCGCGCGGCGGGGTGTAGATCTTGTTGTGGCGGCCCAGGTAGCACGGGTCGTGGTACGTGATCAGGCCCTCGACCGGGGTCACCGGGATCAGCTTGCCCTCGTCGATGAGGTGCTGGAGCAGCTGCGTGTGGTGGATGACCTCGTACTCGCCGCCGAGCTGCGGGTACTCGTTCGCGATCGTGTTGAAGCAGTGCGGGCAGGTTGCGACGATCTTCTTCGACGACTTGGGCTTCTTCGTCGTCGTGTCACCTTCCTCGCCTTCGGCGGAGTCCTCGCCAAACGCCATGTTCAGCATGGCCACGTTCTCCTGGCCGAGCTGCTGGAACAGCGGCTCGTTGCCCAGGCGGCGGGCGGAGTCACCGGTGCACTTCTCGTCGCCGCCCATGATCGCGAACTTGACGCCCGCGATGTGCAGCAGCTCCGCGAAGGCCTTCGTCGTCTTCTTGGCCCGGTCCTCCAGGGCGCCCGCGCAGCCGACCCAGTACAGGTAGTCGACCTCGGTGAGGTCCTCGACGTCCTTCCCGACGATCGGGACCTCGAAGTCGACCTCCTTGGTCCACTCGACGCGCGCCTTCTTGGCCAGCCCCCAGGGGTTGCCCTTCTTCTCCAGGTTCTTGAGCATCGTGCCCGCCTCGGACGGGAACGCGGACTCGATCATCACCTGGTAGCGGCGCATGTCGACGATGTGGTCGATGTGCTCGATGTCGACCGGGCACTGCTCGACGCAGGCGCCGCAGGTGGTGCAGGACCACAGGACGTCCGGGTCGATGACGCCGTTCTCCTCGGCGGTGCCGATGAGGGGGCGCTCGGCCTCGGCGAGGGCGGCCGCGGGCACGTCCTTGAGCTGCTCCTCGGTGGCCTTCTCGTTGCCCTCCATGTCCTTGCCGCCGCCGGCCAGGAGGTAGGGGGCCTTGGCGTGCGCGTGGTCGCGCAGCGACATGATCAGGAGCTTGGGGGAGAGGGGCTTGCCGGTGTTCCAGGCGGGGCACTGGGACTGGCAGCGGCCGCACTCGGTGCAGGTGGAGAAGTCGAGGATGCCCTTCCAGGAGAACTGCTCGACCTGGGAGACACCGAAGACCGCGTCCTCGGCCGGGTCCTCCCAGTCGATCTCCTTGCCGCCCGACGTCATCGGCTGGAGGGCGCCTAGCGCGACGTCGCCGTCGGCGTTCCGCTTGAACCAGATGTTCGGGAAGCCGAGGAAGCGGTGCCAGGCGACACCCATGTTGGTGTTGAGCGAGACCGTGATCATCCAGATCAGCGAGGTGCCGATCTTGATCATCGCGGTGAGGTAGATGAGCGTCTGGAGCGTGCCGAGGCTCAGCCCCTCGAAGGCGAGGACCAGCGGGTACGACACGAAGTACGCGGCGTCGTAGCTCTCGACGTGGTGGATCGCGCCCTCGAGGCCGCGCAGCACCAGGATCGCGAGGCCGATGATCAGGATGATGTACTCGACGAAGTACGCCTGCCAGGCCTTCGAGCCCGCGAAGCGCGACTTGCGGCCGGCCCGGGAGGGCAGGTTCAGCAGCCGGATCGCCATCAGGGCCACGATGCCGACGACCGTCATCAGGCCGATGAACTCGATGTACATCTCGAACGGCAGCCAGCCGCCGATGATCGGCAGCACCCAGTCCGCCTGGAAGAGCTGTCCGTACGCCTGGAGCAGCGTCGGCGGCAGCGTCAGGAAGCCGATGGCGACGAACCAGTGGGCGAAGCCGACGATTCCCCACCGGTTCATCCGGGTGTGGCCGAGGAACTCCTTGACCAGGGTGATCGTCCGCTGCTTGGGGTCGTCGGTGCGGCTGCCTGCTGGTACCGGCTGTCCGAGACGGACGAAGCGGTAGATCTGCGCGACGGCTCGGGTGATGAGCGCAACGCCGACGACCGTCAGCACCAGCGACACAATGATCGCGGCGAGTTGCATTTCGGGGCTCCTCGGGCCTGCGAGAGCGGGATCCAGTTACTACTGCCCACTACTACTAAGCAGTAACTTAATTAGTCTGTGCTGACACTATCCACTTATTCCACCGTGCTGTAGCCGGGTCGTCGGTGATCTGCGTCGCTCAGGTGTGCCTTGGCCCGACGGGCCCTCCGGAGCCGCGTCCGCAGGGGAGCGCTTGCGGCTTCGGCGAGGATCGCCAGGTCGAGCACCACTCCATGGTGCTCTGCGTAGTGCTGGTCCAGCAGAGCGGGGTCGTCCCACGGCATGCCGGAGCGGGCGCGCACCTGCGCGAGACCGGTCAGGCCCGGCCTCAGCTCCTGTCGCCACTGCCGGGCGCCGGACCTGGTGGCCCGCGGGTCGCCAGGGGCCAGCGGTGCGGGGCCGACCAGGGAGAGGTCGCCGCGTACGACGTGGGGCAGGCGGGAGAACAGGTCCAGCCGGAACCACCGGGTGCGCAGGCTGCGCAGCTCGAAGACCTTGCCGCCCAGGCCGGTCCGGGGTCGGCGGTCCCAGGCGCCGCCCGGGGCGCGCCGCACGCACAGGGCGAGGGCCGCCACGCCGACGGCCGGGGCGGTGAGGATCAGGAGGGCGGTGCCGAGGGTCAGGTCCAGGACGCGTTCGGCGGGTGTGCGCGGGAGGAAGCGGTCCGCGAGCCGGCCGGCCCGGTCGGCGAGGTCGGCCAGGTGGGCCACGGGGGGCGAGGGGAACTGGCCCCTGGCCGTGCCTGTCGCTGTCCGGTACGGGGACGGGTCCGGGGGCCGGCGCGGGTGCGGGGCCGCGTACGGACGGGGGCGCGGGTGCGCCTTGTGCGGTTTCGGGCCCTGCGGCTCCGCTGCGCGCGGCACCGGGCGGGGCTGGGGCTGCGACGGGTGGGGCTGGGCCGGGAGGGGAAGCGGCTGTTGCTGGGCCTTCTGGACCTGCTGGTCCTGGTTGCCTTGCCGACTCTTCCGGCCCTTCTGCTCCTTCCGGCCCTTCTGGCTCTTCTCGTTTCTCTGGCTTCTCTGGCTTCTCTGGTTCTTCCGCCGTACGCGCGGCTTCCTCGCGTTCTGCATCGCGCCCGCCCGGGGTTCGAGGTTCGATGGTGTGACGATCCACGGTGAAACCTGCCGTTCGGTGACGGTTGTGACCGTCTCGCGGCAATTTGTGACAGAACGATCCCACGGTGAGACGGTGGGACGGGTGGTGCGCGCGGGGTGTGGCGTGTGCGGGTGCGGTCGTGGGGTGGTTTGGGAGGGTGGACGCGCCCTGGGTGTGCTCTATGTGAGCACTTAAGTTGAGCGTAAGAGACTCAGGTCTGTTGACTCGGGCGTCGGCGTCATGCATCCTTGAGTCAGATCCACTCAAGTAGTCAGTTGGAGGAATTGAAATGGCACGTGCGGTCGGCATCGACCTGGGCACGACTAACTCCGTCGTCAGCGTTCTCGAAGGCGGCGAGCCCACCGTCATCACCAACGCCGAAGGCGCCAGGACCACGCCGTCCGTCGTCGCCTTCGCCAAGAACGGCGAGGTGCTCGTCGGCGAGGTCGCGAAGCGCCAGGCGGTCACCAACGTCGACAGGACCATCCGCTCCGTCAAGCGCCACATGGGCACTGACTGGAAGATCGACCTGGACGGCAAGAGCTTCAACCCGCAGCAGATGAGCGCCTTCATCCTGCAGAAGCTGAAGCGCGACGCCGAGTCCTACCTGGGCGAGAAGGTGACCGACGCGGTCATCACCGTCCCGGCGTACTTCAACGACTCCGAGCGTCAGGCGACGAAGGAGGCCGGCGAGATCGCGGGCCTGAACGTCCTGCGCATCGTCAACGAGCCGACCGCCGCCGCGCTGGCGTACGGCCTCGACAAGGACGACCAGACGATCCTCGTCTTCGACCTCGGTGGCGGCACCTTCGACGTGTCCCTCCTGGAGATCGGCGACGGCGTCGTCGAGGTGAAGGCCACCAACGGTGACAACCACCTCGGTGGTGACGACTGGGACCAGCGTGTCGTCGACTACCTGGTGAAGCAGTTCGCCAACGGGCACGGCGTGGACCTGTCCAAGGACAAGATGGCTCTCCAGCGTCTCCGCGAGGCCGCGGAGAAGGCGAAGATCGAGCTCTCGTCCTCGACCGAGACCACGATCAACCTGCCCTACATCACGGCGTCAGCCGAGGGCCCGCTGCACCTGGACGAGAAGCTCACGCGCTCGCAGTTCCAGCAGCTGACCGCGGACCTCCTGGACCGCTGCAAGACGCCGTTCCACAACGTCATCAAGGACGCGGGCATCCAGCTCTCCGAGATCGACCACGTCGTTCTCGTCGGTGGTTCCACCCGTATGCCCGCCGTCGCCGAGCTCGTCAAGGAGCTGACCGGCGGCCAGGAGGCCAACAAGGGTGTGAACCCGGACGAGGTCGTCGCCATCGGCGCCTCGCTCCAGGCCGGTGTCCTCAAGGGCGAGGTCAAGGATGTCCTGCTCCTCGACGTCACCCCGCTCTCCCTCGGCATCGAGACCAAGGGAGGGATCATGACCAAGCTCATCGAGCGCAACACCACGATCCCGACCAAGCGTTCCGAGATCTTCACGACGGCCGAGGACAACCAGCCGTCCGTGCAGATCCAGGTCTACCAGGGCGAGCGCGAGATCGCGGCGTACAACAAGAAGCTCGGGATGTTCGAGCTGACCGGTCTGCCGCCGGCCCCGCGCGGTGTGCCGCAGATCGAGGTCGCCTTCGACATCGACGCCAACGGCATCATGCACGTCGCAGCCAAGGACCTCGGCACCGGCAAGGAGCAGAAGATGACCGTCACCGGCGGCTCCTCGCTGCCGAAGGACGAGGTCAACCGGATGCGCGAAGAGGCCGAGAAGTACGCGGAGGAGGACCACGCCCGCCGCGAGGCCGCCGAGTCGCGCAACCAGGGCGAGCAGCTCGTCTACCAGACGGAGAAGTTCCTCAAGGACAACGAGGACAAGGTCCCCGGTGACGTGAAGACGGAGGTGGAGACCGCCGTCGGCGAGCTGAAGGAGAAGCTCAAGGGCGAGGACTCCGCCGAGATCCGCACGGCCACCGAGAAGGTCGCGGCCGTCTCCCAGAAGCTGGGCCAGGCGATGTACGCCAACGCCCAGGCCGAGGGTGCGACCCCGGGCGCCGACGCCCCGGGTGACGGTCAGGCCAAGGCCGACGACGACGTCGTCGACGCCGAGATCGTGGACGACGAGAAGGACACCAAGGGCGGTGCGGCGTGACCGAGGAGACTCCGGGCTTCGAGGAGAAGCCCGACGTCCCCTCCGGCGCCACCCCTGATGACGCCGAGCCGAAGGCTGCCGACTCCTCCGAGGAGGAGGCGGCGGCCCCGGCCGGGGACCTCGACCCGACCGTCGGTCTGACCGCACAGCTGGACCAGGCACGCACCGCGCTCGGTGAGCGCACCGCGGACCTCCAGCGGCTCCAGGCCGAGTACCAGAACTACCGCCGCCGCGTCGAGCGGGACCGGGTCACGGTCAAGGAGATCGCTGTCGCGAACCTCCTGTCCGAGCTCCTGCCCGTCCTCGACGACGTCGGCCGCGCGCGGGAGCACGGCGAGTTGGTCGGCGGCTTCAAGTCGGTGGCCGAGTCGCTGGAGACCACCGTCGCGAAGCTGGGCCTCCAGCAGTTCGGCAAGGAGGGCGAGCCCTTCGACCCGACGATCCACGAGGCCCTGATGCACAGCTACGCGCCGGACGTCACCGAGACGACCTGCGTGGCGATCCTGCAGCCGGGGTATCGCATCGGCGAGCGCACCATCCGCCCCGCGCGGGTGGCCGTCGCCGAGCCGCAGCCGGGCGCCACGCCCGCCGCGGCCAAGGAAGAGAAGACAGACGACGAGGAGAGCGGTGGCACCGAGGAGGTCTGACGGCAACGCGTCTGACCACCACGGTGTCCACCGACCGGCCCGGCGGCCGGCCCACGGGCCGGCCGCTCGGCCGATCGTCCGGAAGGAGGGACGTCGATGAGCACGAAGGACTTCGTCGAGAAGGACTACTACAAGGTCCTCGGCGTCCCCAAGGACGCCACCGACGCCGAGGTCAAGAAGGCGTACCGGAAGCTCGCCCGCGAGTTCCACCCGGACGCCAACAAGGGCGACGCCAAGGCGGAGGAGCGCTTCAAGGAGATCTCCGAGGCGAACGACGTCCTCGGTGACCCCAAGAAGCGCAAGGAGTACGACGAGGCGCGCGCCCTCTTCGGCAACGGCGGTTTCCGCCCCGGCCCCGGTGGTGCCGGCGGCAACTTCAACTTCGACCTGGGCGACCTCTTCGGAGGCGGCGCCCAGGGCGGCGGACAGGGCGGCGCGGGCGGCGGCTTCGGCGGCGGCGGGGGCGGTCTCGGCGACGTCTTCGGCGGGCTGTTCAACCGCGGCGGCACGGGCACCCGTGTCCAGCCCAAGCGCGGCCAGGACATCGAGACCGAGGTGACGCTCAGCTTCACCGAGGCGGTCGACGGGGCCACGGTCCCGCTCCGGATGTCCAGCCAGGCGCCCTGCAAGGCGTGCTCCGGCACCGGCGACAAGAACGGCACCCCCAGGGTCTGCCCGACCTGCGTCGGCACCGGCCAGGTCTCGCGCGGCAGCGGCGGCGGCTTCTCGCTCACCGACCCCTGTGTGGACTGCAAGGGCCGGGGCCTCATCGCCCAGGACCCGTGCGACGTCTGCAAGGGAAGCGGCCGGGCGAAGTCGGCGCACACCATGCAGGTGAGGATTCCGGCGGGCGTCTCCGACGGCCAGCGGATCCGGCTGCGCGGCAAGGGCGGCGCGGGCGAACGCGGCGGCCCGGCCGGCGATCTGTACGTCGTCGTCCACGTCGACGCCCACCCGGTCTTCGGCCGCAAGGGCGACAACCTCACGGTCACCGTGCCCGTCACCTATCCGGAGGCGACGCTCGGCGGCGAGGTCAAGGTCCCCACTCTCGGCGGCCCCCCGGTCACCCTGAAGCTTCCCGCCGGCACCCCCAACGGGCGTACGATGCGCGCCCGGGGCAAGGGCGCGGTGCGCAAGGACGGCACCCGCGGCGACCTGCTGGTCACCGTGGAGGTCGCGGTCCCCAGGGACCTGGGCCAGGAGGCCAGGGACGCCCTGGAGGCCTACCGGAAGGCGACCGCGGACGAGGACCCGCGGGCGGACTTGTTCCAGGCTGCGAAGGGAGCTTGAGATGGACGGCCGTCGACGCAATCCGTACCAGCTGACCGATGAGACACCGGTGTACGTGATCTCGATCGCGGCCCAGCTCTCGGGCCTGCACCCGCAGACACTGCGTCAGTACGACCGTCTCGGCCTGGTCTCCCCGGACCGTACGGCCGGGCGCGGCCGGCGCTACTCGGCCCGCGACATCGAACTGCTGCGCACCGTGCAGCAGCTGTCGCAGGACGAGGGCATCAACCTCGCCGGCATCAAGCGGATCATCGAGCTGGAGAACCAGGTCGCGGCCCTCCAGCAGCGCGTCGCCGAGCTCTCGGCGACGGTGGACGGCGCGGCGGTCGCCATGCGGCAGCGCGAGGCCCAGGTGCACGCCTCGTACCGTCGGGACCTCGTGCCGTACCAGGACGTGCAGCAGACCAGCGCGCTGGTGGTCTGGCGGCCGAAGCCGAAGCGGCCGACGGACTGAGCCCATCGTCCGCCGAGGGGCCGGGAGAGCGTTCATCCGCTCTCCCGGCCCCTCGGCGTGTGCGGGGCGCGGGGCCTACGGCAGGAGCTCGCTGACGGCCTCGACCGCCGTCATCCACATCGGTTGGCCGCCGGTGCCGAACGCGGCGGCCAGCGCGTAGCCGATCGCCGCGTCGAGGGGCTCGACGGCGGCCCCGGCCCGCCATTCGGCGAGCACCTTCCGGTCGCCGTCCGAGGAGAAGTCCCCGAGGCGCTTGCCGTTCCGGGTCAGCCGACTGCTCGGGATCGAGTCGGGCACGAGCCGGTAGGACGTACCCGCGCAGCGGACGTCGACGCGGTAGGAGCGGCGGCGGAGTCTTCCCTTGCCGGGCGTGATCGTCGCTTTCCGGCCGTCCACGGTGAGCGTGAGGTGGCGGGGGTCGCGGGTGCCGATGGCGATGTGGTCGTCGACCGCCGCGCCGGGGGCGCGGGTGAGGACGACGCGGGGGATCCTCTCGCCGCTCACGACGAGCATCTCGCATTGCTCGCCCGCGAGTTCGACCAGGATCTCCCCGTGGTGGTCGTCCTCGACGGCGGCGGGTACGGGGGTGGTGTCGTTCATCCGGTCCGGTGGTCCTTCTGTCGCGAGGCGGGAACGCGTCAGGTCGGTCAGGCCTGACGTACGGAATTCTCGCAGGCGGCAGGGGAGTTCAGGAGACCACCGGTGTCCGCCACGTCACCGGTCGTCCGCCACCGGGAGCGGTCCCCCGCCGCCGGGCGCGGTCATGCTCCCGGCTCGGGGGTGAGCGCGCGACCGGGGCCTGATTCCAGGATTCCGGATCGTGCGATCAGGTAGCCGAGCTGGGCACGGCTGTTGCTGCCGAGCGCGACGCTGAGTTTGGCGATGTGCGACCGGCAGGTGCGGACGTTCATGCCGAGGCGGCGGGCGATGGCCTCGTCGACGTGGCCCTCGACGAGCAGTTTGGCGATCGAATGTCTCACCCCGGAGATGCCGTCCGTCGTGGAGTCGTACGGGATCTGTTCCTGGAGGGGTACCGCGCGGTGCCAGAACTGCTCGAAGACCTTGGCGAGGTACTCCACGATGCCGGGGTGCCGCAGCTCGAGGGCTACGGTGCGGTCGTCGGTCGCCGGTATGAAGGCGACGGTGCGATCGAAGATCATGAGCCGCTCTATCAGCTCCTCGAGTGTTCGGATCTCCACCTTGCTCTCGGCCATTCGGGCCGCGTAATTGAGGGTTCCATGGCTGTGGCGGACGGTGTGCTGGTACAGGGTGCGCATGCCGACGCCACGTTCCGCGAGCATCTGACCGCGTTCCATGGCGATGGTGAGGGCGTTCTCGCTGCGCCCGCCGCCCGGCTGAATGGTGAGGACTTCCGAACGGCACTCGGCGAGGGCGAGTTCGATCGAGGCGTTGATGCGGCCGATGCCTTCGAGGACCGTAATGGCGTGTGTGGTCGGCGGAGCCTGGGCACTGATCGCCATGAAGGGTTCGAACACCTCGGTGAGCTCCACCGAGAGCCGCCTTCGCTCCTGGATCTCCCGCTCGATCGGGTGGAGCCGCTGCGTGAGCGCCGCGGACGGCGGCACCGGCCGCAGCCAGGTGGGGTCGTCGGGATCGGGATGGAGCAGGGCGAATTCGAGCAGACACGGAGCGTCTTCCGCCTCGACGCGAGCTATTTTGCCCACACTCAGCGCACTGGCGTAGACCCGTGCTCCCTCGTCACACAAGGCACTAACCGAGTGGGGATGTACCGCTTTAGTGCTGTCTGTGGTCAATTCTCCACCCCCCAGGAACATGAATCAGCAGGAACATGATGCATCGCTTCTGTGGCGTTGACGTGCCTGGATGGGCCATCGTCTTGTTCTGCGGGGGAGAGGAAACCTTGGAAGTGAGGACGAAGCCCATCATGAGTAACAAAACGCTTCGCTCGGTGCTTGCTGTTGCCTTCTCCGTTGGGCTGACGACCGGGGCGCTGAGTGTTCTTGACCTCGTTGAGGGCGGCGTGACCCACGGTACGGCCGGCGCACAGGTGCAGGCCGCTCCGCCTCCGGACCTGGCCTGGGACTCCATGCCCGCACGGACGACGGGGGCAGAAGCAGCCCCCGGGGCGCTGTCGGAGAACGCCCCTGTCGCACGGGGCCGGGTATGAGCACCCCGCCGGACGACCGGACCTTCCGGCGCGAGATGGCGACCGCCTATCGCTCAGGGTGGCATTTCATCGATCTGCTCACGGCACTCCCCCGCCGTGGCGACTCGTTGATGGTCACCCTGTTCGGAGAGCCGATCGTCGTGGTGATGGAGGAGGACGAGGACGTCCGCGCCTATCGCTGTCTCCGTCGGCCGCGCGGTGCGCCGCAGCCGGTCCGCTGTGCCGTGAGGTACGGCATGATCTTCGTCAACCTCGATCAGCGGGACCATGAGCTGTTCGACGCAGAACCACTTTCCGCCACCCCCCGCAGTGCCTGAGCGATTCCCCCGTCGTCACCTATCGCTCCGGCGCTTCCCCCACACAGCGGCGCCACCGTGACCTGAACACGGTGGCGCCGTTGTGCTGTTCCCGTACGGGGGCGGCGCCCGGGGAGCCGTGGGTCAGGCCTTGCCGAGCGCCCGGTCGAGGGTGATCTCGATGACGACCCGGGTCGGGTTGATCCGCGGGGCGCGGCCGTAGCGCGCCTCGTGACGGGCTTCCGCGTCCGCGACGGCCTCCGGCTCCGTGCGGATGACCGCGAGGCCCTCCAGGGTCGCCCAGCGGGCCCTGTCGATCTGGCAGACGGCCACGCGTGCCCCGCCGGGTCCGGCGGCCCGGATGTTGGCGACCTTGCGGCTGCCCCCGTCGGTGATCACGCGCGCGACCCCGGCCTCCGGGTCGTACGTCACGCACACCGGCACCACGTGCGGCGTGCCGTCCGGGCGGGGCGTCGTCAGGGTGGAGAGGTGGCTCTCGCGCCAGAACGCGGCATAAGCGGGAGTGGGGTCGTGTACGTCTGCCATGGGGGCAGCGTACGAGGGTCGTCGCCGGGGGGCCGCAGCGCGTGCGCGCCATGCCTTGAGTGGAATACACTCAACTTTGTGTAGGTTGACCAAGTCAACACAGGAATCGGGCGCGAGGAGGAGTGACCACACGTGGACGCCGAGCTGACCAACAAGAGCCGGGACGCCATCAACGCGGCCACCAGCAGGGCGGTGAAGGACGGGCACGCCGATCTGACCCCGGGGCACCTGCTCCTCGCGCTGCTGGAGGGCCAGGACAACGAGAACGTGACCGACCTGCTCGCCGCCGTCGAGGCCGACCAGGCCGCGGTGCGGGGCGGGACCGAGCGGCTGCTCGGGGGACTGCCCAGCGTCACCGGCTCCACCGTCGCCCCGCCGGCGCCCAACCGCGAGCTGCTGGCCGTCATCCAGGACGCCGCCCAGCGGGCCGAGGAGCTGGGCGACGACTACATTTCCACCGAGCACCTGCTGATCGGCATCGCGGCCAAGGGCGGCCGTGCCGGTGAGGTCCTCGACGGGCAGGGCGCCAGTGCGAAGAAGCTGCTGGCGGCATTCGAGACGAGCAGGGGAGGGCGCCGGGTGACCACACCCGACCCGGAGGGCCAGTACAAGGCCCTGGAGAAGTTCGGCACCGACTTCACGGCCGCCGCGCGCGAGGGCAAGCTGGACCCGGTCATCGGCCGCGACCAGGAGATCCGCCGCGTCGTGCAGGTGCTGTCGCGCCGGACGAAGAACAACCCCGTGCTCATCGGCGAGCCCGGCGTCGGCAAGACCGCCGTCGTCGAGGGGCTCGCCCAGCGCATCGTCAAGGGCGACGTTCCCGAGAGCCTGAAGAACAAGCGGCTCGTCTCGCTGGACCTCGGCGCGATGGTCGCCGGCGCGAAGTACCGCGGCGAGTTCGAGGAGCGACTGAAGACCGTCCTCTCCGAGATCAAGGAGAGCGACGGCCGGATCATCACGTTCATCGACGAACTGCACACCGTCGTCGGCGCGGGCGCCGGCGGCGACTCCGCCATGGACGCGGGCAACATGCTCAAGCCGATGCTGGCCCGCGGCGAGCTGCGCATGGTCGGCGCGACCACGCTCGACGAGTACCGCGAGCGCATCGAGAAGGACCCCGCCCTGGAGCGGCGCTTCCAGCAGGTGCTGGTCGCCGAGCCCTCCGTCGAGGACACCATCGCGATCCTGCGCGGGCTCAAGGGCCGCTACGAGGCCCACCACAAGGTGCAGATCGCGGACTCGGCGCTGGTGGCCGCCGCCACCCTCTCCGACCGCTACATCACCTCCCGCTTCCTCCCCGACAAGGCCATCGACCTCGTCGACGAGGCGGCCTCCCGGCTCCGGATGGAGATCGACTCCTCACCGCTGGAGATCGACGAACTCCAGCGCTCCGTCGACCGGTTGCGCATGGAGGAGCTGGCCCTCAAGAACGAGTCCGACCCCGCCTCCAAGCAGCGGCTGGAGAAGCTGCGCCGCGACCTCGCCGACAAGGAGGAGGAGCTGCGCGGCCTCAACGCCCGCTGGGAGAAGGAGAAGCAGGGCCTCAACCGGGTCGGTGAGCTGAAGGAGCGCCTCGACGAGCTGCGGGGCCAGGCCGAACGCGCCCAGCGCGACGGTGACTTCGACGCCGCGTCCAAGCTGCTGTACGGGGAGATCCCGGGCCTGGAGCGAGAGTTGGAGGAGGCCGCTGAGGCGGAGCAGGAGGCCTCCAAGGACACCATGGTCAAGGAGGAGGTCGGCCCGGACGACATCGCGGACGTCGTCGGCGCCTGGACCGGCATCCCGGCCGGACGGCTGCTGGAGGGCGAGACCCAGAAGCTGCTGCGGATGGAGTCCGAGCTGGGCAGGCGGCTGATCGGGCAGAGCGAGGCCGTGCAGGCCGTGTCCGACGCCGTACGCCGCACGCGGGCCGGGATCGCGGATCCCGACCGGCCCACCGGGTCGTTCCTCTTCCTCGGGCCCACCGGCGTCGGCAAGACCGAGCTGGCCAAGGCGCTCGCGGACTTCCTGTTCGACGACGAGCGGGCCATGATCCGCATCGACATGAGCGAGTACGGCGAGAAGCACAGCGTCGCCCGCCTCGTCGGCGCCCCGCCCGGCTACGTCGGCTACGAGGAGGGCGGCCAGCTCACCGAGGCCGTCCGCCGCCGCCCGTACAGCGTCGTGCTGCTGGACGAGGTCGAGAAGGCCCACCCCGAGGTCTTCGACGTCCTGCTCCAGGTCCTCGACGACGGCCGGCTCACCGACGGCCAGGGCCGCACGGTCGACTTCCGCAACACCATCCTCGTCCTCACCTCCAACCTCGGCTCCCAGTTCCTGATGGACCCCCTGGTCGAGCCCGAGGTCAAGAAGCAGCAGGTGCTGGAGGTGGTGCGGGCCTCCTTCAAGCCGGAGTTCATCAACCGGCTCGACGACCTGGTGGTCTTCTCCGCCCTGTCCGGAGACGAGCTCGCGCACATCGCCGGGCTCCAGATCGACCGGCTGGCGAAGCGCCTCGCCGACCGCAGGCTCACCCTGGAGGTCTCGCCGGAGGCGCTGGCCTGGCTCGCCGAGGAGGGCAACGACCCGGCGTACGGGGCGCGACCGCTGCGCCGGCTCATCCAGAGCGCGATCGGCGACCGGCTCGCCAAGGAGATCCTGTCCGGCGAGGTCCGCGACGGCGACACCGTACGGGTGGAGCGGACGGAGGACGGGCTGACCGTCGGCCCCGCCGCGTAAACGCCCGGGCGAGGTCGTAACCGTCGGTCACGGAGTCTCGCGGTCCGTCGGTGGAGGTCCGGCCGGTGGCCCGGCCGACGCCCGGCGGTTCCCGTCCCCGCGCGCTGTCTGTCAGCTTGTGGCGGATCGAGGCCGCCCGGGCTTGCCATGCCCCGCCCGCCATGGGAGAGGATGGCCGTACTCGTCACGAAGGGAAATAACGGTGAGCATCGATCCGTCCTCGATTCCTAATTTCGGGGGCCAGCCCGAACCGCAGGCGGCAGGACCGGAGGGCCCCGTCGTCCCTGACCAGGACCTCGTCAAGCAGCTCCTCGACCAGATGGAGCTGAAGTACGTCGTCGACGACGAGGGCGACCTCGCGGCGCCATGGGAAGAGTTCCGGACGTACTTCATGTTCCGGGGCGAGGACGAGCAGCAGGTCTTCTCGGTCCGCACGTTCTACGACCGCCCCCACGACCTCGACCAGCGTCCCGTCCTGCTGGACGCCATCGACGACTGGAACCGCCGCACCCTGTGGCCCAAGGTCTACACCCACGCCCACGAGGGCGAGGAGGGCGAGGCGGGTTCCGTCCGGCTGATCGGTGAGGCGCAGATGCTCATCGGCACCGGCGTCAGCCTGGAGCACTTCGTCTCCTCGACGGTGAGCTGGGTCCGCGCCTCGATCGAGTTCGACAAGTGGCTCGTCGAGCGCCTCGGCATCGAGCCCGCCGAGGACAAGACGGAGGGCGAGGAGCCCGCGGGCGCCTAGTTCCTCCCCCAGGGCCAGACGCCGCCCGGCAGGCGGCAGTTCGACCGACTGGCCCCAGCGACGGGCGCGGCCCGGGAGACGGTCATCACGGCCGTCTCCCGGGCCGTCTCCGTGTTCAGCCCAGCCGGGCCAGGCGCTCCACCGCCTCTTCCAGGACCTCGTCCTTCTTGCAGAAGGTGAAGCGGACCTGGCTGCGGCCCGCCTCCGGATCGTCGTAGAAGACCGAGTTCGGCACGGCCGCCACCCCGCAGCGCTCCGGGAGCGCGCGGCAGAAGGCGCCCGCGTCCTCGTCGCCGAACGGGGAGATGTCGGTGGTGATGAAGTACGTCCCCTCCGGCTCGTAGACCCGGAAGCCCGCGGCGCGCAGCCCCTTCGCCAGCAGGTCCCGCTTGCGGCGCATGCCCTCGCGGAAGTCGGTGAAGAAGGCGTCGGGCAGGGCGAGCGCCTCGGCGATCGCGTACTGGAACGGGCCCCCGCTGACGAAGGTCAGATACTGCTTCGCCGCGCGGACGGCGGCCACCAGCGGCGCGTCCCCGGTGACCCAGCCGATCTTCCACCCGGTGTACGAGAACGTCTTGCCGGAGGAGGAGATCGACACCGTGCGCCCGCGCATCCCGGGGAGCGCGGCGATCGGGTGGTGCGCCCCCGCGAAGACCAGGTGCTCGTACACCTCGTCGGTGACCACCAGCAGATCGTGCTCCACCGCGAGGGCCGCGATCCCGGCCAGCTCGTCGGGGGTGAGCACCGCGCCGGTGGGGTTGTGCGGGGTGTTCAGGAGCAGCAGTCGGGTGCGCGGGGTGATCAGGGTGCGCAGTTCGTCGAGGTCCGGCCGGAAGTCCGGGGCGCGCAGGGTGAGCGGTACGCGCTGCGCGCCCGCCATGGCGATGCAGGCGGCGTACGAGTCGTAGTACGGCTCAAAGGCGATGACCTCGTCGCCCGGTTCGAGGAGGGCGAGCAGCGAGGCGGCGATCGCCTCGGTGGCGCCGGTCGTCACCAGGACCTCCGTCTCCGGGGACCAGGTCAGGCCGTAGAAGCGTTCCTGGTGGGCGGCGACGGCGGTGCGCAGCTCCGGGACGCCGGGGCCCGGCGGGTACTGGTTGCCGTGCCCGGCGCGCAGCGCCCGGACCGCCGCCTCCCGGATCTCCTCGGGGCCGTCGGTGTCGGGGAAGCCCTGGCCGAGGTTGATGGAGCCGGTCCGCACGGCCAGCGCGGACATCTCCGCGAAGATCGTCGTGCCGAACGCGGCGAGGCGGCGGTTGAGCAGTGGCCGCCCCTCCGCCGGGGTTCCCTGGGTCGCTCGTCCCTGTGTCATGGGCGCCATCCTGGGCCGAAGCTCTGGAGTTGCTCAAGTCCGCTTTGGCGCGCGGAGGGCTGGGGAATCCCCCTGTCACAACAACGGGGAAGCGATGGGGGACCTCGCTTCGGGGGAAGGAAAGGCGGGTGGGGAGCATGAGCGTCTTCATCGCGGTGCTGGTCGCCGTGGTCGTCGTCGGAGCGCTGCTGGCCGGTCTGCGGGTCACCGGTGGGCGCGGACCGGCCAGGCCGCGCGTCGGGCGCCGGCGCTCTGCGGGCGGAGCCTCCGCCGACGGCGGGGGCGGCTCCGGCGGCTGGTGGTCGGGGGGCGACTCGGGCGGGCACTCCTGCGGCGGCGGTTCGTCGTGCGGGGGTGGCGGGGGCGGCTGCGGTGGAGGCGGCAACTGACCGGGCCGTCGGTGCGCAGTCACCGAAAGTGACATGAGGCCGGGCGTCCGGAGGGTGAACTCCCTCCGGGCGCTCTTTTGTTGAGCGGCGCGGATCTGTTGGGCGACGCGGATCCGTTGCGCGGCGGGGACGTTTTTGGCTGAACAAGTGAACCGATGGGCCCCCGGGGGGATGGAAACCACGGCAAGTTGGGCGAAAGCGCTGTGAGTGGGCGTACTTCGTGATTCCCTCGGTGAAGAGAACAATCAGCCCTCGGACCCCAGTCGGACCAGATCGGGCGCTCCCCACCTCCCACGTGCGGCAACTCGGGGCGTCCTGCTGTCCATGTGTCCATGTGTGTTTGCGGAGCCCACCCATGCTCACCACCCTCCAGACGGCCTATTCCGATACCCGCGCCGCCGACCTGGCCTGGATGCTGGGGCGGGAGCCGCTGCCCGCCCTGGCAGTCCTCGATCTCCAGCTCGGCGGCGCCGAACTCCAGTTGAGGCTGCTCGGCGCCTCCCATCAGGTCCTCCTCCAGGAGGACCGCGGCGTCTGCTCCGAGACCGTGGCCTGTATGCCCGGCAGCAGCACCCCCCTGCCCCTCGGCGTCGCGAAGCGGCTCGGGGACTGGGAGTACGAATTCGCGGCGCGCGTCGAGACCCTGACGCAGGGCCAGTTCGCCGGGCGGGCGCAGGAGTTGCTCGCCCTGGTGAGCGACCACCCGCACGGCCTGGCGGGCACCTTCCCCGGCAACCCGTACGCCTTCACCGCGATGCTCGCCCAGCGCACCGAGGGCCAGGTGCGGTGGCGCACCTGGCACGCGTACCCGCAGGAGGGGCAGTTGGTGGTGACCCGGACCAGGGTGGGGGTGCGGATTCCCGCGCCCGCGGTCTGACCGGCGGGGGGCACGGGAGTCCGGCGCCCGCGGCCCGACCGGCAGGGGGCACGGGAGTGCGGCGCCCGCGGCCCGACCGGCAGCGGCACTTACACCCGTGTGGGTGACAGGCTGCGCTGGTTCGGTGACGTAGCGTTCGCGTCATGATCGACCAGCAGATATCGCTGCGAGGGGGCGCGGCGCGGCTTCCCGTACGGCCGAGGACCGGCCGGTTCCTCGTGCTGGCCGCGGTCTTCGTCTGCGCCGCCTGCGGTCTCGTCTACGAGCTCGAACTGGTCGCCCTCGCCTCCTACTTGATCGGCGATTCGGTCACCCAGGCCTCCATCGTGCTCTCCGTGATGGTGTTCGCGATGGGCATCGGCTCCCTTCTCGCGAAACGTTTGCGCTGCCGCGCCGCCGTCGGCTTCGGGATGGTCGAGGCGGCCCTCGCGCTGATCGGCGGCTCCTCCGCGCTGGTGCTCTACGCCTCGTTCGCCTGGCTGGGCGACTCGCAGTACGCGCTGGTCGGGTTCTCGCTGGCGATCGGGGTGCTGATCGGCGCGGAGATCCCGCTGCTGATGACGTTGATCCAGCGCGTCGACCGGCAGGACGCGGGCGGTGTCGTCGCCGATCTCTTCGCCGCCGACTACGTGGGCGCGCTGGTCGGCGGTCTCGCGTTCCCGTTCCTGCTGCTGCCGGTGCTGGGGCAGCTGACCGGTGCGCTGTTCACCGGCGCGGTCAACGCGGCGGCGGGCGGCGCGCTGGTCCTGTGGGTGTTCCGGCGCGACCTCACCTCCCGTTCCCGGTGGCTCCTCGTCCTGGTCAACGGCGCGGTGATCGCGGTGCTGGCCACGGCCACGGTGCTGGTCGACGACTTCGAGCGGGCGGCGCGGCGCGCGGTGTACGGGGACCAGGTGCGCGTCGCCGTGCAGACCGGGGTGCAGGAGGTCGTCCTGACCGGCACCGACCGCGATTCCCTCGACCTCTATCTGGACGGCCGGTTGCGGGTCAGCGCCCGCGACGAGTACCGCTACCACGAGGCGCTGGTGCACCCCGCGATGAACGGGCCCCGCGCCCGCGTGCTCATCCTGGGCGGCGGCGACGGTCTGGCCGCCCGCGAGACGCTGCGTTACGAGGATGTCCGCTCGGTCACCGTCGTCGAGCTGGACCCGGCCGTCACCCGACTGGCCCGCACGGACCCCGCGCTCTCCGAGCTGAACGACCACGCCTTCCGCGACCCCCGCGTCTCGGTGGTCGGTGCGGACGCGTTCACCTGGCTCCGGGCCGACCGGGGACGCTACGACGTGGTGGTCTCCGACCTTCCGGACCCGGGCATCACCGGCAGTACGAAGCTGTACTCCGCCGAGTTCTACGGGCTGGTCGCGGAGGCCCTGGCCCCGGACGGGCGGCTCGCGGTGCACGCCGGGCCGCTGGGAGCCCGGCCGGGGACCTTCTGGACGGTGGAGGCCTCGGTGCGCGCCGGCGGCCTCGCGACCCGCCCGTACCGCGTCACCGGCCGGTACACGGGCCTCGCCGCGGGCCCGGACCGGGGCGGCGGCGAGGGCCGGGAGCGGGAGGACTGGGGCTTCCTCCTCGCCGGACCGGGCGTGGCCCCGCGGCTCGCCCTGGCCGCCGACGGGCCCGTACCGCGGTCGCTGGGCGGCCGGGAGCTGCGCGAGGGGGCGCGGGCGGCGGACGAAGCCCGGCTTCCCGGGCTGATTCCGTCGACGCTGATCCATCCGCGGTACTGGGAGGACGTGTGAGCGCGCGCGGCTTTCGGCGGGCGGAAGCGCTGACGTCCGGGCCGGGGCCGATTAGGCTCGGTCTCCATGGAGCATGAGGTGTTCGTTCCGGTTCCCGTCCCGACCCTGCTGCGCACGCTGGGCGATCCCGCTCGGGTCGCTCGCTGCGTCCCCGGCCTCCAGCAGGACGCCGACGCGTCGGCGTCGCCGCTGGCGGGCCGGCTGAAGCTGCGGGCCGACGGCCACACCATCACCTACCGGGGCGAGCTGCGGCTCACCGGCCCGGAAAAATCCGGCGGTTCGGGCGGGCAGCGCTTCTCGGTGACCGGGCACGGTGTCGAGGCCCGGGGCGCCGGTGCGGTCGAGCTGTCTCTGACCATCGGCCTCACGGAGGCGGACGGCGGGACGGCGCTCGCCTTCAGCGGCACCGCGAGCGGGGACGGGCGGCTGGTCGAGCTGGCGGAGGGCGCCGCGCTCGCGGCAGCGCACCGGCTCCTGGACCGTTTCACCCAGCAGCTGGTGACGGAGTCGCTGGCGGTGCGGGACGCGGACGCGGGTGAGGCCGGGGGCGCGGGTGAGGGCCTGGACGACGATGGCGACGGGGACGACGGCGCGGTGGTCGCCGAGGGGCTCTCGGGCGATGAGGACGCGGCCGAGGGTGACGGTGGCGTAGGCGTCGGGAACGAAGGTGTCGGGAACGAAGGTGGTTCTTCCGGGGCCGGGGCCGAGGCGGAGGCGGGGGCGGAGGCCGAGGGCGGCGAGCCCGGGGCGGAGGAGTCCGGGTCCGTGTTCGACTCGCCCGTGCCGCCGCCCTCGCTCGACCCCGTCGCCGGCGTGGAGTTCACCGTTCCGGACGAACCGCCCGCCGAGGCCGCACACGCCCGCCGCACCATGATCGGACGCAGCGCCGAGGAGGTCGACCACGCGCCCCCTCGGGGCCGCTACGCCCCCGTGCCCTCCCCGGAGGCCGGCGGCGCGAGCACCACCCTGCGGTGGGTCGCCCCCGCCGCCGCCCTCGCGCTCGCCTCCGCCGTGGTGCTGAGCCGGGCGCTGCGACGCCGGAGGTAGCGGACGCCGGTGGCGATGGTCACCGGTGGCGATGGTCACCGGTGGCGACGGGTGCCGGAGGCGATAGTCACCGGTGGCGACGGGTGCCGGAGCGGGCCAGTAGGGTCGTCGGGTGAGCAGGAGCGAAGAGAACGTCAGGCTGACCGTCGGCGAAGCCGAGTTGACCGTCGACCCCGGGCACGGCTGCCGGATCAGCAGCCTGCGGATCGGGGCGCCGAACTGCTCCGCCAGGGCGAGCGGTACGGCTGCTTCCCGATGGTGCCCTGGTGCGGGCGCACCGGGAACGGGGAGTTCCGCAACGGCGACGAGCTCCACCGGCTGCCGTTGAACTCCCCGCCGCACGCCATCCACGGCACCGGCCGCGACACCTCCTGGGAGCCGGCGTTCACGGCCGCCGACCTGGAGGAGGGGCGGGCCGCGTTCTACTACGACCTCGCCGAGCCCTGGCCGTACCGGGGCCGGGTGACGCAGACCTTCGAGCTGACCGGGGACGCGCTGACGCTGGGCCTCGCCGTCGAGACGTCACGCGACTCCTTCCCGGCCCAGGCCGGCTGGCACCCCTGGTTCCGCCGCACCCTCGACGGCGTGGCCGCCGAGCTCTCCTTCGACGCCGCCTGGCAGGAGGAACGCGGCGCGGACCATCTGCCCACCGGCCGTCGCATCGACCCCCTGCCCGGTCCGTGGGACGACTGCTTCGGCATGCCCGACGGCGTGGACGTGAAGCTCACCTGGCCGGAGCGGCTGGAGCTGACGGTCAAGAGCCGCAGCGAGTGGGTGGTCGTCTACGACGAGCAGGACGAGGCCGTCTGCGTCGAGCCGCAGTCCGGGCCGCCGAACGGGCTGAACACCGCGCCCCGGCTGGTGACCCCGATCGACCCGCTGGAGATGACGACGACCTGGAGCTGGACGCGGCTCTGAGCCGGTGCCCGGCGGTGGGCCGGTGCGGTACCGCTTACCCTCGTGGTCATGACTGACGTACGCGCTGACCTGCTCCAGCAGATCAAGGACAAGGCCGTGGTGCACGGCAAGGTGACCCTCTCCTCGGGGCTGGAAGCCGACTGGTACATCGACCTGCGCCGGATCACGCTGGACGGCAAGGCCGCGCCGCTGGTCGGCCAGGTCATGCTCGACACCACCGCCGAGCTGGACTACGACTGCGTCGGCGGGCTGACCCTGGGCGCCGACCCGGTCGCCACCTCGATGCTGCACGCCTCCGCCGCCCGCGGCGAGAGCCTGGACGCGTTCGTCGTCCGCAAGGCGCAGAAGGCGCACGGGATGCAGCGCCGGATCGAGGGCACCGACGTGAAGGGCCGCCGCTGCCTGGTCGTCGAGGACACCTCGACGACGGGCGGTTCCCCGCTGACCGCCGTCGAGGCGGTGCGCGAGGCGGGCGGCGAGGTCGTCGCCGTCGCGGTGATCGTCGAGCGCGGTGCCGCCCCGGCCATCGCCGAGGCCGGTCTGCCGTACATCCACGTCTACTCGGTGGCCGACCTCGACCTGGGCTGAGCGGCCACCCGGCAGCCCCTGAGCCCGTGGCGGACGGTTTCACGTGAAACAGGGTCCGCCGAGTGGAGCCGGATGAGGAGTCTGGGAAGATGGGGGCGACGATGACGTCGCCCCCAGGTCAGGGACTCAAAGCCTGCACACCCGCACATCCCAAGGAGCGGTCAGATGCCCATCGCAACCCCCGAGGCGTACGCCGAGATGCTCGACCGGGCAAAGGCGGGCAAGTTCGCCTACCCGGCCATCAACGTCACCTCGACCCAGACCCTGCACGCCGCCCTGCGCGGTTTCGCGGAGGCCGAGAGCGACGGCATCGTCCAGATCTCCACCGGCGGTGCGGAGTTCCTGGGCGGCCAGTACAACAAGGACATGGTCACGGGCGCGGTCGCCCTGGCGGAGTTCGCGCACATCGTCGCCGCGAAGTACGACGTCACCATCGCGCTGCACACCGACCACTGCCCCAAGGACAAGCTGGACGGTTACGTACGTCCGCTGCTCGACGTCTCCGCGGAGCGCGTCGCCAAGGGTCTGAACCCGCTGTTCCAGTCCCACATGTGGGACGGTTCGGCCGAGACCCTCGCCGACAACCTGGCCATCGGCCAGGAGCTGCTGGCCAAGGCCGCCGCCGCCAGGATCATCCTCGAGGTCGAGATCACCCCGACCGGCGGTGAGGAGGACGGCGTCACGCACGAGATCAACGACGAGCTGTACACGACCGTCGACGACGCGCTGCGCACCGCCGAGGCGCTCGGCCTGGGCGAGAAGGGCCGCTACCTGCTGGCCGCCTCCTTCGGCAACGTTCACGGCGTCTACAAGCCGGGCAACGTCGTGCTCCGTCCCGAGCTGCTGAAGGACCTCCAGTCGGGCGTCTCCGAGAAGTACGGCAAGCCGGCCGGCAGCCAGCCGTTCGACTTCGTCTTCCACGGCGGCTCGGGCTCCACCGCCGAGGAGATCGCCACCGCGCTGGAGAACGGCGTCGTGAAGATGAACCTCGACACCGACACCCAGTACGCCTTCACCCGCCCGGTCGTGGACCACGTGTTCCGCAACTACGACGGTGTCCTGAAGGTCGACGGCGAGGTCGGCAACAAGAAGACCTACGACCCCCGTACCTGGGGCAAGGCCGCCGAGGCGGGCATGGCCAAGCGCGTCACCGAGGCGTGCGGGAACCTGCGCTCCACGGGTACGAAGCTGAAGTAATCCCCGTCCGCACGGACGCACGGACGCACGGACGCACGGACGCACGGACGCACGGACGCACGGTGTCGGGCCCGGTCCTCCTTCAGGGGGGCCGGGCCCGCTGCCGTGCCAGGCCGTGCCAGGCCGCGCCGGAAGAGACCAGAAGAGAGAAGAGGGCCCCGCTGTGGGTGCGACTTACGATTTCGACACCGTCGTCGACCGCCGGGGCACCTGGTGCGTCCAGTGGGACGGGGTCGCTGACCGGTTCGGGGTCGACGGGCTGCTGCCGTTCACCATCTCCGACATGGACTTCGCCACGGCCCCCGAGGTCCTGGCCGCGCTCCGGGACCGCCTGGAACACGGGGTGTTCGGCTACACCACCTGGCAGCAGGACGACTTCCGCTCGGCGATAGCCCACTGGTACGCGACCCGGTACGACACCACGATCGACACCGGGCAGCTGGTCTACGGCCCGTCCGTGCTCAACCAGCTCTCCCAGCTGCTCCGGATGTGGACGGGAGAAGGGGACGGTGTCGTCGTCCACACCCCCACGTACGACGGCTTCCGCAAGGCGATCACCGGGCTCGGGCGCGAGCTGCGGGGGGTGCCGGTGGGGGACGAGGAGGCGCTGGAGCGCGAGCTGTCGCGGGCGGACGCGAAGGTGCTGCTGCTGTGCTCGCCGCACAACCCGACGGGGCGGGTGTGGACGGCCGACGAGCTGGCCCGGACGGCGGAGCTCGCGGAGCGGCACGGGGTCGCGGTGATCAGCGACGAGATCCACGCGGACTTCGTGCACGAGGAGCGTGTGGGGCGTGGCCATGTGCCGTGGACGCGGGTGGCGGGCGCCGGGCGCTGGGCCCTCATCTCCTCCGGGTCGAAGGCGTTCAACTTCCCGGCGCTGACCGGTTCGTACGGGTTGATCGGCGATCCGGCCGACCGGGCGGAGTACGTGCGCCGGATGGAGACGGGGGAGGGGCTGGCGTCGCCGGCCGTTCTGTCGTTGACCGCGCACATCGCGGCGTACCGGGAGGGGGCGGCGTGGCTGGACGCGGTACGGGCGTATGTGGCGGGGAACCTCGGTTACGTCGCGGAGCGGCTGGGCGAGGCCTTCCCCGAGCTGGGCTGGGCGCCGCCGCAGGCCGGGTACCTGGCCTGGATCGACCTGCGGCCGCTGGGGGTGGACGACGCCGCGTTGCAGCGGGTGCTGGTGGAGCGGGAGGGGGTGGCGATCATGGGGGGTGCCGTTTACGGGGCGCCCGGGTTCGTGCGGCTGAACGTGGGGTGTCCTCGGGAGAAGGTGGTGCGGGGGGTGTCGGCGTTGGTGCGGGCGGTGGGGGCCGTGCGGTAGGGGTGGTTGCGGGGGCTCCGCCCCCGGGCCCCCGTTGCGGGGGCTCTGCCCCCGTACCCCCGCTCCTCAATCGCCGGAGGGGCTGGAATTTGTGCCCCCGGTCCGGAGAGTGCGGGGCGGGGCGAGGCGGGGCAAGCTGCTTCCATGGCTGCTGCACCCGCGCCCGGCGAGATTCGGGTCGCCTCGTCCGTCGGGCGGTGGGTCGTTCTGACCACCGTGCTCGGCTCCAGCATGGCGATGCTGGACTCCACGGTCATCAACGTGGCCCTGCCCCGCATCGGCGAGGACCTCGGCACCGACATGGCCGCGCTCCAGTGGACCGTCAACGCGTACATGCTCACGCTCGCCGGGCTGATCCTCCTCGGCGGGGCGCTCGGGGACCGGTACGGGCGGCGGCGGGTGTTCGTGGTGGGGGTGGTGTGGTTCGCGGTGGCCTCGTTGCTCTGCGGGATCGCGCCGAACGCGGGGGTTCTCATCGCCGCCCGGGCCCTCCAAGGGGTCGGCGGCGCGCTGCTCACTCCGGGGTCCCTCGCGCTCATCCAGGCGAGCTTCCATCCGGACGACCGGGCCCGGGCCGTGGGGCTCTGGTCCGGGTTCGGCGGGGTCGGAGCGGCCGTGGGGCCCTTCGTGGGCGGGTGGCTCGTCGACGGGCCCGGGTGGCGGTGGGTCTTCCTGCTCAATCTGCCGCTCGCCGCGATCTGCGTGCCCGTCGCGCTCCGGCACGTACCGGAGTCGCGGGATCCGGCGGCGCACGGCCGGTTCGACGTGCTGGGGGCCGTCCTCGGGGCGCTGGCGCTCGCCGGGGTGACGTACGCACTGATCGAGGCCCCGGGGCGGGGCGCGTCGCCGGTGGTGATCGGGTCGGCCCTCGGCGGGGTGGCCCTCTCCGTGGCGTTCGTCCTGGTCGAGCGCCGGCGGGCGGACCCCATGCTGCCGCCGTCGATCTTCCGCTCCCGGCTGTTCACCTCGGTCAACCTGGTGACCTTCTGCGTCTACGCGGCCCTCGGCGGCTTCTTCTTCCTCTCCGCGATCCAGCTCCAGGTGGTGGCCGGATACTCGGCGCTGGGGGCCGGTACCGCGCTGCTGCCGACCACGGTCCTCATGCTGCTGTTCTCCGCCTGGTCGGGGGAGCTGGGGCGGCGGATCGGGCCCCGCATCCCCCTCACCGCGGGGCCGCTGCTGGCCGCCGCCGGGATGCTCCTGATGCTGCGGGTGGGGCCGGGCGCCCCGTCCGTCGGTTCGTACGTCAGTGAGGTGCTGCCCGCCGTCCTGGTGCTCGGCGCCGGGCTCGTCGTGGTCGTCGCGCCGCTCACCGCGACCGTCCTGGCCGCCGTGGACGCCGGGCGGGCTGGGCTGGCCAGCGGCATCAACAACGCCGCCGCGCGGGCCGCGGGGCTCATCGCGGTGGCGGCCCTGCCGCTGCTCGCCGGGATGGGGCCCGAGGCGTACCGGGACGCGGGGGAGTTCGCCGCGACCTTCAGGCGGGCGATGCCGATGTGCGCCGGGCTGCTGGTGGCGGGCGCGGTCATCGCCTGGTGGACGGTGCGCACCCCGGCCGCCGCCGCCGTCCGCGGCGAGCGGCCCGAGTGCGCGGTGCACTGCGGGGTCGTCGCCCCGCCGCTGGAGCCGGAGCGCCGCGAGGGATGACGTACGCCCGGGGGACAGGCCCCGGAGCACGGGCGGCCGGGTCGGGGCGCGGTGCCGCCGGACCCTCGCGGCAGGCACACTTGAGCCATGTCCATCCACGAGAACCTGCTCGGGGGCCCTGCCCCGACCCACCTCCCCGACGACCCGGAGCCGCGCGAGCTGCTCGCCGCCGGCACCCCGCCCGCCGAGGTCGCCGCGAAGTACCCCACCTCCTCGCTCGCCTGGGCGCAGCTCGCCGACGAGGCGTTCGAGGGCGGCCGGGTCGTCGAGTCGTACGCGTACGCCCGTACCGGCTACCACCGCGGCCTCGACTCCCTGCGCCGGGCCGGCTGGAAGGGCCACGGCCCCGTCCCGTTCGAGCACGAGCCGAACCGCGGCTTCCTGCGCGCCCTGCACGCCCTGGCGCGGGCCGCCGGGTCGATCGGGGAGACCGAGGAGCACGAGCGCTGCTCGACGTTCCTGCGGGACTCCTCGCCGACCGCCGCCGACATCCTGAGCTGAGCAGTCCTGCCCCGAGCCGCTCCCTGCCCAAGCACCTCGGGCGGGGAGCGGCCTAGGGCTTCGCTTCGGACCAGGCCGGGCTCGCGGGGTCCGGCACGCACATCTGCGGCGTTGTCGTCGGTCGGCATGGCTCCGCCATGACTCCCTCCTCCGCCTTGCAGCTGCACGCACCGGACCCCGCTCCCTGATCCGGCCTGGTCCGAAGCGAAGCCCTAGTATGCGAGCAGGGGACCGGAGCTCCATCACCTCACGGAAGGGGCGGACCGCTACCCGGAAGCTCGTGTCGAGGAGACAGAAATGTCGACGAATCACCCCGACCCCGAAGCCACCGGTGCGGACACCCCGCACCTGGACTTCGAGGGAACGACGCCGTACGAGGACTATGTCCAGGCGGATGTCCTGACCCACCTCCAGCACCTGTGCTCGGACGATCCCGGCGAGATGGTCTTCCTGGTCACCACCCAGGTCATGGAGCTGTGGTTCACGGTCATCGTCCATGAGTGGGAGACCGCGACCCGCGCCCTGCGCGAGGACCGCATACCCGTCGCCCGCGACGCCCTGAAGCGTTCGCTGCGCGAGCTGGAGGCGCTCAACGACTCCTGGCGGCCGCTGGCCGGACTCACCCCCGCCCAGTTCAACTCCTACCGGGGCTCCCTCGGCGAGGGCTCCGGGTTCCAGTCGGCGATGTACCGGCGGATGGAGTTCCTGCTCGGCGACAAGTCCGCCTCCATGCTGGTGCCGCACCGGGGCGCGCCCCGCGTCCACGCCGAGCTGGAGAAGGCGCTCGGGGAGCCCAGCCTGTACGACGAGACCCTCTCCCTGCTGGCCCGGCGCGGCTATGCGATCCCCGAGGCGGTCACGGGCCGGGACCTGACCAAGCGGTACGAGCCATCGCCCGAGGTCGAGGCCGTGTGGGCGGAGATCTACGCCTCCGACGACCAGAACGACGAGCTGGTGCGCCTCGGCGAGCTGCTCACCGACGTCGGCGAGCTGGTCTGGCGCTGGCGCAACGACCACCTCGTCGCCACCCGGCGCGCGATGGGCTCCAAGACCGGCACCGGCGGTTCCGCCGGGGTGGCCTGGCTGGAGAAGCGCGCCACGAAGAACGTGTTCCCCGAGCTGTGGACGGCGCGCAGCCATGTCTGAGACCCCCCGCGCCACGGAGACGGGTCTTCGCGAGCGCGCCGCCGTCCTCGACGCCGCCGACCCGCTGGCCGCGCGGCGCAAGCTCTTCGCGCTCGACGACGGCGTCTACCTCGACGGCAACTCGCTGGGCGCGCTCCCCGTCCACGTCCCCGCTCGCGTGGGGGACGTCCTCACCCGCCAGTGGGGCGAGCTGCGCATCCGGTCGTGGGACGAGAGCGGCTGGTGGACCGCGCCCGAGCGGATCGGCGACCGGATCGCCCCGCTCGTCGGGGCCGCCGCCGGGCAGATCGTCGTCGGCGACTCGACCAGCGTGAACGTCTTCAAGGCCGTCGTCGCCGCGGGCCGGCTCGCGGGGGAGGGACGCGACGAGATCCTGGTTGACGCGACGACCTTTCCCACGGACGGGTACATCGCCTCGTCCGCCGCCCGGCTCACCGGCCACCGGATCGTGCCCGTCGCGCCCGCCGACGTCCCGGCCGCGCTCGGGCCGCGTACCGCCGCCGTGCTGCTCAACCACGTCGACTACCGCTCCGGCCGGCTGCACGACCTGCCCGGACTGACCGCCGCCGTCCACGCGGCGGGGGCGGTCGTGGTGTGGGACCTCTGCCACAGCGCCGGCGCGCTGCCGGTCGGGCTGGACGAGCACGGGGTGGACCTCGCGGTCGGCTGCACCTACAAGTACCTGAACGGCGGCCCCGGTTCGCCCGCGTACCTGTATGTCGCCGAGCGCCACCAGGCCGCCTTCGACTCGCCGCTCCCGGGCTGGAACTCGCACGCCGACCCGTTCGGCATGACGCCCGACTACGCCCCCGCGGACGGTTCCGTGCGGGGCCGGGTCGGTACGCCCGACATCGTCTCCATGCTGACGCTGGAGGCGGCGCTGGACGTGTGGGACGGGGTCTTGGTCGACGTGGTGCGGGCCAAGTCCCTCGCCCTGACGGACTTCTTCCTGGAGTGCGTCGAGGCGTACGTCCCGGCGGGCCGGGTCACCTCCGTCACCCCGTCCGCGCACGCCGAACGCGGCAGCCAGGTCGCCCTGCGCTGCGAGGGGGCCGAGCCCGTGATGCGCCGGCTGATCGAGCGGGGCGTCGTCGGCGACCTGCGGCGGCCGGACGTGCTGCGGTTCGGCTTCACCCCGCTGTACGTGGGGTTCGCCGACGCGGAACGGGCGGCGCGGATTCTCGCCGAGGTGCTCGCCGAGGCGCCTACCGACGACACCGTCGGCTGACGGGTCGTCACCGTCTGTTCGACCGGGCGGGGACGGTGCCGAGTGCTGGTACCGTCCCCGCAGGTCAGCCCAGTTGGGCAAGAGCACAGGCACGGGACACAGGCATAGGACGGTTGAGCAGCATGTCGGATTCTGCCGCGCGTGATCGGGACGTCGCCGAGACGGAGTCGGCGCTCGCGCATCCGGAGGTCGCGCCCGACCGGACCGCCGCCTACGGGGACCACCCCGACCAGGTCGTCGACTTCTACGCGCCGCGCGACGGCCGCACCGGCGCCCCGCTCGTCGTCCTCCTGCACGGCGGCGCCTGGCGGGCCCCGTACGACCGGGCCCATGTCTCCCCGTTCGCGGACTTCCTGGCCCGCCGGGGCTTCGCCGTGGCGAGCGTGGAGTACCGGCGCGGCGGCGACGACTTCCCGCAGCAGCGCGGCGGCGAAGCCCCGGCGGGCGGCGCAGACCCGGTCGCGGGGCGCTGGCCGGAGACCTTCGACGACGTGGCCGCCGCGATGGATGCGATGCCCGTGCTGGCCGCCCGCGAGCTGCCCGGGGCCGATGTGCGGCGGATCGTGGTCAGCGGGCACTCGGCGGGCGGGCACCTCGCCCTGTGGGCGGCGGCGCGGCACGTCCTGCCCGAGGGGTCGCCGTGGCGGCTGCCCGCCCCGCCGCCGCTGCGCGGGGTCGTCGCCCTGGCCCCGATCGCGGACTTCACGGTGGCGGCCGAACTGGGGGTGTGCGGCGGCGCGGTCGCCCAACTCCTGGGCGCGGGAAGCGACTTCGAGGGACGGGTGGCGCAGGCCGACCCCGGGGTGCTGCTGCCGACCGGGATCGCCACCGCGATCGTGCAGGGCGTCGAGGACATCGTCGTCCCGCAGGCCGTCTCCGAGGCGTACGTCGACGCGGCGGCCAGGTCCGGCGAGATGGTGGGGCTGACGCTGCTCGGCGGCGTCGGGCACTTCCCGCTGATCGATCCGGCCGCCGACGCCTGCGCGGTCGTGGCGGAGGAGATCACCCAGCTCGCCTGGTGAATCTCTTCCGGCCCCCAGCGCCGATTGCGGACGGAAGGTGTCCGCAAGGGTCTCTACGTTGGTCCTGTTGCCGCTCAGAGGGAGCCGGTACCGACGAAGGGGAACCTCATGACGATCCTGGTGACCGGAGCCACGGGAACGGTGGGCCGCCGCGTGGTCGAGCAGCTGCTGGAGCGCGGCGAGCACGTCCGGGCCCTGACCCGCGACCCGGCGCGGGCGGAGTTCCCGGACGGGGTCGAGGTCGTCGCCGGCGACCTCACGGACCCGGGGTCGCTGGGCCCGGCGCTGGACGGGGTGAGCGGGTTGCACCTCATCACCTTCGGCGGCGAGCTCTTCGCCCCGCTGGAGACCGGTGGGGAGATCCTCGCCCTGGCCCGGAAGGCCGGTGTGCGCCGGGTGACCGTGCTCCACGGCGGCGGCGAGACCCCGATGGAGGCGGCGGTGCGGGCGAGCGACTTCGCCTGGGCCGTCGTGATGCCGGTGGAGTTCATGGCGAACGCCCTGGAGTGGGCTTCCGGCATCAGGAGCGAGGGCGTGGTGCGTGAGCCCTTCGTCGGCCGGCTGAGCGCGATGGTCCACGAGGCGGACATCGGGGCGGTGGCGGCGGCGGCCCTCACCGAGGACGGCCACGGCGGCCAGGAGTACCTGATCACCGGGCCGCAGGCGCTGACCGTCGCCGACAAGACGGCGGCCATCGCGGCGGCGCGGGGCGCGGACGTGGAGCTGGTCGAGCTGACCGAGGAGCAGGCGCTTGAGGCCTGGCGGGGCCAGGGCATGCCGGAGGACGTGATCGCTTTCCTGATCGACGTCTACCGGGACACCCCGCCGGAGGGCCGGACCGTGATCGACACGGTGGAGAAGGTCACCGGACGGCCGGCGCGGACCTTCGCACAGTGGGCGCAGGAGCACGCGGACCACTTCCGCCCGGGGGCCTGAGAAGGCTGCCACCAGGGGTTTTCCGACTCCTGACGCGGTAGGGCGGAGGCGGGTAGTCCTTGAGAGGGACGCCCCGGAATCCGTAGCGATGCTGACGACCCGCCGTCCGCCGCCGCCTACCGTGGAAGCGTGACCGAGACCCAGACAAAGACCAGCAGCCCGGAGTTCCGGGCCGCCGCAGGGGCGATAGACGGCCTGCGGAACGACCTCCTGCGCCAGGTGTTCGCCTACCGTCCCCTGCCGCCGCTCAACCCCGACGGACGCGTCATCCGGCTGCTGCCCGAGGGGATGCGCAGGCTCGTCGTCTGGACCCCGCACGCCCTGGTGCTGTTCGCCGCCTTCGTCGTGCTGCTGGCCGGGTTCGCGGAGTGGGACTACCGCTTCCTGATGGGCGTGGTGCCCGCGATCCCGGTCGCGATGACCCTGATCCGGCCCGTCGCCGCGTTCTGGGGATCGATGCTGGCGACCGTCTTCTGCGGGGTCCTGGGCGGCGATCTGTGGAATCCGAGCTCCTTCATGGCCCAGGTGGTGGTCATGGTGGTCGTGGCCGCCCGGACCCGCCCCCGTACGGCCGCCTGGATGTGGCTGCTGACCCTGCTGTTCGGGGTGCTGGTGGAGGCCGGAGACCCGTCGATCACCGCGCCCCTGGTGACGGTCTCCGCCCTCGCGCTGCTCGTCGTCGCCGTGGTCCAGATCCGGCGCGACGCCGAGCGCGAGGTCACCGTGCAGCGCACCGTCACCGCCGTCGAGCGGGACCGGCGCACCCTGCTGGAGGAGCGCACCACCATCGCCCGGGAGCTGCACGACGTGGTGGCCCACCACATGTCGGTGGTCGCGATCCAGGCCGAGGCCGCCCCGTACCGGGTCGAGAACCCGCCGCCGGAGCTGGAGCAGGCCTTCGTCACCATCCGGGAGAACGCGGTGGCAGCCCTCACCGAGCTGCGCCGCGTCCTCGGGGTCGTCCGGGCGGAGGACTACGAGGCCCCCGACGCCCCGCAGCCCACCCTCGCCGCGCTGGACGGCCTCCTGGACAACGTCCGCGAGACGGGCCTGGAGACGGAGAAGGTGATCACCGGGGCCGTCCGCGAACTGCCGCAGGGCGTCGAGCTGTCGGCGTACCGGATCGTCCAGGAGGCCCTGAGCAACAGCCTGCGGCACGCGCCGGGCGCCTCCGCCCGGGTCGAGCTCGGCTACGTCCTCGGCGGGCTCGGGCTGCGCGTGGTCAACGGACCCCCGCGCGGCCTGGTCAAGCCCTCGCCGGGGGCCGGGCACGGAATCACCGGGATGCGGGAGCGGGTAGCGATGCTGAACGGCGAGATGACGGCCGGGGCGACGGAGGACGGCGGATACGAGATCGCCGTGTTCCTCCCCGTACCGCTGTCGGACGGGCCGGAGCCACGGGGGACGGCCGGCGGCACGGCGGACGCCACGGGCGACGCGGACACGGTCGTCGTCGAACGAGGCGGCGGCGCATGAGCGACACCGACATCCGGGTCCTGATCGTCGACGACCAGATGATGGTCCGCGAGGGCTTCTCGGTCCTGCTCAACGCGATGCCGGGGATCACCGTCGTCGGCGAGGCGGTCGACGGGCGCCAGGCCCTCGCCCAGGTCGCCGCGCTCCGCCCGGACGTGGTCCTGATGGACATCCGCATGCCGGAGATGAACGGCATCGAGGCGACCCGCGAGATCGTCGCGCGGGACGCCGACGCGAAGGTGCTGGTGCTGACGACCTTCGACCTCGACGAGTACGTCTACCAGGCGCTGCGGGCCGGGGCCTCGGGCTTCCTCCTCAAGGACGCCTCCGCCCGGCAGCTCGCCGACGGGGTACGGGTGGTGGCCTCGGGCGAGGCGCTGCTCGCCCCGACGGTGACCCGGCGGCTGATCACCGAGTTCTCCAAGCTCGCCGAGACCCCGCGCCCGCCCGCCCTGGCCCGGATCGGCGACCTCACCGAACGCGAGACGGAGGTGCTCGTCCTGATCGCGCAGGGGCTCTCCAACGCGGAGATCGCCTCGCATCTGATCGTCGCCGAGTCCACGATCAAGACGCACGTCAGCCGCATCCTGGTGAAGCTGGGGCTGCGCGACCGGACCCAGGCGGCGGTGTTCGCCTACGAGGCACGGCTGGTCACTCCGGGGTAGCACCCCCGTACGGCCGGGGCGGGCGGTCCGGGGAGGGCGCGGGCGGGACACCCCTTGCGCCGGCGGCGGGCGCCGGTAGCGTCGGGTCATGCACGTGTCCTTCGACCCCTGGTCGCCCGCGTTCGTCGCCGACCCCTACCCCGCCTACACCGCGCTGCGCGCCGCCGGCCGGGCGCACTGGTTCGAGCCGACGGGCCAGTGGCTGATCCCGCACCACTCCGACGTATCGGCCCTGCTGCGCGACCGGCGCCTCGGCCGGACGTATCTGCACCGTTTCAGCCACGAGGAGTTCGGCCGGACCCCGCCGCCCGCCGCGCACGAGCCGTTCACCACGCTCAACGGGCAGGGCATCCTCGATCTGGAGGCCCCGGACCACCCCCGGATCCGGCGGCTGATCTCCAGGGCGTTCACCCCGCGTACGGTCGAGAACCTCGCCCCGACCGTACGGCGGCTGGCGGCCGAGCTGGTCGACGCCTTCGTGGCGAAGGGCGGCGGGGATCTTCTCGCGGAGGTCGCGGAGCCGCTGCCGGTCGCCGTGATCGCGGAGATGCTGGGCGTTCCGGAGGCGGACCGGGGGCTGCTGCGGCCCTGGTCGGCGGCGATCTGCGGGATGTTCGAGCTGAATCCTTCCGAGGAGACGGCCGAGGCCGCCGTCCGCGCCTCCGTCGACTTCTCCGCGTATCTGCGCGGGCTCATCGCCGAGCGGCGTGCGGACCCCGGCGAGGACCTGGTCTCGGCGCTCATCGCCGCCCACGACGAGGGCGAGCGGCTGACCGAGCAGGAGATGATCTCGACCTGTGTGCTCCTGCTGAACGCGGGCCACGAGGCGACGGTGAACACAGCCGTCAACGGCTGGCGCACCCTCTTCCACCACCCGGAGCAGCTGGCCGCGCTGCGCGCCGACCCCACGCTGCTGCCCACCGCTGTCGAGGAACTGCTGCGCTACGACACCCCGTTGCAGATGTTCGAGCGCTGGGTGCTCGACGACATCGAGATCGACGGCCAGGTGATCGGGCGGGGCGCGGAGGTGGCGCTGCTGTTCGGCTCGGCCAACCGGGACCCGGAGCGGTTCGCGCGCCCGGACACGCTGGACCTGTCCCGGGAGGACAACCCGCACATCACCTTCGGCGCGGGCATCCACTTCTGCCTGGGCGCCCCGCTGGCCCGGCTGGAGCTGGCCGCCTCCTTCGGGGAGCTGCTCCGCAAGGCGCCGGCCCTGCGGATGACGGCCGAGCCCGAGTGGCGGCCGGGGTATGTGATCCGGGGGCTGAAGGAGCTGCGGGCGGAGGTGTAGCGCGTTGCTGCGGCTGCTGCGGCTGCTGCGGCTGCTGCGGTTCCTGCGGTTCCTGCGGTTCCTGCGACTCCGGGGCTCAGCAGGGGTCGTAGCACTCCGGCCTCGGCGCTCCGGCCAGCGCGTCCACGCCGACGCCGACCGCGAAGAGCACGGCGATGCCCACGACGAGGCCGATCGCCCGCTTCCAGTCACCCCGGACCAGGAAGAACACGGCCAGGGCCGCCGCGATCCCGCCGAGGATCATGAGGGGCAGGCCGACCCAGAGCACGTTCCAGTTGGAGGCGCCCTCGAAGCCGTCGAGGAGGCCGCCCTTGCCGTGCGGGGCCCAGAGCACGATGCCCGCGAGCGCTCCGGCGAAGGCCGTCAGACAGCCGGCGGTTCCGACGACGGCTTCCCGCCGTGAGTTCTGGATCTCCATGCGGTGGAGGACGCGGCGGGGTGCGAGCGCGGTTCCGCTTACGGGGGCGCTGCCCCCGGACCCCCGCTCCTCAAACGCAGGAGGGGCTGGCTGGGTCGGCGGGGCTGGAGGAGCGGGGCCCGGGGCCGACCCCCGGTTTCACGTCAGCGGGTACGACGACCTGCCCGACGCCTCGTCGATCTCGTCGTGCGCCTTGGTCAGCAGTTTCATCGCCAGTTCGTTCAGCGCTCTGGCCCCCGCGATCTCCTCGCCGACCCGCTGCTGGTCGGAGTCCGAGGGATGGCGGCTGGCGTAGCCGTGGGCGCGTACCTCTGTTCCGTCGGAGAGGCGGACGAGCGCCGCCGCGCGGGTGCGGTGGGCGTCCTCCTCGAATTCGAGGTCGATGTGCCATCCGACAGCGATCCTGGTCATGACGGTCACCTCCGGGACGTCTCGGGCCGTCTTCTACCAGCGTGCGCCCGCTGCCCCGTCCGCGCTCGCCGGGCTCGGCAGCATCAACCCCCAGGCGCCCGCCCGGACCGTCCAGGTCCGGGTGCGCACCGGCCCCCCGGTCCGTATGTCCGCCCGGTAGCGGAAGTCCGCGCCGGAGACCGTGACCGCCTTGGCCTCCGCCGTGACGTCCTCGCCCGAGGCGGCCCGGACGACGACGTCGGCCAGGCCCCCGCCGCCCTGGGAGGTCACCTGGACGCCCCGTACGGGCGTGTCCAGGTCGCTCAGCAGCACCCCGTCCGCCTCGACGCGCAGCCGGTGCGTGCCCGGGTGCGTGTTGGCGGCGACCGGGGCCGGGCGGACCAGGGACGTCATCAGCGAGCGGCAGGTGTCCCAGACGCCCGTGACGCCCGCGTGCGGGCCCCCCGGGCCGGGCGGCGGAGCCGGGGCGGGGATGCGCAGGCGGCCGAGGACGACGCCGTCGCTGTCGTCGACCAAGAGGTCCAGGCGTCGCACCGCGCCGTCCAGCGCGGTCCGTGCGGCCGCCACCGCGCCCCGGGGGACGCCGAGGGCGTGGGCCACCTCCAGGGCGTGCGCCGCGCCGACGGGGATCAGGGAGAGGACGCCGGCGGCCAGCTCCCGTTCGCGGTGGAGCTGGGCCACCGCGCGCAGCAGCGCGTGATCGTCGCCGACCACCACGGGCCTGCGCGAACCCCGCCGGGACAGGGCCCGGGCGAACTCCTCGGGGGTGTCCGGAAGGCAGATCTTGGCGTGCGAGCCGGCGCTCAGCACGTCCTTGGCGATACGGACGGACTCGCCGTCGGTACGGCGGGCGACGGGGTCGATGACCACCAGGAGCTGGTCGTCTCCGTCGCCGGGGGGCTCTGCAGCCGACACCTCGGTCCTTCCTCGGGTAGCATCTTGGTGCAAGAGCCCCTTGCGCTATTGCGCCAGGGGCTTCGTCTATTCCGGGGCACCCGGTTCGACGGCTCAGGCTTTGCCGTACATCGTCGTACGGCAGGTACGACCTTTACGTACGCCCCCTGACCTTGGACATGCCCCGCCCGGAAGGGGTGTACGCCTGTGCCCGCACTTGTGCTGCTCGGTGCTCAGTGGGGTGACGAGGGCAAGGGGAAGGCCACCGACCTCCTCGGTGGATCCGTGGACTATGTCGTGCGATACCAAGGCGGTAACAACGCCGGTCACACGGTCGTCGTGGGCGACCAGAAGTACGCACTGCATCTCCTCCCCTCCGGAATCCTGTCGCCGGGGTGTACCCCGGTCATCGGGAACGGTGTCGTGGTCGACCCGGCGGTCCTGCTCTCCGAGCTGAGCGGTCTGAACGAGCGAGGCGTCGACACGTCCAAGCTTCTGATCAGCGGCAACGCTCATTTGATCACTCCGTACAACGTCACGCTCGACAAGGTGACCGAGCGCTTCCTGGGGAAGCGCAAGATCGGCACGACGGGCCGTGGCATCGGTCCGACGTACGCCGACAAGATCAACCGGGTGGGGATCCGCGTCCAGGACCTCTACGACGAGTCGATCCTGGAGCAGAAGGTGGAGGCGGCCCTGGAGCAGAAGAACCAGCTCCTGGCCAAGGTCTTCAACCGCCGGGCCATCGAGGCCGGCAAGGTCGTCGAGGACATGCTCCAGTACGCGGAGCAGATCAAGCCGTTCGTCGCCGACACCACCCTGATCCTGAACGATGCCATCGACGAGGGCAAGGTCGTCCTCTTCGAGGGCGGCCAGGGCACCCTGCTCGACGTCGACCACGGCACGTACCCCTTCGTCACCTCGTCGAACCCGACCGCGGGCGGCGCCTGCACCGGGGCCGGCGTGGGCCCGACGAAGATCAGCCGGGTCATCGGCATCCTCAAGGCCTATACGACGCGGGTCGGGGCCGGTCCGTTCCCGACGGAGCTGCACGACGAGGACGGCGAGGCGCTGCGGCGCATCGGCGGCGAGCGCGGTGTCACCACCGGCCGTGACCGCCGCTGTGGTTGGTTCGACGCCCCGATCGCGCGGTACGCGACCCGGGTCAACGGCCTGACCGACTTCTTCCTCACCAAGCTGGACGTCCTCACCGGCTGGGAGCAGATCCCGGTCTGCGTGGCGTACGAGATCGACGGCAAGCGCGTCGAGGAGCTCCCGTACAACCAGACCGACTTCCACCACGCGAAGCCGATCTACGAGAACCTGCCGGGCTGGTCCGAGGACATCACGAAGGCCAAGACCTTCGACGACCTGCCGAAGAACGCGCAGGCGTACGTGAAGGCCCTGGAGGAGATGTCGGGCGCTCCGATCTCCGCGATCGGCGTCGGCCCCGGCCGGACCGAGACCATCGAGATCAACTCGTTCCTGTAGGGGACGGGCGAGCGACACCGCGGCGGCGGCGGATGACGGGCATGACCCGTCGTCCGCCGCCGCGCGCGTTCACGCGCTCTCCCGTTCACCGCTACACCGGTTTCGGTGACGGCTCCCGCGCGGCGGATTCCGGCTGTGCCGCGCTGTCCTCGGCGAGGAGTACGGCGATGAGCGCGGCGCCGAGGACGAGCAGCCCGGCGGCGATGGTGAGCGTCAGGGAGAACCCTTCCGTCGCCGCGCGCAGCGGGCCGACGGAACCGGTCAGCTCCTCGCTGCGGCGGGTGGCCACGGAGACCAGGACGGCCAGTCCCACGGCGCCGCCGATCTGCTGCACCGAGCTGAGGACCGCCGAGCCGAGGCCCGCGTTCTCCGCGTCGGTGCCGAAGACCCCGGCGATGGCGAGGGCGGGGAAGCCGAGGCCGGAGCCGAAGCTCACCACCAGCATGCCGGGCAGCACGCCGATCGCGTAGCTGTCGTTCGGCGACACCCCGGACAGCAGCAGGAGCCCGCCCGCGCTGATCAGGAACGCCAGGACCAGGGCCCACCGCAGCCCGAGCCTGACCGCCAGGCGGGAGGAGCACCAGACGCCGGTGAGGATGCCCGCGCCGTAGGGAAGAAAGCCGAAGCCGGCCTTGAGCGGCCCGTATCCCAGCACCGTCTGCAGATGCAGCATCAGCAGGAAGGACAGGGAGAAGAAGGCGGCGGCGAAGAGCAGGCCCGCGGCGTTGGAGACCGCGCGGATCCTGACGGAGAGGAAGGACAGCGGGACGAGCGGATCCGCCGTGCGTGCCTCGACCAGGAGGAAGAGGGCCCCCAGGGCGATGCCGAGCAGCAGCGGCGCCACGACCGGCAGGTCGCTCCAGCCCGCGTGCTCGGTCTGGAGGAGGGCGTAGACCAGGGAGACGACGGCGCCGGTGCCCAGCAGCGCGCCCGGGACGTCCAGCCGGGTGGGGCGGTCGGTGCGGCTCTCGCCGACCAGGCGGGGCAGGAGCACCAGGGCCAGGGCTGCGACCGGCAGATTGATGAGGAAGATCCAGCGCCAGGACGCCAGCCCGGTGAGCGCCCCGGAGATCACCACCCCGGCGGTGCCGCCCAGGCCGGCGATGGCGCCCCAGATGCCGAGCGCCCTGGCGCGCTCCTCGCGGCCGGGGAAGAGCAGGGTGATCAGCGCCAGGGCCGCCGGACTGGCCATGGCCGCGCCCGCCCCCTGGGCGAACCGTCCGGCCACGAGCTGCCAGGGTTCCTGGGCGAGTCCGCAGAGCAGGCTCGCGGCGCCGAACAGGGTCACGCCCCAGAGGAAGACCCGGCGGCGGCCGATGAGGTCGCCGAGGCGGCCGAAGAGCAGCAGCAGGCCGCCGAACGCGAGGAAGTACGCGTTGGCGACCCAGGTCAGGTCCGTGGTGCTGAAGCCGAGGTCGCCCCTGATGCTGGGGAGGGCGACGTTCACGACGGTGTCGTCCAGCACCAGCATGAACTGGACGAAGCAGAGAACGACGAGTACGGCCTGTCGGCGGGGGTGTGCGGTGATCACCCGACGACGCTATGGAGGGGGTGTCACTCGCCGCAATGGCTCGACCGGCCATATACCCGGGGTGGGTATCAGGCCCCGACTGTCGGGCCCCGGGGTGACCGGGCGGAGCTGCAGGGCGTGGCTGGTCTAGACCTTGACAGGTTCAGACCAGGCGGGCTTGGGTGGTGGCCCGTCATGTCGGCCTGCCGGGATGCTCGGTGTGCCGCGCCGAAGGAGTGAGCAGCCCTGAACCGCATCGTTCGTCGCATCGATCGCATCAATCGCATCGCTCGTGCCAAGAGGTTCCTGACCGTCCCGGCGGCCCTGGCCACCCTCGCCGCCGCTCTCGTGACGGCGGCCCCCGCCGCGTCGGCCGCCGCCCCCGTCGGCGGGCCCTGCGCACCGCTCCACAGCGCGTCGGCCGACTACCGCGCCGGGGACACCGTCTCCCACCACGGGCGCAACTGGAGCGCCAAGTGGTGGACGCGGGGCGAGAATCCGGGGGCCGGGTCCGCCTGGTCGGACCGGGGCGCCTGTGCGGGAGGGGTGTCCGACTTCGTCATCAGCGAGCAGCGGTTCGACGAGATCTTCCCGAACCGCGACCCCTTCTACACGTACCAGGGCCTGATCGACGCGCTGCACGCCTATCCGCGCTTCGCCAACGTCGGTACGCCGCAGACGCGGGCCCGGGAGGCGGCGGCGTTCCTGACGCACGCGGACTTCGAGTCGGTGGGGCTGAGGTACGTCAAGGAGATCAACGAGGCCAACTACTGGCGCAAGTGCGACGACACCCAGCCCTTCGGCTGCCCGGCGGGGCGCGAGGCGTACTACGGGCGCGGCCCGATCATGTTCAGCTGGAACTTCAACTACAAGGCCGCCGGGGACGCCCTCGGGCTCGACCTGCTGAACGATCCCTGGCTGGTCGAGCGGGATCCGTCCGTCGCCTGGGCCACCGCCCTCTGGTACTGGAACACCCAGAACGGCCCCGGCACCATGACGTCCCACGACGCGATGGTCGGCGGCGCCGGCTTCGGCGAGACGATCCGCTCGCTCAACGGGGCCCTGGAGTGCGACGGCGGCAACCCGGGCTCGGTCACCGCGCGGGTGGAGCGGTACGAGCGCATCACCGGCATCGTCGGGGTGGCCCCGGGGGCCGGGCTCACCTGCTGAGCCTGCGGGCCCGGTGTCCGCAGGTCGTCCGAAACCGTCCGCATGCTGGGCGGGCCGGAAGATTTTACCTTCGGTTCCGCCCCCGTTCGCGGGCGATCCGGATGGACTCCTTCCGGAATAGCGGCTGTTGAGGGCCCCTTGACACGTTCGCCCCGGGCGGCGGCGGTCGAAACCGGTGGAACCGGCACCTTCTTCGAGGATGGTCTAGACCTTGACAGGTCCAGACCATCCTCGCTTGAGTATCGGCACCCCCACTGCGGCGCAGGCCGGACGTCGCGCCGCGTCCAAGGAGTGTGATCACGTGATCCGACGTGTCATGAGTCTGCTGGTCGCGCTCGCCGCGATCGTCGCGGCGCTCATCGTTCTTCCCGCCACCACCGCGCAGGCAGCCACCTGCGCCACGGCCTGGAGCTCCTCCTCCGTCTACACGAACGGCGGCGCGGTCTCGTACAACGGCCGCAACTACACCGCGAAGTGGTGGACCCAGAACGAGCGTCCGGGCACGTCGGACGTCTGGGCCGACAAGGGTGCCTGTGGCACCGGCGGCGAGAACCCGGGCGAGAACAACGGCTTCGTCGTCAGCGAGGCCCAGTTCAACCAGATGTTCCCGAACCGGAACGCCTTCTACACGTACAAGGGCCTCACCGACGCCCTGAGCGCCTTCCCGGCCTTCGCCAAGACCGGCAGCGACGAGGTGAAGAAGCGCGAGGCCGCGGCCTTCCTCGCCAACGTCAGCCACGAGACCGGCGGCCTGTTCTACATCAAGGAAGTCAACGAGGCGAACTACCCGCACTACTGCGACACCACCCAGTCGTACGGCTGCCCGGCCGGCCAGGCCGCCTACTACGGCCGCGGCCCGATCCAGCTGAGCTGGAACTTCAACTACAAGGCCGCCGGTGACGCCCTGGGCATCAACCTCCTGGCCAACCCGTACCTGGTGGAGCAGGACCCGGCCGTCGCGTGGAAGACCGGCCTCTGGTACTGGAACACCCAGAACGGCCCCGGCACCATGACCCCGCACAACGCCATCGTCAACAACGCCGGCTTCGGCGAGACGATCCGCTCGATCAACGGCGCCCTGGAGTGCAACGGCGGCAACCCGGCGCAGGTCCAGAGCCGCATCAACAAATTCACGCAGTTCACCCAGATCCTCGGCACCACCACCGGTCCGAACCTGAGCTGCTGACCCCTCCCACGCACCTCACCGGCCCGTGAGGGCCGCTGAGGGGCCCTGAGGACCCCATCCGAAACGGGGGTGCACCCGGCGCGAGCCGGGTGCACCCCCGTTTCGGTGTTCGGACATCAGGTGCGGTTCAGCGCCGTCCGGAGCGTGACTCCGTGGTGCAGGCGCGGTTGGCGCAGCTCGGCTTAGGACAGGGCGGTGACGGAGATGAGCACGCGCCCTCACGCCAACTGCGGCTTCACCGACATCAGCAGGTGCCGGTGGACGTCCGTGCCCGCCGCGTCCGTGATCATCGCGCGCTGACCGGCCCCCAGCAGCAGGAGCCGCAGGGACGGTTCCGTGAAGGAGGCCAGGGCGTCCGCCAGATAGCCGGGGTTGAAGGCCACGGTCAGCTCCTCGGCCCCCTCCAGGGCGGCCGGCAGCCGCTGGGACGCCACGTCGTCCTCGTAGCCCGCGCGCAGGGTTACGGAGGCGTCGGCGCGGGAGAAGGTCATCTGCACCGGGCTGTCGCCGTCGGCGACGACGGAGACCCGCTTGACGGCCTCCGTCAGCCGGACCCGGTCCACCACCGCGACCGCCGGGTCCGTCATCGCGAACAGCTTCTCGTGGCGCGGCAGCCGGCCTTCCAGCAGCCGCACCGTGGTCCGCATCCCGGAGTGCTCGAAGCCCGCCGAACCGGCGTCCAGGGCGACGCTCACGAGCCCGGAACGGCCCAGTGAGCGGGCGATCTCCGTGAGGCGGCGGGCGGAGACGATGACGTCGGCCGTCTCGCCGGGCGTGGTCGCCTTCCACGGGAGGGTCCGTACGGCGAAGCGGTACCGGTCGGTCGCGGCGAGCGTCATCGTGTCGCCGTCGAGCCCCAGCCGGATCCCGGTGAGCGCGGGCAGCGTGTCGTCGCGCCCCGCGGCCACCGCCACATCGGCCACGGCCGCCGCGAACAGCCCCGCGTCCACCGCGCCCCGGAGCGGCGGGAGCGGGGGCAGAGCGGGGTAGTCGTCCAGCGGCAGCACGGAGAGGCCGAACCGGGCCCCGTCGCCCGACACCGTGAACCTGGAGCCCTCCACGGAGCACTCCACGGGACCCTCGGGCAGCACCTTGCAGATGTCCAACAGCCGCCGCCCCATGACGAGCACCTTCCCGGGCCGCACGACCTCGGCATCCACGTCGATGCGCGCGGACGCCTCGTAGTCGAGCCCGGAGATCCGCAGGGGCCCGCCGCCGCCCTCGCCCCCGCCCTCCGTGTCCAGCAGCAGTCCGCCGAGCACGGGGACGGGCGAGCGCACGGGCAGGACACGGGCCGCCCAGGACACGGCGTCGGTCAGGGCACTGCGTTCGATACGGAACTCCACGGGGGCCTCTCCTGGCACGTCGAAAGCCGGAGCCGGAGGCCGGCTCCCATGACGACGACGATAGGAGGCACCACTGACAACCGGCACGGGGCGGGAGCCGACGACAGCGACCACCCCCGTGAGCCGCTGCCGCCGCGTTCCCCCGTACCCCGCGCTCCCGTTACCCGTGTCCCCACGCCCCCGCGCCCCCTGTTCCGGAGCCGTCCCCCGACGGACTGGAACACGTTGGGACCATAGAACGCAGGGTAGGGAGACGGGAGATTCAATGCGCCCAGTGGGGCGGCCACCGGGGTATCGGTCCGCACAGTCAGTCGAGCGGGGCGGTACACCGGCGCCACGGCCGCGTCCGGGGCGGGAACGGGGTAACAGGTGCGTGCACGGGAGCGTGCGGACGACCTTCTGCTGATGCACCGGCTGGCCCGCACCGGCGGAACCGCCGAGCTGCTGCGCTGGCTGGCCGGGCGGGCCGGCGGCTGGGCCGGGCTCGTCGGCCCGGACGGGACGGTGCTGCACGCGGCGGCCCGTACGGCACGGGCGGCGGTCCCCGACATCGCGGGGCTCGTCGCCGAGGGCGCGAGCGCCCTCACGGAGCGCGCGGCCCGGGCGTACTCCCTCGACATCGGCGCGCACACCGCCCTGCTGTTCCCCCTGAGCGCCGACGACCGCGCGGCCCCCGTGCTCGCCGTCGTCACCCCCCGGCCCGTGGCCGCCGGGCTCGCCACGCTGCTGGCCGACGTGGTCCTGCCGCTGTCCGTGTGCCGCCGGGCCGAGGCCCTGGAGCGCAAGCGCCGCCGGGTGGACCTCGCGGAGTCCCGGGGCCGGGAGGCGGTGCTGCACCTGCTGATGACGGGCCAGCTCTCCATCGCCCAGCAGGTCGCCGGTGCGCTGCGCCCCCGGCTGCCCGATCCGGTACGGGTGTGCGTCGTGGAGTGCTCGGGCGACGGCCGCGACGAGGTGGCCCGGGTCTGCGCGGACGCGGACGGCGCCCGGTCCTGGATCGTGCGGTGCCCCGTCTACGCCCGCCACCTCATCCTGGTGATGCCCGCGCAGCCACCGCAGGAGGGGGCCGCCGCGACCGACGAGGCCGTCGCCGCCCGGGTCGACGACTGCGTCGTGGGCGTCAGCGAACCCGTGCCGCTGGCCGGCACCGCGACCGGCTACCGCCAGGCCTTCCACGCCCTGGCCGTCGCCCGCGAACTACCGTCCCGGCACGCCCGGTTCGGGACCTCGCCGGACCCCGCGCTCGTCGTCGGGCCGGCCGGGCGACAGTGGGCGCACGACCTGCTGACCCCGCTCCTGACCCATGTGCCGCGCCGCGCGCAGGACCCCGGGGCCCAGGAGCTGGCGGCCACGGCCGGGTCCTGGCTGGCGTTCTCGTCGCACGCGACCGACCACCTCAAGGTCCACCGCAACACCCTGGCCGCCCGGCTGCGGCTCATCGGCGAGCTGCTCGGCCTCGACCTGCACCGGCTCGCCGACCAGGCCGCCCTGGACCTGGCGCTGCGCGTCCGTGCCACCCCCGCCCCGGCGTGCACCCCCGAGCCCGCCCCGTACGCCCCCACCGGACCCGGTACGCGAGAGGCGGCGCGGGCACTCGACGAGGTCCTGCGCCGCCCTGCCGTACGGCACTGGGCCGACCAGCAACTGGCCCCCGTCCTCGGGTCCGAGGAGACCCTGCGCACCTGGCTGCGCTGCGAGGGCCGCCTGGGCCCGGCCGCCGCCGAGCTCGGCATCAGCGTGCCCGGCGCCCGCAAACGCCTGACCCGGCTCGAAACGGTCCTCCAGCGCTCGCTCCTCCGGCCTCCGAGCGCCCGCTACGACCTGTGGCTGGCGCTGAGGGCCCGAGACCTGGGCGCGGCGACCTAAGGGCTGTCCCGCTGTTCGTACAGTTTCGTGGCTCGTGCGTGCGTGACTTCAGGTATTCACCTGACCCGCCTGAGGTACCCGAGTAGGTGACCTTCCCGGAAGGGCCTGCCTTGACCGAGGTTCCGGTGGCGTTGGCGATGTTGAGTCCGCCCCCCTCCTGCGGGCCGGGGGCCTGTTGCTCCCGTGGTTCTGCTCAGGCGCTGAGCATCGGGTATGTCTCCAGCTGCGCCTCGGGTACGGCGAAGGCGCGGGTGAGCGTCAGCGCGTGCGGTTCCAGGAAGATGAGGACCGCCTCGACCGCGTCGGGCAGTCCCTCGACCTGATGGGCCGTCAATCGGTCGCGTGCCAGCAGGTCCCCACTGTGCGCGGCTACCCGGCGCAGCGCGAACAGGGCGTGCAGCCCGCGCAGAAGATCCGCCGGCAGCCCGGAGGGGGCCTGGTCGGCGGCGGTCAGCAGGGACTCGGCTGCTAGTCGGTGGACGTGGGCGTCGGCCAGCGCCACGGCGGGCGTCACGGTCGCGTTCCATCGGGCCAGCGGGGATGCGGCGCGCTGCCGGAGCCGGGCTTTCGCACGGGCGTGGGAGATGCGCTCGATGTCGGCCAGGAGGTCCTGGAGGAACTGGGGGTCGGTCAGCTCCCGGCCCCCGGGCGCGATCTCGCTCTCCGGCTTGAGGTCGACGCCGCCGAGCAGCATCTCTCCCCCGGCCTTCTGCATGATCACGGTGTTGTCGCCCTCGGCCGTGATCGTGCCCTCGATGGAGGCGAGCTGGAGCGCGATGCCGTTCGCCTGGATGAGGCCCTGGGCGCCGCACCGTTCGCGGCACTCGGTCATGACCGCGCGGGCCCGCCAGGTGATCCATGCCTTGCTGATCGCTGTCAGCCGCTCGTACGCCTCGCGCTCCTCGCCGGTCGCCCGGTCCCACTGCCGCACGACCGACCGCTGGAGCAGCGTGGCGGCGTAGGTCGTCGCCGCGGCGTCGAGCAGAGGGGTGTGGTGCCCGCGGTGGGCGATCAGCGGGACGCGCTGTCCGTTGGTCATGCCCGAGGTGACCCGGGTGTGGGCGTAGCGCATGGCGATGTCGAGAGAGTGACGCATGACCCCGAGGCTGTGGGCGGTCATGCAGAGCTTGCCCATCGTGACTCGTCCGATGGACTGGAGGAACCGTCGGCGGGGGCTTCCGAGCGTGCTGGTGAACTCGCCGACGGGGGTGAGGTGGCCGTGGTCGCCCTGGAGGAGAGCGCTGTGCGGGAGGCGGACGTGGTGGAACGTCGTGGCGCAGTGGTCGACGGGGCTGCTGGCCGTCTGGGGCAGCGGCCGCACCTCCACACCTGGCAACGGGCTGCCGTCGCTGTCGCTGAGCGGTGTCAGGAACAGGAAGACGCCGTGGTCGGTGCCGTCGACGATCAGGCGGGCAGCGACGACGGCCCCCTTCGCCCCGCCGGCCGGGCTGGTGTTGGGCATGAACTTCGCCGCGGCGGGTGTGGGGGTGTTCAGCACGAACCCGCGCGTCGCCCGGTCGTATGTCGCCGTGGTCTCCATATGCGCGGCATCGTTGCCATGGGCGATCTCGGTGCAGAGGAAAGTCCCGATGCGGTCTCCGCGGATGTACTCGCTCAGGTCCCGCCCGGCCGCCTCGTGGTCTGCCAGGCTGCCGAAGAAGAGGTTGTAGTGGATGGCCACGATGGTCGCCATGCCCGGGTCCACCGCACCGGCCCACTCGTGGATGGCGGTGAGTTCGGCCGGATCGTTGGCCAGGACCTGCGGTGCCTCCACGGCCTCGTTGACCAGGCGGAGTCGGGCGTAGCTCAGGTCTATGCGTTCTCGGTGGGTCAGCCCCTCCTCGAAGCGGAACGGGGCGGAGCTGAAGAGGTGCCTCCATCGCTCGTGAGTCGTGCCCAGCTGACCGGCGAACAGGGCGTCGGCGAGGGCGGTGGAGGCGTGTGCGGTATCCGGAGTCTGAGAGTCAGTCACACGGAAGAAAACTAGCCTGATCGATCACGTCTGACGGGGTGATGATCAACACGCTTGAGCTGGGCGAAAACACGGTAGGTGCCTGCCTGGTCACTCGCTTCCGCCTGGTGCCCGCAGCCGATTCACTGCTGCGTGGCGGACAGCTCACCGCTCCGTGGTGGAGGGCCGTCGCACCTCGAAGTGGAAGCATCCGTACTCCAGTGCCCTGACGTGTACGAGCACCACGTCCGGATCGTTGAAGGCGTCGTCGAAGGCCCCGTCGAAACCGGCCGTGGCGTCGGCCGGGATCTCCAGGAGGCGGCCGCCCGCGATATGGCCCCGGGCGTCGTAGCGGCGCACGGTACGCAGGGCTCCCGGCCGGGCGAAGGGGTAGCCCTCGCCGGGGGTGAACCCGTCGCAGTCGTCGGCATGGATGAAGACCGGACCCTGTTCGTCGTACGCGCCCGGGTCTGCGCCCCTCAGGGCGGCCCAGCGGCGCAGAGGGGCGTACGAGACGAGGGCTATCCGCTCGCCGAGCGTGATGGGGCGCAGGCAGCAGCGCAGGGGAGAGCCAGCGTCGTCGCCGGTCGCGATGTACGGGGCGCAGGGGCGGCCCGCGTCGTCGACAGCCCGCAGTTCCTTCAGGACGGCCGCGTCAACAGGGAGCACGGTGTAAGTGGTCATGCGCCCATGCTGGATCGACGCGCGGGCGGTTGCTGGCAGAAAACGGACGTCGCGTTGGTGCGCGCCCACGCGGAAGGCCGGCAGTCGTCACTCATCGCACCACGAGCCGCGCTTCCGCCCCTGGCTCACCTCACGCCCGAGCGGGGTCAGGGCGTGCACCACCTCGCAGCCCCTGCGCGTACTGGTGATGAGCCTCGCGTTGCGCAGCACGGACGCGTGCTTGCTCGCGCTCGCGATCGACACGCCGATCCGCACGGCCAGTTCGCCCGTCGAGCACGGTGAGGTCAGGGCACACAGGGCCATGGCGCGGGTGCGGCCGAGCAGTTCGGGCAGGCCGTCGAGGGTGTCCGCGCGGTCGGAGCGACGGTTCGCGGGGTAGACCAGAACGGGTGGGAGGTCGGGGTCGATGAGCGTGACGGGGCGTCCCGTGCAGAAGAAGGACGGGATCAGCGCGATACCGCGACCGCGCAGGTGGAGATCGCCGTCGCGGGGATAGTCGGCGATCAGCGTCGGCGGCTCCCAGCGGATGCGGGGCGACAGTGTGCTCAGCAGCCGTTCCGCGCCCCCTTCCAGCAGGTCCCGGCTGTGATGCGCGCGGTAGTCGTGCACGGCGTCGTCGATCAGTCGCCGTTGCGGGGCGAGGAGTTCGCCGAAGTAGACGGTGAGGGCGGCGTCGAGTTCCTGCCGGGCGGAGCGGTCGCCTTCCGCGAGCCGCCGGAGCCGGTCGGGCGGCGTCCGCTGCGTGCAGCATGCGGCCAGCTCGGCGCGCACGCGTTCCGTGGGCGTGGCGAGAATCAGGTCACGGGCGACCTCCATTCCGCCTTTGTGGGGCGGGGTCAGAAAGTCGGGGAATTTCCCCCGGGTCGGCACCAAAGTGGTGAGCAGGCGAATCGGCTCTCTCAGATCGCTTCTGGCCAGCCGACTGCGGACGTGCTCCCGCCACGGCGCGTGCTCGGGGGCGGGTCGCGGGGCCCGGAGCGCGTGCAGGCTGTTGACCAGCTCCCACATGGGATCGGGGCGGGGAGCCACCGTGATGCGTGTCAGGTCGTCTGCTGTGAAATGGATACGGAGTTCCATGGATCCCCCGAATGAACACATCCGTTTGCCGTGCGGTGAAAACCCTTGGACCCGTCTTCACGGGCTTCTTCATCATCGTTGGAGTAGCTCCTAAAGGAGCGATGAAGAACCCAAGACCGACCAGATGGGGGAAAACGCGCATGCGTCAGTTTCAGAGGACCATCAAGAGGACAGCGATGGCCGCCACGGCGCTCGCCACCGGCGCCGTACTCACGTTGGGCGGATCGGCCACCGCGGTGGAGGCGGCAGCCACGGTCCACGGCTGCCCGTCCGGGGCGGTCTGTCTGTATCCCAACGCGAGCTGGAACGGCGACAGGCCGAGCCACGCGTTCTACTCGTACGGGACCCACAGGATCTACGACCAGATCGGCATGAAGCGCTGGTTCAACAACCAGACCGGCGGCGCCAAGGCGTACCGGTGCACGGGCTCCAACGGCACCGGCTGCGGGGGCAACCAAGCGGCCGGCACGTACTACGACTACGACTTCACGCCGATCAACTCCGTGAAGCTGGCCGCGTGACGGAGTCGCGCCTTCCGTGAGCGGTCTGCCTCTTGACGTGCATCACCAGCACGCCAGGAAGCAGGCCGCCGGAGCGGTGGCGCCGGGCTGTCAGCCCGTCCAGCCGAGGAAGGCGGACCAGGCGTCCGGCGCGACGGCGAAGGCGGGGCCTTCGGGCACCTTGGAGTCACGGACGTGGACGGCGTGGGGGCAGGTGGCTACCTCGATGCACTCGCCGCCGCTGCCGCTGCTGTAGGAGGACTTCTGCCAGGCGAAGGCGACCTCGATGCACTCGCCGCCGCTGTCGCTGCTGTAGCTCGACGTGAACCATCGGAGGGTGCTGCTCATTCCACTACTCCTGCCAACCGCTTGATGAGGTCCAGCGATTCACGAGGACCCAGGGCCTGTGACCGGATCTTCGCATAGCGCTGAGCGTAGGTGCTCACCTTTGCCGGGTCGCTGATCAGCAAGCTCTCGTCCTGCGGCTCCAGATAGACGAGGTGCTCGTGAGCCGGGGTCTCCACCAGGGTCATCGCGCCGCGAGCACCTGCATACTCCCCGTACTTACCGGCGTCCAGCGGCAGCACCAGAAGCGTGACATTACGGCGGCGTGCGCACTCCACGAGATGGAGCAGCTGCTCGCGCATGATCTCCTCGCTACCGATGACCCGGCGCAGGGCGGCTTCGTCGATGATGATCTCGATCATCGGGACCGGCTCCCGGTCGAAGAGGGCCTTGCGCTCCATCCGTAGCTGGACCAGCTCTTCCACGCGCCGGTCGGAGAGCGGCGGGTACCCGCCGCCGATGAGCGCACGCGCGTACGTCTCCGTCTGGAACAGCCCATGGATGACGTTCGTCGCGAACAACTGAAGGCTCAGCGCCGCCTGCTCCAGCAGCGCGTAGTCCTGGAACTGGAGCGGATACCTCTCCATCCGCATGTACCGCCGCGCGCTCTCGAACACTGCGGTCCCGTTGCCGAGCACCCGTTCCAACTCGACCAGCATCGCGTCGCTCGCAGGCTGTGCGCACGTCTCCATGGCGCTCACGGCCGCTGCCGAGTAGCCCAGCTCCAGGCCGAGCTGTTCCTGTGTCCATGCCCGCTGGATACGCATGGTCCGGGCCACTTCCGCCACCATGAGGGCCATCGGGCTCGCGGTCTGCTTGTTCTCAGCACTCGCCATTACGCGATCTCTTTTCGACTCAACCGAACTCAACCGGTCATTACTCGAAGTCGTTGAATTCCACCCCACTTCAGAGAAGTTCGAGCAGGTCAACGGCTTTGCGACGCACCTCGGCAGGTAGTGAGAACGCTAGGTGATCCGGGTCACAATCGTCTCGTGAACGCACTTAATGGTGGGCTGAGGGCCGAGTGGATTCCGGACTCCGGATTTCACCTTCGTAAGGCGGGCGTGCAATTCGACGCCGTCCGCGTGGACGGCGACGACGGGCGGCGACTGGCCGACCTGATGGAGGAGTTGGTCGGCGGCGAACCGGGGCCCGTCGTCACCGAGTCGAACGGCCGGCGCGGGGTGTACTTCCTCGTGCCGGCGGGCTCGACGGCCGGGCGGCCGTGGCCGCGTGCGGTGACGCAGTTCAACGCGGCCACGGGACGGATCAGCTACGTCCCCGTACCGGCGCTGGGGGGTGACACCTGGCCGCTGGCGTGGCGGTACCCGCCCACGCGTGCGGGGCGGTTCGTGCACACGCTGATCCTGTTCAACGCGGCGTACGCGTTACTGAACTGAGCGACCCAGATACGTCACGGGCCCCGCGTCCGGAACCGCGATCTCGTGGAAGCCGACGCGATCGTAGAAGGCGCGGGCCCGCGTGTTGACGGTGAGCATGCCCAAGTGGACCGCCTTGACGCCCTGTTCGCGCAGGGCGCCCAGGAAGGCGTCCATGAGCCGACGCCCGTGTCCGGACCGCTGGTGGGTCGGGAGCAGGTCGATGTGCAGGTGGGCCGGATAGTCGGCCAGCTCCGGCACGATCATGCGTTCGGGGTCGTGCATCAGGGCGGTCATCTCCTCGGCCCGTGAGGCGGGTTGGCGTACCGGGGCCGGGTAGCGCTCTGCGAGGCCGGGGAGCCATTCGGCGCGGTAGCGGTCGACGAAGGACGCGGTGTCCGCCGTACCGAGGATGTAGCCGACCGCGCGCCCGCCGTCCTCGACCACGAACGCCAACTCCGGTTCCAGGGCGGCGTAGGGCGCGGCGAAGATGTTCGGCAGAAGGCCCGGGTCCGGGTAGAGGTGGCGGGCGTCCCCGCCCTCGTGCCCCGTCCGTACACAGATGTCGAAGAGGGCTTCGCGGTCCTCGGGGCGATACGGGCGCAGCACGGGCGACGGAGAAGTCATGCGCGGGATCTTGCAGGTGCGGGAGCGCTCCCGCAAGGGGTTTCCGCCCCTCGCCGCCGCTCCGGCCACTCCCGCCACCGGCGTCACTCCTCCGCTGTGGTGTTCGCGGCCGGTTCCGGTCGGCTCTCCCGGGTTGCCGTCTCAGCCGACGGCGGGGAGACTTGACACAAAAGTGCATGATCGTGCAACCTTCTGGACGTCCGTCAACTCCTGCCGCACCGTCGGGGGATGTTGTTGCTTGCGCGATCAATGACCTGGAGGTCGGCGCATGGCTGAACCCGTGAAGATCAAGATCTGGTCCGACTACGTCTGCCCCTTCTGCATGCTCGCCGAAGGTCCGCTCGAAGAGGCCATCAAGGACGTCGGCGTCGAGGTGGACGTCGAGTGGATGCCCTTCGAGCTGCGTCCCCACCCCCAGCCCACTCTGCGGCCGGAGGACGAGTACCTGCCCAGCATCTGGGAACGGGCCGTCTACCCCATGGCCCGTCGGCTGGGCGTCGACATGACGCTCCCCGCCGTCTCTCCCCAGCCGTACACGGCTCTCGCGTTCGAGGGCTATCAGTACGCGGCCGAGCACGACCTGGGGACCGCCTACAACCAGCGGATGTTCCGCGCCTTCTTCCAGGAGAACCAGGACCTGGGGCAGATCGACGTCCTCGTCGCCCTGGCCGGCGAGGTCGGCCTGGACGAGGCCGGGTTCCGGGCCGCGCTGGCGGACGGCGCCTATCGCGCGCGGCACCAGGAGGCCCTGCGGGAGGCGGCGGCCCACCGGGTGCAGTCCGTTCCCACCATGCTCGTCGGCGACACCCGGATCGAGGGAGTTCCGCGCCCGGCCCAGCTGCGCAAGGCGATCCTGGACGCCCAGGCGCAGCAGGCGGAGGGCGACGTGTACGGCGCCTCCTGCGGCATCGACGGGAGCTGCTGAGATGCCCGCCACGCAGGCCGACGCGCATCCCGCCATCCATCCCGCCACCCATCCCGCGCTCAAGGCCTTTCGGTTCGCGGGGATGGAGCTGTGCAACAGATACGCCGTCGCCCCCATGACCCGGGTCTCCGCGACCGAGGACGGCCGGGCCACCCAGGAGATGGCCGCGTACTACGCGGCCTACGCCGAGGGCGGCTTCGGGCTCCTGATCACCGAAGGGACCTACACCGACCGGGCGTTCAGCCAGGGCTACCTGCACCAGCCCGGCATCACCGACGAGGCGCAGGCCGCCGCCTGGCAGCCTGTCGTCGAGAGAGCGCATGCCGCCGGCGCGCGCGTCGTCCTCCAGCTGATGCACGCCGGGGCCGTCTCGCAGGGCAACCGGTTCCGCGACCGGGCCGCAGGCCCGTCGGCTGTACGGCCGCTGGGCGAGCAACTGGCCAAGTACCGGGGCGCCGGTCCCTGGCCCGTGCCGATGGAGATGACCCGCCGCCAGATCGCGGAGGCCGTCGACGGCTTCGCCGCCGCGGCGGTCCGCGCCCGCGACGTCGGCTTCGACGGGGTGGAGATCCACGGCGCCAACGGCTATCTGCTCGACCAGTTCCTGACCCCGTACACCAATCTGCGCACCGACGAGTACGGCGGGGGAGTCGAGGAACGCCTGCGGCTCGTACGGGAGGTGACGGCCGCGGTCAGAGACGCGGCCGGGCCCGGCTTCCCGGTCGGCGTCCGGCTCTCGCAGGGGAAGATCAACGATCCCGCCTGGCGGTGGCCGGGTGGGGACGCCGAAGCGGAAGCGGTCTTCACGACGGCCGCCGCGGCCGGGGCCGACTATCTGCATCTCGCGGGGAGCGGACGGGACTGGTTCCCGGAGGGGCGGACGCTGCCCGCGCTCGCCCGGTCGGTCACCGGACTCCCCGTGATCGCCAACGGCGGACTGCACCAGGAAGCCGTGGCGCGGCGCGTGCTGGACGAGGGGCACGCCGACGTCCTGGCCGTCGGGACGGGCGCGCTGGCCAACCCCGACCTGCCGCGCAGGGTGGCCGCGGGGGCGGTCCAGGCCGCGTTCGACCCCCAACTGCTGGAGCCGCTGGCGACCCTGGACAACGCCCGTGCGCACGCGCACGCTTGACAGTGGTTACTTGCACATGCAAGATTAGTTCCCGCAGGGCAAGTTGCCGACGGAGGATTGTGGAAGCATCCGCTTGCATGTGCAGGCAAATGACATCGCAAAATGATCGACGCAGGGCAACTCGGGAGACGAACTCTGATGGGTACACACGAAAGCGAACTGCTGGGCTACGCCCACGAGGCGGTCCGGCTCAGCCGTGAGCACGTCGCGCAGGGCGGTATCCCCTTCTCCGGTGTGGTCGTGGGCAGCGGGCGGATTCTGGGTACGGGATTCAACCGGGTCCGCGAGGACAACGACCCGACCGCCCACGCCGAGGTCGTCGCCCTCAGGGAAGCCGCCGCCAAGTACGGGATCCACGCCGTGGCGGGCGCCACCCTGTTCGCCTCCGGCGAGCCCTGCGCGCTGTGCTACCTGGCGGCCCGGTTCGCCGGCATCGGTCACATCGTGCACGCCGCCGATCGCAGGACCGCCGCCCGGTACGGCTTCGACTACACGAGCTCGTACGCCGTCTTCGCCGAGGACCCGGAGAAGTGGCCCATCAAGGTCACCGCGCTGCAACTCCCCGAGGCCGAGCAGCCGTTCCAGGACTTCCTCACCAGGAGTCGCTCCCCGCGCTAGCCACCGGACCTCCGCCACGCGGCATCGCCACGCGGCATCGCCCCCCGGCGCCGATGACGCCGATGGCCCGCACTGCCCGTTCACCCGCACTGCCCGCTCCTCCCCGTTCACCCGGACTCCCCGCTCCTCCCCGTTCACCCGCACTTCCCGTTCATCCCGTTCATTCACCGCACGGAAGGACCTCCCATGCACTGGCTCTACCTCGCCATCGCCGTCGCCCTCGAGATCGTGGTCGCCATCGCCGCCGGAAAGGCGGAGGGCTTCAAGAACCGCAAGTGGACCGGCATCACCCTGGCCAGCGGCGCCGCCGCGACCTTCTTCCTCAGCAAGGCGCTGCTGACCTTCGACGTCGGCGTCGGCTACGCCCTGTGGACGTCCGTCGCGGGCGTCGGTATCACCGTCCTCGGAGCACTGTTCTTCGGCCAGCGTCTGAACGTGAACAAGGCGATCGGCATCCTCCTCGTCATCGGTGGCGTCGTCGGCCTGCAGCTGAGCGGCTCCGCCTGAGCCCGGAGCCCGACTCCCGGTCCCTACGCCCCGTACGGCTTCGCACGCCTCGCGCACCCCGCGCACCCCGCAACCACCTGACGCCTTCCCTGAGAGAGGACTCACCTCCCATGTCCAACGAAGCCAAGAGCTCCACCAACGCCTGGCTCTCGCTCCTGCTCGCCGGAGTCTTCGAGATCGGTTACGCGCTCGCCGTCGGCGGCAGCGAGGGCTTCACCGTTCTGACCTGGTCCCTGGTCGCGGTGGTGTTCTTCCTGCTGACGCTCTACGCACTGAGCCTCGCCCTCCGCACGATCGACGTGAGCATCGGCTATGCCGTCTGGGCGGGGATCGGCGCGGTCGGCGCCGCGGTTCTCGGCCCGCTCTTCTTCGACGAGACCCTCACCCTGGCCAAGGGCATCTGGCTGGCCGTCATCATCGTCGGGGTCATCTGGCTGAAGCTCGCCGACCGCACGAAGCCCGAGGCGGCCACCGCGCCCCGCTCCGAGCAGATCGCGGACCGGCCCACCACGGTTCAGGTCTGACGTTCCCCCCCGCCGGTACGCCGCAGGCGCCCGCCGCCCCTTCACGAGGGGGCCGCGGGCGCCTGCGGCGTCACGCCGTCACTTCGCCGTCCTGCCGCCGTCCACCGCCAGGGCGGATCCGGTGGTGAAGGACGAGGCGTCCGAGCAGAGCCAGGCGGCGGCGCGGGCGATCTCGATCGGATCGGCGAGGCGCTGCTGGATCGCCTTGCCGCCGAAGCCGGCGCTCGCGGAGGGGCCGGCCGACAGGACGCCGTCCATCATCTCCGTGTCGGTGCTGCCCACCACGAGCGCGTTGACGCGGATGCCGTGCTTGCCGTACTCGGCGGCCGCCGCCCTGGTCAGCCCGATGACCGCGTGTTTCGCGGCCACGTAGGGCGCTGAGGCGGAGGTGGCGCGCACGCCCGCGACGCTGGAGGTGTTGACGACGGAACCGGCCCCGCCCGGCAGCATGGCGGGTATTTGGGCGCGCAGACAGTTCCACACGCCGCGCACATTGACGTCCATGGTGCGGTCGAAGACGTCGTCGGGGAGTTCGTGCAGGACGGTCCCGGTGCTGACGTAACCGGCGTTGTTGAACGCGCAGTCGAGCCTGCCGAACCGGGCGACCGCCATGGCCACGGCCTCCTCCATGTCCGCCTGGAGGGTGACGTCGCCCGGCACGGCCAGGGCCCGGCCGCCGTCCTTCCGTATGCGCTCGGCGACCTCCTCGACCAGCCGGGCCCTGCGGGCCACGAGCACGACGGCGGCCCCCTCGTCGGCGAAGTGCCGGGCCGCCGCGGCGCCGATGCCGCTGGAGGCGCCGGTGATCAGCGCCACTTTCCCTTGCAGCAGGTGCCCGCCCGGTGTCACGCGCACCGGACCGGGCCGGCCGCGGACAGGGACGGTCTCTCATGCGTCTCCGAGCTCATCTCCCGGTCGATCCGGTGCAGCAGTTCGTCGTCGAGCGCGTCGAGACCGCTGATCACGTGGCGTACGCCCGCCTCCCGCATCAGAGCGCGCTGGTGGCTGTGGACGAAGGAGGAGGGGAGGCCGACGAACGCGGTGCCGAGCTCGCGTGCCGCGTCGGCGACCCGGGCGACGTCGTCGACGAAGAGGGACTGGCCGGGGCGGAGCCCGAAGACGTCCTCGGCTATCTCCTTGAGGCCGGGGCGGATGTCGTTGGTGCAGACGTAGCCGGGCCCGTCGAACAGGTCCGCGTAGTGGCCCAGATGGCGGTCGAAGTGGTCCTTGCCCAGGCCCCCGTAGCAGACCGTGCGCAGACCCGCGCCCCGCAGGCGCAGGAGCAGCTCACGCGCGCCCGGCGCGATCGTGACCGGGTGGCGGTCGAGGTGGGCGGCGCGGTCCTCGAAGTACGCGGCGAGCGCCTCCTCGCCCGTCATGCCGCCGCCGACGGCGGCCGACAGCAGCCGGCCGGCGATGTGCTGCGGCTGGGAGAAGATCGATCGCTCCAACTCGGCGGAGTACGTACCGCCTCTGCTGACGATGAAGTGGTGGATGACCGGGCTGAAGGTGTCGTTGAGCAGGACACCGTCGATGTTCAGGGCGGCCAGGCGCAGGGAGATCATGCGGCTCCGTAGGTGATCGTCGTGGACGTTCGGTACAGGCAGAGCAGGCACAACAGCCAGGGCGGTCAGGACAGGGCGGAACTGGGCAGGCCAGGTCAGGGCAGGGCAGGGCGGAACTGGGCGGGGCCGGACCAGGCAGGTCAGGCAGGGTGGAACCGGGCAGGTCAGGGCAGGGCGGGGCGCGCGGGTGGTCCGGCGGTCAGGGCATCATCGCGGCGCCGCGGGCCGGGGCCGCTTCGGCGCGGGTGATCACGGCCGGGACCGCGATGCCCGGGAGCAGCAGGTTCCACATCTGCTGGGTGCGCTCGGGAAGGTCCCTGCGGCCGCTGACGACGTTGGAGTACATCTGCATCCCCGTGCAGGCGGAGATCACGAACTCCGCGACCACGATCGATTCGATCCCCGGCTGCAACTCGCCCCGCTCCCGCGCCTCGTCGAGACAGGCGCTCATGATCCCGCGGAACTTCTCGTACGGGTCGGAGTTCAGGGAGTCGCCGATGGAGGACTGTTCGTTCGTCAGCCGCACGCCGGCCCGGAGCAGCGGGTCGCGCTGCAACTGCCACGACCACACGAGGGTGAGGTCGATGAGCCGTTGCAGTCCGCTGGCGGCGAGCAGCGGGACGAGGGTGTCCGGCTGGCTGTTCATCACCGCCCTGGCCAGGTCCTCCTTGGAGCCGAAGTGGAAGTAGAGCGCCCCTGCCGTCACCCCGGCGCGCTTGAGGATGCGCGTGATGCTGGCCCCCGCGTAGCCGTACTCGTCGAAGACCTCCGCCGCTGCGAGCAGGAGTGCTCGACGGGTCTGTTCTGCCCGCTCTTGCTTCAGTGCCATGCCTCTCACCTTCCCAAAAAGAATGCTCCTTATGTTATCTGAGTGAACAGCGGTTCAGGCAAGTCCGTTTCGGTCGACTTGGGTTGGATAAAGCAACACATCGCCTCAAGTGGGTTTCAGTGGATCGCACCCCTTGACGTGTCAAAAAAAAAGGAACATTATTTTTTGAGTCGGGCACACGGAGTTGATCACCAACGCCTCTGTGTAGTCGCTCGCTCGAACAACCGATCTTGGGGGGCCAAGTTGTCTGTTTCCGTTCGGAACCGCGAAGCGAGACCAGTGCAGCGGCAGCAGGTGCACCAGTGGCAGGTGCACAAACTTCGGAGAGAGGAAGTCCTGCTCACGTCGTGGGCCGAGCCGGAGCCGGGACGCTATGAGATCACCGCGCGCTGGCCGCGGGGGCACGCCTTCTACCGTCCGTCGGGGGGTTCGTACGACCCGATGCTGATCGCCGAGAGCGTGCGCCAGACCGTCCCCCTGCTGTCCCACGGCGTGCACGACGCCCCGCGGGAGTACAAGCAGGCGTGGGAGGAGTTCAGCTTCACGGTGGAGCCGTCGGCATCGCTGGTGACCACCGTCGAGGAAGAGGTGCGCCTGGCGGTGTCCTGCTCGGACGTGGTCCGCCGCGGCGCCAGGTTCGCCGGTATGACGATGCGCGTCGACATCCACCTGGGCGAGCGGCTGATGGGTACCGCGCTCACCCGCTTCAACAACCAGCCCGCGGCCATATACCGGCGGCTGCGCGGGAGTTACGCGGACACCGAGAACGCGCTCGCCGCCTGCCTCCCGGCGGGCCCGCCCGTGGAGCCGCACCGGGTGGACCGGGACTCCCCGGCCGACGTGGTGCTCTCAGCGGCGCCGGGCATGGCGCCGGGCCGTTGGATGTTACGGGTGGACCCCGGGCACCCCGTGCTGTTCGACCACGCCGTCGATCACGTGCCCGGGATGCTCCTCCTCGAAGCCGCCCGGCAGGCCGCGCACGCCACCTTCGACGGCGCGTCGACCGTCACCGGGATGCGGACGGACTTCGCGCGGTACGTCGAACTCGACGCCCCCGCCGTCGTGGTGGCCGGCGATCCCGTTCCCGACGGCACGGGCCGCAGCCGCGTGAACGTGTCGGTCGAGCAGCACGGCGTCCGCGTCTTCACCTCCGAGGTGACCGTCCAGGGGCCGACCGGCCTGTAGGGCGTGTCCGCCTCGTAGAGCGTGTCCGGCCTCTGGAGCCTGTCCGGCCTGGGGAGCCCGTCCGGCCTGTAGGGCGTGTCCGGCCGCACCACGCGACGCGGCGGGCGGCCGGTACCCCCTCCGAGGGGGGATACCGGCCGCCCGCCGACGGGCGTCAGGCCCGCACCGGCTCAGGCATCGGCTCCGGCAGCTCCTCGTGCACCGTGACCGCGACGTGCACCGAGGCCGGGACCGCGAAGCTGGCCTCGTACCCGGGAGGCGCGAGCAGCTGCCGCACCCGCCAGCCGAGCGGCTGGCCGGTGAGATCCAGCCGGTTCATGACGGCGGCCATGCCCTGCCCCGTCGCCTTGGCCATGGCCTCCTTGCGGGTCCACAGGCGGGCGAAGTCCCGGACCAGTTCGTCCTCCGGGCGGCCGCCCAGCCACTGCTGTTCCTTCGGATGGAGGAACGGCAGGTACCCGGCGACGGATTCCGGGGTGGGCCAGGACTCGATGTCGATGCCGATGGTGGCCTCGGCGACCGCGATGGCGACGTGGTCCCCGCTGTGCGACATCGAGAACTCCGGCGGTTCGCCGGCCGGGTCCGGATCGCGGATGGCCGGTCTTCCGTGCGCCCCGCCGCAGCCGGGACACGGCTGCCGCAGGAAGCCGACGCTCCTGGGGGAGCAGCCGAGCGAGGTGCCGAGAACGCTCCGCAACGCCCAGTGGGCGAAGGCGTAGGCATCCCGGCCGCCCTGCTGCGGGATCGAGGCCAGGCGGCTCCGTTCCTTCTCGTCCAGCCAGTCGGGCGGGTCCTCGCCGGGCGTGAGGAGCCGTCCGGCCGGGGCCCGGACGATCCAGATGCCGACCGGATCGAGGACTTCTCCCGGAGGCGCGTCGGACCACTTGAGGTCGTGTGTCATGTCGATACGGCTCCTGATGCGGCGGGGGCCCGGCCGGCCCCCGCCCCGGGTCGGATCAGGCGGTTGCTGCGAGCAGCGGCCACGGGCCGGTCGTGGCGTACTGCTCCAGGTCCTCGGAGGCGAGATAGCGCCGGAACCCCGGCACCTGCTCCGCCGCGCGGAGCGCTCCGCGGTACAGCACCATGCCGCGCACACCCGTCCCGTCGTCGTGCCAGCACACGAGCGGGAGGTGGTACTCGGGCGTGTCGCAGGTCTCCTGCACGGCGGCCTGATAGCCGTACGCGGGCAGCAGGCTCATCGGGCCGCCCCCACGGCCGCGCGTCCGGCCGCGCCCTCGGGGCTGACGCCGAACAGGGCTCCGTAATCGGTGATCCGCGCGGCGGCCTCGCTCCCGCCCGCGGCGTGCAGCGCGTGCCAGAAGAGCACCTGGTTCGCGGTGAGCACGGGGAACCCGAGCCGCTCCTCCAGACCCGCGATGGTGCCCACGGCGCGGATGCCGTTGCCGGCGACCAGCACCGCCTGGGGCCGCTGCGGCGCGACGGCGGTCTCGATCCACTTCACCAGCGCCTCCGGCGTGATCAGCTTCTGGTTGCTGGGCAGGCCGCAGGGGGCGTGGTGGACCACGTCGAACCCCCGCTCGCCGAAGTACGAGGCGCCCAGCGCCGACAACTCGTCGTCGAACCACGGCGGGTTGACCAGGGCGATCCGCTCGGCTCCCAGGGCGTGGAAGCCGGCCGCGGCGGCGTGCGTCGTGCCGGTGAGCGGGATGCCGCGGGTCCGCTCGGCCAGCCGCTCGAACAGCTTCTGCTCGCCGTCGGCGCCCAGGACGTAGGCGGAGCTGGTGAACCCCAGGGCGATGGAGTCGAGCGGAGAGGCGGCGAGCAGCTCGACGGCGTCGTCGATGAAGGGCGGGTCGATGAAGGCGCGCACCGGGTCGTGCGGGATCTTCGGGTCCATCTCCCCGCCGGGGCGCATCGCGCCGAAGTGGACGCGTGAACCGTGGATGAAGACGTCGCGCGGCGCCATCGCCTGGAGCTCGGACTCGGGCCCGACGTCCGCGTGCGGAACGACGACGCCGACGCGGGCGACGGCGCCCCAGCCGTCCTCGCGGGCCTGGAACTGCGTCATGGGGTGCTTCTCCTCTTCTGCCGTTCTTCTGCTGTGCCTGCCGGCTGCGTGCCGTTGGTGGGTGCTGTGCCGTTACGGATACGGGGCGCGGATCAGGCCCCTGCGTCCGCTGCGTCCGCTTCGTCGGCGAGGGAGCCGCCGCTGACGGTTCCGGTGCCGTCCCCGTCCAGGAACTTCGGGTGCTTGCGTCGCATGGTGGCCATCACGAACGCGTACGGGACGTCGTCGAAGTCGCCGTGGTCGGTGAGGAACTCCATGCTCTGGCGCCCCTGCCCGTCGAAGGGGTGGTAGAGGCTGTCGGAGCGGCCGTCGAACTCCAGAGGGGTCATGCCGTACAGCCGGCACAGGAGCTTGTTGAAGACCGGGGTCACCTGGAGCCAGCGGCCCTCGAGATACACGGTGGCCAGGCCGTGGAAGAAGACGTCGCCGCCGATGTAGGAGCGCAGCCGGTCGGAGGCGAGGTGGTTGCGGACGTCGCTGTAGTGCAGCCGGGCGGGGATGCCCACGGCGCGGCAGCAGGCGGCGTAGAGGACGGACTTGTGCAGGCAGAAGCCCTTGCCGCCGGCGATGATGCTGGACGCCCGGAGGCCCTCGGGCGACAGGTCGGCGCCGTAGACCTCGTAGTGGATGCCGTCGCGCACCGCGTAGTAGAGGGCGACGGCGAGGTCGACCTGGGTGGCGGTCTCGCGGTCGATCCCGTCCAGGGCCTTGTCGACGAAGGCTCTGACGCTCGGGTGCTCGTGGTCGAGGAAGTCGGTGGCCGCCGTGAGGCGGGCGAGGTCGTCGGCGCCCGGCTGTGCGGCCGCGGCGTCGGCGGTCTGCTGCTCGGACAGGGTGGGTGCCAGGGTGTCGGTCATGCGGATGCCTCTCGTCACAGGCCCATCAGGGCGGCGATGCAGTTGCGCTGGATCTCGTTGGTGCCGGAGTAGATGGAGCCGGCGGTGGCGTTGCGCAGCTCGCGCTCGATGCCCGTACCGGTCAGATAGCCGCGGGCGCCGAAGATCTGGATGGCGTGCTGGGCGGTGAGCTGGTTGGCCTCGCTGACCACGATCTTGGTGGCGGCCACGTCCAGGGAGGCGTCCTTGCCCTGCTCGACCTTCGCGCCGGTGTCGTACAGCCACTTGCGGGCCGTCTCGACGGCGATCTTCATGTCCGTGATCTTGTGGGCGACCGCCTGGTTCTTGCCGATGGCGCTGCCGAACTGCTGCCGGGTGTTGGCGTGTTCGACCACGCGCTTCAGGCGGTGGGTCATCTCGCCGAGGTTCACGGCGAAGGAGAAGAGGACCTCCCGCTTCATCACGTGGTCCATGATCAGGAAGCCGGCGCCCTCGCTGCCCAGCCGGTTGCCGACGGGCAGCCGTACGTCCTCCAGCATGACCTCGCTGATCGGGGAGGTGCGCAGCCCCATCGTCTCCAGCGGCTCGCCGACCGTGAGGCCCGGGGTGTCGCGCTCGGCGAGGAAGGTGCTCAGTCCGAAGGCGCCCGGTTTGCCGGTGCGGACGTAGAGCAGGAAGAGGCCGGCCACGGGGGCGTTGGTGATGAACATCTTGCCGCCGTTGAGGACGTACTCGTCGCCGTCGCGGACTGCGGTGGTTCGGATGTTCATCACGTCCGAGCCGTGGCTCGGCTCGGTGATCGCGTGCGCGGTGATGGCCTCGCCGGAGGTGACCCGCGGCAGGTAGCGCCCGCGCAGCTCCTCGGAGCCGAACGCCTGGAGCGGGATGCCGACGCTGACGATCTGCGTGGACGCCGAGAAGTTGAGGCCGGCGTCCCGGCTGGTGTGGCCGAGGCCCTCCAGCGCCGCCATGGTCTCGGTGAGGGTCCGGCCGGCGCCGCCGTACTCCGGGGCGAAGGGGAGGGTGAACAGGCCGGACCGTTGCAGCGGCTTCCATTTGTCCTGCGGGAACTCGCCGACCCGGTCCCAGTGGGTGACGTCGTCGTTCAGCTCGTCGGCGTAGGGCGCTGTGATGCCGTACGTGTCCGGGGCCTTCTCTGCTGCCATGGGTGTTTCGCCTTGCCTTTCGCCGGGCGCTGGGGCCCGGGGCCGGGTGCGGGGTGCCGGGGGCCGGGTGCGGGGCCGCGCCGTCGCGGCCCCGCACCCGGCTGGGCGGATCAGTAGCGGGAGAAGCCGTCCTCGGAGAGCGAGTGCTTCTCGTCGCCCCGCAGCGCCGGGCTGAAGACGGAGACGAGGAGAAGGTCCTCGTCGTCGGAGGCGATCAGGTGGTGGGCGTCGTTCTTGTCCAGGGCGTAGATGGTCCCGGTCGTGATCTTGTGGTGGTCGCCGTCCACGGTGACGACCTCGCCCGAGCCGCCTATGCAGTAGCAGGCCTCCAGGTGGCCGAGGTACTGCAGCGCGCTCGACGTGCCCTGGCGGACCAGCGTTTCGCAGACGGTGAAGCCCATTCCGTCGGCCTCGGTGAGCAGGCGGTGGCTGGTGCCGCTGCCCCACTCGATCGCGGGGACGTCGGAGAGAGAACGGACGATCATGGAAGTACTCCTGTCATCGTTGTTTTCTGGACGTGTGTGCAGCTGGTGCGCGATGCGTGTGGGGGGTTCGAGGGGCACGCGCGGGCAGGCCTGGCGCGGTTCGTGGGGGACGTGGGGTTTGTGGGGGGCGTGGGGTTCGTGGAGGTTCGTGGGGGTCGTGGAGGTTCTTGCGCGCGGGGGAGGGGAAGGGCTGTCAGACCGCGGCCGGAGCGGCCTGGCTGACGAAGCCGCGGATGTCCGCGAGCGTGCGGTAGGCGGCCGGCTCCAGCGGGATGTCGTCGACGGGGATGCTGTACGTCTCGGATATCCAGGAGATGAGACGGACCAGGCCGAGGCTGTTCACGACGGTGCTCTCGATGAGGTCGAAGTCGTCGGTCAGGTCCTCGGTGTCCTCACCGGCGAGGAACTCGTTGACGATGTAGGCGCGGATCGGGTCGTTGGTGACGGTGCTCATCAGACGTCTCCGTTCAGTTGGGTCTTCTTGATCGAGTTGCGGTCCGGCTTGCCGGTCGCGGTCTTCGGCAGTGGGGTGCAGGCGAGCCCCACCGAGCTGGGCACGGCGTGCCGCGGCAGGTGCTTCGCCGCGTACGCCCGCAGGCCCAGTGAGCTGAGGGAAGCGCCGTCCCGGCGCACCACTTCGGCGTGCAGCCGGCTGCCGGCCTCGGGGCAGGGCAGTGCGACGACGGCTGCCTCGACGACGTCCGGGTGCGCTCCGAGGACGGTCTCGACCTCCAGGGTGTTGGTGCGCACGCCGCGCACCTTGACCTGGAAGTCGGTACGGCCCTGGAGGAAGTAGCGGTCGTCGGCGTCGCGGTGGACGAGGTCGCCGGTGCGGTAGAACATGGCGCCGCCGCCGCGCGGATCGGGCATGAAAGCGTCGGCGTTGCGGGCCTGTTCCAGGTACCCGCAGGTCTGGAAGGGGGTGTGCACCAGCAGTTCGCCGGTGCCGGGACCGCGCAGGACCTCGGTGCCGTCGGGCCCCTCGATCAGCAGCACCGCGTCGGTGCCGTCGATCGGGGCGCCGATGGGCAGCGGGTGCACGTACGCGGCCGGATCGATGTCCTGGATGAAGCTGTCGTTGGTCTCCGTACAGCCGAAGACGTTGTGGAAGCGGGCGGCCGGGCAGGCGGCGAACGTGTCCCGCAGCCCCTGCTCGGAGACGGCCTCCCCGGTGAACACGACCGTGCGGACCGTCGGATAGCGGGCGTCGTCCGTGGCCAGGAGCCGGTGCAGCAGCGGAACCCCCTGGACCAGGGTCACCTCGTTGCCCCGGGTGAGTTCGCGCAGATAGCCGGCGTCCCCGCTGGCTCCGGCGTCGGCCAGGACGACGGTGCCGCCGGCCTCCAGCACGGTCCAGACGTCGAGCAGGGCCAGGTCGAAGTTGAGCGGCGAGAAGCTCAGCGAGCGGGTGCCGCCGTCGATCCCGAACTTCCCCGTGGCCCAGTCGGCGAAGCGGTCGAAGGCCTCGGTGCGGACCGGGACGAGCTTGGGTACGCCGGTGGACCCGGAGGTGGTGAAGGTCAGCAGCGACTCCTCGGGGTCGGGGGCGCTGAAGCCGTCCGAGAGCGTGGGGTCGGCCTCCTCCCGCGACAGGGTCGCCCCGCCGCCGGGAACCGCGGTGGCCGTCAGCGGGCCGTGGGCCTGGGCGGTGAGCGTGGACAGGGCGGCGGCGCCGAGGGCGGGCGACGGGACCAGGGTGTTGACGCCCTGGTGCCAGGCCGCCAGCAGCAGTGCGACGGTCTCCGGCGACTTGTGGGCCGGAACGCACAGGGCGCGTACGGATCCGAAGCTCGCGCCGTCGAGGTCCGCGGCGGCGAGGTGGGTCAGCCGGTCGAGCTCCGCGTAGGTGATGCGCCGGCCGGCGAAGACGAGCGCGGTGCTGTCGGGCTTTTCCTGCACGTGTCTGGTGAGTGCCTGCAACAGGCGAGGCGAAGGCAACGGTCCCCCCTAGGTGGATGCGCGATCTGGCTACGAGAGAGAACCTACGGCCTTTCATTTGCATGGTCAAGCAACTACATCAGGGGATCGAGTGATCCAGGTCACAGTCCGCGCCGGGTTCAGGAAAAGAGCCCCGAACATGCAAAAACGGCGGGACGCCCGGTCGTCCGGACGTGTCCCGCCGTCTGTCGTGGTCTTGTCAGGCGACGCTGCGCAGCGCCTGTACCGCGCGGGCGAGCTGGTCGTCGGCGCTCGCGGTGTTGAGGGCCGAGCTGAGGACGTCGGCGTACGTGGCGCGGGCGTCCTGGTAGTGCTTGCGGCCCTCGTCGGTGATGACGGCGAAGACGCCGCGCTTGTCGTCGGCGCAGTTGTCCTTGTAGGCGTAGCCGGCGCTGTCCAGCCTCCCCACCAGGCGGGTTACGGAGCTCTGGCCCAGTCCGATGTGGTCCGCGAGCTCCTGCATGCGGCATTCGCCGTTCTCTGCCTGGATGAGGGCCTCCAGGGCGCGGTACTCGGAGAGGCCGACGCCGTAGCGCCGCTGCAGGGTGTGTGCGAGCTGACGCTCCACGAAGGCGTGCAGGCCGAGGACGGCCTCCCACATGGTCTGGTCGGAGGCGGCGCGCGGCTGCTTGTGGATCGTCATGGAACGGCTCCCCTTCTCGACTGCGATGAACAACAAGATACATGCCCATGCAATCATCTGGGGAGTGGTAGTGCTCAGTAAAGGGACCCCGACCCCTGTATAGTTGTAGGAGCAAGTAAAAACTCAGTCGGTCATGCCCCCCAGGGTGCTGCACGCGTAAGCGGCCGAGACGAGCGTCATGTGCCGGTGCCAGCCGGGGTAGGAGCGGCCCTCGAAGTCGAGGAGTCCGAAGTCCTCGCCCATGCGGTCGATGGAACTCTGCGCCCCCCGGGGTGAACGGGCCAGCTCCAGCAGTTCCGCCGGATAGCGGTCGGTGATGTTCGTCAGCCAGATCCGGCCCGGACGCCCGCTGCTCGCGTCCCACTCGGCCATTAGCCGGCCCGCCCCGCGGCTGCGCTCGCCGTCCGGACGCAGCCCGCGCACGGGTGTGTCGTACGAGATGACCTGCCGGCCCGCCCCCGCCGAATGCCGTACGCCCCGGCGCAGCAGCAGGCCGCGCGCCGACTCCCTGTCCCCTGGCGGCACTTCAGGTCCGGCGAGAGTGGTCTGGCCCGGGATGGCGAGGACGAAGGCGTGCTCGCCGCCCTGGAGCCGCTCCGCCAGCGGCGCGACGTCGCACAGGGCCGTCAGGTCGGCCACCACGGGCGCCGTCCGCCCGTTCGACCATGACGTCATCTCCTGGACCAGGCGCAGGGCGTGGTCCCACAGCGGCTGGGCCCGCGTCGTCGCGGGGATCTTCGCCCGGTCGCGTACGGCTTCGTCGCGGGTGAACCGGGGAGGCAGGAAGAGGCGCCAGTCGACGGGGACGTGCGTCTGGCCGGCGTCCAGGAACAGGCCGAGCCCGAGCTGGCAGTTGACGGTGCGTCCGGACTCCGGCAGGAAGCGCTGGTGCACCCCGGCCGAGCAGGTGCCGCGCTTGGGCAGCACCGCCGGCGCCAGCGTCCAGGCCCGCACCGGCAGCGACCGGGCGGCCCAGCGGGCCAGTTCGCCGCGCGCCGGGGCCCATTCCCACGGGCTGGCGTTGACGAACTGGTGCAGCGAGGTCGACGCCGCCTCCGAGCCGGTCACGACGGCCGCCATCCGGCGCACCGTCTTCTTTCCGTCCGTCCGCAGCAGCCCCTGGAGATACACCCGCCCCCAACGCTGCTGGTCGGAGCGGTGTAAGTGGCCGAACAGGAGCTGGGACAGATCGCCCGGCGGCCGGGCCGTCGCCATGTCGGGCATCTCGTGCGTCGTCGTCACTGCAGGTCCCTCCCAGGTGAGCGTCGCTGAGCAGACTAACAAACATAGAGAATGTTCGTTATATTTCTAGCGCAGAGAACGACTACTTGCCGAGGTCCAAGGAGAAGGCGCATGCAGAAACGGGCGGCCAGGACGCGCCAGGCCGTGTTGGAAGCGGCCGCCGACGAGTTCGCCGAGCGTGGTTACGAGGGCGCCTCCCTCCAGCGGATGGGCCGGCGGGCCGCGACCTCGATCGGCGCTCTGACCTTTCACTTCGGGAACAAGACCGCCCTGGCCGAGGAGGTGCGCACGGCGGGGCGCGCCCGCTTCGAGCGCTGTCTGGAAGACCTCGTGGCCGCCCCCGACCCCTTACGCGAACTGCGCACCCTGATCGGTGCGTTGGCCCGGCTGGCCCACGAGGACGCCTTCGTGCGCGCCACACGCCGCCTGGAGGCCGACGGCCCCGGGGACGTATCGCCGTTGACCGAGGTCTGGCTCCCCGTGCTCCGGGGCCTGCTCGACCGGGCCCACGACGCGCGGCATCTGCGTCCCGGAGTGTCCCCGGAGGACGCGATGGCCCTGCTGGCGCATCTCGCGGAGGGCGCGATGGCCGCACACGGCGCGACCCAGGACTCGGCCTGGGACTCGGTCTGGGACTCCGTGTGGAACGTCGTCCTGCACGGCCTCGCCGCGGACCGGGCCGACCGGGCCGGCCAGGCGGGGAGGACGGGGCTGACGGGCGGGCGGGCCGGGCGGACCTGACGGGCGTGTGGACGCCGCAGGCTTGCCGGTGGATCGGGTGCCGCGGAGTTGACGGACGTGCTGACACCGCGGAGTTGCCGGTCGTGCGTCGCCGCGGAGTTGCCGGTGGTTCGGGTGCCGCGGAGTTGACGGACGTGCCGACATCGCGGAGTTGACGGACGTGCCGACACCGCAGAGTCGGCGGACGTGCCAACACCGCGGAGTTGACAGGATTGCGTCGCCGCGGAGTTGACGGAGTGCGGGCCGGAACTCGCCTGACGGCTGGTTCCGACCCGCACTGCGACCCACACTCCGTTCTGCTGCTCTCCGACCCGTGTTCCGCCCCGCCTCAGCCGGTCGTCCGCAGCGATCTCGCCACCGCGCCCGCCACCTCGTCCAGGACCTGCCCGCCCGCGCCCGCCGTCAGCCGGCTGCGGACCAGGGCGGCGCCGGCTCCGGCCCGCGGCCAGGCCTGGTAGGCGATTCCGCCGGGACCCTGGTGGCCGAAGGCGCCGGAGCGGACGTGCGGGTGGACGCCCTCGTCGAGGAGCTGGAGGCCGCCCTCGCCGTACGCGCTGACCCCGCCGAGCAGCGGATCCAGGCCCTCGACCCAGAAGCTCCGCGCCTGGTCCAGCGTGCGGCGCGACAACAGCAGCGGCTCCTCACCCGGGGCCCGTGCGGCGTCCGCCGCCAGGATGCCCTGGAGCCCGGCGAGGCCGCGGGCCGACGCGTACGCCCCCAACGAGGGGATGACCGCGTACCGCCGTCGGCTCTCGCTCCACACCCCGGCGTCCGCGGGGAACGGCGCCGGGTTGTTCCACACCCGCCCGAAGAGGTCCGCCCCGCTGTCGCCCGCCGCGCCACGTCCCGTCCCCCCGCCCATCGAGCCCTCGGGCGCCGGGAAGCGGGCGCGGAAGCCGGCGTCGTACGAGATCCGGGCGGCGTACGGCAGTTGATCGGGCACGAGGCCGAAATGGATGTCGAGACCGAGCGGCCCCGCGATCTCCTCCAGGAAGAACAGGTCGAGGTCGCGGCCGTCGACCCGACGGATCACCTCGGCGGCGATCCACCCGGCGGTCCACGGCCCGTGCAGCACACCGCCCGCCCGCGGGTCCTCCTCGGGGCTGTGCAGTTCGAGCAGCGCGGCCATCATCTGCGGGTTCTCGACATCGCGCTGGTCGAGGTCCGCCGCCATGCCCGGGAGCCGGGCGGTGAACGTCAGCACGTCCCGCAGCGTCACCGCGCCCTTGCCGCGCATCGCGAACTCCGGCCAGTAGTCGGCGACGGGCCGGTCCAGGGCGAGTGCGCCCATGTCGGCGAGGAGCAGGACCGCCGTGGCCAGAATCCCGTGGGAGCCCGTCAGCACGGGTACGAGGGTGTCGCCGGTCCACGGAGTCCCGGTGACCGGGTCGGCGCTCCCGTGCCACAGGTCGACGACCGTTTCGCCACCCCGTACGACCGCCAGCGCGGCCCCCTGGGAACCGGCGGGCCCCGCGTCCCGGCAGGCCCGTTCGAAGGAATGGCGCACGGAGGCGAATCCGGGCGCCGTTGTTCCGTGGACGCCGGCCGTCGTCGGACGGGGTCTGGGGCGCGGGAGGACCTGCCGTACCAGAGAGGTCGTCATGTCAAGAACTCCAGAAGTGGTGGGGAGCCAGGGACGGGGGCGGGCGGTGCGTGGGCCGGGCTCGGCTCACACCTCGGGGGCGCCCGCCGGGTAGGGCAGGAACTCCAGGTCGGTGAGGTCCTGTTCGGTCAGGCGGATCCGGTCGCCGCCGAGGTTCTCCGCGAGGTGGTACGGCACCGTCGTGCCGGGCAGCGCCACCACGTGCTCGCCGAGCCGGAGCAGCCACGCCAGGGCGACCTGCGCGGAGGTGGCCTCATGCCGGGCTGCCACCTGGGCGACCGCCTGCGTGAGGGCGTAGTTGTGGCGGATGGCGCGCGGGGCGAAGCGGGGCTGGGTGCGCCGCCAGTCGTCCGGGGCCAGGTCGTCGGAGCGTGACAGCGCGCCGGTCAGCAGACCGCGGCCGAGCGGGGCGCCGGCGAGCAGCGCGATCCGGCGCTCCACCGCGTACGGCACGACGTCGTCGAGACCGCAGCGGGTGAAGAGCGACACCTCGGCGGCCATCGCCGCCGCCTCGTGCACGGCTTCGGCGGCGCGGGCCTCCTGGACGGTGACGACGGGCAGCCCCAGGTTGCGGATCTTCCCCGCCCAGACCTGCTCGGCCAGCGCACCCCAGCTCTCCTCCAGCGGTACGCCCGGATCGACGCGGCGCAGCAGATAGAGGTCGATGTGGTCCACGTGCAGCCGGCGCAGGCTCTCGTCGACCGCGGCCCGCAGCGCCTGCGGACCGCCGTCGGGTCGCAGCACACCGTCGGCGTCGCCGAGCAGGCCGCCGCCGGTACAGAGCACCACCTCGTCCCGGCGCCCGCGGATGGCCTCACCGATCAGCCGCTCGTTGTCCCCGGCCGCGTAGGCGCCGGCCGTCTCGACGAGGTTGATCCCGAGGTCCACCGCCTCCTGGACCAGCGATACGGCCTTGCTCCTGTCCCTGAGGGACGGGGCGTAGCGGTACGAGAGTCCCATCGCGCCCAGTCCCAGCCGTCCGACGACCGGCCCGTCCCTGCCCAGTGTTGTGGTTCGCATCCTGCGAGAACTCCCTTCTCCACAGAGGAAAGCGACCACCTCATAGCAACAGCCCGCGCTGCCGAAGCACAGCATCCCGTTCCTACTTGCCGACCTCTGGACGACTTCGGGATGTTCACCACGGCCGGGGCGCGGGAGAGCGTGGCCGGAAACCGGGCGCGGTCCGTCCGGAGCTCGGGCATCGGCTGTTCGGAGCTCGGGCATCGGCTGTCCGGAAATCGCGTGCCGTACGTGGACGCACGTGCCGCGTACGGCGCTCAGTCGTGTTTCCCGGACCCCGGGTCTCCGGCGGGGCCCGGCGCCGTGATCCGCGCGATCGCCTCGACCGTCAGGGCGCGCTCGTGCGGCTCGGTCTCCAGGGCGCGGTGGATCGACAGGCCCTCGATGAGCGCGTCGAGCTGGCGGGCGGTGGCCGGGTCGAAGTGCCATTCCAGCGCGCGGCGGCTGCGGCCCATCCAGGTGCGGGTGAGCTCGCGGTAGGCGGGCCGGCGTGCGGCGAGGGTGTACAGCTCGTGGGTGAGGATCAGCTCGCGCTGGTTGCCGCCGGAGAGGTGGTGGACGAGGTCGGCGACGGCCGCGCGTGCCTCGTCGGGGGTGCTCGCGGCGCCGAGGCGTTCCTCGAAGACGGCGACGATCGTGCCGGAGAAACGCGTGAACGCCTCGTGCAGCAGCTCGTCCATGCCGGAGAAGTGGTACGTCATCGAGCCCAGCGGAACGCCCGCGCGGGCGGCGACCTTACGGTGCGAGACACCCGCGACGCCCTCGTCGACGATGAGGTCCAGCACGGCGTCGATGATCCGGTCCCGCCGGTCGGGGTCGGTGCGCCCTGTCGCCACGCGGGGCCTCCTCGGTGGGCTCGGTCCTCCTCGCAGCATAGAGCGCGGGGGAGGGGCGGCCGTGCGGCCGAAGGGTGGCCGAGGAGAATGTACGACCGTACGCTTCCGGCGTACGCTCGTACGCCGGAAGTGCTCCCCACCTGTCTGCCGAGGCCCCACTCCCATGAAGAACCCGCCGGTCATGGACGCCACCACCCGCCGCTGGCGCGCGGCGCTCTTCCTCTTCATGCTCGCCACCGGGGTGAGCATGGCGTCCTGGGTCGCCCGCACCCCCGCGGTCCGGGACGCGCTGGACGTGACGACCGGCTCGATGGGTCTCGTGCTGTTCGGGCTCTCCGTCGGGTCGATGGCCGGGGTGCTGGTCTCCGGCGGGCTGGTGCGCGGGCACGGCGGGCGGCTGGTGATCGCCGTCGGGGCGGGGCTGCTCGTGGCCGGGCTGCTGGTGATCGCCGGGGGCGCGGCGCTGGAGGCGTCGGCCGGGGTGTTCTGCGGGCTGGCGCTGTTCGGCGCCGGGATGGGCCTGGCGGAGGTGGCGTTCAACATCGAGGGCGCGGCCGTCGAACGGACCCTGGGCCGCCCGGTCCTGCCGGTGCTGCACGGCTGCTTCAGCCTGGGGACCGTGGTCGGCGCGCTGGTCGGGATGGGGCTGACGGCGGTCCGGTTCCCGGTCGGCTGGCACCTGGCGGCGATAGCCGTCGCCGTCGCGGCGGCCGGGGTGTGGACCGTACGGGCGGTGCCGGCGGGCACGGGGCAGGAGGGGCCGGAGGCCGGTGACGGGGGGCGGGCCGGAGGCGTGCGCGCGCAGGTGGAGGTCTGGCGGGACCGGCGGCTGGTGCTGATCGGCCTGATCGTGCTGGCCATGGCCTTCGCGGAGGGCTCCGCCAACGACTGGCTGCCGCTGCTGATGGTGGACGGCCACGGGACGAGTGCGACGGCCGGTTCGCTGACGTTCATGCTGTTCGCCGTCGCGATGACGACGGGCCGGTTCACGGGCGGGCCCCTGCTGGTGCGCTACGGCCCGGCGGCCGTGGTCCGGGCCAGCGCCGTGGTGGCGGCGGTCGGCGTGGCGCTGGTGGTCTTCTCCGACAACGCGCTGCTCGCCGGGGCGGCGGTGGTGCTGTGGGGCCTCGGCGCGTCGCTGGGGTTCCCGGTCACGATCTCGGCGGCGGGCGAGGGCGTGCGGAACGCCTCGGCCCGGGTCGCGGCGGTCTCGACGGCGGGCTACGCGGCGTTCCTGGTCGGCCCGCCCTCGCTGGGCTTCCTGGCCGACCACGTGGGGCTGCGGAACGCGATGGTGGTGGTGCTCGTGCTGCTGGGCGGCGCGGCGCTGATCACCCGGGCGCTGCGGACACCGTCCTCCGGGGCGGGTGTGGAGCCGCCCGGTGCTCCGGTTCGGGGAGCCTCTCAGTCCGACCTGGTGTAGATCAGGCTCTCGCCCGTCCCGGCCGTGGACCGGCGCAGGTCCCCGTCCGGGAGCAGGGTCAGCTCGGTGGGCTTCCCCGGAGTGCAGGAGGAGGCCGGGCGGCCGGAGGACACCGTGGGGCCCGATACGGACCGGGCCGTCCTCGGCGGGCCGGGCTGGATTGGGCGGCCCCGCACCCTCCAGCCTGTCCGGCGTTTGAGGACGGAACCCTTGATCGGACAGGGGCGACGCACGCAACGACGCCGGTGCCCCGGAGGAACCAACCCGGCAGGCCCGGGGCCCGACATCCGCAGGGTTCCGTCCTCAAGCGCCGGACGGGCTGGGTGGGGGCGGCCCCGCACGGGGGGCTGAGGCCTGACATCCGCAGGGTTCCGTCCTCAAGCGCCGGACGGGCTGGGTGGGGGCGGCCCCGCACGGGGGATGTGGCCTGACATCCGCAGGGTTCCGTCCTCAAGCGCCGGACGGGCTGGATTGGGCGGCCCCGCACGGGCGCTGTGGCCTGACATCCGCAGGGTTCCGTCCTCAAGCGCCGGACGGGCTGGGTAGGGGACGGCCCCGCACGGTGGGTGTGGCCCGGCACCGGCAGGGGTCCGTCCTCAGTCGCCGGACGGGCTGGGGGCGGCCCGGTCTGTAGTGGACAAGGTGTCCAGGGCCTCCGACAACCGCTCCAGCGCGCCCACCACCGCCGCCAGCTCCTCCGCCCCCACCTCGGCCGCAAGCCTCGCGGCGAACTCCGCGTGCGGCGGGCCGATCCGGGAGACCGCCTCCCGCCCCGCCTCCGTCGCCCGCAACAGCTTCGCCCGACGATGGGCCGGATTCTCCGCGTACTCCGCGAGCCCCCGCCCGACCAGCAGATCCGCGATCCGCTGCACACTCTGCCGGGTGATCCCCATCGCCCGGGCGATCCCCGCCACCGGCAACGACTCCCGCGTCACCGCTCCCAGCACCTGCCACCAGGCCGCCGTGAGACCGCTCGGCCGCGCCAACTCCTCGGCGACCGAGAGGAACTGGCCGTTCAGCCGGAACACCGTCACTGCCGTCCGGCTCAGCAACTCCTGCTGGGCCCGGACCTCCTCCCCGCCCGCGCCCTCACTCACCCTGCAACACCTCGTACGCGCTCGCGTCGGAGTCGTGGAACAGCCGGTACCACGCGTCCAGCTTCTCCGGCCCGTACACCCCGAGCAGCGCGAAGACCTCCCGCGCGAACGCCACCGGCTCCGTCGGCCCAGCCGTGATCAGCCCGCCGTCCGTGACCGCGTCCGCTTCCACGTACCGCGAGCCGCCCGCGTACCCCGTCGCCGCCAGGTAGAAGGAGACCGCACTCGTGTGCGCGCGGCCGTCCAGCAGCCCCTCCCGGGCCAGCCCGGCCGTCGCCCCGCAGATCGCCGCGACCGGGACCCCCGCGTCCAGGAAGTCCCGGGCCGCCCGTGCGAACGGGGCGAGAGTCTCCCCCGCGTCCCACCCGGACGCGCCGGTCAGGATCAGCAACGAGCTGTCCTGCGGGCTCAGTTCGTCCAGCGCCAGGTCGGGCTGGATCCGCAGGCCGCCCATGGTCGTCACCGGCTCCCGGGTCAGCCCCACGGTCCGCACGGTGTAGCCGTTCTGCGCGAGATGGGCCGTGGTGTGCCCGGTCTCCCAGTCGGCGAAGGTGTCGTAGACGGCGAGATGTGCGGTTCTGTCGCTGCTGCTGGTCATGGTGACCTCCTCGGTTCGATGACAGAAGACTGTCATGACGACAGTGTGCTGTCAATGGGCTAGGGGGGCCCACCCCGCCCCCGGACCCGACACCCTGCCGACCCATCCGCCCCACGCCGTACAAGGTGGCCATGGAGGCGGCCCCCCTCAGCGCCTACGCTCGCCGCATGACCCCTCATGCCCCTCATGCCCCGTCCGCCGACCCCGCGGCCGGTGCGGCCGTGAAGGCCGCGGACCGCGCGCACGTGTTCCACTCCTGGTCCGCCCAGGGCCTCATCGACCCGCTCGCCGTCGCCGGCGCAGAGGGGTCCTACTTCTGGGACTACGACGGCAACCGCTACCTGGACTTCACCAGCGGGCTCGTCTACACCAACATCGGCTACCAGCACCCCACCGTGATCGCCGCGATCCAGGAGCAGGCGGGCAAGCTCGCCACCTTCGCGCCCGCGTTCGCGATCGAGGCGCGTTCCGAGGCCGCACGCCTCATCGCCGAGCGCACCCCGGGCGACCTGGACAAGATCTTCTTCACCAACGGCGGGGCCGAGGCCGTCGAGAACGCCATCCGCATGGCCCGGCTGCACACCGGCCGCACGAAGGTGCTCTCCGCCTACCGCTCGTACCACGGGGGCACCTCCACCGCGATCAACCTCACCGGAGACCCGCGCCGCTGGCCCTCCGACAACGGCTCGGCGGGCGTCGTCCGCTTCTGGGCCCCGTTCCTCTACCGCTCCCCGTTCCACGCGGCGAACGAGGCCGAGGAGTGCGCCCGCGCCCTCCAACACCTGGAGGACACCCTCGCCTTCGAGGGTCCGGCCACCATCGCCGCGATCATCCTGGAGACCATCCCGGGCACGGCGGGCATCATGACCCCGCCGCCGGGCTATCTGGCGGGCGTCCGCGAGATCTGCGACCGGTACGGGATCGTCTTCGTGCTCGACGAGGTGATGGCCGGATTCGGCCGCACCGGCGCCTGGTTCGCCGCCGACCACTTCGACGTCGTGCCGGACCTGCTGACCTTCGCCAAGGGCGTCAACTCCGGTTACGTACCGCTGGGCGGCGTCGCCATCAACGCCGAGATCGCCGCGACCTTCGAGACCCGCCCCTACCCCGGCGGCCTCACCTACTCCGGGCATCCGCTGGCCTGCGCCGCCGCCGTCGCCACCATCGGCGTGATGGAGGACGAGAAGGTCGTCGAGCACGCGGCCCGGATCGGCGAGAGGGTCCTCGGCCCGGGCCTGCGCGAACTCGCCGAACGCCACCCCTCGGTGGGCGAGGTGCGCGGCCTCGGCGCGTTCTGGGCGCTGGACCTGGTCCGCGACCGGGAGACCCGCGAGCCGCTCGTCCCGTACAACGCCTCGGGCGAGGCCAACGCCCCCATGGCGGCCTTCGGTGCGGCGGCGAAGAAGCAGGGGCTGTGGCCGTTCATCAACATGAACCGGACCCATGCCGTCCCCGCCTGCAACGTCTCCGAGGCCGAGGCCAAGGAAGGGCTGGCGGCCCTGGACGTCGCGCTCTCCGTCGCCGACACGTACACGGTGCAGGGCGCGTAACCCCGCCCCGGCCCGCACGCCGGGTAACCGGACTGCTCGGCTCCGTACGCGATCGACCCTGTGCGCATCCCCGCCGTGCCCGGAATCGGGCACGGCGGCGGCTCTGGCTTAAGGTGACCCGAACCAGAAATGACCCCCGCCGGAAACGGCCGAGACGGCCGACGCCGGTCACGGCCGACGCCGCTGACGGCCGACGCCGGAGACGGCCGGTGTACGGGGGCCGGGGACGGACAGGGCACAGGGGACGGACGGATGGGGGCCGGTATGAGTCCGAGCGGAGGCGTGACGCGCAACACCCTGCGCCAGCAGATCGCCGACGCGCTGCGTGACGAGGTGCTGGCAGGGCGTCTTCCGCCGGGCCGGGAGTTCACCGTCAAGCAGATCGCCGAGCAGTACGGGGTCTCCGCGACACCCGTCCGTGAGGCGCTCTTCGACCTCTCCGCGCAGGGGCTCCTCGCCTCCGACCAGCACCGCGGCTTCCAGGTGCGCGAATTCACCGTCGCCGACTTCCGCGCGATGGCCGAGGCCCGCGCCCTCGTCGTCGAGGGCCTCTTCCGCAACCCCGCCGAGCGGGTCGCGGTCCGGCCCGAGGCGCTCGCCTCGATCCGCCGCCGGGCGGCGGAGGCGGTCCGCGCGGCGAAGGGCGGCGACCTCGACGTGCTGATCGGGTACGACCTGCGGTTCTGGCGTGAGGTGGGGCAGTTCATCCTCAACCCGTACGTCACCGACTTCCTCGCCCGGCTCCGCGTCCAGGCCTGGGTGTTCGCCGTGCACCGGCTGCGCCGCGACGGCATGGACGAGGACGTGCTGTGGTTCGGCCACGAGGAGCTGGTCGAGGCCATCGCCCGGGGCGACCACGAGCAGGTCCACGCCGCCATGCACTCCTACTACGCGCACGCGCTCGCCTGGGCGGACCGGCTGGAGGCGCGGGCGGTCGGCGGAGGCGCCCCCGGACCGCCGGGCCCTCCGGAGTCCGAGGCTCCCGGGCAGTCCGAGGCCCCCGGGCGGTCCGTGGCCTCCGGGGAGTCCGTGGCCTCCGGGCAGTCCGAGGCCTCCGGGCAGTCCGTGGCCCCCAGGCAGTCCGAGGCCCCCGGGGTGTCTCCGAAGACCCCGGGGCACTGTGCGTGAGGTTCGCCCCGCATTACGCTGTCCCGACGATCGCCCGAACCCGTTTGAGAGCGAGACTTCGTGGCCTGTGACCTGTGGCTGGTCCCCCTCGTCGATGTGCTGTGCCACAGCGCCGACAATCCGTTCGCCGAAGAGATCGCCGTCTACGACAAGGCGCTGAACGACGCCGGGCTGCCGCCCGTCCCCGTCTACGCCTACATGCCGGGCCTCAACGGGGAAGTCGCCCCCGTGGCCGGCTTCGACTACGACGCCCTGCACTTCCTGCGCCGCGCCTACCTGCTCCAGTTGAGCGGCCTGGCCGTCACACCCGTCGCGGGTCTCGACGGCGACTACGAGCAGCTCCTCGAAATGTTCGAGCAGGCCGCGCAGCAGTCGCATCTGGTCTGGCACTACGACCACGCGGGGGCGTACGTGCCGGTGGACTTCCCGGCCCCCCTGTCCGACGACGCGCTCCTGGCGGGCGGCGGACCGCTGGGCTCCGCGCACGGTCTGCTGCGTGAGCTGGAGTTCGTCGCCCCGTCCATCGGCATCGACCCGGCCAACCCGCCGGCCGCCCCGCAGCCGCCCTCCGGCCCCACGGCCCTGGAGGAACCGGCGGACCCGATCCCCTACGACGACAGCCCGTTCGCCCGGGAACGCCACGTCTGGCTCGGCCTCCACGCGGCGGCGACCCGCAGCCTGGCCCAGGGCTCAATGATCATCTTCAGCTAGGCCACCGGACCGGGACGCCAGAATCAAGCCCGTCCGGCGATTGAGGACCGGGGGCCCGGGGGCAGCGCCCCCGAAGCCTCACCCCGCCCCCGGCCCCCGCCCCGGACTCCTCACCGCGGCGACTCCGGCGGCCGCTGCCGCGGCATGTTCGGCCGCGTCGCCACCGACGGCATCGAGAACCGCCCCGGCGCCGCCGACTCGCCGCGCCCTCCCGCACTCCCCGTCGCCAGGGCCTGCATGCCCATCGGCGCGGGCCCCGCCCGGAACTCCACCATCCAGTCCGCCGTCTCCGACCGCACCAGCTCGGTGACGTCCTCGGAGAACCTCCGCAGCACCCCCAGGCACCGGTCGGCCGCCTCGCTGGCCGTGCCCTCGGTCGGCCCGAGCATCTCCCGTACGCACTCCGAGGCCCAGTCGAACTGGAGCACCTGGAGCCGCCGCTGCACCGCCTGGGCCGTGGCGAGGTCCCTTATCCACCCGGAGGTGAGACCGAAGTACCGGTCGTAGGCCATGCACGCGGCCCCCAGCAGCAGGGACAGATAGCCCCAGCCCGCCGAGCCGCTCAGGGCGCCGGTCAGGTCGAGCAGCGGCAGGGCGGCCCCGGCGACCACCCCGGCGGCGGCGCCCATCCGCAGGGCCCTGGCGGCCCGGCGCTTCCCGACCCGGTCGTGGAGATACCAGTCGGCGGTGTCCAGCGCCCCTGTCTCGACCCAGCGGTAGAGCTCGTCGAGCCGCTCGGCTGGCTCACCCCAGTCGCCGAGGGGGAAGGGGCGCCCGGTCAGATCGCGCCCGTCGGGGCGTCCCCTGTCCGGACCGGAATCGGAATGCTCAACTCCGTTTTCACCGGATCCCGCATCGGACTCCTTGCGGGGCGGCCCCTCGGGCTGCATCTCCGGCTGACTCACCGGGGCACTCCTCTGCACTCTGACGGACGGGACGGACGCGTAGGGCTTCCCGGAAGCGGACCCGACCGGCCCGGAGAGGGCGGGGCGGGCCGCGCGACCGACGACCCCCGCGGGGTAACTCTGCGTCACCGCACATGCACGCTCGTGTGTCGATGTGCACGCCCTTCCTACCGCCGAATGGTGGGCCATGGGGTCGGAATCGCGGGATTCCCGCCTGCGTACGGTCGCTGGTCAGGTATAGGAGCACGCACGCCGCTTCCTGAATCTCACCCGAAAGAGTTGGTCCCTGGCGGGTGGAGCGCGGTGACCGGGGAGCACGTAGGCTCGGCTTACCGAAACATTCGTCGTCGAAATGCCAGGAGTGACCGTGATTCCCGGTGGTGGTCAGCCCAATATGCAGCAGTTGCTCCAGCAGGCCCAGAAGATGCAGCAGGATCTCGCGGCGGCCCAGGAGGAACTGGCCAGGACCGAGGTCGACGGACAGGCGGGCGGCGGTCTCGTGAAGGCCACCGTGACCGGCTCCGGCGAGCTCCGCGCCCTGGTGATCGACCCGAAGGCGGTGGACCCGGAGGACACCGAGACGCTCGCCGACCTCGTCGTCGCGGCCGTCCAGGCGGCCAACGAGAACGCGCAGGCGCTCCAGCAGGAGAAGCTCGGCCCGCTGGCCCAGGGCCTGGGCGGCGGGGGCGGCATCCCCGGCCTGCCGTTCTGACCGGGCCGGGCCGACCGGTCTGACCGGTCTGACCGGTCTGACCGGTCTGACCGGTCTGACCGGTCTGACCGGTCTGACCGGTCCGATCGGACCGGACGGAGCCAGGCACCGGGCTCCAGGCCCACGAGGCCTACTGGTACCGACCCGTACCCACTACGGTACGGAGCAGAAAGCAAAGAAAGGCGTTCCGTTGTACGAAGGCGTTGTTCAGGACCTCATCGACGAACTGGGCAGGCTGCCCGGCGTCGGTCCCAAGAGCGCGCAGCGGATCGCCTTCCACATCCTCCAGGCCGAGCCCACGGACGTACGACGGCTCGCGCACTCCCTCCTGGAGGTCAAGGACAAGGTCCGGTTCTGCGAGGTGTGCGGCAACGTCGCGCAGCAGGAGCAGTGCGGGATCTGCCGGGACGCGCGCCGCGACCGGAGCGTCATCTGTGTGGTCGAGGAGCCCAAGGACGTCGTGGCAATCGAGCGGACGCGTGAGTTCCGGGGCCGCTACCACGTCCTGGGCGGGGCGATCAGCCCCATCGAGGGCGTCGGCCCGGACGACCTGCGCATCCGCGAGCTGCTGGCGCGGCTCGCGGACGGCTCCATCACGGAGCTGATCCTCGCGACCGACCCCAATCTGGAGGGCGAGGCCACCGCGACGTACCTGGCGCGGATGGTCAAGCCGATGGGCCTCAGAGTGACCCGGCTGGCCAGCGGCCTGCCGGTCGGCGGCGACCTGGAGTACGCCGACGAGGTCACCCTGGGCCGTGCCTTCGAGGGGAGGCGGCTGCTGGATGTCTGACACCACCGCCGTACGCCCCCGTCACGTACCGCAGTCTGCTTCCTTCTCGTCGTTTCCTTCGTCGTCCGCTTCACCGTCTGTGACCGCGCCCACGGGAGGTCCCCTCGATGTCTGACGCCACGCTGAACTCCGTCACGCAGGACCCGGGCGACTTCGCCGTCCAGATCGCGGACCAGATCAAGACGTTCATCGTCGCGGTCACCGAGGTGTCCAAGGTCGACGAGCCGGAAGAGGCCGTCCCGGTCCTGCTCCTCCAGGTCTCGCAGCTCCTGCTCGCGGGCGGCCGCCTCGGCGCGTACGAGGACGTCCTGCCCGACGAGCGGTACGAACCGGACCTCGGCCCCGAGCCGGACGCGGACGGCCTGCGCGAGCGGTTCGCGGCGCTGCTGGAGCCGATCGACGTCTACTCCGAGGTCTTCGACCCGTACGAGCCCCGCAAGGCCCCGGTCCCGCACCGGATCTCCGACGATCTGGCCGACCTGGTCACCGACCTCGGCCACGGCCTCGCGCACTACGACGCCGAGCGCACCGCCGAGGCGCTGTGGTGGTGGCAGTTCTCGTACTTCTCCAACTGGGGCTCCACCGCCTCCGCCACCCTCCGCGCCCTACAGTCCCTGGTCGCCCACATCCGCCTCGGCCAGCCCCTGGAGGAGCTGGACGGCCTGGACACCGACCAGGACCCGGGCGAGGAGGACCTCGCCGAGGAGGCGGGCCGCGTGATGCTGGAGGAGATCGCGGGGCCGCTGGGCCTGCGCCCGGTGAAGTAACCCCCGCTGTCCCACCGGAACGCGCGGGCGGTCACCGGAGCGCGTGGGCGGTCACCGGAACGCGTCGGCGTTCCCCTCGGCCCAGCGGCGGTAGGGGCGGGCGGGCGAGCCGGTGACCCGGGCCACGGTGTCGTGGACGGCCAGCAGCGCGTCATTGACGTCGCCGCCCATCAGGTCGAGGACGCTGTTCGCGACCTCGGCCCCCATCATCGCGGCCATCGGCGTGTACGCCTCGTCCCGGGTGATTCCGACGCAGGCCACCTCCCGGCCCAGCACCCGCCCCAGCTCGTCGGCCTGCCGCCGCGGGCTGATCAGCTCCGGCCCGGTGAGCGGGTGGATCTGCCCCCGGTGACCCGGGTCGGTGAGCGCCGCACGGGCCACCGAGGCGATGTCGGCGGGGTGGATGGTCGGCAGCCCGACGTCCGCGTACGGCACGCGCACCACGGACTCGTCGCGCACGGACTGCGCCCACCAGAGGGTGTTGGAGGCGAACTGCGTCGGCCGCAGGACGGTCCACTCCATCCCGCTCTCCCGCAGCAGGCGTTCGACGGCGAGATTCGCCTGCGCCGGGCCGAGGTGCGGATGGGTCATGACGGTGATGGAGGAGACCAGCACCACGTGCTCCACCCCCGCGTCCCGGGCCGCGTCGAGCACTCCGGCGTCGTCGCCGGCGCCCGAGATCAGGAACAGTGAACGCACCCCGCCCAGTGCGGACTTCAGCGACTCGGGTCGCTCCAGGTCGCCTTCCGCCACCTCGACCCCGTCGGGCAACGCGGCCCTGGCCCGCGCCGCGTCCCGGGTCAGCGCCCGGACGCCGGCCCCGTGCCCGTCCACGGACAACTGCCTTACCAGCTCGCTGCCGATGTTCCCGGTCGCACCGGTCACCAAAATCATCGCTGAGCGCTCCTCTGTCCCGTCATCACCTGTTCGATGACGGGAACGCTAGGACCTCAACCAGCCTTGAAGTCAATCCCGTTGATCGGGACCTCCACCACTTGACCTCAACCGCGCTCGAGGACCGAGACTCCGGGTGAACGGCCGACACGACGGCCGCGCCCCGCAAGGAGATTCCTCATGAGCGCCAACGCCCCCGCCACCACGCCCACCGTCATCGGAGTGCCCGCCCCGCAGGAGGACGTGGACGCCATCGTGGCGTTCGTCGCCGGCGTGCAGGACGCGCAGCGGAACGCGCTGCCCGAGGCATTCCTCGACGGCTTCCGCGAGGACGCCATCTGGACCACGGCCCACGGCAAGCGGCTGACCGGCCTTCCGGAGATCAGCGCCTTCACCCGCAAGGTGCTGCCCCCGCAGGCGGACTCCCCGGTGACCGCCACGTACACGGTCGACCTGATCCTCTTCGTCCGCCCCGACATCGCCGCCGTCAAGATCCGCCAGCGCCCGGCGACCCGGGACGGGGCGTTCCTGGACGAGATCTTCCACGGCCAGGAGGACCCCTCCGAGCTGGTGGCCGCCCACCCCGAGGCGGTCCCCGGCACCCCGACCTACTTTCTGGCGAAGGACGACGGGGTCTGGCGTATCGCGGCCGCGCAGAACACCCAGGTCCTCGACGTGGAGACACTGACGGCGGGCTGAACCGGGCAGGGCGCGATCCCGCAGGTCCGCCCGAGGCTCGAGCCCCGAGTCGCGAGCACCGGGCTCCAAGCCTTCTCTGTAGGCATGGGTGGTTGGGTTCAACCCACCCACCCTCCCTCCCCGCTCCCGGGACAGGTTCCGAACTGCGCTGCTCGCTGCGCGCATTCGACCAGATGTGACGGTTGGTGACCGGGTTGCGCCGGAGCGTATGCACGCTCTAGGTTCACGATCAGCAACCCACTATCCGTAAAACGGACAACCCCGGTGGTGCTACCAACACCGACCGGGGTCTGACCGTAAGAGATCGCACCCTTTAGAAAGACGATCCCCATGGCTGCCGCCAACCTTAGTGCCGCCCTGCGCGCACCCGCCCCCCACCCCATGGCGAAAGCCGGGTACGGGAAGCGTCACGCCCCCGACCAGGCCCCGTCCCGCGCCGACGACTTCGCCGGTCTGGAGCCGCGCGAGGCGGCCATCGCCTCGTACGTCGACCGGCTCCCCGAAGGCGCGGCGATCGGCTACAAAGTGCTCGCCGAGGAGCTGCCGGACTACGGGCAGCAGGCCTGCCGCAGCGCGCTCGACCGGCTGACCCGGGCCGGGCACCTGCGGCGCGTCAGGGTGCAAGTCACGCTGCTCGACGGCCAGATGCGCTGGGTGACGCGTACGTACTTCTCCCGGACCGCCCGCGACGCCGACTGGTGGGCCGCCCATGTGCGCTTCGTCCGGGGCCTGGACGCGCCCGGCCAGCCCCCGGCCCCCGCTGCCGCCGGTCAGCCCCCGGCCCCCGCTGCCGCAGACCACCCCCCGGCGCCCGCTGTCGCCGAAACGGCCGAGGAGCCCGAGCCGGGTGTGCGCGCCCCGCGCTCGGAGGCGTACGACGTCCTCGCCGGGCTCGGCCGCCGCGAGCCCCGGCTCCAGCTCTCCGAGGGCGACTGCGTGGAGCTGGAACACCTGGTCGGGGAGTGGCTGGCGCGGGGCGTCGGCCACGAACAGATCACCCAGGTCCTGACCTCGGGCCTGTCGGCGTCCGTGCACTCCGCCGGACCCCTCCTCCGTAAACGACTGGAGACCAAGATGCCGCCCAGCCCCGCACCCCGGCCGGAGAAGGACCACCCGAGCGAGCAGATCGTGAGCATGGTGATGATGTGCCTCTTCTGCGACGAGGACGAGACGACGACCACGCTGGACCACGGCGTGTGCTCCGACTGCCGCGCCCAGGTCGCCCGCGACGAGGCGGCCGGCCTGACCGGCGACGTCCCCGACACCTTCCTGGCCCGCCCGCGCGCCGAGGTCGACGTCGCCGCCCGTATGGCCGAACTCCGCTCGGCCACCGTCCGCCCGGTTCTCCCGGCCCCGAGGCCGGGCGGTGAGCGTGCAGGAGGTCCCGGTCGGGGCACCATGGAGGCAAGGAGGCGACGCCATGACCCCCAGGACCACCGCCCAGCCCCAGATGAGTACCGAAGAGTTCGAGGAACTCGCCCGCCGAGCTCCCGAACTGGTGCGGCTGGAGTTCATCAGCGGAAAGGTCCAGGTCAAGCCCGTGCCCGACGGCAATCACGGGGCGATCGTCATGTGGCTGCTGAGGCAGTGCATGTTGCGGCGTCCGGAACTGTCGCTCTTTCCCGATCAGGGCCTCGCGATCGAGACGTACCGCAAGGGCCGGGCCCGCCCCGACGGTGTCCTCGCGCCCGACGAGCACTTCGCCGGGGCGGGGGAGTGGGCGGCCCCCACCGGCGTACTGATGACCGTGGAGGTCACCTCCCGCGACGCCGACGCCAACCGGCGCGACCGGGTCGAGAAGCCCCACGGTTACGCGGCCGCCGGCATTCCGGTCTATCTGCTCGTCGACCGTGAGGCGTGCTCGGTCACCGTCTTCACCGAGCCGGAGAAGGGCGCGTACCGCTCCGCCACCACCCGGCCCTTCGGCGCGCTCGTCGAGCTGCCCGGGCCGGTCGGCTTCACGCTCGACACCGAGAAGCTCAAGGAGTACGCCGACTGAAGGTGCACGCCGACTGAAGGTGTACGCCGACTGACCCTCCCGGCTCGCCCGCCCGCCACGAATCGTGTGGGCTGGGTGCGCCCGATCGTGTGGGCTGGGACACAAACGGGAGTGCTGGCGGGCTGGGCGGGCAACAGCCCCGTACGAGCGGCTCGGAGCGACACGCCGTACCGGGTGGTGAGCGGGACATCTCATCATCCGATATGAGCGGGTCTATTCCGGGCTGCTCGTTAGACTGAGCCGACCGCAGTAATGACTGAGCGAGGAGCGCACGTGGGCCTTGTCGTGCAGAAGTACGGAGGCTCCTCCGTAGCCGATGCCGAGGGCATCAAGCGGGTCGCCAAGCGAGTCGTCGACGCCAAGAAGAACGGCAACCAGGTGGTTGTCGTGGTGTCCGCGATGGGCGACACGACGGACGAGTTGATAGACCTCGCCGAGCAGGTGTCTCCGATGCCTACCGGCCGTGAATTCGACATGCTGCTGACCGCCGGCGAGCGGATCTCCATGGCCCTGCTGGCGATGGCGATCAAAAACCTGGGCCACGAGGCCCAGTCGTTCACGGGCAGCCAGGCCGGTGTCATCACCGACTCGGTCCACAACAAAGCGCGCATCATCGACGTCACGCCGGGCCGCATCCGGACCTCGATCGACGAGGGCAACATCGCCATCGTCGCCGGGTTCCAGGGCGTGAGCCAGGAGGGCAAGAACATCACGACCCTCGGCCGCGGCGGGTCGGACACGACCGCCGTCGCGCTGGCCGCCGCGCTGGACGCCGAGGTCTGTGAGATCTACACCGACGTCGACGGCGTCTTCACCGCGGACCCCCGGGTCGTGAAGAAGGCGAAGAAGATCGACTGGATCTCCTTCGAGGACATGCTGGAGCTGGCCGCGTCCGGCTCCAAGGTGCTGCTGCACCGCTGCGTCGAGTACGCACGCCGTTACAACATCCCGATCCACGTCCGCTCGTCCTTCTCCGGACTGCGCGGCACCTGGGTCAGCAACGAGCCGCAAGGGGACCAGCAGGTGGAGCACGCGATCATCTCCGGAGTCGCCCATGACGTCTCGGAGGCCAAGGTCACCGTCGTCGGCGTCCCGGACAAGCCCGGCGAGGCGGCGGCGATCTTCCGCGCCATCGCGAACGCCGAGGTCAACATCGACATGGTGGTGCAGAACGTCTCCGCCGCGTCGACCGGCCTGACGGACATCTCCTTCACCCTGCCCAAGGCGGAGGGCCGCAAGGCCATCGACGCCCTGGAGCGGACCAGGAGCGCCATCGGCTTCGACTCGCTCCGCTACGACGACCAGATCGCGAAGATCTCCCTGGTCGGCGCCGGTATGAAGACCAACCCGGGCGTCACGGCCGGATTCTTCGAGGCGCTGGCCGACGCGGGCGTGAACATCGAGCTGATCTCGACATCCGAGATCCGCATCTCGGTGGTCACCCGTGCCGACGACGTCAACGAGGCCGTGCGCGCCGTGCACACCGCCTTCGGTCTCGACAGCGACTCCGACGAGGCCGTCGTCTACGGAGGCACCGGCCGATGACCGGGCACCGCCCTTCGCTCGCGGTCGTCGGCGCGACCGGGGCGATCGGCGGTGTCATGCTCCGGATCCTCTCGCAGCACGCGGACGTCTGGGGCGAGGTCAGACTCGTCGCCTCACCGCGCTCGGCCGGCCGCAAGCTGGTCGTGCGCGGTGAGGAGAGCGAGGTCCTCGCGCTCGCCGAGGACGTGTTCGACGGCATCGACGTGGCCCTCTTCCTGGTGCCGGACGAGGTGTCCGCCCGCTGGGCCCCGATCGCCGCCGCCAAGGGCGTCGTCGTCATCGACGACTCGGCCGCCTTCCGGCTCGACGACGACGTGCCGCTGGTCGTCCCGGAGATCAACCCCCATGCCGCCCGGCTCCGGCCGCGCGGCATCGTCGCGTCCCCGAACTGCACCACGCTGTCGCTGATCGTCGCGATCGGCGCCCTGCACGCCGAGTACGGACTGCGCGAGCTGATCGTCTCCTCCTACCAGGCCGTCAGCGGCGCGGGCCGGGACGGCGTCGCCGCCCTGCGCGAGCAGCTGGCGCTGGTGGCCGGCACGGAGCTGGGCACCCAGCCCGGGGACGTACGCCGGGCCCTGGGGGGCGGCGCGGAGGCGGCGGGGAGCCCGTTCGCCGCACCCGTCGCCCTGAACGTCGTGCCCTGGGCGGGTACGGACGCCGGCGACGGCTGGTCCTCCGAGGAGATCGCCATCCGCGAGGAGTGCCGCAAGGTGCTGGGCCTGCCGGACCTGAAGGCCACCGCGACCTGTGTGTACGTTCCCGTGATCGCCACGCACTCGATGTCCGTCCACGCCCGCTTCGAGAACGAGGTCGCCGTGGGCAAGGCGCACGAGATCCTGGCGACCGCCCCCGGTGTGGTCCTCTTCGACAGCCCGGCGTCCGGAGACTTCCCCACTCCGTCCGATGTGGTGGGCACCGACCCCACCTGGGTGGGCCGCGTCCGGCGTTCGATGGACGACCCGCACGCCCTGGAAATGTTCCTTTGCGGTGACAATCTCCGAAAAGGGGCGGCTTTGAACGTGGCGCAGATCGCCGAATCGGTCGCCGCCGAATTCCCCCGGGCATGATCGAACCTGTTTTGTAGGATCTGTGAACGCCCTATGAGCAATTTGCTGGTCTGAACCTCTTGAGCTGGGGCGTTGTCGTATCCGACGATGATCTCCCGGCCATCTGCAACCGCATCCTGGTCGGGCTGCGTCTATGCGGTCACTTCTTGCGTGGCCAGACGCGATGACGGGGCATTTGGGGAAGAGCAGGTACGTATGAGGGCATGTCGCACAGCGTCGAACGTGACGCCGTACGCGTACAACCCTGACGGGGGGCAGCGTGTCCAACAGGCGTGGCAGCAGAGGTTCTCGACATCACAGTGGTGGGCCCGTTGCGAGGCGCGTCGGCGCGTCCGCTCCGGCGGCCCCGTGCGCCCGGCGGCATGCCGGTGATCGCGCCCATGCCCGCCGCGCGCCCGGCACAGTTGCCCTCGCAGCGCGGGGATGCTGAAGAGACGGTGGCAGCGGGAACCACGGTCGACCATCTCACCGAGACCTATCGCGCCCATTACCGTTCCCTGCTGGGTCTCGCGGCCCTTCTGCTGGACGACACCGCGTCCTGCGAGGACGTGGTGCAGGAGGCGTTCATCCGCGTGCACTCCGCGCGGAGCCGCGTCCGCGAACCGGAGAAGACCCTCGCCTATCTGCGGCAGACGGTCGTCAACCTCTCGCGCTCCGCACTGCGTCGCCGCATCCTCGGGCTGAAGCTGCTCTCCAAGCCGATGCCGGACATGGCGAGCGCGGAGGAGGGCGCCTACGACCAGCTGGAGCGGGACGCGCTGATCAAGGCCATGAAAGGGCTGCAGCGACGCCAGCGCGAGGTGCTGGTGCTGCGCTACTTCGCCGACATGACGGAGGCCCAGGTCGCCGAGACGCTGGGTGTCTCGCTGGGCTCGGTCAAGGCGTACGGTTCCCGGGGTATCGCGGCGCTGCGCGTCGTGATGGAGGCCCAGGCATGAGCGGGCCCGAGCAGCGCGACGAGCACAGGCACGAGAATGACCCGACGGGAAACGGAATTGTGAACCACGGGCCGGAGAAGACTCCGCACACCGATCCGGACCGCCCGCACGACGGGAGCACGGGGCCCGAGCCGGGCGAGACCCCGGAACCGGCGCCGCCCGCGCGGGCGGACAACGAGGCCGCCGAGGACCCCGACGAGCGGGACCCGGGGACGGCGAAAGCCGCGGCGGAGGCGGACGCGGGTGCGGGGCACTCCGCGGGCGCCGAAACCGACACCGCGGCCGTCGGCGGTGCGAGCAAGGTCCCTGCGGACGGTACGAGCACGGCCCCTGCCGACGGTACGAGCGAGACCCGCGCGGGCGGTGCGAGCAAGGTCCCTGCGGACGGTACGAGCAAGGCCCCCGCCGACGGTACGAGCGAGACCCGCGCGGGCAGTGCGAGCAAGGTCCCAGCCGGCGGTACGAGCGCGACCCCCGCCGCCGGCAAAGCCCCCGGGGCGCCGGGCGACGACGACCTCGTCGGCACGCTGACCGACCTCTTCGCCCGTGACCGGGGCGGCGCCTCCGCCTCCGAAGAGCTGGACGAGGCGGCCCTGCGCCGCATGCTGCACGGTGCGGTGCGGGAGCTGGCCCCCTCCGAGGGGACCCTCGACCACCTCCACCGCGCCGTCCCCGCCCGCCGGGCCAGGCGACGGCAGGCCGTCGTCGGGGCGGCCGCGGCGGCCCTGCTGATCGGCACCGCCGTCCCCGCCTTCGTCCACGTCGCGACCTCGGACGGCCCGTCCAACGCCCGCCCCGCCATCGCCGGACACGGCGAGCAGGCCCAGGGCGGCAACGGGGACGAGCCCGGCCCCGAGGCGCCCGGCCGGCGGACCGTGGAGCCCACCGAGCGGGAGAGCGAGGGCAGCGCGGGGGAGGCCGACCCGGACCCCAGCCCCAGCGCGGGCGAGGACCGTGATCCCGGCCGTGCGGCGACGGGCGCGACGACCGACTCCCCGAGCGCGGGCTTCGCCTCCCTGCCGGTCTGCGACCCGAGTCAGCTCGGCGTCGCGTCCGCGGGCACCGACGCACCGGGAGCCGACGGCACCGTCTACGGCAGCTTCAAGATCGCCAACGTCTCCGGCACCGACTGCACGGTCAGCAGCAACGGCACGGTGGGCTTCACCGCCATGGGCGCGGCCGACCCGCTCAAGATCGGCGTGGTCCAGCACGCCGCGGGCGACGCGGCCCCCGGGCTGCCCGACCCCTCGCAGGAGCCGGGCACGGTGCTGCTGAAGCCGGCCGAGGCGTACGAGGTGCGGTTCGCCTGGGTGCCGGCCGACACCTGTCCGACCGTGGGCCCGTCACCGAGCCCGACCCCGTCGGCGGACGGGGCCGGAGGATCGGTCGGCGAGGGGGGCACCGACCAGCCCTCGGAGGTCGACACGCAGACACTGAACGAGGACGGCGAGGGCGCGGCGGAGGGCAGCGTCGCCGTGACGCACACCCCGGAGACGGGAGCGCCCACCGCGGAGACGAAGATCCCCAACGCCTGCTCGGGCACCATCTACCGCACGGGCGTGCTCGCCACGTCGTAGTCCGGCGACGCCGGGCCCCCCGTCGAGGCCGGCCGGCCCGGGGCTCCTACGGGGCCGCCGGGGCTTTCCGAGCCGCCTCGGAGGCCTCAGGGGCTTTCCGAGCCGCCTCAGGGGCCTCAGGGGCTGCCGTGGCGTCCTGGGCCTCCTGCGCCGCCGGGGCAGCCGCGTCCTCCGGTACGAGGCCGAGCGCGATGTCGCGCACGGCCTCGGCCTCGCGGCGCACCAGCCGGAACCACATGAAGAGCACGAAGCCGGCGAAGACGAACCACTCGCCCGTGTAGCCCAGGTTCTGGAAGGCCTTCAGATCGAGGCCGCTGCCCTCGGGGGCCGCCGCGGGCACCGGCTTCATCGCACCGCCCGTACCGCCCGCCTCGGCCTCGGGAAGCGTCACCCAGGCGTCGTAGACGTCGTACGGCACGAGGTTCACCAGGGTCGCGGCGCTGATCATGCCGACCTGGCCCCCGGGCAGCCCGCCCCGGGCGTTGACACCGTCACTGCGGGAGTTCTCGGATGCCTGGAGGTCGCCGGTCACCGTGACCTCGCCCTCCGGCGCCGCGGGCACCCGGGCGCCGCTCGCGGTACCGGGCAGCCAGCCCCGTACCACCGGCAGGGCCTTGCCGCTGTCCGTACGCAGCATGTTCAGGACGTAGAAGCCCCGACGGTCGTCCAGCTCGCGGCCGGGCACCAGGAACTGGTCGGCGTACGTGCCGGTGGCGACGGCGGGGCGGCCGGACGTCACCTTGTCGACGGGCAGCAGCTCGTCCAGGGGTTTCGCGGCCCGGGTGCTGGGATCGGGGCGCTTCTCCGCCTGTTCGTGCGACTGCACGCGGTCCTCGAAGCGGCCGAGCTGCCACATGCCCATGAACACGCAGAACGGGATGGCCAGCACGACGAAGAGGTTGATCCCCCACCATCGCGGGGTCAGCAGGAACCGGTACACCCCTCCAAGGTACGGTTCCCCGCCCCGGGTTCCCGGAGCGGGGTCCGCCATTTATCCGGTTCTTACGCCGCTTCCGGCCCCGGGGAGCCGACCACGGCGCCTCCCCCAAGTGCTTCAGGGCGAACTCCAACTCCAGCCGTACCTGCTTGATCCGCTCCTCCACCACCAGCGAGCCGTGCCCGGCGTCGTACCGGTACACCTCGTGGACCGCACCGCGCGCGGCGAGCCGGTCCACGTAGTTCTCCACCTGACGGATGGGGCAGCGCGGATCGTTGACGCCCGCCGAGATGTAGAGGGGGGCGCGCACCGCGTCGACGTACGTCAGCGGGGACGAGGCCTCGAAGCGCTCGGGAACCTCCTCCGGTGTGCCGCCCAGCAGCGTGCGGTCCATCGACTTCAGGGCCTCCATCTCGTCGTGGTACGCCGTGACGTAGTCCGCGACGGGCACCGCGGCCAGGCCCAGCGCCCAGGAGTCGGGCTGGGTGCCGAGCCCGAGCAGGGTCAGATAGCCGCCCCAGGACCCGCCCGCCAGGACCAGGCGCTCCGGGTCCGCGAGCCCGGAGGCCACCGCCCACTCCCGTACGGCCGCGATGTCCTCCAGCTCGATCAGCCCGACCCGGTGCTTCAGCGCGTCCGTCCAGGCGCGGCCGTAGCCGGTGGAGCCCCGGTAGTTGACCCGGACGACCGCGAAGCCGTGGTCCACCCAGGCGGCGGGGCCGGAGGCGAAGGCGTCGCTGTCGTGCCAGGTCGGCCCGCCGTGGATCTCGAAGACCGTGGGGAAGGGGCCGTCGCCGGTGGCGGGCTTCTGCACGAGGGCGTGGATACGGCCGCCCGGGCCCTCCACCCAGGCGTCCTCGACGGGCACCGACGGCGGGGCCTTCGCACCCGGCGGGTCCAGGACCACGGCGCCGCTCGTCGACCGCACCACGGGCGGCCGCTCGGCCGAGGACCACAGGTACTCCACCGTGCCGTCCGGGCGGGCCGTGGCGCCCGACACGGTGCCCGCGGGGGTCTCCACGCGCACGGGAGCCGGGGCCCCCGGCTCGTACCGCCACAGCTCGCTGCGGGCCTCGAAGCCGTGCTCGACGAGCAGCGCGGAGCCGTCCGGATACCACTCGGCCCCCACGTCACCCGGCAGGTCGACCGGCAGCGCGGTCTCCGTGCCCGCGACCGGGTCCCAGATCATCGGCTCCCAGCGGCCCCGGCGCTGATGCCCGACGAGGAGCCGGGTGTCACCGGCCACCGGGGCGAAGCCCAGTACGGCGAGTCCCAGCTCCTTCGTGCCGCCCTCCGTGTCGTCCAGCTCCGCCACCGTGGAGCCGTCGGGGCGCACCACGCGCAGCGCCGAGTGCATCGCGTCCCCGTGCTCGGTGTGCTCCAGCGCGATCAGGGTCCCGTCGTGGGAGAGGTCCCCGACCCCCGCGGACTCCCGGTGCCGGTAGATCTCCACGGGCTCGGCGCCCGGCGTCCGCACCAGATGGACCGTCGTGCCGTCCTCGTCGGTCGAGCGGCCGATCACCGCCGAACCGTCCCGCCCGATGGCCAGGCCCGCCGGGTAGGAGGGAGCGAGGCCAGGGACGGCCGGCTCGTCCTGACCGCCGTCGAACGGCTGGCGCATCCACACCCCGAACTCGTCGCCGTCGGTGTCGCTGAACCACCAGACGGCCTCGCCGTCCGGCGTCAGCACGCCGTCCGTCGTGCCGTTCGGCCGGTCCGTCACCTGGCGCTGCCGCCCGCTCGCCCGGTCCCACGCGTACAGCTCGTACGTCCCGGTGGCGTTGGAGACGAACAGCGCGCGGTCGGGGGCGTCCTCGGCCCAGTCGGGCAGGGAGACGCGAGGCGCACGGAACCGCATCTCCCAGTCGGGCACAGCTGCTGCATCAGTGGTCATCCCCCCATCCAACCCGATCCGGGGGCCGGTCCCTTCCGGGGCGGGAGAACACCGAAAATCCCCTCGCGCCACCCCCACCCCGTGGGTAGCTTTCCGGACATGTACTCCCCGACTCCGGACGACTGGCACGACACCAACCGCGCGCGCTGGGACGAACGCGTGCCGATCCACGTGGCGAGCGACTTCTACGAGCTGGACGCGTTCCTGGCGGGCAAGGACGTGCTGCGCGCCTTCGAAGTGGCCGAGGTCGGCGACGTCACCGGGAAGACCCTGCTGCACCTCCAGTGCCATTTCGGCCTCGACACCCTCTCCTGGGCGCGGCGCGGCGCCGCACAGGTCGTGGGCCTCGACTTCTCCGAGCCCGCCGTCGAGACCGCCCGGGGCCTGGCGAGATCGCTGAAACTGGGCCCGGAACGGGCGTTGTTCGTCGCGGCCGACGTGTACGACGCACCGGCCGCCGTCCCGGACTCCGCGTACGACATCGTCTACACGGGCATCGGCGCGCTGGGCTGGCTGCCCGACCTCGACCGCTGGGCCGACACCGCCGCCTCGCTGGTCGCGCCCGGCGGATTCCTCTACCTCGCGGAGTTCCACCCGCTGACCGACTCGATGGACGAGACGGGTTCGGTCGTCACGGACGACTACTTCAGCCGCGACGCCTGGGTGGACGAGACGCCGGGCACGTACACCGATCTCGACGCGCCGACCGTGCACAACCGCAGCGTCGAGTGGCAGCACCCGGTGGGCCGGGTGGTGACGGCGCTCGTCGCGGCGGGCCTGCGGATCGAGTTCCTCCACGAGCACGACTTCTCGCTCGTCCAGCGGTTCGGTGTCCTGGAGCGCCACGCGGACGGCCACTACCGCTTCCCGGCGGGCCGGCCGAGGATCCCGCTGATGTACTCGGTCAAGGCGTCGCGGCCGGCGGACCATCAGGGGTGACCGGAGGGCCGGCGCCGCCCCTCCCGGCTTCCGGGACCGATTGTCAGTGGTGGGGTACACACTCGTTTCCATGACCGACACGACAGGTGGAACGGCGGGCGGAGCCACGGCCGTCAAGGCTTTCAGCACCACGACCGGTACGGCGCCGGGCACGGCTCCCGGGACGACGACGGCCGCGCTGCGCGGGGTGGTCGAGGCGTACTGGTCGTCGGCCGAGGCGCGCGACTGGGCCGGGTTCGGGGAGACCCTCGCCGAGGGCGTGGTGTACGAGCTCCCGCAGAGCCGTGAGCGGATCCACGGCAAGGAGCGGTATCTCCGGTTCAACGAGGAGTATCCGGGCGACTGGCACGTACGGGTCGAGCGGATCGTCGTCGACGCGGAGGGCCGACAGGCTGCCGCCCGGACCGGGTTCATGGTGACGGGGGATCAGCCGGAGGAAGGGCCGAGGAAGATGGACGCCATCCACTTCTTCACCTTCGACGAGAAGGGTCTGATCACCGGCGTGACGGACTTCTGGCCCGAGTCGTACGAGCCTCCGGCCGGCCGCGAGCATCTGGTCGAGCGCTACTGAGAACGGCGGCTCACCGATCCCCCGGTGAACCGCCGTTCCGTACGAGGAGCTACCCACGGAGCCGCACCCCGGAGCCGCTCCCCTCAGACACCCCGCCGAGCCGCCTCGCCGAGCCGCCCGGCGAACTACACAGCCGAGCTACACCGCCGAGCGGAGGGCGGGCAGATAGCCGCCCGACTGCCCCACGGCCTTGGGGTGGTACGAGTTGTGGATCGGGACCGTGACGCTGTGGAGCCAGGCGTCTCCGGAGCACAGCTCGTGCCCGGTGAATTCGTCCACCACGCTGGAGAAGGTGAACCCGGCGTCGGCGGACCGCTTGGCGAGGACGTCGTTCAGCACGTCCGAGGCGTTGTTGATCGCGGTCCGCTCGGCCTCGGAGAGCCCGGCGACGCAGCTGCCGGACAGCTGGTAGAAGCGCGGATAGCCGAGAACCACGACCTGGGCCTGCGGGGCGCGGGCCCGGATGCCGTCGTAGAGGGCATCGAGGCTGCCGGGCAGGGAGCTGTTCATCTGCGAGACGGCGTTGTTCACGCTGTTGATGCAGGTGGCCTCGTTGGACAGCACGCAGTCCTGCATGACGTCGGCGAACCCGACGTCATTGCCTCCGGCGGTGACGCTGACGAGGGAGGTGGACGCGCTGAGCACGCCGAGCTGGGTGCCGGCCACGGACGAGGTGGTCGCCCCCGAACAGGCGACGAAGTCGAACGAGGCGGGGGAGTTCGCCGCCTGCCACAGATACGGGTAGGCGTTGGTGCTGCGTCGGCAGTCGCCGCTGTCGGAGAGGTAGCTTCCGGCGCCGACGCCGGAGGAGTAGGAGTCGCCGAGCGCGACATAGCCGCCCGCGGCGGCCGAGTCGGTGGCGGAGGCCGGTCCCGCGACGCCGAGCGCGGCCACGGCGGCGAGCGCGAGAGTGACGACAGACGCTCGAATTCTACGTACTGACATGGCTGCCAGCCCTTCGCAGTGTGGGGGGATGAGGGGGTGGGAGGACGAGCTGTGGGTGACGGGTGGGGGGTTGGGGGGAGCGATGCAGTTTCTAGCAGCTCGCGGTACCCGCCGGTAATGCCCGCGCGAGAAGTCGTCTGATATGCCCGGATGATCGTTCGGTGGCCCATGCTCCGCGCGTGGGTAAACCCTCAACTCGGTTGCGAAATAGGCATGTTCAAGGAAAACGTAGGCGTCCCGGAGGGTCCGGACGGGCGGTGATGCGCGGCCCGGGAGGGCCTTGTCCGGTCCCTCGCGCGCCGGCGATTTCATCCGTACGGGGCAACTGGTGCGTCGGCTCTCGTCGACGGTTCATCCCGCGGGCCCGATCAGGCGTCGTACGGGCCCCGCTCGGAGATACTGGGTGTCCACCAGATGTGAAGTGCTGGAGTGGGGGGCGTAAACGTGCTGGAAGGAAGAGTCGAAGAAGGCGTGACCCGAGCAGGCACGCGGATAAGCGTGCTTCTGGCCGAGGACGTTCCTCTGATCCGCCAGGCGCTGACCGCGTTGTTGTCCCAGGAACCCGACATCGACATCGTGGAAGCGGTCGACAACGGCGACCTCATCGTTCCCGCGGCACTGCGCACGCTGCCGGATGTTGCGGTTCTCGACATCGATCTGCCCGGTACGGACGGGATCACCGCCGCGCAGAATCTCCGGCGCGACTTACCGTCCTGCCGGACCCTCCTGCTGACCAGCGTGGCGCGGCCGGAACACCTGCGCCGTGCGCTGGCGGCGAAGGTCTTCGGAATCATCCGCAAGGACGCGCCGACCTCGCGGCTCGCCGAGGACATCCGGCAGGTGGCGCAGGGGCGTCGCGTGCTGGACCCCGAGCTGGCGATCGCGGCCGCCTCGGTGATGGACAACCCGCTGACGCCGCGTGAGGTGGCGGTGCTGCGGCTGACGGCGCGGGGGGAGTCGACCCGGGACGTGGCCGCACAGCTCTACATCTCGGTCGGGACGGTGCGTAATCATCTGGCGTCCGTCGTGGCCAAGACGCAGGCGCGCAGCCGGGTCGACGCGGTCAGGATCGCGACCGAGGCAGGGTGGCTCTGACCGTGTCATCGGCCCAGTGGCCCACCAAGTCGCGGTAGAGCGGCGACTGTTCCAGAAGTTCGTCATGTGTGCCGATGGCCACCCGGCTGCCGTCCATGATGAGTATCCGCTGCGCGCGAAGTGCGGAGCTGATGCGGTGGGCGATCACGACGAGTGACCCGGGGCGCCGCGCGAACGCCTCTTCCGCACGCGCCTCGGAAGCGGGATCGAGGTGACAGGTCGCCTCGTCCAACAGAACCAGGGGGGCCGGCGCGAGATAGGCGCGGGTGAGCGCGATCTGCTGTCGCTCACCCGCCGAGAGGGCGACGGGATCGATGTCGGCGCCGATTCCGCCGAGACCGGCGACCAGCGGTCCTGCTCCCACCACCTCGGCGGCGGCGATCACTTCCTGCTCGGTGGCGTCGGGGCGCAGGTAGCGCAGGTTCTCCATGAGCGTGCCCGAGAACACGTACGCCTCCTGCGGTACGAGGACGCGCCGCGCGGACAGGTCGGCAGGGTCGAGGGAGGCGGGGGGCGCGCCACCGAGCCCGACCCTGCCACTGCCGGGTTCCAGGACCCCGCTGATCAGGCCGGCCAGGGTGGACTTGCCGATTCCGCTCGGGCCGACCACCACGAGGTGTCCTCCTTCCTCCAGTAGGAGGTCGAGGTCACGGAAGACGGGATCCGCGTGCGGGCCGTAGCCGAAGGTGACGGCGGTGAGCTCGATGGCGTACGCGATGCCGTAAGCGATGTCGCGGGTGGGGGGATCGGGGGAGGCCGCATGCGGCAGCCGCCGCCCGTCGGCGGTTGCGCGGAGCACCGGCCCGGCGGGTGCGGCCGGCCGTGGCGACGCCTCGTGGATCCGGCGCAGGGCCACCGCCAGGCGCAGGCCGCTGCCGCCCAGGCCCTGGATGAGCGAGCGGACCGCGGGTTGCAGCCCGCCGGTCACGTAGGTCGCCGCGCCCAGTATGGCGCCGGTGGTCAGGCCGTCCGCGCGGAGGCCGGGCGCCGCCGCCAGGAGCAGGATCAGCGGGAGCCAGCCCGCGACGGCCAGGCACAGCACCCGTACCGGCATCAGGGCGGCGAGGCGCCGGGCGGCGGACTCCTGGGCGCGGACGCGGTCCGACAGTTCCGCCCGTACCCCGTCCTCGGCGCCGCAGGCCACGATGTCCCGGCCGGCCGAGTGCGCGGCGCCCGCCGCCTCCGCGATGTGTTCGTCCGCGACGATGACATCCCGCTGGGCCGAGCACATGCGGCGCAGCAGCACCAGGAAGAGACCGAGCCCGGCCAGGAACGGCGGTACGACGAAGAGCAGGGCGGGCGGGGCGAGGAACACCAGGCCGAAGAGGGCTCCGCCCACGGTCAGGAGAAACCCGCGGACGACCATGAGCACGCCCGCGTACGCCTCGCGCACCATCTCGACCTGGAGGGTGAGCCGGGAGACGCCCGACGCGTCGACGGGCCGGCCCGACACCGCCTGGTCCAGGGAGCTTTCGGTGACCTGGCGCACCAGGTCGTCCCGGAAGGGTTCGACCACGTCGGCGAGGAGCGGGTACGCCTGCCGGGTTCCCCACGCGCCGACGAAGATGCCGACCCCCATCACGGCGAGCCAGGCAAGGCCGGTCAGCGGGGCTTCGGCGGCGAAGCCGTGATCGACCGCGCGGGCCACGAGATGACCGGCGAGCAGGGCGGGAGCAGCCTCGACCAAGGACCACAGCACCAGGCTGACCAGGAGGCCGGGGCGGGCCGTGAGGGGGGCCACGAGGAGGGGGATCAGCGCCCCACTCCGGGTTCGGTTCCCCGCTTCCTCCCGGGGCTCCCTTCTCAACGGGGCACTTCCCCGGCCGCGGTGGCGCCGCGGAAGACCAGCCGGTAGTCCGGTTCCGTGCGCCAGAGTTCGCGATGCGGCCCGATCCGGCGCACCCGGCCGCCGTCGAGCCATGCGACGGTGTCCGCGCGGGCCGCGGTCGCCACGCGGTGAGCGACGACGATCCGGGTCCGGTCCCGCAGGGCTTCGGCGATCACTGTGCCGACGCGGTGCTCGGTGACCGTGTCCAGGCTGGATGTGGCGTCGTCGAGGACGAGCAGCCGTCCGGAGTGCGCGAACGCCCGGGCAAGACCGATGCGCTGCGTCTCGCCTCCCGAGAGGGCGACCTCCGCGAGAGGGGTCGCATAGGCGTCCGGCAGCCGACGGACGAAACCGTCCACGTCGGCGGCGCGTGCCGCGAGCATCGTCCGGGCGGCCGGCACGCCGTGTGCCGTCCGGCCGGTTCCCCGCGCGATCGCGTCGCCCAGCGTCTCCCCGAAGAGGACCGGCCGCTCGAAGGCATGGCCGACGGCAGCCCGCAGGTCGTGATGGGTGAGCCGGTCCAGCGGTACGCCGTCGAGAACGACCGTTCCGGCCTCCGGGTCGGCCAGACGGCCGGCGACCGCGGCGAGCAGTGTCTTCCCGGAGCCCGATCTGCCGACCAGTGCCATGCACGAGCCTCCCGGGACCGTCAGGTCGACCCCGTCCAGGACACGTCGGCCTCCGGCGGTCACCTGGACATCCCGCAGTTCCAAGTGGCCCGGCCCCGGTCGCAGTCGCAGGTCGCCGTACTCCATGGCGGGCTGTTCCAGGACCCCCCGGATCCGCTCCGCCCCTGCCCGGGCCCGCGCCAACCTGCCCAGGAGCATCGTCGTCATGCCCAGGCCGCTCCCGATGGCCACGTACTGTGCGGCGGCCAGCATCTCGCCCACGGTGATGCGCCCGCCGGAAAGGGCGAAGCCCGCCACGGACAGGACCCCGATCTCCAGGAGCGGGGTGATCACGGCGGACCGTCCGGCCACCTGGGTCTGGGCCTGCCACGTCCCACGGCCCAGTCGGCCGAGTTCGGGCAGTACGCGCAGGACTCTGTCCACCTCCGCCTGCGCCGTGCCGGCGGCGGCGATGGTGCGGCGTCCCGCGAGGGCTTCCAGAAGAGCGGTCGCGAGGCGCCCCTGCGTCTCCAGGTACCGGGTGGACACGTCGGAGATGCGACGGGTGAACGTACGCAGGAGCCAGATGACGGCCGGAAAGCCGAGCAGGAAGGCGCCGGCGAGCCAGGGATCGATGAGCCAGAGGGCGACGACACTGCCGACGGCGGGCACGACCGACAGCGCCGCACGCACGAGCACGGCGGCGACGCCGCCCGCCTCCCCCGCCGCCCCCACCAGGCGGTTCACCATGTCACCCGTGGTGGTGCGAGGCCGTCCGGGGCCGGTCCAGGTGAGCAGAGGCCCGAGCAGCGACTGCCGCAGCCGGGCCGTGCCACGTGCGGCGGCGATTCCGGCGGCCCTTTCGAAAAGGGCGTCGGCCAGGACCATGGAGGCGATGGTCACGGTGCAGGCGGCCACCCAGCCGCCCGTGCCGTTGTCGGAGAGTGCGGAGTCCAGGGCCTTGCCCAGGAGGGCCGGGAACAGGATCTGCGCGGCAGTGGAGACGACGGCCGTGACGAGCAGGACGACAGTCCAGACGCCGCCTTCCCGGGCGGTCCGCAGCAGAACGCGGTCTGCCGCGCGGTCCGGTCCCCGGGATACGGTGGGCGTCGGATGACTCGCGGTCAATGCTCTGCTCCCTGGAGGAGGACCGAGGTGTCGCTGGACGGAACACGGCCCGGCCGGCGGGTGATTGCGACACCCGCCGACCGGAACCGCTCACGGCCCACAAGCCGTGCATGACGTTCTCAGCCCGCTGTGCACGGGCCCGGGACGGCTGGGTTTAGCAGAAGACCCAGCTGGCGTCGGAGCAGTGCTGGCTCTGGCCGCTCCCGAGCAGTTCCGCCTCGGGAGACTCGACGGGCAGTTCCATTTCCTGGAGGTCGAGCACGGACATGATGCTTCCTTTCGTCGATGTTCATCGGATTCGAGGTGGGCCGACGAGCCGGCCCGATGTGCCGGTTCAGCAGAAGACCCAGCTGGCCTCGGAGCAGTGCTGGCTCCGGCCGCTCCCGAGCAACTCCTCCTCCACGGAATCGGTGGGGAGCTCCATCTCCTGCAGGTCGAGCAGAGACACCTTCGAATCACCTCCTTTCGGCGCGGATGCGCGTGCCCGCGTGGCGGGCGCCCTCCGTCATCGGCGGGCAGGTCCGGGTGGTGCGGGGGTTCAGACGGCCCGGTCGGCGGCGTCGGAGCCGACGCCGCCCGTCTGGCGCGGGCGGAGGAACGGCAGGTGGACCGGGTTCGTGTGAAGTGCCGACCCGAGCGCGAGGAGCACACCGGCGGATCCGGTCGCCAGGTCCATCGAGAGCCTCAGCAACTGCTCTCCGGGGAAAGCGAGATGACCCTGGTACTCCAGCGCGTGCCAGTTCAGCGCGTCGATCTGTGCGGCTACGAGCGGATCGGCGGCGGGCGTGGGCCCCGGTGACACGGCGGCGAGATGGGCGAGGATGCCCGCGCGGCCGTTGAAGAGGCCCGACTGGACGTAGAACTGGGAGGCCGACGAGATCAGCGCGCCGGACGCCGCCGTCCGGAAGCGCTCGTCGTCCCGATGGGCGAGGTACTCGTGCACCGCCATGGCCACGCCCGCGCTCCCCCCGGCGAGGTACGGCAGCGAGCGCCAGCCCTCGTTGACGTGGAGCGCGCCGTCGTCGCGTACCACGCAACGGCGGAGGTCCTGGCGGAGCGCCGTCGCCGCGAGGTCGAGGAACCTCTCCTCACCGGTGGCTTCGTAGCAGCGGACGAAGAGCAGGGCCGGGCCCGACGAACCGTGCATGAGGCCCGCTCTCGGGTGGGGCCCGCCGCTCGTTTCGGGAACGTCCGTCTCCGAGCCGATGCGTTCCGCCACGGTGCCGGCCACGTCGAGGGCGGCGTCCCGGAGAGTGGTGTCGCCCGTAACCGCCGCGAAGTGGAGGAGGTTGAGTCCGACCCCGGCCAGGCCACTGAAGAGGTCCGTGCCGAGGCGTTGCCACTTCTCGGCCGTACACCGGTCCAGAACGCGCCGGGCGTCGTCGCGGTGTCCCAGGTGGTCCAGGGCGAAGGCCACCCCGTGAAGTCCGTCGTAGAAGCCGATCCTGGCCCGCTGTTCCCTGCGCAGCGCTCGTTCGAGAAGCCATCTCCCGTGCTCGGGCCGGTGGTCGGCTCCGGTGACGTCGAGCGCGTACAGGACGCCCGCCGCGCCGTGGGCCATGTTGAGCGCCCCGGTGGTGAACTGCGCGATGTCACCGGGGAACAGACGGTCGTCGCGGTCCACAGTGGCACTGGCCAGAATTCCCGCCGTCAGTGAGTCGCGTACGGAGGGCCAGCTCTCCCGGTCGGCTCGGGGGCGGGGCGACCGGGAGAGCCGGCCCGTGACGCCGCCGTGGACGCCCTCGTCGGCGTCCGCGGCGGAGCTCGCGCCGAGGATCTTGCGGACAGCGGAGTCCAGGAACTCCCTCGGCACCGGGAACCGTGCGGCGATCTCGTCGGCCAGTTCCGCGGCCTTGCGCAGGTCGTGCCGGAGCAGCGCGGTCAGCGGCAGGAACACCGCGAGTTCGATACAGCCCAGGGCGTAGGTGTCCGCCGCGAACCCCTCACGGTCCCGGGGCGCGGCGTACGCGGGGTGCCCCAGCATCCGGGTCGCTCCCGCCTCGGCCGGAGCCGCGACCTCGAAGTCGATCAGCCCCACCCTGCCGTCGTCGCCCACGATGATGTTGTACGGATGCAGGTCGCCGAAGACGATGCCGCGCTCGTGCACCGAGACGACCGCGCGTTCCACGGCCCGGCAGACGGCCATCGCCCATTGCGTGTACGCGGCGAGCTCCGCCGGATCGGCCCGTGGTCCGGTCTCCGGATACTTCAGGCCGAAGAACTTGCTCAACGGGCGTCCCTCGATGAGCTCCTGGGCGAGGAAGTGGTGGCCGTCCACCGTGAAATAGCCCAGCACCGCCGGAACGGCGTCGAGGCCGGCCAGTTGCTCCAGGACGTCCCGCTCCTGCTGGAGCCGGCTGACCGCGTCCCTCCCGTCGGCGGTCAGCCCCGCGTACGGGCGCGCCTCCTTGAGGATGACCTCTCTGCCGGTGCGGGTGTCCTCGGCCAGGTAAACACCGCCCCCGTTGGAGAAGTGCACCGGGCGGCGGACGGTGTACGGCAGGTCGGCCAGAGAGGTGGCGCGCCGGGCCTCGGCGTGCGGCTCCAGGAACTCCGGCAGGGTCACCCAGTCCGGGACGTGGAATCCGGGAAGGCGGCGATCGGGTACGAGCGTGCCGTCGGGCCGCTCGATGGCGGGCTCCAGGACGCCTTTCCCGGAGACGACGTGGCGCTCGACGAATCCGCCGTAACGCACGTACAAGGGGCCCTGGTTCCAGCGCAGATCGCTCAGGATGTACGGGCCCGGCTCGCCACCGACCACGGTGTCGATCCCGTCGAGCACCTCACGGAGCTCCGCCTCGTCCGCCGGGTAGATCGTGACCAGCTTGCCGCTGGCTCCCCGGGTCGCGTACTTCATGTTCCGCAGCTGCAGGATGTGCCGGCCGCGCAGGAACTTGAAGGGAATGCCACGGGGGACGCAGTGGTTCCAGACGGCGTCGAGGATCTTCTCGGCGTTGTCCCTGTGCCCGGAGGCGTGAACCTTCCAGCCCTGGGCCGGCCGGCGTGCGCCCTCCGGCGTGCAGACGAGCCAGTCGTCCTGACCGGCCCTCCGCCACCCGTGGGGGAGTTCGCGGCCCGCGGCGGTGAAGGCGTGTCCGTCGTCCTGCGCCGTCGAGGGCGAGTCGAAGAACGTCCGGTCCACCATGCAATACGCCTCGTACCGCATTTCCGCATCCCCCGTATCTCTGGCACCTGCATGCGAAGTCACCTGCATTCGATTTACTCGAACGACTTGAAATCTGTCATGGGTGAAATGGCTCCGCCAGTACACAACACACAATTCAAACCGTGAAGAACGCATGGTCCGGAGTGATGGAATCAGCCAAATCCCATGGTCCACAAGGGGGGTTGATGAATATGCTCACGGGCTTCGGTAGGCTACCGCTACCCGGATCGGGAGAATCCATTTTTGCCTCGAGAGGTGTCTGTGTTCCGACTCGCATGGCGGACCCTTTCGGGCCGCAGGGCAAGCTGGGTGGCGAGTTTCGTTGCTCTTGTCCTCGCGCTGGTCATGACGACGGCATGTGCCGTTCTCCTTGAGTCGAGTACGCGCGGAAGCTCTCCCACCGAGCGGTATTCGGCGACGGACGTGGTCGTGTCCGGGCAGCCCTTCGTACCCCGGGCCGAGCAGCTCGGTGCGGCGCTGGAAGGGCTGCCGGGCGTCGAGCGGGCCGTGCCCGAGCTGTCGTTCCCCACCACGGCGGTGGACGGATCCGGTGAGCTGGTCGAGGCGCCGTGGGGCGGCCCCTCCCTGGGGCACTCGTGGGACAGCGCGGTCCTTGGCTCCTTCGCCCTCCGGCAGGGACGGGCCCCCGCCGGGGACGAAGAAGTCGTGCTGGACGGCGCCCTCGCCGAACGCCTCCGTAGCGGCATCGGGGACTCCGTGCGGCTGGCCGGCCCCGACGGGCCACACGTGTACCGCGTCGCCGGTATCGCCGACCCACCGGGCCGTCTCGCCCGCCAGTACGCCGTGTTCCACGCGCCCGGTGCGGCGGAGCGGCTCGCGGACTCCGCCGAGCCGGTCCGTGCCGTCGGCGTCCTCGCGACCGCGTCGACGGATACCGAAGCACTCCGGCTCCAGGTGGAACAGCAGGTCGACCGCTTCTACGGGGACAGCGGCGCGGGTGTCGTGGTCGCCTCCGGGGCGGACAGGGCGGAGGCGGAGTTCTGGAACGTGCCGGACCCTGGGTCGGTACTCTCCTCCCTCGTCGGGACGTTCGGGGCGCTCGCGCTGTTCGTGGCGGGCTTCGTCGTCGCCGGCACCTTGTCGCTCGCCGTCGCCGGCCGGATGACCGAGATCGGTCTGCTGCGGGCCGTCGCGGCCACCACGGGCCAGATCCGCCGGATGATCGCCGCCGAGGCGCTCCTGGTGACCGTGGCGGCGGCACTCGTCGGCGTACCGGGCGGCATCGGTCTCGCGCTGCTCCTGCACCGGCTCTTGGTGGACGGAGAGGTGCTGCCCCCTTCGTTCGCCCTGTCCGTGGGGCCGGTCGCCCCCTGGCTGACCCTCGCCCTGACCGTGATCGTCGCCCAGATCGCGTCGCTCGCGGCAGCCCGGCGCGCGTCCCGGGTGCGCCCGGTCGAGGTGCTGCGTGAGTCGGCCGCTCCCGTGTCGGCGGTCGGGTGGCGGCGTGTGCTGGCCGGGGTGTGCGTGCTCGCCGCGGCGGCCGGCGCGCTGGGCGCGGTGGCCACCGGACGCCTGGACGGTGACGGCGGCACGGCCGAGAGCATGGTCCTGGTCCTGATGGTCGGGGTGACGCTCCTGGCACCCCCGATCTGTCGGGGCGCGGGCGCGGCGCTGCTTGTTCCCGTACGTCCGTTCCTGCCGAGGGAAGGCCGCTGGGCGGTACGGAACCTGCGGGGGCAGAACGCACGGCTCACCTCCACCGTGTCGCCCCTGGTGCTCGCGGTCTCCCTCACCGGAACGCTGCTCTGTGTCCCGCTGATCACTTCACAGAGCGTGGAGCAGGCGGAACGGCAGCGTCTCCTCGCCGACCATGTCGCGACGTCGACGGGCCAGGCGATCGCACCGGAGTTCGCGGAGCGCGCCGCCCGGATTCCCGGAGTGGCAGCCGCCTCGGGGCAGCTGTCCGTGGACGGCGCGCTGCGGCGCGCGGACGCCGACGAGAGCGACGCCCGCTCCGTCATCGGCGGCCGGCTGGTCGCGATGCGCACCGATGCCGTCCCGCGCCTGCTCGACCTCGGTGTCCGTACGGGCTCGATCGACCGGATCGACGCGAAGTCCCTGGCACTCGGGGCCGGCGCGGCCCGGGACCTGGGTGTCGGGGTCGGTGACAGGGTCCGTGTCGACTGGGACGACGGCGCCCATGACACGTTCCGCGTCGCCGCCGTCTACTCCCACGACCGTGGGTTCGCCGACGCACTGCTCCCCCGTGCCTCGGCGGTACGGCACGCGGCAGCCCCCCTGGAGGACACCGTCCTGGTCCGCACCGCGGCGGGCGCCGACCGGGGTGGCGTCGAGCGGCGGCTGACGGCCCTGGCGGCGCAGTACCCGGGGGTCCGGGTCGACGACGGAACAGGACAGACCCCGTCGAGCGCGGACGGCGACGCCGGGGCCGCCGACCTGTTCGTCCTGCTGCTGCTGATGATGATCAACGTGTTCACCGCCATCGCCGTCGTCAACACCCTGGGCATGGCGACGGCGAACCGTCGGCGGGAGTTCGCCCTGCTGCGGCTGGCCGGCGCGCAGCCGGCCCAGGTCCTGCGCATGCTCGCCTGGGAGGCCGTGCTCACCTGCGTCGTCGCGCTGGCGCCGGCCGCGCTGATCTGTGCGGCGGTGCTGGTCCCTCTCAGCCTCTCGCTCACCGGCTCGGCTGTTCCGGCCCTGGCCGGATGGCCGTTGGCGGCGCTGGTGACCGGAGCGCCCGTGGTGACCGCCGCGACAGCCGTATGCGTCGGGAGGGCGGTCATGCGGCGTGTTACGACCGCACCCGGCGGGCTGGCCAAGGCCGTCTCCTGACCGGGGGCCCTGTGCAGGCCCTCGACCGGGAGGAACCTCGGGCAGGGACCCTGCCCGAGCAGGGTCGACCGGGAGGAACCTCTGGCAGGGGGGCGCAGCAGGGTCGACTGGGTGGGACCTCTGGCAGGGGGGCGCAGCAGGGTCGACCGGGTGGGACCTCTGGCAGGGGAGGGGCGCAGCAGGCCGTGCTGCGGCGGCCCCATGCCTCGGTCACCCCTGTCTGGACACCCCGTCCGGCCTCATGGCCCGGGCGCCGAGGCCGCTGTCGGGACGCGCGTCCTGGCTCGTACGAGGCAGCGTGACCGAGAGCCGGAACTCACCGTTCCCGTCCGCCCCGGCGGTGAGCAGGCCTCCCTGCTCCGCTGTCCGCTCACGCAAGTTGCGCAGGCCGCTTCCGCCAAGGCCCTCGGGCAGGGCGCTGCTGGGCGCGACGGGCCCCTCGCCGACGGGGGCCCCGTCGTTGGAGACCTCCAGACACACCCAGCCACGGTCGTGCAGCCCGTCGCCGACGGTGAGGCGAATACCGCAGTGCCGGGCCTTGCTGTGCCGCAACACATTGGTGACGGACTCCCTCACCACGATGGCCAGCATCTCCCAGGCCTCCCCGGACATGGGGCTCCGGGCCAGGTCCACATCGACGGCCACACCGAAGGATTCGAGCAGTTCGGCCGCCGACCGCGCCTCCCGCTCCAGGGACAGCACCCGGTACCCGGCGGAGACGGCCCGCATCTCGGAGAGTGCCTGCCGCGCGAGATCCTGCGTCCGGATCAGCTCCTTCTCGGCACGATCGGCATCGCTGCGGACGAAGCGCTGGATCCCCTCGCACTGGAGGGCGACGGCCGTGAGCGAGTAGCCGCCCAGATCGTGCAGATCACGAGCGAATCGCAGCCGTTCGTGGTCGACGGCTCGCTGTGCCAGTTCGGACCGGGCGGCCTGCAACTCCTCGGCCAGGTCCGCGAGACGCGCCACTCCGAAGAGGGCCAGGCCGCCAACGGCGTGGGACACCGCCGCGTTGAGGCCCTGGCCCACGGTCTCTCCCAGCGCGAGAGTCAGCGGAGCCTGGAGACACACGAGCGCGCCGAACCCAGTCCATGCGTGAGGCAGGGGTGTGGTCAGAAGGACCGCGGCGGCGAAGGACCCCGGGATGCCGACCCAGGTGTCCTGGAAGAAGAAGTACGGGGCATAGGTCACGATTCCATGGGCGACGAGCGACCAGGGCCACCACGGTTTCCGGCGGCGGACGGTCACGCGGGCGGAGTGTCGCAGATGAAGACCCAAGGTCGCCGCCAGAATGGCCGAGGAGGCCACCAGCGGCCCGAGCCCCTCCCTGTTGGCGGCCGTCGCCGCCACCGCCGCGATGCAGAAGCCGACAGCGACCAGGCACACGATGACCCGCGCAAGCCGCGGACTGTTCCCGTCCTCCAGCACGTTTCCCCCTCGGCGTTCCCTGCCGCAACACTGGCGAGGATACGCAACGAGGCCTGACGGTCAGCAGAGGTTGAACAGGCTTATATCTGAGGGGCGTTCCTCGTCTGTGGGGCCGTGGCGGCCCGCATGGCGAAGACACTCCGGCCCGCGCCGGAGGCGATGTCGGAAGGGAGCGGGACGGTCGTCGCGGCGTGGCGTCGTACGCCGGGGACGGCGAGCACGCCGATCACCGCCGGCGCGAGCGGGACCGGCCCAGGCCGGCCACTTCACCTCCCCTACGGGGCGCCCCGTAGATCGCTCACCAGCAGGTCGAGCGTCGCCTCCTCATGGAGCGCCACCCCGAGCGCCGCCATCACAGGGGCGAGCCCCGCGTCCCAGACCGCGCTGACGGGGTGACCGACCAGCGGCAGCCGGGGGATTCCCCCGGCCCGGCTGCGCGTGGCCAGGTGCTCGTAATCCTCGGCGCCCATACGCCACGGCCGGGCTCCGTAACGGCGCATGATCCGGTTCGCCAGAGCGATGCCCGGCCAGTCGAAGTCGCCGTGGTAGGCGAAGCGACAGTCGGTGGAGGCGAGAACGTCCAGCAGGGTGAGGACCACCGTCGCGGCGCTGCCGGAGGTGCAGACCAGGGGGTGCGTACAGCCCGCGTCCGCTGCGGCCTCCACCACACGTGGGTTCTCGCAGATGTGCACGGTCGTACCGGCTGGCAGGCGAAGCCGCACGTCGAGCAGGTCCCGGGCCGTCAGGTGGGTCTCCGCACGGTGCTCGGCCCGCTCCCGCAGCGACCTCGCCCGCCAGTCCTCGCCGAGGGGCCGGAGGCCGTACGTCAGCACGGTGCTGGACACCTCGTCCGGGGTGACCGAGACCAGCCGCCACAGTGCCCGTCGGCCGGCCGCGTCGCCGGGAAGGTCCGTGTCGTGGGCCAGGGCGATGCCGCGCTGGACGAGGCGGGCGAGCCAGGTGCCGTCGTCCAGCCCGTGCGCCGAGCCCGTGACCGAAGCGGCCAGCTCGCCGCGGCCCTGCGCGTCGGTACGGTGGGGGTCGAGCAGCACGCCCAGCACCTGGACCGCCTGCTGGAACGTCCGTACGGCGGCTTCCGGTGCGACCCCTTTCGGGACGCCGGTGCGGCGCAGCACATCCGACCACCGTTCCACCCACTCCAGCCCGGCCAGCGGGGACGCGTCGAGGGATGAGGCGAGCGAGGCCCGGATACGCTGCCGCTCTGCCGCGTTCTCCTCGCGGGCCGTACGTCGGTCGACGAGCGGAGGGCCGAGTTCCTCCAGGACCTCCCTGAGCCCGAGCCCGGCGGCCGAGGACCGCAGCCGTTCGTCGAGGGCGTCGAGCCTCACGGTCACAGCCGTGCCCGTGAGGGGCTTGCCCAGCAGGAGTGACAGGTCGTTCCGTTCCTGGGCGCTCATCGCTGTCAGCCGGAGGGAGCCGGTGGACCGCATCCCGTTGCTCTCCAGGCGTTTACGCGCGCCACTCCAGAGCCGCCCGAGAGCGGGACCCGCCAGCCAGTCGCGGGTGGCGGGCGGAAGGGCGCTCATACCGACGCCGGACGCCGGTGGCGACCGTTCCACGTGTAGTGCAACGTGGCCACTCCGCGTACGTGAGGGTCGCGCAGGCACTCGTAGATGTGCAGGGAGGGGACCTCGGCCCAATTGCCCATCAGGCGCTCGCTCGTGAGCACGAAGTCCAGGTCCAGATCGACCAGAATGCGGCCCAGGCGCCCGTGCGTGGGTTCGTCGACCTTGGCGAAGGCGTCGTCCAGGAGAATCAGCCGGGGTGCGTGCGGGGCCGAGTCGGCGAGGCTGGTGAAGTGGGCGGCAGCGGCGGCGAAGAGCACGAGGTACGAGAGGACCCGCTGCTCTCCCTGGCTCAGGCCGGTGCGGCCGGTCAGCTTCCTTCTGCGCCCGGGGGCGGCGTCCTCGACCACGAAGGTGTGGAAGGTGAACCAGGAGCGGTAGTCCAGCGCGGTGCGGAGGTGGGCCGTGTAACCGGCCGACGGGTCGGCGCGTCGGGCGTCCTCGATGCGGCGTTGCGTCACGTCGCGGAGCTGCTCGGTCTGCTCGCGCGTCCGCAGGCTCGACGGGCTGCGCAACAGGTCGACGGCCACCCGCACGTCGGCGTCGGCGTCGTCGTTCAGTTTCCAGAGGAGCTCCACGCCGAGGCCGTGCGAGGTCCGTACGGTCTTCAGCGTGTCGTTGAGGGCCGCGACCAGGTTGGCCGCCGTGACGACCTGCTCGGAGAGGTGGTCGCCGAGCTCGCCGGTCAGGAAGCGCTGGAACACCTCGCTCTCGCGCTCGGTGAGCCGTCCTCGCGCCTCGGCGGCCTCCACGGCGATCCGCTCGCCCACGACCGCGACATCGTGCGAACCGTGGTCGTCGAGCAGACGGCACACCTTGATGCCGTCGTGTTCGTCGAGCTGTGCGTCGTAGCCGCCCGCCAGTTGATCGCGCAGCGTCGTGTGCCGTTTCAGGAGAAGGCTGTCGGACACCACTTCCCGGTCACGGCCGAGACTCCGGTCCACCGCTTCCGCCAGTGCCCGCAGCGCGCGCAGGCGGTCGCGTGTGTCGGAGCCCGGGTCGTCCGGTACCTGATCGGGGAGGGACGTGCGATCCAGCCCCGCTCCGATGACGACCTCCGGACGGTGGAGAGCACCGCGCAGAGCGCGGCCGGTCTCGATCACGGCTGCTTCCTGGTGTGCCAGTTCCTCACGCAGGCGCCCCTCGTTCTCCTCCGCCCGCACACGTTCGTCGCGCAGTCCGTTGTGGTCGCGCTCTCTCGCCGGGATGGCGCCCACGGCGTTCGCGATACGGTCCTTGGCCGCCTGTTCGTCCGCGAGGATCTTCTCCTCGGAAGATCCGACGGCGGCCTCCCGGGTCCGCAGATCCTGCTGCGCGGTGTGCAGTTGCCGGTGGCGAAGCCGATAGCCCTCTTCCGCCTCCGTCCGTTTCTCGCGGGCCCCCGCGTACCGCCGGTCGTCCGCCCGGCTTCCGCCGAGCCGGGCGACCGTACCGTCGACCGCCCTGCGCAGGTGGCCGACGCCGGTGAGCAGCGAACCCAGCGCGGTGCGTACGCGGTCCAGTGCGACGGTGTCGGTGGGCAGGTCATGGGCGGTCGCGGTGGCGTCGGCATCGGAGCGCGTCGAAACGGCCAGAGCACGGGCCGCCTCCGCCCGGCGCGCCGCCTCGGCCGCCTCGGCGGAGAGTGCTCGCGCCGTCCGCTCCCGCGCGGCATGCGTGTTCCAGGAGTCGGAGAGCCGCTGCGCCCGGGGGAAGTCGCGCTCCGCTTGCGTCAGGGCCCGGCGCCGGGAATCGGCCGCGGCGAGTTCGGTACGGGCTGCGGCCAACTGTCGTTCCGTCTCCCCGAGCCGGTCGGCCAGCTCGGCCAGGGCCCGTCGCCGGGTCTCGGCCCGCACCGCCGCGCCCACGTACTCGGCGGCGGTCTTGCGGTGCCGGCCTCGGAGGACACCCAGCCGCCAGCTGCCGTCGAAGTGCACCGCACTGGCGGCCGTCGTCCCCGCGACCGGTGCGAGCACGATGGCTGACAGCAGGTGCTCCACCTGCTCGGACGTGATGCCGCTCTCCGGCCGTGCGACCGGGCGCAGGGCCGAGGCGAGGGTCTGCGCCACCGGCAGCGGGCCGTGGGCCGGAGCCGCATCGAGAAGGGCGTCCCCGGAGAGCGGATCGAGAAGGGCGCCGCCCGCGCTGACCCACGCGTCGAGAAGGCCGCTCGCCTCCAGGGCCGCCTCCAGACCGGCCCGGTCGGCGGGGGTCAGGTGCTCGGCGAAGTCCACCAACCGGTAGAAGGGTGTGCCGCCGACCGGGTCTCTCGTCGCGCTGCGGTGGTACGGGGCCGGAGGCTCGGGGTCCGTACGACGTTCCCAGGCCAGCCTCCGCTGTGCCAGGCGGTCGGTCTCCTCGCCGAGCCGGCCGACGCCGACCGCCAGGGTGTCGCGGTGCCGGGTGAGGGCGTCGGCGTACGGCTCCAGGACCAGGTGTGCCGTCTGCCGCGCGTGGGTGTCGACGCCGGCCGGGAGGGTGCGAACGGAGAACGCCGCGTCGGAATCGGCCGCGCAAGCCACCTCCGAGAGGACGGCGTCCAGCGGCGGGCACGCGGGTCCCGCCGCGGTCCGCGTCTCGCGCACCCACAGGGCGACCGCGTCGGCGTACCCCCGGCTCTCCTCGGCGACCTTCTGCCGGCTGACTTCGAGACGGGTGGCGGCCTCCTCCGCCTCGCCCTCCAGCCGTTCCCGTTCCTCGTCGGCCCGCACCGCGCCGCCACGCGCCTCGTCGGCCCGCGAGGAGAGCCGGGCCACGTCCTGCACCATCCGCTGTCGGTTCCGTACGACGGTCTCGGCGGCTCCCAACTGCCCCTGCCAGGACCGCAGCCCGGCCTCCGTCGCCGCCGTGTCCACGCGCACCACCGGGCGGTGCCGTACGGTCCGCGGTTCCCCGTCCGGGCCGGCCAGATCCGTCTCCGTCGACGCGGAACGAGCCGTGCGCGGCAGAGCGACCGCCTCGCCGAGATGCGCGGCGGGAAGTACCGCCCGCTCCGCCTGCACCAGTAGTTCCCGGTGCTCCGTGGCCAGTTCGGTGAGCCGGGCTCCCAACTCCTCGACGCCCTCGTCCAGCCGCTCGGCCGCGCTCTCCTCCGCCTCGTGCGCACCGCGCAACGCGGCGAAGGCGGTCATGGCCGTGGTGTGCAGGGCCTCCACCGTGCTGCGGCGCTCCGACAGCTCGCGCAGGCTGCGGTAGGCGTGGCTGCCGTGCAGAGCGGCGAGTTCGGTCCGGGCGGTCTCCTCCTCCTCGCGGAGGTCCCTCAGCCCCTCCTCCGATGCCTTCTCGCGCTCCTTCAGGAGGCTCGTGTGCTGGGCGGCGTCCCCGGCGTTCCGGCGGCGCTCGGAGAGAGTGTCCAGTTCCCGGCTCACGTCCCGGGCCGCCGAGCGCAGGATTCCGGCGAGGTAGCGGCGGTAGTCGGAGAGAAAGGTGCGCAAGGCCGCGTCGGTACGTTCCGTGCGCCCCAGTTCGGCCCGCACGGTGTCCAGATCGTGGAGGTTGCGGGCCACCTTCTCGACCACGTCCTCGTCGAGTCCGGGCAGGGTCTCACTCAGCAGGACGGCCAGGCCGCCGTGCTCGATGCGGTCCCCGACCGTGGGCCGCCGCAGCCGGTGGAGGAGCTGGGTGAGGTTGCGGTAGCGCGTCGCGTCCGTGATCCCGAAGAGGTCCCGGGCCACGCGGGCACGGTGTTCGACCGCTCGGTCCGTCCAGTCGCCGGAGCCGACGATCTCCTTGAGCCGGTCGACGGCAAGGGGTCTGCCCGCCTCGACCAGGGGCAGGTCCTCGCCGACGCGCAGCGGGGTGACGAAGAAGGTCGGCACCGCCTTCTGCGCCGACTTCGAGGCACGGATCGCGGCCCCGAGTGTCAGAAACCGCTGGTCGCCGGCCTCGTCGGTCCCACGGAACTCCACCCACAGATAGCCGAGGCGGTTGGTCTGCTCGAAACCGTCCAGCATCAGCCAGGCGAGCGTCGTCCGCCCGGTGCCGGTGGCATCGAGGGCCCGGGAGTCGCCGTCCAGGAGGTACGGGAGCAGCATCTCCAGGGCCTTGGACTTGCCCGCCCCGTTCTTGCCGCGCAGCAGCAGCCGACCGTCACCGAAGGCGAACTCCTGCTCGTCGTACTGCCAGACGTTCTGGATGCCCGCCCGGTGCAGCCGGAAGCGGGTGCTCGCCGTCGGCGCGTGCCCTGAACGCGGAAGCGGAACGAGACCACGGGCATCGGCGGTCATAGCGGCGACTCCTGCTGTGTGCGGAAGCGAACGAGACCACGGGCCTCGGCGGTCATAGCGGCGACTCCTGCTGTGCGTCGGTGCGTTCGTGTCGGCGGTCGGGCGCCCGCACGGTGACCCGGGTGGCGTAGCGGGCCGCCGAGGCGAGCAGGACCCAGCCCGCGCCGCCCTCGTTGGGCCGGGCCGCCCGGACGTCGGTGACCTGGCGTCCCTCCGGCAGCTCGCCGGCGTGCTGCTCCGGCAGCCCCGCCCCCTCGGATCGCAGCGGACCGGCCGGGGCGATCAAGCGCATGCGGGAGAGCAGGTCCAGCACGGCTTCACGCAGGGCATCGGGGTCTTCGAGGTAGCCGCGCTGCCAGTTGCCGCGCTGCCCGTACTCGGCGACCAGCTCGGCCAGAAGCCCGTCCACCGCACCGTCCGGAACGGCGACCCCGACGACGAGAACTCCGCCGGTCGCGGGGTGTCCGGGCTCCGCCGGGCGGAGCCGCTCCACCAGCCGTTCCACCAGCAGCAAAGCGGCCTGCGCGACCGTCCCCGTCCCGGGCAGGTGGATGTCGGTCAGCTCCTCCTCGGGGTCGACCAGGGCCACTCCCTCGGCGCGGATCTCCGTCTCCAGGCCGAGGAGTTCGAGGAACGCCTGGCCCTCCCGTCGCTGGCGGGTGCGGAGCCAGTCACGTTCGGAGTCGGTCAGTTCGTCCAAGTGGACGACAGGGGTCTCGACCAGCATCCGGCGCACGTAGGTGCGCGGCCCGCCGAACCCCGGGTCCGCCGCCCGCCGGACCAGGTCGGCGCCGTCCCGCGACTGGGCGAGCGGTCCGGCCACGATGACGCGGGCGAGCTCGCGGTCGACCGTGATCAGCGCCTCCCCGTCGGCCTCCTGGGCGATGACGCCCACGTGACCGTGGGTCTCGATCAGGACGCCCCACTCGACGAGCTGCCGCAGGGCCGCGACCAGCGTCCGCTTCCCGGCCGCCCGTCCGGTCTCCTCCAGCTCGACGTCCGCGTCGGCCGCCGCGGCCCGGATGTCGGCGACGAGCCGGGACAGCAGCAGCTGCTCCGGCGCGGTGACCAGCACGGACAGGGCCAGAGCCAGACAGGCGTAGGTGTGCGGGGTGAAGGGTGTGCCGGTGGACCGTAGGAGCCGGTGGCCCGACCGGGCTCCGAGCCCGGCCTTGAACAGCCGGGCGTAGGAGCTGTCGACCAGGAGGCGGTAGCCGAGCACCTGCTGGAACCGGCCGCGCAGCCAGTCGGCGTGCCTGCGGACCAGCGGAAAGAGGTCGGCGTGCGGGCCGTCCGACGTGACCAGCGGGTGGGCGAGCAACAGCCGTGCCGCGGTGCGGCGTTCGGTGGCAAGAGCCACGTCGTGGGCGGAGGGGAGCGTCATGACACGCTCACCTCCTTCCTACCGTCGGCGGGCGCACCGCGCGGCTGCGTGGAAGGCGCCTCGCTCCCGGTCGGCTCCCTTCCCTCCGGCGCGGCGGCCGTCCTGTGGACCACCAGCTCCAGGTCGTCCAGGAGCAGATCCCCGTCGGCCGAGTGGAGGAGCGTGCGGGCTCCCGCCGTACGGTGCACGGTGAGCCGGATGCCCAGGTCGGCGTCCTCGCTCCACGCGGCGTCCAGCCCGAAGCCCCGCTCCTCCTGCTCGCCCGCCCCGGCACGCCACCTGAGCTGCGCGTTCCCGAGCGCCGTGGCCAGCAGCTCCAACAGCAGGCTGAGCGCCGCCGAAGTGAGCCGTACGCCGTCGAAACGGGCGGACGCGCTGCACAGCTCGTCCGCCGCGGCGCTTCTGCCGGCGGCCCGCTGACGCGCCGCCTCCAGCAGTCGTTCCTTCTGGGCGGAGTGGTCCTCCACCGACGCCGTCCGGCCCCGCTGGGCGCGGCTTCCCCTCTCGCGCAGCGCGACCGGTACCTCGACCACCGGGCCCGTCCACCAGCTGGTGTAGGCGGGCACCACCTCGTCCGCGGCGGGAGGTATGCCCAGATGGCGCGCGCCGTACAGCCCGAAGGCGGCGACGGCGATGTCGTGCGCGTCCTGCGGGGCGGCCTCGTCGAACCACCGGGCCAGCCGCAACAGGTCCCGGCGCCGCGACATCTCGCCGGTCGCCGAGCGCAGCATCCGCTTGGCGTTGGCCAGCAGCGACTGAAGGGCCCGCAGGGTGGCGTCGCGCAGCTGGTCGACCTGGCTGCCCTGCCCGTCGGTGTCCCTGAACCAGCCCCGCAGCCCCTCCCAGTCCGCGAGCTCGCGACCCCGGCTGCGCTGCACACGGGTCTCCGTACGCCCCTCGCTCTGCGTGCGCCCCTCGCTCTGCGCGGGCAGCGTGGCGAGCCCTTGCGCGTGAGCGTCCAACTGGCTCAGCAGGCCCGGAAGATGGGGCCACAGCGCGTCCAGCGCCGCCGAGATGCGGGGGCCGCGGAAGGACACGTCCTCCGTGATCGCCTCGACGTAGTCCAGGAGGAGTTCCTTGAAGCCCTGGTACTCGCCGCTGTCCAGGTCGTACCGGGCGAGCACCTGGCCGAGATAGGCGTAGAAGTCCCGGACGGAGTCCGCGAACCCGGCGAACTGCACGAACAACGTGCTGACCCGCTCCAGCCCGTCCTGCGGTGCTGTGCCGCCCGGCCCGGCCACCAGCTCGGCCAGCTCCCGCAGCCCCCGCTCGACCAGGGCGAGCAACTCGTTGCTCACCTCGCGGGCGGCGTCGGCCTCGGCCAGCACCCCGTCGGCGTCCCGCTGGACGCGCTCGCCCAGCCGCGAAAGCTGGTAGCGGGCACGCGAACGCTGGTACTCCGTGATGCTCGAAGCCTTCACGGTGTGGCTGCCACGCAGCAGGTTCCCCCACTTCACCAGCTGTTCCAGCCGCGCCGTGAGAGGTTCGGCGTCGAGCCCGGCGGCGGTCCCGCCACCGTCCCGCACCTTCGCCATCACGTCCGGGACGGCCAGGTCGGCCAGGAGCGTGCCGCAGAAGACCCGCATGATCGTGAGGTACTCCAGCCGCTCCGGCGCGCTGAGGTACGCGTACGCGTCGAGGCGGCGGCGCGTCTCATAGGCGTCGGGTGCCGCGTGCGCGTCGCCGGGTTCCGGCAGTGTGCCGGGCGTGGGTTCCTCCATGTCCGCGAGGTTACGTGGAGGGTCCGACAGGCGATGCGGGGTGGCCGGAACTGGTTGCGGGGCCATCGCCGATTCAGCTACGGACGCACCGGGACAGGCGTGCGGACCGCACGTACCCCCGGCCGGGCCGGTACGGGGACGGGCCCCGGCAGCTGTCTCGCCGAAAGGCCGAACGGCTTCGTGACCCGGTGAGCGAGCGCTCTGGTCGTCACGCAGTACGGTCTGGTGCCTGCTTCAGACCGGGCCCGGCGATGAAGCGAGAGATGTGCGCGCCGCGTCGTCGAAGTTCGTCACGGTCGGTGACAACCTCTAGTGCTGCGACCGCAGCGTCCGAGAGAACCCAAACGTCCTTGTATTGGGCTAGAAGTGGTTCGTCGCCCACGAGGCATTCAGCTGCTGCCTCCAGGGCTTCGGCCGCCTCGTCCGAGCTTCTCCGAAGCACCCCGGCAAGGCGGGACGGGCGAGGTGCTGGCGGGGAGTGCGGCCGGCGTCGGCGCCCTGGGGATCACGGACACATGAGCACGAAACGAAGGGCTTGGACACCATGACAGAGAAGACCTCCCGTGCCTCGGGCGAAGGGGCGGCCCGGACCTCCGCGCCGGCCGCCGCGTCGGATGCTCCGGTCATCCTGAGCAACGAGCCCGGTTCGTTCGCCTGGGGTGTGCTGGCCAAGCGGCACCCTGCCCTTGTCCAGCAGGTGCGAGACGCCTTCCCGTACGGCCGGCCCCAGCACGAGGCCCTCGACGCCCTGCTGGACGAGATCACCAACGGCGTTGTCGAACAGCTCGCCCCCGAGGAACGCGACCACGAGCGCTGGGCGACCTCGGGGCGGGAGCACTTCGGCCGCTCCTGGTACGACGCTCCCTTCCTGTGGGCGGAGAGCTACTTCTACCGCAGGCTCCTCGGGGCGGTCGGGTACTTCGGCACCGGCCCATGGCAAGGAGTCGATCCGTTCGCGCCGTTCAAGAAGGCCGAACTGGGAGGCGAAGCGGTGGAAGAGGAGCTGCGCGCCCTGGACGCGCTCGCGAACGTGCCGGCCGAGGAGCGCGCCACGGCCCTGCTCCACGCCTCGCTCTGGGGCAACCGCGCGGACCTCGGCTTCCGCGTCGCGGCGGGGGAGCCGGAGGCCGGAGACACCGCCGCCCCCGCGTTGGTCGCCGATGACAGCGCCCTGCTGTGGCAGCTCCTGCCCGTCGGATCCGCCACCACGGTCGCCGTGGTGGCGGACAACGCGGGTCGAGAGCTGATCCCCGACCTGATCCTCATCGACCATCTCCTCGAACACCGCCGGGCCGACCGGGTCGTGCTTCACGTCAAGCCCTACCCCTACTACGTCTCCGACGCCATGACGGCCGACGTCGTCGACTGCCTCCGTCGCCTCATCGAGGCGCCGGGTGACGCCGGCCGGATCGGCGGCCGGCTGTGGAAGGCCATGGGGGCGGGATACCTGGAAATCCGCACCCACCCGTTCTTCTGCGCCCCGCAGCCGTACGGGGAGATGCCGGAGGACCTGCGCGGCGAGTTCGAGAGCGCCGCGCTCACCATCCTGAAGGGCGACCTCAACTACCGTCGCCTGGTGGGAGACCAGTTGTGGGACGCCACGGCGTCCTTCGCCGATCTCACCGCCTACTTCCCGGGGGCCGTGGCGGCGCTCCGGACCCTGAAATCCGACGTCGTCGCCGGCCTGGAGGAGGACACGCTGGACGCTCTCGAGCAGTCCGGGGACGCCTGGCGTACGAGTGGTACGCACGCGCTGATTCAGGTGCGACAGTAAGGAGGGCGAGGCACCCAACCGGTTGGCCCTCTTCTCGGACACTCACGGCCCCCGGACACGCTGGCTCCGCAAGCCGCTGAGGGCGCGGCCGGTCGCGCTCGGCAAAGGGCGGCGGGCCGGCCCGGCAGACCGCCCCGACGAGCACGTGGACGGCATCTCCGGCACTTCGGCACCTCCGGCGGAGCGGTGGTAACGCAGATAGACACAAACGCTGTGCGAGGAGAGCCAGTTGATCGCCTGCCGGGTGCCGGATGCGGTGTTCTCGTTACATCGCCCCCGCACCTCGTGGGGCACCATCCAAGGGAGGCGCCATGCAAACGCAGCTGGCGCCCCCGTCGCCACCGACCCGGTCACCGGACCGGTCCGTTCCCCCCGTGACATCGTGCCGGCGGACAACTGGGAGAAGCGGGTCTGCCTGCTGATGCGGGACTACCGGGACTACCCGTACGACTCCGTCATGGCTACCCGTGTCCTCGGACAGGGCTACGCCTACCTGCTCACCGCCATGTCCCTCCGGGGTCAGGGGCTGGGACTCGCCCCGAGGAAGCTGGCCGACATCGGCGCCCACGCGATCATCCTGGTCACCGTCGCCTACGCCGAGCTGTGCGACGAGGGGCGCGGGGCCTGATACAGGGCCCCGATCACGGCGGGCTGAGGGCCTCATAGGGCTCTCAGCCCGAGAGGGTCCGGAGCTCGTCCTCGCGCAGGCGCTGGTCCGGGTCGGCGGCGCCTCCGTCGAAGTGCACGCCTTCCCCGACCAGCACGGACAGGGCACTGTCCGTGCGCGAGGGATCAGGCCATCGGAAGCCGGAGCTGACCTTCCCCGCGGCCGTGAGGACGCGCCAGGGGTTGGGGCATCGGCCGCAGGTACTGAGGTGCTGGCCTATGGGGACGGCGTGGCTCCCGACCACCGCCGCCAGGTCCCCGTAGGTGGTCCACCGTCCGCTCGGGACTCCGCTCAGCAGAGTGTGCAGCCCGGTCCAGTCCTTGTGGGTGCCGCTGAGCTGCCTGGCCAGAGCGGTGAGGTCGGATCCTGCCAGCGTGGCCCATGCTTCGGGGTCGATGTCGGCGGGCACCTGGGTGGTGTCCACGTCCCACCACGTCGTTCCCTGTATACCGTCCACGCTGCGTCCGGTCACGCTCGTGAAGATGTGGTTGGCGAGCCCGGTAGGGGAGTAGGAGGTTCCGTCAGCGTCCCAGACCAGTGGCTTGGCGGTGTCATTGGTCCAGGTCGCGACAGCTCTGGTGGTGTCCTGCGCGACCCATGACCGGATCTCGGTGCGGATGGCATCCGTCACGCCATGGCGCGGTGTCATCAGCAGCCTGGTCCCGTCGGGCAGCAGACCCGCACCGATGAGCACATGGACGGCGTTGCGTGAACGCGAGCGCTCCTGCAACTTCTTGGCAGCCGCCTCGCCTTCGACCCGGGCCGGGGCGAGCGTGAACTCCTCGACCTCCGGCGTCGGATAGACCTTGGTGAACCCGGCGACGAGGCTGCCCTCAACCCGCCACAGACCGACCTGAACGAGGTCGATGTCGATGCCCATCTCCGACAGCCAGACCACGGAGTGGGTGACCTGCTTGGGGAAGTCGGCGGCGATGATCACCTGCCGGGGCCGCTGGAGCAGTTCCGGACTCCACTCCCCGTCCACGTGGTCGAGCAGCCGCTGCCTGCACCCGTCGATGTCGAGGGCCTGCCCCCTGCGCGACAGGAAGCCACGGTGCGCCTGGGCGAGGGTGTCGAGGTCGAAGCGGGACACCAGGGCGGCGTAGGTGATCGCCTGGAGGTGCACGTCCCGGTCGGCCGTCCCCCGCTTCAGCTCGACCACGACGAGGCGCCCGGTCGCATCCAACCCGAGCACGTCCAGCCGGTCGCGGGCCGGAACCCCCTCGGTGTCGGCCCACCGGTCGTACTCCGCGGTGATCACGAGTACCGACTCCCCGAGCACCTGGGGATGGGCGATCACCCACTCCTGGAGATGCTGCCGCTCCAGCAGGCCCTCGGCGGCGAGCCCGGTCCGCGATATCGGCGTGGCCGTCCGGCCGTCGACAGTGAACAGATGATCCACGGTGCCCCCCTCGTGCGCCCGGCGCGGTGGCGTCAGACGTCCAGAGCGTACGTGGGCGGGGTCACCCTACGAGAGCAATCGCGCCGAATCATCGCGACACCAAAAAGCTACGGGAGCTAACGGGGAGCCGGATTCCCGGGTTGGCTCCCAAATGGCTCCCAAGACACCCCCGGGAACGATTCAGGGGCCTGATCCACTAAGTGGATCAGGCCCCTGACCTGGTCTTACAGCTGTCGGAGTGGCGGGATTTGAACCCACGACCTCTTCGTCCCGAGCAACTTGGAACGCTCACCGTCCTCGGGCTGCTGCGGCCATCACCTGCACTGATTGGTCCGCTGACGTCCACGGTTGTTCGTGGTCGTGCGTCGCGGTTGTCACGCAGTTAGACACTCACCGTGTCGTGTGGGAGGAGCCGTGGTCGCAGCCCGCTGGAGGAACTGCCTGGGCATCGACTACCCACTCCGGGCATACGGCTGGGCATGTTCGCACTGATCTACACCTCGCACGACACCGCACGACACCGCACGACGCTGTGGGCCTTCGTGGGTGCCATTCTTGTCCTGTGGGCCGGCGCTTGGTACATCCGCCGCCGAGTCAGTTGAGAGTCCCCAATTGCTTGGCCGATGGGTCCTATTCGTCGTCGGTGTCGGACGCTGGAAGAATACTTTCCAGATCTTCCGACAGCTCGATCTTGTAGCGGGCAGCGATGACACCAAGCTGAATCCCGAAAACCGCGCGTAGTTCTCCCAGCGCCGCACCGAAAGTGGCGCTCTCGAAGCGGTTGTGAACGTCTCCCGAGTGGTTGGGGCCCGCAGCGTTTAGGAAGCGTCGGCAAGCGGCTCGCATTGCCTTCAGGTTCTCTGCCAGTTCGTCCCCAGCGTCAGGTTCCATCAAGATCTGGGTCAACGTCTCCCTGATCTGCAGGACTGATGCGACACAGTGCCCTGGCTCCTCGACTGCGTGGATGACGGCACGGGGCATTGTGAGGACTCTGCGGTCCTCCAGGTAGACAACAACCTTCTCGGCAACGGCCCGCTGGGGAACCGGTAGGTCCCAGTCAACGCCGCCCAGCGGTGTGCTGAAGCCTTTGATTCGTCGCATGATCTCCAGAACCTTCACGCTCGGCATCCTAGAGGCCCGAGAGCGGCTGAGCTCGAAACAGGTCGGGTGCCTCGAAGCAATAGCGCACGATCTACCGCTGTGTTGCTGTCCTGCCGGGCTGCGTGTCATCGTGCCGTGATCGACGCGGCCGCTCCAAGGTCAAGGCGCATGACGGTGCGGAGCTCGGCCAGGGCGGCATCGAACCGCTCCTCCAACGCCACATAGGCCGCGTCGTCGACCGAGGCACCTGCCACGAGCAGGTCTCGGGTGTCCCTCAGGACGACGAACGCTGATCGTGAGGCTTCCACGATCTCCGGTGGTGCGACGATGGCCAACTGGTGGCGGATCTCGTACGCACCAGGCGTCAGGAACACTTCACGGACTCTCCGCGGTCGCTCGGCGGCTGGGAGGTCCTCCTGGGCGCACTCATTGAGCGCTGTGCGGATCCGTGAGAGCGCAGCGGTGTAGTCGGCATACAACTGCCTTCGCACATTGAGGTCCTGGTCGGCACGGTCCCTGCGCCACCTGGCCCGATCGGCCAACAAGGTGGAGCCAACCCCGATTGCCGCACCAAGTGCCGTACTGACCAGCGGTATCCACTCCATGACAGGAGGCTAGAACCTTCGCCCGCCGGCCGCCCGGCAGTTATGACTCACCGCTGCCAAGACGGAGGCGAAGAACAAGCTCAAGGAGGTGCTGCGCGACCACGAAGACGGTCTGGCCATCGCGCCGACCAACTACACGGTGAAGGACGCCGTCACGGACTGGCTCTCCTATGGTCTGGCCGGCCTTGACCCGAGCACCGTCGCGACGACCACGCTCCTCAGCGAGAAGCACGTCATCCCGTCGCTCGGCGCCCGCAAGCTCCGCGATCTCAGCGCGAAGGGCGTTGACCGCTGGCTCGCCAAGAAGTCCAGGACGCTCAGCACCCGCACCCTCCAGGGCCTTCACTCCTGCCTGAACCGGGCGGTCAAGCGGGCCATGGCCCGGGACAAGGTCAAGCGGAACGTCGTGGAGCTGTGCTCGGTGCCTCAGGGGCAGTCCGGACGCCCCTCAAAAGCTCTCACCTTCGCCCAGGCGGAGGCCGTTCTCCGGGGAGCTGAGGGAACCTCGATGTACGCGTACATCGTCGTCGCCCTCCTGACCGGCGCTCGCACCGGGGAACTGCGGGCCCTCACCTGGAACCACGACTTCCTCAAGGGGCGGCCCGACCTGGTCCCGGCGCAGCCTCCGCACATCGCCGTGTGGCGGTCGGTCCGGCGGAGCGGCGACACCAAGACCCGCAAGTCCCGGCGCACGCTCGCCCTGCCGTCACGCTGTATCGATGCGCTCTGGCGGCAGTACGAGGATCAGGGGTGGGATCGGCTCGCCGCCGGTGACGAATGGGAGGAGCACGGGTTCGTCTTTTCCTCGGCCGTCGGCAAGCCGCTCGACGCCGCCAACGTCCGCCGCGCCTTCCGCCAGGCGCTCAAGGACGTCGACGGGGTCGACGCGGCCGAGTGGACGCCCGGGAGCTCCGGCACAGCTTCGTGTCACTGCTCTCCGACCGGGGCGTCCCCCGGGAGGAGATCTCCCGGCTCGTCGGTCACTCGGGGACGGCCGTGACCGAGGAGGTCTACCGGAAGCAGATCAGGCCGGTGATCCAGACGGGAGCCGTCGTCATGGACGGCATCTTCGGTGCGGACCCACGGAAGCCGTAGGCACGCAGGAAGCGATAGTCACGCAGATAGACACACAGCAACGTCAGAGGGCCCTTACCGATTCGGTAAGGGCCCTCTGACCTGGTGCTTAGCTGTCGGGGTGGCGGGATTTGAACCCACGACCTCTTCGTCCCGAACGAAGCGCGCTGCCAAGCTGCGCTACACCCCGATGTCCACCGGACTCCCGGCGACATCGATTACTTTAGCCCACCGGCGGCCGGAGGCGAAATCCGGTTTCTCCGGTGCTGGAACCGCCCCGCCACGTTCGGCCGGAGGTGGTCCGCGGTGGTGATCAGGACGCCCAGGGCGGCGAAGAGCAGGCCGAGGGCGAGGGCCTGGGTGATGGTCCCGCCGTAGCCGTACGTGTCGACGTCGAGGAACGGGTACGGGTAGCGGGCCGGGGCGTCGGGGGAGAGCAGGGCTCCGCGGGTCAGGACGATGCCCAGGTAGGCCGCGGGGGCGGACAACCAGAGGGGGATGTGGGCCAGGCGCAGGGTGCGGGGGGCGGTCAGCAGGAGCCAGTCCGCGGCGACGGCCGAGGGGGTCACCGTGTGGAGCAGGAGGCTCGCGGTGGTGGCAGTGGGCCAGTCGGCCCCCGGGTCCGGACCGGCGCGGGAGGCGCTCATCGGGGAGCCGCCGTGGTTCACCAGCACCAGGTGGTACATCAGGGCGGTGATCGCGGCGAGCAGGAGCACCCCGCCCGACAGTCTCGGCGACAGCGGCGGCCCGCCCCGCCAGGAACGTACCGCCGACCATCCGAAAGACCCCGCGATCAGCAGGTTCGCCAGGACCGTGAAGTGGATCAGCGCCGGCGACGCGTAGCCGGTCGCCAGGGCGATGACCGGGCCCGTGGCCGCCGCCCCGCACGCGGTCGCGCGCAGGGTCGTGGCCCACGGGCGGCGGGGCGCTGCGGGGTCCGGGAGCACCTCTGCCGCCCGGGGGCGGGGGAGCAGGGTGGTCCGGGGCGGGGTCATGGTTCGTACCGTAAGCGGGTGGGAAGACCCCCGCGATTCGTCCGCCCGCCGTGCGTGGCCCTCGCTCGGACGCCTCGGCGCCAGTGCCCCGGCCCCGCCTCGCGTCTGCCGCGCTGCGGCCCGGGGCCCCGCGTGCCCCCGCCTCGCGTCTGCCGCGCTGCGGCCCGGGGCCCCGCGTGCCCCCGCCTCGCGTCTGCCGCGCTGCGGCCCGGCCCCGCGTGCCCCGGCCCGGCCCCGCGTGCCCCGGCCCGGCCCCGCGTGCCCCGGCCCGGCCCCGCGTGCCCCGGCCCGGCCCCGCGTGCCCCGGCCCGGCACCGCGTGCCCCGGCCCCGCGAGGCGTGCCCCGGCCCCGCCTCCCCCCGCCCCGCGTCCGTCGCGCGCTGCGGGCCCAGCCCCGCTTGCCCCCGGGGCGCCTGCTCAGGCCTTCGGTGTCAGCGTCAGCAGGGTGACCTCGGGCGGGCAGGCGAAGCGGACCGGGGTGTAGCGGTTGGTGCCGCAGCCCGCGGAGACGTGGAGGTAGGCGCGTCGGTCGCCGACGGTGTGGCTGGACAGGCCCTTGACCCGGTCGGTGTCCAGGTCGCAGTTGGTGACCAGCGCCCCGTAGAACGGGATGCACAGTTGTCCGCCGTGCGTGTGGCCCGCCAGAATCAAGGGGTAGCCGTCGGCCGTGAAGGCGTCCAGGGAGCGCAGGTACGGGGCGTGGACCACGCCGATGGAGAGGTCAGCGCCGCTCACAGGGCCGCCCTGGACCTCGGCGTAACGGTCCCGCTTGATGTGCGGGTCGTCCAGACCGGTGAACGCCAGCTCCAGGCCGTCGAGCTTGAGCCGGCCCCGCGTGTTCGACAGGTTGAGCCAGCCCGCCTCGTCGAAGGCGTCGCGCATCGGCTCCCACGGGTTGTGGACGACGCCGACCGCGGGGGCGTTGCCGTTGAGGCCGTGCTTGCCCCGGGCCTTCTCCAAGAGATAGCGCGCGGGGTTGCGGAGCTTGGGGCCGTAGTAGTCGTTGGAGCCGAAGACGTACACCCCCGGGAACTCCATCAGCGGGCCGAGCGCGTCGAGCACCTCGGGCACGGCCTTCGGATCGGAGAGGTTGTCGCCGGTGTTCACGACGAAGTCGGGGCGCAGGCCGGCGAGCGACTGGAGCCAGGCGCGCTTCTTGCCCTGGCCGCTCACCATGTGGATGTCGGAGACCTGGAGCACGCGCAACGGACGTGCTCCGTGCGGGAGTACGGGGACGGTGACCCGTCGCAGGCGGAACGAGCGGGCTTCGAACCCGGCGGCATAGGCGAGTCCGGCGGCGCCGACCGCCGCGCCGACTGCCGTGACTTTCAGGGGTACTCCGTAGCGTGCGCGCATGCGCCCATCGTCGCAGAAGCGGAACCGTGAGCGGAAAGCCGGTGGGGCGGCCGGAAAACCGGTGGGCGGCCCCGGCCCCGTACCTGTCACAATCGCGGCATGACCACGCTCAAGTCCAAGCTCAAGGAAGACCTCCACACGGCCATGAAGGCGCGTGACGAGCTGACCTCGTCCACCCTTCGGCTCACCCTCACCGCGATCACCAAGGAAGAGGTCAGCGGCACGGCGGCGCGCGAGCTCTCCGACGACGAGGTGCAGAAGGTGATCGCCAAGGAGGCCAAGAAGCGCCGTGAGGCGGCCGAGGCCTTCGCCCAGGGCGGCCGGACCGAGCAGGCCGAGCGGGAGAAGGCGGAGGGCGAGCTGCTCGACGGCTATCTGCCCCAGCAGCTCTCCGACGACGAGCTGAACGCGATCGTGGCGTCCGCCGTCGAGGAGGCGAAGGCCGCCGGGGCCGAGGGGCCGCGTGCGATGGGCGCCGTCATGAAGATCGTCAACCCGAAGGTCGCCGGGCTCGCCGAGGGCGGCCGGGTCGCCGCCGCGGTGAAGAAGCTCCTCGCCGGCTGAGGCACACGCGGAGCAGACGCAGAAGACGCAGAAGAGGCAGAAAAGGGTGGGCGCCCCGGTCCTGGACCGGGACGCCCACCCTTTTTCTGTCCCTACGGGTGCGGGAGGCAGGGGTACGGATACGGGTCAGGGGCCGTTCTGGCCCCGCCCGCCGCCACCGCCCGCTCCGCCGACCACGCCGTCCGGGAGTTCGATGCCGGGGAACCGGTTGCCGTCGTCGCCGGGCTTGGCGTCCTCGCGGTCCTCGTCGTCGCGGTCGCGCTCCCGATCGCGCTCCCGGTCGCCCTTCTCCTTCTTCTCCTTGCCCCGGGGGACGGCGACCGGGTTGAACCCGGGAGTCTCCGCCGCGTCCAGGGCTCCGGTCATCGCGATGCGCCAGATCGGACCGGGCAGGCAGCCGCCGCAGACCTTGTCGTAGTACTGGCCGCCGATGGTGACACCGAACATCGAGCTCTTCTCGCCGACGTCGTCACCGACCCACACCGCGGTGGAGAGGTTCGGCGTGTACCCGACGAACCAGGCGTCCTTGCGGTCGTTGGTCGTACCGGTCTTGCCCGCGTTGTCCCGGTCGCTGAGTCCGGCCTGCGTACCGGTGCCGTCCTCCACGACGCCCTTGAGCATCTGGTTGATCGTGTCCGCGGTCCTCTCGCTCATCGCCCGCGAGCAGGACGTCTTCGGCACGGAGATCTTCTTGCCCTGCGGGTCCTTGATGGACTCGATGGCGATCGGCGTGCAGTAGGTGCCCCGGTTGGCGAACGCGGCGTAGGCGCCGGCCATGGAGAGCGGGGTGCTCACCTCACTGCCGAGGGTGATCGACGGGTTCTCGACGACCTTCTTGCCGTCGCCGCGCTCGTAGCCGACCTTCTTGGCCATCTCCACGGTCTCGCAGAGGCCGGCCTTCTGCTCCAGCAGCGCGAAGTAGGTGTTGATGGACTTGCCGAGCGCGCTCGTCATGTCCCAGGTGCCCTTTTCGGACTCCAGCTCGTTCTGCAGGGCCCAGTCCGCGTGACCGGCCGGGGAGCCGCTGCAGTTCCGGAAGTCCCGCTCCTCGAGCGTCATCTTCCAGTCCGTCGAGAACGTCGTCGCGGGGCTGATGCCCTTCTCCAGCGCCGCCGCCGCGGTGAACGGCTTGAAGGTCGAGCCGGTCTGGAAGCCGTACGTGCTGCCGCCCATCCTGTTGCTGACGGCGAGGTTCAGCACGGTCTCGTTCTGCTTCTGGTCCAGGCCGTACGGGCGGGACTGGCCCATGGACAGGATCTTGCCGCTGCCGGGCTGGACCTGCACCACGGACGCCGCGAACTTGTCGTCCTTGTTGACCCTCGCGGTGGCGGCCTCGTTGGCGGCCTTCTGGGCGCGCGGGTCCAGCGTGGTCCGGATGGTCAGACCGCCGAGGTTCCAGAGCTTGGCCCGGTCCTCGTCGGTCTTCCCGAAGGCGGGGTCGGTGAGGATCGTCTTGCGGACGTAGTCGCAGAAGAAGCCGGAGCCGCTGACGGCGGTGATGCAGCCGTTCTTCGGCCGGGAGACCTCCAGCTTGATGGGCGACTTCATCGCCTTGTCGGCCTCGGCCTGCGAGATGGTCTTGACCGCGGCCATCCGTGCCAGCACGATGTTGCGGCGCTTGGTCGCTTCCTCCGAGTCGTTGACCGGGTCGTAGCGGCTCGGCGACTGCACGAGGCCGGCGAGCAGCGCGGCCTCCTCCAGCTTGAGGTCCTTGGCGCGCTTGGAGAAGTAACGCTGGGAGGCGGCCTCGACGCCGTACGCCTGCTGGCCGAAGAACGTGATGTTGAGGTAGTTCTCCAGGATCTTCTTCTTGCCGAGCTCCTCCTCGACCTGGATCGCGTACTTCAGCTCGCGGACCTTGCGGCCGAGCGTCTGCTGCGTGGCCTGGGCGACCTTCTCCGGGTCGTCGCCCGCCTCCTCGACGAAGACGTTCTTCACGTACTGCTGGGTGAGGGTCGACGCACCCTGCGCGGCCCCGCCCGCCTGTACGTTGCGGTTCATCGCGCGGAGGATGCCCTTGAGGTCGACCGCGCCGTGCTCGTAGAAGCGGGAGTCCTCGATCGCGATGATCGCGTCCTGCATGTACGGCGAGATGTCCTTGAGCGGGACGACCGTGCGGTCCCGGGAGTAGACCGTGGCGATGGTGCCGCCGTCGCGGTCCTGGATCGTGGTCCGCTGACTGAGCGGTGGAGTCTTGAGGTTGGACGGGATCTCGTCGAACCCTTCGACCGTCCCCTTGGCGGCGAGCCCCAGCGCTCCGGCTGCGGGCAGCGCGATGCCTGCCAGGACAGCTCCGGAGAGCGCGGCGACACCGAGGAACTTGGCGGCCTGCTGGGTCGTGGTGAGACCCCCGCCCGAGCGCTTCTTTGGCATAGGGGGCAGCCTAATCCGTAGTGATGAACGTGTCGCAGGAGCAGGGCCCCTCGGAGCGTTCGGGTACCGGACCGTGACATCCGGACGGGTTCGCCGTGAGGTCCGAAGGGGCTGGCCGTGACATCCGGACGGGTTCGCCGTGATGTCCGAAGGGGCTGGCCGTGGCGCGTCCGTACGGTCGGCCGTGGCGTCTGTACGCGAGCCGTCGTGGCGTTCGAACGGGCCACGCCCCTGTCTTACGGGGCCTGCCGCGGCCTTCCGGCGAGAGTGTGCCGGGCGTCGTGGCACGGGCGCGCGGGCGCGGACCGCCTACGTTCTCATTCGCCGGACAGACGGAGAGGCCTTGGCCTAAGCTGCTCTCAACTGTCACAGCAGACCGGTTCCGTATCAAGCCCCCTGCAACCCCATGCGCATCTTCTGGTCATTCTTCACCCGGCGGATGAGCAACCGCATTGCTCTTCACGTAGCCATCGAGGCGCTCCCGAAATCGCCCCGTATGTCGCGAGAAGTCCCTTGCAACTTGAGTGCACTGTCCCCTTTTCACGGAGATAGTCGCGCATGTCCTCGGCTCACTCCCCTGGGTGATCTGCCGCATACGCATAGTCCGTTCGGACCATTCAAGATTGGGCCCGAAGGGGGTGTTGTGCTGTCCCCACCTTCCGTAACGTCCTCAACTGGCAGCGGTGAATATGCCGCTACCGCCGTGGGGGAGCCTCGATTCGGGAGAGGACGGCGCCGGGATGGGCTGGGTAACCGACTGGAGTGCGCAGGCAGCCTGCCGCACTACCGATCCGGATGAACTATTCGTACAAGGGGCAGCGCAGAACAGGGCCAAGGCGGTGTGCACCGGATGTCCGGTGCGGACCGAGTGCCTGGCCGATGCGCTCGACAATCGCGTCGAATTCGGCGTGTGGGGTGGGATGACGGAGAGGGAGCGCCGCGCACTGCTGCGGCGCCGGCCCACCGTCACGTCCTGGCGCCGACTGCTGGAGACCGCGCGCAGCGAGTACGAGCGGTCCACCGGTGTTCTGCCCGGGGGCATCGGGCTGGAGGACGAGGAGCTGCACGAGCCGTACGCGGCCGTCGGGTAGGTGCCGGCACGGCCTGGTCGGCCTGTATGCCGCCAGGCCCGGCGGGTGGCGTCTACGCGCTCCGGCAGAGGTTGGGATGTCTACGCCGTTCCGGCAGGGGTCGGGGTGTTTACGCCGCTCCGGCGGGAGTCGGGGTGGAACCGTCCGCCAGGCGGTCGCCGATGGCCCGGAGGCCGTTCAGGTCGTGTACGTCGCCGGGCAGCGCCGCCACGGCCGTCACCGGCACCTCGGGGTGCAGCGCGGTGAAGCGGTCGCGGGTGCGGTGCTCGCGGGCGACGATCTGCATGCGCTCGGCGTGCAGACGCAACAGACCCGACGTCAGTTCCTCGACGCCCACGGCCTCGTCGGCGATCGCGTCGGTGGAGTCGGACGTGTCCGCGGGGCTCGTCGCGTCGTCCGGGCTCGTCGCGTCATCAGAAGTGTTCGCGGATGTCGCGATGTTCTCGTAGGGCGGTTCGTTCTCCGTCGTGTCCTCGTGCTCGGCTGCGGGCTCGGGGCCGGACGCCTGCCCTGCCTCGGGGGAGAGGGGCGGCTCGGTCGGTCCGGAAGCGGTGACCGCCGGGTCGGGGGCTTCCTGGTCACCAAGGCCAGCTTTCCCGGCCCTCTGATCCACAATGCGGGTGTCGTCAAGATTTTCTGCGGCGGCCAGTGCCTGCTCGGCGGAGAGCCGTGAAGCCTCGCTGCCGTGCACACGGTTGAGGACCAGACCGGCCAGCGGCATCTTCTCGGCGGCCAGCCGCTCCACGAAATAGGCCGCCTCACGCAGCGCGTCCTGCTCCGGCGTCGCCACCACGAGAAAGGCCGTGCCGGGCGCCTGGAGCAGCTTGTACGTGGCGTCCGCGCGGCTGCGGAAGCCGCCGAACATGGTGTCCATCGCGGCGACGAACGTCTGGACGTCCCGCAGGAACTGACCCCCGAGCAGTTTGCCCAGCGTTCCGCTCATCATCGACATGCCGACATTGAGGAACTTCATCCCGGCCCGGCCGCCCACCTTCGCGGGCGCCATCAGCAGCCGGATGAACTTCCCGTCGAGGAACGATCCGAGCCGCTTCGGCGCGTCCAGGAAGTCCAGCGCGGAGCGCGAGGGAGGCGTGTCGACGATGATCAGGTCCCACTCGTCGCGCGCCCGCAACTGCCCGAGCTTCTCCATCGCCATGTACTCCTGCGTACCGGCGAACCCGGCCGACAGGGACTGGTAGAAGGGGTTCTCCAGGATCGCCCTGGCCCGTTCGGCGTCCGCGTGGGCCTCGACGGTCTCGTCGAAGGTCCGCTTCATGTCCAGCATCATGGCGTGCAGTTCGCCCTCGCCGTCGATGCCGTCGACCCGCCTCGGCACGTTGTCCAGCCGGTCGATGCCCATGGACTGGGCGAGCCGACGGGCCGGGTCGATGGTGAGGACGACGACCTTCCGGCCGCGCTCGGCCGCCCGTACGCCCAGGGCGGCGGCGGTCGTGGTCTTGCCGACCCCGCCGGAGCCGCAGCACACGACGATCCGGATGCCCGGGTCGTCCAGCAGCGCGTCCGTGTCCAGCCCCGCCACGGACGGGCCCCCACCGGCTGTGTTCGCCGTCATGCCTCTCCCTCTTCCCCCGCGCCCTGCTTACGGAGCTCCGTGGCCAGGTCGTGCAGCGCGGCGAGGTCCACCCCGTCGCCGATCAGCGGCAGCTCCGCCGCCGGCAGGCCGAGGCCGGCCAGCACCGCGCGCTGCTCCCGCTCCAGGCCGACCCGCTCGGCGTGCTCGGCCGCCTGCTCGACCAGGGGCCGTACGAGCGCCGCGGAACCGGTCACTCCGGCCCGGGTCAGCGCTTTGGCGATCTCCTTGCGGCGGCCGCCCGCGGCGGTGCGCAGGGAGTCCTCGTCGAGGAGATGCGGGCGGACCATGTTCACGAACACGCTGCCCACGGGCAGTTCGGCGGCGCGCAGCTCCGCGATGCTGTCCGCGGTCTCCTGGACCGGCATCTCCTCCAGGAGGGTCACCAGATGGACGGCGGTCTGCGGGGACTTCAGGACCCGCATCACGGCCTGGGCCTGGTTGTGTATGGGGCCGATCCGGGCCAGCCCGGCGACCTCGTCGTTGACGTTCAGGAAGCGGGTGATCCGGCCGGTCGGCGGGGCGTCCATGATCACGTGGTCGTAGACGAACCGTCCCTGCTTGTCCTTGCGGCGTACGGCTTCGCACGCTTTGCCCGTCAGCAGGACGTCCCGGACGCCGGGAGCGATGGTGGTGGCGAAGTCGATCGCGCCGAGCTTCTTCAGCGCCCGGCCGGCGCTGCCGAGCTTGTAGAACATCTGGAGGTAGTCGAGGAGCGCGCGTTCGGCGTCGATCGCCAGCGCGTACACCTCGCCGCCGCCCGGCGCGACGGCGATCTTGCGCTCCTCGTAGGGGAGCGCCTCGGAACCGAAGAGCTGGGCGATGCCCTGCCTGCCCTCGACCTCGACGAGGAGGGTGCGCCTGCCCTCGGTCGCGAGGGCGAGCGCGAGGGCGGCGGCGACCGTGGTCTTACCGGTGCCGCCCTTGCCGCTGACGACCTGGAACCTGCTCACGTATTCGAGCCTAACCAGTCCGGCCCCGGGCTACGCACGGGACCGTACGTGCCAGGCGTTACAGTCGGGCCCATGACCAAGTGGGAATACGCGACCGTGCCGCTTCTCGTGCACGCGACCAAGCAGATTCTGGACACCTGGGGCGAGGACGGCTGGGAGCTGGTCCAGGTCGTTCCCGGCCCGAACAACCCCGAGCAGCTCGTGGCCTACCTGAAGCGGGAGAAGGCGTAGTGGCGGGCGCCGTCGAGGCGCGGCTCGCCGAGCTGGGCCTGACCCTGCCCGCCGTCGTGCCGCCGCTGGCCTCGTACCAGCCGGCCGTGCGGTCCGGGGTGTACGTGTACACCTCGGGCCAGCTGCCGATGGTGGACGGCAAGCTCGCCGTCACGGGCAAGGTCGGCGCCGAGGTCACGCCGGACGAGGCGAAGGAGCTCGCGAAGACCTGCGCGCTCAACGCCCTGGCCGCCGTGAAGTCGGTCGCCGGCGATCTGGACCGGATCAAGCGGGTCGTGAAGGTCGTGGGCTTCGTCGCCTCGGCCTCCGACTTCACCGGCCAGCCCGCCGTGATCAACGGCGCCAGCGAGCTGCTGGGCGCGGTCCTCGGCGACAAGGGCGTGCACGCCCGCAGCGCCGTGGGCGTCGCCGTGCTGCCGCTGGACGCGCCGGTCGAGGTCGAGGTCCAGGTGGAGCTCGACGACGCCTGAGAAACCCTTCTCGCCCCGCCTTTCGATCCCGCCCGGTCCCCGCGACCGGGCGGGATCGTCTGTGTACCGGGCTTGGCCGGCGTGTACGGGCGTGGCGGGCGGTTTCGGGGCACGGCCGGCGTGTACGGGGCTTGGGTGGCATGTACGGGGCTTGGGCGGCGTGCACGGGGCTTGGGGGGCGTGTACGGGGCGGGTGGGTCACCGCGACGATGCGGGGGCCGGGAGCCCCTCGAACATCGGCGCGGTTCCGGATAGCCTCCGGCCATGTCCCAAGGTCAGTGGTACCCCCCGGAATGGCCCGACCGGATCCGGGCCCTCGCCGCCGGTGAGCTGACGGCCGTGACACCCCGGCGGGCCGCCACCGTGATGCTGCTCCGCGATCCGGGCGGGCACGAGGCGGGCGGGACGGGCGGCGATCCGGGCGGGACGGGCGGCGCGTCCGGTGGCCCTGTCGTGCACATGCTTCGCCGCCGGACCTCCATGGCCTTCGCCGGGGGCGCGTACGCCTATCCGGGTGGCGGGGTCGATCCGCGCGACGACGACCGGCTGATCGGGTGGGCCGGGCCCCCGCTGGAGGAGTGGGCCGCCCGGCTCGGGGTGGCGACGGTCACCGAGGCGCAGGCCGTCGTCTGCGCGGCGGTGCGCGAGACGTTCGAGGAGGCGGGCGTCCTCCTCGCCGGGCCGACCGCCGACACCGTGGTCGGCGACACGACCAGGGACGACTGGGAGGCCGACCGGGAGGCGCTGGTCGCCCGGGAGCTGTCCTTCGCGGAGTTCCTGGACCGGCGCGGCCTGGTGCTGCGCTCGGACCTGCTGGGCGCGTGGGCGCGCTGGATCACGCCGGAGTTCGAACCGCGCCGGTACGACACCTGGTTCTTCGTCGCCGCGCTCCCCGAGGGGCAGCGCACCCGGGACGTCTCCACCGAGGCCGACCGCACGGTGTGGATCGCCCCCGCCGACGCGGCCCGCCGCTACGACCGGGGCGAGCTGCTGATGATGCCGCCCACCGTGACCACGCTGCGAGCCCTCGCGCCGTACAGGACGGCCGCGGAGGCCCTCGGGGCGGCCTATGGGCAGGACATGGCCCCGGTCCTCGCGCAGGCCCGTCTGGAGGGCGGCGAACTGGTGCTGACCTGGCCGGGGCACGACGAGTTCACCAAGCACGTACCCGCGGCGGGCCCGGCAGGCGGTGGAGCGTGAGCGACGCGGCAGCCCTGCCCGGACAGCCGCGCGGAACCGTGGCCTCCGGCCCCGCCACCACCCGTACGGTCAACATCCTCGCGCCCAACCCGTCCGCGATGACGCTCGACGGGACGAACACCTGGATCGTGGCCGAGCCGGACTCCGACCTCGCGGTCGTCATCGATCCCGGGCCGCTCGACGACGTACACCTGCGGGCCGTGATCGGGGCTGTGGAGCGGTCCGGGCGGCGCGTGGGCCTCACGCTGCTCACCCATGGCCACCCCGACCACGCGGAGGGCGCGGGCCGGTTCGCGGAGCTGACGGGGACGAAGGTGCGAGCCCTGGACGCCGCGCTGCGGCTGGGCGACGAGGGCCTCGCGGCGGGCGACGTGATCACCACCGGCGGCCTGGAGCTGCGGGTCGTACCGACGCCCGGGCACACCGCGGACTCGCTCTCGTTCCATCTGCCCGCCGACCGGGCGGTGCTGACGGGCGACACGATCCTCGGCCGCGGCACGACGGTGGTCGCGCATCCGGACGGGCGCCTCGGCGACTACCTGGCCTCGCTCAGGCGGTTGCGGTCGCTGACGGTCGACGACGGCGTCCACACGGTGCTGCCGGGCCACGGCCCGGTGCTGGAGGACGCGCAGGGGGCGGTGGAGTTCTACCTGGCCCACCGCGCGCACCGGCTCGCCCAGGTGGAGACGGCGGTGGAGGCCGGGCACCGTACGCCGTCGGAGGTGGTGGCGACGGTGTACGCCGACGTGGACCGCTCCCTGTGGCCGGCCGCCGAGCTGTCGGTGCGGGCGCAGCTGGAGTACCTGACCGAGCACGGGCTGATCCAGAGCTGATCCGGGCCCCGCGCGGCGAAGGGCCTCGCGCGGCGAAGGGCCTCGCCGACGGACGTACCGGAGTGCGTACTCCGGTACGTGCCCCGGTCGGCGGGGCCCTTCGCGTACGGAAACGAGGTCAGCGCGAACGCTTCGCCAGCCGCTCCACGTCCAGCAGGATGACCGCACGGGCCTCCAGGCGCAGCCAGCCGCGGCCCGCGAAGTCCGCGAGCGCCTTGTTGACCGTCTCGCGGGAGGCGCCTACCAGCTGAGCCAACTCCTCCTGGGTGAGGTCGTGCACGACGTGGATGCCTTCCTCGGACTGGACGCCGAAGCGGCGCGACAGGTCCAGGAGGGCGCGGGCGACACGGCCCGGCACATCGGAGAAGACCAGGTCGGACATCTGGTCGTTGGTCTTGCGCAGTCGGCGGGCGACCGCGCGCAGCAGCGCGGTGGCCACCTCGGGCCGGGCGTTCAGCCAGGGCTGCAGGTCGCCGTGGCCGAGGCCGAGGAGCTTGACCTCGGTCAGCGCGGAGGCGGTCGCCGTACGGGGGCCCGGGTCGAAGAGCGACAGCTCCCCGATCAGCTCGCCGGGGCCGAGCACGGCCAGCATGTTCTCGCGCCCGTCGGGTGAGGTGCGGTGGAGCTTCACCTTGCCCTCGGTGACCACGTACAGGCGGTCACCCTGGTCGCCCTCGTGGAACAGCGCGTCTCCGCGCGCGAGGGTCACCTCACTCATCGAGGCGCGGAGCTCCGCGGCCTGCTCATCATCGAGCGCCGCGAAAAGCGGGGCGCGCCGCAGAACGTCGTCCACGAGTTCTCTCCTTGTCGGCCTGTTCAGGGAACCGTGGTCCCCATCATGCCGGACGGTAAAACAGTGCGATCAATCACAAACCAGTTTGACGCACGGGCGGGCCGGACCCTACGGCAGGGGGCCGATCGGGGGCGGATACGCCGTGACGGCGGTGGTTGTCGGTGCCTGGCTCTAGGCTGGCCGGGTGTCCAGAACGCCGGGGAGAGCGCAGGCCCAGGGGGCTGAAGCGGCCTTGCAGGGCAGCGATTCCGCTGTGGGCGAACAGCCCTGGCCGCGCCCGAAGAATGCCGCGAATGGCCCCCTCGGAGGGGCGCACGGCTTCCCCGGCGAGCCGGGGGAGTCGCTCCGGAAGTCGGCCAGGAGGTCCGCAGTGTCATCGTCGTCATCGCCAACGCCCGCCCAATCCGCCCAACCCGGCGAATCCAGCAAATCCGGCAAATCCGATAAAAAGGCCAAGCCTGCCACGGGGCGCGAGGCGGCCAAGGCCACGGCTGCCACGGCTGCCACGGCTGCCACGGCGCGGACGGCTGCCACGGCCAAGGCGGCCACGGTACGCAAGGCGCCCAAGGCGGCCAAGGCGCCGAAGGCGGAGTCGCACCTCGCGATGGTCCGCCGGGCCCGCCGGATCAACCGGGAGCTCGCCGAGGTCTATCCGTACGCCCATCCCGAGCTGGACTTCCGTAACCCGTTCGAGCTCCTCGTGGCCACGGTCCTCTCCGCCCAGACCACGGACCTGAGGGTCAACCAGACCACCCCCGCGCTCTTCGCCGCCTACCCCACCCCCGAGGACATGGCGGCGGCCGTGCCGGAAGAGATGGAGGAGATCATCCGGCCGACCGGGTTCTTCCGGGCGAAGACCAAGTCGCTGCTCGGCCTCTCGACCGCCCTCCGGGACGAGTTCGGCGGCGAGGTCCCGGGGCGGCTGGAGGACCTGGTGAAGCTGCCCGGCGTCGGCCGCAAGACCGCCAACGTGGTCCTGGGCAACGCCTTCGGCGTCCCCGGCATCACCGTCGACACGCACTTCGGGCGTCTGGTGCGGCGCTGGAAGTGGACCGACGAGGAGGACCCGGTGAAGGTCGAGGCGGTCGTCGCCGGGATCTTCCCCAAGAGCGAGTGGACGATGCTCTCGCACCGGGTGGTGTTCCACGGCCGCCGGATCTGCCACGCCCGCAAGCCCGCCTGCGGCGCCTGCCCCATCGCCCCGCTCTGTCCTTCGTACGGAGAGGGCGAGACCGATCCGGAGAAGGCCGGGAAGCTCCTCAAGTACGAGATGGGCGGCTATCCGGGCCAGCGGCTCAGCCCGCCCGCCGACTACCCGGGAAAGCCCGCCCCCGCGCTCGGGGCGGGGTGAGGGCGACGCCCCGCGCACGCCCCCCCCGCACTTCACCCCTCAGGACGGAACGGCTCGGAACGAAATGGCCGATGACAGGCGTTGTGACTCGACGGGGGTGCCTATGACGCACGCGCACACGCACACACACGGCACGACGCACGCCGGGAACGACCTCGCCGAGGGGCCGGGTCGCGGCGTTGGCGGCCGCGCTCCCGACCCGGCCGTCGCCATCACCACGGACGGCCTGCCCGCGTGGCTCGACCCCGTCGCGGCGGCAGCGCGCAGCGTCCAGCCGCAGCAGCTCAGCCGCTTCCTGCCGCCCGAGAGCGGGGTGGGCCGGCAGTCCGCCGTCCTGGTCCTGTTCGGCGAGGGGGAGCGCGGGCCCGAACTGCTGCTGATGGAGCGCTCCGTGACCCTGCGCTCCCACGCCGGGCAGCCGTCCTTCCCCGGCGGCGCGCTGGATCCCGAGGACGGCGACCAGGCCACCACCGGGCCCCTGCGGGCGGCGCTGCGCGAGGCCGAGGAGGAGACCGGGCTCGACCCCCGGGGCGTACAGCTCTTCGGCGTGCTGCCCCGGCTCTACATCCCGGTCAGCGGTTTCGTCGTGACGCCCGTGCTCGGCTGGTGGCGTGCGCCCAGCCCGGTCGGGGTGGTCGATCCAGCCGAGACGGCCCGGGTCTTCACGGTCCCCGTGGCGGATCTCACGGACCCCGCGAACCGGGCCACGGCCATCCACCCGAGCGGGCACAGCGGCCCGGCATTCCTGGTCGAATCGGCCCTGGTCTGGGGTTTCACCGCCGGAGTGATCGACCGGATTGTGCACTACGCGGGATGGGAACGCCCCTGGGACAGGGCCAGACAGGTGCCGCTCGACTGGCGCGCATGACACGCTGGCTGTCCTGCTGCGCTGTTCCGGGCCCGGCCCGGACCCCGTCACCACCGACGGGCCAGGTGACGAAACTGCGAGGCTACAGACGGTGAACGTGCTGGACATCCTGCTGCTGCTGGCTGCCGTGTGGTTCGCGGTCATCGGCTATCGCCAGGGTTTCGTCGTCGGCATCCTGTCGGTGATCGGCTTCCTCGGGGGCGGTCTCGTCGCCGTCTACCTGCTGCCGGTCATCTGGGACCGGGTGACCGAGGACGCCGAGGTCTCCACCGCCGTCGCCATCGGCGCGGTCGTCATCGTGATCGTCTGCGCCTCGGTCGGCCAGGCCTTCACCACCCACCTGGGCAACCGGCTCCGCCGGTACATCACGTGGTCGCCCGCGCGCGCCCTGGACGCCACCGGAGGCGCCCTGGTCAACGTGGTGGCCATGCTGCTGGTGGCCTGGATGATCGGCCTGCTGCTGGCGGGCACCTCGCTGCCGACCCTCGGCAAGGAGGTCCGCAACTCCTCGGTGCTGCTCGGGGTCGACCGGGTGATGCCGGAGCAGGCGCCCAGCTGGTTCCAGGACTTCTCCTCCGTCCTCGCGCAGAACGGCTTCCCGCAGGTCTTCAGCCCGTTCGCCAACGAGCCGATCACCGAGGTCAAGGCCCCGGACCCGGCGCTCGTGGGCAGCCCGGTGGCCGCCCGCGCCAAGAAGTCGATCGTCAAGGTCGTGGGCACGGCCCCGAGCTGCGGCAAGGTCCTCGAAGGCACCGGCTTCGTCTTCTCCGAGCGCCGGGTGATGACCAACGCCCATGTGGTCGGCGGTGTGGAGGAGCCCACCGTGCAGATCGGCGGCGAAGGCCGGCTGTACGACGCGAAGGTCGTCCTCTACGACTGGCAGCGCGACATCGCGGTCCTGGACGTCCCCGATCTCCGGGCCAGGCCACTGCAGTTCACCGGCCCGGACGACGACGCGGAGACCGGCGACAGCGCGATCGTCGCGGGCTTCCCCGAGAACGGCGCGTACGACGTGCGCTCGGCCCGCGTCCGCGCCCGCATCGACGCCGACGGCCCGGACATCTACCACCGGGGCACGGTGCGCCGCGATGTGTACTCGCTCTACGCGACGGTGCGCCAGGGCAACTCGGGCGGCCCGCTGCTCACTCCGGACGGAAAGGTGTACGGAGTGGTGTTCGCCAAGTCGCTGGACGACCCGGAGACCGGTTACGCGCTGACGGCCGACGAGATCCGCGAGGACATCGAGATCGGCCGCGAGGCCAACCAGCAGGTCGACAGCCAGGGCTGCGCCCTCTAGGGCCGGAACGAGCACTCTAGGGCGTGTCCGACATCCCTGCCGGACACCCCTGGCGTCCGGCCCGGCCGGGCCGGTGAGGGTCAGTTACGGGGGTGTCGGAGCCGTGCCGAGACCCAGCGGGCCCGACGGCGGAGGATGCGCGGAATCCCGAGGCGGGAACGGTGAAGGTCATGCACACCGTGCACCCGGCCCCGGAGGCCGCCCCCTTCATGAGTGCTCACACCGGCTGACGCGGTGGAGCGGCGGTTGCGTGCTTCGTCAGTGAAGTCGTGCGTCCAGCCCATACCCCGACGTCTGCCCGTGACCCAAGGTCGGTAATCGTGCGAGAGTCAGCCAATTGGCCTATGCGGCGGGCAATTGGCTGTTCGTCGGACACGCGTGCCCGTGACGGGCGGGCGGCTACCGGTCGGGCTCGGGGTCCTTGAGCCAGTTGATGAGTTCGGTGGAGAAGCCGATCGGATCCTCCTCGTGCGGGAAGTGCCCGACACCGTCGAAAAGTCGCCACCGGTAGGGCGCCTCGACGTACTGGCCGGACCCGGCCGAACTACGGGTGCGGACCGCCGGATCGAGCGACCCGTGCAGGTGCAGCGTGGGCACCCGGACCGGACGCTTCATCCGCCGGTTGAACTGGATCCCGTCCGGACGCGCCATCGACCGCACCATCCAGCGGTACGGCTCGATCGAGCAGTGGGCGGTGGAGGGGATGCTCATGGCCCGCCGGTAGGCGTCCAGGGTCTCCTCGTCGGGAAAGTCCGGGGTGCGGGGGCCCGCCCAGTCCTGGATGAGGCTCCCGACCAGCGCCGCGTCGTCCGCGAGGAGCTGACGCTCCGGAAGCCACGGGCGCTGGAAGCCCCAGACGTACGAACCGGCCCGCGACTGCGCGAAGTCGGACAGCATCGACGAGCGCCAGCGGCGGGGGTGCGGCATGGAGGAGACGGCGAGCCGGCGGACCAGCTTGGGGCGCATCACGGCGGCCGTCCAGGCGAGGTAGCCGCCGAGGTCGTGGCCGACCAGGGCGGCGTCGGGCTCACCCAGGGAGCGGATCACCCCGGTGACGTCGAGGGCCAGGTTGGCGGGGTCGTAACCGCGTGGTGTTCGGTCGCTGCCGCCCACCCCCCGCAGGTCCATCGCGACCGCCCGGAACCCCGCGTCGGCGAGCGCCGGCAGCTGGTGGCGCCAGGTCCACCAGAACTGCGGGAAGCCGTGCAGCAGGAGCACCAGCGGCCCCTCGCCCATCTCCGCGATGTGGAACCGCGCACCGTTGGCCGCCACGTCGCGGTGGGTCCAGGGGCCGTCGAGGCGCACCGGGCCACCGGCGGCGGCCCGGCCCGCGGGGCTCGTGGCCGGTTCGGCCGGGGCTGCCGGACCCATCGGGCCGAATGCGCTGGAATCGGGAACCGTCATGTGGACGAGCGTGCCACAACGGCGGCCCTGCCCTTACCGGTGTTCTTACCGGCGTCCTTCGCGGAGCCGCTCTCGACGCTCTTCCTCGCCAGGCTGCTGCCGGAGCGCTCGATGATCGCGTCGGCCGCGATCGACGGGCGCGGGTGCGGCTTGGCCTTCTGCAGGACGGCGGCGGTCTGCTTGGCGGAGGCGATGGACTTCTCCGGCGGCTTGATCTTCTTGAACTTCCGCAGGCCGATGAATCCGATCAGGGCGGCCAGGATGATGAAGGCGCCCGCCACGATCAGGAAGGACCACGCCAGGCCCAGGCCCAGGTTGTGGATCCCGTACGCGGCCGCGAAGCTCAGCATCGGCATCGTGAACAGCAGCAGTACGCCCGCGGCGATGAACGCCGCGCTGCCGATCGCCCCGCGCTTGACGTCCTGCCGTACCTCCGCCTTGGCCAGGGCGATCTCGTCGTGCACCAGCGCGGACATCTCGGCCGTCGCCGTGGCGACCAACTGCCCGATGCTGCGGTCCGCACTGCCCGCGTAGTTGCCGGGGTCGCTCATCCCTGACTCCCTCTCCGTCTTCGACACGTCCGATGTCAGATCATGCCGGACTGTTCGTCTCGTCGCGCGCTGCCCCCGCCCGCTCTTCGGCGAGACGGCGGTGTTCTGCCGCCTTCCGCTCGTGGATGGCGGCCATCCGCAGGTGATATTCCGGATCATCCTGCTCGTAGACGTCGGGTACCCCGGATTCGTCCTCGTCCAGCTCCTCGGCCTCGTACAGCTCCTTGTACCTGCGTACCCGGAGTTTCAGCAGTACGCAGGCGAGCAGGGCCGCGATCAACGAACCGAGCAGTACAGCGGCCTTGATCTCGTTGATCATCTCCGGGTCGCCCTCGAAGGCCAGCTCCCCGATGAGCAGCGAGACGGTGAACCCGATGCCGGCGAGCGAGGCGAGTGCCAGGACATCCGCCCAGGCCAGGTCCTTGTTCAGCTCCGCCTTGGTGAAGCGGGCGGCGAGGTAGGTGCCGCCGAAGATGCCGACGGTCTTGCCGACGACGAGACCGAGGACGACGCCGAGCGTTTCGGGCCGGGTGAAGACACCGGCCAGCGCCTCACCGTTCAGCGCGACCCCGGCCGAGAACAGGGCGAACAGCGGGACGGCGATCCCGGCGGACAGTGGGCGGACCAGGTGTTCGATGTGCTCGCCCGGGGAGTGCTTCTCTCCCTCGCGACGGGTGCAGCGCAGCATGAGTCCCATCGCGACCCCGGCGATGGTGGCGTGGATGCCGCTGTTGTACATCAGGCCCCAGATGACCAGGGCGAGCGGAACGTAGACGTACCAGCCCCGGACGTCGAAGCGGAGGAGGAAGTGGAAGACGACCAGGCCGAGGACGGCCCCGCCGAGCGCCAGGAAGTTCAGGTCCGAGGTGAAGAACACCGCGATGATCAGGATCGCGAAGAGGTCGTCGACGACGGCCAGGGTCAGCAGGAAGGCCCGCAGTGCGGACGGCAGCGAGGTGCCGATCACCGCGAGGACGGCGAGCGCGAAGGCGATGTCGGTGGCGGTGGGGACGGCCCAGCCGTTCGTCGAGCCGCCGCCGACGACCACGGTGAGGAAGTAGACGAGGGCGGGCACCGCCATGCCGCACAGCGCCGCCACCACCGGGAGGGCCGCGGCCTTCGGATCGCGGAGTTCGCCCGCCACCAGTTCGCGCTTGAGTTCGACGCCGGCCACGAAGAAGAAGACCGCGAGCAGCCCGTCCGCCGCCCAGTGCGCGACGGAGAGGTCCAGGCCGATGGCGTCGATGCCGAAGTGGAACTTGCTGACCGCTTCGTACGAGTCGCCGAAGGCGTTGGCCCAGACGAGGGCGGCGACCGCCGCGGCCAGCAGGAGCACCCCGCCGACCGTCTCGGTGCGGAGCGCTTCCGCCACGTAGTTCCGCTCGGTGAGCGAGAGCCGGCCGAGCAGCGGGCGCCGCGGCGGGACGGGCGGCGCGGGCGGGTTGGGCGGTGCCACGAGAGGACCTCCAGGTCAGGGGCGGCATGAGGGCATGGCTGATGGACATGCCGACCAGACTTCCCGGCGCCCCTGTGGAGATGTTCTCTGCAGTTGTGTGAAGCGCCCACTCTACCGGGGGCGTGAGGAGTGGGACCGTATGAGGTGATCTTCAGACTAAATGCCCGATGGGCACCCGGCGCGTTGCCGGATGCCCATCGGAGCCGTACTCCGTAGCTCTGTGCCTGTGTAGCCCTGTGTCTGTTCTGCGCCTGCTCTGTTCTGTGCTGTCGGTTCTGTCGGTCCTAGTCCTCGGACGAGGAGGACGGCAGCTGGGTGGTGATCAGGTCCATCACGGAGGAGTCGGTCAGCGTGGTGACGTCGCCCAGTTCGCGGTTCTCGGCGACGTCGCGGAGGAGGCGGCGCATGATCTTGCCGGAGCGGGTCTTGGGCAGCTCGGCGACCGGCAGGACCCGCTTGGGCTTCGCGATCGGACCGAGGGTCGTGCCGACGTGGTTGCGCAGGTCGGCGACCAGTTCGTCCGAGGCTGTGGCGGTGCCGCGCAGGATCACGAACGCCACGATGGCCTGGCCGGTCGTCTCGTCCGCGGCGCCGACCACGGCGGCCTCGGCGACCGACGGGTGGGAGACGAGGGCGGACTCGACCTCGGTGGTGGAGATGTTGTGCCCGGAGACGAGCATGACGTCGTCGACCCGGCCGAGCAGCCAGATGTCGCCGTCCTCGTCCTTCTTCGCACCGTCGCCCGCGAAGTACTTGCCCTCGAAGCGCGACCAGTAGGTGTCGATGAACCGCTGGTCGTCGCCCCAGATGGTGCGGAGCATGGAGGGCCACGGCTCGGTGAGGACGAGGTAGCCGCCCCCGCCGTCCGGCACCTCGTTGGCGTCGTCGTCCACGACGGTGGCGGCGATGCCCGGCAGCGCGCGCTGGGCGCTTCCCGGCTTCGTCTCCGTCACACCGGGCAGCGGCGAGATCATCATCGCGCCGGTCTCGGTCTGCCACCAGGTGTCCACGATGGGGCACGTGTCGGCGCCGATGTTCTTCCGGTACCACATCCACGCCTCGGGGTTGATCGGCTCACCGACCGATCCGAGGACGCGGAGGCTGCTCAGGTCGAACTTCGCGGGGATGTCGTCGCCCCACTTCATGAACGTACGGATCGCCGTGGGGGCGGTGTAGAGGATCGTGACGCCGTACTTCTGCACGATCTCCCAGAACCGGCCCTGGTGCGGGGTGTCCGGGGTGCCCTCGTACATGACCTGCGTCGCACCGTTGGCCAGCGGCCCGTAGACGATGTACGAGTGCCCGGTGACCCAGCCGATGTCGGCGGTGCACCAGTAGACGTCGGACTCGGGCTTCAGGTCGAAGACCGCGTTGTGCGTGTACGACGCCTGGGTGAGGTAACCGCCGGAGGTGTGCAGGATGCCCTTCGGCTTACCCGTGGTGCCCGAGGTGTAGAGGATGAAGAGCGGCTGCTCCGCCTCGAAGGCCTCGGGGGTGTGCTCGGCGGACTGCCGGGCGGTGATCTCGTGCCACCAGACGTCGCGGCCCTCGGTCCACGCCGTGTCCTGGCCGGTGCGGCGGACGACGAGGACGTGCTCGACGCTCTCGAACCGCGAGACGGCGTCGTCGACCGCGGGCTTGAGCGCGGAGGGCTTGCCGCGGCGGTAGCCGCCGTCGGCCGTGATGACGACCTTGGCGTCCGCGTCCTTGATACGGGCGGCGATGGCGTCGGCCGAGAAGCCGCCGAAGACCACGGAGTGCGCGGCGCCGATGCGGGCGCAGGCCAGCATCGCGATGGCGGCCTCGGGGATCATGGGCAGGTAGACGGCGACTCGGTCGCCCTTGCCGACGCCCAATTCGGTCAGGGCGTTGGCGGCGCGGGAGACCTCGTCCTTCAGCTCCGCGTAGGTGATGGCCCGGCTGTCGCCCGGCTCGCCCTCGAAGTGGATGGCGACCCGGTCGCCGTTGCCCGCCTCGACGTGGCGGTCCACGCAGTTGTACGCGACGTTCAGCTTGCCGTCCGCGAACCACTTCGCGAAGGGCGGGTTGCTCCAGTCGAGGGTCTCGGTCGGCTCGGTGGCCCACGTCAGGCGGCGGGCCTGCTCGGCCCAGAAGCCCAGCCGGTCCGCCTCGGCCTGCTCGTACGCCTCTGCGGTGACGTTGGCGTTGGCGGCCAGAGCGGCAGGCGGAGCGAATTTCCGCTCTTCCCGAAGCAGATTGGCCAGGCTCTCGTTACTCACGACTTCTCCCAGTCCCAGGGTGTCCGTTGTGTCCCGGGGCATAGCTCATCAGGCGCGGGGCCAGGTGACAAGGGCCTGCCGGGAATTGGTTTAGACCTGTGTCTTCGTGTATGGGGCCATGATCCCGCCCCGCGGTCGAGGGTCGCCGCGCGACGCGTGGCGCGGTGCAGTTCCGTCCCCGTCGGGGCGCGTCGAGGCGTGCCGAGGCGTCCGGTCTGGCGAGGCGGTCGGCCGTGTCGGTCGGGTGTGGCGGGTGGGTGTGATGCGTGGGTGTGGCGGGTGCGATCCGGATCGGGGTCGCACGGTTGCACGGGCCCGGGGCGCGTCCGGTTCAGACCGAAGGCATTCGGGCTATTTGATGACTCTTGATGGTGAATAAGCAGCTTTTCATTCGGTATGTCGCCCGCGCCGTGCGGAACCGTGTGCGAATTTGGCCGCGCCGTGTCGGCACTTCAACGCAAATAACCTGCAAGGAAGAGGGTGGGCGGATGATGGCCGCCACGAAGAGGATCACCTTGGGCGTCATGTCCACGGCCTTGGTCGCCGTGCTCGCGGGCTGTTCCGGAGCCGGATCCGGAGGGTCCGCGTCAGGGGGCGCCGGAGCCGACACGGAGAAGGGCGCTCACGGCGCCAAGGAGAACCCCCCGGCCGCCGCCCCGAAGAACGCGGTCAAGCTCATCGGCGACGGGTCCACCGCCTTCACCGGCGCCCAGCCGAAGATTCCGGCCGTCGAACGCCTGGCGCCCGGCGAGAAGCCTCCCCAGTTCGTGGTCTTCTCCTGGGACGGAGCCGGAGAGGACAGCCAGAAACTCTTCTCGCACTTCCGCGGCGTGGCCAAGAAGTACAACGCCAAGATGACGTACTTCCTCAGCGGCGTGTACCTGCTGCCGGAGGAGAAGAAGGACCTCTACAACCCGCCCCAGCACGCGCCGGGCCGTTCCGACATCGGCTTCAACGACACCGAGGGCATCCGCGACACCCTCAACGAGGTGCGTGCCGCGTGGCTGGAAGGCAACGAGATCGGCACCCACTTCAACGGCCACTTCTGCGGCAAGGACGGCGGCGTCGGGACCTGGTCCGTCGATGAGTGGAAGAGCGAGATCAGCCAGGCGAAAGCTTTCGTCAAGGGCTGGAAGACCAACACTCCGGAGCTGAAGGGCGAGGCCCCGCTCCCCTTCGACTACGACAAGGAACTGGTCGGCGCCCGCACCCCGTGCCTCGAAGGCCAGAAGAACATGGTCGCCGCCGCCCGGACCATGGGCTTCCGCTACGACTCCAGCGGCGTCGGCAACCAGGTCTGGCCCAAGAAGAAGGACGGGGTCTGGGACATTCCGCTCCAGCTCGTCCCGATGCCGGGCCGCGCCTTCGAGACCCTCTCGATGGACTACAACTTCATGGTCAACCAGTCCGGTACAGCCACCCAGGGGGACCCCTCCCAGCACGAGTACTGGGGCAACCAAATGCGGGACGGGCTGCTTCAGGCCTTCGACCGCTCGTACAACGGCAACCGGGCACCTCTGATCATCGGCAACCACTTCGAGTCCTGGAACGGCGGCACCTACATGCGCGCCATCGAGGAGACCATCGCGCAGGTGTGTACCAAGGAGGGCGTGCGCTGCGTGTCCTTCCGTCAACTCGCCGACTGGCTGGACGCACAGGACCCGAAGACGCTGGCCAAGCTCACCACGCTCGGCGTCGGCGAGGCGCCCAAGACGGGCTGGTCGTCCTACCTCGGCACCCAACAGGCCGCCGCCCGACCCGAGGACAAGGGCGCGGACAAGGACCGGGGCGAGGACAAGGACCAGGGCAAGGACCAGAGCCAGGGCAAGGACCAGGGCCAGGGCAACGGTCAGGGCGAAGGCAAGGACCAGGCCCCGGCCGAGGGCGCCGGAGAGGCCCCTGACCAGGCACCGGACCAGGCTCCGGGCGGGGATGCCGGAGAGACCCCTGACCAGGCCCCGGATCGGGCTCTGGGCACTGCCTCGGGTCAGGGTGACGCGGGTTCGGTTCCAGCCGGAGCGACTGGCTGAAACGCCGAGGGAACGCCGGCCGAAGCATCGGCCGATCGCGCCCGCTGCATCGTTCGCTCCCTCGTCGGCCACCGAGAGGCGGCCGGCGAGGGGACCGACGAAAGGCGGCGGACGAAGGCGGCGGACGAAAGACGGCCGACGAAAGACTGCCGACGAAAGACTGCCGACGAGGGGGGCCCGTGCGATGAGTCAGGCGGGTGCGGTCACGCCCGCTTCTGCGTGGCGTTCGTCGAGCACGAAGGCGGGGTCGACCTGGGCGGCCAGGTCGGCACCGGTCTTCTCGTTGCCCCAGCTCTCGGCGTTCTTCAGGTGGAAGTGCACCATCTGCCGCGTGTAGCGCTCCCAGTCACGCGACCCGTACGAGTCCTCGGCCGCGTCCTGCAGCGTCTGCAGAGCCATCCGATTGTCGGCCTCCAGCAGCTCGAACCTGGACGGCAGCCCCTTCTCCATCGACCGCACCCAGTCGGAGTGGCCGATCCCGATCAGCAGGTCGTCGCCGACCTCCGCACGCAGGAACTCCAGGTCGTCCGGGCCCTGCACCTTGTTCCCGACGACCTTCAGGGCGACGCCGAAGTCGCGTGCGTACTCCTTGTACTGGCGATAGACGGACACCCCCTTACGGGTCGGCTCCGCAACCAGGAACGTCATGTCGAAGCGCGTGAACATACCCGAGGCGAACGAGTCCGAGCCGGCCGTCATATCGACCACGACGTACTCGTCGGGGCCGTCGACCAGGTGGTTGAGGCAGAGCTCCACGGCCCCGACCTTCGAGTGGTAGCAGGCCACTCCGAGATCGGACTCCGTGAAGGGCCCCGTCGCCATCAGCCGGACGCCCCCGTCGTCCAGCCGAACCGGGCGCGCGCAGGCCGAGTAGATCGGGTTGTCCTCGCGGACCCGCAGCAGTCGGGAGCCCTCGCCGGGCGGAGTCGTCTTGATCATCGTCTCGGCGGAGGCGATACGGGGGTTGGCGCCCCGCAGGTAGTCCTTGATGAGCGGGAGGTGCGCCCCCATGGCGGGCAGCGCGGCGGCTTCTGCCTCGTCCAGGCCGAGAGCGGCCCCCAGGTGCTGGTTGATATCGGCGTCCACGGCGATGACGTGGGCTTCGTTGGCGGCGAGGTGGCGGATGAAGAGCGAGGACAGCGTGGTCTTTCCGCTGCCGCCCTTCCCGACGAAAGCGATCTTCATGTTCACCTAGGGTAGCGGGTTCATTGCGTTCTGCTGTCACTGTTCGTGAAGAAGGCCACTTGCGGGTGGGGGTGGTACGGGCGTGGTGGGCGCGTAGCCTCGCTACTTATGAGTACGACTGCCTCTGACCCGCTCGCCGCGCTCGGTTCCCTGCCCGGCGTCCCCGATGCCGTGGACTCCGTGCGCAAGGCCGTCGACCGGGTCTACGGTCATCGCGTCATGCGACGCCGCAGCACTGAGGTCACGGCCGAAGCCGCACTGCGGGGTTCGCGTGGTTCGGCCGCGCTGGCCGGTGCCGACTGGAACCTCGAGGAGGTGCGTCGGCGTACCGACTTCAGCGGTGAGGACGAGGCGCGCATGGTCGGCGCCGCGCTGAGGCTCACCGCGGAGGCTGGGCAACTCCTTTCCATCTGGCGACAGTCACCCCTACGGGTGCTGGCTCGGTTGCATCTGGTGGCGGCCGGCGGAGCGACTCCCGACGACGCGGTGGTGGGGCGCCCTCGACTGGCGGGTGAATCCGTCGACGAGCCGCTGATCGAGGCACCTGTTCCCGGGGCCGAGGAGGTCGCCGGACGGCTCGAAGGGCTTTCGCGGCTGATCATTGCGGGCGGCAGCGCCCCCGCGCTGGTCACGGCCGCCGTGGTGCACGGCGAGCTGCTGGCGTTGCGTCCGTTCGGCTCGCACAACGGTCTGGTGGCCCGGACCGCCGAGCGCATCGTGCTGATCGGCAGCGGGCTCGACCCGAAGTCGATCTGCCCGGCCGAGGTGGGACACGCGGAGCAGGGCCGGGCGGCCTATGTCGCGGCGTTCGAGGGCTATACGGCCGGGACCCCGGATGGCATGGCGGCCTGGATCACCCACTGCGGGCGCTCCGTCGAGCTGGGTGTGCGCGAGTCGACCGCGGTGTGCGAGGCGCTTCAGCGCGGCGCAGCCTGAGGAGCCCTGCCGCTGCCCGGGGGCCCGACGCCGACTCGGACCGGTAGCGGATCGGGCCGATGCCGGATCGGGCCGATGCCGGATCGAGGCCCGCGGGATCGAGGTCGACGCGGCCTCCGGAGCGCATGTGGCCGCAACGCTCAACGCTCGACGTGTCTTCGGTCGAAAGTGGCCCAAGGGGCCGATGCCGCGGCCGTCGGAGGGTGCGAGTGGCGCGGAGGGCGCCGCCGGGTGAGGCAGTCGAATTGCGGGCGACCGTGGGCTGATGGCCGGGGCAAGGGTTGCGGCGGCACCGATGTGCGGTACCGCCGCTGGCACGTCCGCCCAGTTACCAAGCGTCCTCGTAGTTTGCCCATCAGGTCGGGTACTTTGCCCGTCACCTGGTGCGGCTGGCCCGTAATCGACGGGTCGACGTCGCGTGGGTGCTCGGCTTTCGTGCGCGGTCCGTGGGGCCGTTATGCGTTTCAGGTCATCCTCGCGGATGTCCTTGGTCTCGCGGGCCGTTAAATCCTTTGTACTCCAGGACCAGAGGAAGGGATACCCCTGGCCCCGCTTCTTTACTTTTAGGTTCAATCAAGGGCGAATCGGGCGAAGGTGTCACTCCGGTGGCGTCCTTGCTCACCTGGCTGAGCCCCGCCCCGTCTCACCCGGGCAGGGCGGCGCCGGCGGTACGCCGACGACTGGCGTACCAGACCAGTCCGGCGGTGACGGCCGCCGCGCCGACCGCGGCCGCCGCCACGAGAGCGGGGCGGGGCGGCATCGAGAAGGCCGGCAGCCGCTGCTTGAGTCGGACCGGGCGGTTGAAGACGAGAATCGGCCACTCGCGAAGGGTCGCTTCGCGGCGCAGCGCGCGGTCGGGATTGACCGCGTGCGGGTGGCCGACCGACTCCAGCATCGGTACATCGGTCGCCGAGTCGCTGTAGGCGTAGCAGCGCGAAAGGTCGTACCCCTCCGAGACCGCGAGCGCCTTCACGGCCTCGGCCTTGGTCGGTCCGTAGGCGTAGTACTCGACCTCTCCCGTGAAGCACCCGTCGTCACCGACGACCATGCGCGTGGCGACGACGCGGTCGGCGCCGAGCAATTCGCCGATGGGCTCGACGACTTCGGCGCCCGAGGTCGAAACGATGACCACATCGCGCCCCGCCGTGTGGTGCTCTTCGATGAGGGTGGCGGCCTCGTCGTAGATGATCGGGTCGATCAGGTCGTGCAGGGTCTCGGCGACGATCTCCTTGACCTGCTGGACGTTCCACCCCTTGCAGAGCGCGGAGAGATATTCACGCATCCGCTCCATCTGGTCGTGATCTGCGCCCCCGGCGAGGAACACAAACTGTGCGTACGCAGTGCGCAGTACGGCGCGGCGGTTGATCAGTCCGCCTTGGTAGAAGGACTTGCTGAAGGTCAGCGTCGAAGACTTCGCAATGACCGTCTTGTCCAGGTCAAAGAAGGCTGCTGTGCGCGGCGAGAAGCAGTTTTCCACAACGCTGAGCATAGGGGCCCACCATTCGGCGTAAACTCCGGCGCGTGGGTTTGCCTGAGAAGGCCCTCGGGTACACCATGGAAGTCACGGATCGTTCGCGACCGTGCTAACCCGGTCCGGCTCCTCCCCCCCCCGAGTCGGCCGTGGGGACGACCCCCGCTCTCCCCCCCGGCGGGGGTCGTCGCATGTCCGGACGCGTTTTAGGGGTGGGAACCACCTGAGCCTCCCGTCTGGCCGCCCGTCGGCCTGATCGCGCGAGTCGGGTGTCGTGCGACTCGTCTCGTCACAGTGTGTAGCCAGAAGGCCGCGCTCCGGAAGTCGCTGGTTCGGGTTACGAAGTTATTCACAGTCTCGAAGTTGTCCACAATTTTTCATCAAGATCCACATGATTTTCCGAGGTGCTGCACGTTGATTCCACCCGCGAAGTCCGCGGGTGCCGGAATCGCGCATCTCGGAACGCTCCGAGAACACCGCGAACCGCACTGAAGGGGCAGTGAGAAGGGGGCGGAGATCGTGGCTGGATCCATCGCAGGAGAGGGAACGGCGGTCGACGGGGGCCGGCGCGGTGGCCCGCTGATCGTGACGGAGGACGTGGAACTGCTCGACGACCTGCTGCGGCTGTGCGCGGCGGCCGGAGCCGAGCCGGAAGTTCATCACGGGCCGCCCGGGCACCGGGGCGGCTGGGAGCGGGCTCCGATGGTGCTGGTGGGAGACGACGCCGCCGCGCGTTGTCGCGGTGCCGGTCGCAGGAAAGGGGTGATGCTGGTGGGACGGGACCAGGACGACCCCGACGTGTGGCGGCGGGCGGTGGAGATCGGGGCCGAATATGTGCTGCGCCTGCCCGATTCCGAGGCCTGGCTCGTCGATCAGATCGCCAACGCCGCCGAAGGCGTCGGAAGGCCTGCTTTCACCGTCGGTGTGATGGGCGGCCGGGGCGGCTCCGGCGCATCGACGCTGGCCTGCGCCCTCGCCGTGAGTGCGGCGAGGTCCGGCAGGCGGACGATGCTGATCGACGCCGACCCGTTGGGGGGTGGGATCGACGTCCTGCTCGGCGGCGAACGGGCCGAAGGCATGCGATGGCCGGATTTCGCGCAGTCGAAGGGCCGTCTCGGGGGCGGAGCCCTCGAGGACTCGCTGCCCGCCCTCCACGGGCTGCGGGTGCTGAGCTGGGGTCGGGACGACGAGGTGGTGATCCCGCCGCAGGCGATGCGTGCGGTGCTGGCCGCCGCGCGACGACTCGGCGGGGCGGTGGTGGTGGACCTTCCGCGCCGGGTCGACGAGTCAGTCGCCGAAGCACTGGCGCAACTCGATCTGGGCCTGCTCGTGGTGCCGGGCGAACTGCGCGCGGTAGCAGCGGCCAGGCGCGTCGCGGCCACGGTCGGCATGGTGCTGGACGACCTGCGGGTGGTGCCCCGGGGGCCGTACGCGTCAGGGCTGGACGGGCGATGGGTCGCCCAGGCCATCGGTCTCCCGCTCGTCGGCGAACTCCCCTTGGAAGCGGGCCTTCTGGTCTCCCAGGACGACGGCACCCCGCCCGGAGCCGACGCGCGGGGGTCGCTCGCCCGGTTCTGTTCCGCCTTCTGGGAACAGGCAGCGGCGGCCGGTGACGCAAGCTCCGTGACCGGCCTGCCCGGGGGAGGGGCGGCATGACGGACGAACTGCTCGACGCCGTACGCCAGCGGCTGGCACGCAGCGGTGCCGCTCCCACCCCGGCCGGCGTGGCCGCTGCACTCAGGGCCCAGGGGCGGTTGCTGGGTGATGCCGAGGTGCTCGGGGCGGCGGCGGAGTTGCGCGGCGAACTCGTCGGCACGGGAGTGCTGGAGCCGTTGCTCATGGATCCGGAGGTGACCGATGTGCTGGTCTCCGCACCGGACCGGGTGTGGGTGGACCGGGGCGGTGGGCTCCAGCTGACGGGCGTCTCCTTCCCTGACGCGGCGGCGGTGCGGAGGCTGGCCCAGCGTCTCGCCGCGGTGGCGGGCAGAAGGCTCGACGACGCACGTCCGTGGGTGGACGCACGACTGCCCGACGGCACACGGATGCACGCCGTGCTGCCTCCGGTGTCCGTCGGCTCGACCTGCCTCTCCCTGCGCGTGGTGCGGCCGCGGGCCTTCACGTTGGCGGAGTTGGTGGAGGCGGGCACGGTGCCGCCGGGCGGAGATCGGATCCTGCGGGCGCTCGTGGAAGCGCGGATCTCCTATGTGATCAGCGGTGGCACCGGAGCGGGCAAGACGACCCTCCTCGCCAGTCTGCTGGGCGCGGTCGGTCCGAACGAGCGGATCGTGCTCGCCGAGGACTCCGCCGAACTGCGGCCGGACCATCCGCATGTGGTCCGTCTGGAGTCCCGTCCGGCCAATCAGGAGGGGGCGGGCCGGGTGACGTTGCGGGATCTGGTGCGGCAGGCACTGCGCATGCGGCCCGACCGCCTGGTGGTCGGTGAGGTGCGAGGAGCTGAGGTCACGCAGTTGCTGGCCGCCCTGAACACCGGACACGAAGGGGGGTGCGGCACCGTCCACGCCAATGCCGCCGAGCATGTTCCGGCCCGACTGGAGGCTCTGGGCACCGCAGCCGGTCTCGACCGGGTTGCGCTGCACAGCCAGTTGGCGGCCGCGCTCTCTGTGGTCGTGCATCTCGTGCGGGACCGCGCGGGGCAACGGCGAGTCGCCGAGGTGCACGTCCTGGAGCGGGACCCGGCAGGACTGGTCCTCACGGTTCCGGCCCTGAGCTGGGGCGTCGGCGGATTCGTCCCGGAGCGCGGATGGGAACGTCTGCGGTCGCTGATCGGGGGTGCGCTGTGACGGGGGCGACGTCCGCGTACGCGGCCCATGGGGTGGCTCTCTGCGCGGGTGCAGCGGTGTGGCTCGCGATGGTGCGGGACGCGGGCGTTCGGCGGGCGCGAGTGTTGTTCGTGCACGCTCCCGCCGAGTCGGATCGGCCATGGAGCCGATGGCGGCCACACCTGCTCAAGGCGCTGGGGCGTGTGGGGGAGTCGGCCCGGGGGCGTCGGGAGTGGTGGTGCGTTCCGGTCGCGGTGCTGCTTGCGGTGCTGGGGGGTTCGGTGCTGCCGCTGGTCGCGGGGGCCGTGGCGGTCCCGTTGGCGCGCCGGTGGTTGCGGCGGCGGGCAGGGGCGCGGAAGGCGGAGCGGGCCGAGACCGCGGTGGCGGCGTTGTGCGGAGCCGTGGTCGGGGAGCTGCGGGCCGGCCGCGAGCCGGGGCAGGCGTTGCTGGTCGCGCTGCGCGAAGGTCCGGCGGAGGCCGGCCCATCGGCGCCGCCCACTTCAGGCGGCCGGCTGGGGGAGGCGGAGGCCGCGGTGCTGGCGGCGGCGCGGTTCGGCGGCGATGTGCCGGCGGCGCTGCGGCAGGCTGCGGAGGGCCCGGGGCTCGGGGGCCTGTCCGGAATGGCCGCGTGCTGGCGCGTGGCCGTGGACGGCGGGGCCGGGCTGGCGACCGGGCTGGAGCGACTGGAGGCGGCGCTGCGGGAAGACCGGCGCACACGGGAGGAGCTCCGTGCGCAACTGGCGGGAGCGTGGTCGACGGTCGTGGTCCTGGCACTGCTCCCACTTGCGGGTCTGGGGCTGGGAGCGGCACTCGGAGCCGAACCCTTGCGTGTACTGCTGCACACCCCGGGCGGCCTGGCCTGCCTGGCTGTTGGGGTGTTCCTGGAGGCGGCCGGGCTGTACTGGGCCTGCCGGATCGTGCGTGGAGGGGAGGCGGGGTGAACGTGGCGGACGGAGGGCTTCTCCACAGCCTGGGGATGTCGGCGGCGGTGCTGGGCGCGGCGGTGCATCTGGCAGCCGTGATCGCCGCCGGATTTCGGAAGCGAGCGGTGCGCGGGCGGGGTGCGCTGTTGCTGGGGACGGTCATCGCGGCACGGCCCGGCAGGGGGAGCCGGCTGGTCGAGCCGTTCCGGGCGGGCGGTGGTTTGAGTCTCTTCGAGTCCGCCCGGTGTTGGGCGGCCCCGGCCGGGGCCTGGTTGGCCGGATGGTTTCTGGTCGGCGGCGCGATGGGCTGCGCGGTCGGTTCGGCCGCGGCGTACGGGCTGTGGCGGTGGCGGCGAAACCGGCCCGTCGCTCGTCCGGGCGGTGCCCACCGGGAGCGGGCCGTGATCGCCGGGCAGCTTCCGCTGGCCGCGGATCTGCTGGCGGCCTGTATCGCGGTCGGGGCAGGTCCGCGGGAGGCGGCGGCGGAGGTGGGCGAATCCATCGGCGGACCGGTCGGTGATCGGCTCGCCCGTACGGCCGCGGAGATCCGCCTCGGCGGTGAACCGGCCGAGGCGTGGGGCCGGTTCGGGGAGATACCGGGGGCCGGCCCGCTGGCCCGCTGTCTGCACCGAGCGGGTTCGACGGGGGCTCCGGCTGCGGAGCCGGTCGCCAGGCTGGCCGAGTCGATACGCGCCGAGCGAGCCGCCGCGGCGGTGGCGCGGGCGCAACGGGCCGGGGTGCTGATCACGGCGCCGGTAGGCCTCTGCTTCCTCCCCGCCTTCCTGTCGGTCGGGGTGGCGCCGGTGATCATCGGCCTCGCCGGCGACCTGCTCGCGACCGGCCGTCCGGGCGGGTGAGGCTGCGTGGGCCAGTGGGCCGTCTGGGCTGGTGAGGCTGCGTGGACCGGCGGGCCCACCGGGCTGGTGAGCCCGCCGGTTTTCGTGGCCGGCGCGACCTGGCGGCCATTCATTTTCGCTGTCACTAACGGGTGTTCCCTTCGGGCGCCCGCTCGTCATCGATGCTCATCGGGGGATGAAATGGAAACGAAGTTCTGGGGCCGGGCCGTCGACGTTCTGCGCGGAGGCCGGCTGTCCGAGGGTGTGCCGGACCGGAGGGCGAAGTGGGCCGCCCGGTGGGCGGGGCGGCTCGGTCGATCCGACCGGGGGATGACCACGTCCGAGTACGCGGTGGGAACCATTGCCGCGTGCGCCTTCGCGGCGGTGCTCTACAAGGTGGTGAACAGCGGGCCGGTGCTGTCGGCGTTGCAGTCGCTGGTCGAGGACGCGCTCGATGCGAAATTCTGAGACCCCGCCGGGGCATTGCTCGGGCGAGGGGCCCGTGGCATCCGGCCGCAGCCTTCCCCGGAGGCGACGGCGGGGACCGCACGGGGGCCCGGCCATGCGCGGCGACGGGAGCGGCGACCGGGGCGCTGTGACCGCGGAGGCGGCCGTGGTGATCCCGGTGCTGGTGGCCTTCACCATGGCGCTGCTGTGGGCGTTGATGGCGGCCTCGGACCAGATCCGTTGTGTGGACGCGGCGCGCGCGGGAGCGCGGGCGGCGGCCCGCTCTGAGCCGGAGGCGGCGGTACGGGCAGCCGCCCGCGACGCGGCACCCCACGGCGCCCAGGTCGAGGTGGGGCGGGCAGGAGACCTGTGGCGCGTCCGGGTGGAAGCCCCGACCCCGGGGCCGGGCGTGCTGGCCCTGACCTTGAGCGCCGAGGCGGCCGCCCTGGCGGAGGACACGGTCGGGGACTCCGGGCCGTGAGGGCGAGGGAGAAGGAGATCCGGGGCCGCCGCCGAGTGCCGGGCGGGCGTCGTCACCGTCGTCGGTGGGGCAGGTATCCCGCGGTCGGGGCGAGTCGGGCGATGCGGCTCGGGGCGGGTCGGGGCGGGGAGAGAGACGAGGGCGAGAGCGAGGACAGAGGTATGAGCTGGAGGATGGGACGGGGCGCGGACCGGAGAGCGGGGCGGGGAGCGGGACGGCGAACGGATCGCATCGCAGCCAGGCTCGGGGCCCGGATTGCGACCCGGCTCGGGAGCCGCCTCAGGGGCCGGATTGCAGGCCGGATCGCGAACCAGCGTGCGGGTCTCGGTGCGGACCGAGGTGTGGCGACGGTGTGGGTGGCTGTCACCGCGACCGGGCTCTGCACCGTGTTCGCCGTGGTGCTCGCGCTGGGGCAGGCCGTGGCTGCCCGTCACCGGGCGGGCGGGGCCGCGGATCTGGCCGCCCTCGCGGCTGCGGACCGGGCGCTGGAAGGGACGGTGGCCGCGTGTGGGGCGGCCCGGCGAGTGGCCCTGGCCCAGGGGGCCGTGCTCCTTCGCTGCGTGGTGCACGGGGAGATCGCTGATGTGACCGCCCGCTCGGGATTCGGCCCCTACCTGCCCGCTGTCAGGGCCCGGGCCGGCCCTCCCGCGGGCCCTCCCGCCGACCCTGGGGCCGGATCTCCGGGCGATAGCCGGGCTATACCGGGTCGTTCGGTTCCGGGGGTGCGGCCCTGAGGAGTTCGGTGAGCAGGCGTACGGCTCCGCGCTTGTGCAGGGGCTCGTTGCCGTTGCCGCACTTGGGAGACTGGATGCAGGAGGGGCAGCCCGCCTCGCACTCGCAGGACGCGATGGCCTCCCGGGTCGCCGTCAACCACGTACGGGCGGTGTGGAAGGCCCGCTCGGCGAATCCGGCTCCTCCTGGGTGGCCGTCGTAGACGAAGACCGTCGGCAGCAGGGTGTCGGGGTGCAGCGGTACGGACACGCCGCCGATGTCCCAGCGGTCGCAGGTGGCGAAGAGCGGCAGCAGGCCGATCGACGCGTGCTCGGCGGCGTGCAGTGCGCCGCCGAGGATCTCCGGATTGACGCGGGCCGCGTCGAGCTGGTCCTCGGTGACCGTCCACCACACGGCGCGGGTGCGCAGGGTGCGGGGCGGCAGGTCGAGCTTCGTCTCGCCCAGGACTTCCCCGGTGATCAGCTTCCGGCGGAGGAAGGAGACGACCTGGTTGGTGACCTCGACGGAGCCGTAACAGAGCCGCCCCTGGCCCCAGGGGATCTCGGTGTCGGTCTTCAGGACGGTGATGGCCGTGGTGTCGCGGGCGACCGTCGAGTACGGCGGATCGGCCTGTTCGACCAGGGCGACGGAGTCCTCCAGGTCCAGTCTCCGGACCAGGTGGGTGCGGCCCTGGTGGAGGTGGACGGCACCCTCGTGGACGGAGGTGTGGGCGGCGGCCTCGTCGACGGTGCCCAGCAGGCGGCCGGTGCCCTCCTCGACGATCTGGACGGGGCGGCCGCCCCCGCCCCGGATGTCGGCCAGGTCGGCGGCACGCTCGCGGCGCGTCCAGTGCCAGCCCGACGCTCGTCTGCGCAGCAGCTTCGCCGCCTCCAGTTGCGGCAGCAGCTCGGGAACGGCCGGGCCGAAGAGGGCGATGTCGGGCTCGGTCAGGGGTAGCTCGGCGGCCGCGGCGCAGAGGTGGGGGGCGAGGACGTAGGGGTTGTCCGGGTCGAGCACCGTCGACTCGACGGGCTGCTGGAACAGGGCCTCGGGGTGATGCACCAGGTACGTGTCCAGCGGGTCGTCCCGGGCCACGAGAACGGCCAGGGCGCCCTGCCCGGAGCGGCCGGCCCGGCCCGCCTGCTGCCAGAGGGACGCCCGTGTGCCCGGGTAGCCGGAGATGACGACCGCGCCGAGGCCGGAGACGTCGATGCCCAGTTCCAGGGCGGTGGTGGCCGCCAGACCGAGCAGCTCGCCGGAGTGCAGCGCCCGCTCCAGGGCCCGGCGCTCCTCGGGGAGGTAACCCCCGCGATAGGCGGCGACCCGTTTCGGCAGCGAGCGGTCGACCTCCGCGAGGCGCTCCTTCGCGATCACCGAGATCAGTTCCGCGCCGCGCCGGGAGCGTACGAAGGCGACCGAGCGGACGCCCTGGAGGGTCAGGTCGGTGAGGAGGTCGGCGGTCTCGGCCGTCGCGGTACGGCGAACGGGTGCGCCCTTCTCGCCGTGCAGATCGGTCAGCGGGGGCTCCCACAGGGCGAAGACCAGCTCACCGCGCGGGGAGGCGTCGTCGGACACCTCCCGGACCGGCAGACCCGTCAGACGCCCGGCTGCGACCGCGGGATCGGCCGCCGTGGCCGAGGCGAGCAGGAAGACCGGATCGGCCCCGTAGCGGGCGCACAGACGGCGTAGACGGCGCAGGACCTGGGCGACGTGGGAGCCGAAGACGCCCCGGTAGGTGTGGCACTCGTCGATCACGACGTACCGCAGGGCGCGCAGGAACGAGGCCCAGCGGGGGTGGGAAGGCAGGATTCCGCGGTGCAGCATGTCGGGGTTGGTCAGGACGTAGTTCGCGTACTGCCGCACCCATTCGCGTTCCTCGACGGGGGTGTCGCCGTCGTAGACCGCGGCCCTGACGGCGTTGCCGAGCGGGGCCGCGAGCGCCTTCACCGAGCGCCGCTGGTCGGCTGCCAGGGCCTTGGTGGGGGCGAGGTACAGGGCGGTGGCCCCGCGGCCGTTGGGGGCCTCCGAGCCGTCCAGGAGGGTGCTGAGGACCGGCGCGAGGTACGCGAGGGACTTCCCGGAGGCCGTGCCGGTGGCGATCACGACCGACTCGCCGTCCAGCGCGTGTTCCGCCGCGGCCGCCTGATGGGCCCACGGATGGGCGATCCCGGCCTTTTCGATTGCCGAGATCACTTCTGGCCGGATGCGATCCGGCCAGATGGCATGGGTTCCCGATCGCGGGGGCAAGTGCTCCGTATGAGTGATGCGCGCGGCCCGGCCCGCCCCCGCGGCGAGCCGGTCGAGGATCATGGCGGGAGAGGGGCGCGAGCCTCCACTCTCGGGTGGTCGTCCGGGACGGTGATTCTTGGCCATCGGCACCGAGTGTGTCACTGGTGTGACGGACAATGGTCCCAAGGCGTCGTGCATGGCTGCTGGTAAGTGATTGAATGCCATCGCGGCTGGCGATCCGTCCCCTGGCCTCCGTCGGGGAGACCGAGGGGCGACCGCTCGATAGCAAGGTGCTGGAGGATCCGTGGACCTGTCCCTGTCGACTCGCAATGTGTCCGGGCCTGGTGGCGACCGTACGGTCGTCGAGGTCGGTGGCGAGATTGATGTGTATACCGCGCCCAAGCTGCGCGAGCAGTTGGTCGAGTTGGTGAATGACGGCAGCTACCACTTGGTTGTCGACATGGAAGGCGTCGACTTCCTCGACTCCACCGGCCTCGGCGTGCTCGTGGGCGGCTTGAAGCGTGTCCGGGCCCATGAGGGCTCGTTGCGCCTGGTCTGCAACCAGGAGCGCATTCTCAAGATCTTCCGGATCACAGGTCTGACCAAGGTGTTCCCGATTCACACCACGGTCGACGAGGCTGTCGCCGCCACCGACTGAGGTCGGAGCGGACCGGCCCCCGGGCCGGTCGGCAGGCAGTGAACAGGCCGGCAGCGGCAGCGCGTGGGCCGTGACGGGCAGGCGGTCGACCCTTGGGTCGGCTGTCGGCTTCGTCGGCTTCCGGAGGAGGAGAGCAGGGGTGCCGGGCGATATGCCCGGGGCCTCTGAGGCGTACGCCCGAACGTTCGAGGGGGATGTCATGGCCACCGTTGAACTCCGCTTCAGCGCCCAGCCTGAACATGTCAGGACGGCCCGCCTGGTGGCGGCCGCCGTGGCGCGCAGGGCCGGCGTCGACGAGGCGGTGCTCGACGAGGTCAGGCTCGCCGTCGGGGAGGCGTGCAGCCGCGCGGTCGGGCTGCATCGCAGTCACGGCATCACCGAGCCGGTCAGCGTCGCGTTGACCGAGGAGGAGAAGGCGTTCTCCATCGAGGTCGGGGACAGTGTTCCCGGCCCCGGCGGGGGTCCCACCGCGTCCGGGGAGCGCAACGGTTCCGGTGCTTCCGGAGCGGGGCCCGACCGGCCCGATCCAGAGATGGACGGTGAGGGCGAGGACGAGATGGGCCTCGCGGTCATCAGCGGTCTCGTCGACGACGTGGAGGTTCGCTCCGGTGCGGCCGGCGGAGTGATCCGCATGAGCTGGCCGACGGCCGACGCCGCAGTGCGCCGCTGAGGACCGCGCCCACGCCTTGAGGACCCTGCGCCTGCCTCTGTGGGCCCGCGCCCGCGGGGCTTGAGGGCCCTGCGCCCTCTGGGGCCCGTACCTGCGCCTGAGGGCCCTGTGCCCGTGCATGTTGCTCGCGTGTGCCCGTGGCCGCGCGGTCTGTGTTCCTGCCCCGTACCCCGTGGCACCTCCGTGTCCGTGCCGCCGTTCCTGCGCCTCTGAACGTGATTCCGGGCCGGGAGAGAGTCACGTGTCGACGTGCCGAGGTGCTGGGATCCGGCCTCCGATCCCATGCGTCGAGGATCGCGGGCGTTGAGCCGCGCGGATGATGTGCGGATGATGTTTCGTTTTTCCAGGCCCTGCTGATCAGGGCCTTTTTTCGTGAGTGCCCTCGCGTAATGCGCCTGCCTCATTACTGCATTCGAGGAGAATCTCTCCGCTGATCTTTCGGCGTTGGGGGGAGAGCGATCAATTCTCTTCCCACCCACTGTTTTGATCAGGTTCCGCTCCCTACAATCCGTCCACGACTTGAGCGCTGAGCGTCAAGGAGGACGTATGGCGGAGTTCTTCACCACCCCAATGGCAGCACTGACGCAAGAATCCGCACTTTCCGATCGGCCCGTCTCCCTCGCGGCGGCGGTACTCACCGACGGCAACCGGCTGATCGTCGTCGTGGTGGCGGTCGTCGCCGTCGCCGCGCTGGTCGTCGCCCAGCTGCTCGTCCGCCAGGTCCTGGCGGCCGGCGAGGGCACCGAACGCATGAAGGAGATCGCCGCGGCGGTCCAGGAGGGCGCGAACGCCTATCTGTCCCGACAGCTGCGCACGGTCGGTGTCTTCTCCATCGTCGTGTTCTTCCTGTTGTTCCTGTTGCCGGCCGACAACTGGTCGCAGCGCGCGGGTCGTTCCCTCTTCTTCCTGGTGGGTGCGATTTTCTCCGCGGCGACCGGATACATCGGCATGCGGCTCGCGGTACGGAGCAATGTGCGGGTGGCCGCAGCCGCCCGTGAGGCGACCCCAGCGGAAGGCGAGCCGGAAAAGGATCTCACCGCCGTCTCGCACAAAGCGATGAAGATCGCTTTCCGTACCGGTGGCGTGGTCGGAATGATCACTGTGGGACTCGGCCTGCTCGGGGCCTCCTGCGTGGTGCTCGTCTATGCTGCCGACGCGCCCAAGGTGCTGGAAGGGTTCGGTCTCGGCGCGGCGCTGATCGCCATGTTCATGAGGGTCGGCGGTGGGATCTTCACCAAGGCCGCGGATGTCGGGGCCGACCTGGTGGGCAAGGTCGAGCAGGGCATTCCGGAGGACGATCCGCGCAACGCCGCCACCATCGCCGACAACGTGGGCGACAACGTCGGTGACTGCGCGGGCATGGCCGCCGACCTCTTCGAGTCGTACGCCGTGACGCTCGTCGCGGCGCTCATCCTCGGTACGGCCGCGTTCGGCGACTCCGGTCTCGCCTTCCCTCTGATGGTCCCGGCGATCGGCGTCGTCACAGCGATGATCGGGATCTTCGCGGTGGCCCCGCGCCGCGCCGACCGCAGCGGCATGACCGCGATCAACCGCGGCTTCTTCATCTCCGCGGTGGTCTCGCTCGCCCTGGTGGCCGTCGCCGCCTTCACCTATCTGCCCTCCTCGTACGCCGAGCTGGACGGGGTCACCGACGAGGCGATCGCCGGACACGGCGGCGATCCGCGGATCTTCGCCCTGGTCGCGGTGGCCATCGGCATCGTCCTGGCCGCGCTCATCCAGCAGCTCACCGGCTACTTCACCGAGACCACCCGCCGCCCGGTCCGGGACATCGGGAAATCCTCGCTCACCGGCCCGGCCACCGTGGTGCTGGCGGGCATCTCCATCGGCCTGGAATCGGCCGTGTACACCGCGTTGCTTATCAGCCTGGGCGTCTACGGGGCGTTCCTGCTGGGCGGCACGTCGATCATGCTGGCGCTCTTCGCGGTCGCGCTCGCCGGGACGGGGCTCCTCACCACCGTGGGCGTCATCGTCGCCATGGACACCTTCGGACCGGTCTCGGACAACGCCCAGGGCATCGCCGAGATGTCCGGGGACGTCACGGGGCCGGCGCCCAGGTGCTCACCGACCTGGACGCGGTCGGCAACACGACCAAAGCGATCACCAAAGGCATCGCCATCGCCACCGCCGTCCTCGCTGCGGCGGCGCTCTTCGGGTCCTACCGCGACGCCATCGCCACGGCGGTGGACGAGGTCGGGGCAGGGGCGGGCGAGCTGGGGCTGAGCCTGGACATCTCGCAGCCCAACAACCTCGTCGGCCTGATCCTGGGCGCCGCGGTCGTCTTCCTGTTCTCCGGGCTGGCCATCAGCGCCGTCTCCCGGTCCGCCGGGGCCGTGGTCTACGAGGTCAGGCGGCAGTTCCGCGAGCACCCCGGGATCATGGACTACTCGGAGAAGCCCGAGTACGGGCGCGTCGTCGACATCTGCACGCGCGACGCCCTGCGCGAACTGGCCACACCGGGACTGCTGGCGGTCCTGGCGCCGATCGGGGTCGGCTTCACCCTCGGCGTCGGCGCCCTCGGCTCGTACCTCGCCGGCGCGATCGCCACGGGCACGTTGATGGCCGTGTTCCTCGCCAACTCCGGGGGCGCCTGGGACAACGCCAAGAAGCTCGTCGAGGACGGCCACCACGGTGGGAAGGGCAGCGAGGCCCATGCCGCGACCGTCATCGGCGACACGGTCGGAGACCCGTTCAAGGACACGGCGGGCCCGGCGATCAACCCGCTGCTCAAGGTGATGAACCTGGTCGCCCTGCTCATCGCCCCGGCGATCGTGCAGTTCAGCTACGGAGCGGACGCCAACCCCTGGGTGCGGGCGCTGGTGGCGGTCGTCGCCATCGGGATCATCGTCGTCGCGGTCTACGTCTCCAAGCGGCGCGGCATCGCCGTGGGCGATGACGACGCCCCGGGCGGCGGCAGCCCCTCGGTTCCCGCGCCGGATCCAGCGGCGGCCCCATGAGCCTTGCGTAGCGAGGTGTGCCGGGCGCGCGCTGCGGTGTGCCGTCGGCTCAAGGAGCGGGCGGGCGGCTCGTCTTGACGTGCCGTCCGCCCGGCCGCCGCTACCGTCCGCTCCCTCTCCGCCTCCCGCTCCCCTCCGGATGACCGGGAGCAGCCTTTCGGATGAGTGACCGATCGTGCGTCCGATTCTTGGCGCGAGTGGCATCTCCCTCATTTCCCTTGGTGCAAATGGCTTCAAAAGCGTGCACACCGGATGACCGGCACCCGGCTGTCGTCCCCTCGGCGTGTAAGTTCCGGGGCCGAGAGCCTTGGAAGGGACCAATCCGGTGAACAAGAAGCTTGCAGCCGCACTGTCCGGCGGTGCGGTACTCGTACTGACGCTGTCGGGCTGCAGCGACGACAGCGACAACAAGGTCAACGACTGGGCCAAGAAGGTCTGCGACCAGGTTCAGCCGCAACTGCAGAAGATCGCCAACGCCAACGCCTCCATCCAGCAGCAGACCGCGGACAACAGCAAGCCCGCGGACGTCCAGAAGACGGACTCGGCCGCCTTCCAGCAGATCTCCCAGGCGTACAAGTCGCTGGGCACCGCCGTGGACTCGGCCGGGCCGCCGCCGGTCGACGGCGGCGAGACCACGCAGAAGGAAGCGGTCAAGGAGCTCAACGCCTCCTCCAAGGCGTACGCCGACCTCAAGACCGAGGTCGATGCGCTCGACACCAAGGACCAGGCGAAGTTCGCCGACGGGCTGAAGGGCATCGCCGACGAGCTGAACAAGATCAGCACCAGCGGTGACCAGGCTCTGAAGAAGCTCCAGTCCGGTGAGGTCGGCGTCGCGATGTCGAAGCAGAAGGGCTGCCAGAAGCCGAGTGCCTCGACCGGCCCCTCCGGCTCCGCGGCGGCCGGCTCCGACGCGTCCCCGGCGGGCACGGACGCAGACAAGAACGACGCGACGGAGAAGGACTCGACGGAGTAGGGACTCCGCGGACAAGGACTCGACGGAGTAGGGACTCCGCGGACAAGGACTCGACGGAGGAGGGACTCCGCGGGCAAGGACCCTGCGGACAAGGACTCCGCGGAGAAGAAGGGCTGAGCGCCGTTCTTGCGGCCCGGACACCCGGCGGGTGTCCGGGCCGCTGCCGTTGTCGGTGGGAGCGGACACAATGGGTGGGTGAGTAAGAGCAGCCTTCCCGCACCCGACCACGCCGCCGCCCTCCGTGAGGCCCTGCTCGCCGCGGACTTCACCGCGGACGGGCTCCTTGACCGCCTCGGCGCGCCCGCCTATGCCGCCCTCGCCCGCAGCGAGACGGTCCCCGCCCTGCGGGCCACCCGGGGTGACACCCCGCTCGACACGCTGGTGCGGCTGTTCCTGTTGCAGCGTCCCGTCGCCGAGGAGCAGGCACGTGCCGCCCTGCCGCTCGCCGAGTGCCTCGCGGACGGCTGGGTGAGCCACGCCGACGGGAGGGTCCGTGCGGGCGTCGACGTACGGCCGTACGGGGGGCCGGACGGCGAGGACTGGTTCATCGTGTCCGACCTCGGGTGCTCGGTCGGCGGTGCGGGAGGGATCGGCTCGCGCGAGGAGGGCGTCGTCCTCGGGGTAGGCGGGGCCTCCACCACCCTCGCCGGGATCACGGTCCGGGCACCGGTCGCCTCGGCCCTCGACCTCGGTACGGGCTCCGGCATCCAGGCACTGCACGCCGCCCAGCACGCGAGCCGGGTCACCGCCACCGACCTCAATCCCCGCGCCCTGGAGTTCACCCGGCTCACCCTCGCCCTGTCCGGCGCCGCCCCCGCCGACCTGCGCGAGGGCTCCCTCTTCGAGCCGGTGGGCTCCGATACGTTCGACCTGATCGTCTCCAACCCGCCCTTCGTCATCTCGCCCGGCGCCCGCCTCACCTATCGGGACGGCGGCATGGGCGGCGACGACCTGTGCCGGGCGCTGGTGCAGCAGTCCGGCGCCCATCTGAATGAGGGGGGCTACGCCCAGTTCCTCGCCAACTGGCAGCAGGTGGAGGGCGAGGAGTGGCAGGACCGGCTGCGCTCCTGGGTGCCGTACGGCTGTGACGCCTGGATCGTCCAGCGCGAGGTCCAGGACGTCACGCAGTACGCCGAGCTGTGGCTGCGGGACAGCGGCGACCACCGCAGCGACCCCGCCGAGTACACCGAGCGGTACGAGGCGTGGCTCGACGAGTTCGAGGCGCGGGGCGCCACGGCCGTGGGGTTCGGCTGGATCACCCTGCGCAAATCCGCCGCGGCGGCGGCCGGGAACCCCTCGGTCGTGATCGAGGAGTGGCCGCACGCGGTGCGGCAGCCGCTCGGGCAGGCCGTCCAGGAGCACTTCGCCCGCCAGGACTACCTCCGCGACCAGGACGACGCGGCGCTGCTCGCCGGCCACTTCGTCCTCGCCGCCGAGGTCGTGCAGGAGCAGGTCGGCCTGCCGGGTGCGGAGGACCCCGAGCATGTGGTGCTGCGTCAGCACCGCGGCATGATGCGGGCGACCAAGGTCGACGCGGTGGCCGCCGGGTTCGCGGGCGTGTGCGACGGCTCGCTGCCCGCCGGGCGGATCCTGGACGCCATCGCGCAGTTGATGGCGGAGGACCCGGTGCTCCTGCGCGACCGCACCCCGCAGGCGATCCGGCTGCTGGTCGAGGAGGGCTTCCTGGAGCCGGCGCCCGGCGCTGTACCGCGGAGCCAGTAGGCCGCGGAGGGTGCGGGAGGGCCTCGGCGAGTGCGGTGTGCGTGAGGGCCTCAGCAAGTGCGGAGTGCGTGGAGGGCGCGGCGAGCGCGGCGTGTGCCGAGGCCGCCGAGGGCGCGGCCGCGGGCGAACTGGAGGCCGTCTCCGTACGACGGTGTGGGCTGGAGGCCGTGTCCGTAGGACAGTGACCGCGGCCGCCTTCCGGTACGGGGTGGGGAGGGCTCCCCGGTCGGGCGGTGCCGCCCTTGTCACCAGTGCGTTTCTGCTCCGCGCGCTCTCCGGCGCCGCCGGGCCGTGCGTTCCGGTCGGGTGATAGCCGTCCGATCCGAATCCGGCCCGAATCCGGCTCGAATCCGGCCCCTACGCGATGCGTATGCGGCCGATGGGGTTCCGCTGGTCGGCGGGGGAGTGCTGTTCACCCGGGGTTCGTGTGGGCGATGCCCCGGGGTGACAACCTCCCCGTGCCGGGCCGTCGAGGTCCGGCTCCGGGACCGGCCGGCCCGCCCCGGGCGGTTCGCCACGACGGTCCAGGAGTACGACATGGAGAGCGTCTCAGCAGTCTTCGCCGGTACGGCCCTGGCGCTGTTCGGCACCGCCCTCCTGATCTGGACAGGGGCGCGAGCCCTGCACCGCGCGCCGGTGGCGCACGGTGTGAGCCCCGTCGCCTCCACCGCACTCACGACGCTCTTCGGCGTAGTTTTCCTCGGCCTCGGCGTGTGGTGCTTCACGCTCGTCTGATCCCCGCCCCCGGCAGTGCGGCGCCCGGGCCGACAGGTTGCCCGGCGGACACCGCGACCACCTCCGAAAAGACACCGGCCAAGCCTCCGCGCGGCGCGGACCCGGCGGTCCGGGCGGCAGGAATGGCGGAAGTCGGGTTACCGTTCGAGTGGCCGTTGCGGGCTTTTGCCGTTTGACACGGGGGCGGGTTGTACCGTCACACTCCGCAGCGACAGCACCGCGGGCAGCGTCATGACGCTGCCCGGATGCCCATCGAGTGTCGACCGGAGAGAAGAGCGAAGTTGTCCCCGACCAGCGAGACCGCACAGGGCGGCCGCCGACTCGTCATCGTCGAGTCGCCTGCCAAGGCGAAGACGATCAAGGGCTATCTCGGCCCCGGATACGTCGTCGAGGCGAGCGTCGGGCACATCCGCGACCTCCCGAACGGCGCGGCCGAGGTCCCGGACGAGTACACCGGCGAGGTACGCCGCCTCGGGGTGGACGTCGAACACGACTTCCAGCCCATCTATGTCGTCAACGCCGACAAGAAGGCCCAGGTCAGGAAGCTCAAGCAGCTGCTGGCCGAGTCCGACGAACTCTTCCTCGCCACCGATGAGGACCGCGAGGGCGAAGCCATCGCGTGGCACCTCCAGGAAGTGCTCAAGCCCAAGGTCCCGGTCCACCGGATGGTCTTCCACGAGATCACCAAGGACGCGATCCGGGCCGCCGTCGCCAACCCGCGCGAGCTCAACCAGCGCATGGTCGACGCCCAGGAGACCCGCCGCATCCTCGACCGCCTCTACGGCTACGAGGTCTCGCCGGTCCTGTGGAAGAAGGTCATGCCGAAGCTCTCGGCGGGCCGCGTCCAGTCGGTCGCCACCCGGCTCGTCGTCGAGCGGGAGCGCGAGCGCATCGCCTTCCGCTCCGCCGAGTACTGGGACCTGACCGGAAAGTTCGCCACCGGCCGCACCGGTGACGCCTCCGACCCCTCGACCCTCACCGCCCGCCTCAGCGCGGTCGACGGCCGCCGTATCGCCCAGGGCCGTGACTTCGGCCCCGACGGGCAGCTGAAGGCCGGCTCCGCCCAGACCCTGCACCTGGACGAGACGAACGCCCGCGCCCTCGCCGCCGCGCTCGCCGACTCCTCCTTCGCGGTCCGGTCCGTCGAGTCGAAGCCGTACCGCCGCTCCCCGTACGCCCCCTTCCGGACCACGACCCTCCAGCAGGAGGCGAGCCGCAAGCTGGGCTTCGGGGCGAAGGCGACCATGCAGGTGGCGCAGAAGCTGTACGAGAACGGCTTCATCACCTATATGCGTACGGACTCCACGACCCTCTCGGACACCGCGGTCTCCGCGGCCCGGGCCCAGGTCACGCAGTTGTACGGGGCGAACTACCTCCCCGAGAAGCCGCGTACGTACGCCGGGAAGGTCAAGAACGCGCAGGAGGCGCACGAGGCGATCCGCCCCTCCGGCGACCGCTTCCGCACCCCCGCCGAGACCGGCCTCACCGGCGACCAGTTCCGGCTCTACGAGCTGATCTGGAAGCGGACCGTCGCCTCCCAGATGAAGGACGCCGTAGGCGACTCCGTCACCGTCAAGATCGGTGGCCGGGCGAGCGACGGCCGGGACGCCGAGTTCTCCGCCTCCGGCAAGACGATCACCTTCCACGGCTTCATGAAGGCGTACGTCGAGGGCGCGGACGACCCGAACGCCGAGCTGGACGACCGTGAGCGCCGGCTGCCGCAGGTGGCCGAGGGCGACGCGCTGTCCGCCGAGGAGGTCACGGTCGACGGGCACGCCACCAAGCCCCCGGCCCGTTACACCGAGGCCTCGCTGGTCAAGGAGCTGGAAGAGCGCGAGATCGGCCGCCCGTCGACGTACGCCTCGATCATCGGGACCATTCTCGACCGCGGCTACGTCTTCAAGAAGGGCACGGCACTCGTCCCGTCCTTCCTGTCCTTCGCCGTGGTCAACCTGCTGGAGAAGCACTTCGGCCGGCTCGTCGACTACGACTTCACCGCCCGCATGGAGGACGACCTCGACCGCATCTCGCGCGGCGAGGCCCAGTCCGTGCCGTGGCTCAAGCGCTTCTACTTCGGCGCCCAGCCCGGTGACGACATCGCGGGAGTCGGCGCGGCCTCCGACGCCGGCAACGGCGACGGCGACCACCTCGGCGGCCTGAAGGCACTGGTCACCGACCTCGGTGCGATCGACGCCCGGGAGATCTCCTCCTTCCCGGTCGGCAATGACATCAAGCTCCGCGTCGGCCGCTACGGCCCGTACATCGAGCGGGGCGAGAAGGACGCCGAGGGCCATCAGCGGGCCGACGTCCCCGAGGACCTGGCACCCGACGAGCTGACCGTCGAGCTCGCCGAGGAGCTGCTGGCGAAGCCCAGCGGCGACTTCGAGCTGGGCGCCGACCCGGTCAGCGGCAACCAGATCATCGCCAAGGACGGCCGCTACGGCCCGTACGTCACCGAGGTGCTGCCCGAGGGGACGCCGAAGACCGGCAAGAACGCGGTGAAGCCGCGGACCGCCTCCCTCTTCAAGTCCATGTCCCTGGACACGGTCACCCTCGCCGACGCCCTCAAGCTGATGTCGCTGCCGCGCGTCGTCGGCGAGGACGCCGAGGGCGTCGAGATCACCGCGCAGAACGGCCGCTACGGCCCGTATCTGAAGAAGGGCACCGACTCCCGGTCGTTGACCTCCGAGGACCAGCTCTTCGACATCACCCTCGAAGAGGCCCTCGCGATCTACGCCCAGCCCAAGCAGCGCGGCCGGGCCGCGGCCAAGCCGCCGCTCAAGGAGCTGGGCACCGACCCGGTCAGCGGTGCCCCGGTCGTGGTGAAGGACGGCCGCTTCGGCGCGTACGTCACCGACGGCGAGACCAACGCGACGCTGCGGACCGACGACAGCGTCGAGGACATCACGCCGGAGCGTGGCTACGAGCTGCTCGCCGAGAAGCGCGCCAAGGGGCCCGCGAAGAAGAAGACGGCCAAGAAGGCACCGGCGAAGAAGGCGACGGCCAAGAAGACGGCCGCCAAGACGACGACGGCCACCAAGACCACGGCCGCCAAGAAGACCGCGGCGAAGAAGACGACGACGGCCAAGAAGGCGACGACCGCCAAGACGGCCGTCAAGAAGACGACGGCGACAGCGAAGAAGACGGCGTCCGCCTCTGCCTCCGCCGCCGCCCCGTCGGACGACTGACCCCGCCGTCGCGCGGATCGCCCCGCGCACGCCGACGCACTACCGCCCGGTGCCTCGATCCCTGTGATCCAGGTGCCGGGCGGTCGTGCGTCGGCGTGCGGGGTGGTGTGCGCAAGTGCGCCGGGCGGCGGCGCGAAAGAGTGCGCGGCGGTGGTGCGCAAGAGGGTCTCGCGCACCATGGCCGAAAGTTGTTTACGTCCATATGTTCGGACGGGCCGACGTTCACCGCACCGCTGCCGATAGGCTGGGCGGATGACGCGAGCCGAGCAGCCAACGGTCGTGAGCCCCACCTCCGACACACTTGCCGCAGACTCACGCGAGCGCGCCGTACGGGCCCTGTTGCGTATTCCCCCGCTGAAGCGGTTGTGGAGCGCCCAGCTCGTCGGCGGTATCGGCGATGCACTCGCCCTTCTCGTGCTGGTGCTGCTGTCGCTGCAAGCGGCGGTCCTTGAGGGCTCATTCGGCACCGGATACCGCGGGGCGGCCTTCGCCGTCGCCGCCGTCTTCGGTGCCCGGATCCTTTCCACCCTGTTCTTCGGAGCCGTACTCCTGGGGCCCTTGACGTCCCTCACGGGGCCCGGCGGAAAGCTGGACCGGCGATGGCTGATGATCGGGGTGGACGGGCTGCGCCTGGCGCTCCTGGTCGTCGCCCCGCTGTGGATCGACTGGACGCCCGACAAGGCGCTCATGATGATCCTCATCACCGTCTTCGTGACCGGCGCCGGTGAGCGCCTGTGGGCCGTGGCCAAGGACAGTGCCGCCCCGGCGCTGCTGCCGGCCCCGCCCCTCGAAGGCGCCGCCGTACGCCCCCTGCCCGACCACCTCGACGCCCTGCGCCGCCTCTCGCTGCGCACGAACTTCCTCGCCGTGCCCGCCGCCGCGCTGGTCCTGCTGGCCGCCACGCTGGTCGGCAACCTCCTCGGCTCGGGCCTGGAGTGGTTCTCCTTCCACCAGGCGGCCCTGGGGTCCTACGTCGCGGCCGGGCTCTTCTCGGCCTCCATCTCCATCCTGTACTTCCTGCAGTTCCCGGCCACGCAGACGCCCCGGCCGCGCTCCCCGCTGGAGGGGCTGCGCCGCCCCGCCACCGGCAACGGACCCGACAAGGGCCGCACCGGCGCCGTCCCCCTGCTGGTCGCGGTCTGCGCGGCCCTCGCCGGAGCCGTCGCCGCGGCCGCCGCCGTCTCCGCACCGCACGCCTACGACCTCGGAGGCGGGCCCGCGACGTTCGCGCTGCTCGTCCTCGGACTGACCGGTGGCACCGCCCTCGGCATCCGTACCGCGCGCCATGTGCTGCCCACCCTGTCGCGCCGCCGTCTGCTGGCGCTGGCCGTCATGGTCACCGGGCTCGCGCTCCTCGCGCTCGGCCTGGTGCCGGACACCGCGACCGGGATCGCCATCGCCCTGCTCGCCGGTTACGCCGCCGGGGTCGCCGCGAACACCGGGCACACCCTGATCGACCAGGAGACCGAGGCGTTCCGCCAGGCCCGGACCACCGAGCACCTCCAGGCCGTCGTCCGTGTGCTCGTCGCGCTCGGCGCGGTCGCGGGCCCCCTGCTGGCCGCCGCGATCGGGCGGCACCGCCTGGTGGCCGGCGACTTCGTCTTCGCCCACGGCGGAGCCGCGTTCGTCCTGATGCTGCTCGGCGCGCTGCTGCTGCCCGTCGCCGCCCTCGTCCTCGCCAAGACGGACGACCGGGCGGGCGTGCCGCTGCGCCGGGACCTGCGCGAGGCGCTGCGCGGCGGCGACCCGGCGGTCGCGCCCGCGGCCACCGGCTTCTTCCTCGTCCTGGAGGGCGGCGACGGAGCGGGCAAGTCCACTCAGGTCGAGGCGCTCGCCGACTGGATCCGGTCCAAGGGCCACGAGGTCGTCGTGACCCGCGAGCCCGGGGCCACCCCCGTCGGCAAGCGGCTGCGGTCGATCCTGCTCGACGTGTCCTCCGCCGGCCTGTCCAACCGGGCCGAGGCCCTGCTGTACGCCGCCGACCGCGCCGAGCACGTCGACTCCGTGGTCCGCCCGGCGCTGGAGCGCGGCGCGATCGTCATCTCCGACCGTTACATCGACTCCTCCGTCGCCTACCAGGGCGCCGGCCGGGACCTGGCCCCGACCGAGATCGCCCGGATCTCGCGGTGGGCGACGAGTGGCCTCGTACCGCATCTGACGGTGCTGCTGGACGTGGATCCGGCGACCGCGCGGGAGCGGTTCACCGAGGCGCCGGACCGGCTGGAGTCGGAACCGGTCGAATTCCACGAGCGGGTGCGGTCCGGGTTCCTGACCCTCGCCGCCGCCGACCCGACGCGCTATCTGGTGGTGGACGCCGGCCAGGAGCCGGAGTCGATCACCACGGTCGTACGCCACCGGCTCGACCACCTCCTGCCGCTCTCCGAGGCCGAGATCGAGGCCATCGAGGAGGCGCGCCGCCAGGCCATCGAGGAGGCCCGCCGCAAGGCGGAGGAAGAGGCCGCCCGCAAGGCCGAGGAGGAGCGCCTGGAGAAGGAGCGCCAGGAGCAGCTCGCCCGGCTGCGCGCCGAGGAGGAGGAGCGCAAGCAGCGCGAGCTGGAGGAGGCCCGTCGCCGCGAGGCCGAGCGCCAGGCGGAGGAGGCCCGGCAGCGCGCCGAGGAGGCGCGCCGCCGCGCCGAGGAGGACCGGCTCCGGCTGGAGGCCGAGGAGCGGGTCCGCGAGGCCGAGCAGGAACGCCTGCGCAAGCAGGCCGAGGAGGAGGCCCGGCTCCGCAAGGAGGCCGAGGCACTGCGGCTGGAGAAGCAGCGCAGGGCCGAAGAGGCCCTGATGCGCGCCGAGGAGGCCCGCCGCCGGGCCGAGGCCGAGGCAGCCGCCCGTACGGAGGCGGCGCGCGCCGAGGCCGAGCGTGCGGAGGCCCGGCGTGCGGAAGCCCGGCGTGCGGAGGCCGAGCGTGCGGAAGCCCGGCGTGCGGAGGAGGCGCGGGCGGAGGCACGGCGTGCGGAGGAGGCGCGTGCGTCGCGTACTTCCCACGACTCCCGTACGGAGACGTCGTCGCAGTCGTCCGCGTCGTCGTCCTCACGGTCCTCGGAGTCGGAGGGCCCGTTTGTTCCGGAGAACGAGCTCACGGTGCCCACACCGATCGTGAACCCGAACGAGATCACGCAGCCGGTCCCGGCGGTCCGACCGGAGGACGACCGTCCTTCGGGATCCGGTACGGGTACGGGCAGGGGTGCACGTTCAGGGGCCGCTCTCGGGGACGACGAGACGACGATGCTGCCGCGCTTCTCGGACCAGGGGTCGGCCGACCAGGGTTCGGCGGACCGGCGGCCGGGGGACCGGCGGCCGACCCGGGACGCGGACGAGACGGCGGTGCTGCCGCCGGTCTCCGCCGACCGGCCCTCCGACCGGGTGCCCCAGGGCTTCTTCCGGGACGAGAACCAGGCGACCTCGCCCGCGGAGAGCGAGAACGAGCGCACCCGGGAACTGCCGCAGGTCGAGGACCCGAACGCCGGGGCGACGCCCGACCGGCAGCAGGGTCGCCGCAAGCGCCCCCGTTCGGACTGGGCGGAGGAGACCCCGCTGGACGATCTGCCGACCCTGGCGGACGAGCTGCTCGGTGGCCAGGAGGACGACGGCCCCAAGGGCCGGGGACGTCGCCCGCGCGGCTGACGCCCCATCGCCGACGGTGAAGTCCCGGCCCGTCCGTCCCTCCGGGGGCGGGCGGGCCGGACTGTCAGTGGCGTCCCCCACAATGGGAAGCCACGACGCACCGCGGTTCCGCGGCACCGCACGACACCACCGGAAGGGCGGTGACCCATGACCGTATGGGACGACCTGGTCGGACAGACCCGCGTGCAGGAACAGCTCGCCGCCGCCGCCAAGGACGCCGACGCCCTGGTCACCGCCGTGTCCGACGGCAAGCCGCTGGACCAGGGCTCGAAGATGACGCACGCCTGGCTGTTCACCGGGCCGCCCGGCTCCGGCCGGTCCACGGCGGCCCGGGCCTTCGCCGCCGCGCTCCAGTGCACGAGCCCGGACCGGGCGCTGGGCGGCGCTCCCGGCTGCGGTTTCTGCGACGGCTGTCACACCAGCCTGATCGGCACGCACGCCGACGTCCAGGTCATCCGTACGGACCTCCTCTCCATCGGCGTGAAGGAGACCCGCGACCTGGTCCGGCGCGCCCAGCTCTCCCCGGCGGTCGGCCGGTGGCAGGTCATCGTGATGGAGGACGCCGACCGCCTCACCGAGGGCGCGGGCAACGTCCTGCTGAAGGCCGTCGAGGAGCCCGCGCCGCGCACGGTCTGGATGCTCTGCGCCCCCTCGCTCGAAGACGTCCTGCCCACGATCCGTTCCCGTTGCCGGCACCTCACCCTGAGCACCCCGCCGGTGGAGGCCGTGGCCGACGTCCTGATCCGCCGCGACGGCGTCGACCCCGAGCGGGCGCACTCCGCGGCGCGCGCCACCCAGGGGCACATCGGCAGGGCCCGCCGTCTCGCGACGGACGAGCGGGCGCGGGCACGGCGGGCGGCGGTGCTGAAGGTTCCGCTGCGGGTCGCCGACGTCGGGGGGTGCCTCAAGGCGGCCCAGGAGCTGATCGACACGGCTACCGACGACGCCAAGCAGATGGCGGAGGAGGTCGACGTCAAGGAGACCGAGGACCTCAAGGCGGCGCTCGGCGGGGTGGCGGGGGGCCGGATGCCGCGCGGCACGGCGGGGGCGATGAAGGAGCTGGAGGACAAGCAGAAGCGCCGCAAGACGCGTACGCAGCGCGACAGCCTCGATCTGGCGCTGACCGAGCTCACCGGGTTCTACCGCGATGTGCTGGCGCTCCAGCTCGGTTCGAGGCTGGCGATCGCCAACGTCGATGTGCAGGACTCCCTCGACCGGATCGCGGAGTCCTCGACGCCCGCGCAGACCCTGCGCAGGATCGAGTCGGTGATCGCCTGCCGCGAGGCGATGGACCGCAACGTGGCGCCGCTGCTCGCGGTGGAGGCGATGACGATGGCGCTGCGGGCGGGCTGAAGGCTTCCACGGCGGGTCCCTGTTCACCCGAATGAGCAGGGAATCGGACGACTCGTCACCCGGCGGATACGCTCCCTCAATGGATACCAGGCGGCTGCTCCGCACCTTCGCCATCGGGATCGGCACTGCCGGCCTCCTCATCTCCGGCTGCAGTGGCAGCGGCTCGTCGCCGAGCGCTTCGGCCACCGGCACGGCGGCCCCCGAGGGGCTGTCGTCGTACTACGCGCAGAAGCTGAGCTGGCGCGACTGCGGGGTGGAGGGGTTCGAGTGCGCGACGATGAAGGCGCCGAAGGACTACGACAAGCCGGATGACGGCGACATCGACCTCGCCGTATCCCGCAAGAAGGCCACAGGACCGGGCAAGCGGATCGGCTCCCTCCTGGTGAATCCGGGCGGCCCCGGCGGCTCCGCGATCGGCTATCTCCAGGGGTATGCGGCTCTCGGCTATCCGGCCCAGGTGAGGGCCCGCTACGACATGGTCGCGATCGACCCGCGCGGCGTGGCCCGCAGCGAGCCCGTCGAGTGCCTCACGGGGCCGGAGATGGACGTCTACACCCAGGTCGACCAGACGCCCGACGACGCGGCGGAGGTCAAGAAGCTGAGCGCGTCCTTCGAGAAGTTCGCGGCGGGCTGCGAGAAGCGGAGCGGTGAGATCCTCCCGTACGTCTCCACCGTCGACACGGCCCGCGACATGGACGTCCTGCGGGCGCTGCTCGGCGACGAGAAGCTGAGCTACGTCGGAGCGTCGTACGGGACCTTCCTGGGCGCCACCTACGCAGACCTCTTCCCGGCACGGGCCGGCCGCCTCGTGCTGGACGGGGCGATGGACCCCTCCCTGAAGGCCATCGACATGAACCGCGACCAGACGGCGGGCTTCGAGGGGGCCTTTCAGTCCTTCGCCGCCGACTGCGTCGGGCAGCCGGACTGCCCGCTCGGCACCACGTCCACCGCCGACGCGGCGACCGCGCTGAAGCAGCTCTTCAAGGACCTGGACGCCAAGCCGATCCCGACCGGTGACGACCGCCGGCTGGGCGAGTCCCTGGCCACCACCGGCGTGATCGCCGCCATGTACGACGAGGCGGCCTGGCCGCAGCTCCGCGAGGCGCTGGAGGGCGCGCAGCGCAGCGACGGCTCCGGCCTCCTGTCCTTGGCCGACGGCTACTACGAGCGCGGGCCGAACGGGAAGTACGCGAACCTGATGTTCGCCAACGCCGCCGTGAACTGCCTCGACCTGCCGCCCGCCTTCGACGGCCCCGACGCGGTCGAGAAGGCGGTCCCGGACTTCGAGAAGGCCTCCCCGGTCTTCGGGCGCGGCTTCGCCTGGGCCTCCCTGAACTGCGCCTACTGGCCCACCGAGGCCACGGGCACCCCGCACCGCACCGAGGCGAAGGGCGCCGACCCGATCGTGGTCGTCGGCACCACCCGCGACCCGGCCACCCCGTACAAGTGGTCCGAGGCCCTCGCCGAGCAGCTCTCCTCCGGCACCCTGCTCACCTACGAGGGCGACGGCCACACTGCTTACGGCCGAGGCAGCGACTGCATCGACACGGCGATCAACACCTACCTCCTGGAGGGCACCGCGCCCACCGACGGCAAGAAGTGCACCTGACCCCCTGCCCCTCCGACCTGCCCTGACCAGCGCAAACGCCTCGGGGGATGCCGTGTGCGGAGCACCGCTGGAAACTGTGTAGACTTGGCCCCGCTGCTGATCGCACCATGGTGCGACAGGGCGCGCCGCCTTAGCTCAGTTGGCCAGAGCAACGCACTCGTAATGCGTAGGTCTCGGGTTCGAATCCCGAAGGCGGCTCAGAAGAACCCCAGGTCACATAGTCTGTGACCTGGGGTTTTCTGTTGCCCGGGGTGGGCGTGGCGCGTCACACGGTCGAGTTGCCGTGACGTTGCTTGCGTGAGCGGAGCCGCTCGGGGCCTACTTCTTCGGCTTCTCCCGCTGGGTCTTCTCGGCGGCCTAGGCGTATTGAGCACGAGCGTTGTCAACGGTTTCCGGGTCTTGATCATGGCGAAGACCTCCGGTGTGGTGGAGGTGTCTAGGCTCCACACCACGTACGGAGGTCTTCGTGTCCCACCGTCACGCCTGGCTGACGGTTCATGGCAGGCGGATTCTGGTCGAACGCGTCCAGTCCGGCCGTGTGTCTCCCGGCCCACCGCCCACAAGTGGGTTCGTCGCTGGAGGACCGAAGGCGAAGCCTGTGTGGCCGGCCGAGCAGGCCACACACAACCCCGCACCGCACGCCTGCCACGGTCGGGGCCGCGGTCTGCCGTCTCGGGCCGACCGGAAGCCTGGGCCTGCCGGCCTCGACAGCCCACCTGGTCCTGGTCCGCCACGGTCCGAACCGCCTGGCCTGGCTGGACCGACTCACCGGCCAGCCGGTCCGCAGCTACGAGCGGGACAGGCCCGGCGAGCTGGTCCACGTCGCCATCAAGAAGCTCGTCAACATCCACGACGCCGGTGGCCACAGGATCATGGACCGCCGCTGTCGGTCGCGGGGTCGGACGCCTCCACTTCCCGGCCGTCCTTGCCGAGTTGGGAGGCGACGGCGACGGCGAGGGAGCGGGTGGCCGGCAGGCCCTGCCGTCGTACCGATTCGGGGACGTCACTTCTCTCCGGGGCGGGCCATTCCGGGGACGTCCGCCGCGACGAGGTCCGCCGGGAGCCGGAAGACGAGCGAGCCGAAGAGGAAGCCCGCCCCGATCGCGCCGAGCACGATGACGTCGCCGCGCCGTGCCCGGCCCTCGACGGCCAGCCGCCACAGTGCCGTCAGCGGTGAGGCCGCGGCGGTGTTGCCCAGGGTGTCGGCGGTGACGGGGACCCGGTCGGGTGCGGCACCGGCCATCCGGCCGATCCGCCTCACCAGCTTGGCGTTTGCCTGGTGGACGGCGAAGCCGCTCACCTCGTCCACCGTGACGCCGGCCAACGAGAGCGCCGAGCCCAGGGACTTCGGCACCTGGGTCATCGCCTCGCGCAGCACCACGTTGCCGTCCATGAAGATGTACGGCGACCGGGGGGTCTCCGTCGTCGACGTCGGCACCTTCTGGTCCACCCGCCAGGCTGTCGCCATCCGGACGCCGTCCGAGTAGACGTTGCCGAGGTCGTAACTGAGCAGGCCGTCCTGGCCTTCCGTCTTGCGGAGCACCACGGCCCCCGCGGCATCTCCGAAGAAGATCCGCGTGAGGCGGTCCTGCGGATCGGTGATGCCGGAGCCCCGCTCAGCGCAGACGACCAGCGCGGTGTCCAGCCCCGGTTCCTGCAGGAGGCAGGAGGCTGTGTGGATCCCGTACACGGACGAGGCGCACGCATGCTGTGTCAGGTCGAGGATCCGTGGGGTCTTGATGCCGAGGCGCGCGGCGAGGCTCACGCCCAGGGACGGCATGATCCAATCCGGGCTCGTGCACGCGACCACCAGGACGTCGATGTCGCTGGCTTCGACGTCGGCCGCCGCCATGGCCTTCTCGGCCGACTCGACCGCGAGGTCGAGGACGGTTTCGTGCGATTCGAGGAACCGCCGTTCCAGAATTCCTGTCTTCTCCTCGATCCACTCCGGTGTGGTGTCCAGGGTTTCGCACAGCTCCGCGTTCGTGACGATCCTCTCGGGTAACGCCAGGGCGATGCTGCGTGGACTGACGGGTGCGAGTTCCCATGTGGGCATGACGAAGTCCTCCTCGGTGCCGGATTCGGGGTGGTACGGGGTGTCGCGGCGCCTACTTCTCCTCGAACGCCATGCGTACCGAGCTCTTCAGGTAAGGGCTGGGCCTGGGGCGCTCGTCCAACGTGATGCCGAACCACTTCTCGTACGCGTTCAGCACCGCGGCATCGTCGGCGAGCTTCTCGGTCACCGTCTCCTCTCCGCGCGTGATAGTCAGTACGTCATCCTTGAGCAGAACCGAGCCGTCCTCGGTCGGAAGGGAGCAGAACATGTTCTGCAGGAGCATCGAGTCCGGGTGGGTCCGGTACCAATAGATCGCCTGATCGAAGTCCGACAGGGCCGTCGGATCGTCGTAGACGCGGTACTGGGGCTTTCCGTCACGGAGGACGTCGGTGGCACGGTCGTCGACCTTCCGGATGGAGAACGCACCGTGCGGGTCCTCCTGCGCCTCCTGCGTGTCCAGGGGGATGGGATACCTGCTGCCCTTGCCGAACCCGACGTCGACGAGCCAGTGCCGGCCGTCGACATCCACCGTGAGCAGCATGTGGTTGTACGGATCGCGCAGCCGGCCGCCGATCCAGACGCGTCCGTGCCGGAGGTGCACGGTGAAGCCGAGGGACTGCAGAAGGAAGGAGAAGGCGCTGTTGAGCTCGCCGCAGGTGCCGCCGCGGCGCTGGTGCACGATCTTCTCGACGATCCGTTCGTCCTTGTAGTAGATCTCCTTGCCGAGGTGGTAGTCGAGGCTCTCGAAGGGCACCGACAGCACATGCCGCTCGTGCAGGTGGCGCAGCGCGGCGAGGTCGGGCCGGTCCGGCCGTTCGGCAGAGATGCGTTTCAGATAGGCGGCCGTCGTTGATTCATCCAGCATGCCGTCTCCCCTGTTGTTGTGGGATGTCAGTTGCTGTCGAACGAGAAGCGGAGCGAGTCGTTCGTGTACGGGGTCGGCACGGGGCGTTTCTCCAGCTTCATGCCGAACCACTTCTTGTACGCCGCCAGTACCGCTGCGTCGTCGGCGAGTTCCTCGGTCTGCTTCCGGTCTCCGGAGACGACCGTCAGCAGGTTGTCCCGCAGGATGACCCAGCCGTTCTCCAGGGGAAGCGAACAGACGAGGGTCTGCAGGAACGGGGAGTCCGGGCTGGTCCGGTACCACCACATCGTCTGGCGGAAGTCGGTCAGTTCCACCGGATCCTCGTAGAGGATGTACTGCGGGGCCCCGTTGCGGAGCACCTCGACGGACCGCCCGTCCAGACGCCGCACGGCGAACTCGCCGTGCGGATCCGGTTGGGGCCTGTCGCGGTCCAGCAGGAGGGGGCGGCGGCTGCTCTTGCCGAAGCCGATGTCGGCGATCCACCGGGAGTCGTCGACGGCCACCGTCATCACCACGTGATGGTACGGGGCGGTAGTCCCGCCTCCCGGAACGTGTACGCGGCCCTGATGCAGGGTCACGTCGAACCCCATGGACTTGATCAGGAGGTAGAACGCGGTGTTGATCTCACCGCACAGCCCCCCGCGGTGCTGGTGGACGATCTTGTCGACGGCCCGTTCGTCCATCCGGATTTCGGCACCCCGGTGGTAGTCGAGGTTGTCGAAGGGCACCGACAGCACATGCCGCTCGTGCAGGTGCCTCAGCGCGTCGGAGTCAAGGCGTCTTGGGCGGTCGGCTGAGATGCGGTCCAGATAGGCGGAGACCGTCTTCTTGTCCAACACGGCGTCTCACGCGTCCTTTCCGTTGAATCGCGGGAAGAGTGCCTCGGCGTTGGCGTGCTCCAAGCGGGCCCGCTCCTCGGTGCTGAACCCCCCGTGTTCGATGACGCGGTGGCCGGTGCCGAGCGTGTAGTGCTCGGGCATGAGCGGGAAGTCCGAGCCGACCAGGATCCGGTCGGGCGGGGCGAAGGACCGCAGGGCCGCCAAGGCGTGCGGGTCACCCGCCATGGCGATGTCGACGTAGAGCCGCCGCAGTGAGCCGACGGGGTCCTCGGGCAGCCGGTCCGCGAGGGGCGCGCTGATCAGTCCGCCGCAGGCGAGCCGGCCTGCGTAGAAGGGGACGCCACCACCGCCGTGCGGCAGGATCACCGGCAGGTCGGGGTACCTCTCCAGCGCCTGGTTGTAGAGGAGTTGGGCGGCCACCCGCACCGACTCGAAGGGGAACTCGTACAGCGAGGCGGGCAGGCCGAAGTCCGGCTGACCGGTCGACGGGGGAACCGTCGGGTGCACGAACAGCGGACTGCGCCGCTGGGCGGCCGCCGCGAAGAGCGGGTCCATCGAGCGGTCGCCCACGTACAGGCCGCCGTAGTTGCTCACGAGCCCCACGCCGTCCAGCCCGAGCGTGTCGACGGCGTACTCGAACTCCTCCAGAACGAGGTCCATGTGAGGGAAGGGGAGCGTGGCGAACGCACCGAAACGGCCGGGGTGCGCGGCGACCAACTCGGCGAGGTACTCGTTCACCCGGCGCGCGAACCGTCGGGCCGGCTTCAGTTCCAGGTTGGCCGGCACTCCCGGCCAGACGCTCACCACGGCGGCACGGATGCCGTGCCGGTCCATCATGGCGAGGCTGTCGTGAGCGCTCCAGGTCGGTCTGTCGACTCCTGGAAGAATGGTCGCGACGCCCATCCGAGCCAGTTCGTCGAGATAGAAGTCCGGCAGGATGTGGTGATGCACGTCGATGGCCCGCGACCACGGCTTTCCGGCGGGCGCCTGCTTGCTGTCCGGCATCGATCGTCCTTGGGTCGGGTCGGGTCTGGCTGGCCTGGTTGGAGGAGACGCGGCGGAGCACGGGGAGCGCAGGCAGGCGCCGGGCCGGCGCCACCCGGGCCCGGGTGGCGCCGGGCGGGTTGCTGATCAAGCCCGGGTCGTGCCGGGCGGGTTGCTGATCAGGCACCTCCAGACGCCGTCGGTGCCGCGGCGGAGGATGTCCGCGGCCGTGCCCTCGACGCGCTGGTGCGTCCCGTCCGGCCCAGTGCCCTCGTGTACGTAGTCGCAGATCATCAGTGCCGTGTCGCCGACCGTGTAGATGTGCCGTACCGACAGCTTGACCGGGAGGCGGTCCGGCAGCGTCTGCTCGGCCGACCTCCACATCTCCTCGCCCGTCAGATACTGGCCAGGTGCGAGAACACGCATGGCGTTCGGTTCGAAGAGCTGCTGGACGGCCTGGAGACTGCCCGCGTTGAAAGCCTGCTCGAATGCCGCCGAAAGCTGCTCGGGTTCGGTGGGAAGGGTGATCTGCACGTCTGTGGAGTTCGACATGAACACAGAACAGTGCACCGCCGCGGGGCGCTCAACCCGCTACCGGTCAGTTTGTCAGGTCCGGCGAGCGCTGGGGCTCCGGCCGTGACGAGCTGTGCGCGGACCTGACGAACTATCCGGCGCAGGTCTGGGCAGAGTGTGCGCAGGGCCGTGAGGATGACGCTTCGTATCCGGGGATGACGCATTCCCCGCAACCACGAATGTCGAGGGATTCTCCATGGTCAAGGTAGCCATTATCTTTCATTCCCGGAGCGGCAACATCTTCCAGCTGGCGACCGCGGCGGCCGCCGCGGCGGAGAAGGCGGGTGCCGAGCCGAAATTGTTCAAGGTCCCCGAGCTCCCGGACCCCATGGTGCTGGACAAGGAGGCGTACGCCGAACTGGAGGCCGTCACCCGTGACATCCCGGTGGCCACGCTGGACGACCTGGTGGCGGCGGACGCGATCATGATCGGCACGCCTGTCCATTTCGGTCTGCCGGCCCCACAGATCCTGAACTTCGTCGACCGCTCGGGTCCGGTCGCCATTCCGGGGAAGCTGGCGAACAAGGTCGCGACCGTGTTCGCCTCGGGGTCCGCCGCGCACGCCGGCCAGCAGACGGCGATCCTCGCCCTCCACAACGTGCTGTGCCACTGGGGATGCCTCATCGTCCCCAACGGTTCGAGCGTCGAGATCCTGGCGTCCGAGCACAACGGATCGCCCTACGGCACATGCAGCATCTCGCGGCACGCACCGAACAACGTGCACGAGGACAACCGGAAGGCGATCGAGTACCAGACCCTGCGCCTGGTGGAGGTGGCCACGGCCTATCAGACCGGACTCCAGCAGCAGGAGTCCGCCATCGATTTCATCGACTTCGACTTCCTCATGAAGAAGTTCCCGCGCCTGTCCGTGGACTGACGTCGAGCGGACCGACCGGCGCGTCGGCGAGGCAGGAACGCAGAGCACCCGCGGTGTCCCAGGGCCGCGGGTGCGACGCATGTCAGCGGGCAGTTCCCGCCCTCGGACGTGTTATCGGTCGTGGTACATTGATCCGGTACTGGATCAACGTTCGAGTGCTCGATCGGTGTCCGTCACTGAGCCGTCTCCCAAGACGACAGGCGGGGACCGGCGGGGGCCGGGAGGGCGGCGGGACGCCCGCTGAGCGGCGGGTCTCCTAGTGCGTCGCGGACGCGCGGCCCCCCTGCCGCACACCTCCCCTGGCCCCATGGACATGCGCGCGGGCACACCATGTCGTCCCCGCACAGGAGGAACACGTGAAACTGGTCATCTTCGGCGCCAACGGCCCGACGGGCCGGCTGACCACCGAACAGGCACTGGCCGAGGGACACGAGGTCACCGCCGTGACCCGTCAGCCCGACGCGTTCCCGCTGAGCGACGCCCGGCTGAGCGTGGTCAAGGCGGACATCCTGAACCTCGATGAGGTGCACAGCGTGGTGGCCGGCCATGACGCGGTCGTCTCCACCGTCGGCGTGCCATACACCAAGGAGCCGGTGACCGTCTACTCGGAGGGCACCGCGAACGTCATCAAGTCGATGCAGGCCCACGGCATCCGTCGGCTGGTCTGCGTCAGCTCGATCGGGGCCAACTACGAGGACGCCCCCGGCGAGGCGTTCTTCTTCCGCAAGGTGATCGTGCCGATCCTGCTCAAGATGGGCCGCCCCCTCTACGAGGACACGAGCCGCATGGAGGAGATCGTGAGCGCCAGCGGCCTGGACTGGACGGTCGTCCGGCCCGCCGGCCTCTTCGACGCCACGACCACCACGGACTACGTCGTCAGCAAGTCCCGTCATCCCGGCTGGTTCACCTCGCGCAGGGATCTCGCGGACGCGCTGGTACGTGAGGCGGTCGACAACATCAGTGTCGGCTTCCGCGTCGAGGTCATCACCACCAAGGGCGTTCCCAGCTACTTCCAAGTCTTCGCCAAGGAGGCGCTGCACATCGGCAAGAAGTGAGCCACACGAGGAAGGCCCGGCCCCCTGGATGACGGGGCCGGGCCTTCTGCGTGGGCGCCCGAAGCCGGACCTGCCCGGCGGTCAGACGGAGCGCAGCAACGTCAGCCCCATGGACATGCCACCGCCGAACGCCGCCAGAAGCGTCAGGTCACCCGGGGCGACGGCACCCGAACGGGCCAGGTGGTCGAGGGTTATGGGGACCGAGGCCGCGCCGGTGTTGCCGTACCGCGTCACCGTGGTGGCCATCCGGGCGGAGGGGATGCCCAGCCGTGCGGACATGTTCTCCAGGAGCCGTCCGTTGGCCTGGTGGGGCACGAAGTGCGCGATGTCGTCCTGGCTCACTCCGTTGTCCTTGAGGAACTCCTGGATGTGGGGGACCACTTCGTCTTCGACGAACTCGGCGACACCCCGGCCGTTCATCGAGAAGTAGTGCATTCCGTCGCGCAGCACCTGTTCGGTCGCCGGCATACGGCTGCCTCCGCCGGGTACGCCGATCAGCTCACGCGCGGAGGCGAAGCTGGCCAGCCTGGTGGAGATCAGCCGCTGGCGGCCGCCCGGGCCCAGCACGACAGCACCGGCACCGTCCCCGAACAGCACGATCGTGCGGCGGTCCGTGGGCGAGAGGATGCGTGAGTACACGTCAGCGCCGATGACCAGGGCGTAGTCGGCCGAAGCGCTGGCGAGCATCTGATCGGCGATCGTCAGGGCGAACGTGAAGCCGCTGCAGACCGAGTTGACGTCGAAGGCGGCGGTGCCGTTCCCGGCGCCCAGTTCGTCGGCGACGACACAGGCCGTCGCCGGCTGCGGGGAGTCCGGTGTGGAGGTCGCCACGATGATGAGACCGAGCTCGGAGGCACTGATCCCGGCCTGCTCCAAGGCCGCCCGGGCGGCGGCGACGGCGAGATCCGAGGTCGCCTCCTCGGGCTCTGCCCATCGCCGCTCCCGGATGGCGGTCTTGCGCAGGATGGCCACTTCGGACACCCCGGCCAGGGTGCTGATGTCCTTGTTGCTCATCACGCGACTGGGTACGTAGGACCCCGTCCCGAGCATTCCCCGTGCGTCCTGGGCGGCATCGCATGTGATCATGGTCTGCTCCAATGTCGTCCTGACTGGTACCGGCCATACGTCCGCGCCGACCGCGACGGGGAACGGGGCCCGAAGACCCCGCCGTCCGTGTGCCATGCTGCCCACCGCGCTCATCGCGGCCAGGTCCCCTGAGGCTCTGGCGCCGTGCGGAAGCACAGCGCGCCGGGTACGGCGGATCCGTATGAGATCAGGACAGTCGGTGCTCGATCCGCGGTCCAGCGGGCTCCGGCGGATCTGTCAGGTGAATGGGCGCCGATCGAAAGACTGCGGCCATCTCGCGGCCGGGAACGGCCGTCAGCCGGAGGCGGGGAGCTGAGCTTCCAGGCCGTCGAGAACGAGCTTCACGCCCAGGTGGAAGTTCTCCTCCCAGCCCTCGTCGAGCATGTACTCGTACTCCACGAGCGTCGGGTACTGGTCCTGCTGCCGACGCAGCTCCTCCTGCGCCGCCGCGCGGTGGGCCACCGACCACTGGAGGTTGGACTGACTCGCCGCGGAGCCCAGGACGTGGTTGTACAGTAGCCAGCAGGAGGCCTGGGTTTGCTGTGCCTTGAATCCGGCACGCGACAGTGTTGCCTGCAGGAACTCCAACCACGTGAGAAAGTTCGGCCCGATCGACGGGCGCTGACGCAGCGGCAGCGCCGCGGACCATGGGTGCCGCAGGAGCATGGTGCGACATCCGGAGAGGAGGGCTACGACGTTCTCCTGCCAGTTCTCGGCATGCCCGTCGGGGAGCGGGGCCTCGGCGAAAATGGCATCGGTCGCCAGGTCGACGACGTCGTCCTTCGTGTCGACGTGCCAGTACAGCGTCGTGGCGCCGATACCGAGACGCTCCGCCAGGTGGCGCATGGTCAGCCGCTCCATGCCCTCCTCGTCCAACAGGGCGATCGCCGCCTCGGTGATGCGATCCCTGGTCAGCGGCGGCTCGTTGCGCGGCGCAGGCGACTGGCGCAGCCACACACTCTGTCCAGAGCCCGAGCCCGTACGACCGTTCCCCCGTGACTTGCCCACGCTGATACACCAACCTTTCCGGTCCATCGTACGCGGGAGAAGCCACGGTAGTACATTGATCTATGTGCTCGATCATTGTTCTAGGACTGGACCATTGTTCGAGTCCACGTTCGACACCCTCCCTCGCGTGTGTCCCCCGCCGCATGCAGACCGCCCTGCCGCTAGGCCCGTCCGCCAGGAAGGTACGCATGAAGTTGGTCGTATTCGGCGCCCACAGTCCCACGGGGCGTCTCGTCACGGCGATGGCCATGACCGCGGGGCACACGGTCACCGCGATCACCCGGCGGCCCGCCGACTTCCCCTTCTGCGACCAACGGGTGCAGGTCGCCACCGCGGACGCGATGGACGCCGACGCGGTGGACTGGGTCGTGCGTGGTCATGACGCGGTCATCTCGGTGATCGGCGCGCCGTCCTCCATGAAGCCCCTCGCGGTCTGCTCCCAGATTGCCTACAACGTCGTCAAGGCGGCGATCAGCCACGGTGTACGGCGCCTGCTCTGCGTCGGCTCCGCCGCGCTCGACGCAGCCGATCTGTCCCGCGCCGCCCTCCTCCGCCAGCGTGCGACCCGCCCGATGGTCCTCGCGGCCAGTCGCGCCGTTCAGCAGGACGTGCGGTGCATGGAGAAGATCGTCCGTGGGAACGGGCTCGACTGGACCCTGTTCCGGCCGGGGCGCCTCGTCGGCTGGAGCGACGTGACGGACTACCGGATCGCCACGCGCCCGGTGCCGCGCCTGCTTACCTCCCGGGCCGACCTCGCCCACGCCCTCGTCCACGAGATCACGCACTGCGACTACGTGGGCGAGACCGTCTACGTCGCCACCGCGCGCCGCGTCCGGTGAAAGGCGCCCCGAGCTCCGCGTTCACCCGGAGCTGACGAGCGGAGCAGGGGGATGCCTCACGTGGCTGGCCATTGATCCAGCGCGATGCTGGGCTGTCGGTGTTGATCTGTCGCGTCGGCTCGTGCTCGACGGGCCGGGGGAGCCGGCGGCTCCGATGCTGGGACGTCGGCGATCCTCGACTGCGCCCGTCCGCGTGAGGACGAACCTCCTCCCCGCGGAAAAGGGGGAGCCGCCGACTGGGTCGCCCCCGGTTGATCGCGGCAGTAAGGGCAGCGAGCCGCACGTCCCGTCCGACGGCCGGGGCCGAACGCCTCGGCCGTCACCGATGGAGGATCGGACGGTCGATCGGCTGGATTTTCGGCCACCATCGACTTACCGGCCGATATGAACGAAATGCAGCCACTTCTCGCCTTCCCTGGTATCGCCGCAGCCCTCGCCTGCTAAAGCAAACCGACCAAGTCCATCAGGTGAGACGATTTCTCGTGCCGACCGGGGCGACAATTTTGGTGTGCCATCCATCTTTCTGTGGTTTCCGGGCGAGGCTGTGGAGTCGCCGGTGGGCTGCTGCCCGCACTGCTTCTGTTCATCAGTGGGGTAGGTGACATATCTGTGGCTGGTGTGGTGGTGCACTAATGAGCTAGTCGATAAAGTGATGTCTCGTTTGGACCGGATTAGTTCTATCGACCGTTCGTGGGCGAATCCGCCTTGCGTGACAGCTATTCGGGGGTCAATCTTGAGTGCAGCCGAATTTTCGCTGGCCAAGACAGGTAAACAAAAAAGGGACGCGGATCGATTATTTGGCGAGAATGTTGTGCCCGATGACCTGCTGCGCGAGTTATCGACCTCGCTCTTCGCCTCCTTACCGCGTGCCGACCAGCGCAAGAAGGGCGTCGAGTACGTCAGAGGCATCCTGGAGGTTCCAGGGCGCAAGTCGATCAGGAACATCGCGAGCCTGACCGGAGGCCGGGCGGCCGATCAGAGCCTGCACCATTTCATCAGCGGGTCGACGTGGGACTGGACACCGGTGCGCCAGGCTCTGGCCCGCTACCTCGTGCCCCGTCTGCCGGTCGAGGCCTGGGTGGTGCAGGACACGATGATCCGTAAGGCGGGGCAGCACTCGGTCGGCGTGGACCGCCGGTTCGTACCGGCCGAGGGGCGGGTGCTGAGCGCGCAGCAGGCGATCGGTGTCTGGGCGGCTTCCGGCTGCCGGAGCAGCCCTGTCGACTGGGGGCTCCATCTGCCTCCGACGTGGATCGACGACCGGTCGCTGGGCGGTGGGCCGACGATGGGGGACAGTGCCGAGGCGGACACCCTGTCCGACCGGGCTGTCAGGCTCTGCGCCGGCATGGTGTCGGAATGGGGGATGCCGGTGCGGCCGGTGGTGCTGGACGCCGGTTCCCTGAACCTCAACATGCTCTTCGACCGTCTGGGTCGCAAGGGGTTCCCCCTGCTGGCACGGGTCGACCAGTCGGTACCCCTGCTCGTCTCGGACCCGGCGCTGACAGGCCACCGCGGCTCGGCGAGCATGCTGGCCGGTGATGCCATGCGCGCGGCCAGCGGCACCCGACAGCCGGTCCAGTGGCGCGAGTTCGGCAGGGGTGGTGGGGTGCGGTCGGGTCTGATCGCGAGCGTGGCCGTGCGACTTTCCCAGGGGAGAACCGGGAGGATGCGGGCAGGTGGCAGCCGAAGGCTTGCTCTGATCGGACTGGCCGAGACCGGGCAGCAGAACGCGCCACAGTTGTGGCTCACCAACCTGACCTCACATCATCCCAAGTCGCTGCTGACGTTGTTCACCCTGGTGGAACGGGTGCGGGACGACTACCGCGAGGTCGCCAAGAACGTGGGCATCGAGGACTACGTGGGACGTTCGTTGGACGGATGGCACCGTCACATGACTCTGGCCTCGGCCGCCCACGCCATCGCCGTGCTGACCGGCCCCGGCCAGATGTGGAACGGGCGGATGGGGAGAGCGGCACCCGGCACCTGACGAAGTGAACCGCGGCGTGTTGTCGCGGTCTGCTCCCCACTACAGGATCGGACAGGCGGCTGCCCCACCGGCCGTAGGGCCGCACCTGTCCGGGCGTTCTTCTGTCATGTGCCGGCCAGGGCCCGGAAGCGGCGTGTCCGTCGGGCCGGCGGTGGGGTGAGGGGCGTCCGGCTCCCGCACGGTGCGCGCGGCATCTCACGCGACCTGGTCCTACGGCGCTCGTGGGACGTACCAGACCGATCATCCGCAAGGGGAGAGGCTTCAGTGGACAACCCTGTGCTCGACATCGGATCGAAACCGGCCCGGCAGCAGCCGGGGTGGGACGGTGCGGAGAGTGTACGGCGTGTGCGTCGCGAGCTCCTGGTCTCACCAGGGCTCGTCGACCCCGAGGACGTGCGCACGTTGCGCTCGATGCTGGCCGTCGTCGCCGCCGGAGGTGCTCACGTGGTTCAGGCCGGCGACTGCGCGGAGGACCCCGCGGAGTGCACCGAGGCTCATGTCGCCCGTAAATCGAGTCTGTTGGACGTACTCGCGGGCACGCTGAAGAAGATCACCCACCAGCCGGTGGTCCGCGTGGGGAGGATGGCGGGTCAGTTCGCCAAGCCCCGCTCGAAGCCGACGGAGTGGGTCGGCGACCTCGAACTCCCTGTGTTTCGCGGACACATGGTCAACAGCCCCGAGCCCCACCCCCTGAGCAGGCGGCCGGACCCTCAGCGCATGCTGGCCTGCTACCGCGCCTCCAGCACGGTGATGCGCCATCTGGGCTGGCGCCCCGGCCCGGGGGAGCCGGGCACCGAGCCAACGGTGTGGACCAGCCACGAGGGCCTCGTACTCGACTACGAACTGCCTCTGGTACGCAGGAATTCCAACGGTGTCCCGGTCCTCACCAGTACGCACTGGCCATGGATCGGCGACCGTACCCGGCAGCTGGACGGCGCTCATGTCGCGCTGCTCTCCGCGGTGGCCAATCCGGTCGCCTGCAAGGTGGGTCCCGGCATGACCGTGGAGGAACTGCTCGCCCTGTGCGAACGCCTCGACCCCGAGCGCGAGCCCGGCCGGCTCACGCTGATCGCCCGCATGGGGGCGCAGCTCGTCGGGCACCGGCTCCCGCCGCTCGTGGCGGCGGTGCGGGAGGCGGGGCACCCGGTCATCTGGCTCTCCGACCCGATGCACGCCAACACGGTCACCACACCGGACGGGCACAAGACCCGCTACGTCGAATGGATCACGAGGGAGGTACGGGACTTCCGGTCCGCGGTGCTGACCGCCCGGGGGATCGCCGGCGGACTGCACCTGGAGACCACTCCGGACGACGTGACCGAATGCGCCCCGAGCCCCTCGGCCACCGATCGGGTCGGCGACCGCTACACGAGCTTGTGCGACCCGAGGCTCCGCCCGGACCAGGCCGAATCCGTAGTCACGGCCTGGGGGGCCTGAAAGCCGTCCGCACGAACCAGGAACCGTACGAAGGAGGACCGCACATGGAGGGCAAGATCGCCCTGATCACGGGGGCAGCAGGGGGTATAGGCGTCGCGGTGGCCCACGCGCTCGGCGGGCGCGGCGCCACGGTGGCCGCCGTGGACCGCGACGCGGACGGACTCTCGCGCACCGTGCAGAAGCTGACCGCCGACGGCGTGATCGCCGAGGCGTTCCCGGCCGACATCACCGACCGTGCCGAGGTCGGCAACCTTGTCGACTCGGTCGAACAGCGGCTGGGCCCGGTGGACTTCCTGGTCAACGCGGCAGGAGTGCTGCATCTGGCCGAGGCACGGCACCTGACCGACCAGGACTGGGACGCCACCTTCGCGGTGAACGCCACGGGGGTGTTCGTGATGTCACGCGCGGTCGTCAACCGGATGGTGCCGCGCGGTCGGGGCGCCCTTGTCACCGTGGCCTCGAACGCGGCCGGCACGGCACGTACACAGATGGCCGCGTACGCCGCCTCGAAGGCCGCCGCCACGATGTTCACCAAGTGCCTGGGCCTGGAAGTGGCCCAGCACGGCATCCGGTGCAATCTGGTGGATCCCGGCTCCACCGACACCCCGATGCTCAGCTCCATGTGGCACGACGGGAGCGGTCGCCGGAGCACGCTCGCGGGCCGGGCCGACGAGTACCGGGTCGGCATTCCGCTCGGCAAGCTGGCCATGCCCTCGGACATCGCCGACGCCGTGGCCTTCCTGCTGTCCGACCAGGCCGGACACATCACCCTGCACAGCCTCACGGTGGATGGCGGAGCCACCCTCGGTGTGTAGGAACGGCGCGATCAGACGAGGCGGAGAGAAGACATGAGCGGGATACCTCCCATCGAACCCTACGAACTGCCCCGGGCGGGCGAGCTGCCCGCACCCGTTCCGTCGTGGACCGTCGATCCCCGGCGCGCGGTGCTGCTGGTGCACGACATGCAGCGCTACTTCCTCCGGGCACTGCCGGAGCCCCTGAGGGAGCAGTTGCTGTCCAACACCGTGCTGCTGCGCACACGCTGCGCCGAACTCGGCATCCCCGTCGCCTACACGGCGCAGCCCGGTGCCATGGACGACGCGGAACGCGGTCTGCTGAAGGACTTCTGGGGGCCCGGTATGCGGCGCTCCCCCGCAGACCGCGAGATCACGGCGGAACTGGCGCCGACGCGGGACGACTGGATGTTCACCAAATGGCGGTACAGCGCGTTCTTCCGCTCCGGTCTGCTTGAGCGGATGCGCGCGCACGGCCGTGACCAGCTGATCATCTGCGGGGTGTACGCGCATGTGGGCGTGCTGATGACCGCGGTCGACGCGTTCACCCACGACATCGAGACGTTCCTGGTGGCCGACGCGGTCGCAGACTTCTCCGCTGCCGACCACAGGCTGGCGCTCGACTACGCGGCGCGCCGCTGCGCCGTCGTCTCCACGGTCAAGGAGGTCGTAGCGTGACATCCGATCTGCTCGGCAGGGTGCTGGCACCCGACCCGCCGCCCTTCGCGCTGCTGCGGCGGCCCACGGCGGACGGCGGCGGGCAACTGGAGGTGCTCGTCGGCGAGGTGCTCAGGTGGCCCACCCTCGAATCGATTCCGCTGCCGGAGTCGCCGACGGCCGACGGCCGCGCCCACCACGACGTACTGGCGCTGGTGCCCTACCGGCAGATCCGCGAGCGCGGCTACGTCAGCGTCGACGACGGCGCGCCGCTGCTCGCCCTGCATGTGACCGCCCAGGAGACGGTGCCCCTGACCGAGGCTCTGCCACGGATCGTTCGTACGCCGACCCGACTGGTGGACGGGCACTTCGCACCCGACGACGAGACGTACGCCGCCACGGTGCGGAAGGTGATCGCGAACGAGATCGGCATGGGCGAGGGCGCGAACTTCGTCATCAAGCGCTCGTACCGGGCGCGGATCGGCGACTACACCCTGGGCGGCGCACTGTCCTTCTTCCGTAATCTGCTGGAGACCGAGTCCGGCGCCTACTGGACCCATGTGGTCCACACCGGCAGCCGTACCTTCGTCGGTGCCTCGCCGGAGCGGCACGTGAGTCTGTCCGGCGGCACGGTGGTGATGAACCCGATCAGCGGCACCTACCGCTATCCGGCCTCCGGCCCCGAACTGTCCCAGGTGCTGGGGTTCCTCGCCGATCCCAAGGAGACCGACGAGCTGTACATGGTCCTCGACGAGGAACTGAAGATGATGGCCCGCGTCTGCGACACCGGAGGCAGGGCGGTCGGGCCGTATCTGAAGGAGATGGCCCGGCTCGCGCACACCGAGTACCTCATCGAGGGGCGCAGCACCCGCGATCCGCGGGAGATCCTGCGGGAGACGCTGCTCGCGCCCACGGTCACGGGGAGCCCGTTGGAGAGTGCCTGCCGGGTGATCGCACGCTACGAACCCGAGGGCCGCGGCTACTACAGCGGCGTCGCCGCCCTGATCGGGAGGGACGAACAGGGCGCCCGCGCGATGGATTCCTGCATACTCATCCGCACCGCGGAGATCGACAGCGGAGGCCGTGTCGAGATCGGGGTCGGTGCCACCCTCGTGCGCCACTCCGATCCGGCTTCCGAGGCCGCGGAGACGAGGGCGAAGGCGGCCGGGCTGCTCGCGGCCCTGGAAGGAGGGCGGACGGCCGGCTTCGCCGACCATCCGCACGTGCGTGCCGCGCTGGCCGAACGCAACTCCACCATCGCCGACTTCTGGCTCGGCGGGAGTGACACGCGGGCCCCTGTGGTGCCAGCGCTGGCCGGGGTGCGCGTGCTGGTCATCGACGCGGAGGACTCCTTCACCGCCATGCTCGGCCACCAACTGCGCGCCTTGGGCATGACGGTGACGGTACGCCGCTTCGACGAGGAGTACCCGCCGCTCGACCACCACCTGGTGGTGCTCGGCCCCGGCCCCGGGGACCCCCGGGCCGCCGGGCATCCGAAGATCGCGCGGCTGGGGGCGGTCGTCGACACGCTGCTGGCCGAGCGCCGCCCGTTCCTCGCCGTGTGCCTCAGTCACCAGGTGCTCTGCACCCGGCTGGGGTTCGAGTTGGCGCGCCGGGAGGTGCCCAACCAGGGGACACAGCGGGAGATCGATCTCTTCGGGGAACGCGAGAAGGTCGGTTTCTACAACACGTTCTCCGCGCGGTCCTCCGATGACAAGGTCGAATGCGAGGGCGTGGGCCCGGTGGAGCTGAGCCGGGACCGGGAAACCGGCGAGGTGCACGCACTCCGCGGACCGCACTTCGCGTCCATGCAGTTCCACGCCGAGTCGGTGCTCACCCGGGACGGCGTACGCATCCTCGCCGAACTGCTGACGGGCCTCATCCGCGGGTGACGGCCGGGGCGGGCGACGTCGAGCCGGCTGTGCGGGGGCGGAAGCCTCCCGCACAGCCGGCTCGGTGCGCACGGCCGTGGGGCCGCGGTTCAGGGGCGGGCGCGCAGCGCGCGGTCGACGAGCCGGCCGGCGGCACCGGTGTAGCCGACGGGATCGCACAGCACCGCCAACTCAGCCGCCTCCAGGCCGAGTCCGTGTACGTCGCCCAGCACCTGGGCCAGGGTGCGTCCGGTCTCCTCCACCTCCTGCGACGCGTCGTCGAGCAGTTTCCTGGCGGCGTCGCCGCCCAAGCGGGGCGCGAGCACGGAGACGATCCGCTCGGCGCTGGTCCGGGACCCGGTCAGCTCCAGGTTCTGCCGCATCCGCTCGGGCCGCACCCGCAGCCCCTCGGCGAGCTGTACGGCTGTGTGGGCGGCACCCCCGGCCAGGCGCAGGCATTCGCGCAGCGGCTGCCACTCCGCGTGCCAGCCGCCCGCCGACCGCTCGTCCTCGGACACCAGGCACTGCGTCAGGATCGAGGCGATCGGCGGGACCTGGATCGCCGCGCTGCGCAGGAGTGTGGCCAGGACCGGATTGCGCTTGTGGGGCATGGCCGAGGACCTGCCCCTGCCGGGCGCGGCCGGTTCGGCGACCTCGCCGACCTCGGTCCGGACCAGTGACTGCACGTCGACGGCCATCTTGCCCAGCGCCCCGGCGGTGAATGCCAGGGCCGAGGCGAGATCGGCCACCGGGGAGCGCAGTGCATGCCAGGGCAGCACCGGCTCGGCGAGCCCGGTCTCCTCGGCGAAGGCCGCGATCAGCCGGTCGGGATACGCATCGGCCGCGGCCCCGGTGAGGGAGGCAGCGGCGACATAGCCGGCCAGGGTGCCTGCCGCTCCGCCGAGCGACACGGGCAGGGCCGCGTCCACCGCGCCGAGCCGCTGGGCGGCGTCCAGTACGAGCTGGCGCCAGCCCGCCGCCTTCAAGCCGAAGGTCGTGGGTACCGCGTGCAGCGCCAGCGTGCGGCCCGCCATCGGCGTGTCCCGGTGCTCGGTCGCCAGGCGGGCTAACGCGTCGGCGGTGGTGTGCAGATCCGCCCGGATCGGCCGCAGCGCGCGGCGCGCGACCAGCATGGCCCCCGTGTCGAAAACGTCCTGGCTGGTGGAGCCCCGGTGCACGTACTCGGTAGCCTTCGGGTCCAGGGCCCGCACCGCTTCCTTGAGTGCCGCCACCATTGCCACCACCGGGTTGGCGGTCTCCCGTGCCGAGACGGCGACCGCCCGCAGGTCGAACAGTTCGGCGCGGGCCGCCCGGGTGATCACCTCGGCCGCGAGGGGCGGCACCACACCGAGCCGGGCCTGTGCCCGGGCCAGTGCGGCCTCCGCGTCCAGCATGGCCTGCAGCCAAGCCGTGTCGCACACGGCCGCCTCGACGGGTGTCCCCGCGCGCACCGGTGAGAGCAGCCCCGCGTCGAGCAGCCCCGCGTCGATGAGGGCGCCGCTCACACGATCATCCCCGTGAACCGGCCGCTCCCAGCCGCGGCCGGTCGCGCGGGTGCTTGCCCGGCGGGGCCCAGGGCGAGGACGGCACGGGCGATCGCGTCGGCGTCGCCCAGCGTCACCGAGTCCACGCCGGGGCGCACTCCGGCGGCGGTGACCCAGTGCACCGACTCGGTCGGAACGCCGTAGGCGAACCGGCGCGGGTGGGGTCGGCCCTGCCCGTCGACGACCCGGCACGGCCGCTCGGTGACGGCCAGGCCGCCCGTCCCGTAACTGACGCCGCATTCCCCTTCGACGCGATAGGGGCGGCACTGCTCGGTGACGAGCAGATGGCGCAGCAGCGGGTCAGCCGTGCGCCGTACGTCGGGCAGGGGCAGGCGGGCCTCGATCAGATACCGGGATCGTACGGACGGGCCGGGCACGACGGTCGAACGGGCGACGAAGGCGGGTCGTTCGGTGTCGACGCTGATCTGTGTGCCGGGGCCGGTGAGCTCCAGGATTCCCGCCTCGATCAGAGCGATCATCTCCTCGATGCGGGAGACCGGGGGGCCGATGGAGAGGAACGCGTTGAGCGGGGTGTACCAGCCCTCCAGCTCGTCGAGGTGCGAGCCGCCTTCGAGGCCGCCGTGGTCGACCACGAGGCGGACCTCGTTGCGCAGGTCCCGCAGGACGTCCAGCGCCGCCTTGAGCGGGCCGCGGACGTTCCCCGTCCGCGCCTCACGCACGTCCCGTTCCAGGTACGCGAGCATCCAGCCGCGGAAGTCCTTCCGGTCGGCGAAGGTTCGCCCGTCGCAGGGCCGGGAGAGGCGTTCCCAGTCCCAGCGGTCGGCGAGGGCAATGCCGTGGTCGTCCAGGAGCGGCGCCCGCTGCGCTGGCGACGCGGACAGGTAGCGGTGGACGAACTCCTCCGACTCGGCCCCACGTGAGGTCAGCAGCGTCCCGTAGTAGACGCCTTCCACCTCCGCGGCGATCATCGGCCACACGTCGGTCCGGAAGCGCACCCGCTCGCCGTGGTCGGACCGTCTGCGCAGGGCGGCGATCACCTCGGGGGTGAGCAGACGCGGGGTGTGCCTGCCGGACGCACCCTTCTCGTTCTCTCCGCGCGCGTGGTGCGGCACGCCGCGGCGGGAGCTGGCGTGGAGCCGCGGCTCGCGGCCGGAGGGACGGTATACCAGCCGGCCCCCGACACGGTCGAAGACGCCGCCCCGCCCGACGGTGAACAGCGCCATGTGGTCGAAGAAGTTCAGGCCCAGGCCGCGCAGCAGCACCGGCTCGCCCGGCTCCACTGCGCTCATGTCCACATCGGCCGGATTGGTCGGCGGGGTGTAGGTGAGGCGGTGGATGCGGGCCAGGCTGGCCGTCCGTTCCTGACGTGGCGACAGTTGGGCGGGGAGATGTCCCTGCGCGAGGACCACTGCGTCCAGGTCGTGGACCCTGGTCCCGTCCTCCGTCCGGACCCCCTGTGGACCACCGGGGACTCCGTGGGTGTCCGCCATCGCGACGGCGCGCGAGCGGTGTACCGCGACGGTGACGTGCGCCGGAGCCCGCTCGACCACCTGGTGGAAACAGTCCCGCAGGTAGTGTCCGTACAGGGCGCGGGTGGGATAGGAGTCCGGCCCCAGGGTCCGGGCCTCGCCGAGTACGGACTCGTCGTACCCGCCCGGTCCCCCGAAGCGGGCCAGGTCGGCGGCCCACTCGTACAGACTGGGGCCAGGTTCGATCGGTCCCTCGACTCGCGTTTCCGCGTCGGTGAACACGGTGATCTGGGACGCCACGGTGTTGGTGAGCAGGTGGCGGGACTGGTCGGTGCGCCAGACGGCACCCGCGCCCGGCGCGGCCGGGTCGACGACGTGCACGGTGACGGACTCGTGGGACGGCGCCGCACGCTCGTTGGCGCAGAGCCGCTCCAGGAGGCACAGCCCGCGGGGGCCGGCGCCCACGAGGCACACCACCAGGTGCCCCCCGCTCATGCCCGGGCTCCGACGGCACCGAACTCGCGCGCTCCGTGCATCCAGGCCACGTGGTCGTGCAGATCCGTGCCGGACAGGGCTGACAACATCTCGTTCCTCGATTTCGCTTCGGCTCCGGCCGGGTGCCACAGCCGGGTCGTCGCCCGGGCGGCGTGGGTGATCCGGGCGGTGCGGTCGTGCCGTTCGGCGTTGTACTTCTCGAACCGGTCGGGGATCGCGTCCGTGTCGTCGAGCAGGTCGCCCAGCACGACCGCGTCCTCCAGGGCCTGGCAGGCGCCCTGGGCGGCGTAGTGCAGCATCGGGTGTGCCGCGTCGCCGAGCAGCGTCACCCGGCCGTCGGTCCAGAGGTCCACCGGATCCCGGTCGATCAGCGCCCATGACTTCCAGTCCTCGCCCAGGGCGATGAGCCGCTGTGCCGTTTCGTCCAGGGCTGTGAACGCGCTGCGCACCCGCTCCCGGTCCACGGGAACGCCGGCGAACGACTCGGTGACTCCGTTCTCGACGCTCGGCGCGAGATTGAGGTACCGGCCGCCGGCGATCGCGTAGTGCACGAAATGGCGGCCCGGCCCGGCCCACCAGGTCACGGCATTCCACCGCAGCTTCTCGGGGACGCGTTCCATCGGGACGACCGTGCGGTACACGGTGATGCCCGAGACAAGCGGTTCGCCGTCGCCGACGAGCTGGCGCCGGATCGCCGAGCGGATGCCGTCGGCGCCGATCACCGCGTCCGCGGTGACCCGCCCCCCGCCGTCCAGGAGTACGGTCGCGCCGGAGCCGTCCTGGCTGTAGCCGGTGGCCCGGCTGCCGGTGCGCAGTTCGATCGCAGCCGACCCGCGGCAGGCGTCCAGGAGCAACCGGTGCAGCTCGCCGCGGTGGACCACGACATACGGATTGCCGAACCGGCGCCGGTAGGCGCCGGTGAGCGGCATGCTCGCCACGTGCGCACCGGTCACGCCGTCCATGAACCTCAGTTCGTCGATGTGCACCGCGCGGGCGCGCACGGCGTCGCCGAGACCGAGGAGGTCGAGGGCGTGGAGCCCGTTCGGCGCCAGCTGGATGCCCGCTCCGATCTCCGCGAACTCGTCGGCCCGCTCCAGTACCACGGACCGGTGTCCGCGTCTGGCGAGGGCGAGGGCAGCCGCCAGGCCGCCGATACCGCCCCCGACGATGACCGTCCTCGTCATGCCGTCCCCTGTTCGCCCGAACCGGCCGCGGTCAACCGCTGCGCCAGTTCGAGTCGCTTGATCTTCGTGGTGGCGGTCTGCGGCAGGTCCGTCAGACGCCACTGCACCGGCTCGGCCATCGCGGGCAGTCCGGCCACCGCCCTGCGCCACGCCTCCCGATCGAGGGGCTTGTCGTCTCTGGTGCACACGACGGGAACGGCGGTGCCGTCCGCGCCGGGGATGATGATCACTTCGGTGAGCTCGTCCAGCTTCGCGAAGAGGGCGTCTTCGACGGCGAGCGTGCTGCCGAACCCGGGGATCAGATCGACTTCGCGGTCGAGCAGGTGCAGACATCCCCACCTGCTTTGGTAGCCGACGTCGCCCATCCGCCACCAGCCGTCGGCGAGCTGCTGGGCGTAGCGCTCCGGCTCGCCCAGGTAGGTCTTGATCCGTCCGTCGCTGCGCACCTCGATATAGCCCGGGTTGGAATCCGAGGGAGGCCGTCCGTCGCGGCTGACCACCCGGATGGCGGTCATGCCGGGGAAGGACCTGCCGACACAGCGTCCGTCCGCGTCCGGTGCGAACCTCCTGGTGAAGGCGCGCACCGCCGTGGGGCCCACCTCGCTCTGGCCGTAGAGCTGCCCGAACAGCGGTGCCCTGCGGCGTGAGGCTTGGAGCAGCCGGTGCACGGTGCGCGGGTGGATGGCGTCGAACGTGCTGCTGAACAGCTTGACGTTGGCCAGCGGTGCGCGCGGATCGTCCGCCAGGCTCTCCCATCGCATGAAGGTGTTGGGATGTGCCTCCAGGATCCCCGGGCGGATACGGGCGAAGAGGTTGGCCGCCCGCACCGGGTCCGAGTCGGACAACACCACGATCGGGAAGCCCTTGAGTAACGAGATGGCCAGCGCGGTGAACAGCCGCGAGTGGACGAACGAGACCTGCATCGCGATGGCTTCCCGCTTGCGGACGACCGCCTCGATCGCCAGCCGCTGCGGACGGTAGCGGGCCTGCAGGGTCAACCCGGTGTGCACCGCCAGCTTGGGGATGCCCGTGGTCCCGGACGTGTGGGTGATCAGGGCCGGGTGATCGGCGGGCATGGTCACCGGAGCGACCCGTCGGACGCCGGCGAAGTCCTCCAGTTCCACGGCACGGTCATGGTGACCCGAGGTGAGCAGGACGTCCTCGGCCAGGTCGAAGACCGCCTCGGGCAGTGACTCGTCCAGTGTGGCCTGGTCGGTGATGAGGTGGGGCCGGTCCGCGCGGCGTATCAGTTCGGCCACGGTGTCGCCGTCGAGTTGGGACGAGAGCAGCACGGGCACCGCGCCGATGCGGCTGATCGCACAGGCGAGCAGCGTGATGTCGAAGCTGTTGGACTTGTGGACCACGACCCGTTCGCCGGGGCGGACCTTCGCCGCCCATAGCCGTGAGGCCTGTTCGGCCACCAGGTCCGCCAGCTCCGCCACGGTTGCCCTGCGGCCGAGGTCCGGCGCCAGGACCAGCTCGTGGTCGAGGATCAGCACGTTCGCCGGATGCCGGGACGCCGCGCGCTCGAAGAGCGTCCCCAACCGGATTCCACGGTTTCCTATGCGCTGAAGCAGCATCTTTCCGCCTTCCCGCTGGTTGCTGCAGAGAGTCAGGGTTCGGTTCGACAGTTCGTTGTCGGAGTGCGTACGGGTACGTGCGGGCTGCGCGTGGAGGTACGGGATACGGGGATCCCGGGTCAGTTCAGTTCTTCTCGATGACCTGTTTGATCCGCTGGACGGTGGCCGTGATGTCCGCCGTGAGCTTGGCCGTCCAGTCACTGAAGAACGCCTGCTTCTCCGCCGCGTCCATGAGGGCGGTGATGCCGCGGATACCTTCGGTGGGCCTGCCCATCCAGAAGCGGTGCACCAGGACACAGCCGTGCTCAGCGGCCCGGACCTCGAACGACCAGACGCTCTCCTGCCGCATGCCGGCGCGGTCACGGATCGCCCAGCGGAAGACCTGGCCCGGCTCGGCCTCGACGACCTCGGACTCGGTGGTCCACTCGCCGCGCACGACAGGGGCCCAGGCGACCACGTCCTCGGGGCGGTGGTTCTCGCCGCGGAAGACCGCGCCGACGGTCGCGGGAGCGCCGGAGATCCACTGCCCGCCGGTGCACTCGCTGCTCCACTCACCGCTGCGTGGCAGGTCGCTGACCGTGGCGTACACCTTCTCCGGCGATGCGGTGACCTGAGCTTCGGCGCTGACCTGGAAGAGGGGGGTGCCGGGCGGGGTGTTCTTGAGCTCGGTGTCCGTCATGGCCGGAAGCGTCGCCAACGGCGTGCGGCTGGGTCAACGGACGCCATGCGGGTCCGTCAAGTCCACGTGGTCGGGGCCTCGTCGACACGCGACCGGTGCGCGGGTGCGCCGAAGCGCCGCGCGGTGGGGTGCGCGGCTGGGTGAGTGGGTTCGGGCACGGCGGGGCCCGGGCTGAGCATCCGCCGTGCATGACGGTCGGTTCAGGCGTCGAACCCCGGGCGAAGGAGGACCCGCCTGCCGTGCAGTTGCCCCCGCTCCAGACGGGCGTGGACGTCGGCCGCGGCACTCAGCGGTGCCTCGTCGACCGTCCGGGCCCGCAGACGACCCAGTTCCAGAAGCCGGTTCAGGGTACGCGCGGCGTCCGCGAGTTCGGCGGTCGTGGCGCGGGAGATGATGAAACCGGTGACGGACCCATCCTTGAGGTACAGCGGGCCCACGGGGAGAACGGGACGTGACCGGAGGCCGGCGAGCACCACGACACGGCCGCGGAATGCGAGGAGGTCGACCGCGGCGTCCATGTCGTTCCAGCCGGCCGCGTCGACGACGAGGTCGAACCCCTGGGGGGCGAACGCGCGGCAGTGTTCCTTGAGTTCGGGCTCGTGATAGTCGGCGAACCCCTCCGCTCCGAGGCTGCGGCAGTGTTCCTCGTCGTGGGACCGGGCGGTGGCCATCACCCGTGCGCCGGCCTCGGCGGCCAGCACGACCGCCGCACTGCCCACGTTCCCGGCGGCCCCGACGACCAGGACGGTTTCCCCCGTGCGCAGCGCGCCGTGGGTGAACAGCGCGAGATACGCCGTGGCCGCCGGGTGCAGCACGGCCGCCGCGTCCGTAGGGGAGACCCGTTCCGGCAGGTGGTAGAGCCGGTCGACCGGCACCACCACCTGCTCCGCCGCCGCCCCCTGCCGTCCGCCGTGGCCGAGGCTGTTGCACCACACGACGTCCCCCACGGCGAATCCGGTCGCGCCCGCGCCGGCGGCGGAGACCGTCCCGACCAGGTCACGGCCGATGACGAACGGGAAGGTCACCGGGGTTCGCCATGCACCGGAGCGGACGAACGTGTCCACCGGATTGACCGTGGTGGCGATGACGTCGACCAGCACGTCCGTCGGGCCCTTCACGGGCGGGTGCAGTTCACCGAACCGAATGGCGTCCGCCGGCCCGAACCCCTCTATGTACGCTGCCTTCATGAGGCGCATGGTGCCACGGGGCCGACGCCGTACGCGGTTCGCGCCGACACACTTTGTCACAGGCGTACGGCAGCCCGCGAAGGTGCGGGAGCGGCAGTGATCAAGCTTCGTCGCGCGGCGGTCGGTCGGTCCCGGTCGGTCAGTCCGGCGCCGCGCCCGGGTACGCGCTCTCGAACGCCGCGTGGAACAGGGCCGTGACGTCCTGCCCGGTGAGGCCCTCGGCGCGGGCCCGGTCCAGCCATTCGGCGAGGGCGGAGCGCAGCGGTGAGCCGGGGCCGGACTGGGGCTGGGCGAGGGAGCGGGTGATGAACGTGCCCGCTCCCTGGCGCACCTCGGCGAGGCCCATGCGTTCCAGTTCGCGGTAGGCCTTCAGGGTCGTGTTCGGGTTGACCTTGGTGGTCGCGGCGACCTGGGCGGCGGTGGGGAGCCGGTCCCCCTCCTCCAGCGCGCCCATGCGCAGCGCCTGCTCGACCTGCCGGACGATCTGGAGATAGGTCGCCACTCCACTGCGCCGGTCGATGCGGAACACGACCACGGTCTTCACCTTCCGCTCGATAGCGACATTTTACGTAGGAGGAGAGGGCGATCTTCACAGCGGGCGGCGGCTGACCCGCCACAGGGTGAACGCCGTGAGCAGGGCCGTTCCGGCGAGCAGGATGCCTGCGGCGGTCCACTGCATCGGCGCCATCTGGCTGTACTCGAGGTATTCGATCACGTCGTTGACGATGCCGTGCTCCTTGATGCACGCGTTCTGCGCCTTCTCGGTCGCCTCGGCGCAGGTGCCCCAGCCGTACAGGGTCCCGTCGGCGCTGCCGACCCAGCGGTCCATCTCGTACGCCTCGGCGTAGCGGGCCGGGAGTTCGCTGCCCATCGGGTAGGTGAACACGTGCGTGTCGCCGAGGCGTCGGCGCACCTCGTCCCAGACGAAGAGGGTGGTGATCGCCGTGAAGAGGAACGTGACCACCATGGCCGGGAGCGTCCGGCGGATCAGGGCGCCGATGGTGATGCCGGCCGCGGTGAGGAAGAGGAGGAACGCGGGCAGGACGGGCCCGGTGTTGTCGAAGATGACGCCGTCGATCCAGTCGCTGGGGAAGACCGAGCGGTACGGCTTCCACCACCAGGTGAACAGCGCCGAGAGCACCACGCCGGAGACCAGCGCGAGGGTGTAGGCCAGGCCCAGCTTGGCGATCAGCCACTGGCGGCGGGTCGCCGACTGGGTGGTGACGAGCTGCGCGGTGCCGTTCTCCTGGTCGCCCGCGATCAGCGGGGCGCCGATGAAGACGGCGAGGATCAGGGGGAGGCCGCCGAGGATGGAGGTGATGTACTCGTATCCGCGGTTGTTCTCCAGTGGTTGGCCCGCGTCCTTCTCCGGCCAGCCCCTCGCGTCGAGCAGCTGGACCAGCGCATCGCGCTCGTACACGATCCAGAGCGCGGTCAGCAGCGTGAGGCCGAGGACGCAGACCAGCGCGGTCCGGTGCTGGCGTACGACGAGCCACGGCATCCCGCGCAGCAGGCGGCGTCCGGAGTCGGGTTCGGCGGGCTTCTCGGTCAGGGTGGTGCTCATGCGGCCTGGGTCCCTTCGGCCTCGACGCGGGCGCCCTGGGTGTAGAGCGAGGGCGCGTCCGGGGAGCGGAGATGGGCGAGGAGGACTTCCTCCAGGGAGGGTTCGGCGCTCTCCCAGTCGGCCGGGAGCGGAGCCTTCGGCCGGATCATCGCCTGGAACTGCCTTCCCTGGAGGCGGGTTTCGACGACGGTGTGGTCGGCCAGTTCGGGCGGCAGCGAGCCGTCCCGGGTCACCCCGGTGACCAGCGCGTGGGCCGGGACCAGCGCGTCGGCGTCACCGGCCATCCGGATCCGGCCCTCGGAGACGACCAGCAGGTAGTCGCACATGTCCTCCAGCTCGGTCAGCATGTGCGAGGACATCACCACCGTGGTGCCGCGCTCGACGGCCTCCGCCATCAGCAGGGTGCTCATCTCGTCGCGGGCCAGCGGGTCGAGGTCCGACATCGGCTCGTCCAGGAGCAGCAGGTCCGGCCGCTTGCCGAAGGCGAGCGCGAAGGCCACGCGGGTGCGCTGACCGCCGGAGAGCGTGCCGACCCGCGCGTGCGGCGAGATGTCTCCCGAGCGGACGATCCGCGTCGCCGCGGCCGCGTCCCAGGCGGGGTTCAGCTCGGCGCCCATGCGCAGGGTGTCGGCCACGGTGAACCGCTTGAACAGCGGCTTCTCCTGGCCGAGGAACGCGAAGGTGGGCAGCACGGCGGGGTCGTCGACCGGTACGCCGAAGATCCGCAGCTCGCCGGTGGTCGGCTGCACCTGTCGGGTCGCCAGGCCGAGCAGGGTGCTCTTGCCCGCCCCGTTCGGGCCGACCAGACCGCAGATGCGGCCGACCGGGATCCGGAAGGAGCAGTCGCGCAGTGCCCAGCCGCGCCGGTAGCGCTTGCCCAGGCCGCGGGCTTCCAGCGCCCAGCTGCCGGACGTCGCGTTCGGGATGCTCGTGTCTGCCACGCGCCTCGCCTCGATTCCATTAGTCAATTAATGGAATCATGGAGTCGTGAGGGAATGACTGTCAAGCCTGACGAGCGGGAGGGAGAAGGGGTGGGCTCAGCCGCGCAGGAACGCCAGGACCGCGAGCACCCGGCGGTTGGTGGCGTCCGAGACGTCGAGGTCGAGCTTGGCGAGGATCGACCCGAAGTGCTTGCTGACCGTGCCCTCGCCGACGTGCAGGGCCTCGGCGACGGACGCGTTGGAGCGGCCCTCCGCCATCAGCGCGAGCACCTCCACCTCGCGGGCGGTGAGCCGGGCCAGCGGGTCGCGGCGGCGCCGGATCAGCTGCCGCACGACCTCGGGGTCCACCACCGTGGCGCCCTCGGACACCCGGCGCAGCGCGTCGGCGAACTCCTCGACGTGGCCGATGCGCTCCTTGAGGAGGTAGCCCACCCCCGTACCGTCCGAGGCGTCCAGCAGGTCCTCGGCGTAGGTGCGCTGGACGTACTGGCTGAGCACCAGCACCGGCAGCCCCGGCAGCTTCTCGCGCAGCCCGACCGCGGCCCGCAGACCCTCGTCCGAGAAGCCGGGCGGCATCCGGACGTCGGTCACCACGATGTCCGGGCGGTGCTCCAGGGCGGCGGCCGTCAGCTCATCGGCGGTGCCCACCGCGGCGAGGACCCGGTGCCCGAAGCGTTCCAGCAGGCCGACCAGGCCCTCGCGCAGGAGCACGCTGTCCTCGGCCAGTACGACGCGCAGCATCAGGTCCTTCAATCCGCGGGCGGGCAGGGAACCTCCAGCCGGAACACCGTCGGCCCCCCGGGCGGACTGGACAGTAGCAGGGTGCCGCCCAGCACCGAGAGGCGATCGGCGACGCCCTGGAGCCCCGTCCCGCCGCCGCCCCCGCCCTCGGTGTCCTCGGCGTCCGCCGTCCCGCCCAGCCGCGCGCCCCCGCGCCCGTCGTCCTCGACCTCCACCGTCAGCCACTTCCGCACGGTCGCGCCGGTCACCGTCACGCGGCTCGCCCCGCTGTGCTTCGCCACGTTCGTCAGCGCCTCGCTGACCGCGAAGTAGACCGCGGTCTCGACGGCTCGGGGCAGCCGGCCCGGTACGGCCATGAGCACCTCGACCGGGACCGGCGAGCGGTCCGCCAGGTCCTCGACGGCGGCCTCCAGACCCCGGTCGGTGAGGATGTGGGGGTGGATCCCGTGGATCAGCTCGCGGATCTCCACCAGGGCGACCGACGCCTCCTCGTGCGCCCGGTCCAGCAGCCCGCCCAACGGTTCGGCGGGTCGCTCCAGCCGGGCGAGGCCCAACGTCATGGAGAGGGCCACGAGCCGCTGCTGCGCCCCGTCGTGCAGGTCGCGCTCGATACGGCGGCGTTCCGCCTCGAACGCGTCCACCAGCCGCGTCCGCGACCGGTCCAGCTCCGCGATCCGGGAGTCGAGCGCGGCGTCCGGCGGCGAGAGCAGCGCCCGGGTCAGCACGGCCCGGCCCCGGGCCACCACCCCCAGCGGCCAGGTCAGCAACGGCAGCAGCACCACCCCCGCCAGCAGGACCGCGAACGCCTCCGGCCAGGAGTCGGCGAGCCAGAGCTTCAGGACACGCGCCTCCCCGTCCCCGCCCGCCGCCATCATCACCGGCGTCCCGATCAGCCCGCCGCACACCAGCAGTACGCTCCCGACGGCCAGCGCCTCCAGCGGCCACAGGACGAACGCGAAGAGCAGCGCGTACGCCAACTCCCGCCAGGTGCACCGCTCCTGGAGCCGGGTCCGCAGCCAGGACGTCAGGCCCGGCGCGGGCGGTTCGCGGTGCGGGTCGAGGAGGGGCGCCGGGTCGATCAGCCGGAGCCTGCGCCGCTCCAGCGCGGCCAGCGGAATCCCGGCGAGGACGAGCGTCAGCAGCAGCGGCACCCCGATGACGAGGACGGTCAGCGCGCTGCCCACGACAGCCAGCAGGAGCAGTGCCGCCAGCGTCGCGACGCCGAGGGGCACGCTGGTCAGGAGGTAGAGCGCGGCACGCCACGGCCGGCCGCCGAGGAGCCGGCGGGACCGTGCCCGTGGCACGGCTCGGGGGAGGGCCATGCGGGTGGGCCGGGGGAGGGCGGGCCGGGGCTCCGGCGACGAGGGCGGCGGGCTGGGGGAGGGCATGCCGGGCACGCTACGAGACGGCTCCCCCGGGCGGCCACCCTGTTCTCTGCCCCTCCCATGGTGGAGCTGGCTCCACCATGGGAGCCCCCACTCGCTGCGATGTGCCGTGCGAGCGCCGCCGGTTGAGTGGACCCATGAATCCAGCAGCAAGCACCGACCAGGTACCGGCCGTTCGGCTCCGGTCCGTGACCCGCTCCTACGGCCGCGACGGCAGCACGGTGAAAGCGCTCGACGACGTCAGCCTGACCATGCGCCGCGGCACGTTCACCGCCGTCATGGGGCCCTCCGGCTCCGGCAAGTCGACGCTCCTGCACTGCGTCGCGGGCCTGGACCGGCCGACCGGCGGCCGGGTGCTGCTGGGCGACACCGATCTGACCGGGCTGAGCGAGGCCCGGCTGACCCGGCTGCGCCGGGGGCGGATCGGCTTCGTCTTCCAGGCGTTCAACCTGTTGCCCTCCCTGACCGCCGCGCAGAACGTGGCCCTGCCCCTGAGGCTCGCCGGCCGACGGCCGTGCAAGGCCGAGGTCCTCCACGCGCTGGACCAGGTGGGGCTGCGGGGCCGGGCCGGCCACCGGCCCGGCGAGCTGTCCGGCGGCCAGCAGCAGCGGGTGGCCATCGCCCGCGCCCTGGTGACCCGGCCCGAGGTGCTCTTCGGCGACGAGCCGACCGGGGCCCTGGACTCCACCGCCGGGCGCGTGGTGCTCGGCCTGCTGCGCGCGATGACCGACGAGGGGCGCACCGTGATCATGGTGACCCACGACCCGGTCGCCGCCTCCTTCGCCGACCGGGTCGTCTTCCTCGCCGACGGCCGCGTCCGGGACGAGCTGGACGCGCCCACGGCGGAGCGGGTCGCCGCCCGCATGGCGGCGGGCGCGGACCCGGCTTCCCCGACAGCCCCGTCGACTCCCTCTGCCGCCCAGGCGGTGGTCCCGTGCTGATGCTGGCACTGAGCGGGATGCGTACGCGCTGGGTCACCTTCGTCGGGTCGTTCGTCGCCCTGGCCCTGGGGGTGGGCCTGATCGCGGCCACCGGACTCGCCCTCGCCGCGACGTTCGAGGCCCCGGAGCGTGGGCCCGAACGGTTCGCCGCCGCCCCCGTCGTCGTCCGGGCCGCCGACCACCTCCGGGTCGACACCCCGACCGGGACCCGGAGCAAGCCGCTCCACCACCCCGGACCGGTCAGCCCGCGGACCGCCGACCGACTGGCCGCCCTCGGCCGCACGGTGGAGGACCGGACGTTCCCGGCGGACGTCACGGCTCCCCGTACCGGCCCTGGCACGACGGCTCCCCGTACCGGCCCTGGCACCACGGCTGCTCGTACCGGCGCCGACCCGAGGGGGCCGCGTACCGGCCAGGACGCCGACGTCCGGGTGGGGCACCCGTGGCCCGTCGCCGCCGCGGCTCCGTACCGCCTCACCTCGGGCCGCGCCCCCGCCGCCCCCGGCGAGATCGTCGTCACCACCCGGCCCGGCGGCGGCGCCCCGCTCCGTACCGGTGACCGCGTATCGGTCCGCACCCCGGCCGGGAACGCCCCCCGGACCGTCGTCGGCACCGTGGCCGGCCGGGACTTCGAGGACGCCGTCTTCTTCACCGACGACGAGGCCGCCCGGATCTCCCCGGGCATCGACGCCCTCGTCGTGCACGCCGACGCCACCGCCGTACGCAGGGCGCTCGGGCCGGACAGCGGCATGGACGTCCTCACCGGCCACGACCGCCGCCGCGCCGACCCCGACCCCGACCGGGACGCCCGGGCCCTGGTCTCCGTCAACGCCCTGCTCGGCACCGCCGCGGGCATCACCCTGTTCGTCTCCGCCGCCGTCGTGGCCTCGACCTTCTCCTTCGCCGTGGCCCAACGGCGTCGGGAGCTCGGCCTGTTGCGCACGGTCGGAGCGACGCCCGGCCAGATCCGCCGCACGGTGTGCGTCGAAGCGATCCTCGTCGGCGTCCTCGCCTCGGCCGCGGGCGTGTGGCTCGGAGCCGGGGCCGGGCCCCTGCTCGTCGGCCGGATGACCGAAGCGGGACTCGCACCGCCCTGGTTCGCCCTCGGCGACGCCTCTTGGCCGCTGCACACCGCCTTCTGGACCGGGGTGTTCGTCGCCACGGCCGCCGCGCTCGTCTCCTGCCACCGGGCCGGGCGCACCGCCCCGACCGAGGCGCTGCGCGAGGCGGCCGTCGACAGCCGCGTCATGCCGGCGAGCCGCTGGGCGGCCGCCGTCCTGGTGCTGCTCGCCGGACTGGGCCTGCCCGCACTGGTGTTGGCCGTCGACCCCGGCGACCTGCTCGGCCGCAAGTCCTACACCACCCGGCCCATGCTCCTCGTCGTCGGCTTCGCGCTCCTGGCCCCCGTCCTGGTGCGCCCCGCCGGCCGGCTGCTGACCTGGCTGCCCGCGCGGCTGCCCGGCGCCACCGGCGTACTCGTCCGGGAGAACACCGCCGCCGGGGTGCGCAGGACCGCGGCCGTCGCCGCGCCCGTCCTCATCACCGTCGCCCTCGCCGCCACCCTGACGGGCACCGTCGCCACCCTGGAGGAGGCCAGGGCCACCGAGGCGCGCACCGCCACGACCGCCGACTTCGTGGTGACGTCGGGACAGGAGGGCCGGCCGCTGCCGCCCGCCTTCGTGGAGCGGGCGCGGGCCGTCGAGGGGACCGTGGTCAGCGTCTCGCGGTCCACGGCCGTCACCGTCCTCGAAGAGGACACGGCCCTCGTGACCTCCGAGGCGCGCGCGGTCGACCCCGCCCGGCTGGCCGCCGTGTCGGAGCTGCCCGTGACGGCGGGCCGGCTCTCCGACCTCGACGACGGCGCGATCGTCGTCAACGAGGAGTGGCTGACCACACGGGTCGGCGACCGGGTCACCGTCTGGCTGGGCGACGGCCGCAAGGCCTCGCTGCGGATCGCCGCCGTCCTGGCCACCGGAACCGGCGACAACGGCGTCTACGTCACCCGGCGCAACGCCGGGGGCGCGGGCGTCGACCGGATCGACGTCAAGGTCGCCGAGGGCGCCGACCGGCGGGCCGTCGCCGCCGCGCTGCACGCCGCCGGGGCCGCCACCGGTACGCGGGTGGCGACCCGTGCGGAGTGGCTGGCCGCGAACGGCCCGGAGGCGAACGACCCGACCAGGACCGGGCTCCGGATGATCCTCGGCATCGCTCTCCTCTGTACGGCGACGGCCCTGGCCAACACCTTGGTCATGGCCACCTCCGACCGGGTCCGCGATCTCGCCGTGCTCCGTCTCGCCGGGGCCACCGCCCCCCAGGTCCTGCGGCTCGTCGCGGCCGAGGCGGTGGTGGCGGTCGGGGTGGGCGCCGTCCTCGGGGGCGCGGTCGCGGCGGCGAACCTGCTGGTGGTGTGGGGTGCGCTGGTGCTGCTGGGCGTCATGTCCGCCGTCGTGGTGCCCTGGGGAACGCTCGGCCTCGTCGTCGCGGCCGCCGCGCTCCTGGCCGCCGTCTCCGCCGTCCTGCCCGCGTCGCTCGCCCTGCGCACCCGGCCGGTCGAACTGGCCGGCGCCCGGGAGTAGTCGCCGCCGGCTGCTCACCGGCGCCCGCGGGGGTCGGCTGTTCATCGACGCCCGTGGGAATCGTCGTCGGCTGTTCACCGGCGCCCGGGAGTAGTCGTCGTCGGCTGCTCGCCGACGTCCGTGAGCAGCCGACGACGCCTTCACAAGGCTCGTGATCAACCCGTCCAGGGCATAGGCTCGCCCCATGGGCAGCCACTCCGCACATCTGCCGAACCCGACCACCCCGGCCGGCCGCGAGGGCCTCGACGCCGTCCTCGCCCGGCCCGACCGCGCGGTCGTCGCCCTCGACTTCGACGGCACGCTCGCCGACATCGTCCCGGACCCCGAGCAGGCCCGCGCCCACCCCGGCACGGTGGCCGCGCTCGCCGCACTCGCGCCGAAGGTCGCCGCCGTCGCCGTGATCACCGGCCGCCCGGCGGGCGTCGCGGTGCGCTACGGAGGTTTCGCGGGCGTTCCCGGACTGGAGCACCTCGTCGTGCTCGGGCACTACGGCGCCGAACGCTGGGACGCCGTGACCGGCACCGTGAACACCCCCGCCCCGCACCCCGGCGTCGCCGCAGCGCGGGCCGAACTCCCCGGTGTACTGCATGAGTTCGACTCCTGGCGCGGCACCTGGATCGAGGAGAAGGGTCAGGCCGTCGCCGTCCACACCCGCCGCGCCCAGGACCCGCAGGCGGCCTTCGAGACGCTGCGCGGGCCCCTCGCCGAGCTGGCCGCCAAGCACGGGCTGATCGTCGAACCGGGCCGCCAGGTCCTGGAGTTGCGCCCGCCCGGTATGGACAAGGGCGTCGCGCTCGGCAGGTTCGTTGCGGAGCTGGACGCCGAGTCCGTGATCTACGCGGGCGACGACCTCGGGGACCTCGCCGCGTTCGCGGCGGTGGAGAAGCTGCGGACCGAGGGCCCGGACGGCATCCCGGGCCTCCTGGTGTGCAGCGGCAGCACCGAGGTGCCCGAACTGGCCGAGCGGGCCGACCTGTCGGTGCCGGGCCCGGCCGCCGTGGTCGCGTTCCTGGCGGCCTTGGCCGAGCGACTCTGAGCCGAGCCGAACGACTCTGAGCCGACCCGAGCGGCTCTGAGCCGAGCCGAGCGGCTCTGAGCCGAGCCGAGCGGCTCCGAGCCGAGCCGAGCGGCTCCGAGCCGAGCCGAGCGGCTCCGAGCCGAGCCGAGCGACTCTGAGCCGAGCCGAGCGACTCTGAGCCGAGCCGAACGGCTCTGAGCCGACCCGAGCGGCTCTGAGCCGAGCCGAGTGACTCCGAGCCGAGTCAGGAGACCGGTGGTGGCTCACCCCTGCCGCAGCGCCTCCAGCTGGTCCAGGAACCACTGCTGGGGCGGCAGCGCGGTCGCCGCCTCGGCCAGTCGCTTCGTGCGGCCGGACCGCTCGTCGGCGCTCATCGTCAGCGCCTCGTGCAGGGCCTCGGCCGTGCCCACCACGTCGTACGGGTTCACCACGATCGCGTCCTCGCCCAGCTCCTCGTACGCCCCCGCCTCCCGCGACAGCACCAGCGCGCAGCCGTGGTCGGAGACGACGGGGACCTCCTTGGCGACCAGGTTCATCCCGTCGCGGATCGGGTTGACCAGAGCCACGTCCGCCAGCCGGTACGCGGCGAGCGAGCGCGCGAAGTCGTCCTTGACGTGGAGCACGACCGGTGTCCAACTCTCGGTGCCGTACGCCCCGTTGATCTCCGTGGCGAGGGTCTGCACCGCCGCCGTGTAGTCCCGGTAGACGGCGAGGTCCTGCCGGGAGGGGTAGGCGAAGGCGATGTGCACGACGCGCTCGCGCCACTCGGGGTGGGCGTCCAGCAGGGCCCGGTACGCGTGCAGGCCGCGCACGATGTTCTTGGACAGCTCGGTGCGGTCCACCCGGACGATGGTCTTCCGGCCCTCGCCCACCTGCTCCCGCAGCGCCGCCATCCGCTCGTCCACGTCGGCCTCGTGCGAGCGCCGGCGCAGGAAGTCCGCGTCGGCCCCCAGGCCGTGCACCCCGATCCTCGTCCGGCCCGTCCCGCCGAGGATCTCCGTGCAGCAGCCGATGAACGCGTCCGCCCAGCGACGGGTCAGGAACGCGGCCCGGTCCGCGCCGAGGATGCCGCGCAGCAACTGCTCCGCGATGTCGTCGGGCAGCAGCCGGTAGTAGTCGACGGGCGCCCACGGGGTGTGCGAGAAGTGGCCGATCCTGAGGTCCGGGCGCAGCTCCCGGAGCATGCCGGGGACCAGGGCCAGGTGGTAGTCCTGCACGAGGACCGATGCCCCGGGGCCCGCCTCCTCGGCGAGCGCCTCGGCGAAGGCCCGGTTGTACGTCTCGTAGGAGGCCCACCGGCGGCGGAACTCCGCGTCGAAGACCGGCTCCACGGGCGTCTGGTACAGCAGGTGGTGGACGAACCACAGCACCGAGTTGGCGATGCCGTTGTACGCGTCCGCGTGCACCTCGGCGTCGATGTCGAGCATCCGCACTCCCGCCTCGCCGACCCCGCGCCGCACCGCCTCGCGGTCCCCGTCGCCGAGGGCCGCGCAGACCCACAGCTTGTCGTCGACGGCGCTCAGCCCGGAGACGAGCCCGCCGCCGCCGCGCTTGGCGTCGAGCGTCCCGTCCTCCCCGAGCGTGTACGAGACGGGGCCGCGGTTGGACGCGACGAGGACCTGGGCGGTGGAGGCGGCCGCGGGTTCGGGTTCGTGTTCGGCGTGCTCGGAGACCATGTAGCGGAACCTAGCCCGTTCGGGAAGCCCCCAAACGCCTCAGGGCCTCATGCGGCCCACCGCCTCATGCCGCGTGGCGCTCCGCGTACTCCGCGATCTCCCGCATCGGCGGCCGCTCCTCCGTGTCCACCGCATGGGTACGGGGCACGAAGCCGTCCTCACCGCGCTCGAACTGGGTCAGCGCGGGCCGCACCAGATGGCCCCGGGAGAGCCGCAGCTGCGCCGTGCGGTAGATCGCCGCCGCCATCCGGCCCAGCGCCTGCCCGTCCTGGTGGCGGTGTCTCCGTACGCCGACGTCGACCTGGCCCAGCGCGTCCAGGCCCACCGTGTGCAGCGCGTCGACCAGCAGGCCCAGCTCCACTCCGTAACCGACCGGGAACGGCAGCCGCTCCAGCAGGGACCGCCGCACCGCGTACTCGCCGCCCAGCGGCTGCACGAACCCGGCCAGCTGGGGCCAGTGCAGATTGAGCAGCGGGCGTGCCACCAGCTCGGTGACCCGACCACCCTGGCCTGCGCTGTCGCCGAGCGGGCGGTCGTACATCGCCTTGACGAACTGTAGGGACGGGTCGGTGAGCAGCGGTCCGACCGTGCCCGAGACGAAGTCCGCGGAGAAGTCCCTGAGGTCGGCGTCGATGAAGCAGACGATCTCACCGCTGGTCACCAGGAGTGACCGCCACAGCACCTCGCCCTTGCCGGGCAGGGCCGGGACGCGGGGCAGGATGGCGTCCCGGTGGACCACCCGGGCACCCGCCGCCCGGGCCACGGCGGCGGTGGCGTCGGTGGAGCCGGAGTCGATCACCACGAGTTCGTCGACGAGCCGGACCTTCTCCATCAGCTCGCGGCGGATCGTCGCCACGATGCGGCCGACCGTGGCCTCCTCGTTCAGCGCCGGCAGCACCACGCTCACGGACGTGCGGTGCGGATCGGCGTCCCGGGCGTCGGTGAGCCGGTTCAGCGGGCGGTCCCCGGACGACCAGGAACGCCTGGTCAGCCAGCGTTCCACCTCTTCGAGCACGGTCGGCACTCCCTGTGTGTGATCCATCTCGCGGTTCGGACGACTATCTCAACGGTCCGGTGCTTCGGTTACAGTCTTGAACAACGCGTATGGCCGTCGCATGTCGGGGTCGGAGCGCACATAAACGCCTGGATCGAAGATCCAGCGCCATAAGAGCTCATCCAGAGGGACTGAGGGAACGGCCCGTTGAAGTCCCGGCAACCCTCCTGCCGACCGCGAGGTCACGGTGGGGAAGGTGCCAATTCCGTCTTGCGGCGAAATGCGTCGTAGGGAAGATGAGGAGAAAGGGACCTCCGCCATCATGGCTGTTCAGACCGTTGCAGGCAGCACCGCTTCTTCCGCCCCGACCGTCGATCTCGGCCCCGCCGCGGCGCTTTCCTGCCGCGAGTGCGGCGAGCGTTTCGAGCTCGGCCCCCTTTTCGCCTGTGCGTCCTGTTTCGGGCCGCTGGAAGTGGCCTACGACCTGCCCACCGGCTCCCCGGAGGAGCTGCGCAAGCGCATCGAGGCCGGCCCGAACAACATCTGGCGCTACGCCCCGCTGCTGCCGGTGCCCGCGGACGTCGCGGAGAAGCCCAACATCAACCCCGGCTTCACCAAGCTCGTCAAGGCCGACAACCTCGCCCGTGAGCTGGGCGTCACCGGCGGCCTGTACGTGAAGGACGACTCCGGCAACCCGACGCACTCCTTCAAGGACCGCGTCGTCGCCATCGCCGTCGAGGCCGCCCGCGCCTTCGGCTTCACCACCCTCTCCTGCTCCTCCACGGGCAACCTGGCCGGAGCCGTCGGCGCCGCCGCCGCCCGGGCCGGACTGCGCTCCTGCGTGTTCATCCCGCACGACCTGGAGCAGGGCAAGGTCGTCATGGCCGCGGTGTACGGCGGTGAGCTGGTCGGCATCGAGGGCAACTACGACGACGTCAACCGCTTCTGCTCCGAGCTCATCGGCGACCCGCTCGGCGAGGGCTGGGGCTTCGTCAACGTCAACCTGCGCCCGTACTACGGCGAGGGCTCCAAGACCCTGGCGTACGAGATCTGCGAGCAGCTCGGCTGGCGGCTGCCCGACCAGATCGTCATCCCGATCGCGTCCGGCTCCCAGCTCACGAAGATCGACAAGGGGTTCCAGGAGCTGATCAAGCTCGGCCTCGTCGAGGACCGCCCGTACAAGATCTTCGGCGCCCAGGCCGAGGGCTGCTCCCCGGTCTCCGCCGCCTTCAAGGCGGGCCACGACGTGGTGCGCCCGCAGAAGCCGAACACCATCGCCAAGTCGCTGGCCATCGGCAACCCGGCGGACGGCCCGTACGTCCTGGACATCGCCCGCCGCACCGGTGGCGCGGTGGAGGACGTGACCGACGAGCAGGTCGTCGACGCGATCAAGCTGCTGGCGCGCACCGAGGGCATCTTCGGCGAGACGGCGGGCGGCGTGACGCTCGGCGTGACGAAGAAGCTCGTCGAGGCGGGCGTCCTCGACCCGACGCTCACCACCGTCGTCCTGAACACCGGCGACGGGCTCAAGACGCTGGACGCGGTCTCCGCGACCTCGCAGGCCACGGCCACCATCAAGCCGAGCCTGGACGCGTTCCGCGCCGCGGGCCTCGCCGCCGGCTGATCACCCGAGACTTCAGGAAGGCATCCACCATGAGCGTCAAGGTCCGCATCCCCACCATCCTCCGTACGTACACGGGCGGTCAGGCCGAGGTCCCGGCGGAGGGCGCCAAGCTCTCCGAGGTCATCGAGTCCCTGGAGAAGGACCACCCGGGCATCGCGGCCCGTGTCCTGGACGACCAGGGCAAGCTGCGTCGCTTCGTGAACGTGTACGTCAACGACGACGACGTGCGCTTCGAGGGCGGCCTGGACGCGGCCACGCCCGACGGCGCGGGCGTCTCGATCATCCCCGCGGTCGCCGGCGGCTGCTGAGCCGCCGAGGCCGCTCCACGGCGGCCCATCGCACCTCTGTGTGACCACAGTTGCCCCCTCCGCGAGAGAAGCGGAGGGGGCAATTCTGTATGGTTGAGCACGGTAGAGTTGGGGAAGCCCCACCCGCTGCTCGTGCCGCCCGCATATGTGAATGCGCCTGGCCCCGATAAGAAGCAGCCAAAGTACGTGAACCTCTTGCGGCATAAGTGCCCTTTGCCTGGCCCGACTTGCCCGTAAATCTCAGCAAACCCGCATATTCGCGTGTTCTGCTGTGCCCGGAATTCTCGTCCGATTGACCTGTTGCAGAGGGCAGTTGGGCGGATACATTCGGCCGCGGTCGACGCGCTGCGGCGCCGCGCACCCCCTCCTGTCGGGGGGTGAGTTCCGACCCGGGTCCGCGAAGTGCGGTCCCGTGCAAGGGCCAGTAATAGGGGAGTTAGGCATGGCTCAGGGCACCGTCAAGTGGTTCAACGCGGAGAAGGGGTACGGCTTCATCGCGGTCGACGGTGGTGCGGATGTTTTCGTCCACTACAGCGCGATCCAGATGGACGGGTACCGCACCCTCGAAGAGGGTCAGCGAGTTGAATTCGAGATCTCGCAGGGCCAGAAGGGGCCCCAGGCCGACATGGTCAAGCTCGCCGTCGGCTGAGTTCGGCGCGGTCGTCCGACGACACTACTCACGCACGTAGGGCCCGGCCCCCGGATCAGGGGACCGGGCCCTACGCGCGTCCCGGGGGCCCCGCGGAGACGCGTCGCCGCCCGCATCCGACGCGCGCCGCTGTCCCCGTCCGAAGCGCGTCGACGCCCGCCTCCGAGGCGCGCCGCTGTCCACATCCGGAGAGGGACGCTTGCACTCGCAGGGGTCGAGTGCTAATCATTGGCGTTAGCACTCTCCAGGTGAGAGTGACAGAAACTTGGACCGGGCCGGTGAGGCCCGCAGGCGCGGTGGGGCAAGGAACCACCACGCAGGCAGGCCGTCCGTCGCGGGCGCCTCTCGGTCCGGAGAAATCCACCCCTGTCCGGGAGGACCACTTCACATGGCCAAGATCATCGCGTTCGACGAGGAGGCACGGCGCGGTCTCGAGCGCGGGATGAACCAGCTCGCCGACGCCGTCAAGGTCACCCTCGGCCCCAAGGGCCGTAACGTCGTCCTCGAGAAGAAGTGGGGCGCGCCCACGATCACCAACGATGGTGTTTCCATCGCCAAGGAGATCGAGCTCGAGGACCCGTACGAGAAGATCGGTGCGGAGCTGGTCAAGGAGGTCGCCAAGAAGACGGACGACGTCGCCGGCGACGGTACGACCACCGCCACCGTTCTGGCTCAGGCTCTCGTCCGCGAGGGTCTGCGCAACGTTGCCGCAGGCGCCAACCCGATGGCCCTCAAGCGGGGCATCGAGAAGGCCGTCGAGGCCGTCTCCGCCGCTCTGCTGGAGCAGGCCAAGGACGTGGAGACCAAGGAGCAGATCGCTTCGACCGCCTCCATCTCCGCCGCCGACACCGAGATCGGCGCCAAGATCGCCGAGGCGATGGACAAGGTCGGCAAGGAAGGCGTCATCACCGTCGAGGAGTCCCAGACCTTCGGTCTGGAGCTTGAGCTCACCGAGGGTATGCGCTTCGACAAGGGCTACATCTCGGCGTACTTCGCGACCGACATGGAGCGTATGGAGGCGTCGCTCGACGACCCGTACATCCTGATCGTCAACTCGAAGATCGCCAGCGTCAAGGACCTGATCCCGCTGCTGGAGAAGGTCATGCAGTCGGGCAAGCCCCTGCTGATCATCGCCGAGGACGTCGAGGGCGAGGCGCTCTCCACCCTGGTCGTCAACAAGATCAAGGGCACGTTCAAGTCCGTCGCCGTCAAGGCTCCGGGCTTCGGCGACCGCCGCAAGGCCATGCTCGCGGACATCGCCATCCTCACCGGTGGCACCGTGATCTCCGAGGAGGTCGGTCTCAAGCTGGAGAACGCCGGCCTGGACCTGCTCGGCCGTGCCCGCAAGGTCGTCATCACCAAGGACGAGACCACGATCGTCGACGGCGCCGGTGACAGCGACCAGGTGCAGGGTCGCGTCAAGCAGATCCGTGCCGAGATCGAGAACTCCGACTCGGACTACGACCGCGAGAAGCTCCAGGAGCGTCTGGCGAAGCTGGCCGGCGGCGTGGCCGTCATCAAGGCCGGCGCCGCCACCGAGGTGGAGCTCAAGGAGCGCAAGCACCGCATCGAGGACGCGGTGCGCAACGCCAAGGCCGCCGTCGAGGAGGGCATCGTCGCCGGTGGTGGCGTGGCTCTGCTCCAGGCCTCGGCCGTCTTCGAGAAGCTCGACCTCACGGGCGACGAGGCGACCGGCGCCAACGCCGTGAAGCTCGCGCTGGAGGCCCCGCTCAAGCAGATCGCCGTCAACGGTGGTCTCGAGGGTGGCGTCGTCGTGGAGAAGGTCCGCAACCTGCCGATCGGTCACGGCCTCAACGCCGCGACCGGTGAGTACGTCGACATGATCGCCGAGGGCATCATCGACCCGGCGAAGGTCACGCGCTCCGCTCTGCAGAACGCCGCGTCCATCGCCGCGCTCTTCCTCACCACCGAGGCAGTCATCGCCGACAAGCCCGAGAAGGCCGGCGCGGCCGCCCCGGGCGGCATGCCGGGCGGTGACATGGACTTCTGATCCGCCGCGGAGTCCCCGGGCCCGCCCGGAAGCCCTCCGGCTGATCGAAGTTCGCCGTACGTCCCACAGGGGCGGTATCTCCTTCGCGGAGGTGCCGCCCCTGTGGCGTTCCCCGCCGGGCCTACGCGGGGCGATGCGGGTCGACGCGGGGCGATGCGGGGCGCCCGGTGTGCGGGCGCATGGCCGAATGACTACTTGCCGCGTCCTTCCCGGTGCGGCAGCACGCGTCGGCGCGGTGGCGCCGATCGCGGTGGCGCGCCCGCGACCCCCGAGGCAGGGCGGACGCGGAGCCGCCCGGAGGCCCGTCCCGGCTGGTTCCCCTGTGTCCCGGTGGGCCGCTCCCTCTCCTGGCAGCTCACCGCCCGGTCCGGCGACCGCAACCGATCAGTGGTCCAGTCCACCTCGCCCGCGCGCCCCGGCGGTGTGCGACTGCACACGGCGCCCGGCCGACGTTCCCGGCTTCGGCGGAGACGGCCAGGAGCGGCCCGCCCCGGACCTCGCCGCTCGCGCTATCCAGCCAACTTCGGACGGTAAGTCGGAATCATGCGTACCGGTGGAACTGCGGGACATGATGGCTCTCGTGTTCACGTGGTGAACACCAGTCGCATAGACAACTTCCGTTATGCGGAAATCGCTTGGGCATAACGGACGTCAACCGCACAGAAGGGGAGGTGTCATGAAGCTGCGGAAGAAGGCTTACGTGAAGCCGTCGCTGTTCAAGCAGGGCGATTTCTCGAAGAAGACCGCCGGTTACTTCTACGGCTCGTACAAGGAGTACTGGGTCCGTCGCATCAGCTGATCCGACCCTCGGTTTCCTGTGCGCTGTATGAGAACTTCCGGAAGGTGAACATGCCCGGCCACCCGCGTGACTACTTCCTCGTCCTGCCGGACAGCGCGGCGGGAGCGGCGGTGGCCGGGCAACTCCCGCCGGGCACGGGGCTTTCCCCGGGCACGGGCCTTCCCCCGGGCACGGGCCTTCGCCCCGGTACGGGCGGGACGCCGGTCGTCACCCACGCTTCCGGGCGGCCCTGGGTCATCGCCCGCCCGCTGGTCCGCGAGGTGAGCCATCTCCGCCGGGGCCACGACGCCCTCGTCCTCATCGGCCCGGACCGGGTCCCCGAGGCCGTGCTCGCCGGTCTCCTGGAGGGCGCCCGCGACCGGGCCGGCCTGGAACGCCGCCTCGCCCGGCTGCCCGGCCTCCACCACGTGATCGCCCGGCTCTCCGGCGAGACCTGGATCCGGGGCACCGCCTCCGGGCTGCGCCGGATCTACCACGCCCGGCACCCGGAGGCCGGAACCATCGCCTCCGACCGTCCCGCCGTCCTCGCCCGCCTGACCGGCGCGCCCCTGGACGACGGCGCGCTGGCCCTGCGCATGCTCGACTTCCTGCCGCACCCGCTGAGCCGCCGCGTCGTGTGGCGGGGCGTGTACGAGACCGGCGCCGGGTACGGCCTGGCCCTGCCCGTCGCAGCACCGGGCACGGCCGCCGCCCCGGGCCCCACGGAGCACCGCTGGTGGGAGCCGCCGCCCGCCGAACTCTCCCTGGCCGAGGGGTCCCGAAGACTCGGTGACGCCGTCGCCGCCTCCGTACGGGCCCATGTCGGCGGCCTGGACCGGATCAGCTGCGAGCTGTCCGGCGGCCTGGACTCCACCGCGCTCACGTTCGCCGCCCGTGCGACCGGGCCCGCCGAGCTGGCCCTCCTCACCGTGGCCGCCCGGGACCGCTACAGCGAGGACGAGACCTGGGCGCGGCGGGCCGTGGAGGCGGCCGGGAAGAGCGAGGCGGCGGCCGGGCGAAGCACGAACACCGCGTCCACCGCCCTGGAGCACCAGATCATCCCCGCCGACGACGCCCCCTACTTCTACGCGGATCTCGCCTCCTGCGCCGACGAGTTGAACGACGAACCGCTCCCCGTCGCCCCCGGCCGGGCCCGCGCGCACCTCCTGCTCGGCCGCGCCCACGCCACCGGATCGCGCTACCACCTCACGGGCTACGGCGGCGACGAACTCTTCCTCGGTCTGCCCCACGCCTACCAGGACCTCTTCCACGGCAACCCGTTCACCGCCTGGAGCCACCTCGGCGGGCTGCGCCACCAGCTCGGCTGGCCGCTCCTGCCCACGGTGCGGGCCCTGCTGAACCGCTCCACGTTCCCCCGTTGGCTCGCCGGGGCGGTCACCGCCGAACCCCAGCCCGTCGCCCGGACCCCGCTGCTCTCCTGGGGTGTACGGCAGTCGCTGCGGCCCTGGTTCACCGACCACGCGAACACCCTGATCACCGAGGAGTTCCGGGCCGCCGCCGAGCACGCCGAGCCGATCGACCCCTGGCGCGGACGGCACGTCGACATCGACGCCGTACGGATGGGGGCTCGGCACTTCCAGGCGATGGAGGACATCGGCATGACGATCGGACTGCCGGTCGCCGCGCCCTTCTACGACGACCGCGTCCTGGAGGCGACCCTCGCCGTCCGCCTGCCGGAGCGGATCAGCCCCTGGCGCTACAAACCGCTGCTCGTCGAGGCGATGCGCGGCGTGGTCCCGGAGACGCTCCTGACCCGGACCACGAAGGACCACATGTCCTCCGACGAATACCAGGGCCTGCGCGAACACGCCCCGGAACTGGCCGCTCTGTGGACCGGCTCCCGGCTGGCGGAACGCGGTCTGGTCGACCCCCGCCGACTGCTCCGGCTCGCCGCCGAACCCTTCTCACCGGTCCTGGTCGAGCATTCCATCAGCTCCACCGTGGCCGGGGAGACCTGGCTCCGCACGGCCGAGGACGCCTGGCCGGCCCCTCGGACACGTACGACGTCCCCCATCTGACCACCAGCGAGGCATCCGATGAAGCTCAGAAAAGGCATCGCCGTCACGACCACCGAGTACGGCGGCGTCCTTCTCGACGAGAAGGACGGCAGCTACTGGCAGTTGAACGACACCGGCGTCATCGTCGTCGACACGCTCGCCTCGGGGCACACCCCCGAGATCGCCGTGGAGCGGATCCTCGCCGACTTCGACGTCGAGCGGGCCGAGGCGGAGTCGGACGTGGCGGAGCTGACCCGACGGCTGGTCGAGGCGAGGATCCTGCACCCATGACCACCGAGATGACGATGCCGCGCCGGGGCGCGGGAGCGGGTGGGTTACGGCTGCGCACGGCCATCGCCGCCGCGTTCGTCCTGGCCCGCCTCAAGCCGGGGCGACTGCGCCGGGTGCTGGCCGGGTGCGCCCGGGGTGCGCGCCCGGCCTCGTACGCGGAGACGCTGGAGGTGTTGGAGGCGGTCGTCGCCACCAGCCGCCGCTGCGCTGGCCGTTACGGCTGCCTGCCCCGCTCGGTCGCCGTCGCCCTGGCCTGCCGGATGTCCGGTGTCTGGCCCGACTGGTGCGCGGGGGTGCGGGCGGCTCCGCCGTTCTCCCCGCATGCTTGGGTGCAGGCGGGGGGTCGTACGGTCGGCGAGCAGGCGGAACCGGCGGATCTGCGTCCCTTGATGGTGGTGACGGCAGACGGAGGAGGCCCGGGTGAGCACGGTGACGGGGACGACGGAGGCGGACGAGGGTTGCGGGCCTGAGGGGAGGCCGGTCGGGGGCGGCGGACCTGAGGGGACCGCCGGGCCGCCCGCGCGGGATCCCGAAGGGAGGCCGGCCGGGAAGCAGCCCGCCGGGAAGCAGCCCGCCGGGGACACCGCAGAGAGGTCCGTCGAGGAGCCCGTCGAGGAGCCCGCCGAGGGTTCCGTCAAGGGCGAGCCGGGTGCGGGCCCGTCTCCTCTCCGGCTCCTCCTCTCCCGGGTCCGCCCGCACCGGGGCGTCCTCGTCCGCGCGGGGCTGCTCTCGCTCGCCGGATCCGGGGCGGGCCTCGCGATGCCGCTGATGGCGAAGCACGCGGTCGACGCGTTCGCAGCGGACCGCTCGCCCGCGGGACCGCTCGTCGCGCTGACCGCGCTCGTCCTGGTGGGAGCCTGCCTCTCCGCGTACGGGCGCTATCTCATGTCCCGTACGGGAGAAGGCGTCGTGCTGCGCGCACGCGAGCAACTCGTGCGCCGCATCATGCGGTTGAAGGTCCCGGCGGTGGACCGGCTGACCCCGGGCGACCTCCAGTCACGCGTGACCAGCGACACGACCCTCCTGCGGACGGTTCTCTCCAGCGGCCTGGTCGAGTCGTTCAACAGCGTGCTGATGCTGCTGGGGACGATCGGCTTCATGGCGTACATGGACCTGACGCTGCTCGGCGTGACGCTGGTGGTGATCGTCGGCATCGGAGCCGTGACCTCGCTGCTGATGCCGCGCATCCAGCGGGCCCAGCTCCGCGCCCAGGAGGCCGTGGGCGCGATGGGCGCGGCACTGGACCGGGTGCTCCAGGCGTTCCGCACGGTCAAGGCGAGCGGGGCGGAGGAGCGGGAGACGGCGGCCGTCGCGGAGGCCGCCCGGCACGCGCACGACCGGGGCGTCTCGGTGGCGCGGTGGTCATCGGTCTCCGACGTCACGATGGCGATGTCGATCCAGCTGGCGTTCCTGGCGGTGCTGGGCGTGGGCGGCGCACGGGTCGCGTCCGGCTCGCTGGAGATCTCGTCGCTGATCGCGTTCCTGCTCTACCTCTTCTACCTGATGGGCCCGATCGGCGGTCTGGTCGAGGGCTGGACGGGCTTGCAGAGCGGGCTCGCGGCGGTCCGCAGGATCGACGAGGTCGAGTCCCTGCCCGGCGAACCGGCCGCCGTGTCCGGTGCCGTGGCGCGGGAGATTCCCGCGACCCCGCTCGGCGTCACGTTCCAGGACGTGACGTTCGGTTACGGCGACGAGCGGGCCCCCGCCCACAAGGGGGTGACGTTCGACGTCCCGACCGGCGGACTCGTCGCGCTGGTGGGCCCGTCCGGGGCGGGCAAGTCGACGGTGTTCAGCCTGCTGGAACGCTTCTACGACCACGACGGCGGCACGATCACGGTCGCCGGCCGGGACATCCGCGACTGGCCGCTGGCCGAGCTGCGGGGCTCGCTGGCGTATGTGGAACAGGACGCGCCGGTCCTGGCCGGGACGCTGCGGGAGAACCTCCTCTTCGCCGCCCCGGACGCCGAGGAGAAGGCGGTGGCTCAGGCGGTGGCCCGCACCCGGCTGGACAGCCTGGTCGACCGGCTGCCGGAAGGGCTGGACACGGCGGTGGGCCACCGCGGCGTCACCCTCTCCGGCGGCGAACGCCAGCGGATAGCCATCGCCCGGGCCCTGCTGCGCCGCCCCCGTCTGCTGCTGCTCGACGAGGTGACCTCGCAACTGGACGCGGTCAACGAGCAGGCGCTGCGTGACGTTATCCTCGAACTGGCCGAGCACACCACGGTGTTGGTCATCGCGCACCGCCTCTCCACCGTCCGGCACGCGGACCGCATCGTGGTCCTGGAGGACGGCCGGGTCCGCACAGCGGGCACGCACGAGGAGCTGATCGCCGGGGACGACCTGTACCGCGAGCTGGCGACCACGCAGCTCGCGGCGGACGCGCGATGAGGCTTCAGCGGGCGTAGTTCTTGAGCTCCTCGGTGTCCAGGGTGATGTCGACGGGGCCGGGGAGGGGGACGGCGTCGCCGTAGTCGTACGAGTGCTGCTGCCGGTAGCGCCCCTTGTCGGGCTCGCTGTGGACGACGAGGGTGTCCGACTCGCGGTCGATCAAGAGGTACACCGGGATGTTCGACGCCGCGTATCCGTCACGCTTTTCCGTGCGATCACGGCTGTCGGTGTCGTGGTCGTGCGAGGTCACCTCGACGGTCATGAGGATGCGGTCCGGGCTCGACCACTCGCCGTCACCCGCGAAGCGGCCCGCGCGGGCAAGAGTGCCGTCCGGGCGGGCGCGGCCGTTGCGGTATCCGCCGATCCGCAGTCCGCGTTCGCGGTACAGCCGCAGTTCCGGCTGCTGTCGCATGCACTGCATCGCGACCCACATGATGATCTCGTCGTGGTCCCCGTCCGGCACGGGCTTGACCTCCAGCTTTCCGTTGATGAGCTCAAGCGTCACGGTCTCGGGGGACGTGCGGGCGAGCTGCTCGAAGTCCTCGACGGACAGCTGAGCGTGCGGGACGTGATCGGCGGTGCTGGGGGTCATGGCGTCGCCTCCTCCCCTCCATCGTGCCTTGTCCGGTCTGTGGGTGAGCTGCAAGGTCATCGGTATGTCCTCTCGGATCGGGGAGTCAGACCCGCCCGGACCGCGTTCATCCGGTCGCGTACGCCAGGCGGCTGTACGGCCCCGGGCGGGCCGACCGGCGGTTGCGGGGACGGCCCCCGGCACGGCCGGCAGAGGCCGCCGAGCAGCGCTTCGGGCGCGCCGGGGGCCCCGCACTCGCCGCACTCCAGGGTGCGCAGGACCGTACGGGGAGCGGGCAGGACCCGCTCGGGCGGCAGCTTGTCGCGCAGGCGCCGTTCGACGAGGCGGGCGGCGCAGTGGACCGGCCACGGCAGCCCGCCGGTGAGCGCGTGCAGCAGCTCGGCCTCCGTGGCGCCCCGCGCGAACCACTCGCTGACCTGCGGTTCCAGCTGTACGCAGTCGGCGGCGGACAGCGTCAGCGCGGGGGCGGTCCGGCCGAGCGCCGCCAGCAGGATGAACGCCCGCGAGCGGGTGGGGCGTTGGGGTTCGTCCGGCGGGGCGTCACCCCGGGTGTAGGCGTTCCACCAGTCGTCCTCGCGTGCGGTGCGGGAGAAGAAGGTGCGGGTCACCCAGAGCATGACCTCGTCGGTGATCACGCACTCGCTGCCGCGCCGCAGGTGCCCCGCGTCCTGGAGCCGGTTGAGGGTCGTGCCCAGGGCGCACTGACCGTACGGCAGGTGCTTGGCCAGGGTCTTCACGGAGATGTCGGAGCCGTCGGGCAGCCGGTCGATGTAGGCGGCGACGGCGGCGTCGCGGGGGAGGAGGTGGGCGAAGTCCCGATCGGTGCGCGGGCGTTCGCCGGGGGCGGAGCGCTTGCCGTAGCCGGGGTTGGCCAGGGGATGGGGGCTTGCGGAGGTGCTCGTGGGCGGGGTCTCGTGCGGGGCGCGGCGGGCTTCACTAAACTGGCTGGCAGCCATGGGGATCGTGTCTTTCTGAGTGGGGCGATCTTCGGTGGTCAGACCCCTGTCGGTGTTGGAGCACCGGTGGGGGTCGACTTTTTGGTCCAGGTCCTCCGCACGCTAGAGCCTGGCGACCGTGTGTCGCAACTCGATCACAAATTGTCAACTTCGTAGCCAGGGTGGGTGGGTGGGTCATCTGACCCACCCACCCCATCCTTGTTAAGAGGGCTCGGATCTCACGGCTTGAGCTTCGGGAGGTCGAAGCGGAACGGGGGCGGTATGAAGGACACGGAGGGCGCGGGCGCAGGTGCGCATGCGAGCGCGGATGCGGGCGCGGGCGTGGGTGCGGGCGCGGGTGCGGAGCTGACGGGCCGGTTCGTCGCGGAGGTCGACTGGGCGAAGGTGGTCGACCCCTCCATCCCCAAGCCGGACGGGCAGTACGGTCCGGACCTGCTGGAGCGGCTCTGGTCCCCCGATCCGCGAACGGCCGATGACGCCCAGGTCACCCTGCACTTCGTGTGCTGCGGCGACGGCGGTTCGGTGCGTCCCGCGGCACCCGAGGTGCTTCCGTTCCTCGTCGAGGCCGTCCGGGACCCGGCCGTGCGGGTGCGTCCGCAGATCCTGGAGACGCTCGCCGTTCTCGCCCGCGCCGGGAACGAGGCCCGCGCCGCGGGGCCCGGGCCGGGGCCCGGCGGATGGTGGCGCACCGCACCCGCCGCCTGGCCCGCCGCCTGGGAGCGGGCGGTCGACGCGCTGTTGCCGCTGCTCGCCGACGACGTGGAGGAGGAAGAAGCCGTCCGGGGCGGGGTGGCCGCCGTACTCGCACGGGACACCTACCGGGCGGACGGCCTCGTCGACCGCTTCCTGGCCCGGTTCGCAGACGAGCCCCACCTGGCGGCGGCGGAGCAACTCGTGCTGGCCGTCGGCGAGCTGGCCCCTCATGCGGTGGAGCGGCGCGAGAACGCCCTCGCGTGGCTGCGGGAGCGGACGACCGACGCCGGGAAGGGCGCGGAGCCCGACATGGACGACGACATCGACGCGTGGCTCGCCTGGATGGACCAGCACGGGCACGACGTCCGGCCGACCGCGATCGTCGCGCTGCGCCGCGCCCTTCGACCGCTGTGACGCTGTGACGACCGTCACCCCCGATTCCTCCTGGGTAGTGTCGACCGGATGACCTGCGGCGGGCGTATACCCGGTGAAGCGAAAGAGTCCGGGAGCAACTTTTGACCGTCGAGGAGTTCGAAGAGTTCTACGCCCAGGCGGTCGCACGCCTCACGGGCCAGCTGTACGTGATGACCGGCGACCTCCAGGAGGCGCAGGACGTGGTGCAGGAGGCGTTCGTCAAGGCGTGGGTGCGGCGCGGCCGGCTGGACCGCGACGGCAGCCCCGAGGCGTGGATTCGTACGGTCGCCTGGCGACTGGCGGTGAGCCGTTGGCGCTTCCGGCGGCGTTCGGTGGACGCCTGGAGCCGGGGGAGCGGCACGCCCGGGCACGTGGAGCCGCCGGACCCGGGCCATGTGGTCCTGGTCGACGCGCTCCGGGAACTGCCCCCGCAGCAGCGGCGGACGCTGACCCTGCACTACCTGTGCGACCTCACGGTCGAGCAGATCGCCGGGGAGACGGGGCTTTCCGGCAGCACGATCAAGACGCATCTGGTTCGCGGACGGGCGGCGCTCGCCCACCGTCTGCGGGACCCCCGCATCGAGGAGGCCCCTGATGTCTGACCCGCGGGATCCGTTGCGGTCCCTGTTCCGGGAGGCCGGTGAGTTCGGGCAGGCCCGCTCCGACGCGGACGACGCGTCGAGCATCACGCGACGAGGAATGCGCGCGCAGCGACGCCGGATGGCCGTGGTGGCGGTGGGTGTGTGCCTGGTCGTCGGCGGGGGCGGCGCGGTCGCGGTGGGCCTGCTGCCGGTCCGGCCGCAGCCGGTCGCCCCGGCCACGGACCCGTCGCCCAGCTACCCGTCACCCGTACCGTCGGACCGGCTGTCGACGCAGCCGCCGTCCCTGCCGCCGACGCCGAGCACCACGCTGCCGGGGGGCGGGTCCACCGGGCCGGGCGGAGCGCCGACAAGCATGAGTACGGGTAGGGGTACGGGCAAGGGCACGGGTACGGGTACGAGCAGGGAGACGAGCCCGGGTACGACGCGGCTGTCGCCCACGTCCACGCCGTCGGCGACGACCGATGGGACGACGTCGATGCCCTGACACCCCGGCTGACACTCCCGCTGACGCCGCGCCGCCGCCGTACCTGATGACCCGGGCCCGTCCGGGCCCGTCCGGGTCCGTCCGGGTACGTCCTGGTCCGCCCGAGTCGGCCCGTCTCCGTTCGTCTCAGCCCGTCTCCGTCTCCGTTTCCTTCCCGCCCCGGCGACCTCACCGGGCGAACCCGTACGCCTCGACGTATCCGCGTATCCGCGAGGCACGCCCGAAAGGTGCCTCAGTTGTCCACGCTCTCCCCCGGGCTGCGGCCTCCTGCCGACCGCCCCGAACCACCCGAGCCCCGGACGCTCTCCCGCCCCGGGCACCGGATCGCCGAAGCGGCCGAGCGCCGGGCGGGGCGGCTCCGCCGGGCGGCGGCCCGCCTGACCCCTGCCGACCGGGCCGTGCTGTGGCTCTACCTCCTGACCCGAATATCCCTGTGGATCACGGCCCACTTCGCCCGCTGGCTGTTCCCGGCCCGCTCCGGCACGCGGGAGGCGACGCCCGTACTCGCGTCCTTCCAGCGGTGGGACGCGAACCACTACCTCCACATAGCGCGCGACGGCTACTTCCCCGCGGGCACGGGTCCGTGGACGAGCGGTTGGGACAACCGGGAGGCGTTCTTCCCGGGCTATCCCTTCCTGCTCCGTGCCGTGCACACGGTGGTGCCGGACTGGACGGCGGCCGGGCTGCTGATCTCGTTCGTCGCGGGGGCGGTGGCCGTACTGGCCCTGGCCCGTATCGCGCGGGCGTATCTGCCGGAGGACGCGGCGGGCCGCCGTACGGCTGTTCTCTTCCTGCTCTCGCCCTGCGCGGTGTTCCTGGCCGCCGGCTACACGGAGGCGCTGTTCCTCGCGTTCGCCCTGCCCGCCTGGCTCGCCGCCGTGCGGCACCGCTGGGCGCTCGCCGCCGTGCTGACGGCGCTGGCGACGACGGTGCGCGTCAGCGGCCTGTTCCTCGCCGCCGCCATCGCCCTGCTCTTCGTGCTGACCGCCAGGGAGAAGCGGGACCGGCGGAGCTGGCGAGCGGCCGGCTGGACGCTGCTCCCGGCGCTGCCCCCGGCCGCGTACAGCTGGTACCTGCACGCGCGGACCGGCGACTGGATGGCCTGGAAGCACGCGCAGGAACGCGGCTGGTACCGGACGTTCCACACCCCGTGGGAGGCGTGGTCGAACACGTGGAACGGGGCGTTCGGTCACACGCAGACGACCGGCTACGCGCTCATGTTCCAGGCCGAACTCGTGGCGATGCTGGTGGGGCTCGCGCTGGCGGCCGTACTTTTGTACCGCCGCCGCTGGCCCGAGGCGCTGTACGTGGCCCTCAGCCTCTGGGCCCTGGGCACCTCGTACTGGTACACGTCGATCCCGCGCGCGACGCTCCTGTGGTGGCCGCTGTGGATCGGCCTGGCGGCGCTGAGCCTGCGGAGGCCGTGGTTCAGGACGGCGTACCTGAGCGTGGCCGCGCCGGTGACGACGCTCGTCGCGCTGACGTTCCTGACGGGGAGGTGGGCGGGGTGAGCACGTCCCGCCTGCGGCACCCGCGCCGATGACGAGCCCCGCTGGGCTTGTGCGGCCCGCCGGGGCTCTATGCGGCTGCGGCCCGGCGGGGGCTCTATGCGAACCGGCGGGGCTCTATGCGGCTGCGGCCCCGGCGGGGCTCTATGCGGCCGGCGGGGGGCTCTATGCGGCTGCGGCCCGGCGGGGCTTCTTGAGGATCTCCGTCAGCGCTGCGATGCTCTGCGTCCCGTAACCGGCCTCCACCGCCCGCTCCAGCAGCTCGTGGAACGGCTTGTGCCACTCCACGTCGAGGCCCGCCTCCTTCCCGAGCTCCGCGTCGTGCGCGGCCCCGGCCACGAAGACGTTCACCGACGACAGCGGTTCGCTGTAGTCGCCGCTGTCGATCTCCCGGGCCAGCACGGGCAGCACCGAAGCGATCATCTGCAACCACTGTTCGCTGAACCGGACCATCGAAGCCGCCTCCAGGCCACGTGCCCGCAGCGCCGCCGCCCCCTGGAAGAAGCCGACGAGGGCGGGCAGCAGCGTGCCGCCCACCGCCATTTCGTACAGGGCGGCGAGGTCCGGGTCGGCGCCGAGGTACACGGTGTCCCCACCCAGCACCCGCAGTACCGGTTCGTGAGCGGTGAAGACCGTGGCATCGCCGCTGTAGTAGAGAAGTGTGTCCTCGGCGCCCACCGCCGGCGGTACGTTCTTGATCGCGCCGCCGAGATAGCGTGCGCCGTGCCCTCGCGCCCACTCCGCCGTGCGACGGGCACCGGCCGGGGACCCGCTGTTGAGAGTCACGAGATCCCGCCCCTTCAGCTCGGCGGCCGCCGGCTCCAGGGCCTCGATGGTGTCCTCGTACGTCGTCAGGCAGGTGATCACGAGCGGGCTCGCCGCGACGGCCTCCGCCACGGTCTCCGGATGCGCGGCGCCCTTGGCGACGAGCGGGGCAGCCCGCGACGCGGTTCTGTTCCACACCGTGGTCGGGTGCCCCGCCGCTATGAAGGCCGCCGCCAGTGCGCTGCCCATCGCGCCCAGGCCGACGACGGTCACGGGGGCCCGGTGCCGGCGCTGGTGGTGGTGATGGTGCTGATCGTGCTGCGCGGCCATTGTCCGCTCCTGTTCCGGGAGTTGGAGGGGGTTACGGAAGGCCCGTTGGTCCCGGGCTCCGGTGATCTCCATGCTGTGACGGCACGATAGATTGCACAAGTACCGACATTTTTGTTCGGTACCCACATTCTTGTCAGTGGGAGAGGTCATGGCGAAGTACACCTGCGGATTCGACGCCGCCATCGCCGTCATGGGCGGAAAATGGAAAGGGCTGATTCTTTTCTGGCTCGGTGAGGAAGAGCGTTTGCGCTTCGGGGAGTTGCGGCGGACGGTCACCGGAATCAGCGAGCGGATGCTGACGCTGCAACTGCGCGAGCTGGAGGCGTCCGGGCTTGTCCACCGAGAGGTGCACGAGCAGGTGCCGCCCAAGGTGGAGTACTCGCTGACCGACTTCGGCCGCTCACTGGTGGCCGCGCTGATGCCACTCGGCGAGTGGGGCGAGGAGCACATGGAGCGCCTCGAAGACCTGCCGTGACCGACCGCATCAAGCCCTCAAGCACCCAAGCACCCAGGCACCCAGGCACCCAGGCACCCAGGCACTCAGGCACTCAGGCACTCAGCCTTCGGGGTAGAAGACGAAGAGCGTGCACCCCGACGTCGTCTGCGGGATGTGCCAGGAGCCGGCGGGAGCGTGGATGAACGAGCCTGCGGGATAGTCCCGTTGGCCGTCGTTGAAGACGCCGGAGACGACGAAGACCTCTTCCGGCCCCGGTCCGTGCACGTCGATGCCCTCCCAGCAGGTGTGCGGATCCATCTCCAGCAGCTGGGCCTTCGCGCCGTTCCCGCCGCTCCACAGGGGGCGCACGCGGATGCCGGGGAAGATCTCCTGCGTGGGTGCGTCGTGCACGGCGGACCAGGCATAGCCGGGCAGCTGTCCGCCCGCCCGCGCCGAAGCGTCCTCTGCCTGCGTCTTCTGTGCCGTTCGTGGCTTCTGCTTCGTCATGGGTCAAGCCTCGTCGACCACCGACGCCTCGCCCAGTGTCTCGATTGACGTTCTCCGGTACTTTCCTGCCATGCACCGTGTAGCGGCACTCGTCCACGCACCCCAGTCGACCTTCGAACTCGCCTGTGCCGCCGAGGTGTTCGGCATCACGCGACGCGAGCTGCCCACCCGTTACAGCTTCGGCGTATGCACCGAGACCCCGGGCCCGGTCGCCACGCGCGCCGGATACGACATGCTCGTCACGGAGGGCCTTGACGCCCTGGACCGGGCGGCCACCGTGATCGTCCCCGGCTGGCTGCCCACCGGCGAACCCCCGTCGCCCGCTGTCGTACGGGCTCTGCGCCGTGCGCACGAGCGGGGCGCACGCGTGGTCAGCATCTGCTCCGGCGCCTTCGCCCTGGCCCACGCCGGTCTGCTCGACGGCCGCGTGGCGACAACTCATTGGGCGCTGGCCGACGAGTTCGCCGCGCGGTTCCCGGCCGTCCGCCTCGATCCGGACGTGCTGTACGTGGACCACGGCGACGTCGCCACGAGCGCGGGCGCCGGGGCCGGGGTCGATCTGTGCCTGCACCTGGTCCGGGCCGACCAGGGCGCCGAGTACGCGGCGCACGTCTCCCGGAACATGGTCATGCCGCCGCACCGCGAAGGGGGCCAACTGCAGTACGCCGCGCCGCCCCACCCCTCCCAGGTCGACGGCTCGCTCGCGCCGCTCGTCGAGTGGGCGACGGGCCGCCTCCACGAACCGCTGGCCGTCGAGGACCTGGCCGCACACGCCGGTTGCTCCGCTCGAACCCTGGCCCGTCGCTTCACCGAGCAGCTCGGCACCAGCCCGGGACGGTGGCTGCTCGCACAGCGGATCGTCGTGGCCCGGCAGCTCCTGGAGTCCTCGGATCTCCCGGTGGACACCGTCGCCCGCCGCGTCGGGCTCTCCTCGGCCACCAACCTCCGCAGGCGTTTCCTCGACGCCCTGGGCACGACGCCGGGCGCCTACCGCCGGGCGTTCCGGGCAGAGCCGAGATGACAGCCCGAGGGGTGCCGCCGACTGACCGCTGCTGCGGGGGACCCGGTCAACGGGCGGCGGTCAGCGGACGGTGGGCGGGCCGAGCGGGGCGATCTCCCGCTCGAAGAACTCCGGGAACCCCTCGCCCATGGCGTACAGGGCCTCGAACTCCCGGGTCGTCCGGCTGATCTGGCCGGGGTCGGTGAAGCGACGGGCCCCCGCCCCCTTCAGTTCGTCGTCGTAGATCACGGCGTACATCACCGACCGCCCGAGGACGATGATCTCGGGCACCGACGCCTCTCGTTCCAGGTCGGAGATCTTCCGGGCATCCAGCACGCGGATCTCCTCGCCCATCTCCGACCTGAGCCGGAAGACGTTCATCTCCCACTGCAGATACGGAGACACCGGGAACTCCACGACACGAACCCTGCGGAAGGCGAGGCCGCGTCGGGCGGCGTCCCGGAAGTAGGCGGCCATCGAATCCCGCTCGTTCTCGATCAGCCGGAGGGCCCCGGCCCAGTCCCCGGAGGCGAAGGCGTCCCAGCTGGGGGAGCCTTGCTCCTTGAACGTCTGGCCGCGCTCGATCTTGGCGAGCAGGTTGATGTCGCCCTGGTGGACTCGACGGAAATCGGCGAGGTAGTCGGCGCGTGTGAGGAGCTCGCCGGCACCGCTGCGGAAGCACTCAAACATCAGGGATGTCCGCCTTCGCTGCGACGAGCATCCTGCGGGGGATGACCACGAGACGCTCATCGGGGCTGATGGAGACCCCGTCGGGCAGGCGCGCCCCCAGAGAGCCGGTGAGATCGCGTCCGATCACGGCGATGTCGCCGTTGTCCAGCTCCCAGATATCCGGGCATTCGGGTCCGGTGCTGGTCGCGCGCAGCTCCAGGGCCGACTTGCCGAGGCGTCGCTTGAAGCCGGTGTCAGGATCGGCTTCCCAGGGTCTGCCCATGCTGCCGCCCTCTCTCCTGAGTGGTCCAACGTACTAGTGACGCCCAGGGCAACGACGGTGTCAAGCAGGCTATTCGGCCTGTTCGAGTGGGCTGTGAGGCACTGGAGCTCCGTCGGCACGCATCAGCACGTTGCCGGGCTGCACGTCGCGGTGCGGAATGGCCGCGCCGTGCGCGGCCCGCAGCCCGGACCGCACGCCCCGGCCCAACCCCGCCCGCCGTCCCGGTGGGCGTGCACGACCCGCGCGCTCCAGCCGGTGAACACCGGGCGGCAAAAAGCAGTGCCCGTTAAGCGTGGTCCATTTTGAGACCTATATTGCGCAACCCTGGTTGCTCGCAGATCACTTGCCTAATGTGATCACCGTGTCGCCCGAGGCCTTGGCCGCAACGCCTTCCGAGCAGATCTGCGTTTCCGGGCGGTGACTCATGACGCTCACTGTGGTGCCTGCGATTCCTATGGTCACCGCGGTTGACGCTTATGCCTTCGGGGCGGCGTCCATGCCTGTTACTACGGAAGCCCGGACGACTGCTCGGGCTGGGTCGTCCCGTAAATCTTCTCTCCCTGGCTGATGTGCCGCACCGACCCGTTTCGGGGCCGGTGCGGCACATCCACTTCTCTGACAAGAGGCACATTTCTGTGAACCGAAGCGATTCTCCGGGGCTCCGTGTGAGCGGCCTCTGCTATCGGGTCGAGGGACGGACTCTCCTCGACGATGTGAAGCTGTCCGTGGCCCCCGGCGAGTCGGTCGCGGTGACCGGCCCCAGCGGGTCCGGCAAGTCGACGCTGCTCATGTGTGTCCTCGGGCTCATCAAACCGCAGGCGGGCACTATCACCGTCGCGGACCGGGAGATCACCGGCCTCGGGCCCAGGCAGCTCGCTCGGGTACGGCGGGAAGCCCTCGGCATGGTGTTCCAGTTCGGAGAACTCCTTCCCGAGCTCAGCCCGGTGGAGAACGTCGCCCTGCCGGTCCTGCTCGACGGAGGCCGCCACCATGACGCGTACCGGCGCGCGCAGGAACTCCTCCAGGAGCTGGGTGTTCCCGCCGGCTCCACCCCGACCGGCATGCTCTCCGGCGGTGAGCGGCAGCGCACGGCGGTTGCCCGCGCCCTGATCACGGAGCCCGCCGTCCTGCTCGCTGACGAACCCACGGGCGCGCTGGACCCCGAAGCCAAGGAGGGAGTCGCCGAGCTGCTGTTCACGACGGCCCGTTCGCGGGGCTGCGCGCTGCTGGTGGTCACGCACGACCTGACGGTGGCTGCTCGGGCCGACCGCCGGCACGAACTCGTCGGCGGGACGCTGTCCGGAGTGGGAGCCTCCTGATGAAGGAAAGGGTCTGGACAGCAGGAAAGTTGTTCAGGATCGGTCTCGCCGCAGGCCGGTCCGCACCGGGCGACAGGCTGCGGTGGTGGGGTCTTTTCGGTGCCGCCGTCGCGGTCGCCTTCGTCGTCCTGGCGACCGTTGCCACGGTGGCGACGTATCACGGCCGCGAGTCCAGAGCGGACGCCAGGGGACCCGTGATCACCTTCGGCAAGGGCGCCGAACTGCTGTGCCGGGAAGGCATCGACGCCGTTGGCACCAGGCCCGTATCCGTCGTGTTCGTCCACCCGCTCACACCTGACGCGCCCCTTCCCGCCGGTGTGGCCCGCTGGCCGGAACCGGGCGAGGCGTTGCTCTCTCCCGAGCTCGTCAGGACCGGACGCGGTGAGGGGGTTCTGGAGCGGTACGGGCGGTTCGCCGGAACCATCACCAACGACGGACTGGTAACCCCCTCCGAGCGGATGGCCTACATCCGGGTGGCCGAACCACCCCCGAAGGACGATCCCCGGTGGATGGGCGTGTCCGCCTTCGGGAGCGGCGGCGGAGCGACCGGAGAGATGGTCGACCAGTCACCCGTGACCTCCACCGCCCTGGCTCTGTGGGCGTTGACCGGGCTACCCGCCCTCGCCCTGGCCGTGGTCGCCGCGCGGGTCGGCTCCCGTACCCGTGACCGGCGCAGCAGCCTGTTGCAGGCCTTGGGAGGGGCATGGTGGCACCGGGCGACCGTCAACGTCGGTGAAGCGGCGATTCCCACTGCCTTGGGGACTGTCACCGCGTTCATCCCGTATGCCGTGGCCTCCGTGACCGATATCCGTCTCGCGCCCACCGGGTACATCCTCGACCATCTCGACGTCCGGACGGCGTGGCCGGCCGCCGTCGCAGCGGCGGTGGTGTCCCTGGTGGTCGTTCTGGGGCTGGTCGTGGGCACGCACCGTGTTCACCGGGACGGCAGGTCCACCCGTCCCGCCTCCTTCTCTTCCCGGGTTCCCTCGTGGCGTCTGGCCGCCTGTGGCGTCGGCGTCGCGCTGGTCCTGACGAGTCAGTACATGCCTCAGAAGGCCCAACTCGCGGTGTTCACCTGCGGGACCGTGGTGATGTGGGCCTTTCTGTCCTCCGTCGTGGCTCTCCTCACCCGTCATCTGGGGTCCTGGCTCGCTGCCACGGGGAAGCGCTCGGGCCATGCGGGTCGCATGATCGGCGGACGGTGGACGCACGCGCATCCTGGCGTGATCGTGCGCCTCGCTCTGGCCATGGTGATCGGCATCGGTATCGTCGCCCAGATGCAGGTGTGGACCAGCAGGCTGGGAGTGCATTCGCACGCGGCAGCCGCCACACACCACCGGATCAAGGACACCGTGATCGAGGTGACCGCCGGTGGCATGACCGCGCCCCAGGCGGATCGCTTCCGCTCGTCGCTTCCGTCCGGTTCGATACTTCTGAGCCGTACTCTCCACGACCCGTCCGGCTCCGGAAACCCCTGGGTGACCATCGGAGGTTCCTGCCGGGACCTGCGTACGCTGGACCTGAGTTGCGACGGACCCGGGCCGGTCGCCGGAGGCGGCGCCGGGTCGGTCAAGGTGGCAGAGATGCGCCGCTGGTACGGCGACGTGAGGTTTGCGCAGGAGCCCCGGATCAGTGTGAAGCCCGACGGTACGCAGTCCCTTCTCGTCGTGACTCCGACACCGGGCCGGCTCGCCGCGGTGAAGCAGGCCGCCTTCACGCTCCCCAACCCTTCAGTGCAGGTGCAGGCCCTGAGCGGGAACTGGCTGGGGTCCTCGCGTTCCCGCCTGCCGAACTGGATACAGCTGTTCGGGGTCACCGGCATCCTGTTCGTCCTCGGGGCCGGTGCGGTGAGTGCGGCGGCCGAGTTCGTCCGGGTCCGCCACGCACTCGCCCCGCTCTCCGTCCTGACAGGCAACCGCCGGGTGTTCCGTTCCGTGACCGCGTGGCATCTGACCGTCCCCCTGCTCATCGCTACCGTGGTCACCGGTGCTGTGACGGCGTGGCACTCCGTGTTCTTCATCGCTCTCGTGGAGCAGGGCTCCGTCTCCTGGACGGTACTCGGCCTCGGCATCACCGCCTGTGCTGTTGTCTCCCTGATCGTCGGGTACCTCGGAGCGCGCGCGGCGGCACGGGAGTCCGACCGTTGGCACCCCACCGCGGACTGAACAGCCCCGCGATGGGCGATCACGGGGGACGACCAGAGGGGGCGGCACGACGTGGTCCTCGCCCGAACACCGCCGGTCTGTGAGACGGATCACGGGTATCCGTGGCGCGAACCGGGTCCCTGCCGGTGGTTAGGATGGATGGGCTCGGCCCCGTGGCCGAGGTGGTCGGACCCCGCCTTCCGGTGTCCGGTCCGAGGCTTGAAACCTCCGGCGCTCATCTGGACAGAACCCCGGAGGTTTCTTCATGTCTGTCCCCCTGCCTTCCCAGCCCTCCGCACCCGATCCCCGCCGATGGTGGGCGCTCGGGGTGATCGCCCTGACACAGCTGGTGGTCGTGCTCGACGCGACCATCGTCAACGTGGCCCTGCCCCAGGCCCAGCTCGAACTTGAGCTGAGCGACACCGAGCGGCAGTGGGTCATCACCGCCTACGTCCTGGCGTTCGGCGCCCTGCTGCTGCTCGGCGGACGCGTCGCCGACTACTGGGGGCGCAAGCGCAGCTACATGGTCGGGATGCTCGGGTTCGGCGCCGCCTCCGTGTGGGGCGGTCTCGCGCAGAGCGGGACCGAGCTGATCGCGGCGCGCGGCCTCCAGGGCGCCTTCGCGGCGCTGCTGGCCCCGGCCGCGCTCGCCCTGCTGACGGTCACGTTCCCGGCCGGGCGCGAGCGCGGAACGGCGTTCGCGGTCTTCGGCACCGTCGCCGGCACCGGTGCCGCGGTGGGCCTGGCGCTGGGCGGCGTCCTGACCGAGTACGCCGACTGGCGGTGGTGCCTGCTGGTCAACATCGTCTTCGCCGTCGTCGGCCTGATCGGCGCGCTGCTGTTCGTCTCCGAGAGCCGGGTCGAGGGCGACAACCGGTACGACATCTGGGGCACCCTCGCCGTCACCCTCGGCCTGGCCGCCCTCGTCTACGGGTTCACCCTGGCCGAGTCCGGATGGACCGAGCCGGACACCATCGGCTTCCTCGTCGGCGGCCTGGTACTGCTGGCGGTGTTCGTGTGGATCGAGGCCCGCGTCGCGCAGCCGCTGCTGCCGCTGCGGGTCGTGCGTGACCGTGCCCGTGCCGGAGCCTTCCTCATCCAGGCGGCCATCGGCGCCGTCTACATCGGGATGACCCTCTACCTGATGTTCCACCTCCAGATCGTGCTCGGGCTCTCCCCGCTGCTCGCCGGACTCGCCAGCCTCGCGATGACCTTCGCGACCATGATCACCGCACCCGTGGCCGCCAGGCTGCTGCCCACTCGGGGGCCGCGTGTCCTGATGACCGGTGGGCCGTTGATCGCCGCGGCGGGGATGGTGTGGCTGACCTTCGTCACGGCCGACGGGAGCTACTGGACGGAGGTGTTCGGCGGCCTCGTGGTCGTGGGCATCGGCATCGCGTTCGTGATCATCCCGGTGCAGAACGTCGCGCTCGCCGGCGTCGGTCACCACGACGCCGGCGCGGCATCGGCCCTGGTCAACTCCGCCATGCAGATCGGTGGCTGCGTGGGCCTGTCGGTGTTCACCACGATCTACCTCGGCGCCGTCGAACGGTCCGCCGCGGCCGGCTCGGGCCGGGGGGTCGCCCTCACCGAGGGCTATTCCGCGGTGTTCCTCGCCACCGCCGTCACCCTGGTGGTCGCGGCGGTCGTCGCCGCGACCATGCTCCGCGGGCCGCGCCCCTCGGTCACCCCGCAGCAGCTCGCCGAGGTGCCGGTCCACGTCGGCTGATCGTCGTTCCCGGCCCCGGCCCCGTCGCCGACACCCTGTCCTCGTTGGTGTCGGACCCGGGGCCGGGCTCCCTTCATTCCTGCGGTGTTCGGTCGGTACCGTCCGGCCGCCGTGACGACCTGGACCCGCTTCCCCACGCGTCAGCGGCCACGACCAGGCACACGGCCACCAGGACCACGTTCTTGACGACGTACTGCCCTTCCATGGTCGGCGCGGGGGAGTGGGACTGCCACATCGCGTCGGGCAGGAGGACGAGGGTCGAGAACACGCCGCCCATGTGGAGGAAGAACGCGACGAGGGCGGGGCGCAGCAGGCGGCCTCCCGCGATCAGACCGATCCCGATGACCGTCTCCAGTGCCGCGAGGGAGAGCAGCAGCACCGTCTCCGGTACGAGGCCCAGGGTCATCTTCGTGGCCGCGTCGACGGCCAGTTGCTCGGCGGGGCTGGCCGAGGGGAACAGCTTCAGCACGCCGAAGCCGAGGAAGACGATCCCGACGGTCACCCTCAGCAGGACGACGGCGCGCACGTTGACGCGGTCGGCCAGCCGTTGAAGGGTTGTTCGGGCGCCGGCTGTCGCCGCACGTTCGCGGCCGAACCCGCGTGAGCGGGAAGGGTGTTCAGGTGCACTGCCGGGCGGGGGAAGGCTCGGCTCGGCGGTGTGGCTCCTCATGTGCGATCTCCCGCTGTGTCCGTGGGGGTGGGAAAGCGTGCATGGGCGGTCCGCGCGGGTGCGCGGGCGCCTGTGGGGCGTTTGCGGGAAGCGTCGGCTCTTGTCGCTTCGGCGCACGGGGTGACGGGCCTCTCGCTGGCGCCCTGGGGTTCTTCTCCTCGGCTGGAGGATCTGGGAAATCTGGAGGATCTGTGGGATCTGTGGGATCTGGACGATTCGGAAGGTGAGGTCGAATGCGCCTGGCCGGGTGTGTGGGCGAGGCAGGGGCGGCGCGTGACCACCACCGCCGACTGCCTCTCTCTGCTTGGTCTAGACCATACGGATGGGGGTCCGAAGGTCAAGAGGCGTACGGAGCGGCCTCTGCCGGAGGCGACGCATTCGCGCCAAGTTGCATCAGGGCACGGGGCGTTGGGCGGCGGAGCGCACGGCGACCGCGGATCGGCCGCGCAGACGATCGGAGCCGACCGCGGCGATGAGGCCGCCACCCGGCTCACCGGCCCGGACGGGCCCCCGGCCCACCCCTCCGCTGAGCAGCCCCGTTCTCCCGGCTACGGGTCCCGCCGACGTTCCGGGAGCGTCGGTCGGCCGTACTCCCAGGGCCTCTTCGCGCCATGCGGGTGCTCCGCCGCCCTCCGGACCGTCTACCTACCGGCGCGGGGGACTTCACCGGTGATTCATCCGGCCGAAAGTGGTCCGGCCGATTCCGGGAGAAAACTCTCATCGCCCGTACCGTTCGGCCGGACACACCGCTTGCAGGTTCCGGGCGCCGCCCCGAGCAGCCCCCGGACACGCGTCGGGGCCCGGAGCGCATGCCGCCCCGAGCCCCTACCCAACCCGCAATCCGTACCCGTACCCGTAACCCGTGAACCCGTGACCGGGAGGCAGCAGGCGGCCGCGGGACGACCCGCCCCGCCCCTGGTTCAGCGTTGCAGGCCGCCCCGCGCGATCACCTCCGCGTACCACCGCGCGCTGTCCTTCGCCGTACGGCGCTGGGACGCGAAGTCCACGTGCACGATGCCGAACCGCTTGCTGTAGCCGTACGCCCACTCGAAGTTGTCCAGCAGCGACCACAGGAAGTACCCGCGCACGTCCACCCCGTCCGCGATCGCCCGGTGCACCGCCGCCAGGTGGGCGTCCAGGTACGCCACCCGCTCCGGGTCGTGGACCGCGCCCTCCGGGTCGGCGTAGTCGTCGTACGCCGCCCCGTTCTCCGTCACCAGCAGCGGCACGGACGGGAGTTCGTCGCGGAGCCGGGTCAGCAGCTCGTACAGGCCGTTCGCGTCGACCGGCCAGTCCATCGCGGTGCGCGGGCCTTCCGCCGGGGTGAACGCCACGTGCTGCTCCGCGCCCGCCCACGGCGACGGGGACTCCGACGTCCCCGCCGAAACCACGCTGGGGGAGTAGTAGTTGATGCCCAGCGAGTCGATCGGCGTCGACGTCACCTCCAGGTCGCCGTCCCGGACGAACGACCAGTCCGTCACCTCCGCCGTGTCCTCGACCAGGTCCTGCGGCAGCCGGCCGTGGAAGACCGGGTCCAGGAAGATCCGGTTCGCCACCGCGTCGATCCGGCGCACCGCGTCCCGGTCCGCAGCCGTGTCCGCCAGCGGGCGCAGCGCGTGGAGGTTCAGGGTGAGGGAGATCTCGGCGGTGTCCGGCAGGAGGTCGCGCAGGACGCGGGCGCCCGCGCCGTGCGCCAGGTTCAGGTGGTGGGCGGCGCGCAGGGCCGCGAGGTCGCTGGTCCGGCCGGGGGCGTGGACCCCGTTCCCGTACCCGAGGAACGCGGCGCACCAGGGCTCGTTGAGCGTCGTCCAGGTCGGCACCCGGTCGCTCAGCGCCCCGGCCACCAGGCCCGCGTACTCCGCGAACCGGTGTGCCGTGTCCCGCTCCGGCCAGCCGCCCGCGTCCTCCAGCTCCTGCGGCAGGTCCCAGTGGTAGAGCGTGGCGACCGGTCGGATCCCGGCCGCCAGCAACTCGTCCACCAGACGACGGTAGAAGTCCAGGCCGCGCTCCACGGCCGGGCCCCGGCCGGTCGGCTGGACCCGGGACCAGGAGACGGAGAACCGGTAGTCGGTGACGCCCAGCTCCTTCATCAGGCGTACGTCGTCCGGCATCCGGTGCAGATGGTCGGCGGCGATGTCACCGGTGTCGCCGTTGCGCACCTTGCCGGGCGTCCGGCTGAAGGTGTCCCAGATGGACGGCGTACGGCCGCCCTCGGTGGCTCCGCCCTCGATCTGATAGGCGGCGGTGGCGGTCCCCCAGCGGAACGCGGTGGGGAAGCGGAGTTCCGCCACGGTGTCGGGGCGGGGGCCCGCGGAGTTCGCCGGACGGGCATCGACAGCGGTCATGGACTGACACTCCAGAGGTGAGGGAGGGGCGGGGGCCCGTAGGAGGGTGGGGCCCGCGGTCGGGGCGGTGCGGGGAGGCGGGAGAGCCCGGCGGGTTGGGGCGGGGCGGGAAGGCGAGGGAGCCCGGCGGGGCGGGAAGGCGAGGGAGGCTGGCGGGGCGGGGCGGTGAGGAAGCCCGGCGGGGCGGGGCGGCGTACCGTGTCAGCCCTTGACCGCGCCCTGCATGATGCCGCCGACGATCTGCCGGCCCAGCAGGCCGAAGACCAGCAGCACGGGCAGCGTGCCCAGCAGCGTGCCGGCCATGATCACCGACTGGTCGTTGACGTATCCGCCGCCGAGCTGACGCAGCGCGACCTGCACGGTCGGCTCCTGCGAGGACAGCGCGATGATCGGCCAGAAGAAGTCGTTCCACGCCGTCATGAACGTGAGCATCCCGAGCACCGCCATCCCCGGCCGCGCGATCGGGATCACGATCGACCAGAAGATCCGGGCCGTCGACGCCCCGTCCACCCGGGCCGCCTCGATCAGCTCGTCCGGCAGCGACTGCACCAGGTACTGCCGCATGAAGAACACCCCGAACGCCGAGACCAGGCCCGGCAGGATCACCGCCTGGAGCTGGTTCACCCACTGGAGTTCGGCGATCAGCATGAAGAGCGGGATCACACCGAGCTGCGGCGGGATCATCATCGTCCCGATCGTCAGCGTCAGCAGCGCGCCCCGGCCCCGGAACCTCAGCTTGGCGAAGGCGAATCCGGCCAGGGTGCAGCACAGGACCGTGCCGATCGTGATCGAGCCGGACACGATCAGCGAGTTCAGCAGGGCCTTGCCGATGTCGGCCTCTTCGAGGACCGCGTCGAAGTTCTTGATGAGGTTCGGTCCGGGCAGCAGGCTCGGCGGCACCTGCGCCAGGTCCGCGTTGGACCTGCTGGCCGCGACGATCGTCCAGTAGAACGGGAACGCGGAGATCAGCAGCGCGACACCGAGGATGAGGTAGGAGAGCCAGCCGCCCTTCATCGTCCGGCCCGCCCCGCCACCCCCCTTGCGTAGCCGCTTGCGCGGCGGGTCCTGCGGCGGGCGGCCCTTCCCGGGCGCGGTCGGCGGTGCGGCGAGCGCGGTCATCGGCCGGCCTCCTTGGCGGCGCGGCGGCGCACGAGCAGGGCGTTGGCCCCGACGAGCACCACGATCAGGACGAACATCACCCAGGCGATGGCCGCGGCCCGGCCCAGGTGGAAGAAGCCCCAGCCCTGCTCGTACATGTACAGGCCGAGGGTCTGGTACTGGTGCGAGATGCCGCCGGAGATCGATCCTTCGAACAGCAGCGGCTCGCCGAAGAGCTGGGTCGCGCCGATCGTCGAGATGATCACCGTGAAGACGATCGTGGGACGGAGCCCGGGCAGCGTGACGTGGATGAACTGCCGCCAGCGCGACGCCCCGTCCATCTCCGCCGCCTCGTACAGCTCGTGCGGGATCGACTGCATGCCCGCCAGGTAGATCAGCGCGTTGTACCCGGTCCAGCGCCAGATCACGATGGTGGAGACCGCGATCTGCGAGGCGACCGTGCCGGTCTGCCAGTCCACCGGATCGAAGCCGACCAGCCCGATCACGTAGTTGATCAGCCCGAAGTCGCGGCCGAAGAGCTGCGCGAAGACGAGTGTGGCGGCGGCCACCGACGTGGCGTACGGGAGCAGGATCGCCGTCCGGATGAAGGTCCGGCCGCGCAGCTTGTAGTTGAGCAGGTGCGCCAGGCCGAGTGCCATCGCGAGCTGCGGGACCGTGGACAGCACGCCGATCGTGAACGTGTTGCGCAGCGAGATCCAGAAGTACTCGTCGGTGAACAGCGCCGTGTAGTTGGCGATGCCCCGCCACTCCATCTCGCCGCTCGTCTGGAGCTCGACCCGGTAGAGCGAGACGAACGCCGTGTAGAGGAGCGGGAAGAGCCCGAAGGCCAGGAACAGGGTGAAGAAGGGGGCGATATAGGCGTACGGGGAGGCCTTGCGCCAGGTGCGCCGGAGGGCGGCGGCCCGGCCGTCGTCGGGGCCGGGTCCGGTTCCGGGCGGGCGGGGCCCGGCCTTCGCGGTGGCGGTGAGGGACACGGAGCGGCCCTTCGGGATCGGGAGCGGGCTGGGGGCGGAGGGGAGGTACGGGTACGGGGGTGAGCGCCGGTCTCCGCCGTGCGCGGGCGGGATGCGTCCGGGCCCATCCGCCGTGTGCGAGCGGGAGAGGTACGGGGGTGAGCACCGGTCTCCGCCGTGCGCGGGCGGGGTGGGCCGGGCCCATCCGCCGTGCGCGGGCGGCACAGGTACGGGGGTGAGCGCCGGACTCCGCCGTGCGAGGGCGAGGAGACTCCGGGGTGCGCGGGCGAGGAGACTCCCGGGTGGCCGGGTGGCCGGGTGGCCGGGTGGCCGGGGGCCGGGGTGGCCGGTCTCCGCCGTGTGCGGGCGGGGGCGGGCGTGTGCGGGCGGGGCGGGCCCGGCCCGTCCGCCGTGTGCGCGGGTGGACGGGCCGGCCCCTGACCGACGGGGGGAGCCGGTGGGGCGGTGAGCGGCGTCAGCCGATCACGTTGTCCACGCCCTTCTTCGCCGTCTGCCACGCCTTGTCCGACGACACCCCCTTGCGCTCGACCTCGCTCAGCGCGTTCGTGATCTGCTGCATCACGTTCTGGTCGTGCACACCCAGCACCTGGACCGGGGACTCCTTGGCCGCCTCACCGAAGATCTGGCCGATCGGGGCGTTCGAGAAGTACTCGTCCTTCGCGCCCGCGATCGTCTCGATGGCGCCCGTCGAGGACGGGAAGTTCCCCTGCTTCTGGAAGACCTTCGCCTGCTGCTCGGGGGCGGTCAGCCACTCGATCAGCTGGTACGCCTCCTTCTTGTGCTTGGCCGCACGCGGGATGGAGAGGTACGAGCCGCCCCAGTTGCCCGCGCCGCCGGGGAGCTTCGCGATGTCCCACTTCCCCTTGCCCGCGTCGCCGGCCTGGCCCTTGACGTAACCGAGCATCCAGGCCGGGCACGGGATCGTCGCGAACGAACCGGCCGCGAACGCCTGGTTCCACTGCGGGGACCACTGGTCCAGCTTGGCGCTCAGACCCGCCTCGGCCGCCGCCACGGAGGTGTCCCAGGCCTCCTTGACCGCCGGGTTCTTCTCGTAGATCAGCTCGCCGGAGGCGTCGTAGTACCGCTCCTTCTCCTGGCCGATCATGATCCCGTAGAGCGAGCCGATGCTGTCCAGCCAGGCGCTCTTGGCGGGGGCCTTCTTCTTGTACTGCTTGCCCAGCTCCAGGTAGCCGTCCCACGTGGCCCACTTCGCAGCGAGCTCCTCGCGGTCCGTGGGCAGTCCGGCCTGCTCGAAGAGGTCGGTGCGGTAGCACATCGCCTCGGGGCCGACGTCCGTGCCGAGGCCGAGGATCTTGCCGTCCTCGGTGGTCGCCGCCGACCACTTGGCCTCGGCGAACTCGCCCTTGAGCTTGTCGGCGCCGAACTCCTTCAGGTCCTGGAACTTGTCGGACTGCTGCTGGGTGACCGAGGCGATGCGGCCCACCTCGACGCCCTGCACGTCGGCGAGACCGCCGCCGCCCGCCAGCCGGGTCTGGAGCGACTTCCAGTAGTCCGCCTCGTCCTGGGTGTCGCTCTGCTTGATCGTGACGTTCGGGTTGAGCTTCTGGTACTCCTCGTACAGCCCGGCCTCCTTGAAGCCGAAGGATCCGAAGAGGTCGACGTTGAGCGTGACCTTTCCGCCCGCGCTGTCGGAGGAGTCCGACGAGCCGCCGCCTCCGCAGGCGGCGAGGAGGGCGCCGGCGAGGACGACGGCGCCGAGGCGGGTGGTGGCTCTCTTGGCGGCTCGGGCGATGGGCATGGGAAGCCTCCCTTGGCTTCGGGATGAACCGAGCGCCTTGAGAGCGCTCTCAAACCTGCGTCTGGAGCGTCCCCCACCGCCCCCGCCCCGTCAAGACTCGAACGCATAACAGCTTGGGGTTACGGCCGGGGCCCATTCAACTGCCGTCTGTGTGCGTTCTCTTGACACCTACGTTTCAGGAGTTTTACGTTCCTTGGCACTTGAGAGCGCTCTCGAACGCGCTCCTCCCCCCCATGATCGAGGTGCTGCTCGTGCGAACCTCCCTCTCCAGACTGGCCCCCAAACTCGCCTCCAGACCCGCCGCGGCGACGCTCCTGGCCATCGCCGTGGCCGCCGTGGGCCTGGGCCCCGCCGCATCTCCCGCTGCCGCCGCCACCATCCCCGCCGGCGCCGGCAGCTACAGCGACTCCCGCCCCGCCGGTACCTCCGGCCCGACCACCAACACCGGCGCGCCCGTCACCCCCAAGCTCACCGCCGCCGCGCGGGACAAGCCGGTCCCGACCAACGACTGGTGGTCCTCGCTCGCCTACCAGCGCTACGGCGACAACCCGTACAGCACGCCCATGTACGGCCACCCGCTCACCTACCAGGCCAAGGTCTCCGGCCTGGAGGTCGGCTATCCGACCACGCCCGCGATCGTCGGCGACGGCCGCCAGTACGAGTACGCCCACAAGGCCGACCTCACCGTCGGCCTCAGCGGCCTGAACTCACCCGACACCAAGGCCGACGCCTGGTCCGACTGGACGGTCACGCCCTACTGGGCCGACGGCTCCCGCACCTTCCGGGCCACCATCGGCCACGGCATGCCCTTCGTGTACGCCAAGGGCTCCGGCGGCGACGCCCGCATCACCACCGCCTCCACGCCCACGGTCTTCTCCGACCAGGGCAACGTCCTCGGCATCACCGTCGCCGGGCACCACTACGCCCTTTTCGCCCCGACCGGCAGCGACTGGAACGTCTCCGGCACCGCGATCACCGCCGGTCTCGGCGGGAAGGACTACTTCTCGCTCGCCGTGCTGCCGTCCACGGACGCGCTGGCGACCTACAAGAAGTACGCCTTCAGCTTCGTCACCGGCTCCCAGGTGGCCTGGCAGTCCACCGGCGGCAACGTGCGGGCGACCTACAGCCTGACGACCGAGGCCAAGGAGGGTGCCGAACGCGGCACGCTCCAGGCCCTCTACCGCCACCAGTGGCTGCACACCACCGACGCGCTGACCCCTTACACGTACGTGTCACCGCGCGGCACGATGAAGGTGCGCGAGTCCGCCTCCTTCACCACCAGCCAGAAGAACAACGGCGTCGTGCCCGCGCTGCCCGCCTCCAGCGGCGTCGACAAGGCCCGGTTGACCGGCTATCTCAACGAGGTCGCGAACGCCTCCGACCCGTTCTCGGGGGCCGCCGACACCTACTGGACCGGCAAGGCCCTCGGCCGTCTCGCCCAGCTGGTGCCGATGGCCGACCAGATCGGCCAGACCGCCACCCGCGACAAGCTCCTCGGCCTGATGAAGGGCCGGCTCCAGGAGTGGTTCACGGCGGGCGGGGCCGCTGAGTTCAGCTACGACAAGGACTGGAAGACCCTCACCGGCTACCCGGCCTCGTACGGCAGCGACACCGAGCTCAACGACCACCACTTCCACTACAGCTACTACGTCTACGCGGCGGCGATCATCGCCCAGTACGACCAGGCCTGGGTCGCCGACTCGGCCTGGGGCACGATGATCAAGCACCTGATCCGCGACACCGCCAACGCCAGCCGCACCGACTCCGCCTACCCCTTCCTGCGCGGCTTCGACGTGTACGCGGGCCACAGCTGGGCCTCCGGGCACCAGGGCTTCGGGGCGGGCAACAACCAGGAGTCCTCCTCCGAGTCCATCAACCTCAGCGCGGGACTCGTCCTCCTCGGCGCGGCCACCGGCGACACCAACCTCCGCGACCTCGGCAGCTACCTGCTGACCACCGAGTCCGAGGCGATCACCCAGTACTGGTTCGACGCCGACCAGCAGGTCTTCCCCGCCTCCTTCGGCCACGACACGGTCGGCATGGTCTGGGGCAGCGGCGGCGCGTACGCCACCTGGTGGACCGCCAACCCGGAGGAGATCCACGGCATCAACGTCCTCCCGGTGACCGGCGGTTCACTCCACCTGGCCCGCGAGAAGGCGGCCATCAAGCGGAACATCGCCGAGATGGAGCGCGAGAACGGCGGCCCCGCCCAGGAGTGGCGCGACCTGCTCTGGGAGTTCGAGTCGCTGGCGGACCCGGCGGCCGCGAAGGCCAAGTGGGACGCGGCGAACGGGAACTACGGGCCGGAGCAGGGTGAGTCCAAGGCGCACACCTACCACTGGATCACCACCCTGAACGCGGTCGGCGCGCCCGACATGACGGTCAGCGGCGACCTGCCCACCTCCGCCGTCTTCTCGAAGGACGGCATCCGCACCTACACCGCCCACAACCACGGCTCCACCGCTCGTACGGTCACCTTCTCCGACGGCAAGACCCTCGCCGTACCGGCCCGTTCGACGGCCACGAGCACGGGCCCCGGCGGCGACCCCGGCCCGGACCCGGACCCGGACCCGCCGACCGGCAACACCTTCCGCCTCAAGTCCGGCGGCGTCCTCACCACCGCCACCACCGACCCGGCGGGCGCGGACACCGTCGTCTCGGCCGACGGCGTCAACCGGGACGGCACCCCGTACCGGCCGACCGTCTACGAGGTGAAGAAGGTCAACGGCAAGGTCGCCCCCGGCGCGGCCACCGCGTTCCGCCTCCGGGTCGACGCGGGCACGAAGGTCGGGCTCGCCTCGCAGGTCCGGGTCAGCTACGACCTCACCGGCGACGGCACGTTCGACCGGGCCGAGACCTTCCGCTACTTCGCGACCGACCCGGTCAACGGGTGGGAGGAGTACACGCAGGCGGTCGGTACGCGGGCCGTCACCGGGAGCCTGGGCGAACTGAAGAACGGCACGGTCCGCCTGGAGGTCTGGAACGCGCTCGGCAGCGGCACGTCGCAGGTGCAGACGGGCACGGACGCGGCTGTCCTGAAGATCCCGTACGTGTAGGTCGAGCGGGATCCCGTACGTGTGGGCCGCGCGGACCCGTATGCGTGGGTCGCGCGGACCCATCCGGACAGCCGGACAAGTGGCGGGATCTGTACGTGTAAGACGTGCCGGTACGGGCACGATTCGGGCGGCGGGTCTTCGGCTCCTCAGGGCGGAGGCCCGCCGCACTCCGTGTCGGGCACTTCTCGTCGAACCGCCGCCCGGACAGGGCCCGGGGCTGTCAGGCCGAGGCCCGACGCACCAGTGTCGTCGGGGTGATCACCGATTCGGGCGCCGGGCCGCTGCCCGTACGGTCCCGGTCCAGGCCGCGCAGCAGCAGGCGGGCCATCAGCCGGCCCTGCCCCTCGATGTCCTGGCTGACCGTGGTCAGCGGCGGATCGGTGGTCCCGGCCACCGAGTCCATGTCGTCGAACCCGACGATCGCCACCTGCTCCGGCACGGCCACCCCGCGCTCCCGCAGCACGCGCAACGCACCCGACGCCATCAGGTCGTTGGCGGCGAACACCGCGTCCAGGTCGGGCCGCCGCTCCAGCAGCTCCGCCATCGCCCGCGCCCCGCTCTCCACGGTGAACGCGCCCTCGGCGACGAGCGTCGGGTCCACGTCCAGCAGGACGTCCCGGTAGCCGTCGAGGCGGTCCATCGCCGAGGTCTGGTCGGGCGGTCCGCCGATGTGCGCGATCCGCTCCCGCCCGAGGTCCTTCAGATACCGCACGGCCACCCGCGCGCCGCCCCGGTTGTCCGCGTCCACATACGGGGTGGCCTGGTCCCCGGGATCGGCGGTCCAGCTGGGCCGGCCCCCGTACACCGTGGGAATCCCCGCCCGCCGGGTGATCGCGGGCAGCGGGTCGTCGGTGTGCAGCGAGAACGCGAGCGCCCCGTCGACGTGTCCGCCGGACAGATAGCGGGCGATCCGGTCGAAGTCTCCGGGCCCCTCCACCAGCAGCAGGACGAGCTGGGTGTCGTGGGCGGTCAGCTCCTTGCTGATGCCCCTGATCTGCTGGGAGAAGAAGGGGTCGGAGAAGAACCGCGTCTCCGGCTCCGCGATGACGACGGCCACCGCTCCCGTCCGCCGGGTCACCAGGGTCCTGGCCGCGTGGTTCGGGATGTAGCCCAGCTCGTCGACCGCCTGGAGCACCTTGTCCACGAGCGGCTTGCGGACTCCGTCGCCCCCGTTGACGACCCGGGAGGCGGTGGCCCGCGACACCCCCGCGCGTGCCGCGACGGCTTCCAGGGTGGGCCGGGACCCGGGGGACTGCTCGGGCAAGGCGATCGCTCCTCGTTGACGGGGGCGGCGATACGCGGGCTGGTGCGTGGGGGTGCGCGGGTGCTGTGCGCGAGCTCGGTGTCGCCGCCGGATCGTCTACAGCCTATCGCCGGGCTCCGACAGCGCTGAGAGCGCTCCCAGGCGAGCCGGGGGACGGGTGCGGGGCCGGCCTGGGTGGCAGCTCGGCGGCGGCCGCGTGAAGGTAACCGTCGGTAGTGGTGAAGCGGTTGCCCGAACTGCGCCTCTTCCGGGCCAACTGCGCGTTGGACACGCTGGGTATGCATGGCCATCACTCAGAGTGGAAGGTGTGCGGCATGGAAGCGATGGAGCGGCGCAGGGCGGCGGCGGACCGGGTGCGGGTGGCGGAGGACGCCGTGGAGCGGTTGAAGGAAGGGCTTGCGGAGTTCGGGGTGAAGCTGCCGTCCCTGCGGATCGATCCGGTCTCGTGTGCGGGTGACGAACCGGCGCCCTGGTCGACCTGGGCCGCTGCAACATCGACACCGCGTTGCGGTTGTGCGAGGTGCTGGCGGAGAAGGAGAGCGGTCATGACGGGTGACGGATGCGGGCCGGGTGCGCCGGAGGCGGGCGGGTTCGCGGTGGACGCGCGGGACGGGCGGGTCGGCCGGGTGCTGGGCCGCTCCGGGCCGAACGTGCGGCTGCGGCCGCCCGGCGGTGGGCCGGAGTGGGAATGCCCGCCGGAGGCGGTACGGCCGGCGTCACCGGGAGTGGTGCTGCGGGCCCGGGTGACGGAGATCAACAGGGAGGGGCAGTTGCCCCGTTGAGGGCGCGCGGGGCGCCATGCGCGAGGCGGCGGGGCCGACCCCTCCTCGGGGCCGGGCCCGCCGCCGTTCAGGGGGCGTACGCCGGGTCACATAATGCGGTACGCCAGGTAGTACGCGGACAGTTGCTCGTGGTAGCCCGGGTCGTCCGCCTGCCGGTGGCGGTCGAACTCCGGCGATTCCTTGACCTGTTCCTTGGTGAGGTCGACGTAGACCTTCCGGTCCTCGGTGTCGATGCGCTGCACCGTGCCCGCGGGCAGCAGGACGTCCTTGCCGAAGATCCAGACTCCGGTGTCGACGAGCAGATAGGCCGAACCCACCTCGTCGGAGTACTTGTCGACCTTTCCGATGCTGCCGTCGGTGGCCTCGACCGCATAGCCGGTCAGGTCGGCGCCCACGGTGTGACCGCTCGACGGCTGATAGCCCCAGAGGGAGTCGCTCATTGTGGCTCCTTTCGCGAAGGTCGCCCAGCGCATTCATGTCTGACGGCATGTCTGGCGAAATGTCTGGTGGATCGAAAATGCACTTCTGATTGATCCACCGAATGATATTTCCGCTGAACTTCGTGTGCCCGGGGAGGGGCGGCGTACACCTGGGCGGTGCCGCATATCAGCGGCGGATGCTGGGAGAGGCGACTACCAGCGGTACCACCGGCCCCGTCGGCCGCCACTCGCGGCGGGACGGACGAAGAACCCCACGAGCCACAGCACCAGGACGATCACGGCTATCCACCAGAGGGCCTTGACCGCGAAACCGATACCGAAGAGAACCAGGGCGAGCAGAAGAACGAGAAGCAGGGGAACCATGATGATCAACCTCCGGAAATTCAGGTTCCCGCTTATGTTTTTCCTACACGTGGAGCGCGCCAAGGGATCTCCCCGGGCCCGGAAAGGGGGAAGGGTGGGCAATCGCCCACCAGCGGTGGTTGCCGCGCGTTCTCCTGTACGGGCCACTCGTTCGTGGGACGTGGGAGGAACGGCGGGCAGCCGTGAAAGCCCCGATCTAGCCTCGTCGGCAAGGCCACGGAAGAAGGGACCCGCGATGACCGCAGCGTTCGTCGAGAACGGCCAGGCTTCGGATGGGCGCGCGTGGGACTACCTGCTGCAGACATGGCGTGAACTGGACGTGCCCGAGGGGTGGCGCGCCGAGATCGCCGAGGGGCAGATCGTCTTGGTACCACCGCCGCACGCGCACCACAACGGCATCGCCGCCAAGGTGCGGCGCAGGCTCTACGCGACGCTGCCCGAGGACCTGGAGATCTACCAGACCCTCGGCGTCCACGTCGCCCCGCTCGGCAAGCTGTACGTCCCCGATCTGGTCGTCATGCCGACCGAGCTGATCGCGGCGGCCGATCCGGAGATCAGCGATCCGATGGACGCCTCGGAGGCGTTGCTCGTCGTCGAGATCACCTCGCGGGGCAACGCGCGGGAGGACCGCACCAAGAAGTACCGCGCGTATGCCCGCGCGGGAGTCCCGATGTACCTGCTGATCGACCGGTTCGACACCCGGGGGCCGATGGTCACGCTGTTCACCCAACCGAACGAGGACGGCACGTACAAGCACACGGACGCGGTGCCGTTCGGCAAGCCGCTGACCGTGCCGCCCCCGTTCGACGTGCAGTTGATGACGGGGGAGTTTGACGACAGGGCCTAGGCCCGTCTTCTAGAGCGTTTCCGCCGACGGGCGGGTGACCACCTTGATGTTGAAGGTGTGGGACCCCACCCCGCCCGCGATCCCCATGAAGAGGAACGCGAAGTGCTCCTGGCCGCGCGCCGTGGTGATGCCGCCGATGTCGAGCTGGGAGGACTCCGGCCACCCGAGGTCCGTGAGCAGGCGGCCGGTGGTGCGCTTGGCCTCGGCGTCGTCGCCGGAGAGGAAGACCGTGCCCGGCTCGGTGAGTTCGCCCGGGGCGGTCATGGTGGTGGAGTCCATCGTGCAGAGCGTCTTGACGACGGGAGTCAGGGGGAACGCCTCCTGGATCAGTTCGCCCAGGCTGCTGTTGGGGTGGGTGAGCGCGCTGAAGTCGTCGGAGAGGCCGACGCCGACGTCGATCAGCGGTGTGCCGGCCAGCGCCGGCGCCCCGATGGAGTGCAGCAGGTCCACGGAGACCCCGCCAGGAGTGGCGTTGACCAGCACCTCCGCGTGGGCGGCCGTCTCGTCGAGGCCGGCGACGGGCAGTCCGAGGCCGGTGCGTTCTTCGGGCCGACGTGATCCGAGGAGGACGTCGTGTCCTGCGGCGCGCCAGCCGTGGGCCAGGGCGCGGGCGACATTTCCGGTACCGAGAAGTCCTATACGCATGGGGGAGACGCTAGCCAGCGGGGCCCCGGGGCGTATCGGGCTGGAGACCGGGGCGGGGCGGCACCTGAGGCCTAGGCCGACAGGGCCTAGTCCGCAGGACGCCCCTGTGCGTGAGGCGGTCCCGGGGCCCGCCCGCACCGGTCACGTCCGTCGTCTCTCTGCGGTAACCGGCCGCCGTAGGCGTACGGGCGGCGGCGCAGGACGCCCCCGGCTCGCCCGCCGGGACAGGCGGGAGAACCGGAGGCGTGCCGGGCAGACCAAGGGCCGGGGGGCGGGGTCAGACTCCCGCCGGGGCCTTGGCCGGGGAGGTGCCGGGGTCCGTGCCGTCGGAGGCGGAGCCGGAGCCCGTGCCGGCGGGGGCGGCCGGAGCGGTGGCCGGGTGGGTGTTGCCCGTGGCGGCGACCGTGGACGGGGCCGGTTCCTGGGAGACATTGAACTCGGCCAGCAGGTCCTTGCCGAAGCCGAAGAAGTACGTCGCGACGAACCCGGCGACATAGCCGACGAGCAGGCCGCCCGCGTAGATCGCGATCGTCGAGCCCAGGCCGTGGTTGCCGTCGAGGAGGGGGAACAGGGCCCAGCCGGACGGGCCGATGGCCGTCGAGCCGACCGTGTCGCCGAGCTGGTTGAACAGGCCGACGAAGCCCGCGCCGAACGCGCCGCCGACGCACGCCGTGACGAACGGGCGGCCGAGCGGGAGCGAGACGCCGTAGATGAGGGGCTCGCCCACGCCCAGCAGGCCGGCCGGGAGCGCGGACTTGATGGTGCGGCGGATCGACTCGTTGCGGGGGAGGCGGAAGTAGACGGCCACGGCCGCGCCCACCTGGCCCGCACCGGCCATCGCGAGGATCGGGAGCAGGACCGTGTAACCCTGCTGCTCGATGAGCGTGGTGTGGATCGGGATCAGCGCCTGGTGCAGGCCCAGCATCACCAGGGGCAGGAACAGGCCGCCGAGCACGAAGCCCGCGCCCGCGCCGCCGTTGGACAGCAGCCAGTCGGCGAACGTGCCGATCGCGGAGGAGACCTCACCCGCCACGTACATCAGGCCGAAGATCGTCACCAGGCCGGAGATCAGCACCGTCAGGGTCGGGGTGACCAGGACGTCCAGCGCCTCCGGCACCCAGCGGCGGCACCACTTCTCCACGTACACGGCGAGGACCGCCGCGCCCAGCGCGCCGAGCACACCGCCCTGGCCCGGGGAGAGCGTCTGGCCGAAGGCGTCGATGTTCGCGACGCCCGGGAAGACGATGATCGCCGCCACCGCACCGCCCAGGATCGGCGTACCGCCGAACTCCTTCGCCGTGTTGTAGCCGACGAACACCGCGATCAGCGCCATGAAGCCGGACGCCATCGCCGCCAGTGCGGGTGTCACGGCGGGCAGCCACTGGAGGTTCACCAGCAGGCCGTTGAGGCCCGCGATGATCCCGCAGCCGATGAGCGCCGGGATCAGCGGCACGAAGATGTTGGCGATCTTGCGCAGGAACAGCTTGAACGGGGTGGCGTTCCTCGCCTTCCGCTGGGCCTTGATCGCCGCGCCCTGGGCCGCCAGCTCCTCGGCGGAGACGGGGGCCGTACCGGGCTCGGGGGCCGGTTCGGGCGCGGCCTCGCGGGCCTCGGCGACCAGCCGCTCGAACTCCGGGGTGACCCGGGCGACGGTGCCCGGGCCCAGCACGATCTGGTACGTGTCGTCCTCGACGACGCCCATCACGGCGGGCAGGGCCTTCAGCGCCTCGTCGTCGACGAGGGACCGGTCGTGCAGCCCGAGGCGGAGCCGGGTCATGCAGTGGGCGATGGAGGCGACGTTCGCCCCGCCGCCGACGAGCGGCAGGATCGCGGCGGCGGTGGCGCGGTTCTTGTCTTCTGTGGCCATGGTGCTCGGTGCCTTGCTGTGCGGGGGGTGGGGCGGGGTACCCGGGTGGGTCAGGTGGTGCGTACGGCCGTGAGTGCGGCGCGGAGGTGGCCGTCCGCCTCGGTGAGGCGGGTGGCGGCGGTGGGTCCGTCGACCTGGCCGAGGATGACCAGGATCGCGTTCTTGACCTCGCCGTCGGTGGCGGCGAGCGCGGCCTCGATCTCGGCGTCGGACGCGCCGGTGGCCAGGGAGACGATGTGCCGGGAGCGGGCCCGCAGCTTCTCGTTGGAGGCGCGGACGTCGACCATGAGATTCCCGTACGTCTTGCCGAGCCGGATCATCGTGATCGTCGAGATCATGTTGAGGACGAGCTTCTGGGCCGTGCCCGCCTTCAGCCGGGTCGAGCCGGTGAGCAGCTCGGGGCCGACGACGACCTCCAGGCCGTGTTCGGCGGCGGCGCCGAGCGCGGAGCCGGCGTTGCAGGAGAGCCCGATGGTCAGGGCGCCCTGAGCACGGGCGTGCTCGACGGCGCCGATCGCGTACGGCGTGCGGCCGGAGGCGGAGATGCCGACCACCGTGTCGTCGGCGGTCAGCTTCAGCCCGTCGAGGTCGGCGGCGGCCAGCTCCTTGCTGTCCTCCGCGCCCTCGACGGCCGTGACCATGGCGGAGGGGCCGCCCGCGATCAGGCCGATGACCTCGGAGGGGTCGGTGTTGAAGGTGGGCGGGCACTCGCTGGCGTCCAGCACTCCGAGGCGGCCCGCGGTGCCCGCGCCCGCGTAGATCAGCCGGCCGCCGCGGGCCATGCGCTCGGCGGTGGCGTCGATGGCCGCGGCGATCTGCGGCAGCCGCTCGGCGACGGCGGCCGGGACGGTGGCGTCCTCGCCGTTCATGATGCGGGCGATCTCCCGCGTGGACTGCCGGTCGATCTCGGCCAGCTCGGGGCGGAACGCCTCGGTGGTGAGGGTGGCCAGCTGGGCGCGGAGTTCGCCGTAGGTCCCGGAGGCCGCGGCGGTGTCGGTGTTCGCGTCGGTGGTGGAGGTCATGAGGTGCGGCTCAGCTTTCTCGGTGTTCTCGGTCTCGTACGCGTACGGGTGGTGCGGGGCCCCGGCAGTGGTCGTGGCCGGGGCGGTCAGCGGGTGCGCGGGTTGTGGCGGTGGGCGAGCGCCTCGTAGGAGGCGGCCAGGGCGGGCGCGGCGGTCTCGTACGTCCGCTGCGCGACGCCTATGAACAGACAGTCCACGACGAGCAGCTGGCTGGTGCGGCTCGACATGGCGGCGGGGCGCAGCTCGCTCTCGCGCGCGGTGGACGTGGTCAGCACGTGGTCCGCGTACTGCGTCACGGGCCCGTCGGGCCGTCCGGTGATCGCGATCGTCGTCGCCCCGCGGTCGAAGGCGACCCGCAGCGGCTCGATGACGTCGCCGGTGGAGCCGGAGTGCGTGATCGCGATGGCCACGTCGCCGGCGCGCAGCTGCACGGCGTTGGTCACCGCGAGGTGCGGGTCCATGTGGGCGTGGGCGATCAGCCCGATCCGGAGGAGCTTCTGTGCCAGGTCCTGGCCGACGAGGGAGGACGCGCCGATGCCGTAGACGTCGATGCGGCGGGCGGTCGACGCGGCGGCGACGGCGGCCCCCAGCTGTACGGTGTCGAGCCCGGCGGCGGTGTCGGCGAGGGTCTGCTGCTCGTCGTAGGCGAGCTTGGCGACCACGTCGGCGATCGGGTCGTCCACCGCGATGTCGGCGGTGACGGCGGGGGCCCGGCCGGACTCCTGGTGCGCTGCGAGGCCGGCCAGCGCCAGGCGCAGATCCCGGTAGCCGGGGTAGCCGAGGAGCCGCGCGGTGCGGACGACGGTGGCTTCACTGGTGCCGGTGAGCTCGGCGAGACCGGTGACGGTGAGGGCGGCGCATCCTGCCGGGTCGCCCGCCACGGCTTCGGCGACCAGCTGCATCGAGCGGGTCATGGAGGGGACGAGGGTCCGGACCTTCGCGGCGAGGGCCGCGGGGGCGGGCGGGGAGTCGCCGCTGAAAATTTCCTTCACGTCACTGGTCACATCTGAAAGATATTTTCAACCGGGGTGTCCGTCAACCCCTCTTTGGTCCCTACCTCTGACAGCCGCCACCGGCGCCCCCGGACCGGGGCCGGGACCGCCCGGGCACCCCCGGTACTGCCGGGGGCGGGCCCTTTCGCGCGCGGGCGCACAATGGGGGCATGCTGTTGAACCCCCTGGAGCAGGCCCTGCACACCGCCCGCGCGCTCGTCATGGCCGACCTGGCGGCGGGCGGCGTCGCCGAGGCGGACATCGTCTCGCTGGTCGAGGACGCGGTGACGCACCGCCGCTGGTGGGTGGAGCAGTGGCCGGAGGGGGCGGAGTTCGTGGCCGGTCTGATCGCCCAGGACGTGCAGGACGCGCTGCTGGAGCGGTACGGGCGGTGGCCGCTGTGCCCCGCGTGCTCGGCGGAGGAGGAGCCGCACGCGCTGGACGTGGAGCCGGAGCTCGGGCCCGACCCGCACTGGGTGTGCACCAAAGCGGCCGTGGCGGTGGCGCCGGTGGGGGCGCTGGGCGAGGTGCTGCGGCGGTGACGCTCTACATCGACCCGCCCACCTGGCCCGGACACGGCCGCCTCTGGTCGCACCTGGTCAGCGATGTGTCGTTCGAGGAGCTGCACGCCTTCGCCGCCGCGATCGGCTGCCCGCCGCGCGCCTTCGAACGCGACCACTACGACGTGCCTCAGGCGCACTACACGGACGCGGTGCGGGCCGGGGCGCGGGAGATCGGCTCGAAGGAGCTGGTCAGGCGCCTGACGGACGCGGGACTGAGGAGGCCGAAGGGGAGGCCGGCGCCGGGCGGCCGTCCTTAGGGCCTTCCGCCCCGGGAGCCGTCGTGCTCTTCGCGATCAGCCGTGACCGCGACCGGCCGCTCCGGCCGCCGCCGCGCTGGAGGTGCAGCGCCACCCCCACCGCAGCCAGGGCCAGGGCCGTCATCGCGGCGCCCGCCCACGCCGTGGACGCGAAGCCGAAGTCCAGGTCGATCACCGTGCCGCCGAGCCAGGGCCCACTCGTGTTGCCCAGGTTGAACGCCGCCGTCGTGGTGGCCCCGGCCAGCGTCGGGGCGGCTCCGGCCACGTTGAACATCCGGGCGTTCAGCGCGGGGGCCGTGAAGAAGGCGGACAGGCCCAGCAGGAACGCCAGCGCGACGACCGCGACCTGGCTGGAGGCGAAGAGGGCCAGCGCCACCAGGAACACCGTGGACGCCGTGATGCCGCTCAGCAGCACCCCGAAGAGGTGCGCGTCCGCGACCCGGCCGCCGATCATGGTGCCGATCAGCGCGCCCGCACCGAACAGGCCGAGGATCCACGGCACCCAGCCCGAGCCGAGGCCCGCCACGTCCGTGAGCAGCGGCGCCAGGTAGCTGAACGCGCAGAACACCCCGCCCGCCGCCAGCGCGGTGATCACGATGGCCAGCCAGACCTGCCGGTCCCGGTAGATCGCCAGCTCCCGCTTGAGCTCGGGCCTCTTCTCGGGCAGCGGGATGTGCGGGATGCGCGTGGCGACGCCGACCAGGGCCACCGCCGAGGCCGCGCCGACCGCCCAGAACGCCGAACGCCAGCCGAAGTGCTCGCCGAGGAAGGCCCCCAGCGGCACGCCCAGCACGTTCGCGACGGACAGGCCGCCGATCATCACGGCCATGGCCCGCGCCCGCTGGTTCACGGGGACCATCGCGATGGCCACGGCCGCGCCGACCGCCCAGAAGCCCGCGCAGGCGAGCGCGCTCAGGACCCGGGAGACGAAGAGGATCTCGTACGTCGGCGCCAGCGCACCGGCGATCTGGCCGAGGCCGAACACCGAGATCAGCGCGATCAGCGTGGTGCGGCGCGGTAGCCGGAGCGTGGCGACGGCCAGCAGCGGGGCGCCGACCACCATGCCGATCGCGAACGCGGATATGAGGAGCCCGGCCTGCGGGATCGACACGTTCATGTCCTCGGCGATGGGCGGGAGCAGGCCCGACAGCATGAACTCGCTGGTGCCGAGTGCGAAGACCGAGAGGCCGAGAATGTATACGGCCAGCGGCATGGGGGAGCGGCGGGAGGGAGAGTCGGGCATGACTCGTCCCAACGCCGGAGAACGTTTTCGCATTCCCGGCGCCGGACGAGATCGGGCCTGTTCACCCGTGCTTCACACCCGCGTCACGCGGGGTGGCTTCATACCCGCGTCACGCGGGAAGGGCGTGCGGTCCACGCGGAAAGGGCGTGCGGCTCACGCGGGAAGGGCGTGCAGCTTCTTGCCGTGCAGGGCGAAGACGCGCTTGCCGTCGGTGGCCACCAGCCAGGCGTGGTAGTCGCCGGACCTGTCGTTGAACGTCCAGCGCAGGCCGCCCGCCTTGGCGTCGAAGGCGTGGACGCCGCCCTGCTTGTCGAGGTCGGTGGCCCCGTAGAGAGTGCCGCCCACCTTGACGAACTGCCGGGGCACCTGCCCGCCCGCGTCCTTGAGGGCCGTGGACTGCCAGATCTTCTTGCCGGTCCCCGGCTCGACGGCCCACAGCGTCCGGCCGCTGTCCGCGATGTAGAGCACGTCCTCCAGAAGGGTCGGCTCCCGGAAGGTGGTGAACTCCTCGGCCCGCACGGACCACTTCTCGGACCCGTCGGACAGCGCGAAGGCCTGGAGCCGCTGCCCCTGCGGGACGATCACCAGATCCTGGTGGACGACGAACGGCCCGTAGCTCGTCTTCGTCGTCTTCTGTGTCCACACCTGCTTGCCGGTGGCGGTGTCGCGGACCGTGAGGTTGTTCTTGAAGTCGGTGTAGACGAGATAGCGGCCCTGTACGGCGGCGTGGACGCCGTTCTGCTGGGTGCCGAGGTCGCGCTGTTCCTTCCAGGCGACCTTGCCCGTGCCGCTGTTCAGCGCGGCGATCACATTGGTGCGGGACGAACCGTCGGCCTCCAGGATCTCGGCGATGACGTACACCTGCTCCGCGTCCACCGCGACCGGCCTCGGCTGCCGGTACTCCTTGCCGAGGCGGCTGCGCCAGGTCTCCTTGCCGGACCCCGGGACGTAGCCGGCGACGCTGCCGTCGTACTTGCCGCTCTCCAGGTACAGGGTGCCGTCGCCGAGCAGCAGCGGCGCCCCGGGCACCGCGCCGCCCGGCAGCGACCACCGCTCCTCGCCGGTCGCGCCGTCGAAGGCGGTCAGCGGATCGCCGCTCGCGATCACCACGCCGTCCACGGCCACGAGCTCGTCGTTGTCCCCGTAGGTCTGCGCCGACGTCGACTTCGTCCACAGCGGCTCGGGGGCCTTGCCGTCCTCGGACGCCTTCCCGTCCTCGGGGGAGGCGCCGCGCGGCGACGGCGTGCTGCCTTCGCCGCCCGTCGCGAGCTCGTCCTCGCAGCCGGTCAGCCCGGCTCCGAGCGCTGCCATCGTGATCCCGCCGCCGGCCAGCCGCAGTACGCGCCGCCGGGAAGATCTGCCGACCGTCGTGCCGAGTCCCTTGGACATGTCGCTGTACCCCCGTGGAGTTGTGTGTGCATCTGCGATGCGAGACGTTAGCGGTCGCCGGGGTTCACCGGTCGGGCCAGGGCGCGACCGGGACGACACCGTGAACGAACCGGAACATTCACCGGGCGGTCGTCACCGGGCGGTGGTCGCCGGGCGGTCGTCACCGGCCGGCGGTCACCGGCCGGTGGGGCGGACCCATGGTCAGCCGGCGCCGGACGTCGTCAGCAGCTCCAGCTCCGTCCCCAGGTTGTGCCGGGCCCGCGCCTCCCACGCGGCGGCGCCGTGCGGGGTACGGAACAGTCGCGGCAGGTCGAGGAGTTGCCGCAGCACCGCCGCCCGGCCCTCCCGGAACGCCCCGTCCGGGACGAAGCCGTACTCCTCCCGGACCCGGGCCGCGTACGCCCCGTACTCCTGCGGGCCGCCCGCCAGGACCGCGAGGTCGGCGTCGCACAGCGCCTCGCCGTTGCGGTCGCCGTCCGCCGGGTCGTGCGTGACGGTGAGGCGGACCAGCCGGGCGACCTCCGCGACCACCGCCTCCGGCACCCCCGCCTCGGCCAGCGCCCGCTCGGCGAGGGCGGCGCTGCGCTCCTCGTTCTCCGTTCGGTCGGGCCGGTACACCGCGTCGTGGAACCAGGCGGCGAGGCGTACCGCGTGCACGTCATCGGCGTGCCCGGCGAGGGTGTCGACGCCGTCCAGGACGGCGGCCAGGTGGGCCGTGGTGTGGTAGCGGCGCTGCGGCTCGGCCCAGCGGGCGAGGAGGTTCTCGGCGTAGGGCAGCGGATCGGGGCCGTACGCCCCGGCGCGCGCGGCCACCAGCGTGTCGTGCCAGCGGTCCCGGAGGCCGGCCTCGGTGTCGCGGTCGGAGCCCTGGGGCGGGTGGGGGCTGTGGTGGTCCGTCATGGGGGCGACTTTAGGACGTACGGGTTCGGGGGAGGGGGTACGAGGGGTTCCGCCCACCGGACCGGCCCTTGTCGCTTGGCCGGGAACCGCTCTACCGTGCGCCCGTGATGGTGACTCCACCCACGCGTAAATGCGCGGGCTTCCTGCGTCGGTGGCCAGGCCGCCGCGTAGAGGACCAGCCCGGCCCTGCTGAGGACGTTCGTCGCGCCGACGTGGTCCGCGTTCGCCGTGAACCCGCACGCCGTGCATGCGAACTTCGCTTGGGTGACGCGGTTCCCCTTCGCGGCATGCCCGCATTCGGTGCACGTGCGGGAGGTGTTGCGCGCGTCCACCGGGACCACCAGGCGACCGGCACTCTCAGCCTTGTTCGCCAGGATTCCGATGAACTGCGCCCAACCCGCGTCGAGGATACTGCGGTTGAGTCCGGCCTTCGCGGCAGCACCGTTCGGCAGGAAGCCGCCGAGCCGGTCGGGGTCGGGCTTGGGGGCGGGGCTCTTGGTCATGCCCGCTGTGTTCAGCCGTTCATGCGCGATCACGTCGTGCTCACGAACCAGCGTGCGCGCGGTCTTGTGGTGGGAGTCGGCGCGCTGCCTCCGGATTCTGTCGTGCAGCTCGGCGACCTTCCGGGCGGCGGCCCGGTGTGCTGTGGTGCGCTGCCGTGTCCGCTTGGGCAACGTCGCGAGGTGCCGCTGCGCTTCGGCCAGTTCGTCGGCCATCGCTCGGAGGAAGCGCGGGTTGCCGACGTGTTCGCCGTCCGAGGTGGTCAGGAAGTGTGCGACGCCCATGTCGATACCGACGATTGCCCCGGTGGGCGGCAGCTCCTCGGCGGGCACCTCATCACAGGCGAGGACGACGTACCAGCGGGTTCCCTCGCGCTTCACGCTGATCGTCTTGACGCGGCCCTGCACGGGCCGGTGCTGGTGCACCCGGACGTGCCCCACGCCTTGGAGGCGGACGCGGGTCTGCCGGTCGTGCGGAGTGGAGTCCCAGCGACAGCCGTCCCCGTCCTTGGGGAAGGTGACGGTGTCGAAGTGGCCGACGCCCTTGAAGCGTGGGTAGCCCGGTGTCCGACCGGCCTTGACGCGGCGGAAGAACGCCTGAAATGCCTTGTCGAGGCGGCGCAGGGTGGCCTGCTGCGAGGAGAACGACCAGCGCCCTTGACGCTCGGGGTCGAACGCGCGGACCTCCTTGAGCTGCGCGGACTGGTCCCCGGTACTTAACGCTCGTCTTCGAGGTGTGGCGGTAGGCGTCGCGCCGCTCTTGCAGGGCGCCGTTGTACAGCGAGCAGTGATCACGCAGTATGTCGCCCAGTGCGACCGCCTGACGGGCCGTGGGGCGCAGGAGGAACTTGTACGCGCGAATCACGAGCCGTCCCCCTTCTTCCACGGGCGTTCCCACTGGGTGTCGATGTACTTCTCGACCGTCGCCGCCGAGACGGCGCCGACCGATGCCGCGAAGTACGACGACGACCACAAGGTGGGCATCCGTGACTTCAGGTGCGGGAACTCCTCGCGCAGTACACGGGAGGTGAAGCCCTTGAACTGGTTGGCCACGTACGAGGTCGACGACTTCGGGTCGTGCTTCACGAACAGGTGGACCTGGTCGGGCATCACCTCAAGGGCGTCACAAGAGCACTATGCACACACCACATGTCTAGTGTGGCAGAAAGGTCGACCCAGGTGAACAGCGCGGATCCATGCACACAGCCGATGACAGAACAGAGCTCAGAACCCATTCCCCACCCTGCTGAAGCGGGGCGCCCCCTGGCTAGGTTGTTGATGGATCTCAACGCCGACCTCGGCGAGGGCTTCGGCAACTGGACCCTGACCGACGACGACGCGCTCCTCGCCTGTGTCACGAGCGCCAACGTGGCCTGCGGTTTCCACGCGGGCGACGCCTCCGTGATGCGGCGGGTCTGCGACGCGGCGGCGGCCGGCGGGGTACGGATCGGGGCGCAGGTCTCCTACCGGGACCTGGCCGGCTTCGGGCGCCGGTCGATGGACGTGCCGCCCGCCGAGCTGACCGCCGAGATCGCGTACCAGATCGGCGCGCTGCGGGTCTTCGCGGAGGCCGCCGGGTCCACCGTCTCGTACGTCAAACCGCACGGCGCGCTCTACAACCGGGCGGTCTGGGACGACGACCAGGCCGCCGCCGTCGTCGCGGGCGTCCGGCTCGCGGGCGGAGACCTGGCCGTGCTCGGACTGCCCGGATCGCGGCTGCTCGACCGTGCGGCCGAGGCCGGACTGCCCGCCGTCCAGGAGGCCTTCGCCGACCGCGCGTACACCCCGCGGGGCACCCTCGTCCCGCGCGGCGAGCCGGGCGCGGTGATGCACGACCCGGACGACGTCGTACGCCGGAGCGTCGGCATGGCCGTCGAGCGGGCGGTGACCGGTGTGGACGGCACCCGGATCCCCGTCTCGGCGCGCTCGCTCTGCGTCCACGGGGACACCCCGGGCGCGGCGGCCCTCGCCCGCCGGGTGCGGGCGGCGCTGGAGGAAGCGGGCGTCGCGGTACGGGCGTTCACGTGAGCGCCCGTGCGGTCGGCCCCGCTCCGGCGCGGGCGCTTCCGGGCGAGGTGCGTGTCCTTCCCGCCGGGCCGCACGCGCTTCTCGTCGAGCTGGCCGACGGCGAGCACGCCGAGGCCTTCCACGCCGAGCTGCTCCGCCGCCGCGAGCGCGGTGAACTCCCCGCCGTACGCGAGATCGTCCCGGCCGCTCGCACCGTCCTGATCGACGGGATCCTCGACGGGAGCGCGGGCGGGGTTGGGAGGCGCGCGCCCAGCGCGCGGGACCGGTTCGCCCGGGACCTCGCCTCGTGGCGGGTGGAGCCGCCGCGGCGCGAGGGGCTCGACCCGGTGGAGATCCCCGTCGTCTACGACGGCCCCGACCTCGACGAGGTCGCCGCGCTCTGGGGCGTCCCGGCCGGGGAGGTGGCCGCCCTGCACTCCCGTACCGCGTTCCGGGTGGCGTTCTGCGGGTTCGCCCCCGGGTTCGGCTATCTCACCGGGCTGCCGGAGCCGTTGCACGTGCCCCGGCGCACGACCCCGCGCACCCGGGTCCCGGCCGGGGCGGTGGCCCTCGCCGGGCCCTACACCGGGGTGTACCCGCGCCCCTCGCCCGGCGGCTGGCAGCTCGTCGGGCGGATGCCGGACCCGGGGGCCCTGTGGGACCCGGCCCGGGAACCGGCGGCGCTGCTCGCGCCGGGGACGCCGGTCAGATTCGTGCCGGTGGGGTCGGGCGCGTGACGCCGCCCGCCGGCCTCCGGCTGTACAGGTCGGGCGCGTGATGCCGCCCGTCGGCCTCCGGCTGTACGGGGCGGGCGCGTGACGCCGCTCGCCGGCTTCCGGCTGTACGGGGCGGGCGTGTGATGCCGCCCGTCGGCCTCCGGCTGTACGTCGTCCGGGCCGGGGCGCTGACCACCGTGCAGGACGCGGGCCGCCCCGGCTGGGCGCACCTCGGGGTCGGGCGCGCCGGGGCGCTGGACGCGCCCGCCGCCCGGCTGGCCAACCGGCTGGTGGGCAATCCGCCGGACGCCGCCGTCCTGGAGACCACCCTCACCGGGTGCGCGGTCCGCCCGGACCGGCCGGTGGTGGCCGTGGTCGGCGGGGCGGGCTGCGGGGTGACGGTCGACGGGCGGCCGGTGGCGTGGGGAGCGCCGGTGCGGGTGCCGGCGGGCGCGGTGCTGGACGCGGGCCCTGCCGTCGACGGTCTGCGCGGCTACCTGGCGTTCGCGGGCGGGCTGGTGCCGGAACCGGTGCTGGGCAGCCGCTCGGCGGACCTCCTCTCGGGGCTCGGGCCCGCCCCGCTGAGCGCGGGCGACGTGCTCCCGCTGGGCGATCCGGCGTCGGGCGGTCCGCCGCCCGCCGGCCCCGTTCCCTGGCCCGGGGCCCCCGCCGAGCTGGTGCTCCCGGTCCACCCCGGGCCCCGCCACGACTGGTTCACCGGGGCCGCGCTCCGTACGTTCCTCACCGCCTCCTACCGGGTCTCCCCGCACACCAACCGCATCGGCCTGCGCACGGAGGGCCCGGCGCTGGAGCGGTCCCGCACGGGGGAGCTGCCGAGCGAGGGCATGGTCCTGGGCGCGGTCCAGGTGCCGCCGGACGGCCGGCCCGTCGTCTTCCTCAACGACCATCCGACGACCGGCGGCTACCCGGTCGTCGGCGTCGTCCCCGAGCGGGCCCTCGCCGCGGCGGCGCAGGCGGTGCCGGGGACCCGGCTGCGTTTCGTCCGCGCGTGAGCGCGGGGGGACCGAAAGGTCCCCCCGCGCTCAGGTGCCGTGCTTGGGGCCTCACGCGCCCTTGAAGGTGCGCAGTCGCAGGGAGTTGCCGACCACGAAGACGGAGGAGAAGGCCATCGCCGCTCCGGCGAGCATCGGGTTGAGGAGCCCGGCGGCGGCCAGCGGGAGAGCGCCGACGTTGTAGGCGAACGCCCAGAACAGGTTGGTGCGGATGGTGGAGAGGGTGCGGCGGGCGAGGCGGATCGCGTCGGCGGCGGCGTTGAGGTCGCCGCGGACGAGGGTGAGGTCGCCGGCCTCGATGGCGGCGTCGGTCCCGGTGCCCATCGCGAGGCCGAGGTCTGCCTGGGCGAGGGCCGCGGCGTCATTGACCCCGTCCCCGACCATCGCGACCGAACGGCCCTCGGCCTGAAGGCGCTTGACCACGTCGACCTTGTCCTGCGGCATGACCTCCGCGTACACCTCGTCGATGCCGACCTCGGCCGCGACCGACTCCGCCACGGCCCGGTTGTCGCCGGTGAGGAGGATCGGGGTCAGACCGAGGGCGCGGAGCCGGCGGATGGCCTCGGCGCTGGTGTCCTTCACCGCGTCGGCGACCTCCAGCACCGCGCGCGCCTCGCCGTCCCAGGCGACGGTGATCGCGGTGCGACCGGCGGCCTCCGCGGCCTTCTTCGCCTCGGCGAGGTGGTCGGGGAGACGGATCTCCCACTCGGCCAGGAGCTGTTCGCGCCCGACGAGGACGGCGTGGCCCTCGACGATGCCCTGGACGCCGAGTCCGGGGACGTTCTGGAAGTCCTCGGGGGTGGGGAGGGGACCCGTGGCGTCGGCGGCCGCGATGGCGACGGCCTGGGCGATGGGGTGCTCGGAGGCGTTCTCCAGCGCTCCGGCGAGCCGCAGGACTTCGGCTTCGGTGGTGGTGCCGGTGGCGTGGGTGGTCTGGAGGGTCATGCGGCCCGTGGTGACGGTGCCGGTCTTGTCGAGGACGATGGTGTCGACGCGGCGGGTGGTCTCCAGGACTTCGGGGCCCTTGATGAGGATGCCGAGCTGGGCGCCGCGGCCGGTGCCGACCATGAGGGCGGTGGGCGTGGCGAGGCCGAGGGCGCAGGGGCAGGCGATGATGAGGACGGCGACGGCCGCGGTGAAGGCGGCGGTGAGTCCGGCGTCGTTGCCGAGCCAGAAGCCGAGGGTTCCCAGGGCGAGGGCGATGACGATGGGGACGAAGACGGCGGAGATGCGGTCGGCGAGGCGCTGTGCGGAGGCTTTGCCGTTCTGGGCGTCCTCGACGAGGCGGGCCATACGGGCGAGCTGGGTGTCGGAGCCGACGCGGGTGGCTTCGACGACGAGGCGGCCTCCGGCGTTGAGGGTGGCTCCGGTGACGGTGTCGCCGACGGTGACCTCGACGGGCACGGACTCACCCGTCAGCATCGAGGCGTCCACGGCGGACGCGCCCTCGACCACGGTCCCGTCCGTCGCGATCTTCTCCCCGGGACGGACCAGGAAACGGTCCCCGACCTGCAACGAGGCGGTCGGGATCGTCGTCTCGACGCCGTCGCTCAGGATCGTGACCTCCTTCGCCCCCAGCTCCATGAGCGCCTTCAGCGCCGCCCCGGCCTTCCGCTTCGAGCGTGCCTCGAAATAGCGCCCGGCGAGGATGAACGCCGTCACCCCGGCCGCGGCCTCCAGGTAGATGTTCGCGGCGCCGTCGCTGCGGGCGATGGTCAGCTCGAAGGGGTGCGTCATCCCGACCATGCCCGCGGTCCCGAAGAACAGCGCCCACAACGACCACAGGAACGCGGCCGACGTGCCGATGGAGATCAGCGTGTCCATCGTGGCCGCGCCGTGCTTCGCGTTGGTCCAGGCGGCACGGTGGAAGGGCCAGGCGGCGTAGACGACGACCGGGGCCGTCAGCGTCAGGGAGAGCCACTGCCAGTAGTCGAACTGGAGGGCCGGGATCATCGCCATCGCGATCACCGGCACGGCGAGGAGGACGGCGGTGACCAGGCGCTGGCGCAGGGAGGTGAGCCCGTCGTCCTCGGCCTCCGCCGCCGGGTCCGTACCCTTGCTCCCGGGGGAGGCGGTGGACGCGGGCGGTGCGGGTGGCCGGGCGGTGTAGCCGGTGGCCTCGACGGTCGCGATCAGGTCCTCGACGGACACGTCGGCGCCCAGGTACGTGACCTTCGCCTTCTCGGTGGCGTAGTTCACCGTGGCCTCGACGCCGTCCATCCGGTTGAGCTTCTTCTCGATACGGGCCGCGCACGAGGCGCAGGTCATCCCGCCGATCGCGAGCTCGACCGCGGCGGTGTCGGCGCCGGAGCCGGCAGCGGTGGGGGCGGTGGTGACGGAGTGCGCGGACACGGGGTCCTCCCTGAAGCTGTCCGAATACCCCTAGGGGGTATCTATTTCTCTCCTCATGTATACCCCCCGCCCCTATGAAGTGCAAGGGCTGGGCGCGGCGAATACGCCCGTTCCGCGCCGGTGTGCGCCCGTTCCGCACCGGCGGGCGCGACGGCGCGCGTCACTCGTTTGCGGGGTCGGCTCGCGCGTCGTCGCGGTCGTGCGTTGAGATAGAGGGCTGCGCTGCCCGTCTACCGACCCGTAGGCTGGCCATTGGACTAGACCTATAGCTGCGTATCGGAGGAATGGGGACCCATGAGCAACCGTGCAGTCCTGGAGGTGATCGCTCTCGACGCGGAGGACGCGGTCGCTGCCCAGGCCGGTGGTGCAGACCGCCTCGAACTGGTCACCGACATGGCCGCCGACGGTCTGACCCCGTCGCGGGAGACCTTCGCGGCGATCAGGTCCGCCGTGGACATCCCGCTGCGCGTGATGCTCAGGGTGGCGGACGGCTTCGCCGCCGGTGACATCGACGTACTGGTCGGCAAGGCCCGCGAGATGCGGGAGGCGGGAGCCGACGAGTTCGTGTTCGGCTTCCTCGACGGGGAGGGCCACGCCGACCTCGTCGCCGTCGAGCGGCTCGTCGCCGAGCTGGACGGCTGCCGGTGGACGTTCCACCGGGCCATCGACCGGGCCACCGACCGCGACGCCCTGCGCAAGCAGCTCGCGGAACTGCCGGGCCTCGACACGTTCCTCACGGCGGGCTCGCCGGACGGGGTGGACGCCGGAATCCCGGTCCTCCTGGCCGAGGCGGCCCGTACCGGCGAGCCGGGATACCAGGCGAAGGTCCTGGTCGGCGGCGGCCTCCACCTGCGGCACCTGCCCCGACTGCTGGCCGCGGGGATCGACGCCGTCCACATCGGCGGCGCCGCCCGGCCCGGCGGCTGGTCGGCCCCGGTGGAAGCGGCAGCCGTACGGGAGTGGCGCGAGGCGCTGGACGCCTGAGCCGCGAGTCGGTGGGGCGGGAACGGCAAGGGTCCCGCCCCACCGCAGGTCCTCAGGCCAGCGCCTGCGGCAACGGCGCCGCGTGCAGCACCGTGAGCCCGGAGACCGCACGGGTCAGCGCCACGTACAGCCGCCGCAGCCCGGTCCGCTCGTCCGGCTCGCCGTCGACCACGGCCGCCGGCTCGTCGAGCACCACGTAGTCGTACTCCAGGCCCTTCGCGAGCGACGCGGGCACCAGCGTCAGCCGGGACGCGGCGGTCGTCTCCTCACCCGGGGCGAGATACGCGTGGCCCGCCGCCGTCAGGGCCGCGCCCAGCGCCGTAATCCGGGCGTCGGCGGCGATCAGCCCGATCGACCCCAGGTGGCGCAACGACTCCTCGCAGGCGGCGACGGTGGCCGCGTCCAACCCCTTCGCCGAAGCCACCTCCCGCACGACCAGCGAACCGGGCGACTCACGCACCGACTCCACCGCCGCGAGCCCCGGCGAGATCACGGGCAGCAGCCGGGAGGCGTACGCGATGACCTCGCGCGGCACGCGGAAACCGGCGGTCAGCTCCTCCACCACCGCGTCCGCCTTGCCCAGGTGGAACAGCGCCTCGCTCCAGCTCTCCGTGGACCACGGGGTCGTCCCCTGGGCCAGGTCCCCGAGGACGGTCGCCGAACCGGTCGAGCACCGCCGCCCCACCGCCCGGTACTGCATGGGGGAGAGGTCCTGCGCCTCGTCGAGCACGACATGGCCGAGCGAGTGCGTACGGGCGATGAGGTCGCCCGCCTCGTCGATCAGCACGGCGTCGGCCGCCGACCACTTCGCGGACTTCACACCGCGGGCGGGCTTCACCCACAGCAGCCGCTTCTGCTCGTCCTCGGTCAGCAGGCCCTCCGCGTGGGCGGCCAGGAACTCCGCGTCCGAGAGCAGCCGCAGCACCAGCTTCGCCGGATCCACGGCGGGCCAGACCGCCTTGACGGCCGCCTTCACCGCGGGATTGCGGGCCACGGTGTTCTGCACCCGGTCGTCGGGGGACTCCCCGGCCTCCTCCATCCGTACGAGCACGGCGTGCGCGATCCGCTGCGGCAGCGCCTCGTGCGCCGCCCCGTACCGCATGTCGCGGGCCAGCAGCTCGTCGACCATCTCCTGGACCTCGTACGCGGGCACGCGCCAGCGCCGGGACCCGCGCACCACGACGACGGGCTCGACGGGGGCGGTCACATGGGAGCGGAGGGCCCGCCGCAGCACCTCGGCCATGCGGGCGTCGCCCTTGACGACGGCGGTGGCCGCCTCGTCCTCGCCCCGGACCTCGACGCCGGTGCGCACCAGGTCGTCGACGGTGGCCTGCTTCACCTCCAGCTCGCCCAGGGCGGGGAGGACCTGCTCGATGTAGTGCAGGAACGAACGGTTCGGCCCGATGACGAGGGTGCCGGTGCGGGCGAGCCGCTCGCGGTGCGCGTACAGCAGGTACGCCACCCGGTGCAGGCCCACGGCGGTCTTCCCGGTGCCGGGCCCGCCCTGCACGCAGACGGTCCCGCCGAGGCCGCCGCGGACGATCTCGTCCTGCTCGGGCTGGATGGTGGCGACGATGTCGCGCATCGGGCCGACGCGCGGCCGCTCGATCTCCGCCTGGAGGAGCCGGCTGGTGTGCTCGGCCTCGGCGGGGTCGGTGAGGTGCTCGTCCTCGTACGCGGTCAGCTCGCCCGCGGTGTAGCCGAAGCGGCGGCGGAGCTCCACGTCCCGAGGGTTCGTGCGGGACGCCTGGTAGTAGGGCTGGGAGACCGGCGCACGCCAGTCGATGACCATGGGGTCCCCGACGGCGTCGTGGACGTGCCGGCGCCCGATGTAGAACCGCTCGCCCTCCGCGCCCTCGGCCGGCTCGCCGCCGACGGCGTGGAGGTAGTCGAGGCGGCCGAAGAACAGCGGGGTGTGCGAGAGGTCGGCGAGCGCCTTGACGCGGTCGTCGATCTGGGACTGGAGCACGGCGGCGTTGACCCAGTTCGCGGTGACGTCGCGGATGTCGAGGGCCTGCACGTCCTCGCGCATCCCGCGCAGGGCGGCGCGGGACGCGGCGAGATGGGCGCGTTCGTGTGCCAAGGGGTCGGTGGCGCCGGTGGGATCGGGGGTGGAATCGCTCTCTGCTACGTGCGCGGGCACGGTGTTGCCTCCGGCTCTTCAACGCAGGACGGCGGACCGCGCGCCGATGCCGGCCGGAGCCGGGAGCAGGGCGGTCCGCTCGGAAGGTTGGTTCGCTTGGGTGCCGACCGGTTTCCGTCCGGTCGGCGGCGCTCCCCCGGCTGCCGGCAGCGAGAGGCCGGTACCACGGTGCGGGAGGCGGGCAGACCGGTGATTGTAGTCACGGGGCGGGGCGCGGTCGAAACGGAATACCGGCTTCGCCGGAAGGGCGCGGTACCGGGGGTACCCGTAGGGGACGCCGGGCCCCGGCATGGCACCGCAGGGCTACCCGCGGGGCCCCGGGGTTCCGTCTGCGGACCGACGCGCCCGAACGGGTGACGGGAGCACCATGGATACATGAGCACAGCCACTGTGAACCCACGCAGGACCGGCCCCGCGCACGGCGCGACCGCGGTCACCGGTCACCACCGACCCCACCGCGTCGGCGACGCGGTGCGCGCCGTGAAGGTGTTCGTGACGGCGGCGTTCGGCGTCGTCGTCCTGGGGGAGTACGCGGAGGAGGCGGGCGTCGCCGGCCGGGACCGCTGACCGCCCGCCCTCCCGGGGGCCTCAGTCGTCGGCGAGCAGCTCGTCCGCGTCGACGATGCGGTACGCGTACCCCTGCTCGGCCAGGAACCGCTGGCGGTGCGCAGCGAAGTCCTGGTCGATGGTGTCGCGGGCGACGACCGAGTAGAACCGGGCCTCGTGCCCGTCGGCCTTCGGCCGCAGGACCCGCCCCAGCCGCTGGGCCTCCTCCTGCCGCGACCCGAAGGTCCCGGAGACCTGGATGGCGACGGTTGCCTCGGGCAGGTCGATGGAGAAGTTGGCGACCTTGGACACGACGAGGACGCTGATCTCGCCCTGGCGGAACGCCTCGAAGAGCTTCTCGCGCTGGGCGTTGCTGGTCTCGCCCTTGATCACGGGGGCGTCCAGGTGCTCGCCCAGCTCGTCGAGCTGGTCGATGTACTGGCCGATGACGAGGGTCTGCTCGCCCTGGTGCTTGCGCACCAGCGCCTCGGTCACCTTCCGCTTGGTCGCGGTGGTGGCGCAGAACCGGTACTTCTCCTCCGTCTCGGCGGTCGCGTACGCGAGCCGCTCGGCGTCGGTGAGATTGACCCGGACCTCCACGCAGTCGGCGGGCGCGATGTAGCCCTGCGCCTCGATCTCCTTCCACGGGGCGTCGAACCGCTTCGGCCCGATGAGCGAGAACACGTCGGACTCCCGCCCGTCCTCCCGTACCAGCGTCGCCGTGAGACCCAGCCGCCGCCGGGCCTGGAGGTCGGCGGTGAACTTGAAGACGGGCGCGGGCAGCAGGTGGACCTCGTCGTAGACGACCAGGCCCCAGTCGCGGGAGTCGAACAGCTCCAGGTGCGGGTAGACGCCCTTCCGCCGGGTGGTCAGCACCTGGTAGGTGGCGATGGTGACCGGCCGGATCTCCTTCCGCGTCCCGCTGTACTCGCCGATCTCGTCCTCGGTCAGCGAGGTCCGCTTCACCAGCTCGTGCTTCCACTGCCGGGCGGAGACGGTGTTGGTGACGAGGATCAGGGTGGTGGCCTTGGCCTCCGCCATGGCGCCGGCGCCCACCAGGGTCTTCCCGGCACCGCAAGGCAGCACCACCACGCCCGACCCGCCGTGCCAGAACCCCTCGACGGCCTGCTTCTGGTACGGCCGCAGCGACCAGCCGTTCTCGGCCAGCTCGATCGGATGGGCCTCGCCGTCGACGTACCCCGCGAGGTCCTCGGCGGGCCATCCCAGCTTGAGCAGGGTCTGCTTGACCTGCCCCCGCTCGGAGGGGTGCACGGCCACGGTGTCCGGGTCGATGCGGGCCCCGACCAGCGGCTGAACCTTCTTGGACCGGAGGATCTCCTCCAGCACGGGCCGGTCGGTGCTGGTGAGCACCAGCCCGTGCACCGGGTGCTTGGACAGGGTGAGCCGCCCGTACCGCGCCATCGTCTCGGCGATGTCGACCAGGAGCGCGTGCGGCACGGGGTAGCGGGAGTACTCGACCAGGGCGTCGACGACCTGCTCGGCGTCGTGCCCGGCGGCGCGGGCGTTCCACAGCCCGAGCGGGGTGACCCGGTACGTGTGGATGTGCTCGGGCGCACGCTCCAGCTCCGCGAACGGCGCGATGGCACGACGGCAGGCGTCCGCCCGGTCGTGGTCGACTTCGAGGAGCAGCGTCTTGTCGCTCTGGACGATGAGGGGTCCGGTCACGCGCTTCGGCCCTTTCTGCGGGGTGCGGCCACGGCTGCGGCCAAACGTCCAGTGTGCCGCATCGGGGCGCGGGGCGGGGTGGGCGTGCGGTCAGCCTTCGGCGCGCGGCCTGCGCTGCGGCCCGAAGCGCACCGGGACGCCCGGGGAGTACAGCACGCTCACCGGCTCCCCGGCCGGCGCGGGCAGGCCGCCCGCCGCCACCAGCTCCTCGTCGCACTCCAGGAGCTCCGCCCGGTGCAGCGGCCACCGGGGGTGGGCGTTGGGCAGATGGGCGGCCCGCCCGAGGAACGAGCTGTGCAGGGCCCACCGGGCGGTGAGGAAGTGCTCCAGCGGCGTCGGCTCGTCGATCGCCTCCCCCGCCCGCAGCACGATCCTGCTCCGCGCACCACGAGGACCGGGCCAACGCCGGGTGCTGGTGTACGTGAGGGTGTCGCCGGAGCGCTCGACGCCCATCCGGGACCACACGTACGGCAACCGGAACGCGGCCCGCGCCACGAGCACCGGGATGAGCCGCGAGGCGTCCAACGAGCGGAAGACGACCCCGCGCCGGCCGTGCTCGTCCACGGAGTACAGCCGGACGTTGGTTTCGGGAAACGTCCCCAGGTAGGGGATGCCCGGCAGTCCGAGCCCACCCACCCGATGCATCCGGAACGCCACGAGCCCCACGTAGGTCGCCCCGTCGAACGTGTCCGGCACCGTCCCCGGCGGCAGCAGCGGCGCCACATCCGCCGGATCGACCGCCCAGTGCAGGAACGCCAGGTCCAGCCAGGACTGGGTGAGCAGCGGGGGCATCGGCGCGGGGGGTGGGTCGGGCGACACGGACTCCGGCGGCACCGGCTCAGGGGCGGGGCGGGCTGTGGCCATGCCCGCAGCATCGCAGACCGCGTCATCAGGGACGGCACGGCCGTGCAACCGACGAACCTGTCCGGCGGCGGAGGTTACTCGGTCTCGCCCGGCTGCCGGGTGCGCTTGGCCCGCTGGATGCCGAGTACGGCGAGACCGAGGACGGCGGCCACCGCCACGATCGCCATCACGACCTGCTCGCCGACGGTCAGGGTTGCGATCATCTTCGTCTCCTGGGCAGATCGACTGGCGTGCACGGTGAACATGTCATGCGGGGCGACCCGCGACAAGCCTCGACGTGATCTTCAGAGCTTCCCTTGAGCGCCCGAGCACCGGGCGGCCCGCACGGCTTGCCGCTCAGCCGGGACAGGGCCGGTCGCGGTCCTCCGCGAAGTGGCGCAGCCGGAGGCGCTGGGTGTGGTGCGTGGGCAGGGCGTCCAGCTCGCCCGGTGTCACGAACCGGACCTTCGTGCTCTCCTCGGAGACGGTCAGGGGGCCGCCGGTCGACCCGGGCGGTGAAGCAGACGTCGAACTGCCGCCGGACCTCAGGGCTTCCCGTCCTCCGCCAGCTCCGCCACCCCCGTGATCCGGTGCAGCGGGTACGTGCGGACCTCGTCGGCCGTGTGGTCGTACGCCGTGACGAAGCCGCCCTCCACGCGGACCGGGGCGATCACGCGCTGGCTGGCCGCGCCGTCCGCGTTGACGTAGCCGATCCAGACCGCGGAGCCCGTCATCGCGGCCGCCTGGACGGTGGCCAGGGTCTCGGCGGAGGTGGTGCGGGGGAGGGAGCCGGAAGGCGTGGGGTGCGACGGGTCCTCGGACGTGTCCTTGCGGATCACCGTGGCGGCCGTGTCGCCCGCGCGGATGGCGCGTACCGCCGCACCGAGCAGGGTGTCGTCCGGGACCGGAGGGCCTTCGGGGACCGGGATCGGAGGGGTGCGGGGCGGGGTGCGGCGGGCGCCGGCGCGGGTGATCAGGACGTCGCCCTCGGCGGATTCGGCGGCCGGCGCGTACCCCATGTCGCGCAGGGCCTCCAGGAGGGAGCCGGGGTCGGCCTGGGAGGCCAGGACCGTGGGGGCCAGGCGGCGGAGGCGCAGCCCGGTGGAGCGGCGGTCGGCCAGGATCTCGTTGAGGACCGCCTCGTCGTCGCAGCGTACGTACGCGGACGCCGACCCGATCCGCAGATGGCCGTGGCGGCGGGCCACGTCGTCGATCAGATAGCTCAGCGGCTGCGGAACCGGCGTACGGCTGTGCGCCGCCAGGAAAGCGTGCAGGTCGGTCGCCGCCTGCCCGGCGTCCAGGGCGCGGCGCACCGAACCGGGCGTGAAGCGGTACACCGTCGCCCCGCCCTTGGACTCCACGTCGGCCAGGACCGACAGCGTCTCCGCCAGGGGGCGTTCCAGCGGTCCCGGCGCCACCGCCGTGAGGTCGGCCTGGAGCAGGACGTGGTCCAGGGGCTCGGGGACGAGCGGCGCGAGGAGGGCCGCCGCCGCGTCCGGGCCCTCGTCCAGCAGCGCGCGGGCCTGTGCGGAGAGCGCGCCCCGGCCCGTGATGCCCAGCAGCTCCGCCTCGTTGAGCGTCCACAGGGCGAGGCGGGAGCGGAGGTCCGTCCCCTCCGTCGAGGCCGCGGAAGGGGCCGCGCCGCCGCGCAACGGGCGTTCCCAGCGCAGCCTTCGCAGCAGCGTCTCGGCGTCCGGCGCGGTGCCCGGCGGGAGTTCGGCGAACAGGGCCAGGACCCGGCGGCGTACGTCGGGGGCGGCCGAGCGGTCCAGCTCCGGTCCGAGTGCGGACAGCGCCCGGCCCTTGGCGTCCTGGCCGCCGACCAGGCCCGGGGTCCGGGTGGCGGCGAGCCAGGCGGTGGCGAGGTGCGTCCAGCGGTCCTCGGCGGGCAGGTCGAGCCACTCGTCGGAAGCCGGCGTCGGCGCGTACCGCTCCTCGGGTGCCCCGTCGGAGGCCAACAGGCCTGCCGCGTAGGCAAGTTCGACCCAGAACGCGGCGATCGGCTCGGTCACGTCGAGGGAGTTCGCGGCGCGCTTCAGCTCCCGTACGCTCAGCCCGCCCGCGCGCAGGATCGCGGGGCCGCCGCCGTTCCAGAGCTTCAGCAGCTCCTCGACCGTGGACAGCGCCGTGAACGCCTGCCCGGCCGCCGCCCTGTCCACAGCCTGTGGATCGCGTTCGGCGGCCGCCGCGACGGCCGGGGGGACCGGTTCCGGTACGCGGTGCGCGCGCCCGGCGCGCAGATGCAGGGCCGCCTCGCGCGGCAGGACCACCGTGCGGGTCGAGACCGGCAGCAGCAGGCCCCGGTCGCGCAGCCACTTCACGGGGGGAGTGGGGTTGGGCGTGACCTCCCCGTACGGCGGGCCCCACACCAGCCGGTCCAGGACCGACAGCGCCTCCACCGGGGCCGTGTCCAGCAGTTCCGCCATCCGCGTCCGGTCCGTGAACAGGGCGGCGAGCGCGGCCACCGCGGACACCGGGTCGTGCGTGGCGGGCAGACCGGTCGTCGCCAGGATCTCCTGGAGCCGGCCCGGTGACATCCCGGCCGTCGCCTCGGCGACCGTGGGGCCCAGGCCCGTGGGCGAGGGGTGCTGCGGGGACGGGGCGAGCAGTTCCCGGGCGGTGCGCACCAGCCGCAGCCGGTCGTCCTCGCCCCAGACCAGGGCCTGTTCGCGCAACGTCGAGAGCGCGCCCGGCAGCGCGGCGGTGATCGCCGCCCCCGCATCGTCGCGCTGGTCGCCGTCGTCCAGCCCGTCGCCCGTGAGCAGGGAGAGCAGTGTGTCGTACGGGGCCGGGTCCGGGGCCACCGCCAGTGCCTCGGCGGTCTGGAGTGCGAACCGGTCCAGGTGTTCCAGCGCTCGGACGACGGACGCCCGCGTGCCGGCCCGTGTGGCGAGCTGGGTGATGTCGTTCGGCACCGGGTTGAGGAGGTCGGGGCGGGCACGCAGCAGCCCGGCCAGCGATTCGTCGCCCCGGGCGCGCAGGGCTTCGGCGAGCGTGCGCGGTGGTGTGGTCGTCCCCATCCGTCCCACGGTAGCCGCTGGAACGCTACCGTCGGGGCAGGGCCGGTAGAGGGGATGCACCGCGTGGGGATCGAGAGCGACCAGCTCGTCTACGACTACTTGAGCCGGGTCGGCGACCTGGCCCAGCAGCAACAGCTGTCGTCGGGCGCCCGGATGCGCCTGGTTTCGACACTCCGGGGCGAGATCGACCGGCAGCGCGGCGTGGAGGGTGCGGACTCCCCGGCGACCGTGCGGCGCATCATCGGCAGGCTGGGCAGCCCGGACGAACTGGTCTCCGCGGCGGCGGAGTCGGCCGACGGCACGGTCACGCTGCCCACCGCCGGGACGGGGACGGGGGGCGGCGAGCAGCGGCGGCGGGCCTCGCTTCCCCGGCCCCGGAGCGGACTGCTCCGCAAGGAGCCGAGGGAGCCCAAGGAGCCGAGGAAGCCGAAGGAGCCCGCTCCGGGGGCGGGGGACGGCCGGGCGGAGAAGGCCCTCCGGAAGCCGAAAGCCGGTTTCGGGTGGGGCGCGTCGCGCCGTGATCCCGAGAGCGGCGGCGGTGCTCCGGGCGGTGTTTCCGGCAGCGCGCCCGGCGGTGCCTCCGACCGGGCTTCAGGCGGCCTTTCCGACGGTGCCTCCGACTGGGCTCCCGGCGGTGCTTCCGACCGTGCTTTCGGCGGCGCGTCCGGTGCGCGGTCCGCAGCCGTGCCCCGCCCGGCCGCCGCCCCCGACGACCAGGTAGCAGACGACGAAGGCGTCCCTGCCCCCGCCTGGCCCGACCCCTCCGCCCCGCACATGCTCGGCCAGGACCAGCAGGGGGACGCGGACGCGACCGACTGGTGGCGCCTGGAGCCGGGCCCCTTCGACGAGGGAACCGCCATCCCCGGGTTCTTCGGCGGCATCGAGGCCCCGGAGCTGCTCGGGAGGGGGCCGCGGCCCGCCGAGAAGGACGGGCAGGACGAGAAGGGCGCGGCGGGCGGGGCCGACGAGGTGGACGGGAAGGCCGGGGCGGCAGGCGGGGCCGGGACCACCGCCCGCCGCCGCGCCCTGCGGCTCCTGAAGCTCCGCCGCCGCAAGCCCCCAGTGGTCGCCGCGCCCGAGGCCGCCGCCGTCTCCGGCCTCCGCGGCGGATTCGCCCACCCGCTGCTGCTCCTGGCCGCCGTGCTGCTCGTCGCCGGTGTGGTCACCGGTTCCTGGCTGCCGCTGGCGGGCGGCTGGCTGATCGCGTACAGCTCGCGCACCCTCTCCCGTACGGAGGCGAAGTGGGCGGCGCTCGGCCTGCCGGGCGTGGTGGCGGCCGGGGCCCTCGCATGGGTCTGGGGGCGGATGGAGGGGCGCTGGGGCGAGCCGATCCGGGAGGGCGCGATGCGGGACGTCCTGCTGGACACCTGGCCGGTGGTCGTCCGCCTCGCCGCCCTCGCCTCCGCGCTCTACCTGGTGTGGCGGGCGCGGAGGCGGGCCGGCTGAGCCGGCAGCCCAGGCATGCTCCCGGCGCCGGGCGGGTCCGAGGACCCGCGCGCCGGGCGCGTCCGGGAGGCGGCGTACTTCTGGGAGGGCGGGCCCGGCCCGCCCCGGCGAAGCGCCGGACGAGGGGCTACTTCGTCATGCTGGTCTCGAACTCCTCCAGGATCTTGCCGGCGGCGGTGTAGCCGATGCCCGCGATCCACAGGCGGTCGTCGACCTTGAAGACCTTGTCGTTCTTGGCGGCCTTCAGCCCCTTCCACAGGCCGCTGTTCATCGTCTTCGTCGTCCCGGCCTTGCCCGGGTCGCCGTACGTCGACGTGAAGATGACGTCCGCGTCCGCGAGGTCGATCTTCTCGGGCGACACGTCGTACGAGAACCCGTCCTTCGCCTTGTCGGTGATCGCGGGGCGGCCGGTGCCGATGTCGGCGAGGATCGAGCCGATGTAGTTCTGCTTGCCGTAGATGCGGATCTCGGCGCCCTCGACGAAGCGGACGAAGTTGACGTCCGTCGCGGCGGCCTTCTCCTTGCCGCCGAGCGCCTCCGTCACCTTCGCCACCTGGGTGTCGTACGTGGCGAGGACCTTCTTCGCCTCGGCCTGCTTGCCGAGCGCCTCCGCGTGCACCTGGAAGTTCTCCTTCCAGGCGCTGCCGGTCGCCTCCGTCATCACGGTCGGGGCGATCTTGCTGAGCTCCTCGTAGCGTTCCCCGTCCCGGACCTTGCTGGTGAGGATCAGGTCCGGCTCGAGGGCAGCGACGGACTCCAGGTTCGCGTTGGCGATCTCGCCGACCGGGGTGATGTCCTTCGTCTCGCTCGCGGGGAGGTAGGAGGGGAAGGCGTCCTCGGACGCCGAGTGCGTCGCGCCGACCGGCCGGACGCCGAGGGTGATCGCGGAGTCCAGCTCGCCGGAGTCCAGGACGACGACCCGCTTCGGCGACGCGGGGACGTCGACGTCCCCGTTCGCGGTGGAGACGGTGCGCGTCTTCGCCGGGGAGTCGGAGGAGGAGTCCGCTGCCGGGTCGGAGGAGCCGCACCCGGCGAGGGTGAGCGCGGCGGTCACGGCGAGGGAGCCGGCGACGAGGGTGCGGCGGCGGTCGCGGAGGAGGGGAGTCATGTCACAGACCTTTCTGGGAGGGGGAAACCAGCGGGGACGGGGTCCAGGGGGCACTCGGGACGACGAGCGGCGAACCCGTCACCGGGTCCGGGACGATCACCGCCTCCAGGCCGAAGACCTCGGCGACGAGCTCGGCGGTGACGACGTCCCCGGGCCGGCCCTCGGCGACGATCCGCCCCTCCTTCATGGCGACCAGGCGGTCCGCGTACCGGGCGGCCTGGTTGAGGTCGTGGAGGACGGTGACGACCGTGCGGCCCCGGGTGCCGTCGGCGGCAGGGGACGCCAACTGGCGTACCAGGTCGAGGACCTCCACCTGGTGCGCGATGTCGAGGTACGTCGTCGGCTCGTCGAGCAGCAGCAGGTCCGTCTCCTGGGCCAGCGCCATCGCGATCCACACCCGCTGGCGCTGCCCGCCCGACAGCTCGTCCACCGACCGGTCGGCCAGCGCCGTCACGTCGGTACGGGCCATCGCGTCGGTCACCGCCCGCTCGTCCTCGTCCGACCACTGCTGCCACCAGCTCTGGTGCGGCTGACGGCCCCGCGCGACCAGGTCCGAGACGCTGATCGCCTCGGGCGCGACCGGGGTCTGCGGGAGCAGCCCGATGGACCGGGCGATCTGCTTCGTGGGGAGCCGCGCCAGCTCCGTACCGTCCAGCAGGACCGCCCCGCCGCGCGGCTTCAGCAGTCGGCCGAGCGCCCGCAAGGTGGTCGACTTGCCGCAGGCGTTCGGGCCGACGATGACGGTGACCTGCCCGTCCGGCACGGTGAGGTCCAGCTCGTGGACCACGGTGCGGTCCTCGTACGCGAGGGTCAGGGAGCGTGCGGCGAGCCTGCCGGTCCGCTGCGCCGTGTCGGTCTTCGGGCTCGGGCTCATGCGGTGCCTCCACTGCGGCCGCGGTGACCGCGGATGATCAGCCAGATCAGGTACGGGGCGCCGACCGCCGCCGTGAGGACGCCCACGGGCAGTTCGGTGGGCGAGAACAGCTTGCGGGCGAGCAGGTCGCCGAGGACGACGATCACCGCGCCCAGCAGTGCCGAGGACAGCAGCGGGATCTGCGCGGTCCGGGTCAGCCGGCGGGCGACCTGCGGGGCGAGCAGCGCCACGAAGTCCACCGGGCCCGCCGTGCCCGTCGCCACGGACGCCAGGACCACCCCGAGCGCGACGAGTCCCAGCCGTACGCGCCCCAGGCGCACGCCCAGCGCGATGGCGGTGTCGTCGTCCATCGCGACGGTGCGCTGCGCGCGGGCCGCCCAGGCGATGGCGGGCAGCAGGATCAGCAGCGTCCAGCCGATCGGGGCGGCCTCCGACCAGCCGCGCCCGTTCAGCGAACCGGTCATCCAGATCTGCGCCTGCTGGGCGACCAGGTAGTCGCCCTTGGTCAGGAACAGCTGGGTCACCGACCGCAGCGCGATGGCGAAGCCGATGCCGATGAGCACGAAGCGGGTGGCGTGCAGGCCGCCGCGCCACGCGAAGACGTACACGAGGGCCGCCGCCGCGATGCCGCCGACGATGGAGAGGTAGGGCAGGACGGTGTACGAGGTGATGCCGAAGGTCATCGCACCGACCGTGAGCGCGCTGGCGCCCTGGCTGATGCCGATGATGTCGGGGCTGGCCAGCGGATTGCGGGCCACGGTCTGGATCAGCGCCCCGGCGATCCCGAACGCGGCCCCCACCAGCAGCCCGACGACCATGCGCGGCAACCGCAGCGTGCCCACGACCAGCTCGGCCGACGACGGCTGTCCGAGGATCACCTTCACGACCTCGCCGGGTGCGACGAAGCTCTCGCCGACGCAGAGGTAGACGACGCAGACGGCGGCCAGGAGTACGACGAGGGCGGTCGCGACGACGGACGCCCGCCGGTGCAGCAGGAACCGGCCGCGCGGACCGGCCTTCACGACGGAGTAGCCGGCGGGCCGGACCCGTACGGCCTTCACGGGCGCGGTCACGGCCGTCGAGGTCTCGCTCATGCGGGCACCGCCTTCCGGCGTACGAGGGCGACCAGGAACGGCACCCCGATCAGGGCCGTCATCACACCCGCCGGGACCTCGCTCGGCGGGAACACGATCCGGCCGACGACGTCCGAGACCAGCAGCATCACGGGCCCGATCAGCGCCGCCATGGGCAGCACCCAGCGGTGGTCGTTGCCGACGACCGCGCGGGCGATGTGCGGGACGGCGAGACCGATGAACGCGATCGGCCCGGCGGCGGCGACCCCGACCCCGGTCAGCACGGTCGCCCCGACACCGCCGACGATCCGGACCGCGGCGACGTTCTGCCCGAGTCCCTTCGCCACGTCCTCGCCGAGCGCGAGCGCGTCCAGGCCGCGGGCGACGGAGAGCACGAGGACCGCCCCGACGAGGAGGAACGGCCACACCTGCTGGACGACGTCCGCCTCCCGTCCCGCGATCGAGCCGACCTGCCAGAAGCGGAACTCGTCCAGCGCGGCGGCGTTCGTCGTGAGGATGCCCACCGTCACCGACACCAGCAGCGCGTTGATCGCCGCACCGCCGAGCGCGAGCTTCACCGGGGTCGCGCCGCCGCGTCCGCTGGAGGCGATGGCGTAAACGGCGACCGAGGCGAGCGCCGCGCCCGCGAAGGCGAACCACACGTACCCGGTGAGCGTGTGGACCCCCGCGAACGCGATGGCCGTCACCACCGCGACCGAAGCGCCCTGGCTGATGCCGAGGATGCCGGGGTCGGCGATGGGGTTACGGGTGATGCCCTGGAGCACCGTGCCCGCGAGGGCCAGCGCCGCGCCGACCATCAGCCCGATGAGCGTGCGGGGCACCCGCATCGTGCGGATCACCTCGGCGGCGTCGGAGTGCCCGCCGTGCAGCAGGACGTCGAACACCTCGCCCGGAGGAATGGACCGCGCCCCGACGGCGAGGCTCAGCAGGACCGCCAGCAGCAGGGCGAGCACGGCCCCGGCGGTCGAGGCGGCGCGTCGGGAGAGGCGGGGTGCACGGGGTGGCGCGGCGGTCCGCACGGGCGCTGACGCTGACATTTCACCCAATCGGGACGGACGCGGACGTGATGGAACGGAGGGAACGTCGGGGCGCGGGGCCAGGACGGTAAGGCTTGGCTAAGTGCGCGTCTCAGTCTAAGCGGCCGGATTCCGGCGCCGACGGGGGCTTCGGAACAGCCTCCGGCGGGTCGGCACAATGGCAGGCATGACTTCCACGGATCAGAACGCTCCCCAGCACCCGCTCGAGCACTCCCCCGCGATCTCCCCCCGGCGCCCTCTGACGGTCGGCTTCGACCTCGACCTGACGCTTGTCGACTCCCGGCCGGGTATCGCCGCTGCCTTCCGGGCCCTCTCCGCGGAGACGGGGGTGGAGATCGACGTCGACCGGGTGGTGAGCCGGATCGGCCCGCCGCTGGAGACGGAGATGGCGCACTGGTTCCCGGCCGCCGAGGTGGTCGCCGCCGCCGACCGCTACCGGGCTATCTACCCGGACCACGGGATAGCCCCGAGCACGGCCCTCGCCGGGGCGCGGGAGTCGGTGGCGGCGGTCCGGGCGCTCGGTGGCCGGGCGATCGTCGTCACGGCGAAGTACGAGCCGAACGCGAAGCTGCACCTGGCCCACCTCGGCATCGAGCCGGACACGGTGGTCGGCTCCCTGTGGGCGGAGGCCAAGGGCGAGGCGCTGCGCGAGCACGGCGCGCAGGTGTACGTCGGCGACCACACCGGCGACGTACGGGGGGCCCGGGTCGCCGGAGCGCTGTCGGTCGCGGTGACGACGGGCCCGTGTGACGCGGCGGAGCTGCGGACGGCGGGGGCGGACGTGGTGCTGGAGGACCTGACGGGCTTCCCGGCCTGGCTGGCCGCCTTCGAGGCGGCCCGGGTGGGGTGACGCGGACCGGGCCGTGTTGGGCGGAGGGGCGTCAGGCGCGGTTCGCGGCCCGTTTCGGGGAGTTGGACCAGGCCGAGCGCACGACGCCCGCCCCGGCGATCAGGAACCCGACGCCCATCAGCATGCAGACCGCGTACGCGACCGGAGGGAACGGGTCCGTGCCCAGGAACAAGGGGGCCACGGTGACCAGAGTGGCCAGTGCGCCGACGAAGAAGACGATCGCGCCGACCTGAACGAGCCGGTCACCTGCGCCTGAAGGAGTAGTACTCACGCGACCAGGGTAGTTCCCAGCCCGGAGGAACTCTCCGGCGACGTCTTGTCACCGGCCCGAGGCCCATTAGCCTGGGACCGGGCGGGTCACGGTGACCCGCTGTACTGCTATCCGGAGCCGTTTTCCCCGGGGACCGGCTCTTCCGCACACCGACGAGTACGAGGACGAGGACAGACGTGCCCACCGGCAAGGTCAAGTGGTTCAACCCCGAGAAGGGCTTCGGCTTTCTCTCCCGCGACGACGGCGGCGACGTCTTCGTCCACTCGTCGGTTCTCCCTGCCGGAGTCGACGCCCTCAAGCCCGGCCAGCGCGTGGAGTTCGGCGTGGTCGCGGGCCAGCGCGGCGACCAGGCCCTTTCCGTGGTGGTCCTCGACCCCACCCCGTCCGTCGCGGCCGCGCAGCGCCGCAAGCCGGACGAGCTGGCGTCGATCGTGCAGGACCTGACGACGGTCCTGGAGAACATCACGCCGCAGCTGGAGCGGGGCCGCTACCCCGACAAGGCCTCCGGCGCGAAGATCGCGGGCCTGCTGAGGGCGGTCGCCGACCAGCTCGACGTGTAGCGGACGCCCGCCGCCCAGGCGCTGTCGTAGCGCGGCCCCCGCCGGGTCAGGCCTGGCTCTCCGCGAAGAGCCGGGTGGACCTGCCCAGGGCCGCGCGCACAGCGCCCGAGCGGGTCAGCGGCGCGCGGTCGACACCGGCGAAGAGCGTGACGAGCACGATGTCCGCGGCCACCGCCCGGCCCGCCGCCCGCACCACCAGCCTCTTGCCGCCGCCGTGCCCGGACAGCTTCGCCGTGAGGGACACGCCGGGGTCCTCGTCATCGGCCCGGCGGGTCAGGACGAACTGCTTCCGGTTCACCGCCCGCAGCCGGTAGTGGTCGCCGCCGTACCGGAAGTGCAGGGCGCGGGCCCGGCGGGTCAGACCGAAGCGGTTGCGCCGCAGGTGGACCATGGCGTCGCCGACGCGGAGGACCGAGCGGTTGAGCGTCGGCAGGTCGGCGGCCTCGGTGTGGATGCCGCGTGTCTCGAACACCGCCGTGGGGACCGACGGGCCGCGCACCTCGGAGACCACGCTGCCCGGGGTGTGTTTCCGGGGCAGCGGCGCGGTGAGGACGATCTCGCCGAACTCCGCCGCCGTGCCCCGGTAGCCCGCCCGCCGCTCGTGGGTGCGGCCGTCCTTCCAGAACGCCAGGGTGAACGGGGCGGTCGACGCGGTCGCCGTGTTGTGCACCGTGGAGTGTCCTTCCGGTCCGCTCGGTCAGGGAAACGCGAGTGCGTCCGGGCCCAGCGGCGGTACGAGTCCCTCGGCCGCCGCGCGGGTCAGCAGCCCGCGGATCGCGGCGTAGCCGTCCTCGCCGAGGTCGGCGGTGAACTCGTTCACGTACAGCCCGATGTGCTGGTCCGCCACGGCCGGGTCCATCTCCTGGGCGTGCTCCAGGACGTACGGCCGGGAGACCTCCGGGTGGTCCCAGGCGAGGCGGACCGAGCTGCGGATCGTGTCGGCCAGGCGGCGCAGGGTCTCCTCGCCGAGGGAGCGCTTGGCGATGATCGCGCCCAGGGGGATCGGGAGGCCCGTGGTGTCCTCCCAGTGGCGGCCCATGTCGGCGAGGTTGTGCAGACCGAAGTTCCGGTACGTGAAGCGGGCCTCGTGGATGACCAGGCCGGCGTCGACCTTGCCGTCCCGCACGGCGGGCATGATCTCGTCGAACGGCATCACGACGACCTCGCCGACGCCCCCCGGCACCATCTCCGCCGCCCAGAGCCGGAACAGCAGGTACGCCGTCGAGCGCTCGCTCGGCACGGCGACGGTCCGGCCGGTCAGGTCGAGGCCCAGCTCCTTGGTGAGGACCAGCGGACCGCAGCCCCGCCCCAGCGCCCCGCCGCACGGCAGCAGCGCGTAGTCGTCGAGCACCCACGGCAGCACCGCGTAGGAGACCTTCAGGACGTCCAGCTCACCGCGCTCGGCCATGCCGTTGGTGATGTCGATGTCGGCGAAGGTCACGGCCGGCACGGGCGCGCCGGGGACCCTGCCGTGCGCCCAGGCGTCGAAGACGAAGGTGTCGTTGGGGCAGGGCGAGAAGGCGATCTCGATCGCGTCCGGGTTCGCTTCAGTGGTCATGCCGGTGCCAACCTTCCAGTACGGGTGCGATCTTCCCGAACACGTCCCGGAGCGCCGCCAGCGCGTCGCCGATGCGCCAGGCGTCCCGGTCGCGGGGGCCCACGGCGTTCGACACCGCCCGCAGCTCCAGCACCGGCACATCGGCCCGGGCGGCGGCCTCCGCGACCCCGAAGCCCTCCATCGCCTCGGCCAGCGCCCCCGGGTGCGCGGCGAGCAGATCCCCGGCGCGCTCGGCGGTGCCGGTCACGGTGGAGACGGTGAGGACGGGTCCCGCGGCGGCTCCCGTGGCGGCCGCCACCTCCCGTACGAGCGTGGGCGGGGCGGTGAAGCGGTCCCGGCCGAAGCCGAGCGCGGTGACCGGCAGGAAGCCGTCGGGGGTGTCGGCGCCCAGGTCGGCGGCGACGATGTCGCTCGCCACGACCAGGGAGCCGAGCGGCGTCAGCGGGGTGAACGCCCCGCCGATCCCGGCCGAGACGACGAGTCCGTACGGTGTGGATGTCGGTGTGGACGCCGACGCCAGGGCGAAGGCGGTGGCCGCGGCGGCGGCGGCCGGGCCGGCACCGCCCGCCAGGACGTCGAACGCGCCGCCGCGGTGCAGCTCGCCCCCCGGCAGCGCCACAATCTCCGGCGTGCCCCCGAACGCACGCGTGACCGCGTCCCGTTCCACCGGGACAGCGGTCACGACCAGCACACGCACGGATACAGCCTCAGGGTCGAGGACGGGGGGAAGGGCGCTCGTGGTTGGGGCGGGTCAGCCCTTCTTGAGCTCGAACTGCCAGATGCCCGTGAGCTTCTTGCCCTTGGTCTCCACGATGGAGATGTTCGTCTTGTCGGACGGCTGGCCCGTCTGGCTGGCGAAGAAGGCGCTGCCGGGGATCGTCCGGTAGGTCTTGTCGTACGGCTCCTGCTCGGCCTGCTGGCCGTTGATGAAGAGCGTCCAGCCGTTCTCGGCGATCTCGGGGTCGACGCCGAAGCGGACCTTGTCGTCCATGGAGACCGTGAGGGACTTCTCGGCCTTCTTGTTCAGGCAGCCCTGGATCAGGGACTCCTTGATCGCCTCGCCGTCGTTGTAGCAGGCGGCCTCGGTGTTCACCGAGTCGCTGCCGACCGTCACGGTGGCGAGCGGCGTCGGCTTGTCGCAGGCGGACAGGACAAGGAGTCCCGCGGACACGGCACCAAGAGCGACGCCGATTCGACGGCCCTTACCGGAGAAGAACGCAACGGTCATGGGCCGAAGGCTATCGGTCGCCTCCGCTCATGCCACGCGGGGGTGCGGCGTGCCGCGCCGCGCCGCACCCAGGAGGCCCCGTACGGACGTGGCCGCGCCGAGCGCGAGAAGACCCGCGGCGACCGACATGCCGAGCACCGCGTTGAGCGGCAGGACGATGCCGATGGCGCCGCCGACCACCCACGCCATCTGGAGCAACGTCTCGGACCGGGCGAACGCGGAGGTGCGGACCTCCTCGGGCACGTCCCGCTGGATCATCGCGTCGAGCGACAGCTTGGACAGGGCCTGGGTGAAGCCGGCCACCGCGCCGAGCGCGGCGACCAGCACGGTGGAGAAGAAGACCGCGGCCAGGACCGCCGCGCTCAGCGCGAGCCCCAGCACCGTCGCGATGATCACCTCGGGGCCCCGGGCCCGCAGCCAGGAGCCCACCGCCGTACCGCAGGCGTTGCCGACGCCCGCCGCCACGCCGACGATGCCGAGCGAGATTGCCGCGCTCTGCCCGGCCAGCGGGTGCTCGCGCAGCAGGAACGCCAGGAAGAAGATGAGGAAGCCGGAGAGGGCCCGGTGCGCGGCGTTGGCCTGGAGCCCGTGCAGAACGGACCCGCCGACGGACCGCAGGCCCGGCGGCCGCTCCTTGGCCGGCCTCTCCCCGTTGCCGCGCCCGCGGAGGCCCGCCCGGGTGCCGCCCCTGCCGGGGGCGGGACGCGGAGGGGCTTCCTCGTGGTGCGGGACGATCAGCCGCGCCCGGCGCTCGCCCTTCGCGGAGTCGACCTTGGGCGGCAGGGTGAAGGCGAGGAACGTGCCCGCGACGAAGATCGCGCAGGCGCCGTAGAGCGGCCACGGTGAGCCGATGGTCTGGAGGCCCGCCCCGATCGGGGCCGCCACCCCCGTGGCCAGCAGCCCCGCCAGAGTCACCCGGGAATTGGCCTTCACCAGGGAGAACTTCGGTGGCAGCAGCCGTGGCACGACCGCGCTGCGCACCACGCCGTACGCCTTCGACGCAACCAGGACGCCCAGCGCGGCCGGATACAGCTCCAGACCCCCCGTGGCGACCGCGCCCGACATGGTGATCGCCAGCAGCGCCCGGGCCAGCATCGCGCCCGCCATCGCGGCGCGCCGTCCGTGGGGCAGCCGGTCCAGGAGCGGGCCGATCACCGGGGCGAGGAGAGTGAAGGGGGCCATGGTGATGGCGAGGTAGAGGGCCACCCGGCCCCGGGCCTCGTCCGTGGGCACCGAGAAGAAGACGGTGGAGGCGAGCGCGACCGTGATCATGACGTCGCCCGCGCCGTTCACCGCGTGCAGTTCGATCAGTTTTCCGAGGCCGGACTCCCCCGCGCCGTGGGCGTGCGTCGCCTTGCGGATTCCGCGCGCCGTGCCGGTGAACGGGGCGCGCAGGACATGGCCCGTCGCCCGTCCCGCCCTGCGGAGCGGGCCGGGACCGTCGTGCGACCTGGCGGCAGTCACCCCGTCATAGTGCCCCAACCCTGGCCGGTATGAACGGCGATCGGCCGCGGACGCGCGCGTGACGTCCTGTCGGACGAGCGCGCCGGGACCGACCGGGGCCCTGCGGCCACCCGCGTCCGAACGGCATCGGCGGGCAGCCGACGGGAACGGATACGGCACGTTTGGGACGGGCAGGTGGGCGCAGCGCGGCGGAGAGGGTAGCGTGCGTAACGCGCCACCGGCGGTTGTTCTTGGCCGCGCGCCTCTCGGCGATCCCGCAGAATGGGTGGCAGAAGGCGCGCCCGAGGCAGGCACAACGGGTGTGGACGTCGACGCGGCCCCCAGGTCCGCTCCGCCCGCACTTGTCTGGCCGAAACGGCAATCGTGCGGCAGCCGGCGCGCTCGTGAGACTGGCGTATGGAGAGAAGCGAAGACCTGTGAGTGCTGCGACGACGACGCGAAGCCGTACGGCCCGGACCCCCGTTCCCGACCGCCTGTGCGCCGAGGCGGTGGACCTCGCGCGCGCGGCCGCGGAGGAGGCCGCCGCGCCCGGTGTGGTCGGTGAGCACATCGGCGTGGTCTCCGAGGGGGACCGGGTCGTCACCCACTACTTCGAGGCCAAGGAGCCCGGGTACCGGGGCTGGCGCTGGGCGGTGACGGTGGCGCGGGCCTCCCGCGCGAAGAACGTCACCCTGGACGAAACGGTGCTGCTGCCGGGGGACGACGCCCTCCTGGCGCCGGAGTGGGTGCCGTGGAGCGAGCGGCTGCGCCCCGGCGACATGGGCCCCGGCGACCTGCTGCCCACCGAGGCGGAGGACCTGCGCCTGGAGCCGGGCTGGACCGGTGAGGACGAGCCGCCGCCGAACTCCGTGGTCTCCCGTGAGCTGGCGGAGCTGGTCGACTCGGAGGACGCCGAGCTGACGGACCGGCCGGTGGCCGCCACCAGCCGCGGGTCCATCGCCGCGGTCGCGGACGAGCTCGGTACGCGCCGGGCGCGGGTGCTGTCCCGGTACGGGCTGTACGCGGCGGCCGACCGCTGGGACGAGGCGTTCGGCCCGAAGACGCCGATGGCCCAGGCGGCCCCGGCGACGTGCGTCAGCTGCGCGTTCCTGATCCCGATGGCGGGCTCCCTGAAGCAGGCCTTCGGGGTGTGCGCGAACGAGTTCGGCCCGGCGGACGGGCATGTGGTGTCGCTGGCGTACGGCTGCGGCGGGCACTCGGAGGCCGCGGTGATGCCGACGCCGCCGAAGCCGGCGCCGCACGCGCTGGACACGATGCGGGTGGACGCGTACTCGCTGCGGCCGGAGCGCGGCGGGGGCTCCGTGCCGGCCGAGACGGACGGGGCGTCGGAGGACCTGGGCCACTCCTGACGCTCCTGCCCGCTGTGGGGACCGGGCTTGCGGTGCCCGGGAATCGCGGTGTCCCTCCAGCCCGACCGGCACCTTTGCAGCCTGTCCGGCACCTTTGCAGCCCGTCCGGCGTTTGAGGACGGAACCGGTGTCGTGGGGCGCGGTGCCGCTCCGAGGGGCTTGTGCCCCAGGGGCCATTTCTGGTGAGCGCTCACCAGAGCCAGGGTTCCGTCCTCAAACGCCGGACGGGCTGGGAATGCCGGGCGTACCGGTCACCGAGGTGCCGGACGGGCTGGAATGGCCGGCCTCGGGAGGGGCGCCAAGGGCGCCGGACGGGCTGGGAATGCCGGGCGTGCCGGTCACCGAGGTGCCGGACGGGCTGGACTGGCCGGCCCCGGGCCGGCCGGGCTCGCTGGTACGGCGGAGGCGGCGCGCGCGGTACCTTCGGGCGCACACTGGGCCGCACAGGCATACGCGGTCCCCACCCAGCGGACGGAGTCGAGAGCGTGAGCATGAAGGCGACCGAGGGGGCCGATCCGTTCGGGACGGCACGGCTGCGGCGCGGCGTGCTCGACGCCTGGGGGGCCGGGCCCGCCCGGTTCCGGGAGGACGCCAACGCCGAGGAGGACCTCGCGCTCGGCGGCTACCGCGACCGCCTCGTCGTCGAGCTGGCCCAGAACGCCGCCGACGCCGCCGCCCGCGCCCGCGTCCCCGGCCGGCTCCGTCTCACCCTGCACCCCGCCGCCCCCGGCGACCCGGACGACCGCTGCGTGCTGGCCGCCGCGAACACCGGCGCGCCGCTCGACGCCACCGGTGTGGAGTCCCTGAGCACCCTGCGGGCCTCCGCCAAGCGCGAGGGCCACGAGTCGTCCGTCGGCCGCTTCGGCGTCGGGTTCGCCGCCGTCCTCGCGGTCAGCGACGAGCCCGCCGTGCTCGGCCGGCACGGCGGCGTGCGCTGGTCCCTGGCGGAGGCGCGCGAGCTGGCCCGGGGGGCGGCCGTCGGCAGCCCCGGCCTCGGCGACGAGCTGCGCCGCCGCGACGGACACGTACCGCTGCTGCGCCTGCCGCTGCCCGCCGAGGGCTCCGCGCCCGACGGGTACGACACCGTCGTCGTGCTGCCGCTGCGCGACGGCACCGCCGAGGACCTGGTGGCCCGGCTGCTGGCCGCCGTGGACGACGCGCTGCTGCTCACCCTGCCGGGCCTGGACGAGGTCGTCATCGAGACCCCGGACGGGACGCGGACCCTGAGCCGTTCGGCCCACGGCCCGTACACGCACGTCGACGACTCCGCGCGCGGTCTGGGCCGCTGGCGCACCGTGCTCCACCACGGGCCCATCGAGCCCGCCCTGCTCGCCGACCGCCCGGTCGAGGAGCGGCTGCGCCCGCACTGGTCGGTGACCTGGGCGGTCCCGGTCGACGAAGAGGGCGCCCCGCTCCACCCCCGTACCGCACCCGTCGTGCACGCCCCGACGCCCACCGACGAGCCGCTCGGCATCCCCGCCCTGCTCATCGCCTCCCTCCCGCTGGACACCGCCCGCAGGCACCCCGCGCCGGGGCCGCTGACCGACTTCCTGGTGGAGCGGGCGGCCGACGCGTACGCGGAGCTGCTGGGCTCCTGGCGGCCCGTGTCGACCGGGACCATCGACCTGGTGCCGGGGCCGCTGGGCAAGGGCGGCCTGGACGGGGCCCTGCGCGGTGCGATCCTGGCCCGGCTGCCCCGGGTCGCGTTCCTGGAGCCCGCCGCGCCCCGGGACCCCGAGGCCGAGCGGAGCTGGGCGGACGACTGGGACCGGGACGGTACGGAGAGCGCCGCCGACACCTCCGCCCTCCGCCCCGTCGAGGCCGAGGTCGTCGAAGGAGTCGGGGCCGAGACCGTACGGGTGCTCGCCGAGGTGCTGCCCTGTCTGCTGCCCGCGGGCCTGGAGCGGCGCACCGAGCTGCGCGCCCTGGGCGTCGCCCGCGTCCCCCTGACCGAGGCCATCGACCGCCTCGCCGGTCTGGAGCGCGACCCCGCCTGGTGGCACCGGCTCTACGACAGCCTCGCGGGCACCGACCCCGACCGGCTCACCGGCCTCCCCGTCCCTCTCGCGGGCGACCCGGACGACGAGCGGGCGGGCCGTCCGCCGCGCACCACGATCGGACCGCGGCAGATCCTGCTGCCGCTTCTGGACGCGCTCACCGGTCCCGTCCTCGCCCGGCTCTCCCGGCTCGGGCTGAAGGTCGCCCACCCGGACGCCGCGCACCCGCTGCTGGAGAAGCTCGGGGCCCTGCCCGCCACACCGCGCGCCGTGCTGAGGACCCCTCAGGTGCGGGCGGCCGTCGCCGGTTCGCTGGACGCGGGGGAGATCTGGGACGAGGACGCGCTCGACGGCGAGGAGCTGGCCGAGACCGTGCTCACCCTGGTCCGGGACGCCGAGCTGGCCCCCGGCGACGAGCCCTGGCTCGGCGCGCTCGCCCTCCCCGACGAAGACGGCGAGCTGTCCCCGGCGGGTGAACTCGTCCTCCCCGGGAGCCCGTTCGCGCAGGTCATGCGCGAGGGTGAACTCGCCCTCGCCGACCAGGAGCTGGCCGACCGCTGGGGGGAGGGCCCGCTCACCGCCTGCGGGGTGCTCGCCACCTTCGCCCTCGTGCGGGCCACCGATGTCGTCCTGGACCCGGACGAACTGGAGCCCCGCGACAGCGACTTCGCCGAACCCGACGACGCCGGGCTGCTGGACGCCGTCGACGTGTGGTGCGAGGACCTCCTCGACCAGCTGCCCGAGACGCCGGTGCCGCCCGTCGCCACCGAGATCGTCGCCGTGCGGGATCTGGACCTGGTCGACGACGACGCCTGGCCGCAGGCGCTCGCGATGCTGGCGAAGCCGCCGCTGCGCGACGCGCTGACCCAGCCGGTGCGGGTGCTGCTCCCGGACGGCACGACGCAGTCGGTGCGCCCGTACACCGCGTGGTGGCTGCGGGACCACCCCGTGCTGGACGGCCGCCGCCCGGCAGGACTGCGCGCGGCGGGCGGCGACCCCCGGCTGGCCGGGCTCTACGACGCGGTGGACGCGACCGGCTTCGACGACGCCCAGGTGCTGCGGGCCCTCGGGGTGCGCACCTCGGTCGCAGCCCTGCTGGACGAGCCGGGAGGCGCGGCGGAGCTGCTGGGCCGGCTCGCCGACGAGGACCGTCCCGTCACCCCCGTACAACTGCACGCGCTCTACACGGCGCTCGCCGAGCTGGACCCGGACCAGGTGACGTTGCCGGACGAGCTGCGCGCGGTGGTGGACGGGGACGTGACCGTGGTCGACGCGGCGGACGCCGTGATCGCGGACGCCCCCGACGTGCTGCCGCTGACGGAGGGCCTGCCGCTGCTCCCCGTAAGCCCCTCCCGGGCCGCCGAGTTGGCCGAGCTGCTCCAGGTGCGGCGGCTCGGCGAGACGATCGAGGCGGGCGTGACGAGCGAGGGCGAGGAGCACCGCGTACCGGAGCCGGTCCGCGTCCTGCTCGGACCGGCGACGCCGGACACGTACGTCGAACACCCCGAACTCCGCGCGGGCGGCGTCGAACTGGACTGGCGCCGCACCCCGGACGGGATCGTCCACGCCGCGACGCTGGAGGGTGTGGCGGCCGGCCTGGCCTGGGCGGCCGGCCAGTGGCCCCGCCGCTTCGAGGTCGCGGCCCTGCTGGAGGACCCGTCCCGGACGGAGGAGCTGGCCCGGGACCGCTGGTTCGACTGAGGCGGTCACGGGGCTCACCGTGAACGCCTCCGGTGACTAGCTCGACGTCACGTAGCGACCGGCGCGGGGCGCTCCCGGAGCGCAGGGCCCAGGGAGTGCTTCGCCTCGACCTGTTTCACAGAAAAGTCACAGATCCGCACAACCGTTCACCTCGTTCGCCTGTCTGTTCCTGTGAGCCAAGAGGCTCATGGATCAGATGGGCCCCGCCGGGCAGACGACGCAAGCGCGCCCCGGGGCCCCTTCTCCACTTGGGGACACATGCGTATTCGTGCCACCGTGGCCGCCGTTTCCGGCGCCCTGGCCCTTTCCGCTCTCGCAGTACCGGCCGTCCAGGCCGACGAGAAGCCCGAGGCGGGCTTCAGCGTGCCGTCCGGCGCTGACGTCTTCGCCGCCGAGCCCGGCGCGCCCGCCGCCGCCGCCCGCGCCGCCCGCGCAGTCGAGACGCCCGTCATCAAGAAGGTCGTCGTCAACGGCGGCAAGGACATCGTGGTGGGCACGAAGTCCAAGCAGAAGTTCACCGCCGCGATCACGGCCTCGTCGCCGTCCGGCATCGCCGACGCGTTCGCCTACCTGTGGCACGGTCACATCGACGAGGTCGACGGGATTCTCCTTCCCACGGAGCCGGTCGGCAAGTGCAAGGTCTCGGCCGACCCGACCACCTCCACCTGCACCGTCTCGTTCACGGTCGACCCGCGGTCCGACGACCTCTACACGAACAGCCTCGCCGGCACCTGGAAGGTCGGCGCCGGAGCGCTCGCGGCCACCGGCAGCGACGAGGACTTCATCTGGGACGACACCCAGACGAAGAGCCGCGTCCAGCGCTTCTCCAAGCTGACCGTCAACGCCTCCCCGGAGCCCGTGAAGAAGGGCAAGACCATCACGGTCACCGGCAAGCTGACCCGTGCCAACTGGGAGACCGGCACGTACAAGGGCTACACCGCGCAGCCCGTGAAGCTCCAGTTCAAGAAGAAGGGCGCCAAGAGCTACACGACGGTCAAGACCGTCAAGACGAGCTCCACCGGCACCCTGAAGACCACCGTCAAGGCCTCGGCCGACGGCACCTGGCGCTACAGCTTCGCCGGTACGTCCACCACCCCGGCCGTCTCGGCCAAGGGCGACTTCCTCGACGTGAAGTAGGACCGACAGGCGAAAGCCCCCGGGAGGACCACCGTCCTCCCGGGGGCTTTCCCGTGCCCACGCCTCCCGGGGGATGCCCGGGGCCCCCTACATCCCGAAGCGCCGCCCCACCCAGCGCCAGACGGACTCCAGCAGCGCGGCCGCCGCCACCGCGATGCCGACCGCCGTCCACGGCATGGTCGTGCCGACCAGCTTCAGCGCGAAGAAGTCCTGGAGCCACGGCACCACGAGCACGATCAGGAAGCCGAGCCCCATCGCCGCCACCAGGCCGACGCGCCACCAGGTGTACGGGCGGGCGATGATCGCCAGGACCCACATCGAGACCAGGAACAGCGTCAGCGTCGCCGCGCTCGTCTCGGCCGCCAGCGCGCCCTCGCCCCTGTAGTGGTTCCGCGCCACGAGGTACGTCGTGAAGGTGGCCGTCGCCGCGATGACGCCCGAGGGGATCGCGTACCGCATGACCCGGCGTACGAAGTGGGGCTGGGCCCGCTCCTTGTTGGGCGCGAGCGCCAGGAAGAAGGCCGGTACGCCGATGGTCAGCGTGGAGAGCAGGGTCAGGTGCCTCGGCAGGAACGGGTACTCCACCTGGGTGCAGACCACCAGGATCGCCAGCAGCACCGAGTAGACCGTCTTGGTGAGGAAGAGCGTCGCGACGCGGGTGATGTTGCCGATCACCCGGCGGCCCTCGGCGACCACCGAGGGCAGCGTCGCGAAGCTGTTGTTCAGCAGCACGATCTGCGCCACCGCCCGCGTCGCCTCCGAGCCCGAGCCCATCGAGACGCCGATGTCGGCGTCCTTGAGGGCGAGGACGTCGTTCACCCCGTCACCCGTCATCGCGACCGTGTGGCCGCGCGACTGGAGGGCGGCCACCATGTCCCGCTTCTGCTGCGGGGTGACCCGGCCGAAGACCGCGTTCTGTTCCATGGCCGTGGCCATCTCGTCCGGATCGGAGGGCAGCCTGCGGGCGTCCAGCGTGTTCTCCGCGCCCGCGAGGCCCAGCTTCCCGGCGACCGCGCCGACCGAGACCGCGTTGTCGCCGGAGATGACCTTGGTGGCCACGTTCTGGTCGGCGAAGTAGGCGAGCGTGTCGCCCGCGTCCGGCCGCAGCCGCTGCTCCAGGACGACCAGGGCGGTGGGGACGGCTCCGGCCGCCGCGCCGGGCGCGTTCAGCTCGCCCTCGGCGCGGGCCAGCAGCAGCACCCGCAGGCCCTGCTCGTTGAGGTGCTCGATCTCCGTGAGGGTCGCGTCGTCCTCGGAGAGCAGCACGTCGGGGGCGCCGAGCAGCCACGCGGAGGCCGTTCCGTCGGCCTCGGCGAACGCCGCGCCGCTGTACTTGCGCGCGGAGGAGAACGGCATCGCGTCGGTGACCGTCCAGGTCTCGGCGTCGCCGCCGGCGGCCGGGGGCGTGTTGCCTCCGGCCGAAGGGAGCGTGTTGCCTCCGGGGGCCGGAGGCGGGTCGCCGTCGGCCGTCGGGCGCGTGTCGCCGTCGGCCGAAGGGGGCGCGTCTCCGCCGCCCGCCGGGTACGCGTCGATGATGGCCTGGAGGCTGGCGTTGGGCCGCGGGTCCGAGGAGCCGAACGCCCGCAGCACCCGCGTCACGTACGCCTCGTCGCTCCCGTCGAGCGGCCGGACCTCCGTGACGTCCATGCCGCCCTCGGTGAGGGTCCCCGTCTTGTCCAGGCAGACCACGTCCACCCGGGCGAGGCCCTCGATCGCGGGCAGCTCCTGCACCAGGCACTGCTTGCGGCCCAGCCGTACGACGCCGATGGCGAAGGCGACGGAGGTGAGGAGGACCAGGCCCTCGGGGATCATCGGGACGATGCCGCCGACGGTCCGTGCGACGGAGTCCTTGAAGTTGTTGTCCTTCACGACCAGCTGGCTGATGATCAGCCCGATCGCGGTCGGCACCATCATCCAGGTGACGTACTTCAGGATCGTGCTGATGCCGCTGCGCAGCTCCGAGTGGACGAGCGTGAAGCGCGACGCCTCCTCGGCGAGCTGTGCGGCGTACGCCTCGCGGCCCACCTTCGTCGCGGTGAACGCGCCGCCGCCCGCGACGACGAAGCTGCCGGACATCACCGGGTCGCCGGCCTGCTTGACCACCGGATCGGCCTCCCCGGTGAGGAGCGACTCGTCGATCTCCAGGCTGTCGGCCTCGGCGACCGTGCCGTCCACGACCACCTTGTCCCCGGGGCCGAGCTCGATCAGGTCGCCGAGGACGATCTCGGAGGTGGAGATCTCGGCGGCGACCCCGTCGCGCCGCACGGTCGGCTTCGCCTCGCCGATCACCGCGAGGCTGTCCAGGGTCTTCTTGGCCCGCCACTCCTGGATGATGCCGATGCCGGTGTTGGCGACGATCACGAAGCCGAAGAGGCTGTCCTGGATCGGCGCGACGAACAGCATGATCACCCAGAGCACGCCGATGATCAGGTTGAACCGGGTGAGGACGTTGGCCCGGACGATCTCGGTGACCGAGCGCGAGGAACGTACGGGTACGTCGTTGACCTCGCCGCGCGCGACCCGTTCGGCGACCTCGGCGGTGCTCAGCCCGTCCGGTCGACGGGCGGGCGGTGGCTCCATGGGGTGCACGGGGTCGAGTTCCGCCCCCGCGTCGATCATGGCCGGCCGGGAGGTTCCGGGGGGCTGCTCCCCGGAGGAATCGAGTGCCCGCTGCGTCATGGCTTCGACGGTACGGGCGTGCGCGCCGGATCACCCACCGGAGGGTCGAAGATCCGACCGGGGGAGGACGAAGACGGTCCCGTGGTCGTACGGGGGTGGGCCGAGTGGATCAGGCGACCCGGACACGCGGTTCCGGTCAGGCGACCCGGTCACGTGGTTCCGGTCAGGCGACCCGGCACGCGGTTCCGGTCAGGCGGTTCCCGTCCGGTCGGCGCGGCCCGCCGGGGTGCCGCCCAGCGCGCTGTCCGTGGCCGCGGCCCCCGCGGCGTCCTTGGCCTCGACCTTGGCGGCGTGGCGCTTGAGGGCGGCTTCGCGCCCCCGGACGTACCAGATGCCGATCAGGCCGAGTCCGGCCCCGGCCAGCGGGGTCCACACCCACCAGGTGTGGCCCCGGTCGGCGAACCAGCCGTAGAAGGGGAGCTGGGCGAGGAAGAGGACGAGCCAGAGGATCGTGCCGCCGACGACGGTGGCGACGACGGGGCCCTCCAGGGGCTCGGGCGCCTCGTGCTTCGGTGTCCACTTCTCCATGAGTTCAGTGTATGGGGCCACCCGATCGGGGGGTGTACGGCCCGGGCCGGCCCAAGGGGCCACGCGGGTCTACGCGCGGAGATAGCGATCTTCGCTTGATGTATTCATACTGAATCTGCTTTGGGTTGGCTCGATTTGTTCGTCTGAACATCCAACTTCGATCACCTTGCCCGCCCCATCGCATCCACCCCTCTACGTACGACTGAGGTCACCCATGCCCCCCTCGGCCACCGCTCCGGTCGACTCCCCGCCCCCCGCGACGCCGCAGTCCCAGGGCAGCCTGGACCGGTTCTTCAAGATCTCCGAGCGGGGGTCGACCGTCGCGCGCGAGTTCCGCGGCGGGTTCGCCACGTTCTTCGCGATGGCGTACATCATCGTGCTCAACCCGATCATCCTGGGCAGCGCGAAGGACATGTACGGCAACCAGCTCGACAACGGACAGCTGGTCACCGCCACCGTGCTGTCCGCCGCGTTCTCCACCCTGCTGATGGGCGTCATCGGCAACGTGCCGATCGCGCTCGCCGCCGGTCTCGGCGTCAACACGGTCGTCGCGCTCCAGCTCGCTCCCCGGATGAGCTGGCCGGACGCGATGGGCATGGTCGTCCTCGCGGGCATCGTCGTGATGCTGCTGGTCGCCACCGGGCTGCGGGAACGCGTGATGAACGCCGTGCCGAAGTCGCTGCGCAAGGGCATCGCGATCGGTATCGGCCTCTTCATCCTGCTGATCGGCCTCGTCGACTCGGGCTTCGTCTCGCGCATGCCGGACGCCGCGCACACCACCGTGCCGCTCCAGCTCGGCGGCAGCGGCCACCTCGACGGCTGGCCGGTGCTCGTCTTCGTCCTCGGCGCGCTGCTCACGCTCGCGCTGATCGTCCGCAAGGTGCCCGGCGCGATCCTGATCTCGATCGTCGCCATGACGATCGTCGCCGTGGTCATCGACGCGGTGGCCGGAATGCCCGACGGGGCGTGGGGCCTGACGACGCCCGCGTGGCCGGGCAACCCGGTCTCGGCGCCGGACTTCGGGCTGCTCGGCGAGGTCAGTCTGTTCGGCGGCTTCGAGAAGGTCGGCGTCCTGACCGGCGTCCTGTTCGTCTTCACCGTGCTGCTGTCCTGCTTCTTCGACGCGATGGGCACCATTCTGGGCGTCGGCGACGAGGCGAAGCTGATGGACCAGGAAGGCAACTTCCCCGGCATCAACAAGGTGCTGTTCGTGGACGGCATCGCGGTCGCCGCGGGCGGCGGCAGCTCCTCCTCCGCCACCACGTGCTTCGTGGAGTCCACGGCGGGCGTCGGCGAAGGCGCCCGCACCGGACTGGCGAGCGTGGTGACCGGTCTGCTCTTCTCGGTGGCGCTGTTCCTCACACCGCTGGCGACCATGGTCCCGTCGCAGGCGGCCACTCCCGCCCTGCTGGCGGTCGGCTTTTTGATCATCGCGGGCTCGGTGCGGGACATCGACTGGAGCGACTACACGCTCGCGGTCCCGGCGTTCCTCGCGATGGTGATGATGCCGTTCACGTACTCGATCACCAACGGCATCGGCATCGGCTTCGTCGCCTTCTCCGTGCTGCGTCTGGCGGCCGGGCGCGGCCGTGAGGTGCCGGTGGCCATGTACGTGGTCTCGGCGGTGTTCGTCTTCTACTACGCGATGCCGGCGCTCGGCCTCACGTGATCGGGTTCTCCGTGACGCCGTCGGCCGGTGGCACGTGATCGGTTCTCCGTGACGCCGCCCGCCGGCCTCACGTGAGCGGTGGCGTCACGCTCCTGGAGTCGATCGGTGGCGTCGCGCTCCCCCGGGGTCGCCGTAGAACTTCTCCGTCTCCTCGACGGCCGTATGGAAGCGTTCGTCGAAGTCGTCGCGAATGAGCGTCCGGACCACATAGTCCTGGACGCTCATTCCGCGTTTCGCGGCGTGCTGCCGGAGCCGGTCGAGCAGCTCACCGTCTATCCGCAGGCTGAGCACTGTCGATCCCATGTCCAGCAGGGTCGCCGCCCCGGAGCGCTCCTTGCGTCACTTTCCGCTTCTCACTCACTCGTTCGGGTGATCGGTTTCTCGCGCGTGTACCACCAGGTGGTATTTAGATTGGGTAATGAGTTACGCTAACAAACATGCCTGACCTGATCCACGACGGCGACAGTGCCGCCGCCGTGAGCTCCCTTCGCTCCGCCGTGATGCTGCTGGGCCGTCGACTGAAGCACCAGCGTGTCGACGAGTCGCTGAGCCCCACCGAGATGTCGGTGCTCGGCACCCTTGCCCGTTGCGGCTCGGCCACCCCCGGTGAGCTGGCCCGCAAGGAGCACGTGCAGCCGCCGTCGATGACCCGCATCGTCGCGCTGCTGGAGGCGAAGGGTCTGGTCAGGCTGGAACCGCACCCCGATGACCGTCGGCAGAAGAGGGTCAGCCAGACCGAGCAGGCCGAGGCCATGCTCGCGGAGAGCCGCACCAAGCGGAACGCCTGGCTGTCCCACCTCGCCGAGGGCCTGGACGAGGACGAGTGGGAGACGCTTCGGGCCGCCGCGCCCGTGTTGGAGAAGCTCGCCCACCTGTGACCCCGCGGGCGCGCCGACGGTGATCCGCCGCCGGACCGGAAGCATGAACCGGTCCGGTCCGGATCACCGCCGGAGCGCCCGTCGTCACGTCCTCGTCGGACCGAACGCCGCAGACGCCCGAGGAGGCGAACCCTTTTGAGTACGGGATCCGGAGCAGACTCCGCCCCCGCACCGACTTCCACCCACGAGAGCAAGACCGGCGGGACCTTCTCGTCGCTGAAGATCCGTAACTACCGCCTGTTCGCCACGGGCGCCGTGATCTCCAACACCGGTACCTGGATGTCCCGCATCACGCAGGACTGGCTCGTGCTGAGCCTGACGGGTTCCGCGACGGCCGTGGGCATCACCACGGCCCTCCAGTTCCTTCCCATGCTCCTCTTCGGCCTGTACGGCGGCGTCATAGCCGACCGCCTGCCGAAGCGGCAGATACTGCTCGTCAGCCAGGCCCTGCTCGGCCTGTGCGGCATCGCGCTGGCCGTCCTGACCCTGTCCGGTGTCGTGGAGGTCTGGCACGTCTATCTGGTCGCCTTCCTCCTCGGCATGGTGACCGTCGTCGACAACCCGGCCCGTCAGTCGTTCGTCTCCGAGATGGTCGGCCCCGCGCAACTGCGCAACGCGGTCAGCCTGAACTCGGCGAACTTCCAGTCCGCCCGGCTCATCGGCCCCGCCGTCGCGGGCGTCCTGATCACCACGGTCGGCAGCGGCTGGGCCTTCCTGCTCAACGGCCTCTCCTTCCTGGCCCCGCTCGTCGGCCTGCTGATGATGCGCACCGACGAGATGCACGCGTCGGTGACCGTCCCCCGCGCCAAGGGCCAGCTCCGCGAGGGCCTGCGCTACGTGAAGGGACGCCCCGAGCTGATCTGGCCGATCGTCCTGGTCGGCTTCGTCGGCACGTTCGGCTTCAACTTCCCGATCTGGCTGACCGCCTACGCCGACGAGATCTTCGACGGCGGCGCGGGCCTGTACTCGTTCTTCAACATCCTGATGGCGGCCGGTTCGCTGGTCGGCGCGCTGCTCTCGGCCCGCCGCCGCTCCACGCGGCTGCGGATGCTGGTGATCGCGGGCACGGCGTTCGGGCTGCTGGAGATCGCCGCCTCGCTGTCCCCGTCGGTCTGGCTGTTCTCGATCCTGCTGGTCCCGATCGGCATGCTCGGCCTGACCACGAACATCACCGCGAACACGAGCGTCCAGATGGCCGCCGACCCGGAGATGCGGGGCCGGGTGATGAGCCTGTACATGATGGTCTTCGCCGGGGGTACGCCGGTGGGCGCCCCGATCGTCGGCTGGATCAGCGACACGTACGGCGCTCGCACCGGCTTCGCGGCAGGTGGCGCGATCTCGGTGATCGCCGCCCTGGGCGTCGGCTTCGCCCTCGCCCGCGTCGGCGGCCTCCGCCTGAAGGTCGACCTCCGCCCGGGCCGCCCGCACGTCCGCTTCGTCCCGCGCGAGCAGCTGGCGACGGCGGCGTGACCCGCACGGAACCGCCCTCCTCCCGGACCGGGAGGAGGGCGGTTCCGTATGCCCGGACGGGGTCGGTCGCGGGTTCAGTCGCGGGGGAAGGCGTCGGTCGCGAGGACGAGGCCGACGACGGTCGAGGTGAGGTCGACAGGGGTGCCGAAGTCCAGACTCAGGACACTGCGGTACTCGTCCTCCTTCGGGAGGGTGTGCAGGTGCCAGGTGCCGGTGTACGGATCGACGATGAGATAGATGGGGACACCGGCGAGCGCGTAGGTGGCCTTCTTGGAGCCGTAGTCGTTGGCGGCGGTGCTCCTGGAGATCACCTCGGCGACGAACTCGACGTCCTGGTAGCGCCAGCGGCCGTCGGCGGTCTTGGCGGCGTCCTGCGTGACAGCCGCGACATCGGGGGCGAAGCCGTTGAGAAGGCCGGGGAAGTCGATGCGCACGTCGGTCTTCAGCTGCCGGCGTCCGTAAGTGGTGCGCAACTGCTCCAGGATGTCGAAGGTGATCTCCCAGTGTGTGTCCCGCTGCGGCGACATGTGAACGGTCCCCTCGACGATCTCGACCTTGAATCCCTCGGGGACGGGCTCAAGCCACTCGAACATCATGTCCAGGGTGCGCTCGTCGCTGATGTCGGCCATGTCGATCCTGTCGGTGTCTACGACGGTCATCGTGCCGCTCCTCCCCGCTGCCGCACGGGCGTGCGGGCAGCCGCGTAGGACAACGATAGGCCCGGCGCCCCGGACCGCCCGGACCTGCGAGACTCGCGCGCATGAGCAGCCACCGCTCCGGCACTCCGCCCACCCAGCGCCTCTTCGCCGCCCTCCTGCCGCCCGCCGGGGCCGTCGCCGGACTCCGGGCCGCGCTCGCCCCGTTGCACGCACTGCCCGGCGCGGGGGACCTGCGGTGGACGGGACCCGAGTACTGGCACTACACCCTGGCGTTCTACGGCGAGGTCCCCGAGGACGTCCTGCCGGAGCTGTACGCGCGCCTGGAGCGGGCCGCCCACCGCACCGAGCCCTTTCCGCTCCGCGTGCACGGGGCGGGGCACTTCGGCGGGCGGGCCCTGTGGGCCGGGGCGGCGGGCGGGCTCGACACGCTGCGGCTGCTCGCCGAGCGCGCCGGCGCCGCCGCCCGGCGGGCCGGGCTGCCGATGGAGGAGCACCGCCGCTACGCCCCGCACCTCACGCTGGCCCGGAGCCGGGGCGAGGCGGACCTGAGGCCCTTCACCGCGGCGCTGGCGGGGTTCGAGGGGGAACGCTGGGAGGCGGGTGAGCTGAGTCTCGTACGGAGTGATCCGCCGGTGTCCGGGGTGCCGGGGGAGCGGCCGCGCTACGAGACGGTGCGGGCCTGGGCGCTCGGCGGGTGAGCGGTGCCGTTACGCTCGAAGGGTGGACCCGAAGACCAGAAACCGCATCATGGCGGCCGTGCTCGTGCTGATGTTCGTCGTCGTCGCCGTGGGGGCCGCCCTGGGCGGCTGACACCGGCGGACCGCCGGGAGGCCGTGCCCGTCCGGCGTGTCCGGGGCACAGGCTTGCCTGGAGTGGACTCGAAGGAGTTGGCTGGGGCGTCATGAAGTACACACAGCTCGGACGCACGGGACTCAAGGTCAGCCGGCTCGTCCTCGGGACGATGAACTTCGGCCCGCAGACCAACGAGTCGGACAGTCACGCCATCATGGACTCCGCGCTCGGCGCGGGCCTGAACTTCTTCGACACGGCCAACGTCTACGGCTGGGGCGAGAACAAGGGCCGTACCGAGGAGATCATCGGCACCTGGTTCGCGCAGGGCGGCGGCCGGCGCGACAAGGTGGTCCTGGCCACCAAGATGTACGGGAACATGGCCGCCGGCGGCGACGCCTGGCCGAACCACGACAAGCTCTCCGCCGTGAACATCCGGCGCGCGGTCGACGCCTCGCTCAAGCGCCTCCAGACCGACCACATCGACCTGTACCAGTTCCACCACGTCGACCGCGACACGCCCTTCGACGAGATCTGGCAGGCGATCGACGTCCTGGTCCAGCAGGGCAAGATCCTGTACGCCGGTTCCTCGAACTTCCCCGGCTACAAGATCGCCCAGGCCAACGAGCAGGCCGCCCGACGGGGTTCGCTCGGCCTGGTCAGCGAGCAGTGCATCTACAACCTCGCCGAGCGCCGCGCCGAGATGGAGGTCATCCCCGCCGCGCAGGACTACGGCCTCGGTGTCATCCCGTGGTCGCCGCTCCACGGCGGCCTGCTGGGCGGCGTCATCAGGAAGACGACCGAGGGCGGCCGCCGCGCCTCGGGCCGCGCCGCCGACGCCCTGGCCGACCCCGCCACCCGGTCCCAGCTCCAGGCGTACGAGGACCTGCTCGACAAGCACGGCCTGGAACCCGGCGAAGCGGCCCTGGCCTGGCTGCTGACCCGCCCCGGCATCACGGGCCCGATCGTCGGCCCCCGCACCGCCGACCAGCTGGACAGCGCCCTGCGCGCCCTGGAACTGGACCTCCCGGAGGCCGTGCTCACGGGCCTGGACGAAATCTTCCCGGGCCCGGGGCCTTCGCCGGAGGCCTTCGCCTGGTAGGGGCGTGAACGGGGAGAAGGGGGTCTCCCGGCACAGTGCCGGGTGACCCCCGCTTCTTCCGTCGGCGGCCGGACTCGTTCGCCGGCGTCTCTCAGAACGGCATGTGGCCGCGGGTGCGTCGGCCGGCCGAGCCGCTCCGGCTCACGGCCTTGGAGCTGCTGCGGAACGGCTTGCTGAAGATGCGGCCCAGGACACCGGGCGCCTTGCTGCCCGCGCGAGAGCCCAGGCCGAGCGTGCGCTGCGTACCGCGCTCCGGACGGCGGGAGAGCCGCGGAACGAAGAAGGCGAGTACGGCGAGAACGACACAGACTGCGACAATCCCTACGACGATCATGGCAACTCCTTTTCACGTGCTGTTGTTCGCGGGTGGTGTCTGCGCCGTATGCCCCGCCGGCGGGGTTCGAACCCGGCGCCACGTCGACCGGCGCCCTCGGGCGGTGCCGGTCGCGTCCTTCCCCGCGAGGCCGCAGAACGGTCTGACGAGGAGATACCCGGGCAGGAGAAGCGGGGCCGCCGGGGGAGCCGGGCTTCTGCCCGGGGGCCGACCAGCGCCGAGGCCGTGACAACGGCCCGGCGGAAGCCGACGAAAGGACGCACCGATGTCTCCGGTGACCGACCAGTGGGACGAAGTTCTCCGCACGCATCTGGCTCTCGGCGAGGAGAGATCACCGGTCCTGGCCGCCGCGGCGTTCTCGGCCGGGGCGGGGTTCTTCGCCGTCGCGGGGCGCGCCGGTGCGGACGGGTGGCCGTACTTCCGGTCGATGGCGCATGGCGCGGGGGCCGGCGGCACGGGTCCGGAGCGCGGGGCGCCGGACGACGTCGAGGCCCTGTGCACGGTGTGCGAGGAGGCCGTCCACCCCCGTGGCCTGTGGATCGCGGGCGTGCCCTGGCAGCGCGAGAGCCGGGAGCTGGTCTCCGACGCCGTCACCGGGCGTGACCTGGAGCTCGCGCTGCTGCGCGAGGGCGACCGCGCCATGTGGGTCGTCCGGACGGAGCAGGGCGTCTGCGCGTTCGTGCTGGTCGACGGGGACAGCGAGGCGCACCTCTCCGAGGCCCGGTCACTGACGCTGGAATTCGACTCCTTCATGGTCGGTCAGGGTTACTGATCCCGCGCGCCGTGCCGGGTGCCGTACGCCTCCGGCTCCGGGTGCTCGTCCACCAGCTCGGGTTCGAGGCCTTCCGACGCGTCCGTGCGACGGCGGCCGGCGTCGATCCGCCAGGCATCGAAGGCCCAGCCGGTCAGGACGACGACCGCGCCTCCCAACAGCCATCCGCCGATGACGTCGCTGAACCAGTGCACGCCGAGCGCGATCCGGGTGAAGCCGACGCCCAGGACGGAGATCCCCGCCGCTCCCCAGCACAGCCCCCGCCACCTGCGTGGCACCAGCGGCAGCAGCACCAGCAGGAGTACGGCGCACGAGGTGGCGGCCGTCATCGCGTGGCCCGAGGGGAACGAGTAGCCGGGCGCGCGGGCCACCGGGTCCTGGAGCGAGGGCCTGGCCCGCTCCACCACGACCTTGGCGAGCACCCCGATCAGCGCGCCGCCGATCGCGGTGGTCGCGGCCCACGCCGCCAGCCGCCACGCCCGCCGGTACAGCAGCCACACCGTGAGCAGGGCGACGGCCGTGCGCAGCGTGGCGGGGTCCCAGACCCAGTCCGACAGGATGCGCAGCGTGGCCGTCCACCCCGGGTGGTCCAGGGCCACCTCGTGCAGTCGGCGGGCCGCACCGGCGTCCAGGCGCTGAAGGGGAGGCCACGTTCCCTCGACGAGGATCACGAGCAGCGCGAACGGCACCGCCGCGACCGCGCCCGCCCCGACCGCCGCCAGCAGGCGTACACCGAGGCGGCGGTCCGCACGGCGGGTCCGGTCCTGCTCGGCCCGGGGCCCCGCGCCGTGCGGCTCCGGAGCGGGGGGTCGGGAAAGAGATCGTGGCACGTCATGCTCCGGGGTCGGCGGTGACCGGTCCGGGCCTGCGGGCCCGGACGGCCTCCAGCTGGGCGGCGAAGGACAGCCCGACGAAGAGGGCTATGGAGGTGAGATAGGCCCACAGGAGCAGCGACATGAACGCGCTGAGGGGCCCGTAGACGGTGTCGAAGGAGCCGCTGATGCCGAGGTAGAGGCTCAGGAGCCAGGTCAGCGCCGTCCAGAGGGCGAGGTAGACGGCGGCCCCGAACGCCAGCCAGGTGTAACCGGGCTGGCGACGGCGCGGTGAGCGGCGGAAGATCGCGCTCGCCGAGATCAGCGCGAGCAGGAAACCCAGCGGCCAACGCAGCAGGGTCAACGTCTCCCGGGATGTCTCGCCCAGGCCGTACACGGAGGCCGCGGCGGCGACGAGCTCTCCGCCGGCCACCATCATGACGGACCCGATACCGAGGGGGATGCCGGCGCTCAGGGCCATCACCAGCCCGCGCAGGTACTTGTGGTGGAAGACGCGGTCCCGCTCCACCCCGTAGATCCGGTTGGCCCCCCGCTCGATCTGGCACATGGCGGTGGTGACGTTGGCGAGGGAGAAGGCCAGCCCCAGCCAGAGGGCGACCTCGGGTCCGTCGCCGTCGCTCCGCCGGTGGCGGTTGAGGGCGTCGTCCACCACCTGGGCGCTCGGGCCCTCGCTGATGCCGCGGATCGTGAGCTCGGCGAGCCTGCCCACGCTCTCGGTGTGCAGCTCGGCCGACAGGCCGACGAAGGCGATCACCAGCGGGACGATCGCCAGGATCGTCTGCAGGGCCAGCGCGCGGGCGTGGCTGAAGCCGTCGGCGTAGCGGAAGCGTACGAAGGCGTCGCGCACCAGCGGCCAGCGGCCGTACCGGCGCAGGGCCGCGAGCGCCTCGTCGCCGGACAGCTCGTCCCCGCTCATGTCGCGGGTCACCGGGACCCGGGTCGCCGTCCCCATCACCGCTCCCGGGCGGGAAGCAGGACGGTGAGGGCGCCGGGCCTGACCTCGGCGGCGAGGCGCAGGCCGGGTCCCACCGGGTCCCCGTCGACCTCGCGCGGCTGTGGCCGGGTGAAGCGCAGTTCGGCGCGGCGGAAGGTGTGGAACTCGACGGCGCCCCGGGCGGAGTCTGCGGCGCGGGAGGTCCCGGCCGTCCGCCGACCGCCCGCCCTCGGGTCCGTACCGTTCGCGCCGGGCTCCTTCGCGTCCCGGCCCCCTCCGCTGCCGCGCAGCAGCACCCCGGCCGTGCGCAGCCAGCCGCCCGCGCCCCGGGGGTCGAAGACCGCGAGGTCCAGCGTGCCGTCGTCGGGCCTGGCGGCGGGCACCGGTGCCGCACCCCCCTGGACCGTCCCGATGTTGGCGATGAGGACCATACGGGCGGTGCGGTGCAGCTCCGGGCCGCCGTCCAGGCGGACGGTCAGCCGCATCCGGGGAGCGCGCAGCCCCTTGACCCCGGCCAGCACGTACGCGGGCCAGCCCAGGGCCGACTTGGCGCGGTCGGAGGTCTCCTCCAGCATGGCCGCGTCCAGTCCGGCCCCGGCCATCGCCGTGAAGTGGACGGCAGGGAACCCGTCCCCCTCGATCCGGCCGAGATCCAGGGCGCGGGGCTCGCCGGTCAGACCGGCCGCCAGCGCGTCGGCGGGGCGCAGCGGCAGTCCGAGGTTGCGGGCCAGCAGATTGCCGGTGCCGCACGGTACGAGGACCAGCGGGACGCCGGTGCCGGCGAGCGCGTCCGCGACCGCGCGGACCGTGCCGTCGCCACCGCAGACGACGATCAACTCGGCCCCCGCGCGCAGGGCCCCGGCCGTCTGGCCGCCGCCGGGGTCCAGCGCGGTGGTGTCGATGAACGGGGTGTCGTGGTACCCGTGCTGGGCCAGCACCAGCCGGAGCCGGTCACGGGTCGCGGCGTCGGTCACCGTCGGGTTGACGATGACGGCGGCGTGCTTCCGCACGGGGGCGGGCCGGCGTTCGGCGGCGGCCACGGCGATGTCCATCGCGTCGGCCGGGGGCCGCGCCGTCCAGGAGTGCCCGGCGAGCGCGGCCCGGCCCACGACGAGCAGCGACAGCGAGCCGTTCATCAGCCCCGCGACCACGTCGGTCGGGTGGTGCATGCCGCGGTAGAGCCGTGCCAGCCCCACGAGGAGCGGAACGAGCATCAGGAGAGCGGCCAGGGGCGCCCGCCACGGGGAGCGGACCCGGGACAGGACCAGGACGGCGAGGCCGGCGTAGAGGGCGGTGGCGGCCCCGGTGTGCCCCGAGGTGTAGCTGGAGGTCGGCGGTGAGTCGTCCAGGCGCTCCACGTCCGGGCGCGTCCGGTCCACGGATGCGGTGATCAGCAGGAAGACCGCCGACTGGAGGGAGACCGCGGCGGCGAGGAAGACCGCCTCGCGCCACAGGGGCAGCCGCGGCACCAGGATCAGGGCGGCGCACGCCAGCAAGGTGAGGCCGATCACCGTGCCGGTGTCCCCCAGGGCGGAGACGATCGTGGAGGCCGTGGTGAGCGTGGCGGTGCGTGCGCCTACGAGGGCCTCGGCGACGGTGTCCTCCGCGGTCATCGGCCACAGCTCACGGGCCGGTCCGGTGATCAGCAGGCCGACCCCTGCAACGAGGGCCGCCTGGCAGACCGCGAAGGCGGCGACCCGGGCCGCGGCCCGGGCGGTGCCGCTGGAGAGGGCGGGGGAGCGGCCGGGGCGCCGAGGGGCGGGTGCCCGTCGGCCGCCGGTCTCTCTCGCCGGAACGGTGGTCTCCATCTGGTCCCCCACGTCTGCTCCGCCGTGCGGCGGTTGTGCCGGAGCCGTTTCTCCGGGCGCTACGCCGTATGCCCTGCCGTGGGCGGGTCAGGCCTGCGGCCCCGCGGCCGTCGTGGGTCAGGTGCCGGTCGGCAGGTTTGAAGGGGGCTGCGGGGGTCAGGTGGTGGGAGACCGCAACGCCGAGCCCAGCGAGAGGTGAGTGACATGGCCGCCGACGAGAAGAGCCGGGCCAAGACCGAGCAGGCCAAGGGCAAGATGAAGGAAGTCGCCGGGCGCACCGTCGGCAACGAGCGCCTCACGGCCGAGGGCAGGGCCGAGCAGGCCAAGGGTGACGGCCGCCAGGCCAAGGAGAAGATCAAGGACACCTTCAAGGACTGACGGCGTCACCGTGTGACGACACCGGGCCCCGCGGAGTCTCTCCTCCAGCGGGGCCCTGTCATGTCGTGCCGCGGCCGGCCGCTCCGGCTGCTCCGGGCGAGGACGGGCGGCGGTTGTCAGCCCTTCCCCGCGAACCCGTCCAGCGCCCCCAGCACCGCCCGCCGGGTCTCCGTGCCGCCCGTGTGCCCCGCGTTCTCGATGATCGTCAGCTCGGCGTCCGGCCAGGCGCGGGCGAGTTCCCAGGCGGTGGTCAGGGGGCTCACCAGGTCGAAGCGGCCGTGGATCAGGGCGGCCGGGATGCCGGTCAGGCGGTGGGCGTGGGCGAGGAGTCGGCCTTCCTCCAGCCAGGCTCCGTGGGCGAAGTAGTGGGCGCAGATCCGGACGAACGCCTGCTGGGCGCGGCCCGGGCGGCTGCTGTACGGGGGCGGGCCCTGGGTCGCCTCCATCGAGACGACCGCGTCCTCCCAGGCGCACCAGTCGGCCGCGGCCCTCTCCCGTACGGCGGCGTCCTGGCTCTCCATGCGGCGGGCGTACGCCGCGACCAGGCCGCCCGGGTCGCTCGTCCCGGGGACGCCCGCGCGGAAGGCGTCCCAGGCCTCGGGGAAGATCCGGCCGACGCCCCGGTAGAGCCACTCGATCTCGCTGCGGCGGGTCGTCGTCACCGCGGGGATCACCGCCTCCGTGACCCGCCCCGGGTGCTCCTCGGCGTACGCCAGGATCAGGGTGGAACCCCAGGAGCCGCCGTACAGCAGCCACTTGTCGATGCCCAGGTGTTCCCGCAGGCGTTCCATGTCGGTGATGAGGTGGGCCGTCGTGTTGTGCGACATGTCCGTCGCCGGGTCGCTCGCGTGCGGAGTGGAGCGGCCGCAGCCCCGCTGGTCGAAGAGGACCACCCGGTAGCGGTCCGGGTCGAAGTACCGGCGGGCGCGGGGTGTGCAGCCGGAGCCGGGGCCGCCGTGCACCACGAGGGCCGGCTTGCCGTCCGGGTTGCCGCACACCTCCCAGTACACATGGTTGCCGTCGCCGACGTCCAGCATGCCGCTCCCGTACGGTTCGATCGGGGGGTAGGGGTCGTTCGGTTCGCGGTGCACGGCGTTGTTCCCCTCGGTGCGGCGGGTGCGCGGCGGGCGGTCGGCGGTGGGCCACGTTACGCGGATGCGAGCGCCCGGGGCGTCCCGTACGGTCCTGCCCATGACGACAGCGCGTATCGATCTGACCCTGGACTGTACGGACGCCCAACTCCTCGCCGTCTTCTGGAAGTCGGCCCTGGGCTATGTGGACCTGCCCCCGCCGCCCCCGTACGCGACCCGGGAGGAGTGGCTCGCCCAGTTCGAGCTGCCGGAGGGCGAGACGGTGGACGACGGGGCGTGGCTGTGCGACCCGGACGGCGTCGGCCCCCGGCTCGCCATCCTCAGGGTTCCCGAACCGAAGACCGCGAAGAACCGGCTGCACATAGACGTGCGGATCGCTGGCCACGGCACCCCCGCCGAGCGGTGGGACCGCGTCCGGGCGGAGGCCGCCCGGCTGGTCGCGGCCGGCGGGGCCGTGCTGGCGGAGGTCGACGGACACCATGTGGTGATGGCCGACCCGGAGGGGAACGAATTCTGCGTGGCGGCGGCCGGCGCGCCCGACCCGGCAGCCGCGTAGCCTGGACGCCGTGAACGCCGCTCCCCGCCTTCTCGCCGTCCTCGATCAACTGCTCGCCTCCGCCGCACCCGGCGAACGCGGTGCGCTGTGGCATCTGGCCGAGCAGGGACGGGAGTTGGACGCCAATCTGGTGCGCCTGTCGGCGGGCGCCGAGGTCGGTGAGCATCAGGAGGACGTGCTCGATGTGCTCCTCGTCGTGCTGGAGGGCCGAGGGAGCGTCAGGACGGCGGAGGGCGGACCGGCCCTGGAGCTGGGGCCCAGCACCGTCCTCTGGCTGCCCCGCACGTCACGGCGCGCGCTGGTCGCCGGGCCCGACGGGCTGGTGTATCTCACCGTCCACCGCCGGCGCCCCGGCCTCGCGATCAAGCCGCCGGCCGGGGCGTACGAGGGCGGCGAGGGTCCCTGCATGCTGGACCGGGTCTGCCCGGAGTGCGGGCGGCTGTCCCAGGACCCCGCACCGGTCTTCTGCAGCCGGTGCGGGGAGCGGTTCCCCGAGCGCTGAGCCGGGGGCGGCGCGGACCGGGGCCTGGCGGCACGGCCGGCGCCGCTACCCCTCAGAACCCCTCGCACTCCGTCATATCCGGGCGGCCCGGCGGGTTCTCCCTGCCCACCAGGTCGGCCAGGTTCTCCTTGTACATGTCCTCCCAGATCCGGCCGGCCAGGATCGTCCGGAGCGCCGAGCACACCTCGCCCTTCAGGAGCGGGCTCTTCGGCCGCATCGCCACGCCGTAGCCCTCCGCGCCCTCGATGGGCTCCAGCTGCCGCACCTTGCCCGGATTGGCCTTCACGTATCCGGCGAGGATGATGTCGTCCGAGGCCACCGCGTAGACGTCGGACTTGGGGTCCAGCAGTTTGTCCAGGCAGTCCTGGTAGGTGTTGGGCTGCGACTTCGCCATGGTGAAGCCCCGCTTCGGCAGCTCCTTCTCGTACGTCGACTCCCGCGCCGTGCACACCTCGACGCGCAGGTCCACCAGGTCGCTGGAGTCGTTGAGCGTGTACTTGCGCGACTTCTCGCGGACCAGGAAGCTCCGGCTCGCGTCGTAGTACGGGCCCGCGAAGTCGACGCTGTAGCCGCCGGGGGAGGCGGTCTTGCGGTCGGGGGTGATGCTGTACGACGCGATGACCAGGTCCACCTGCTTGGTCTTCAGCGCGGTGCTCCGGTAGTCGGTGGCGACCGTGGTGAAGGAGACCTCGCCCTTGCCGTAGCCCATGCTCTCGGCGATCGCGTACGCCAGGTCGACGTCGTACCCCCGGTACGTACGCGTCTTCTCGTCGAACTTGCTCAGGCCGGGCTGGTCGTCCTTGACGCCGATCTTCAGGGTGGGGTGGGTGTCCTTCCACCGCTCCTCGCTGCCGCTTCCGGCGGCACCCTCGGCGTCGCCCTGGCCCTGCACCGAGCCCGCCCGGTCGTCGCCGCCCCCGCCCTTCTCGCCGATGCCCTGGGAGGCCATCCAGCCGGCCCCGGCCAGCAGTGCCACGCACACCACGGCCGCGGCCGCCTTCCAGCCCCGGTACCGGCCGGACGGCCCGCCCGCCGCCGCGGGGGCGGGCGGGGGTGCGGGGGTCGCCGGTGCCGGTGCGCGCGGAGGGGTGGCGGGGCCGGGTGCAGGGGTGGGAGCCGAGGGGTTCGGTGGGGAGACGGCCGTCGGCGGGTGCGTCGCCTCGGCGGCGGCCCGGGCCGCGTTCGGCGCGGCGGGGTCCGCGAGCACCTCGCGGAGCATCGCCTCGGACGTGGCCGCGTCCAGGCGCTGCCGCGGGTCCGTGGTCAACAGCCCCTGGATGACCGGGGCGAGAGGCCCCGCGTAGCGGAGGGCCGGGTCGGGGGAGTGCCGGATGTTCTCCTGGACCTCCCAGACCTCGTGCCCGGCGAAGGGCACGCGGCCCTCGACCATCTCGTACAGCGTGATCCCCAGCGCCCACAGGTCGGAGGCGGGGGTGGGGCCCGGGGAGGCGGGGGCGAAGAGCTCGGGTGCCAGGTAGGAGGAGGTGCCGATGACGCTTCCGGACCGGGTCACCCGGTCCGCGCCCTCGAAGGTGGCGATGCCGAAGTCCACCAGGATCGCGAGGCCGTCGTCGCGTACGAGGACGTTGCCCGGTTTCACGTCGCGGTGGACGACCGATGCCGCGTGGACCGCTTGCAGGCCCTGGAGGATCTGGAGGCCGATGTTCGCGGCCCTCGGCACGGCGAGGACCCCGTCGCCGCCCAACAGGTCTCCCAGGGACCTCGCTTCGAGCAGCTTCATCACGATCCAGACCTGGTTGTCGGTCTCGACCTGGTCGTGGACCGTCACCACGTTCTGGTGCTCGATCTTGGCGATGGCCTCGGCCTCGCGCCGCGCCCGTTGCAGCGCCGCCGTCTGCGTGGCGGCGGTCATCGAGTTCCGGTCGAGCAGGCCCTTCACGGCGACGAACCGGCGCAGCCGCCGGTCGTGGGCCTTCCAGACCTCGCCCATCCCGCCGCTGCCGATCGGCTCCAGCAGCTCGTAGCGGCCGTCGATCACGGTCCGGGGGGAGGGCGGAGCGTCGTGCGGCGGAGGCTGCGTGCTCGGCCACTCCTGCGCCACGGCGTCCGGCTGTCGGGGGTCGTCGTTCGACCGGCGGTCCTCGGGGCCGCTGGCCCCGTCGCCCGCTCTGCCGGCCTTGTCTTCGTTGTGCATACGACCCCCTGTGCACTACATGGACCACGCCAGATTAGACGCTACGTCCTGCTCGGACGCGTCGGCGTGCGGTGCCGGTTCGCGCCCCGGCGAACGGCGGTACGGACGGGAGCCTAGGACGCCGCGCCGCCGTTGCTCTTCAGCAACTGGCCGTTGACCCACTGGCCTTCGGGGGAGCACAGGAATCCCACCAGGTGGGCGGTGTCCAGCGGGGTGCCGAGACGGCCGAGCGGGGTGCCCCGCGCCAGGGTCTCGCGCAGCTCGTCGTTCATCCAGCCGGTGTCCACCGGGCCGGGGTTGACGACGTTCGCGGTCACCCCGAGGTGGCCCAGCTCGTGCGCGGCGGCCAGCGTGATGCGGTCCAGGGCCCCCTTGCTCGCCCCGTAGGGGAGGTTGCCCACGGTGTGGTCGCTGGTGAGCGCGACGATCCTGCCTGTCGGGGTGCCGGGCACGGAGCCGGGCGCGCCGCGGAAGCGGAGCCCGTACTCGCGGATCAGCAGCCAACTGGCCCGGGAGTTCACCGCGAAGTGCCGGTCGAACGCCTCCACGGTGGTGTCCAGCAGCCCCGAGTCCACCGACTCCGCGTGCGAGAGGACGAGTGCGGTCACCGGCCCGCCGAGGCGCTGTTCCGCCTCGTCGAAGATGCGCGTCGGCGCGTCGGGGTCGGTCAGGTCCGCCTCGATCGCCGCCGTACGGGCCCCCGCCTCCGCCAGCTCCTTCTCGATGGACGCGGCGGCCCCCGGCTCGGCGCCCCAGTCCATGCGGCGGTCGTAGGGCGTCCAGTAGGTGAAGGCGACGTCCCAGCCGGTGGACGCCAGTCGGCGCGCGATGCCCGCGCCGATGCCGATGCTGCGGCCGACGCCGGTGATCAGGGCGATGGGGCGGACCGGTCCGGAGGCGGGCGGGGGCTGTTCGGTGTTCGTCACGCGGTGATCCTTCGTGACCCGTACGCGTACGTCAATGGCCTTTCAGGACAGGCGGGCGACGCTCTTGCGCCTGCGCTGACCTGCGGGCGGACCGTTCACCCGGGGGCGTCGCGGTGTGGCGCGACCTGCGGGGCCGGGGCCGCTCGCCGCGCGGGTCACGCGGCCGGCCCCCGGCGTCCGCAGATCAGCTCGTGGGCGAGCCGTGCCGTCGCGAGCAGACTCTCGCGGTCCGTACCGAGATTGGCCCGCGCCGACAGCCCGTGCCAGAGGGACTGGATGAGCCCTGTCAGGGCCTCCGCGTCCGTGTCGGCGGGCAGATCCCCTTCCTGGACGGCGCGTTCGACGCGGGCGCGGAGAGCCCGCTCGTTGGAGTCCTGGAGTTCGGCGAAGTAGGCGCTGGTGTCGAGTGTGCCGGTGCTGTCGGCCATGGCGGCGCTGCTGAGCAGGCAGCCGGGGTGTTCGTCGTCGGGCCGGGTGAACTCGTGGACGGAGTCGACGAGGACGCGTTCGACGGCGGACCGGAACTCCGGTGTCGCGAGGGCCTGTTGGTAGATCTCGCGGTAGCGCTCCGCGTAGGTCCGCACCGCTTCCTCGAACAGGCCGGCCTTGCTGCCGAAGGTGCCGTAGAGGCTGGAGGTGGAGAGCCCGAGCAGTGCGGTCAGGTCGCGGGTCGAGGTTCCGGAGTATCCGCGTCGCCAGAAGAGGCGGGCGGCGTCGAGGAGGGCGCGGTCACGGTCGAAGGCTCGTGGGCGTCCACGTTTCGGCTGGGGCACCCTTGAATTATAGAGCGATCGCGCCATAATGGCTTTATGGAGCAATCGATTCGGAAAAGGCTCTCGGTGGGCGACGGCAGCTGGATCACGGTCGACGTGTACGGGGAGCCGGACGTGCCGGGCCTCGTCATCGTCCCCGGGGCCATGAGCGACGCCCTCGGCTGGCGTACGGTCGCGTCCGCCGTGGACGCCTGGCCGTCGGTGGCGGTCGTCAACCGCCGGGGGCGCGCGCCCTCGGGACCGATGACCAGCGCGTACTCCCTGCGGACCGAGGTGGCCGACCTCGGCGTGGTGCTGGACGAAGTGGGCGGCGTCCAGGCGCTCTTCGGCTGGAGTTACGGCGGGCTGATCGCCCTGCTGGCCGCCGACGAACGGCCCCTGCGCCAGGTGATCGCGTACGAGCCCGTGATGCGCCCGTTCGGCCTGGACGTGCTACCGGGACTGAAGGCCGCGCAGGAGGCGGCGGACCGGGACGCGGCGGTGGAGATCGTGCACCGGCGGCTCGCCGGTCTCGACGCGGCGGCCGTCGACGCCCTGCGCGCCGACCCCGAGGTGTGGGGGGCCCTGTGCCGGCTGGCCGGGCCGCTGTACGCCGAGCTGGCCGCGCTGTACGGGGAGCCCGCGCCGGAGGCCCTCGCCCGGCGGGCGGGCCGCGTCGACCTGATCGTCGGCGGGGCCAGCCGCGGAAGGGCCCCCTACGGCACGTCGTTCGACGACATCGCGCGGCGCGTCCCCCACGCCGAGGTCCACGAGCTGCCCGGCCAGGGGCACATGGCCCACCTCCAGGCGCCGGCGGAGCTGGGCCGCCTGATCGGTGGCCTGGCCGCCGCCCGCCGGCCCCTTCGAAACACGCCTTAGGCCCTGTCGTCAAACTCCCGTCGTCGCCCGGAGGGCGGCCCTGCGGGGTCAGGTGCGTGCTCTCGGCGTGCCGGGCTCACGTCCTCGTACTGGGCGTACTCGGGCGTGGGCCCGGTGCGGCGAGAGTGCGTGCATGGCGCCGCGGGGCAGACGGGAGTTCGACGACAGGGCCTAGGTGTACGGGGCCCTGCTGGGGCGTCACAGGCGGCGGTAGGTGCGGCCACCGCGCCGGGGAAGGGCCGTCGGGTCGTCGGGGCCGTTCCGGGTGGCCTTCAGCGCGAGGTGGACCTCGGCGCGCACGGTGGCGTCGGCGAGGTTGCGCGCGAGGTGTTCGGCGCACTGGGTGAGCCAGCCGGCCAGGGTGGTGCGGTGGACGTGCAGTTCGGCCGCGGCGGGGGCGGTTCGGGCGTGGTGGCGCAGCCAGCAGGCCAGGGCGATCCGCAGGTGCGGCTCCAGCCCGCCGACTAGGCCGACGGCCCAGCTCCGGGCCGCCTCGGTGTCCAGGAGATCGTCCGGCAGCGCCTCCAGCCGGGCGGGACCGGCCGGACAGCCGCTGCTGGTGCTGGTGCTGCTGCTGCGGCTGAGGTCGGCGTCGGAGTCGGCCCCGGCGTCGTCCAGGTCGGGGTCGGGGACGTGCAGGTCGGCGTCATCGGCGTCCGGGTCGGCGTCGGCGTCGGAGTCGGCCCCGGCGTCGTCGACGTCCAGGTTGGGGTCGGGCTCGGGAGCGGGGGCGCGGAGGGCGAGTAGCAGATGCGCCTGCACGGTGGCGTCCTCCAGGTCCGCGCCGAGCAGCCTGGACAGGTCACGTATCCGGGCCCGGACCGTGCCGGCGGACAGGCCGAGCGCGGCGGCGGCGCGGGGCTTGCTGCCGGTGCGGAGCCAGACCAGGAGCAGGTGCTGGTGGGCCGGGGACAGCGGGCGCAGCACGGATGCCGCCCACCGGGCGTACCGGGCGGCGGGCAGGAGGGGGGCGAGCCGGGAGGTGCCCACGGCGTCGGCGGGGACGATGCGGCAGTCAGGGGTGGCGCTGTGCCGGGCGGCGGCGGCGTCGCTGTGGGCGGTGGACATCTCGGCCAGGGGCAGGGGCCCGGCCATGCCCGCGAGCAGGTGGTGCCGCTCGCTCAGCCGGGAGACCAGGCGCAGGATCCGCCCGTCGTCGCCGCCGTGGTGGAGCTCGGCGACGACCAGTTCCCCGTCCGGCCGGCCGATCAGGGTGCAGGCGTCGGCGTGCGGGGCGATGGAGGGGCGGGCGGCCCGCCAGAGCACCTCGTGGGCGGCGGGCAGGTCGGGGCCGGAGAGCCGGTAGACCGTGACATGCGTGAGCCTGTTCCCGGCCAAGGTCTCGGTGACGGCGTCGGTGTGGCCCGCCAGCAGCAGCCGGATGAGGGTGGTGTGCAGCCGCATCTGTTCGCCCCGCAGCTCCGCCGCCCGCCGGCCGCGCACCTCCAGGAGGGCCGCGGTGGTCGTGGCGACGTGGCAGGCGTGCCCCGGGGGCACGGTGGGCGCCGGGGCCAGGACGAGGACGGCTCCGGCCGCCGGGAGCTGCGTGCAGTGCGGGTGCTCCGACGGCGCGGCGGCCGCGTGTACGCCGTCGGCGGCCGCGGCCGCGGGGGAGCTGTAGACGGCCCCGGCGATGGGGTCGGCCAGCACCGCCCACCCCTGGACCAGGGACGCGGCCTCGGCGATCAGGTGCGCACCGGACCGGGTCGCCGCCCGCAGCAGCCGGTCCGCCGCGTCCCGCTCGTGCCGGGCGCCCCGCGGGCCCGTGGCCCCGTGGCCGGTCGTGCCTGTGCTGCTCATGGGCGAGCCTCTGCGGCCGTGCGTACCGCGCGCGCAGAAGTCCCGCGCGCGGCACGCCAGTTGCGGACGTGGGTCAGGGAATGCGGGCGACCGCGCCCCACCCGGCCCGGGCCGTGGTGGTGCCGGTGTTCGCGTCGGGCCGCCAGTTCGGCCAGGACACCATGCCCGGCTCCACCATCTCCAGCCCTTCGAAGAACGCGATCGTGGTCTCCGGCTCCCGGAAGATGTACGGGATCGCGCCGCTCGCGTTGTACTCGTCCTGGACGGCGCGGTGGGCGTCGTCGGATGCGGTGGAGTGGCTGAGCGAGAGGTAGCTGCCCGAGGGCAGCCGGTCCACCAGCCGCCGCACCAGGGACAGGGCGTCGTCCCAGTCCACGATGTGCCCGAGGACGTCACTGATCACGAGGGCGACGGGCTGCGTCAGGTCCAGGGTCTTGGCCGCCCCGGTGAGCACGGTCTCGGTGTCGCGCATGTCCGCCTCGACGTAGGCGGTGGCGCCCTCGGGGGTGCTGGTCAGCAGCGCGTGGACGTGCAGGAGCACCAGGGGGTCGTGGTCGACGTAGACGATCCGGGAGTCCGGGGCTATCCGCTGGGCCACCTCGTGGGTGTTGTTCGCGGTGGGCAACCCGGCGCCCACGTCGAGGAACTGGCGGATTCCGGCGTCCCGGGCGAGGTGGGTGACCGTACGGCGGAGGAAGTCCCGCGACTCCTTCGCGAACGTCTCGATCAGCGGGTACTTCTCACGGTAGGCGTCGCCCGCCGCCCGGTCCGCCGGGAAGTTGTCCTTGCCGCCGAGCCAGTAGTTCCAGACCCGGGCGGAGTGCGCGACGCTCGTATCGATCTGCGCGGGCAGTTCGGGCCCGTTTCCCTCAGGCCCATTTCCGGTCGTACTCATCCTGTAACACCTCTCCTGTTCGGGCCGGCCGCATCGCCATCACGCACGACACGTCCAGCATTCCCTGATACGTCTGCACGGGGTGGGGGCTGTCCCACACCTCCGCCGTGCCGGGGAGCCCGCCCTCCCGCACCACATGGTCGGCGATCTCCCGGATCTCCACCCGGTAGAGGGTCAACGCCGGAACACCGGTCAGCGGGTGCGGCGGGGCGTACTCCGGGTGCAGCTGCACCGTCACATCACCCCGCTCCGCCAGCTGCTGCATGCTCCTGAGCTGTTCACGCATCACCTCGGCGCCGCCCACCCGGACGCGCAGCGCGGTGACGGGCAGCACGGCCCAGAGCCGGGTCTGCTGTTCCTGGAGCCGTTTCTGACGCTCCAGCAGAAAGTCCGCCCGGCGTCGCCGCCCGGCCGCGTCCCCGTCGGGGCACCTGATCTCGTCCACGGCCATCGCGTAGGCCGGGGTCCGCAGCAGTAACGGAACCAGCGCCGGGTCCCAGGTGCGTACGACGCCGGCCGCCGACTCCACGCTCATCAGGTCCATCAGCCACGGTGCCATCGCATCGCGCCACGGATGCCACCAGCCGGGCATGTTGGCCGCGTTGAGCCGCCCCATGATGTCGTCGGCCTCCGCCGCGCCCGCCCCGTAGACGGCGAGCAGGGCGGACACCTGCCCCACGTCGAGGGAGGTCTGCGCCTGTTCCAGCCGCCGCAGCGTCGTGGGGTGCCACCCCAGCTGGGTGGCGGCCTGAGGGACGGAAAGGCCGGCGCCTTCCCGCAGTCGCCGCAGGCGGGCCACGAGGACCAGATGCCGCGCCGTCCGCCCCGACCTCTCGCGCGCCACGGCTTCCCCCCTCCCGTTCCGGCCCCGTTCCGACGCCGCCTGGGTCCTGCTCCGGTCCCGATCGGGCGCCGCATGGGTCCCGCTCCGGTCCCGATCCGGTCCCACATCGGTCCCGCTCCGGTCCCGTTTCGGCTCGATCTATCCGACATTCCGCGCAGTCTGCGCACAGTGCACACAGCGCACCTTGCGACGGTCGCACGGCGCTCTCAAGGTAAGCATGTCCGACTCGACCACACGCCAACTCGGTGAGACCGGACCGATCTTGCCCCCAACGCCAAAACCGTGCGCGACCAGCCCCCCACCCCTTGGCCCCGGCCCCGCCCCAGCAGCTCCGACCCGGCCCCGTCCCTGCCCTGCCCCATCCCCCGCCCCAGCCGTTCCGCGCACCGTCGTTCCGCGCACCGTCGTTCCGGCGGCCCGTTCTCTGGAGCCCACCGCATGAACAACCTGACCGACCTGGCCGACGTGGCCCACCTGAACCGCCCGTCCCACCCGAAGCTCCGGTCCGTCGTCGCGATCCCGAGGCCCACCCCGGCCCGCCCGCTCGACCTGCGCGTCCGCGCCCAGCGGATCCAGATCGACGAGCTCGTCGTCGACGACCCCCGCCAGGTCCTCGCCCACGCGGGCCAGGCCGCCCTCGACGACCCGGACACGGCGGCCCTGCTCGGGCACAATCCGGCCATCCCGCTGTCGCTGCCCGCCGCGGCGGCGCTCCTGTGCGCGCTCTACGACACGGACGCCCTCACGGCCATGGGCCTGCGCCTCACCCGCCACACCACCCGTGTCTCCGCCTCCGACCAGCAGACGGAGCCCGTCTCCCTGGTACGGTCCACCGCCCCGGACCGGCAAGATCAGTAGCTTTGCTCCGTGCCGACGACAGGGCGAAGGGCGCGAGGACTGAAGGAGCGCGAGGCCGAGCAGCGCCGGCCCGGGCCCCGTCAGCAGGTCGGGCCCCGGCGCGTCAGTGGATCGGCGTCCAGTGCGGGAGGGCCTCGTCCAGCACAGTGCACCCAGCGGTCCACTTCTCTAACCGCTTTCCAGCCAGTGCGTATGCAAGCACGAACGCCTGACCGACACTGTTGTCCAGCCATTTCCTTGTCTGGAACCCGTTCCCGATCGCGTACACGCACATAGCCTGCGCTAGCCTCTCCGGGCGCAGAAATGGAACGCGGACAGACGGGGGAGTGTCGTGTTTGATGCGGAGCGCTGGCAGGAGCTGTTCGGACCGACCGACGGTGGGCCGGCGTTGAGGCTTGCCTCGGCGTCCAGCGACGCCGGGGCCGGTTCGGGCGGAACCGGGAAACTCAAGTACACCAAGGGCCCTTGGACCAGTGCTTCCGGCACCGCCGGCGACTTACGGACCAGGGCGGAGACGAGCAGGTCGGTTCTCGGGCGCGGTCATGAGGGCGTCGCGGCGGGATTAGCCGGCCTCAGTTCCGTCGCGGCCCTCAAGAGCGTGCTGACGTCCTGGGAAGAACGCCTTCAGGCGGTACGGGACGAGTGCGAGCAACTCAAGGGAAACCTGCTGACGGTCGCCAAGGAGATGGGGGAGTCGGAGACCGGGGTCAAGTCGTCCTTCGCGGGGGTCCAGGTCCCCGGCAAGGCGGATGAGAAGCGATGACAGGGCCCCTCACTTGGCAGCTGCTGCGCGACCTCAAGACCTCCGAGCTCACGCAGGCGGGCGACAAGTGGCACGAGGTATCCGGTCGTTCGGCCTCCGACCGGGCACAGGTCGACCGCGCGATGTCCGCGAAGCTCCGCGAGACCCAGGAGAGCGACTCGGCCGAGGCTGCCCTCGGCAGGCTGCGGCGACTCAGCCGCAACTTCCAGTACGTGCAGACCGAGTGTGGGTTGGTCCGTACAGCGCTCAACGGGCTTGCCGGCGATCTGGCCGAGCCCCAGAACCTGCTGAAGCAGGCACTGGAGGACGCGGCCTCCCTGAACTTCACGGTCCACGACGATGGCTCCGTCAGCTACCCGGCCGCGAAGGTCGACGACCTGACCGGGGCGAAGCAGGAGGCGCCGGGAGGTAGCTCGCGGGGCAGCTCCCGCCTCCCGCTGGACCCGCCGGGCCTCGGCTTGCCGGGGCAGCAGTCGCTGTACCCCGGCTACTCAGGCTTCAGGCCGGTCAACCCGAACGCGGAGAAGGCCCAGGACGTGGCCGACCGCATCGCCCGAGCTGTGCGGTCCGCGCGGGAGATCGACGCCCGGTACGCGAAGACCCTCAACGGCCTGAAGGCGGAGAAGGGACTCGATGTCACCGCGGCCACGCTGAAGGACGTGTTCAGGGACACGGCCGACGTCCGCTCCACCGCCGGCATGCACCTCGCCGAAGGGATCCCGCAGGACAAGGACCCTGCGGAGCGCAAGAAGTGGTGGGACGCGTTGACCGACGAACAGCGGCAGGAGTACGTGAACGTCGCACCGGACCTGATCGGCGGTCTGGACGGCATCCCGGCGGTCGTCCGCGACGAGGCGAACCGCAACTACCTGCCGGTCCTCATCGACGAGTTGGCGCGTCAGGGCAGCGACGACGCCAGGACCAAACTCGACGCCCTCCGCATGATTCAGGACAAACTCGGTGAGTCGAGTCACCCGCCCATGTTCCTTCTCGGCATCGGGGACGAGGGCAACGGACGCGCGGTCGTCTCGTACGGGAACCCCGATACGTCCAGGCACGTCGCGGCGTACGTTCCTGGCCTCGGCACCAAGCTCGACGGCGACTTCGTCACGGACACGATGAAGCGGGCACAGGACACGGCCATCGGTACCCAGGATGTTGACCCGTCCAGTGCCTCGATCGTCTGGCTGGGTTACGACGCCCCGCAGAGTGCGGACGTAATGACGAAGGGCGATGCGCAGCGGGGGGCCCCGGCGTACAACGAGTTCATGGCAGGTCTTTCGGCGACGAACGGGAACGAGGACCCGCATGTGACGGCGATCGGGCATTCCTACGGCTCGCTCACCGTGGGCACGGCCGCCAAGGAGTCCGGCGGGATTCCGGGCGTCGATGATGTGATCCTGCTCGGCAGCCCCGGCGTGGACGCCCAGAAGGCGACGGAACTCGGCGTGGGCAAGGACCATGTGTTCGTGGGCGCCGCCGACAACGACCCGGTCACCCACGTGCCCACGAAGGGAGAGTCGGCGCTCGCTGCGGGGCCCGCCTGGGTGCTGGGTGGTCCGGAGGCGGTCAGAAGGGCTAATGATCTTCTCGATGTCGGCAACGACGACCTGTACTTCGGCAAGGACCCGGCGAGTGAAGCCTTCGGGGCACAGCGCTTCGAGGTCGACGATGGGCCCAGGATGGTTCTCGAAGCCGGAATGTTCGACGCCCACTCCCAGTACTTCACTCCCACGAAGGATCAGGAATCGGCGCGCAATATCGCAAGCATTGTCGGCGGACGTCCTGAGGACATCGTGAGGGAGAAGCATCGATGAGGCGCATTATGCGAACTGTTCGCCTGGCCTGTGCGCTGGGCGTGACCGGCGCGTTGCTCGTCGGCTGCGGGCTGCTGAGTAGTGCCAAGAACGGGAATGGGGCAGTAGCAGGCATGGACATGCAGGGGGCGGCGGAGCGCGCCGACGGGATGTTCTACGCGACGGTCGGAGAGATCAAGCCGGACATCGAATGGGTCCACTACACGACGACGACCGGTAGCTGCGACGTAACGCGCTACTGGACCGTGATGACAGTCGTTTCTGAGCAGCGTCGGGGCAACTTTCTGGGAGTGGTCGAGCGTTTCTGGAAGGCGAGCGACTTTCGGATCAAGACGGTGAATCCGAGCAAGGAAATGCCTTCGATCATCGCCGTATCCAAGGACGGCTTCGGCATCGTGGTCAAGTTCGGCTACAAAGGGCAGGCATTCTTCGAGGTAACCAGCCCCTGCGTCGACGAGTCGAAGGTGGCCGTGCCCACAAAGGTGGCGACCGGCCGCACGTACGACGGTAGGCCCCCCACCCCCAACGTCCGCTCCGACTTCTGGTCCGCCGAGACCCCGGTCCCGGGCCCCGCCCCCTCGTCCTGACCGTGCGTTGGACGGACAGCTCGATGGTTGCAGAGCATCGGCAGTCCGCCGCCCCAGCGCTGCTCCGGAGGTGGCGGACCCCATGAGGGCGTCCGCCGTTTCAGGGGGCCCGGCGAGCGTGTGGACGGTGAGGGCTGTCGATAGGCAGTCGCTGCGCCGACTGCCTATCCTTGCGGCTATGACAGCCCAGTTTCCGGAGCCCTCTCCGCGCCCCGTTTCGCCAGGGGGAATTCGTGCCTCTCACGACGACCGGGAAGCCGTAGTTGAGCGGCTGCGTGATGCGGCGGCCGAGGGGCGCATCGATTTCGATGAGCTGGATTCCCGCCTGGAGCTGGCACTGACGGCCAAGACCCACGGCGAACTGGACTGTCTCACCGCCGACTTGCCGGTGCCGCACTCTGCCTCGGCCTCCGCAGCGGAGAACCGGCCGCCACTGGTGCTGAGGGGCGGCATGTTCGGTGCCTCCCTGGGGCCCGGGCGCTGGGACGTTCCGGGACGCGTGATCGCTCACGGAGGCGTGGGGGGCGTGACGCTGGACTTCACCCGGGTCGAGTGCCGTCTCGCGGAGGTCGTCGTGGAGGCGTACGCGGAGACATCCGGTGTCACGGTCGTCATCCCCGACGGCTGGGTCGCGGACACCAGCGGCATCGATCCCGGCATCGGCGGCCTCACGGACAAGACCACCTCCGACCGGCTCCCGGGAACTCCGCTGATCCGGCTCACCGGGTCCGGCGCCATGGGCGGAGTGGTCGTCCGTCACCCCAACAAGCGGGAACGGCGCAAGCTGGACGCCTCCTAGGCACCGCTCGCGGTCGGCCAGGGTGCAGGGCGGCGGGTCCTACACGGTGGTGGCGGTCGTCCTGGAGGCCTTCACGGTCGGCTTGAGGGCACCCGAGCCGTTCGCCGGCACCTTCTTCGCCGTGGTGTAGGAGGCGGCGCCGGACGGCTTGAACCGCAGGCTCACCGAGCAGCCCCCGTAGGAGGCGTACTTCCTGGTCTCCCAGAAGGATGCGGGCGCGCGGACCTCCTTCGACGTGCCGATCACGATCGGCTTGCCGCCGTTCATCTGGACACGGGTGAACGAGACCCCGCCCCCGCGTCGCTCAGGAGGCGGCGAACTCCACGAAGAACGTCCAGGAGGCGGGGGAGACGGCGAGGGTGGGGGCGGTGAGGTCCTTGGAGTCGCGGATGTGGACGGTGTGGGGGCAGGTGGCTACCTCGATGCAGTTGCCGCTGTTCTCTCCGCTATAGCTGCTCTTGAACCAGTTGAGTTCAGTGCTCATTTAGCCAGTTTCTCGATCTCTACGCAGGTTTCCTCGGGATTGAGAGCCTGCGCCCGCATGTTGCCATACTTGCCGAACAGGGCACCCACGGTGGGCTCTTGATCAGTGAGGAGCCTGTGGTCCTGGACTTCAAGGTAGGCGAGTCGGCGCTGTTCCTTCGTTTCCAGCAGGACGAAAGGACCACTCAGGCCACTGTGAGTCTCGCGGTGGGGGGACATCACCTGAAGTGTCACATGGCGCAACTGCGCCACGTTGAGAACATGGGCGATCTGCTCCTGGTGTACGGCCCGGCCGCCGATCGGGCGAGCCAGCGCACTTAGTTCGAGTACGAAACTGAGGGCGGCCGGGTCCTTGCGCGTGATGAGGGACTGGCGGGCCAGCCGGTCCGCGACTCGGCCTTCGACCACGTCGTCCCCCACCGGCGGGTAGCCACCTTGGAGAACGGTGCGAGCGTATGCCTCCGTCTGGAGCAGGCCGGGTACCACGTGCGTCTCGTACTCATGCCGTGCTGCCGCCCTTCTCTCCAGGTTGGCGAAGTCCTCGAACCAATCGGCCAAGTAGCTCCCCGTAACGTCCTCTCCGGCCGCCATGAGTGCGCCTTGTGCACCCACCGCGTCGTCTGCGCGCTCCACGAATCCGCCCCTCGGCGGCCGGTTTCCGCGCTCGACCATGGCCACTTGGGACTTGGAGAACCTGATCCTCCTGCCCAGGGCTTCCTGCGACAGTCCGGCGCGCTCCCGGAAGTGGCGCAGCAGTCGGCCGAACATGACGGCGTTACCGCTCGTCTCATTTCCCAGGTGCACGGCGCCCCCTACAAGTGCACAGCGGTGCACGGAGTCCTCAGATTCCTGGTCACGGTACGTGTTCGCCGCAAAGCTGAGCGCATGGAACTGAAGAATTCACCGGATCCGGTGCCCTCCTGGATCCCCGCCGCCGGCCACGCCCTCCGTCACGTGGGCATCCACTTCGACGCCGTCCGTGCAGTCGGCCTGCTCGGCGAGGAAATCGCCTACGAGGTCATGCAGTTCACCGACTTCCACGCCGGGCCCATCGTCCGCTCCGGTATCGGCGAGCGCAGCATGTACTTCCTGCTCGCGCCAGGCACCGCCGCCGGGCACCGGTGGCCCCCCGGCGTGGAGGCGATGAGCAGGAACGCGCGCGGGGACGCGTTCGTCGGGGTTCCGGCGCTGGACGGGGGGACCTGGCCGCTGGACTGGCGGTCGCGGCCCACCGCCCAGGATCCCTTCGTGGACGGTGGGTTGCTGCATGAGATGGCCTGGCTGCGGGCGGGGTGCGCCGTGAGGGAGTGAGCGAGGCCGGCGTGTCGTTCCCGGGTGGCTCAGACCGCCGGTGTGTAGCGGACGATGGTGTCCTCGCAGGGCCCCTCGGCGTACACCTTCAGCGCTTCGAGCTCGCGGTCGTCCGCGGTGAGCTGCCAGCGGAGCTTGGTCGCCACCCATTCCCCCGCATACCGGCACTGGACCTCCGGGGACGGCGGCATCCAGTCCGCCGGGTCCTTGTCCGCCTTCCGGCGGTTGGTGCGCGACGTGACCGCGACCAGGGAGACGTCCGACCCCTGGTCGTTCGCGTAGGCCTCCCGCTGCTCGGCGGTCCAGGCGGAGGCGCCGGAATCCCAGGCCTCGGCGGGCGCGACGAGGTGGGCGACGTCCAGGGACCCGGCGGTGGTGACCTCCTGGCCGTCGAAGTAGGACGTCCACCTGCCGCCGGTCAGCTTGCAGCCGGACCCCACGGTCGGTGCGACGACCGCTTCGGCGAGGAGGACCTCGGCTCGGGTGTCGCACCCGTCCGTCGGGTCCTCGCCCGCGTTCCAGTGTCGGAAGGACGAAGAGGTGTAGCCGGTGCGGTTCTCCTCGGTCACCTTGAGCAGACCGACCGCGTCGGCCAGGGTCGTTACCTCCGCCACCGGAGCGGCCTGCGCGGCTGGAGTGGCGGAAGACGGGAGGAGGGGGACGAGGGCGAGGGTGAGCGCGCCGATACCGCGCGCGAGGTTCTTGATCACCAGCGCGTTCTACCGGCCGCGTCCCGCCTTCGCGCAGCCTGCGCGTCCGCAATCACCCGCACGGGTCAGCGAGTTCACCGGAGGAACGCTTCCGCAGCCCGCGCTCAGTGCGACCGAGTAGTCCGTCCTTACCGGTCCGCCGGGCTGGTGGTCGCTTCGCTCTTCCTGGAAACATCAAGGGTGGAGGGCGCGGCCCCCTACCGGCGTAGAGCGAGCGTCGATCGGGTTGCGGCGAGTACGGAGGCCAGGCCGAGAGTGGCGAGGAGCAGGCTCATCTGTCCCCAGGGAATGCTGAGCTGGAAGTCGGGGATCTGGGTGGCCAGAGCCACGGTCGGGACGATGGCGATGAAGAGCCCGAGGAGAGTGGCGGTTCCCAGGAGCACGGCGTACTGCCAGAGGATGATGTGGCGGCCCCAGGATGGCGGGATGCCGAGCGCGATGAGGCTGTCGATGTAGGTCTTGAGTGCTCGGGTCTGGCCCCGGAGCGCGGTGAGGACGGTGGCGAGCGCAAGCAGGGCCAAGGCCGCGGCGGAGACGTAGAGCGCGGTATCCGGGACCGGTGGTTCTGGCTCGACATAGATGTAGGCGGCGCGCGCGTCGATCGCGTGGTCCTGGAGGACCTGTTGAGCGCGCGCGTCCTGGCCGTCGTCGGCGTTGGCGACCATGATCGGGCCCCGCACGGCGATGGGGAGTTCAAGGCGGCGGGCGGTGTCGAGGAGAAGGATCCCGTCCGTGCCGGCGCGCCAGCCCGTGCGTGCCAGTTCCAGGGTCTTGGAGGGCAGGGGAGGGGTTTCGGTGAGGATACGGTCGCCCTCAGCCACCACCAGTCGGGTCGGCTGTCCTTCGGGGGGCGGGGCGTTGTCCCGGTCCGCCCAGACCAGGAGGCCGCCGCGGTTGAGCAGCGCACGCTGGTCGGCGGTCAGGGGGCGGCCGGTCAGGACGGGGACGTCGTCGGGTGAGTCGACGGCCAGGATGCCGCCGTTGTTGCCTTGGCGAGTTGTGCTGGGGACGGGGCCGGTTTCGTCCACGGACTCCTTCGAGAGGCGGTGGAGTTCCGCCTGGGGAAGGCCTTCGAGAACTTGGCTCTCCTTGAGCACGGTGAGCATCCGCTCCGGTGGTGCGAAGGCGCTGCTGGCCCGGTGCGCCAGCAGTACCTGGCCGGGCAGGACGTCCGGTTGCACGGTGTTCTCGCTGCTGCGGATCAGGGTGTCGAGAAGGGCGAGCATGCCCAGGCTGGCGCCGATGATCACGGTAAGGACGGCGAGGGCGGCCTGTGCCCGCCGCCGGTCGGCCTGCAGTTGACGGCGGGCCAGCCTGCGGCGGGCGTCACGCTCCGTGAGCAGACGGGTCGCGAGTCCGAAGAACTCCGGCAACGTCAGCACCACCGCGGCCGTGATCAGGGCGGTCAGGAACATGCCCTCGGACGGGGTGTCGAGGCGTGTCGCCGTGTAGACCACGCAGACGCACCAGACGCCCAACGCGGCCAGTTGGCGGACGTCTCGGACAACCGTGGCAGCGCTCTTCTTGCGGAGGTTCTTCGCCTGCGGCTGGTGTGCCGGTGACGTGGTGGTGGGGTGAGGCTGCTCGCCGCGGGTCCGGCGGGCCAGGAGCAGCCCCGCGCCGGTCAGCACTCCGGTTGCCGCGACCAGAGCGAGGAGCTGCGTAGCAGCGTCTGTGATTCCTTCGACATCTCCCACCGGCCGGTCTTGCAGGTACGCCAGGAGAGGTCGTAGGGCCCAGCCGGTGGCAACTCCGGCAGCGGCACCGGCGGTAGCTGCCGCCAGGCACCATGCCACGCAGGCGAAGCTCACGGCCGCTACCGTGGTGGCGGGTCGCAACCCCAAGGAGACCATGGTCTCCGTGGTGCGCCGCAGGCGTCGGTCGACGAGCCCGAACATCAGCAGCACGGCGCCGATGGGGACCAGAACGGCGGGGATGGCGTATCCGGCGGGGGACTTCTCGATCCAGTAGTCGGCTGCTTTGGTCTCCATCTGTGCCCGAAGGGTCGGCGGGCCGGGCAGAAGTTCCGGTCCGCCCTCGCCCTCCCGTGGGCCGGAGCCATCGCTGTACGACGTGAGCGTCTTCGTCACCGCGTCCATGACGGCTTGCTCTGGCCCCCCGGTCCACAGCAGGTACGGCTGCGCGGCCAGGGAGGGGTAGCCCTCAGCGACTTTCGGGTCCAGACTGCTCCAGGTGCCTGGCGCGGCGAGCAGGGCCGAGGTGTTCGCGTAGTGGTTGTCCGCGACGCCCACCACGCGCAGCCGAACGTCACCGAGCACGGTGAGCGTCTGACCGGCAGCGGCCTTGACGTCCCCTGGGTCGGTCACAACGATCTCGCCCGGCTGTTGCGGCCAGCGCCCGGCCGTCAACTCGTAAACATCTGGGTACGGGTTGGGGTTCCACTGCCCCTCCAGCAGGGTCACGTTCCGTGCCGGAGTGACGGCGAGCTGCACGTCGAGCGCGGTGAGGAAGGCGGCAGACTCGTTCGCACCGGCCTGCTGCGCGGCCCCGGCCATGGCCGGGGCCGGCGTCCTACTTCCGGGGGCGAGCGTCATCTCAGCGCTCGCGAGAGCGTCGAAACGGCCCAAGTCCCGATCGGCCTCCTGAGCACCTGAGAGTGACAACGTCGACAACGCGATGAACATGGCCATCGTGAACAGACCCGCCACGAACACCGTCGAAGAGGCGCCGATCCATTGACCCTGGCGCCGGCCCAGCCGCCATGCCAGCCGTGCCGCGAGTCGTGGCTGCGGCAGGACCGATGTGCCCTTGTCGGCCTGTTTCGGCTGCCGCGCCATCAGCGGTGTTCCAGGCGGCCGTCGACGACCTCATAAACCGAGTCGGCGAACTCCCGGCAGCGGGTGTCATGGGAGCAGACCACTGCCAGCACCCCCTCGTCGCACAACTTACGCAGCAGTGTGAACATCTCCCTCGTAGCGGCCGAATCCAGCGCTCCTGTCGGCTCGTCCGCCAGGAGCACGGCACGGTCACCGGCCAGCGCGCGGGCGATACCCACCCGCTGCCGCTGGCCGCCGGACAACTGACCTGGAAATCGGTCCTCGAGCCCGGCCAGGCCCACGCGGGCCAATTGAACGACAGCCTCTGCACGGGCAGCAGAGGACGTGTCCCCGCGCGCCTCCAGCGGCAACGCGACGTTCTCGGCGGCGGTGAACTCCTCCACCAACTGGTGGTGCTGAAAGACCACTCCGACGGCGTCCAACCGCAGCCGCGCGCGCTGGGCCTCATCCGCCGCACTGACGTCGACACCGGCGACCTGGATGTCACCGGTATCGGCGACATCCAGGCCGGCCAGCAGGTTCAACAGGGTCGACTTCCCGGAGCCGCTCGCCCCATATACGCAGACGAACTCGCCCGCGCCGGCCGCGAAGTTCACCTCCCGTGCAGCCCACACCGTTTCCACTGCCGATCGGTAGGCTTTACACAGGGCGCGCGTCTGGATCAGCGGGGTTCCGGTCATGTCGTCAGCCCTTCTGCTCTCTGAGCGGTTCAGCAGCCGTACCTGGTTCGCCACGAGCTGACCTCGTCGCTGTTCAGCGGCGAGACGTTGTTGCCCCACATGCGCGTTTTGTCGTTGCTCCCGCTGCCGCTCTCCCGCTCTCCCGTTGAGTGGCCCTTCACCGCGGAGCCGGGCTGCGGGGCAAACTCCCGGTCTTCCTCGCCGCACCTGCCCGGAGCAGGGCCGCGGACCGGTTCGGTCCCAGAAAGGCAGCTGGTCCTCACCATTCGGTGAAGACCACTCCGGACGTCCAGCAGCCAGTCCGCCTGGTTGCCGCCGACCGCGCCTACCGAATGGCGACCCGGTCCCCGGACGACGAGCTCGCGCCGGACGTCGTGTTGCCGTAGTACGTCCACCGCCACGTCCCCGCGCCGGTGGCCTTCACCGAGGTCTTGAGGGCTCCGGTCTTGCTCGACGTCGCCTTCTTGACCGTCTTGTACGAGGAGGAGCCCGCCGCCTTGAACTGGAGGCTCACCGAGCGGCCGCCGTACCCCTGGTACGTGTGGGTGTCCCAGTTCGCCCGGCTGACCTTTCCGGTCACGGTGAGCGTCTTCCCCTTCACGACCGGCTCCGGCGAGGCGTTGACCGTGACCCGGGTCGCACGCTTCACCTGCAACGGGAGCTTCTCGTCGTCGATGTCCTCGGCGCCCTTGGGGAGGTACAGCTGCGCGGCCGTCTTCCAGGCGCCGGCGTCCTCGTTCCCGAAGTCGTAGTGCCGCGGGTCGATGGTCAGCCACTCCTCGAAGTCGCAGATCCCTTTCGCCTTGCTCACGACCACGCAGTCGTTGACAAGGATGGTATTCCACAGCGTTTCGCTGGAGCCGAGCTTGCCCCGGTAGGGGAACACCGTCGGGTGGGACTTGTGCTTGAGTTTGGTCGTCACCCGGAAGGTCACGTACAGCTCGACCTCCTTCTTGACCCCGATCACGATCGGCTTCCCGCCGTTCACCGTGACCCGGGAGAAAGCGACCCCGCCCTCCGCCGCCCCGGCCGGCACCGCCGCCACCCCGGTCAACACGGCCGCGGCCGCGCCGGCCACCACCGCTCTCCGCGTCGTTCTCTTCACGCTCTTCACGTCGAACCCGTCCTCTCCCCAGCCGCCCGGGGCCGCGCGCGCGGGCGCGCCTGCCCGAGGTTTTCCTCGCGGCTGACCAGGAGACCAGGGAGGGGGGTGCGCGGTTGTGCGCGGGGCAGCAACGATTTGATCACCACGGCCCGGTAGTCACCTATTCGGGGACGCCATCGTGCCTCGTGGCCCATGGGTCAGTTGGCCGACCGGAGAGTGCGGCCAACTCTTCGAGGGATACCGAACCATCGGTTCCTTCGGCCTCGGCCTCGTCCGCGAGCCGGTTGAGCTACCTCTCGGCGGCCTCGCGCACGTGTCGGTATGCGTCGACGTCCACGATGGCCGCTTCGCTCTTGCCTCGGCGGGTGATGATCGTGGGCGTCCCGTCACGGCGGGCGCGGTCGATGACGTCCGCGAGATGCTTGTGTACCTCTGCCGTGCAGGCGGTCACGGGCTCGCTCATGAGATCAATGTGCCGGATGCGCGGTCGGCGCACGCCGCAGACGGAGCGTGACGTGGGGGTCACCTTCTGCGGTACGGTGATCGTGACATCACGCTCCGTGCGCTCAGGTCTTCGCAGCGCATGGGGCGGCCCCCGGGGGTGTTAGCGCACTTACCCGAGGGCCTTCACCACCAGTGGATCAGGAGTCCACCCGCGATGCTTTCGCATGTTATCCCGCCCCCTCGGGGCTATACGAAGGCCCCCAACTGTCTGGTGCGCCACCCGCGTCTCGGCAGTGACGCCAAGGTTCTGGTCCTCTACGTCCAGGGGCTGCCCGAAGAGGACCGCGACAAGGCTCTGGGCGAGCACGCCCGCGCTCTCCGTATGACTGGTCGTGCCTACCAAAAGGCCAAGTCCGACCTCGTGACTCACGGGTATGTTCATGAGAAGCGGGAGAGCCTCGCCGGAGGGCGCTGGCGCACCGTACAGGTGTTCAGCAACCAGCCGCTGACTAATGATCAGGCTGCCCGTCTCCGCGCCGGTGTTCCCGCCGACGGGTACGAGAACGTGGGCGTTTCTGCTGCCCTGGACGTGTGGCCCGCTCCGAGTACGCACTCTCCGACGGTCGGTGAGCCGACCGGTCGGACGGCCGGTGGTCAATTACCCGCAGACGAAGAACAGGGCGAAGACTCTTCCCACCCACCCACCGAAGCGGCCGTGGAAGCGGAAAGCGAGTTGCAGGAGCAGGAGCAGGAGCAGGAGCAGGACCCGGAGCAGGGTGGGGTCCGGGACCCGGACCTGGACCAGGGTCAGGACCCGGGCCAGGCCCCGGCCCCGTCCCCCGACCAAGCTGAAGTTCTCCTCGCTGAGCGTGTGTTGCTCTCGCTGCGGCACCAGACGCGTGAGCTCTCGCTCGGCGTGCGCGAGGCCCGCAAGCTCGGCGCGCTCGCCGCCGAGTGGCTGCGGCGGGGCGTCAGCGCCGGAGACCTGCGGCTGGCGCTGTGCAGCGCGCTGCCGGAGGGCGGGGTGCGTTCGGCCTTCGGGTTCCTGGCGCACCGGCTGGTGGAGAAGCTGCCGCCGCATCCGGAGGCAACGGCAGGCCTGTTGGTGGCGGCACAGCCCCCGCCGCCGCCACAACCGCCCCTGATCGCCTGCGACGGGCCCGGCCAGGAGCACATGTTCCGGCCGCACGCGTCGTGGGTCACCACGTGCGGCCCCTGCCACCGTGAGCAGCAACGCGCCGACTGGGCGGACGCGTTGGCCCGTGCCGAGGCCGACCCCGAGCCTCCGCGGCCGGCCTGGCGGGAGCTCGTCGCCGCCGAGGCCCGGGCGGGCGGGTGCGTCGAGGGGCCTCCCGGTTACGGGACCCGGGCCACGGCCACGTAGATACCGCTGAACTCCTGGGTGGGCGCGGGCGTGCCGTTGAACCACTCCGGGGCCCTCACCAGGCCGGGGGCGACGATCTCCAGGCCCTCGAAGAACCGCGAGAACTCCTCGCGGCTCCGCAGAGCCAGCTGGATGCCGCCCTTCTTGTACTCGTCCTCGCTCTGCTGCCCGACCTCCTCGTTCACGTCGGACGCGCCGTGGGACAGCACGACGTAGCTGCCGGGGGCCATGGTGCTCGTGAACGTACGGATGATGCCGATCGGGTCCTCGGCGTCGGGGAGGAAGTGGAGCAGGCCGAGGAGCGACAGGGCTATCGGGCGGTCGAAGTCCAGGGTCTCGCGGGCCGCGTCGAGGATGATCGCGGGCTCGCGGACGTCGGCGTGCACGTAGTCCGTCACGCCCTCCGGACGGCTGACCAGCAGCGCTTCCGCGTGGCGCAGAACGATGGGGTCGTTGTCGCAGTAGACGACCCGGGCGGAGGGGCGGATCTCCTGGGCCGTCTGGTGCAGGTTCGGCTCGGTGGGGATGCCCGTCCCGATGTCCAGGAACTGCGTCACGCCCTCGCCCGCCAGCCAGGCCGTCGCGCGGTTCATGAAGGAGCGCTGATGCCGGGCGCCGACCTTCGCCTCGACGGGCAGGAGCTCCGCCACCTGCTGGTCCACGGGATAGTTGTCCTTGCCGCCGAGCAGCGCGTCGTAGACCCGGGCCGAGTGGGGCTTGCTGGTGTCGATCGGGGGGTGGGGCGTCGCGCTTGTCATGCCGGACTCCTGATACACGTGGTGTGGACCAATAGGTCGACGCAGTCTGCCACAGCAATACCGGTGCCCCGGAAGGGTGTTCGGGTCTCGGTGCGCCCTCCCGCGCCCGCCCTGCGGTTACGCCCGGCCGCACGCGGGATCGTCCCGCCGGGCATCCGCGTTGACCTCGTACGCCGTGCGCGCCGAAGATCGCTGGTGTGAACCCGCCTGCTGACGTGCCCCAGCCGCCCGACTCGGCTCCCTCGCCTCCCTCGTCTCCCTGGACCCCGCCGTCCTCCGCCGAACCGCCCCGCCCGCCCGACTCCACCTGGCAGGGCTGGGACCGGCCCCCGGAGTGGAGCCGTCCGCCGACCGGGCCGGTGCGTGCGCCCTCGGGCTCCCGCTACGACGAGCAGGGGCGCAACGGGCAGGGTGGGCGGTTCGGCTGGCTGGGCGAACTGCCGTTGGCTGTCGTGCTGGTCGTGCTGGGCATGGTGGCGGTCGGCGTGGTCGGCGCGACCATCGCGGACGTTCTGGACGCGGGGCCCGCCTCGGCGGACAGCGATCTCTTCTTCGAGGACCCGGTCGCCGAACTGGCCATCTCGCTCGTCGGCATCGCGATCGGCATACCCATCGTCCTGGGGGTGGCCCGCGGTCTCGGCCGACGGCCGGCCGGGACCGTGTCCTCCGTCGTCGGGCGGCTGCGCTGGGGCTGGCTCGGACGCTGCGCCGCCGTGGGCTTCCCGCTCATGGCCGTCCAGATCGGGCTGCTGATCGCCTGGACCTGGGACGCGGAACCGCTCACGGAGTCCGGTACGGGCTTCCCGGGCTGGCCCTACTTTCTGCTGAGCCTGGCCGTGGTGCTGGCGCTCGTACCGTTCCAGGCCGCCGCCGAGGAGTACGTCTTCCGGGGCTGGCTGGTCCAGGTGATCGGCAGGGCCGTGCGCTCGCCCTGGCCCGCGATCGTGCTGGCGTCCCTCCTGTTCGCCCTGGCCCACGGGTTCGGCGAGCTCTCCGGCTTCCTCCTGCTGCTCTACTCGGCGCTGTGGTGGGGCTGGCTGGTGATCCGTACCGGCGGTCTCGAAGCGGTGATCGTCCTGCACGTCGCCAACAACGTGCTGGCCTTCGGCCTGGCGGCGGGCTTCGGGGAACTCGACGACACCAGCACCGCCGCCGACGCCCCCTGGCAGGCCCTGGTCCTGGAACTGGTCTTCGCCCCGCTGTACTGCCTGACCATGGCGAAGATCGCCGAGCGACGTGGCATCGAGCGGGTCAGCCCCTGACGCCCGTCCCGTCCTTCTCGCGCCTGCCTCCTCAGGTCGCGTTCAGCGCCACCGTCGGGTGCAGGCGCGAGACGCGGATCGCCGGGTAGAGGCCCGCGAGCACGCCGATCGCCAGGGTCGCGGCCAGGCCGCTCGCCAGGGACCAGGGCGGGACCACCGGCGTCCACCCCTGCGCCCGCGCGAACCCGTACGTGGCCGCCGAGCGGCGCGAAGGGCTGACGACCCTGCTCCACCCTGCTCCACCCTCGTAGCGGCTACACCGTGACCGGGGACGGGACCCGCGTCACCGTGGAGCTGGAGGGCTCGTACGGGGCGGAGGCGAGGGAACAGGTGACGGGGCAGCTGGTCTGCACGCTCGCCGGCTTCCAGTCCGTGCGCGAGGCCGGGGTCCGGGCGGACGACGTGGAGGTGACGATCCGCCCGGGGGAGGGGCCGGTGCTGGGGCCGCTGCGGTGCGCGGGGTATCTGGGCGGCTGAGGGGCGCGGCGGGCGGCCCGGCCGTGGGGCGGGGCGGATGCCCGGCCGCTGGGCGGGGCCTGCTGCGCGGGCCATGGGGCGGAGTGCCAGGCCGCGGGGCGGGGCCTGGTGCATGGCCGGGAGGAGCGCCGCGGGGCGGGGCCTGCTGCCCGGCCGGGAGGAGCGGCAGGTCCGTCAGAACCGTACGGTCACCTGCGTCTGGACGTGGGCCCGCAGCACGCCCGCCATGTCCGTCGCGCAGTCGCTGATCAGCCACTGGATCTGGAGGCCGTCCATCAGCGCGATGAGCTGCTGCGCGGCGGCCGACGGGTCGACGTCCTCGCGGAGTTCGCCCGCCTCCCGGGTCTGGCGGTAGGCCAGTTCGGTGTTGGCGAGCGAGGTGCGGTACCGGGCCTCGAAGTACGCGTGCGCCGGGTGGTCGGGGGAGGTGGCCTCAGCCGCGACCACCGAGAACAGCTCGACGATCCCGCGCCGCTTCGCGTTCAGCTCCGCGAGGTCGGTCAGCCGACGCAGATGGTCGACGCCCCGGGTCACGCCCAGCGCCAGCCACGCGTCGTCCACGTCGTCGCGATGCTGGAGCACGGCGAGGAGCAGGGCCTCCTTCGTCGGGAAGTGGTGGAGGAGACCCGGGTGGGAGATGCCGCAGCGGGTGGCGATCACCCGGAGCGACGCGCCCCGGTAGCCGGCCTCGCCGAACAGGGCCATCGCCTGGTCGAGGATCTCGGTCCGTTTGGCCCGGCCCTTGGCGTAGCCGCGCGGCGTCCCGGAGGTCACGCGCGATCACCCGCCGAACCCGCGAGGCCCGCTGGGCCCGTGGAACCCGTAGAACCCGTGGAACCCGCCAGGTCCGCCAGGCCGACTGGACCTGTGGAACCCATCGAACCCGCCAGGTCCGCCAGGCCGACTGGACCTGTGGAACCCATCGAACCCGCCAGGTCCGCCAGGCCGACTGGCCCCGTGCAACCCGCCGAACCCGCCGAACCCGCCGAACCCGCCAAACCGGCTGGACCCGTGGAACTCGCAGAACCCGTACGCGCCGTCATCGGAATCGGACACCTTTCTCGCACCGCCGCTCCCTCCGCTTCGGCCCAGATTCTCACAGGAGCCAATCCCGGTTCCCCCAATACTTACCAAGCGGTCGGGATTGAGCGTACGGTACGGCGGAGTGCTTTCGTGAAAGGAACCCCTGTGGGCCTCAAGCCGCCGTACCTCGACCCCGCACTGCCCGTCGCGGAGCGGGTCGCCGACCTCCTGGGGCGCATGACGCTGCCCGAGAAGGTCGGCCAGATGCTCCAGCTCAACGCCAAGGAGGGCGTGCGGCACCTCGTGGAGGACCTGCACGCGGGATCGATCCTGCACGCCTCGCCGGAGCGGGTGAGCGAGGCCGCCGTGCTCACCGGGAAGACCCGGCTGCGCATCCCGCTGCTCGTCGCCGAGGACTGCATCCACGGGCACTCCTTCTGGGAGGGGGCCACGATCTACCCGACGCAGCTCGGGATGGCCGCCACCTGGGACCCGGAGCTGGTGGAGCGGATCGCCCGGGCGACGGCCGTCGAGGTCGCGGCGACCGGGGTGCACTGGACGTTCTCGCCGGTGCTCTGCATCACCCGGGACCTGCGGTGGGGCCGGGTGAGCGAGACGTTCGGCGAGGACCCGTTCCTCATCGGCGAGCTGGCCTCCGCGATGGTGCGCGGCTACCAGGGCGACGGCCTCGACGACCCGACCGCGATCCTGGCCTGCGCCAAGCACTTCGCCGGGTACTCGGAGACCCAGGGCGGCCGGGACGCCAGCGAGGCCGACATCTCGCGGCGCAAGCTGCGCTCCTGGTTCCTGCCGCCGTTCGAGCGGGTCGCCAAGGAGGGCTGCCGTACGTTCATGCTCGGCTACCAGTCGATGGACGGCGTGCCGATCACCGTGAACAACTGGCTGCTCAACGAGGTGCTGCGCGGTGAGTGGGGCTACACCGGGACCCTGGTCACCGACTGGGACAACGTCGGCCGCATGGTGTGGGAGCAGAAGGTCTACGCCGACTACGCGCAGGCGTCGGCGGCGGCGGTCCGCGCCGGCAACGACATGGTGATGACCACGTCGAACTTCTTCGCCGGAGCCCAGGAGGCCGTGGCGCAGGGCGCGTTGACGGAGACCGAGATCGACGCCGCCGTACGCCGGATCCTGACGCTCAAGTTCGAGCTGGGGCTCTTCGAGGACCCGCGCCACCCCGACGCGGCCCGGCAGGCCGAGGTCATCGGCAGCGGGGCGCACGCCGTGCTGAACCTGGAGGCGGCCCGCCGCTCGCTGGTGCTGCTGACCAATGACGGCACGCTGCCGTTCGCGGGCGGCCTGGCGGCGGACGAGTCGGGCCGGGGCCGGCCCCTTGCCTCCGGCAGCCCTCGTCCCCGTACGGTGGCGGTCATCGGCCCCAACGCGGACGACCCGCAGACCCAGCTGGGCGACTGGGCGGGCTCATCGGGCCAGGCCGACTGGCTGCCGGAGGGCCAGCCGCGCACCATGATCCGTACCGTCCTCGACGGCTTCCGCGACCACGTGCCCGCCGACTGGACGGTCGCGTACGCGCCCGGGGCCCGGATCCTCGACGTGGGCCCCGACCCGGAGGGCGCGTTCTTCCCGGACGGCCAGCCCCGCCCGGAGGTGGTCGTCCCGGCCGCCCCGGACGCCTCGCTGATCGCGGAGGCGGTCGCCGCCGCCGAGGCCGCCGACCACGTGGTGGCCGTCGTGGGCGACCGGATCGAGCTGATCGGCGAGGGCAAGTCCACCGCCACGCTCGAACTCGTCGGCGACCAGGTGGCGTTGCTCGACGCCCTGGCGGCGACGGGCAAGCCGCTGGTGGTCGTGGTGATCAGCTCCAAGCCGCTGGTGCTGCCGCCGTCCGCGCTCGGCGCGGCGGCGATCGTGTACGCGGCCAACCCGGGGATGCTCGGCGGCCGGGCGGTCGCGGAGCTGCTGCTCGGCCTGATCGAGCCGACCGGCCGGCTGCCGCTGTCCTTCGCCCGGCACGCGGGCCAGCAGCCGACGTACTACAACCAGGTGCGCGGCCAGCACGGCTCGCGCTACGCGGACCTCACCCAGCGCCCGGCGTTCGCGTTCGGCGAGGGGCTGAGCTACACGACGGTCGACTACGCGGACCTGGAGGTGCTGACGTCGGTGGTCGACGCGTCGGAGACCGTACGGGCCCGGGTCACGGTGACCAACACGGGGACGCGGCCCGCGCTGGAGACCGTGCAGGTGTACGTGAGCGACACGGTGACCTCGGTGACCTGGGCGGAGAAGGAGCTGAAGGCCTACCGCCAGGTGGCGCTGGTCCCCGGGGAGTCGCAGGAGGTCCTCTTCGAACTTCCGGCGGCCGACTGCACCCTCGTGGACGCGGAGGGCCTCCGTGTCGTGGAGCCGGGCCGCTTCGAGCTGCTGGTGGGCCCGTCGTCCCGCGACGACGCGCTGTTGCGCGGGGAGTTCACGGTCAAGGGCTGAACCGGGGTGCCGTGGTCGGCGGGGCTGCTTCCGGCTCCCCGTCGGCCCCGGCCCCCTCCCGGCACGCAGGTCACGAGCCGCCGGAGGTCCTCGTCAGCCGGTACAGGTCCCCGGAGTCCGGGTCTTCGATGTACTGGTAGAGGGAGGGCCGGCCCTCCCTGCCGCCGACGTTCCAGTAGCCGAACACGCACGGGTCGACGGTGACGTCCACCTCCTGCGACCACGTGCTCTCGCCGGGCTCGTACGCCCAGGCGCCCTGCCCCGAGCACGATTCGAGTTCGCCGTCCCTGTCCCCGTCCCCGTCGCCGTTGCCGTCGTCGACGACGCCGATATCGACCGCGGTGACCCGGCCGTCCGCCGTGAACGTGAGCGTTCCGCCGCGCCCGTCGGACCAGCGTCCGACGAGGTCCGCCGAGGTGAGCGCCGGCGGACGGTATTCGGGGAACAACCCCGTCGCCAGCCCGACGCCGCCGAGGACGGCGGTGAGGACCACGGCGACCAGACCCCAGAGCGTCACCGGCCCGAAGATCCGCTCCCGGCGCGACCGCCAGAGCAGCGCCGGAACGGTGAGCACGGCCGTCGTCAGCAGCCAGGCCACCGCGATACCGGCAGGCTCCGTACCGCCGGACAGGACGACGGCGGGCGCGAGGGAGACGACCGCCGCCACCGCCGGAACCCACCACCACGCCTCCCGCCCGCCGAACCGGCGTCCCAGCACGCCGCCCAGCCAGGCGGTCGGGAAGACGAGGACCACGGACAGCACGCCCGCGGCCGCGACCCCGAACACGGCGAACACGGGCAGAAGGACGATGAACAACGCCGAACCGCCGCTTGTGTTCGGCGACTCCTGCGTGAAGCCGTACACGACGGCCACGATGAGCGCGATGACCGCTTCGATGAGCAGGGTCAGGATCGAGAGGAGCAGCGACAGGCCGTACAGACGCTTCTTCTTCACTGTTCAGTCCCCCTTGCGCACGGTGATGCACGCGGCACGCCCCCATCGGGGCGGCAGCTACGACCATCGTGTCAGAGCTGTTTGAACGCGTTCAAGGCGGGGCTCGCGGTGTTCTGGCGGTGCTCTGGCGGCGCTCTGCCGAGGCTCTCGCGGGGCGAGTGCCGGACGAGTGCGGAGTGAATTCGGGGCGCAGGCGGGGCGGCGCGCCCGGGGCGCGGAAAGAAGAAGCGTTTCCGCGTGCGGGTATTCCCCCATATGGGTGTGGCGTGGCGGTCCGGACGGCGGTGGGGCGAGCACAATGGGGCGGCGGTTCGTGCAGAGGCGCGCAGGCCCCTCTCCCGCACCTTGCGCTCAAGGAGGACCGGTGGCGGAGAGCTGGACGGTTCAACGGTCCGGGCCCGGGGATGCCGCGCGCACGCAGGCGCGCGAACAACTTCTGGAAGCAGCCAGGGAGTTGTACGGCATAAACGGATACCGGGCCACCGCCGAGCACGATGTGTGCGCGGCGGCCGGTGTGCCGGTCGAGGTGCTGCGTCAGGAGTACGGCTCCCGGGAGGGACTGCTCATCGCCCTCCACAACCGGGTCACGACGACCGGGCTGCGGGCGGCGGAGAACGCACTTCAGGCCGATGGCATCGAGAATCGCTCGATCGTGGAGCGGGTCCAACTGCTCTTCGACGCGTACGTGGAGGCCGTCACCAGGGACCCGCGCGAGGCCCGGGTGACGTTCGTCGAGGTGCTGGGTGTGAGCGCAGTGGTGGACGAGCACTGCAAGCTCTGGCGGGCCCTGTGGACGGAGTTCCTGACCGGGGAGACCGAACGGGCGGTGGAGCGCGGCGAGGCGGAGGACCGGGACCACCGGGTCGACGTGATGGTGATGGTCGGCACGGTCCACGAGCTGATGGCCCACCACACCCGCCGCAGCCGCCGGGCCCGCCCCGGGGAGGTCTCGGGGGAGCTGACCCAGCTGGCGCTGTCGATGCTGGGATCGCGGTCGGTGGGTGAGCCGACGGGGTGAGCAGGGGGGTGGTCGGGGCTCGGGGCCCCGGCCGTACGCACCTGGGAGCGCGAGCCCGGGGGGCCGAGGCGCCCCTTGGCCGGCGGGAACGTCAGCGGCGCGCCTCGGGCAGGCGCAGATCAGACCGGCAAGGGCAGCGCCGGAACCGGCCGGCCCGCGTACGGGCCGCCCAGCTCCCATGCCTGGTGCATCGCGTCGGCGAAGGCGGCGGCGAGTCTGTGCTCGCCCGTCGGGCCGGGGTGGGTGCCGTCGTAGGTGTCCGTGCGGATGTCGTACGCCGTGGGGCGTGAGGCCAGCAGGAGCGGTGAGGACGGTTCGTCGAGGTCGGCCACGGCCTTGGCGAGGAGGTCGTTGAAGCGGGCGCAGGAGGCGGCGAAGGGGGCGTCCGTCACGGCCCGGATGTTCGGTATCACCGGGAGCAGCACCATGCGCAGGCGCGGGTTGGCCGTGCGGGCCGCCGTGATGAAGCGCCGGGCGTTGGCCGCCGTCTGCTCGGCGTCCGTGTAGAACCCGAGGTCTATCAGGCCGAGCGAGACCAGCAGGACGTCCGCCTCCGCCTCGCGCACCGCGTCCGCGATGACCGGGGCCATGTGCAGCCAGCCCTCGCCCCAGCCGGCCAGGTGCCGGCGGGCGGCGGGCGGGAAGGACGGGTCGGCGTACGCGTGGGAGACCGGGGCGTCCGCCTCGATGTCGTGCAGCGTCGTGCGCGGGCCGACGATCTCGTACCGGAGGCCGGGGAACGCCTCGAAGTGCTGCCACATCCGGTAGCGCCAGGTGAAGTCGCCGGTGGCGCCGATGGTCATGGAATCGCCGACCGGGAGAAAACGCATGGCGTCATCATGGCCGATCACGGCTCCGGCCTGCGACGTGACGATGGACACTTGGGCCATGCGCTCGTATCCGACCGGCCCGGCGGGCCGCGCCGCCGCCGCCTTCGCCGTCGCTCTCGCCGTCGCCCTTCCGCTGTTCGCCGGGGCCGGTCCGGCCGTGGCCGACGACGGACGGCCCGACCGTGACTTCACGATCCAGGACCCCGGTATCACCGAGTCCAGCGGCCTCGCCGCCAGCCGCGCGCACCCCGGCGTCTACTGGACGCACAACGACAGCGACGACGGCCCCTACGTCTACGCCGTCGACTCCCGCACCGGGAAGACGCTGGCGACCATCACGATGCGGGGCGTGGGGGAGCCGAGGGACGTCGAGGGCATCTCGATCGGGCCGGACGGCGACCTCTACGTCGGTGACATCGGCGACAACCTCGACGGCACCTGGGACCACGTCTGGATCTACCGCTTTCCCGAGCCGAAGACCCTGCGCGACGCCACGGTCACGGCCGTGCAGTACGACGTGACGTACGCCGACGGGGCCCGCAACGCCGAGGCGCTGATGGTCCACCCGAAGACCGGCCGCGTCTACGTCGCCTCCAAGAACGAGGACGGCGGCGGCCTCTACGAAGGCCCCGCGAAGCTCACCGCCGACTCCTCGAACGTGTTCCGGCGGGTCGGCGAGGTGCCGTGGGTCACCGACGGGGCCTTCTCGCCCGACGGGACCCGGCTGGTGCTGCGCTCCTACTTCAGCGCCCGCGCGTACGCCTTCGAGAAGGGCCGCCTGGGTGAGGACCGGTCGGTCGCCGCCCCGTTCCAGCGGCAGGCCGAGTCGGTGACGTACACGGCGGACGGCTCGGCCCTGATGTTCGGCTCGGAGGGGGCCGGCAGCGAGGTCGTCCGTGTGGAGACGGAGGGCGGGCCGGGGAGCGGTTCGGGTTCCGGGTCCGGCGAAGGGTCCGGGTCCGACGAGGGTTCCGGGTCCCCCTCGAAGGGCGGCGCCCCGGGGGGAGCGGGCGACTCGGATGAGGGCGGCAGCGGCAACGCGACCCTCGGGGCAGCCGTCCTCGTCGGGGCGGTGGCCGTCTGGTTCGCGTTGAAGCGGCGGCGGCGCGGATAGGCGGACGGACGGCGGGACAGGGGGCTTCAGCCGCCGCGACCGCCGGTGCTTCCGCCGCCGCGACCGCGCCGTTCCTTCAGCCGCCGCGACCGCCGGTGCTTCCGCCGCCGCGACCGCTGTTCCTTCCGCCGCCGCGACCACCGTCGGCGGGTGCTCGCGCTCGCTCGGGCTCAGGTGCGGCTCAGGTGTCGTCGTCCGTCACCGGCCACACCTCGTAGTGCAGGGTCCGGTCCCGCTTCAGCCGGTGCGCGAACGGGACGAGCACGCCCTGCACGACCGGGTACTTGCGCGACAGCATCCGCGCCGCGTGCGTGTTCTCCTTCGTGCCCGGCCGCAGGAGCCGTGCGTGCGCCCTGATCTGCGGTCCGGTGGGGCTGCCCCGGACCGTGCAGGGGGCGATCTCCACCTGCGGGTGGTTGCGCATCCGCTCCACCTTCCAGGCGGAGGAGAACGTGCGGATGAACGCGTGATCGCCCTCGACGGCGATGTTGACCGGTGTGCCGACGGGGGTCCCGTCCTGCCGGTGGGTGCTCAGCAGGACGGCGTACTGCTTGACGAAAGGAGCGAGCTCCCGGCTGGCATCCATACATCTATTGGGGCACGGGCCGGGGGCGCTGTCATTTCCGGGCCGCTGTCCGCTCCGTGGCCTGGCCCGTGGCCTGGCCCGTGGCCCGGTCCGCCGTCCCGTCGACCGTCCGCTCGGCGACCAGGGCCTCGAAGCCGGCGATCAGCCGTCGCAGCCCGAACTCGAAGTGGTCGAACTCGGCGCTGAACGTGTCCTCCGCCATGTTCGCCATCATCGGGTACGCGCCGCTGAGCATGGCCCGTTCCAGGTAGGGGCGCTGGTTGTCCCAGAATTCCTCGTCACTCAGCCCGGTCTGCCGTACCGCGTCCGCCGCGTCGGCCCGGGTGCGGGCGAGGCCCTCCACGAAGCTGTTGACGGTGATGATCACGCCGATCAGCTCGGGGTCGCGCAGGCCCATGGACCGCAGGGCGGTGAGGGAGAGTTCCAGGCCGCGCAGGGCGCTGGGGCCGAGCACCGTACGCGCCTGGTTGATCTTCAGCAGCCAGGGGTGGGCGCGCAGGTTGTCCAGGTAGGTGCGGGCCATGGCGTCGATGGACGCCCGCCAGTCGACGGGGGGCGCTTCGACAGCAGGCTCGCTGTCGGTGGGGGGCGCTTCGACAGGAGGCTCGCTGTCGTTTGGCAGGGGCTCGCCCAGCACCCGGTCGAGCATCAGGTCCAGCAGTTCGGCCTTGCCGGGGACGTACCGGTAGAGCGACATGGTCCCCGTGCCGAGCTCGGTGGAGAGCCGGCGCATGGAGACGGCGGCCAGCCCCTCCGCGTCCGCGACGGCGACGGCGGCGGTGACGATCCGGTCCAGCGAGAGCCCCGGTTTGGGGCCGCGGCTGGGGCGGTCCCCGGTGCCCCACAGGAGTTCCAGACTGCGCGCGATGTCGCCGCTCCCGGTGGCCGTGCCGTCCGTCGCCGCTGTCGATCCGTCTTTCGCCATGGGGTCAGCGTAGTGCTCCGCAACGAATGTGGGTACGCCGTACCCGTATCGGAGTACGCTGTACCCAATCAAGGGTACGGTGTACTCAGTTAGCTTCCGGGCGGTTCGAGAAACAGGAGGTTGCGGCATGCTCATGCCTAAATCCGGGTCGGGGTCCGCGTCCGGGTACGCGGTGCTCGCCGAAGGCGTCGTGAAGCGGTACCGGGGACGGGGCAGGGGCGGGACGGAGAAGCGGGCGCTCGACGGGTTCGACCTCGCCGTGCGCCCCGGCACCGTCCACGGCCTGCTCGGCCCGAACGGGGCGGGAAAGACCACCGCCGTGCGGATCCTCGCCACGCTCCTGCGGTACGACGCGGGCCGGGCGGAGGTCGCCGGGCTCGACGTGGCGCGCGAACCCCGCCGCGTACGGAGCCGGATCGGGCTCACCGGCCAGTACGCGGCCGTCGACGAAGGCCTCACCGGGCGGCAGAACCTGGAGATGTTCGGGCGGCTCTTCCACCTCGGCAACCGCCGGGCCCGGCACCGCGCCGGGGAACTCCTGGACCGGTTCGACCTGACCGAGGCCGCAGACAAGGGCGCCAAGGAGTACAGCGGAGGCATGCGGCGACGGCTCGACCTGGCCTCGTCGATGATCCTCCAGCCCGACGTGCTCTTCCTGGACGAGCCGACGACCGGGCTCGACCCGCGCGGCCGGGGCGAGGTCTGGGACGCGGTCCGGGCGCTGGTGGCGGGCGGCACGACCGTGCTGCTGACCACGCAGTACCTGGACGAGGCGGACCGGCTCGCCTCGCACATCACCGTCATCGACCGGGGGCGGGCCATCGCCGACGACACCCCGGACGCGCTGAAGAACCGGATCGGCGGCGACCGGATCGAGGTGGTGGCCGCCGACGCGGGAGACCTCGACGCGGTGGCGAGGACCGTCGACCGGGTGGCCGGGGGCGGGCTCGTCGTCACCGACGCCACCGCCCGCCGGGTGCACGCCCAGGTCGCCGACCGGGTGGCCGCACTCACCGAGGTGGCCCGGAGCCTCCAGGACGCGGGGATCGCGGTGGAGGACATCGGGCTGCGCCGGCCGAGCCTGGACGACGTGTTCCTGCGCCTGACGGGCCACGGTGCGGCAGCCGACGCCGCGCACCACGCCACCACCGAGAACCGCGACGCACGAGAGGTGGCGGCGGCATGACCACCCTCGATAGGAACCCCGCTGACACGACGGTCCCGGTCCGCGACCGCGCCTCCGTCCTCTGGGCGATCTCCGACTGCTGGAACATCACCCGCCGCACCCTCACCCACTACCAGCGCCACCCCTCCGCCGTCGTCTGGCAGCTCGGCTTCCCGATCCTCTCCGTCCTGCTGTACGGATACGTCTTCGGCAGCGCGATGAAGGTGCCCGGGGGCGGGGACTACCGGGAGTTCCTGATGCCCGGCATGTTCGCCATGACCATGGCCATGGGCTTCATGAACACCGCCGTGGCCGTCGTCACCGACGCCGCCAAGGGGGTCGTCGACCGCTTCCGGTCCATGCCGATGGCCCCCTCCGCCTTCGCCTCCGGACGCGGGGCGGCCGACCTGGTGGTGGCCGCCGCCGAACTGACCATCCTGGCCGTCACCGCGCTGCTGATCGGCTGGCGCGCGGACGGCGGGGCGCCGGCCGCCCTCGGGGCGTTCGGGCTGCTCCTGCTGTTGCGGTTCAGCCTGATCTGGGTGGGCGTCTGGCTCGGCATGCTGGTGCCCACCCCGGAGGCGGCGGGTGGGCTGTACGCGGTGGCCTTCCCCGTCACGATGATCTCCAGCACCTTCGTGGCCCCGTCCCTGATGCCGGGCTGGCTGGGCACGATCGCCGCCTGGAACCCCATCTCCTCGACGGCGACGGCCACCCGCGAACTGTTCGGCAACCCCGTGGCGGGCGGCGGTACCTGGGTGGAGGAGCACGCCCTGTTGATGGCCCTGGTGTGGCCGCTGGTGATCACGCTGGTGTTCCTGCCGCTGGCGGTGCGCCGCTTCCAGCGCCTGAGCCGGTGAGGGGCTGAGAGGAGCGGGGCGCGGCGGGGTGGGGCGGGGCACGTAGGGTCGGGCACCGTGCCGACGACCATCACGCCCTCGCCCTTCACCACTGCCCGCCTCGACGCGCTCCCCCTCGAACCGGCGTACGCCGAGGAGATGGCGGCCGTCCTCGCGGACCCGGCGCTGTACGTGTTCACCGGCGGCGGCCCCCCGGACCCGGCCGCGCTGCGGTCCCGCTACGAGCGGCAGAGCGCCGGTTCGCCGGACCCGGGGGAGCTGTGGTGGAACTGGGTGCTCAAGGTCCGCGCGGACGGGACCCTCGCCGGGTACGTCCAGGCGACGGTACGGGGCCCCCGGGCGGAGATCGCCTGGGTGGTCGGGACGCAGTGGCAGGGCCGGGGCTACGCGAGCGAGGCCGCGAAGGGCCTGGCTGCGCACCTGGTCGCGGCCGGGGGCGTCCGGGAGCTCGTCGCCCACGTCCACCCCGACCACGCCGCGTCCGAGGCGGTGGCCACGGCGGCGGGCCTCCGCCCGACCGGGGAGTGGGAGGACGGCGAGCGGCGATGGGCGGGCAACCCGCCCTTGCCGACGGTCCGTTAGGGCCGGTTCCGATGCGGCCCGTCGCGATACCCCGGCCAACTCGGAACGGGCCCTGACGTGGGTTACGCCCTGCTGGGCCGGATGACTTCGGCGGGTTCGCGCAGCCATACCTGCTGTCCCCGGCCGGTCACGGTCAGCCCGAACTGCTCGGCGTCGGGTCGCCCCGCCACCTCGTACTCCCACCAGACCTGCTCGATCTCCTCCCACAGAAACCCGGGCCCGTACTGCCATACCTCCTCGCCGGTAGCGGTCGTGGCGGCACCTCCGTCCTGACTTCATCGCTACCACGAACCCAGGCCCGTGGCCCGGCGACAAACTCATGCGCCACCTGGTTCGTGGCCCTACCCCTGACCATGGCTTCTTCGACTTGAACGTTCACACCCTGTGGGCCCTGCTCGCCGCACGTCCCAACCTGCTGCGGCCCGAAAGCGCGATCAGGAACGAACTACGCGCATCCCTCCCTGTGATGTTGGATAGTCGAGAGCTTTCGGCACGGACGCGCCGGGAGCTGGAGGGCATCCGGTATGCAATCCGCCTCGCCGAGGCGTGAGAGGAGATGGTCGTGGCTGATGACCTGTCCGCGGTGGGACGCTTCCTGTACGAGGCGGGCACGCTCAAGCAGACGCGGCGCACCGGGTGGTGGATGGCCGGGGTCCGTGATCCGGAGAGCGTTGCCGAGCACTCGTGGCGTACGGCTTTGATCGCCACGATCATCGCGAAGCTGGAGGGCGCGGATCCCGCGCGCGCCGCCTACCTCGCCGTGTGGCACGACACGCAGGAGACCCGGACCGGGGACGTGAACCACCTCGGGAAGAGGTACGCGCCCGCCGGCGACCCGCAGGAAGTCACCGCCGACCAGACGGCGGGTATGCCCGAGGTGCTGGCCTCGGCGGTCCGCGAACTGGTCGCGGAGTACGAGGCGAAGGAGTCGCCGGAGGCGGTCTGCGCCCGGGACGCGGACAAGCTGGAGTGCATGCTCCAGGGCATCGAGTACAAGGTCCAGGGTTACGAGAACGCCCAGCGCTGGATCGACAACAGCCGCAGCCGACTTGTCACCGGGACCGCCAACCTCCTGGCCGACGAACTTCTGGCGCAAGGAAGCCTCGACTGGCTGCGCGCAGCCCTGGGGGGCGAGAAGTAGCCCTTCCCCCCCAGCTCGGGTCCCGAGTCCCGAGCTTCGGGCTTCGGGGTGGTCGGGTCACTCTTCTGGGGGTACGTGGATGAGGCTCCGGCCCGAAGCTCGGGTGCCGGGACTCGGGCGTCGGGATGCGGGACCCGGGGTTCGAGCGCCTTCTTTTAACCGGTAGGCAGAAGATAGGGGGTGGGGAAACCCCCCTACCTCCCTACCCCGTAACGGTCAGCAAGTATGACTAATCGTGACGGCTTGCGGCGCAGCGTCACGACTGCTTACGGTGCGAGAACCAAACGACCCCGACCGGTGTTGCCACACCGGGCCGGGGTCTCACCGCAAGACCGATCTCCCAGAAAGCCGATCCCTTGGCTACTCAGCACACTAGCTCCGCCCTGCCCGCTCCCGCACACTCCGCCGCGTACCCGATGGCCAAGCCCGGCTACGGCAAACGCTCCGCGCCCGACCAACAGGCCCGTACGCCGTACGACTTCGCGCTCCTCCCGATCCGCGAGCGGTACGTCGCCGGATTCGTCGACCACCTCCCCGAAGGTGCCGCGATGAGCGTGAAGCAACTCGCCAAGCAGCTCCCGCTCTACGGCCAGCAGGCCATCTCCACCTCCTTGACCGCCCTGTCCGTCGCCGGGCATCTGCGGCGCGTCCGGTGCCCGGTCGGCGTGGGCGACGAGACCCGCTGGGTCTTCCGCACCTTCTGGTCCCGCACCGCGCGCGACAACGAGTGGTGGAACACCTACCTCGCCACCGAACAGGCCGCCCTGGCCATCGCCCCCGCACCGGAGACGCCTGCCTTCAACACGGCACCGCCGCCACCGTGGGTCCCGGCCGAGGAGCCGCCGCCTCCGCCCGCTCCGGAGTGCTCCGGTACCGATCCGGCCGCCGAACCCAGCGCCGTACCGCACCAGCGCACCCCCGACCAAGCCCCGGACGCCGAGGCCGCGCCGCCCCATCCGACCGCCCCGGGCGCGGTGCCCGCGACGCCCCACGGAGCCGATCGGTCTCCCGCCTACCTCGCCCTGGCCCGTCTCGGCCGTGACGATCACCGCCTCGCCCTCTCCGCCGACGACTGCGCCGCCCTGGAAGCACAGGCAGCGGAGTGGCTCGCCAGAGGAGTGAGTGTCGACTACCTGACCAGTGCCCTGACCGCAGGGCTTCCCGCCCAGGTCGACAGCCCCCTCGGCTTCGTCCGCCGCCGCCTCACCGACAAGATGCCGCCCCGGCTGCCCACTGCCGGAAGCCCCTCGCCCGGCACCCCTGCCCCCGGCCGCCGCCTTCTCGTGGAATGCACCGACTGCGGACGCCCCGGACGGCCGGAAGCCCTTCCCGACGGCCTCTGCCGCTCCTGCCGCACCGCCCACTCGGCGGACGGAGGGAACGCGATCCGCCCAGCCGAGATCGCCGACGTCAAAGCGCGCATGAGCAACCTCCGCGACCTGCTCAAACCCGTCTGACCGTGCCTCGGCGACAGGATCGGGCCCGCAGTCCTGGCGCACGGCAGCCATCGTGCGGCAAGTGGTAGGTCAGCGCACCAGCAGGTCGACCACGCCCGACAGGTCCTCCTCGCCACTGCCCTCGGCCAGGCGGCGCCGCATCAGCTCGAAGTAGGGGCTGATCAGCTCGGGGCTGACCCCCTGCTGTGCGGCGGTGTCCAGGAAGGTCGGCGTGCCCGCCACCTGCATGCCGAGGTTGGAGACGACGCCCTTGGTGTAGTCACCGCTCCGCAGCTGGTCGGCGGTCTGGTGGACCGACGGGGCCATCGCGACGAGCCAGTCGGCGAGCAGCGGGGCGAGCGCCGCCGGGTCGATGTCCTCCTTGCGGATCAGGGCGAAGGCATGCGCCGCCCCGGCGAACATCCCGTACATGGCGCTGAGCAGGGCCACGTCGTGCAGGGCCGCGAATCCCGCGTCCTCGCCGACGTAAGTGGTGCCGACCGGGACGCCCAAAGTCTGCCGGTGTCGCTCGAACAGCTCCGGCGAGCCGCTGTAGAAGACGTAGCCGCCGGCCTCCGGGACGCCGATCATGGGCGGGACGGCCATGATCCCGCCGTCCAGGTAGCGGGCGCCGCGCTCGCGGGCCCACTCGGCGCGGGCGCGGGCCTGGGCAGGGGTGCTGGTGGTCAGGTTGACCAGGTCCTTGCCGGTCAGGTCGGCGTCCGCCAGCGCCTCGCCGACCGAGGCGTCGTCCAACAGGCAGACGACGACGAGGGTGTTCGCCGCGACCGCTTCAGTGACGGCGTCCGCGACCTCTGCCCCCTCGGCGGCGAGCGCCTTGGCGCGGGCCGGGGAACGGTTCCAGACGGTGAGCGGGTGACCGGCCGCAAGCCAGGTACGGGCCAGTGCGGTGCCCATCGCGCCGAGGCCCAGCAGGGTGACGGGGGTCTTCTCAACAATGTTCTTTGCCATGCGAATCATGCTGGTCGGAGGGCCGGGGGCGATCAAGTACGCACTAGTTAGTGGGTGGTTACCCCGAGGTGAGCAAGCACGTCGGAGCCCTGCGGCAGGACTCCCCTCCGGTCGGGGCCCCCGTCCACGGGAAGAATCGCCCAGGTGGCAGTGGGACGAGAGCCTGAAGGGTGCCGTTCACGGTGGCCGTCGGCAGAAACAGCGGGATGGAACGCGCTCCTACGCGCGGGGGCGACCGCTCGGGGCACCAAGGCCGCCCCGACAGCCGCCCGATTGTGCGCGAACGTACCTTCACCGCACTGCCCCACCCGCGATACGCAGGGGCTGACACGTGATCCATTCTCAGAGAGGCCTACCCGCATGCGTACGCACGGATCCGGCAAGTCGCCCAACGGGGGGCAGGCTGACCGTCCGGCACGCCCGGTCAGCACGGCCCCGGCTACGCCCGTCGCGGCGCCGCAGTCCGACATGTCGCCCCTCGCCCTGCAGCGCAGCGTAGGCAACGCCGCGGTCGTCCAGATGTTGCGCCAGGCCGGACACCTCGCGGCGCAGCATCAGCATGGTGACGGCTGCGGTCACCAGCAACCCGAGCAGGCCCCGGTGCAGCGCTCCGCCGTCCACGACGTGCTACGCGGCAGGGGCAGCCCCCTGGACGCACCGGTCCGCCAGGAGATGGAAGCCCGCATGGGCGCCGACTTCTCCGACGTCCGCCTCCACACCGGCACCACCGCCCAGCGCTCCGCCGCCGAACTCGGCGCCCGTGCCTACACCTCCGGCAACCACGTCGTCATCGGGGAGGGCGGCGGCGACCACCACACCCTCGCGCACGAGTTGACACACGTCGTTCAGCAGCGGCAGGGCGCGGTCGCCGGTACGGACAACGGCTCCGGGCTCCGGGTGAGCGATCCGGGCGACAGGTTCGAGCGCGAGGCCGAGGCGAACGCGACACAGGTGATGAGCGGACCGGCACCCGAACGCGGCGAAGGTGCCGACCGCCGGGGGGACATGAGGACGGCCGCCCGGAGCGGTGAGGCCGTGCAGCGCTACACCAACGTCGAGGAAGAGGGGCGACCCCCCCTTCGCGTGTCCGAGAACGAGCTCTTCCTGACGTACCCCGACACCCCCCACATCTGGGTCCGGGAGGACGCGCCGGCGGGCAGTATCGCCCCCGCCCTGCGGCGAGCGGGTGATGACTCGATCCCGTGGAACGGGAGGACGTACTTCAGGTACTCGCTGGGCGCCGACATCCAGCAGGACTGCCTGCACGCCGCCGAGGAGATCATCAACAACCGTGTCGGCAGCCTTGAATGGGGCGAGGACGAGTACAGCACGATCGAGACCGCCACCGGCAACAACCCCCCTCGGGTCGAGAACTTCGGTCAGAGGGACGCGACCAATCGTCGTCAGGCCCGCCAGTTCGCCGGCCCACGCAACGAGATGGCCGACCCTCGGCCGGGAGAGGCGTTCGTCATCGTGGTCACCACCCCCAACCCGACGTTGGAGATGAGCCAGTTCCACGCCGGTGCGGTAGTGGCCCGCGACGGAAACGACTGCGTTGTCCTGGAAGCCTGGTCGGACGGGAACAGCCCGCCCAACCTGGCTGCGGCCGACTCCGAGATCTACACGGTGGGAGACTTCCAGCGGTCGTTCCATTCGTCCTACGGCAGCGGACCGGACACCTACTTCGGCATGGTCGGCACCACGACAGTCGTCATCAGGTCACACCCCGACGTGGTCAACGCATCCTGAACGCCGAGTAGCCGGGCCGGACATGCGGTCGCGGTATCCGGCCTGTCGTAGGGTGCCGGTCCATGACCGCCGAACCTGACTTCCTGAACGCCACCCGGTCCTCGTACGACGCCATGGCCCCCGGCTACGTCGGTTTCGCCCGAGGCGAGTTGGCGGCCAAGCCTCTGGAACGTGCGCTGTTGAGCGCGTTCGCCGAACTCGCGGCGGCCGGCGGCGGCGGCCTCCCGGTGGCCGATGTCGGCTGCGGGACGGGCCGGGTGACCGCGCACCTCCACGGACTGGGCCTGGGGCTGGACGTGTTCGGGATCGACCTCTCCCCGGGGATGGTCGCCGTGGCGCGGGAGGAGCACCCGGACCTGCGCTTCGAGGAAGGTTCCATGCTCGACCTCCGGCTGCCGGACGCCTCACTGGGCGGGCTGCTCGCCTGGTACTCGACGATCCACGTGCCGGACGAGGAGTTGCCGCGCGCCTTCGCGGAGTTCCACCGCGTCCTGGCCCCGGGGGCCCACGTACAGCTGGGCTTCCAGGCCGGGGACGAGCTGCTGCGGTTTACGGAGGCCTGGGGCCTGGAGATCTCGCTCGACTTCCACCGGCGGCAGCCCGAGCGGATCGCCGAGCTGCTGCGGGACGCGGGCCTGGAGGTGGTGTCCCGGGTGTGGCGGGAGCGGGAGACGGACGGGCCGTTCCCGGAGCGGGCGCCGCAGGGGTTCGTGCTGGCGCGGAGGCCGCCTGCGGCGTGACCCTGGCTGTCGTCCGGTCTCGCCTGCCTTCTGCCTTACCGGTACCGGTCTCTGATTGCGGCTGTCGTCCGGTCTCGCCTGCCTTCTGCCTTGGCGGTCTCTGATCCCGGCTGTCGTCCGACCTCGCCCGCCTCCTGCCCTGCTCGGCTCTGCCTGGTGACCGGCCCGGACGGGCGGGGTGTCGCACCACCGGCCCACTCAGGATGCGAAGTGCCCCGCGGTGACCAGACTGGTCACCATGGCAGACCAACGTTCAGCGCGCGCCGAACGCTCCTCCCCGGGGACCCGGAAGAAGTCCTCGCCCAGGAAGGGGCCCGAGCACGCGGCCCGCGCCGCCTGTCAGAGCCTGGAAGCACTGATCAGCCACCCGGCCGAGGGCGTCTCCGCGATCCGACGATCCGACGACGACGGCTGGTGCGTCGTCGTGGACGTCCTCGAAGTGCCCCGCATCCCGGACACGACCAGTCTCCTCGCCTCGTACGAGGTGCGGCTCGACGGCGCCTGCGAACTCGTGGAGTACACCCGGGTCCGCCGCTATCGGCGCGGTGCCGCCGACGAGTGACCCCACTCCGTCCGACAGCTGGAAGGACCCCCCCATGACCACCACGACCTACGTCGACGGCGCCGCTCCGTGCCCGCCCCGCGCAGGCACGCTCTACGACGTGCTGGAGCTCATTCTCGACCGGGGCATGGTGATCGACGTATTCATACGCGTCTCCCTGGTCGGCATCGAGATCCTCAAGATCGACGCGCGCATAGTCGTGGCGAGTGTCGACACCTACCTGCGCTTCGCCGAGGCGTGCAACCGTCTCGACCTCGAACGTGACTCGGGCAGCACCACCGTCCCCGAGCTGCTCGGCGGCTCCGCCGCCCGCTCCATCGGCAAGCGGAAGGTGCGCAAGGCCGCGGAGTCCGTCGGCGACACCGTACGCAAGGCGGTCGGGGCCGGAGGCAACGACGATGACGACGAGTACGACGAGGAAGAGGCGGAGGAACGACCGGCGCGCCCGAAGAAGCGTCGCGCCCCCGCCCGCAGCAGCGGCAGCGGTGGCACGACGAGCCGTCGCCGCAGGGCAGAGGCCTGACGTGCGCGCCGACGGCCCGGGGACGGGCCAGGCCGCCGGAACGGGGCTGTACGTGTACGCGGTCGTCCGGGCCGGAACGCCGCTGCCCGGGAAGTCCGCGGGTGTCGGCAGCCCGCCCGCCCCGCTGCGGACGGTCGCAGTGGGGCCGGTGGCCGCCGTCGTCAGCGCCGCCCCCGCGCAGTTGCGGGCCCGGCGTCGTGATCTGCTGGCTCACCAGGAACTCCTGACGCGTCTGGCGGACAGCGGGCCGGTCCTGCCGATGCGCTTCGGCATGGTCGCATCGGACGAGGACACGCTGCGCGCCCAGCTGGCCGGGGCGGAGGCGGGCCACCTCACCGCCCTGGACCGGGTCGCCGGGCACATCGAGATGAACGTCAAGGCCCTGCCGGCCCATGACGCCCTCGCCGCACTGGTGGCGGGGGACACGACCGTACGGCGGCTGCGCGAGGAAACCCGCCGGCGGCCCGGGTACGAGGCGAATGTGCGCCTGGGCGCGGCCGTCGCGTCCGCCCTGGCGCGCCGGGCGGGCGAGGCGGGACGGCGGGCGCTGCGCGATCTGGCCCCGATGGCCCGGGCGACGGCCGGGGGCCCCGAGGTTCCCGGCTGCGCGCTCAACGTGTCCTTCCTCGTGGCGCGGGCGGACAGCGACCGGTTCCGCGCGACGGCCGATCGTTTCGCGGCGGCCCACCGCGACCACGTCGAGCTCCGCCTCGCGGGGCCGCTGCCCTGCTACAGCTTCGTCGACGCCGGGGCCACGAGGCCGCCCGCGCCGGTCGGTGGAGGCTGACGATGGGGCTGATCTCCGGACTGCTGATGCTCCCCCTCGCACCCGCCCTGGGCGTGGTGTGGGTCGCGGAGCGGTTGCAGGACGCCGCCGAGCGCGAACTCTACGACCCGGGGGTGATCCGCGCGCAGCTGGCGGCCCTCAACCAGGAGCTCGACGAGGGGCACATCGGGCTGGAGGAGTTCGAGGCGCAGGAAGAGAGGCTGCTCGACCGGCTGTACGCGGGACAGGTCGACCGGACACCGACGACAGAAGGTGACAGACATGGATGACCAGGCAAAAGTGGCGCTCGCAGCCGCCGTAGTGGGCGGATACGTGCTGGGCCGGACGAAGAAGGGCCGGGTCGCACTGAGCGTCGCGACCTATCTGGCAGGGCGCCGGTTCGGACTCGAACCCCGCCAGCTGGCGGCCGAAGGCATGCGCAGGCTCGGCGAGGTGCCGCAAGTCGCGGAGTTGCAGGAGCAGTTGCGAGGCGAGGTCCTCGACGCGGGACGCCAGGCCGTGACGGCCGCCGCCAATCGCTCCATGGCCTCCCTGGCGGACGCCATCGGCGACCGGACGGCCCGGCTCACGGGGGCGGCGCCGGACAAGGACGAGGACGAGGACGAGGACGAGGAAGAGGGCGAGGGCGAGGGCGAGAACGAGGCCGGGGAAGAGGCCGAGGAAGAGCCGGAAGACGAGTACGAGGAAGAGGACGAGGAGCCCGAGGAGGACGAAGAGCCCGAGGAACCCGAAGAGGAGGAGGGGGACGAGGAACCCGAGGAAGACGACGAAGACGAAGACGAAGACGAAGACGAGGAGGAAGACGAAGACGGAGAGGACGAGGAAGAGGACGAGGACGAAGAGGACGAGGACGAGCCCGAAGAGGAAGAGGCGGCCCCGTCGCGGCCTTCCAGGGCGCGGAAGTCCTCCGGCGGGAGGGCGGCCCCGGCCAGGAAGCGGGCGGAGAAGAAGGCCGCTCCGGACAGGAGGACAGCAGCGAAGAAGGCTGCTCCCGCGAAGAAGGCTCCGGCGAAGAGCGCCGCTCCGGCCAAGAAGGCCAAGGAAGCCGCTCCCGCGAAGAAGGCTCCCGCGAAGAAGGCCGCAGCCAAGAAGGCCACTCCGGCCAAGAAGGCTGCTCCGGCCAAGAAGACGGCAGCGAAGAAGACGGCGAAGAAGGCCGCTCCGGCCAAGAAGTCTGCCGCCAAGAAGTCCGCCCCTCAGAAGTCTGCCGCGAAGAAGACAGCGACGTCGAAGCGGTCAGCATCCAAGCGCGCCGATCGCCGGAGGTAGTCAGCCATGGCAACGACGGACAAGGACGAATCCGAGGCTCCGGCGGAGTCGGGTGTCGGCCGCATCAAGGAAGAGCTGTCGAAATTCGCCGGCGCTCAGCTCCAGCAGCTCGCCGAGAAGGCGGGCGACAAACTCTCCGGTCTCACGGGCCAGTTGACCGACGCAGCCGAGAACGGCGGCTCACTGCCCGCCATCGGTTCTCGCGTGCTCCAGGGCGAATCCCCGGTGAAGGCGTTCGTCTCGGAGAAGGCCAAGGGCGCGAAGGACGCGGTGGTGGACAAGGCGAAGAGCGCGTTCGGCGGCGGCGGCGGTGGCAAGGGCAACCGCAAGGCCGGCGGCGGCAAGTTCATGAACATCATCGAAGTGATCGACGTCGGTGTGCCGCTGCGTACCGCCTACGACGCCTGGACGCAGTACGAAGAGTTCAGCGGCTTCATGAAGGGCGTCCAGAGCGTCTCCAAGGGCGAGGACGAGGAAAGTGACTGGAAGGTCAAGGTCGGCCCCTCCACCCGCAGCTTCAAGGCCACGGTGCAGGAACAGGTGCCGGACGACCGGATCATCTGGACCTCCGAGGGCGCCAAGGGCAGCACGCGCGGAGCCATCAGCTTCCATGAGCTGGCCCCGAACCTGACCCGCATCGTGCTGGTCATGGAGTACTACCCGTCCGGGTTCTTCGAGAAGACGGGCAACCTCTGGCGCGCCCAGGGCCGTCGCGTACGACTGGACTTCAAGCACTTCCAGCGCTACGTGAGCCTCACCGAGGATGAGCCCGAGGGGTGGCGCGGCGAGATCCGCGACGGCGAGGTCGTGGTCAGCCACGAGGAGGCCGTCGAGCGCGAGGAGGAGGAAGAGGCCGAGGACGGGGAGGCCGAGGACGAGGACGGCGAGGAGGAGCCCGAGGAAGGCGAGGAGGAAGGCGAGGAGGAAGACGAGGAAGAGGACGACGACGAGGAGCCGGACGACGAAGAGGACGAGGAGCCGGACGACGACGAGGAGGACGAGGACGAGGACGAGGAGGAGTCGGAGGAGGACGAACCTGAGGAGGACGACGAAGAGGACGACGAAGAGGAGGAGCCCGAGGAGCCCGAGGAGCCCGAGGAGCCCGAAGAAGACGAGGAAGACGAGGAAGAGGGCGAGGACGAGCCTGAGGAGCCGCCCGCCAAGAAGCGCGCGAGCCGCAGGCGCCGGTCCGGGGCCTCGCGGTGACCGACCTCGACTTCCGGCAGGGAGGGCCGCCGGCCAACGGCCCTCAGACCACCAACCTCGCCGACATCCTCGAACGCGTCCTGGACAAGGGCATCGTCATCGCCGGGGACATCAAGATCGACCTTCTCGACATCGAACTCCTCACCATCCGGCTCCGCCTCTTCGTGGCATCCGTCGACACCGCGAAGAAGGCGGGCATCGACTGGTGGGAGAACGATCCCGCCCTCAGCTCCCGAGCCTCGCGCAACGCCCTGGAGGACGAGAACCGCCGGCTGCGGGAACGCCTCCAGGCACTCGAACCGGGAACGGACGCGGACGAGGACGCGGACGAGGACCCCGGCCCGCGCCCGAACCGGAGCGCCGACCGAAACGACAGCAAGGAGACCGGGCAGAGATGACGCATCACGCCCATCGGGACCGGGCTCCGGGCACCGGTGTCACGTACGTGTTCGCCGTCTGCCGGGGCGCCCGTGCCACGCACACGGCCGATGTCACCGGTCTGGTCGGCATGCCCGGCGGTGCGGCCGTCCGGCTGCTGCCCTCCGGACCGCTGACCGCTGTGGTCCAGACCGTCCCGGCCGCCGACTTCACGGACGAGGTCTGGCAGTCGCGACTCTCCGACCCGCGTGAGATCGAGCGGTACGCCCGGGCCCACCACGAGGTCGTGTCCGCCGCGGCCGCGCACGGGCCCGCCGTACCGCTGCCCCTCGCCACGCTCTACCACGACGACGACCGGGCCCGCCGTGCTCTCGACGACGAGGCACCCCGCTTCCACCGGGTGCTGAAGCACATCGCGCACCACGCCGAGTGGGGCGTGAAGGTGTACGAGCCCGCGACGGCGCCCGAGGAAACGGAACCCGTCACCGTCGGAGGAGGCGGGCGCGAGGCCCCCGCCGCCGGTGCCGGGCTCGCCTACCTGAACCGCAGACGCGGGGTCCAGGAGCGACGCGAGCGGCGCCGGGAACAAGCCCTGTCCGTCGCGGAATCCGTGGACGCCGAACTCCGTGAGCTGGCTACCGCATCGCGCCGACTCCGTACGCACGGAGCCGTGCCGGGGGGTGACGACCGGGTGCACGTGCTCAATGCCACGTATCTCGTGGCCGAGTACCGGTCGGAGGAACTGGGCGCTCTGGTACGGGGCTTGGGCGAGCGGACCGGGGCGCGGATCGAGCTGACCGGCCCCTGGGTGCCGTACTCCTTCGTCGGGGAGGTGTAGCCGTGGCAGCGTCCGAGCGCGCGGTGGTCCCCTGGGACAGCCCGGAGCCCCTGAGCGGTCCCATCGGGGTGCCGCTGGTGGACCTGCTGGACCGTGTTCTGGCGACCGGCGTCGTCGTCAGCGGGGACCTGGTGATCGCCATCGCCGACGTACCTCTGGTACGGGTGTCCCTGCACGCCCTGCTGTCGTCGGTCAGCGAGCGGGTTCCGGCGCCCTGGGCCGACGGGGGGCCGTTGTGACGGGCGCGGGCCGGGCCCCGGGCTCCCGGGTCGATCTGGACTCCGAGCAGATGGGGCGGGACCTGGTGGCCCTGGTCCTCACCGTGGTGGAGCTTCTCCGGCAGCTGATGGAGCGGCAGGCGATCCGCCGGGTCGAACAGGGCGACCTCGGTGACGAGCAGGTCGAGGAGATCGGGACCACGCTCATGCTGCTCGACCAGCGGATGAAGGAGCTCTGCGACCAGCACGGGGTGCGCCCCGAGGATCTCAACCTGGACCTCGGACCGCTGGGGACGCTGCTGCCCCGCGACTGAGTCCCGGTCCCTCGAATGGCGGATGGCCATGGGCGGGCGGAGAGTGAGTGAGGGGGCCGCACGGGCGGGAGGAGCGCCCGTGGCAATCACTCTCTGTGAGGCGGACATGGTCGACATCGAATCTCGGAGCGGAAACCCGGCGGCGAGCGGCGGGGACCAGGGAAGCGGCGTGCGCGGCAGGACCACCATCGCCGACGGCGTCGTGGCCACCATCGCGGAGATCGCCATCCGCGAGACCGAAGGCGTTCATTCGGTGGGCAAGGGCGCGTCGAAGGCGCTGGGCGCGGTGACGGGCAGGGTGTCCGGGTCCTCGGGCAGGGGCCGGACCGTGAAGGTCGAGGTGGGCGAGGAACAGACGGCGATCGACGTCGACGTCGAGGTGGACTACGGCATTCCGATCCATGAGCTGGCCGACCGGATCCGCTCGCACGTCGTCGACGCCGTGGAGACGATGACCGGTCTGGAGGTCGTCGAGGTCAATATCAACGTCTTCGACGTGCATGTCCCGGGCGAGGACGACGAGGACGGCTCGGACGACGCCGGTTCCGGAAGGGGCGGTTCCCGCGTGCGGTGAGCCCGGTCCGGGGACCCGCGTCCTCAGCGTTTCGAGCGGCCCGCGCGCACGATCCCGTCGACGTCCAGGGAGACTTCGGCGCCGATCGAGGCGGGGAGCGGGGCCTGCTGGCCGGGGGCGTAGACCTCGTGGCGGTCGTAGCCGCCGGGGAGCGGTTCGGTCAGGACGTGGACGCGGCCGTGCTTGCGGTCGACGATCACGTAGACCGGGATCTTGGCCTGGGCTTAGGCGGTGACCTTGTGGCGCAGGTCGGTCCGGTAGTTCTCGGAGGTGACCTCCAGGACCAGACGGAAGCAGGCGGGGTCGTAGCAGTTGTTCTCGATCAGGTGCTCGTCGAGGTTGGCGTCGACGATCGCCAGATCAGGGATCACGTAGTCCTCGGGGCCGCTGGGCAACCAGAGGCCGACGGCCTGAAGGACATCGGTCTCGCCGTCGTGGAGCCGGGCGGCAAAGAGGGTGGCCGTGACCGTGGTCAACGTGTTGGCGTGGGGACCGTCCCGGAGCGGTGCCACGGTGATCATGCCGTCGATGATCTCGACGCGACACCCGGGAAGCCGGTCCATGAGCCGATTCGCGGCTTCGATCAGCCCTTCCGGCTCATCGTCGCGGAGGCGGTCGATTGCTGCTGCGGACATCGCGGGTCTCCTGTGCGGGGGGTCGGCGCCGAAAACGGCCCGGCACACCGCGTGGGTGCCGGGCCGTCTCCGTACAGCCGTGGTGGAGCCGAGAACCGAGGTGTTACAGCTTCTCGATCACGTAGTCGACGCACGCCGTCAGCGCCTGGACGTCCGCCGGGTCGATCGCCGGGAACATCGCCACGCGCAGCTGGTTGCGGCCCAGCTTGCGGTACGGCTCGGTGTCCACGATGCCGTTGGCGCGCAGCACCTTGGCGACGGCCGCCGCGTCGATCTCGTCCGCGAAGTCGATCGTGCCGATGACCTGCGAGCGCTTCGCCGGGTCCGTGACGAACGGGGTGGCGTACTTCGACTCGTCGGCCCAGCCGTAGAGGTGGCCCGACGAAGCCGCCGTGCGGCCCGTCGTGAAGTCCAGGCCGCCCTGGGTGTTCATCCACTTCAGCTGCTCGTTCAGCAGGAAGAGGGTGGAGAGCGCCGGGGTGTTGTACGTCTGGTTCTTGAGGGAGTTGTCGATCGCCGTGGGCAGCGAGAAGAACTCCGGGATGTGCCGGCCCGAGGCGTGGATCCGGGCGGCGCGCTCCAGGGCGGCCGGGGAGAACACGGCGATCCACAGGCCGCCGTCGGAGGCGAAGGACTTCTGCGGGGCGAAGTAGTAGACGTCGGACTCGGTGATGTCGACCGGCAGGCCGCCCGCACCGGAGGTGGCGTCCACCAGGACGAGGGCGCCCTCGTCGGCGCCCGCGACGCGCTTGACCGGGGCCGCGACACCGGTGGAGGTCTCGTTGTGGGTGAAGGCGTAGACGTCGACGCCCGCCTCGGCCTTCGGGTCCGGGTGGGTGCCCGGGTCGGAGGCGATGACGGTGGGGTCGGACAGCCAGGGCGCGAGCTTCGCGGCCTTGGCGAACTTGGACGAGAACTCGCCGAAGTTCAGGTGCTGGGACTTCGACTCGATCAGTCCGTGCGTCGCGACGTCCCAGAAGGCGGTGGAGCCGCCGTTGCCGAGGACGACCTCGTAACCCTCGGGGAGGGAGAAGAGGCTGCGCACACCGTCCCGTACCTCGCCGACCAGGTTCTTGACCGGGGCCTGGCGGTGGGACGTACCGAGGAGAGAGGTGCCGGTGGCGGCCAGCGCGTCGAGCGCCTCCGTCCGCACCTTGGAAGGACCGGCGCCGAAGCGTCCGTCGGCGGGCTTGATGTCAGCGGGAATCTGGATGTCGGCCACGGGACGGAGCGTAGTCCCTCGGTGGCACGGCTCGGCAACCGTGTCCGTCGGATGAGACGCGCGCTCCGGCCCGTGGACGACCGGGGGAAAGGCCTGTGGACGCCCGGGGAAAGACCTGTGGACGCCCGGGGAAAGGCCCCTGGACGCCCGGGGAAAGCGAAGGACTAGGCGTCGTGGCCGAACGGGCAGCCCAGCTTCACCGGCAGTTCGTGCAGGTCGTTCTGGGTCACGATCGGCTTGTTGCGCAGCTCGGACGCCGGGACCGCCAGGTCCAGTTCGGGGAACCTCTCGTACAGCGCGGGGAGCGCGATGCCCGCCTCCAGGCGGGAGAGCGCCGCACCCGGGCAGATGTGCGGGCCGTGGCCGAAGGCGATGTGGCGGTTCGGGGTGCGGGTGGCGTCGAACTCGCCGGCCGTCGGGCCGTGACTCTCCTCGTCGCGGCCCAGCGCGCCGAAGGAGACGATCAGGCCCTCGCCCTTCGGCAGGACCCTGTCGCCGACCTCGACGTCCTCCGTCGCGAAGCGGATCAGGACGTGCGAGGTCGGGGTGTTCCAGCGCAACGTCTCCTCGATCACGCCGTCCCAACCGATCTCCCCGCTCAGCACCTTCTCGCGCTGCTCGGGGTGGGTGGCCAGCGCCTCGACGACGTTGACGATCAGGCTGATCGTGGTCTCGTGCCCGGCGGCGATGATCAGTTGCAGCGTGTTGACGATCTCCTCGTCGGAGAGGTGGTCGCCGTCCTCGGAGGCCGCGATCAGGGCGCTGGTCAGGTCGTCGCCCGGGTTCGCCCGCTTGGAGTCGACGATCTTCGTGAAGAGGGCCCCGAGGTCCGCCATCATCTGCGGGACCTCCTCCGGTGGCGTCTGCGTCGAGAAGAACTTCTCGAACAGCTCCTTCAGCCGGGGGTGGTCCGCCGCGTCCACGCCCATCAGCTCGCTGATCACGTTCATGGGGAGCGGATAGGCGAACTCGGCCTTCAGATCCACCGGCTGCCCGGCGGGGAGGGCCGCCAGCCGCTCCAGGCTCGCGTTCGTCAGCGCCTCGATCCCGGCACGCAGCCGCTCCACCCGCTTCACCGTGAGCGCCTGCGCCACCAGCGTACGGAGACGGCGGTGGTCCGCCCCGTCGACCGTCAGCATCGAGCGGCCCGGGTTGGCCAGGCCGATCAGCGGCCAGTCCATGGGTATCTCGCCGCGCTGCCAGGCGTTCCAGACGTTGATGTCCTTGACCAGGCGGCTGTCGGTGAGCAGCGCGCGGGCCTCCGCGTGGCGGGTGACCGCGTACACGTGTACACCGCCGGGCAGTTCCACCTCGGCCAGCGGGCCGGCGGCCCGCAGCGCGGCGCTCTCGCCGTCGAGGTCTCTGACGAAGGGGTCGAGCGCGATGCGGGTCATGCGGGGCCTCCGAAGTTTCCGGGTCTTCCGATGGCGGGGGTGGGTGTGAAGAGCACCGGCAGGTCGGTCAGCCCGCGCAGCCACGGCGACGGGCGGCGGGTGAGCTGCTCGGCGGGGACGGCGAGGTCCACGTCGGGCAGCCGGTCGAGGAGGACCTCGATGCCGGTACGGGCGATGACCTCGGCGGTCTCCTGGGCCGGGAACGGGCAGCGGTGCTCGCCGTGGCCGAAGGAGAGGAAGGCGTTGTTGCCGCCGGTCAGCGTCGAGCCGTCGGTGCGCACCTGCGGGTCGCCGTTGGCGGCGGCGAGGCCGAGGAGCAGCAGGTCGCCGGCGCGGATGTGGCGGCCGCCGAGGTGGGTGTCGCGGGCGGCCCAGCGGCCGGCCACGTTCTGGGTGGGGGTGTCCTCCCAGAGGACCTCGTTCATCGCCTCGGCGACGCTGTGCCGGCCGCCCGAGAGGGAGGCGGCGAACCGGTCGTCGGTGAGCATGAGGCGCAGCGAGTTGCCCATCCAGTCGGCGGTCGGCTGGTGGCCGGCCGCCATCATCACCATGAGGTCCTGGGCGACCTCCTCGTCGGTGAAGCCGCCGGGGTCGGCGAGCATCCGGCTGGCGACGTCGTCGCCGGGCTCGGCGTGCTTGTCGGCCAGCAGCTGGAACATCGACGTGCCGAGGTGCTGCTGTCCGGCGAGCGCCCGCTCCCGGCCGTCGATCATGTCGTTGATCGCGCCGACCAGCGGGTGGGCCTTCTCGTCGGAGAAGCCGTAGATCCTGGCCAGTACGAGGGCGGGCAGCAGCTTGGCGTACTCCGCGATGATGTCGACCGAGCCCTTGGTGCAGAACCGGTCGATCAGCTCGTCGGCGAACTCCTCCGCGTACCGCTTCAGGGAGAACGGGTCGACGCCCTCCAGCGCGTTGCTGATCATCATGGCGCGGACGCTGTGGCGCTCGCCGACCGTGTAGAGGATCGAGGGCTGCCTGCGCCCGATCATCGGCAGCAGCGGCCAGTCGTCGGGGATGCGGTCCCACTGGTTCCACAGGTCGGAGTCCCGGCTGAAGAGGGCCGGGTCGCCGGTGACCTGGTGCAGTTCGCGGTAGCCGAGGACGAGCCAGGCGGGCACGTCGCCGTCGAGGACGACCGGGGCGATGGCCCCGTGGTCGCGCCGCATGTCCCGGTAGAGCTGGACGGGGTCGCTCTGGAAGCGGGGCCCGGACAGGGGGACGGACCCGTGGGTGACGGGGCAGCCGGAGACAGGGGTCACGGGGCGGGCTCCGGGGTCGGGCCGGCCGCCGCCAGGGCCGCCTCGGGGGCGCGGAGGCGGGCGGCGGAGAGCGCGGCGAGGTGTTCGACGAGCGTGATGAGCACGTACTTGCTGGACGAGCGGTCGCGCGCGTCGCACTCCACCAGCGGCACGTCCTCCGAGAGGTCCAGGGCCTCGCGGATCTGCTGCTCGCTGTGGAGCGGCCCGCCGAAGTCGTTGCACGCCACGATGAACGGGGTGCCGTGGTGCTCCAGGCGGTCGATGGCGTACCAGGAGTCGGCGAGCCGCCGGGTGTCGACGAGGACGACCGCGCCGAGCGTGCCGGAGAACAGCCGGTCCCACAGGAACCAGAAGCGCTCCTGTCCGGGTGCGCCGAAGAGGTACAGCACGGAGCGTTCGTCGAGCGTGATCCGGCCGAAGTCGAACGCCACGGTGGTGGACGACTTGGCCTGGATGCCGTCGAGGTGGTCGACGGCCTCGCCCGCGCGGGTCATGGTCTCCTCCGTGTTGAGCGGACGGATCTCGCTCACGGATCGGACCATGGTGGTCTTGCCGACCCCGAAGCCGCCGACGACAACGATCTTCAGTCCGTTGTCGGCCGTCGCGCTCAGGGCGGCGCGGTCAGAGGTTGCGGAGTCCAACGAGCACCTGTTCCAGGATGTCGGGGTCGGGGAGCCGGTCCGCGACACGGGCTGTACGGGGGTGGCGGGCGCTGATCCGGCCGGTGTCGAGCAGGTCGCACAGCATGATGCGGACGATGCTGACCGGCAGGTTCAGGGTCGCGGCTATCTCGACGACGGCGGTGGGGCCCTGGCACATCCGCAGGATCGCGACGTGCTCGGACTGCATCCCGGGGGCCGGGTCGCACTCGGCGACGACGAGCGTCACCAGGTCGAACGCGGCGGAGTCGGAGCGGCTGCGGCCCCCGGTGAGGGTGTACAGCCGGTCCGGGTCCTCGTCGCGGCCCGGCCGGGGGCGGGGTGCCGTCGTCATACGGCCGGGGTCTCGGAGGGTTCGCGCGGCGGCGCGACGAGGTGTTCGCCGAGCTGCTCGACGAGCTCGCTCATGTTGTGGCCGACGAGGCCCACGTCGGAGTCCTCGTCGGCGACGACGGCCAGGTGGGCCCCGGCTCCCGCCTCGACGATGAACAGCACGCCGCCGTAGAACTCGGCCATCGCGGACCGTACGCCGCCGGTGCCGTCGCCGAATTCGATGGACGCGCCGTGCGAGAGGCTCTGGATCCCGGCGGAGATCGCGGCCAGCTGGTCGGCCTGGTCGACGGAGAGCTCGGGGGTGCGGCACAGCTTGAGGCCGTCGCGGGACAGGACGAGGGCGTGGCGGGTGCCGGGGGTGCGGTCGAGCAGCCCCTCCAGCAGCCAGTTGAGCTTCTCGTCGGTGGTCGCGGTCATCGGGTGTTGCCTTCCGGGTGCGTGGAGTTGGCCCGTACCGCCTTGCTGAAGGTGCTGAAGCGCGCGGCCTGGACCTTCGGGTCGGTGGTGCGGGCCCGGGGGGTGTCGGCCTCGCCGGGGGTGGCGTTGCCGGTACGGGCCTCGGCGGCGGCCAGCGTGCGGCCGCGGCGGCGCTTGGGCAGGCCGCTCTCGCCGAACGCGGGCACGGTGCCCGTGGACTCGGACGCCGACTCCGCCGCCGGGGTCAGGGGCGTGGAGGCGTCGTCCTCGGGAAGGGACCGGGCCGCGGGGGCGGCGCCGGCGGTGTCCGTCCCGGCGGCCGAGGCGTGCGAGGGCTCCGGCTCGGCGGGAGCGGCGGCCGGAGCGGCGGGAGCGGTGGCCGGAGCTGCCGGGGCCGCGACAGCCTGGGCCGGGACCGTCGGCGTCGGCGCGGTCGAGCGGGAGATGAGGTCCTGGGGGAGCATCATCAGCGCGCCGGTGCCGCCCCGGGCGGACGGCCGGAAGGAGACGGTCAGTCCGTGCTTGCGGGCCAGCCTGCCGACGACGGCGAGCCCGAGGCGGGTGCCGGAGAGGTTGGTGAGGTCCTGGTGGTCGGCGGAGACCGCCTTCTCGGCGCGGCGCAGCTGCACCTCGCTCATGACGAGCCCGCTGTCCTCGACGGTGATGACGATGCCCGCCGGGACCTCCTCCACGTACACGTGGACCTCGGCGGTGGGCGGCGAGAAGTTGGCAGCGTTGTCGAGGATTTCGGCGAGCGCGTGCATGACGCCCTCGGCCGCGTGACCGGCGATGGCGACATCGCTGGTGGAGTGGAGACGGACCCGCTGGTAGCTGCCGATCCGGCCCATCGCGCCGCGCAGGATCGACTCCATGACGATGGGCTTCGCCCAGCGCCGGCCGGAGCGGGCCCCGGTCAGCACGGCGATGGAGTCGGCGAGGCGGCCCGCCTGGGCGGTGCGGTGGTCCAGGTGGAGCAGGTCGCCGAGGACGGACTCGTCGGAGTGCCGGTGCTCCATCTCGCGGAGGTCGGCCAGCATGCTGGTGGCCAGGGCCTGCATCCGCCCCGCCGCGTTGGCGCAGGCGGCGACGGCGGCGGAGCGCTCGGTCTCGGCACGGGTGGCACGGGCGGTCAGCCGGTCGACGGAGACGGCCAGCCGGCCCTGCTCGGCGGCGGCGGCCGCGGCGATCCGCTCGTTCTCGGCGCGGGCGTCGGCGACGACCCTGGCGGTCTCGGCGGAGGCGGCGCCCTTGATCCGGGCGGTCTCCGCGGTGAAGCGCTGGGCATCGACGGCGGAGGCGGAGACCAGGCGCGAGGTCTCCGCGGTGAACCGCTGGGCGTCGGCGGCCCGCAGGGCGCGCAGGGTCCGCGCGGTCCCCAGGGTGTGGACGGTGACGGCCACGCAGACGCTCAGCAGCACGGCGGCCGCGCCCGCGCCCCAGGCCAGTGGGGTCCGTACCGCGTCGGGGGCCACGGCGACGCCCCACAGGGTCAGCGTGCCGGTTGCGGCTGCCGAGATCAGCAGGGCGAGTGCGGTGGGCCGGTGTGAGGGGCGCAATCGGAGTCCTCGGTGGCGGACGGTGCGGGACGGTGTGAGGCGGTGCGATGTGGTGTCAGGTGTGGTTCAAGCGGTGCGAACCGGGTGAAATCGACCAGTCGAATTCAGGACAGTTCAGCACGGTTGTAGGCGATCCAGCACAACTGGAGCTGCCAATTCCTGCGCAAGTCTTGGTCACTATAGGAGACTTGACGGTCTGTTTGGGAAGATCTTGTGGGCTTTTTTGTACTGCTTACGTGCTTTGATCCTGGCGCATCCCAAGAGTTCACCTGAGGCGACGGCATGCTGAGACCATGGCCGAACAGCATCGACCGCATACCGACATCGCCCCGGACACCGCCATGCCCCCGGCTTTCGTCGCGGCGCTCCGCTCCGCCGTACGCGGCACGAGCGACTTCGGGGCCGCCGCCCGGGCGCTGACGACGATGGACGCCTCCAACTACCGCCGCGTTCCGCTCGGTGTGCTCGCCCCGCGCGACGCCGACGACATCGCCGCCGCCCTGGCCGTCTGCCGGGAGCACGGGGTGCCGGTGGTGGCGCGCGGCGGCGGCACCTCCATCGCCGGACAGGCCACCGGCACCGGACTCGTCCTCGACCTCACCCGCCATCTGCGCACGATCCTCGACCTGGACCCCGCCGCCCGCACCGCCGTCGTCCAGCCCGGCGTGATCCTGGACGACCTGCGGGCCGCCGCCGCACCCCACGGCCTGACCTTCGGCCCCGACCCCTCCACCCACAGCCGCTGCACCCTCGGCGGGATGATCGGCAACAACTCCTGCGGCGCCCACTCGGTGGCCTGGGGCACGACCGCGGACAACGTGCGGAAGCTGTCGGTCGTCCGGTACGGGGGCGAGGCCCTGCGCCTGGAACAGGGGAGCGGCGAGGGACCCGAGGGCGTCGGAGCGCTCGTCGCCGCCCACCTCGCCCTCCTGCGCACCGGCTACCCCGGCCTCCCGCGCCGCATCTCCGGGTACGCGCTCGACGCCCTGCTCCCCGAACACCCCGGCGGCCCCGACCCGGTCCGGGCGTTCTGCGGCAGCGAGGGCACCCTCGGCGTCGTCACCGAGGCCACCGTCCGCCTGGTCGAGGCCCCGCGCGCCCGCGCCCTGGCGGTCCTCGGGTACGCCGACGAGTCCGCCGCCGCCGACGCCGCCCCGGGCCTCCTCCCGTACCGCCCGCTCACCGTCGAGGGCATGGCCGCCGACCTCGTCACCCGGTCCGCCGGGCTGCCGCGCGGGGCCGCCTGGCTGTTCGTCGAGACCGGCGGCGACACCCCGGCCGAGGCGAGGGCGCACGCCGAACGCGTCCTGCGGGGCGCCGACGCGGTGGACGGGACGGTCGTCACGGACCCGGCCGGGCAGCGGGCCCTGTGGCGGATCCGCGAGGACGCCGCCGGAACCGCGACCCGGATGCCCGACGGCACCGAGGCCTGGCCCGGGTGGGAGGACTGCGCGGTGCCGCCCGCCCGGCTCGGCGCGTACCTCCGCGACTTCCGGGCCCTCCTCGCCGAACACGGCCTGCGCGGCGCCCCGTACGGCCACTTCGGCGACGGCTGCGTCCACGTCCGCATCGACTTCGACCTGATGACCGACGCCGGGGTGGCCCGCTTCCGCCGGTTCTCCGAGGAGACGGCCTCTCTCGTCGTCGCGCACGGCGGCTCCCTCAGCGGCGAGCACGGCGACGGCCAGGCGCGCGCGGAACTGCTGCCCCGGATGTACGGGGACGAACTCGTCGCCCTCTTCCACCGGTTCAAGGACCTGTGGGACCCGGACGGCGGCCTGAACCCCGGCATCCTCGCCCGCCCCGCCCCCCTGGACGCGAACCTCCGCTTCGCCGTCCTCCCGAAACGCCCGGTGGACGTGGAGTTCGGGTACCCGCAGGACGGCGGGGACTTCGCGGGCGCGGTCCGCCGCTGCGTCGGCGTCGCCAAGTGCCGTACGACGGAGGCGAGCGGCGCGGGCGTCATGTGCCCGTCTTTCCGGGCGACCGGCGAGGAGGCCCACTCGACCCGGGGCCGGGCCCGGCTGCTCCACGAGATGCTCGCGGGCGAGGTCATCACGGACGGCTGGCGCAGCGAGGAGGTCCGGGACGCGCTCGACCTGTGCCTCTCCTGCAAGGGCTGCCGCAGCGACTGCCCGGTCGGCGTCGACATGGCCACGTACAAGGCGGAGTTCCTGCACCACCACTACCGGGGCCGGCTCCGCCCCGCCGCCCACTACGCCATGGGCCGCCTCCCGCGCTGGCTGCGCCTGGCCGCGCCCTTCGCCCGGCCGCTGAACGCGCTGGCCCGGCTGCGCCCCCTGGCCGCGCTCGTGAAACGGCTGGCCGGGATCGCGCCCGAGCGTACGATCCCGGTGCTGGCGACAGAGACGTACAGCCGGTGGCTTCACCGCCGCCGGGGGAAGGGGACCCAGCGCCTCTCCTCGGACCGGGTGGTGGCGCTCTGGGCGGACACCTTCACCGAGCACCTCTCCCCGCGGGTGGGCCGGGCGGCCGTCCGGGTCCTGGAGGAGGCGACCGGGCGCACGGTGCTGCCGCCCCCGCGCGGTCTGTGCTGCGGCCTCACGTACGTGTCGACGGGCCAGCTGGACGCGGCCCGCCGCGTGATGCGCCGCACCCTGGACCGGCTACGCCTCCCGCCGGGCCACCCGCTCGTCGTCCTCGAACCGAGCTGCGCCGCGACGCTCCGCACCGACCTGCCCGAACTCCTCCCCGACGACCCGCGCGCCGCAGAACTGGCCGCGTCGGTACGGACGTTCGCCCAGTACCTGGAGGAGTACGCCCCCGACTGGACCCCGCCCCGCCTGGACCGCCCGGCCGCCGGCCAGACGCACTGTCACCAGCACGCGGTCCTCGGCGACGCGGCGGAACGGCGGCTGCGTGAACGGATGGGCCTCACCGGCGAACTCAGCGGCGGCTGCTGCGGGCTCGCCGGGAACTTCGGCTTCGAGAAGGGCCACTGGGAGGTGTCCGTCGCCTGCGCGGAGGAGCGGCTGCTCCCCGCCGTACGGAACGCGGAACCCGGTACGGAACTCCTCGCGGACGGCTTCTCCTGCCGCACGCAGCTCGACCAGCTGGCCGGGCGGCGGGCCCGGCACCTGGCGGAGGTCGTCGCGGAGGCCATCGGGGAGGCGGCTGCGACGGCCGTCGACGAGGGGCCGGGGGGCGGCGCGTAGGGCTCAGCGCGGGGCTCAGCGCGTCGCGCCCCGGGCGACGATCTCGCGGGCCAGTGCGGCAAGCTCCGGCAGCGCCGGGTGGCCGGGGGCGTCGCGGCGGGCGAGGAGGACCGGGACGTCCGGGGCGTCGTCGAGCGGGAGGTAGGCGACCCCCGTGTGCGGGTGCAGGGTCGCGGTCGAGGCGGTCGACACCCCGCTGCCGCGGCCGGCGGCGATCGCGGTGAGCCAGTCGTCGGTGTTCCCGACGGTGACGGTGGTGGCCGGCCGGGCGTGCGGCGGCCACAGGCCGACGGTGGTGGTGCCGGAGACGGTGTTCAGGACGACGGGGCCCGCCGCGAGATCGGCGAGGGCGAGCGAGGCCCGTTCCGCGAGCGGCCCGTCCGCGGTCACCGCCGCCACCCGGACCTCGGTGAACAGCACCTCGGCGACGAGCCCCGGCGCGTCCACGGGCCCCCGCAGCAACGCCGCGTCGACCTCGCCCCGGGGCAGGCCGGCGGTGCGGTCGTCGATCCGGAGCAGCTCCAGCGGGGTCCCCGGGTGGCGCTCCTGCCAGGCCCGCAGCAACGGCGTGGTGTACGGCCCGAACGCGGACCAGGCGTGCCCGAGCCGCAGCGGCCAGGTGCGCAGCCGGCCGGGGTCGAGGGCCTCGTCGAAGGCGGCGACCGCGGCGGCGGCCTTGTCACGGAAGGCGACGCCGTCGGGGGTCAGGGCGAGGTGATGGGTGGAACGGTCGACGAGCCGGACCCCCAGGTGCCGCTCCAGCGCCGCGAGGGTGCGGGACACGGCGGGCTGGGTGAGCCGCAGGCGGGCGGCGGCACGCGTGATGTTCAACTCCTCGGCGACCGCGAGGAAGGCCCGCAGATGCCGGAGTTCCACGGGGCGGCCGGTGGGGGGCGCATCGTTCATGCGTCGGGAGCATAACGGGAGCTTGATCGGTATTTCACGGAACGCGCGGAGGTCCTTACGGTGAAGGGACGCCATCGACGGGGCAGTGCGTAGCTGATGCCCTGCCGTCGGCGGGGCGGCGCGTCCTGACGTTCTGCCGTCGGCGGGGGTAGTACGTCCTGACGTACCGCCATCGACGGAATAGTGCGTTCTGCTGTACTGTCCAGTTCATTGCAATGTACTGATCCGACTCGTCCCCGTTCCCTCGGAAGGTCCCCCGTGAACGACCAGCGCAGCGCCGCCGAACAGGCCGCCGCAGCCGTCGCCGTACCCGAAGCGATGCCGGCACTCGAAGGCGCCGCGCCCGCCGGGCGGACCGGGGCCGAGCGCCGGGCGGCGCTGACGCCGATCGTGCTGGTGGTCGCCGGCGGCCTGTCCGTCCAGTTCGGCTCGGCCGTCGCGGCGCTCCTGATGCCGAAGGCGGGCGCGCTGGGCGTCGTCACCCTGAGGCTGGCGGCCGCCGCGCTGATCCTGCTGGTGATCTGCCGCCCGAAGCTGCGCGGCCACTCGCGTGCCGACTGGGGCACGGTGCTCGCCTTCGGCGTCGCCATGGGCGGCATGAACACGCTCTTCTACCAGGCGCTGGACCGGATCCCGCTCGGCATCGCCGTCACCCTGGAGGTGCTCGGCCCGCTGGCCCTCTCGGTGTTCGCCTCCCGCCGCCTGATCAACCTCGTGTGGGCGGGCCTCGCCCTCGCCGGCGTCGTCCTGCTGGGCGGCGGCGGCTTCGACCGCCTCGACCCGGTCGGCGCGGCGTACGCCCTGGGGGCCGGGGCGATGTGGGCGGCGTACATCGTGTTCAGCGCCCGCACCGGCCGCCGCTTCCCGCAGGCGGACGGGCTGGCGCTGGCGATGGTCGTCGCCGCGGTCCTCTCGCTGCCCCTGGGCATCATCGAGTCCGGGGCGAAGCTCACGGTCCCGTCCACCGTGGCGCTCGGTGCGGCGGTGGCCCTCCTCAGCTCGGTCCTCCCGTACACCCTGGAGCTGATGGCGCTGCGCCGGCTGCCCGCGCCCACGTTCGCCGTGATGATGAGCCTGGAGCCGGCCATCGCCGCCGGCGCGGGCTTCCTGATCCTCGACCAGGCCCTCTCCACCACGGACGCCCTCGCCATCGCCCTGGTCATCGGGGCCAGCGTCGGCGCGGTCCGCAGCCGGACGGGCCCGCGCCGCGAGGGGTGAGCCACGGCGGGGCGACGCGGCCGGGTGGCGTGGCCGGACCCGGCCCTCAGCCGTCGGCGGGCAGGATGCGGAAGGCGTTCATCCCGCCTGCGCGTGCCCCGCTGCTCTGCCTGCGCGGTGTCCAAAGCGGCGGGGAGAGCCGAGGTGTCGGCGACGATGATCAACGACGTGCGGTCCGTTGCTCGAGGTGCTCGTACGCCGAGTCGTCCATCTCGTCAGGCGTGCGGGAGAGTCAGCTGTCGAAGACGGGCAGTTCCCGGGTGCGCTTCGGCCGCTCCGCGCTGTCCAGCAACAAGGCGATGCTCCGCCGGATGAGCTCGGCCTCGCCGACGCCGGTCGCGGAGGACTCGCCATCCAGTCGCACTTCCCGCCCTTTCGGAAGGTACACGGTCGTCTTTTTCATGCCGCCGATTGTGCCTCCCTGCCCCACGTGAGGCAGGGAGTCGCTGCGAGTCCTGGGGTACCGGGGGAGCCCCGGCCCCGTCACTCGGCCGCCGAGAAGGGAAAACGGGCGTCGGTCAGCCGCTCCGATACCGCGCGCCCTTCGGCAGTCATCGACGGAGGCTGACGCGGACCGCCGCGTCGCCACCGCCGGAATGCCCTCCTCCGTACGGCGGCGGAACCTACAGTCGCCGGGTCCAGTCCCGCACCGGCCCGCCAGGAGGCCCCGCCATGAAACCGACCGCACCGACCGGCACTCACCCGAGCGCCGGCGAACGCCACGACCTGCTGGCCATGGTCGCCGACCAGCGCACCAACTTCCTCTACGCCGTCGCCGGGCTCACCGACGAGCAGGCCCGCGCCCGGTCCACGGTCAGCGAGCTGACCCTCGGCGGACTCGTGAAGCACCTCGCGGCGACCCAGCGGAGCTGGCTCTCCGTGATCGACGGGACCGCGGCACCCGAGGTCGGCTGGGCCGACCTCGACCCGGACGGCAACCGGATGACCGAGGACGAGAGCCTCGCCGCCCATCTCGACGCGTTCCACGCCGCGGCGGAGGCGTTCGACCGCGCCGTCCGCGAGGAGCCCGATCTCGACCGGGAAGTCACGCTGCCGCGATACCCCTGGTCACCGCCGCAGCCCCTCGTCTGGACCGTACGGCACGTCCTGCTGCACGTGTTCCGTGAGATCGCCCATCACAGCGGTCACGCCGACATCGTGCGGGAGTCGCTCGACGGGGCCAGCACCACCGAACAGATGGCGAAGGCGGCCATGGGCGGCGAGTGACGGGCGGGCGGCGGCCGGGGTGACGCGCTGCGCGTCACCCCGCACACCCGGCGCACCCGCACCCGGCGCACCCGCACCCGGCGCACCCGCACCCGGCGCACAAGCACCCCGCACACCCGGCGCACCCGCACCCCCCCGCACCCGCACACCGGCGCACAAGCACCCCGCACACCCGGCGCACCCGCACGCCGGCGCACAAGCGCCCCCCACGCCCGGCGCACCCGGGCACCTCGGTCACCCCGGACAGAAAACCATGCAAGCATGCTTGATTGTTTCCTGGTGCGCTGCCATGCTCCTGGGCACCACACCCGGTCCCGAGGGGAGCGCACGTGTCCGCTGTCGTAGCCGTGATCGACGATCTGCGCGAAGAGAGCGACGAACTCGACGCCCTGGTGGGGGGGTTGGGCGCGCCCGACATGCGCCGGCCGACCCCCGCCGAGCGGTGGACCGTGGCCCACCAGATCGCCCACCTCAGCTGGACCGACGAGGTCGCGCTGCTGGCGGCCACCGAGCCGGACCGGTTCGGGGACGAGGTGGCCAAGGCCCTCGCCGCGCCCGAGACCTTCGTCGACGAGGCGGCCGAAGCCCTGGTCGCCGCCCATCCCCCGGACGCCCTGCTCACCCGGTGGCGGGAGGGGCGGCAGCGGCTCGACAAGGTCCTGAGGGACGCCCCGGCCGGCACCCGGATCCCCTGGTACGGGCCGCCGATGAGCATCGCGTCCATGGCGACCGCCCGGCTCATGGAGACCTGGGCGCACGGCCAGGACATCGTCGACGCCCTCGGGGCGACCCGGGCCCCCACCGCCCGGCTCCGGCACGTGGCGCGGATCGGCGTCCGGGCCCGGAACTACGCCTACGGGGTACGCGGAATCGCCGCGCCCGAGGAGGAGTTCCGCGTCGAACTCCGCACCCAGGACGGCGAGATGATCGCCTACGGACCGGAGGACGCCGCCCAGCGGATCACCGGCCCGCTCCTCGACTTCTGCCTTCTGGTCACCCAGCGCGCCCACCGGTCCGACCTCGCCGTCACCGCCGAGGGGCGCGAAGCCGACCAGTGGCTCTCCATCGCCCAGGCCTTCGCCGGACCTCCCGGCCCCGGCCGCCCGCCCCGCGCGGAGCGGGACGGCCCCCGGTGAACGCAGCCCCCGTCGCCGCGCCCCTCCGGATCGGCAACGCGTCCGGCTTCTACGGCGACCGCTTCGACGCGCTGCGCGAGATGCTGACCGGCGGCCCCCTCGACGTCGTCACCGGGGACTACCTCGCCGAGCTGACCATGCTCATCCTCGGCCGGAGCCGCCTCAAGGACCCGGACAAGGGCTACGCCACCACCTTCCTGCGCCAGTTGGAGGAAGGGCTCGGCCTCGCCCACGAGCGCGGGGTGCGGATCGTCGCCAACGCGGGCGGGCTCAACCCGGCCGGACTGGCCGACGCCGTGCGGCAGTTGGCCCGGAAGGTCGGCGTTCCCGTCGCCGTCGCCCACGTCGAGGGCGACAGCCTGCCCGTCCCGGACGGGTTCCTCACCGCCAACGCCTACCTCGGCGGCTCCGGGATCGCCGCCTGTCTGCGGGCCGGGGCGGACGTCGTCGTCACCGGCCGGGTCACCGACGCGGCCCTGGTCACCGGGCCCGCCGCCGCCCACTTCGGCTGGGGCCCGGACGACCTGGACGCGCTCGCGGGAGCCGTCGTCGCCGGACACGTCCTGGAGTGCGGCACGCAGGCGACCGGCGGGAACTACGCGTTCTTCCGCGAGCACGACGCCCGCCTCCTCCGCCGCCCCGGCTTCCCGCTCGCCGAGATCCACGCCGACGGCTCCTCGGTCATCACCAAGCACGACGGCACGGGCGGGGTCGTCGACATCGGCACCGTCACCGCCCAACTCCTCTACGAGACCGGCGGAGCCCGGTACGCGGGCCCCGACGTCACCGCCCGCCTCGACACCGTGACGCTGACCCCGGACGGCCCGGACCGGGTCCGCGTCGAGGGCGTACGCGGCGAGGCCCCGCCGCCCACCCTCAAGGCGGGGCTCACCCGGCTCGGCGGCTGGCGCAACGAGGTCGTCTTCGTCCTCACCGGCCTGGACATCGAGGCCAAGGCGGAGCTGGTGAAGGCCCAGTTCGCCGACGCCCTGGCACGGAGCGGCGGGCGCCCGCCGGCCGAGGTGCGCTGGGAGCTGGCCCGCACCGACCGCGCCGACGCCGGCACCGAGGAGCGGGCCAGCGCCCTGCTCCGGCTCGTCGTCCGCGACAGGGACGCCGACGCGGTCGGCCGGACCGTCTCCGGCGCCGCCGTGGAGCTGGCCCTCGGCAGCTACCCGGGCTTCCACGTCACGGCCCCGCCCGGAAAGGGCGCGCCCTACGGGGTGTTCGAGGCCAGGCCCGTACCGGCGGCGGACGTCGAGCACACCGCCGTACTCCCGGACGGCCGCAGAGAGATACAGGAACCACCTGCCCGCACGCGGGAGTTGGCCGAACCCGCCGCGCCGCCGCTCCCCGAGCCGTATCCCGCCTCCACCCCCACCCGGCGCGCACCCCTCGGTCTGGTCGCGGGCGCCCGCAGCGGCGACAAGGGCGGCGACGCCAACGTGGGCGTCTGGGTGCGCGACGACGACGCCTGGCGCTGGCTGGCGCACGAGCTGACCGTCGAGCGGTTCAAGGAACTGCTGCCGGAGTGCGTCCACTTGACCGTCGTACGCCATGTCCTGCCCAACCTGCGCGCCCTGAACTTCACCGTCCCATGCCTCCTGGGCGAGGGCGTCGCCGCCCAGGCCCGCTTCGACCCGCAGGCCAAGGCGCTGGGGGAGTGGCTGCGGTCCCGGTCCCTCCCCGTCCCCGTACCGCTGCTGGAAGGCGTCCCCCTCCCGGAGGTGACCGCATGACCGTCCTGCCCACCGCGCTCGACACCGACGGCCCCGAGTACGCGGCCGACCGGGCCGCCATGGTGGCCAAGCTCGCCGAGCTGGAGGCCGAGCACGCCAAGGCGCTCGCGGGCGGCGGCGAGAAGTACGTCGCCCGGCACCGCAAGCGCGGCAAGCTCCCGGCCCGCGAGCGGATCGAGTTGCTCGTCGACCCCGACACCCCGTTCCTGGAGCTGTCGCCACTGGCCGCCTGGGGCAGCGATTACGCGGTCGGCGCCGCGCTCGTCACGGGGATCGGGGTGGTGGAGGGCGTCGAGTGCCTGATCACCGCCAACGACCCGACCGTACGCGGCGGGGCCTCGAACCCGTGGACGCTGAAGAAGGCCCTGCGCGCCAACGAGATCGCCTTCGCCAACCGGCTCCCCGCCATCAGCCTGGTGGAGTCGGGCGGGGCCGACCTGCCGTCCCAGAAGGAGATCTTCATCCCGGGCGGGGCCCTCTTCCGCGACCTCACCCGGCTCTCCGCCGCCGGAATCCCCACCGTGGCCATCGTGTTCGGCAACTCGACCGCCGGCGGTGCGTACGTCCCCGGCATGTCCGACCACGTGGTGATGATCAAGGAGCGGTCCAAGGTCTTCCTCGGCGGACCGCCGCTGGTGAAGATGGCGACCGGCGAGGAGAGCGACGACGAGTCCCTCGGCGGCGCCGAGATGCACGCCCGCGCCTCCGGGCTCGCCGACCACTTCGCCGTCGACGAGCACGACGCGATCCGCCAGGCCCGGCGGGTCGTCGCCCGGCTCAACTGGCGTAAGGCGCACGCCGATCCGGGCCCCGCCGAGCCGCCGAAGTACGACGAGGACGAGCTGCTCGGCATCGTGCCGGGCGATCTGAAAGCGCCCTTCGACCCGCGCGAGGTCATCGCCCGGCTCGTCGACCGCTCGGACTTTGACGCGTTCAAACCGCTGTACGGGACGAGCCTGGTCACCGGCTGGGCGCGGTTGCACGGCTACCCGGTCGGCATCCTCGCCAACGCGCAGGGGGTGCTGTTCAGCGAGGAGTCGCAGAAGGCGGCCCAGTTCATCCAGTTGGCGAACCAGCGCGACATCCCGCTGCTCTTCCTCCACAACACCACCGGCTACATGGTCGGCAAGGAGTACGAGCAGGGCGGCATCATCAAGCACGGCGCGATGATGATCAACGCGGTCGCCAACTCGAAGGTCCCGCATCTGTCGGTCCTGATGGGGGCGTCCTACGGAGCCGGCCACTACGGCATGTGCGGCCGCGCCTTCGATCCGCGCTTCCTCTTCGCCTGGCCGAGCAGCAAGTCCGCCGTCATGGGACCGCAGCAGCTCGCCGGGGTCCTGTCCATCGTCGCCCGCGCCTCCGCCGCCGCGAAGGGGCAGCCGTACGACGACGAGGCGGACGCCGGACTGCGGGCGATGGTGGAGCAGCAGATCGAGGCGGAGTCGCTGCCGGTGTTCCTGTCCGGGCGGCTGTACGACGACGGGGTCATCGATCCGCGCGACACCCGGACCGTCCTCGGCATGTGCCTGTCCGCGATCCACACCGCACCGGTCGAGGGCGCCCGTGGCGGCTTCGGCGTCTTCCGGATGTGAGGCCCAGATGACCATCGACACCCTGCTCGTCGCCAACCGGGGCGAGATCGCCTGCCGGATCTTCCGCACCTGCCGTGAGCTGGGCATCACCACGGTGGCCGTGCACTCCGACGCGGACGCCGGCGCCCTGCACGTACGGGAGGCCGACCTGGCCGTACGGCTGCCGGGCGCGGCCCCCGCCGACACGTATCTGCGCGCCGACCTCGTCGTGGCCGCCGCGCTGGCCGCCGGGGCGGACGCCGTGCACCCCGGCTACGGCTTCCTCTCGGAGAACGCCGCCTTCGCCGCCGCCGTGCGGGACGCGGGCCTGGTGTGGGTGGGGCCGCCCGTGAAGGCCATCGAGCTGATGGCGTCCAAGACCCGGGCCAAGGAGCTGATGGCCGGGGCGGGGGTGCCGTCTCTGGCCCCCGTGGACCCGGCGACGGCCGGCCCCGACGATCTGCCGCTGCTGCTGAAGGCGGCGTCCGGCGGCGGCGGACGCGGCATGCGGATCGTCCGCGAACTCGGGGCGCTTCCGGGCGAGCTGCTGGCGGCCGCCGCCGAGGCCGCGTCCGCCTTCGGGGACGGCGAGGTCTTCGCCGAGCCGTACGTGGAGCGCGGCCGGCACGTCGAGGTCCAGGTGCTGGCGGACGAGCACGGCACGGTGTGGGCGCTCGGCACCCGGGACTGCTCGCTCCAGCGCCGCCACCAGAAGGTCATCGAGGAGTCCCCCGCCCCGGGCCTGGACGACGACCTGCGCACCCGGCTCCACGAGGCGGCCGTCGCGGCGGCCCGTGCCGTGGGCTACCGGGGCGCGGGGACCGTGGAGTTCCTGGTCTCCGCCGAGGGGCGCCCGTACTTCCTGGAGATGAACACCCGCCTCCAGGTCGAACACCCCGTGACGGAGGCCGTGTTCGGGCTCGACCTGGTCGCCCTGCAACTGCGGGTGGCGGAGGGCGAGCCGCTGGAACCGACGCCCCCGTCGCCGTCGGGCCACGCCGTCGAGGCCCGGCTCTACGCCGAGGACCCCGCCCGCGACTGGCAGCCGCAGACCGGAGCCCTGCTCGCCCTGGAGGTGCCGGACGCGCCGGGCCTGCGCCTGGACACCGGGTACACCGGCGGCGACACCATCGGCGTGCACTACGACCCGATGCTCGCCAAGGTGATCGCCCACGCCCCGACCCGCGCCGGGGCCGTCCGGCTGCTGGCCCGCGCGCTGGAGCGGGCCCGGATCCACGGCCCGGTCACCAACCGCGACCTGCTCGTCCGGTCGCTGCGCCACCCGGACTTCGCGGCGGCACGCCTGGACACCGGGTTCTACGACCGGCACCTGGCGGCCCTGACCGCCCCGGCCCCCGGCCGGGCTCCGGCGACGGCCGCCCTCGCCGCGGCCCTGGCGGCAGCCGTCCGCACCGCCGCCTCCGGCGGCCCCGCCCCCACCCGCTTCGGGGCCTGGCGCAACGTGGCATCGGGGCCGCAGGTCAAGCGTTACCGCAGCGAACCCGACGGGACCGAGCACGAGGTCGCCTACCGCACCCCGCGCACCGGAGTCCCGGAACCGCACGACCCCCGGGGCGTCCGGGTCCTCACCGTCACCCCGGACCGGGTCACGCTCGAAGCAGGCGGCGTGGCGCGGCACTTCACGGTCACCGCCGACCGTGACGGCGACCGGGTGTACGTGGACGCCGACGACGCCTCGTACGCCTTCACCGCCCTGCCCCGCTTCACCGACCCCGCCACGCACACCGACCCCGGCTCCCTGCTCGCCCCGATGCCCGGGACCGTCGTCCGCCTCGCGGAGGGCCTGGCCGCCGGGGCCCCCGTCGAGGCCGGGCAGCCGCTGATCTGGCTGGAGGCGATGAAGATGGAGCACCGCATCCTCGCCCCCGCCTCCGGCACCCTCATCGCCCTGCACGCCGCCCCCGGACTCCAGGTCGAGGTCGGCGCGCTGCTCGCCGTGGTCCAGGAGGACCCGGACGCCATCCCCGTACCGGCCGTGGTCCAGGAGGACCCGGCCGCCATCCCCGTACCGGAGGAGACCGCATGAGCACCGCCCGCACCGCCGTCGGCACCGTCCTCGAAACCGAAGAGCACCAGGCCCTGCGCGCCGCCGTCGCCGCCCTCGGCAAGCGGTACGGGCGCGACTACATGACCACCGTCATCCGCGAGGGCAACCACACCGACGAGCTGTGGGCGGAGGCCGCCAAGCTCGGCTACCTCGGGGTGAACCTCCCCGAGGAGTACGGCGGCGGAGGCGGCGGCATGGCCGAACTCTCGATCGTTCTTGAGGAGTTGGGAGCCGCCGGCTCGCCCCTCCTCATGATGATCGTGTCGCCCGCGATCTGCGGCACGGTCATCGCCCGCTTCGGCACCGACGAACAGAAGCGGACGTGGCTGCCGGGCCTCGCCGACGGAAGCCTCACCATGGCCTTCGGCATCACCGAGCCCGACGCCGGCTCCAACTCCCACCGCATCACCACCACCGCCCGCCGCGACGGCACCGGCCCGGACGCCGACTGGCTGCTCACCGGCCGCAAGGTCTTCGTGTCCGGCGTCGACATAGCCGACGCCACGCTGATCGTCGGCCGCACCGCGGACGCCCGCTCCGGGAAACTCAAACCCTGCCTGTTCATCGTCCCGCGCGACGCCGAGGGCTTCGGCCGGAACCAGATCGACATGGAACTCCACGCCCCCGAGAAGCAGTTCGAGCTGGTCCTGGACGACGTACGCCTCCCGGCCGACGCCCTGGTCGGCGACGAGGACGCGGGCCTTCTCCAGCTCTTCGCGGGGCTCAACCCCGAACGGATCATGACGGCCGCCTTCGGCATCGGCATGGGCCGCTTCGCGCTCGGCAAGGCCGTGGAGTACGCCAGGACCCGGCAGGTGTGGAAGGCCCCCATCGGCTCCCACCAGGCCATCGCGCACCCCCTGGCGACCGCGCACATCGACCTGGAGCTGTCGCGCCTGATGATGCAGAAGGCGGCCCGGCTGTACGACGAGGGCGACGACATCGGGGCGGGCGAGGCGGCGAACATGGCGAAATACGCGGCCGGGGAGGCGTGCGTGAAGGCGGTCGACCAGGCCGTGCACACCCTCGGCGGCAACGGCCTGACCCGCGAGTACGGCCTCGCCTCCCTGATCACCGCGTCCCGGGTGGCCCGGATCGCCCCGGTCAGCCGCGAGATGATCCTGAACTACGTCTCGCACCAGACGCTGGGCCTGCCGAAGTCGTACTAGCCCGGCCCGAGAGACCCGAGAGGCCCGAGAGGCCCGAGAGGCCCGAGAGGCCCGAGAGGCCCGAGAGGCCCGAGAGATCCGAGAGATCCGAGAGATCCGAGAGACCCAAGAGACCCAAGAGACCCAAGAGAAGCGCCTCCGACCTCTCCCCATCCCTCCCCCACAGGGGTGATTCCGACCCTCCACACCCGCACGGCGTCCCGCGCCGCCCCTCCCGGGCGGCGCGGGAGACCGCGACGACAGGGGACCGCCATGGTGTTCCGCAGCGAGTACGCAGACGTACCGGCCCTCGACACGCCCATCCACGACGCGGTCCTCGGCGGGGCCGCCGGGTTCGGTGACACCGTCGCCCTGATCGACGGAACGAACGGCGCCTCCCTCACGTACGCCCAGCTCGACGCCTTCCACCGGCGCATCGCCGCCGCGCTCGCCGAGGCCGGTCTCCGCAAGGGCGACGTCCTCGCCCTCCACAGCCCGAACACCATCGCCTACCCGGCGGTCTTCCACGGGGCCACCCGCGCCGGGGCCTCCGTCACCGCCGTGCACTCGCTGGCCACACCCGAGGAGTTCGCCAGACAGCTCGCGGACAGCGGGGCGAAGTGGATCGTGACGGTCTCCCCGCTCCTGGCGACCGCTCGCCGCGCGGCCGAACTGACGGGTGGGGTCCAGGAGATCTACGTCTGCGACCGGGCGGAGGGCCACCCCTCCATCCTGGACATGCTGTCCTCCACCGCCCCCGTGCCTACGATCGCCATCGACCCCGGCGAGGACGTCGCGGCGCTCCCGTACAGCTCCGGCACGACGGGCACGCCCAAGGGCGTGATGCTCACGCACCGCTCGATCGCGACCAACCTGGAGCAGCTGAGACCGTTCATCCCGATGGGCCAGGGCGACCGCGTCCTGGCCGTCCTCCCCTTCTTCCACATCTACGGCCTCACCGCCCTCATGAACGTCCCGCTCCGCTGCGGCTCCACCGTCGTCGTCCTGCCCCGCTTCGACCTGGCGCAGTTCCTGGAGGCCATTCAGACGCACCGGATCACCGGCCTGTACGTGGCCCCGCCGATCGTGCTGGCCCTGGCGAAACACCCGCTGGTGGCGGAGTACGACCTCTCCTCGGTCCAGTACGTCGTCAGCGCCGCCGCCCCCCTCGACGCCGACCTGGCCGCCGCCTGCTCGGCCCGCCTGGGGGTGCCGCCGGTGCGGCAGGCGTACGGGATGACGGAGCTGTCGCCGGGGACGCACGTGGTGCCGCTCTCCGCCGAGCGGCCGCCGCCGGGCACGGTCGGCAAGCTGCTGCCGGGCACCGAGATGCGGATCGTGTCGTTGGCGGACCCGGCGCGGGACGCGGAGGAGGGGGCGGAGGGCGAGATCCTCATCCGCGGCCCCCAGGTGATGAAGGGCTACCTGGGCCGCCCCGACGCCACCGCCGCCGTGATCGACGTGGACGGCTGGGTGCACACCGGCGACGTCGGGCGGGTCGACGTGGACGGCTGGCTGTTCGTCGTCGACCGGGTCAAGGAGCTGATCAAGTACAAGGGCTACCAGGTGGCCCCCGCCGAGCTGGAGGCCCTGCTCCTCACCCACGAGCACCTCGCGGACGCGGCGGTGATCGGGGTGTACGACGCGGACGGCAACGAGGTCCCGAAGGCGTTCCTGGTCCGGGGCCCGGCGGCGGACGGCCTGACGGTGCAGGACGTCCTGGCGTACGTCGCCGAACGCGTCGCCCCGTACAAGAAGGTGCGGCAGGCAGAGTTCGTCGAGGCGGTGCCCCGGGCGGCGTCCGGCAAGATCCTCCGGCGCGAGCTGCGCGACCGGGAGAAGACGGATCATTCGGGAACAGCGGAGGAACAGTGACCCTGATCGTACGGACGGGGGAGCGGGGCGTCGCGACCCTGACGCTCAACTCCCCGGCCAACCGCAACGCGCTCTCGGCGGCGCTGGTGGCCGAAGTGCGGGAGGCCCTGGAGGACTGCGGGTCCGACGACACCGTACGGGCCGTGCTGCTCTCCCACACCGGCACGACGTTCTGCGCCGGGGCGGACCTGAAGGAGCCGCCGGACCCGGGTGCGTTCGTGGGCCTGATGCGGGAGATCGTGGCGCTGCGCAAACCGGTCGTGGCCCGGGTGACGGGCCATGTCCGGGCGGGCGGCCTGGGCCTGCTGGCGGCGTGCGACATCGCGGTGGCGGGCCCGGCCTCCACCTTCGCCCTCACGGAGTCCCGCCTCGGGCTTGCCCCGGCGGTCATCTCCCTGACCCTGCTGCCGCGCCTGGACCGCACGGCGGCAAACCGCTACTACCTCACCGGGGAGCGCTTCGACGCGGCGGAGGCGGCCAGGATCTCGCTGGTCACGGTGGCCGCCGAGGACGTCGACCAGGCACTCGTCCCCGTCCTGGACGGCCTGCGCAGGGCCTCGCCGCAGGGGCTGGCCGCATCGAAGGAGCTGGTCACGGCTACCGTGCTGAGGAGCTTCGACCAGTACGCCGAAGACCTCGTCGCCCGATCCGCCGCGTTGTTCGCCTCCGACGAGGCGAGGGAGGGGATGACGGCCTTCCTCGAACGACGGGACCCGGCATGGGTGCGGTGACCTCCTCTTCCACGTCCAAGGCTGCTCACGCGCCGAAGCAGGACCGCAGCCGGGCGACGCGGCAGCGGCTCCTGGAGGCGGCGGTGGCCTGCCTCGCCGAACACGGCTGGGCGGGCTCCACCGTCTCCGTCGTCGCCGAGCGGGCCGGCGTCTCGCGCGGCGCGGCCCAGCACCACTTCCCGACCCGCGAGGACCTGTTCACGGGGGCGGTGGAGTACGTCGCCGAGGAACGCTCCGCCGCCCTGCGCACGCTCCCCGTCCAGGGCCGCGCCGAGGTGGTCGCGGCCCTGGTCGACCTCTACACCGGCCCCCTCTTCCGGGCCGCGCTCCAGCTCTGGGTCGCCGCCTCCAACGAGGCCCAGCTCCGGCCGCGCGTGACGGAACTGGAGGCGCGGGTGGGCCGGGAGACGCACCGGATCGCCGTCGAACTCCTGGGCGCCGACGAATCCCGCCCCGGAGCGCGCGAAACGGTCCAGGGCCTCCTGGACATGGCCCGCGGCCTCGGCCTCGCCAACCTCCTCACCGACGACGCCGCCCGGCGGGCACGGGTGGTGGCGCAGTGGGCGGCGCTGGTGGAGGAGGGACTGGGGTGAGAGCCCTGATGGAGGGCCGGGACGGCTTCAGGGAGCGGCCGGGGGGCCTCAGGAGGTGGCCGCCGGGGTGTCCTCAGGAAGTGGCCGGAGTGGCCGGCTCCTGGGGCTCCTGGGAGGCACTGCCGTCGTAGACGTGGTCCGGGGTGGCGATCCGCGTGACCGCTCGGGCGAGCAGGGTGGACGGCTCCTGACCATCACCGAGGGAGTCCGTGTTGATCATGATGACCATGGTGGCCTTCTGCGCGGGCAGGTAGACGGTCACCGTCTCGTACCCCGGCAGTGAACCGTTGTGCCCGATCCACCCGTCGGCGTCGAAGATGCCGAGGCCGTAGCTGAGTCCCGGGAACCCGGTCGGCAAGGTCTTGAGCCGCTGTGCCTGGGTCGCGGGGCTCAGCAGCTCCCCGGTGGCCGCGACCTTGGCCCAGCGGCGCAGGTCGTGCAGATCGGAGATCATCGCGCCGGCCGCCCACGCCCACGAGGGGTTCCAGTCCGTGGCGTCCTCGGTCTCGCCGCTCAGCGTCTGGTCGGTGTAGCCGCGGGCGTGCGGCTCGGGGAACTCGGCCCCGGTCGGGAAGAGCGTGTCGTGCAGGTGGGCGGGGCGGAGTACCCGCTCGTGGATGACCTGGCGGAGCTGCTGACCCGTGACCTTCTCGATCACCAGGCCGAGCAGGACGAGGTTGGAGTTGGAGTACTGGAACTCCGCACCCGGCTCGAAGGTGTTCTTGTGCTTCATGCCGTACGCGAGCACGCCCCGCGGGGTGAACGAGCGGTACGGATCGCTCAGCAGGTCGTGCACGAAGTCCGCGTCAGCCGTGTACGGGAACAGGCCGCTGCGCATCCCGGCGAGCTGGCGCAGCGTGATCCGGTCGCCGTTGCGCACGCCGGGGACGTAACGGGAGATCGGGTCGTCCAGCTCGACGAGCTTGTCGTCGACGAGTTGGAGCAGCGCGGTGACCGTGAACGTCTTGGTCTCACTGCCGATCCGGATCCGGGTGTCGGCCGACATCGGCTCGCCCGTGACCGTGTTGGCGACACCGTCGGCGTGGACGTAGCTGCCCTTCCCCGGCATCCACAGCCCGACGACGACACCGGGAATACCGGCCTGCTCGCGGACGTCCGCGATGGCCTTGTCCAGCTTGGCGGTCAGCTCGGGGCCGAGACCGCCGGGCGGACAGTCGTCCCGGTCGTGTCTGCTGAACAGGTCGTTCCCGTGGTGGTGGTGCTGATCGTGCCGGTCGAGGCCCGCGGCGTGGACCGCCGGGGCGGGAGTCACGGCCATCGGGGCCAGTACGGACGCCGCGAGGAGCATCGCGGCGTACAGGCGTCGGGTGGGGGAGCGTCGCACAGGGGCCTCTTCCGGACCGGGGGGGAGGGAGGGGAGCGGAGTGACGGCAACGACACCACCCGGCCCCCGGACTCCGTACCGCATCCCAGCCGCGCCCTGCGAAGTCCACTCGTTCGGCGTCGCGCGGGACGGGGCCGTCAGGGCCGCGCGATACGGGCGAGGTATGGGACCGTCGGGACCGGCGTCAGGCGGTTTCAGGCGGTTTCAGGTGGGGCCGGCGTCAGGCGGGGCCGGCCGGGGCGCGGTCCCCGGGCCCTCACCGGCCGGAACGGGCGTCGCCTGGTGGTAGTACATCCGCCACGACGTCTCCCCGGCCCGCCTGCGCCACAGCGAACTCCGGCGGGCCCGGACGCCGCCGATGACGGTCTCGTACGTGAGGTGCACCAGCCCGGGCCCCAGAACCGCTCCGGTCATACCGGAGGGCTCGTAGCGCGGGCTGTCCGCGCCTCCGCCGTCCAGGCCGGGGAGGGCGATAAGCATCTCCTCGTACGTCCACCGCCTTCCGGAAGCCCCGATCTCGACGAACTCCGGGTCGAGCAGTGTCTCGGTGAGGGACCGGGAGAGACGGACGGCGGGGTCCATCAGCCGCAACTCGCCGTCGATCGCCGCACTCACGTCTTTGTGTTCCTGATACATCCGGCCATCGTCGCCGACGAGGAGGCCCGGGCGTCATCCGTCCCGGACGGCGTGAGCGTCAGGAAGCCATGCGGGCCCGGTCGGACTCACTCCGCAGGACGCAGAACTCGTTGCCTTCGGGATCGGCGAGGATCGCCCAGCCCGAACCATCGGGATTGTGGTGATCGCCGACGAACGTGGCGCCCAGCTCCAGTAGCCGGCCCACCTCCTGATCGCGCGAGGTCTCCGGGCGCAGGCACAGATGGAGCCGGTTCTTGACCGTCTTGGCCTCGGGCACCTGATTGAAGTGCAGCACCGGGCCCTCCGCCAGAAGCACCTGGGCCTCCCGGACACCAGGCCTGTCCTCCGGGTGCAGCGGACGACCTGTCACACCGCTCCAGAACCGGGCCAGCCCGTAGGCATCCGCACAGTCGATCGCCACGTTCTGCACCACCGAAACCATGCGCCCCAGCCTTCCTGATCTTCCCGCGGAACGCCACCGACCTGCGCCCGTTCCGCGTTTGCGCGAGCAGCGGTGCGTTCGCCGCCGCAGATGAGGCCCTCACCTTTCGGCGGCGCGGCGATAGGTGTTGATCAGGACGCCGGACGGTGTCGGCCGCGTCGCGGTGAGCGTCAGGTGACGAGGGCTCCTGCCATCGGCGAAGAGCCGCTTCCCACCGCCCAGGAGGAGAGGGAAGACGAGCAGCCGGTACTCGTCGACGAGGTCGTGCTCGATCAGGGTCGCGAGCAGCTCTCCACTGCCCAGCACCACCGTCTCGCTCCTGGACGCGGCCGTGATCCGGCTGATCTCCGCCACCGGGTCGGCCCCGAGGAGGATGGAGTTTGCCCAGCCCAGCTCCTTCAGCGTGCGGGACGCGACGTACTTGGGCATCGCGTTCATCGCGGCCACAGCGGGGTCGTTCAGGTCGGCGTACGGCCAGGTGGCGGCGAAGATCTCGTACGTCCTGCGCCCCAGGAGCAGAGCACCGGCAGCGGCCGTGGCCTCGCTCATGTACCGCTCGACCACCTCGTCGACGTACGGCAGCACCCAGCCGCCCTGATCGAACCCACCGTCCCGGTCCTCGTCGGCCGAGAGGACCGACTGCATGACGCCGTCCAACGAGACGAAGTTGACCACGACCAGCTGACCCATGTGCTGCTCCTGTCCGTGCGGTTGCCTTGGTGCGGCTGCTTCCATCGATGCTGACCGCACGCGGGAGCGGAACTCATCGGTCGCGGCGGCACCTGAGGGAGCGTCCCGGGGGCTGCGCGACGTGCCGCCGAAGACGTTCACGGCGAAGGCGACGCCGGCGCCGGTGCGTGGCGATCCGCTCGTAGCCCTCGTCACCCGCAACCAGGACCACAAGCACCGCGCAGAGCACTGCCAGGACCGCCTGGGACGCGTGGGCCACCGGCAGATCAACCTCGGACAGGCCATAGCTGATCAAGGCTGAGGAAGCCGCCCCCAGGCTCAGTGCGAGGATGAGGCGGCGCGTACGGCCCGGAACCGTTCCTCCCTTGGTGGCCCACTGTTTCAGGCCTTCGACGAACCAGAAGACAATCAGCGCCCCCGCCACGACCCCCGACAACAGGACAGCCAGTCCAAGATCCAGGAACCACTTCGGCATGTACATCATGGTGCGACGGACGGGCAGCCACCCTCCTGAGTACGGCTACTCACCTGAAGCGGCCATAACGACTGACCCCGGGCTCTCACCGCAGGCTCGGCCGATGCCGTACCCGGCGAAACGCGTGGTGTGCGGGGGCCGCCGGAACCGGGTAACGTCTTTGTCATTCCAGACGCCGATTTACGAGTGAGCGCGTGATGGGCCGCCGCTGACGTCCTGCCGACGTCGCCGCCCGTCCCCCACCGGTGAATCCGTAGATCACTTCACATCGCAACCGGGAGAACCCGTGACCGTGAGCAAGAACATCAACAACCCCGTGGGCCAGGGTGGCGGCCAGCGCAAGAAGCTGTCCCGCGCCGAACGGCAGAACAACGGCCCGCACCGCAATCTCGACCGCCGGAGCGCCGCCGACCAGAAGGCGGAGCTGGTGCGCAAGATGCGCGAGAAGACCGGCACGGCCGAGGGCACCGGTCAGACGGGCGACGACACCGCGCAGTCGGGTGACGGCACCGCCCAGGGCTGACGCCCCGCCCCGCCGTCGCGGGGCGGCACCGCGCGGGGGCTCCCGTGTTCTGTTCCGCGGCCACACGCCCGATCGTCCGTCCCAGCAGACCGATGATCGGCGGTGGCCGCGCCCATGTCATCGCTCGTGGCTATGACCGCACGACCGGCACCGGCACCGGCACCGGCACCGGCACCGGTCCCGGTCCCGCATGGCTCCAACCGTTGATATCGAGCCCTGTTCCGTACAGACGGTCCACCTTCAACCGGATGACCATGCGGCGCTCGGCGACCAGCTCCTCCAGAAAAGCATCCGCATTCTCCGGCTTCGCGGCCGGCGGAATCAGTCCGAGCGGTTCCCGCCCGACCGCATCGCCGGGAACCGTGGTGCTGGGACCGTGGCGAGCGTGCCGAACTGCTGCTCGCCGAGCAGGCGGGAAAGGACTTCGTCGGACAGCGGGCGAGGCGCTGGTCTCTGGGTCATGAGACGACCAATGTCCGTGGCCGACCCGGAATTCCACGAATGCCGCGATCCCGGCGCACTTCACGACCCCTCGCAAATGAACGCCGCATTCCGATTGTTCGGCGCGCCGGGGAAACGTAGCGTCGCGATCATGGGATCAAGGACCGGAAACACCACCGACCAGGCGCCGGCGAACCCGGCCGCCACCGATGACATGCTGGCCACTCAGCCGATCGGCTACTGGAGCGCCCTGGCCCACGCGACCGTCACGGGGCATCTGCGTGACGCGATGGCCAGGATCGACGTCACGCAGCCGCAGTACTGGGTACTCAACAGCGTGAACGGCGGCGGCCCCGCCGGGCCGAGCCGCGATGAGGTCGTCGATGGGCTGACGCACCTCGCCGACGGGCCGCACGAGATCGCCAGGGTCGTGGACCAGCTGCTGCACCGCGAGTGGCTCAGGACCGATGACGGGCAGCGGCTGCACCTGACGGATGCCGGGGAGGCCGCCCGAGTGCGGCTGCGTGAGCTGGCGACCGAGGTACGCGCCGAAGTCCACCAGGGCATCAGCGACGAGGAGTACGTGGCCGCGCTCAAGGTACTGCGCAAGATGGTCGCCAATATCGCGGGCGTCGGAAATCCGGGGGCAACGCCCCGCACTTCATGATGCTCGGGCTCGCCGGAATACGGGGCGCCGGGCCCGGCAGCGCCCTCGGGGGAGCGCGGGACCGCCACCCCCGACCGTGAGGGCGCGCCGCTGGATGCGAGGGGTTGATGACCTCGGAGGTAATTGAGGCCCTCCGTGGGGCCGCCTACCTTCAGCACTGTTCGGAGGCCCCAGGGAGGGGCCACTTCCATCCGGGCAACTCCGCGGAGCACGAGAGGAAGACGACCATGACTTCGACGCAGTACGACGGGGTTACCTCCTACCCGAGGGCGACGGGATCCGACGGGTTCGCGAGGCTGGCGCTCAAGCTGGACGCGGTGGTCACCGGCCTCAACGGCATCGCGTACCTGGCGCTCGCCACGGTCCTCGACTCCTTCTTCGGCATCACGACGGCAGTCCAGTACCCGGTCGGGGTCTTCCTGCTTCTCTACGCGCTGGGAGTGCTCGCCGTCGGGACGCGGAAGGAGATCAGTCGCACGGGCCTGACGGCGGTCATCGTGGCGAACCTGCTGTGGGTTGTGCTCAGCCTGGTGACAGTGGTCTCCGGTGTACTCTCCCCGACCGGCTTCGGCACGGTCTGGATCGTGCTGCAGAGCCTGACCGTCGGCGGCTTCGCGGCCCTCCAGTACGTCGGACTCAAGCGGCTCTGAGCCCGTCCGGACCGGGCCCGGGGAGGCGATGGACCGAGGGTGACACGTACGGCTTCGCCCCGCCTGCTCGCCCGCGCCCGGTCCGGACGCGCCACCGTCGAAGCCAGGTACTTCGGCGCGGTCTGCGGCCGCCCTTCCCCGGACGGGCTTGACCGCGCTGCGAGACTTCCGGCATGGATATGGGGCGCGAGTCGCGGTGGGAGAAGGATGCGATGACGGTAGAGATCGCCTTTGCCCTGGTGACCGCTGCTGCCCTCGCCGCGGTGGTCTTCGCCGTCGCGCTGACCCTCACTCTTGTTCTTGACTTCTCCGACGCGGCGACCAAAGGGGTACGGACGGGGGGAGCCCTGGCCGGAGGGGCGGTCGGCGTGTGGCGTCTGGTACGGGTCCTGTGTCGCTTCGACGTGGAGCGACATAAAGGCCACTGACGGCACGGCTCGATACAGCGTGGCAGAGCCGGTCGGGGGGAGGGCCTCGGACAGCGGCAGGTGGAGCGGGCTCCGGAGAGGGCCGGCCCCACCTGGAGCGGCTGCGGGCTCAGCGGTACCGGATCACGTGCAACGCGTGGACTCCGGTCGGGTCGAACGACACGGGTTCCTCGGACGGAACCGTCGAGGAGCAGTACCCCGGTCGCTGTGGTGACTCCGTTGACCAGCCATCCCACGGCCTCGCGGCCCCGGCCGTCCGTGCGACGGATCCAGATCAGGGCCCGTGACCCGGCAGGGAAGGACGACAGTTCGTCGACCGCCGAAGACCAGACCTGATGGTCCGAGGTCGACAGGACGGGGCCGAGGTGGGCGAGGGTCGAGTCGAACCAGTCGGCACGGCCGGGCGGGGGTGGAGTCGGGAACTTCCCGGTGCCGGGGACGCCTCCCGCATCCCAGTGGGCCAGCCACTCCCAGGGATCCGAATTCGGCAGACCGAACGGCTCGGTGGTGTCCTTGGGTACGACCAGTGTCGCGTCGAGCATGGTGTCCTGCCAGCGTCCCCCGCGCAGGTGCCGCCGGGTGTCGCAGGAGAAGACCCAGCCCCGCCGGGTCTCGTCGCCGGTGGTGGGCCCGACCAGCTCGGCCTCGCCTCCGTATGCGTCCTCCAACCACAGCCGGGCCTTGGTCACCGCCGCCTCGAAGTCGTGAGCCTCCTGCTCCCAGGGCCGGCGTGGAGCCCTCAGCGCCTCGGGCAGGGCACGGACGAGGACCAACTCGCGCACCTGGTCGGTGTCCAACCGGGCGAGGGACGACGTCAGGCTGTCGAGGAAGACGACCTGCCCCTTGTTGTTGTGCGCGTACACCAGATTGCCCGTGACTTCCTGACCGCCGAGTTCACGACGAATCCACACCAGCCCCCGGGTGTCGGGCCCGGGCTCCGAGACCGCCTTCACGACCTCGTCCCAACTGTTCGCGCTCACCCGCTCGAACTCGGGGAAGTACCGGCGGGTCAGCCTGCTCCACCAGCCGGGCGCCTCGTCCGAAGGCTGCCAGGCGAGCGGTACGGAGGGGCTGCCATTGATCGCCGAGTGCATGGCCACCACGGTTCCGCGCGCGTTGATCCTGCGCCCCTGGTTCTGACTGCGGGCGACAGCGGCCTCGTACGACGCGGCGGGCTCCAGGTCGGCGAAGGGCGCGCTCGGCGCGGGGTGGAAGGGCGAGCTGCCGTCCTTGGGGACGACGCCCGAGGCCGCGAGCATGTTGGTCGGGGCGGAGCATGCTACTGCCCTTTCCTGGGGGGCCAGTTGCCCGAGGATTGGAGGGCCATGTATTCCTCTGCCGGCGGGAAAGCGGGGGCGAAGTGCGCGGCGGAGCGGTCGTGCGGGACCACGATCACGGCAGAGAAGGGGGCCTGAGTGAAATCTCCTGTTTCGATGTGCTCCTTGAAATCGAAGCAGACTGTCCAGCCGTAGGTGAATTCAATAGCAGTATCCGGGCGCATGACGATGGAGTCCGCTCGGTCCGGGTATGCGACCTGCCGTAGGAACGCTTCGGCGCTTCTCACTGCTTCGTCTTTGATTGCCATCCAGGAAGCTCCCTTCCCTCTCTTGGACATGCTCAGGAGACGGCGTCCGAAGGTTTACGTCGACGATCTCGCGTCGTACGCCAACTCAATCGTGAGCGCCGCGTAGACGACGGCGGCTGACGCCGATGAGTGCGAAGAAGCAGTAACAGCGGGGGGGCGACACCCCGGCAAGGGTAGACCGCGTCTCACCAAGTCCCTGTTACGAGCTCTCAAGGGGCCTTGAGCAAGTCACGGAGGCCGGCCACGTATGCCCCGATGTCGCGGGCGCCGGCCGCTGCCTCGGCGGTGCCGACCTGGGAAGGGGCCGCCCCGGATTGGTGGGCGGCGCGGCAGGGGCGGCAGAGGCCGTCGGGGAGGGCTTCCGGGCGTCCGGGGGTGCCGCAGTCGGCGCACTCCACCAGGACGCGGCGGGCGGGTGCGTCGGGCAGGGCCTGCTCGGCGGGCAGCCGGGGCGGGATCTTGTCGGTGAGGCGGCGGCGGACGAAGCCGACCGGGGAGTCGACGCGCTCGGGGAGCCCTGCGGTGAGGGCGGCGGTCAGGTAGTCCGCGTCCACGCCTCGGGCGAACCAGGCCGCAGCCGCCGCTTCCAAGGCGGTGCAGTCGTCGGCGGACAACGCCAGGCGTTGGTCCGTGCGGCCGAGTCGGGCCAGGGCGAGGTAGGCAGGGGAGTGGGGTGCGGTCGGAGCTGTCGGGCCCGACGGCGGAGCCGAGCTCTGGGCCGGGCCCGGCGCGGGTGCCGTGTACGGAGGTTCGGCCGGGGTGCGCTGGTGCGGTACGGAGGTGTGGGCCGGGGCCTCCGCGGACTCTGCGGGACCGGGGGCGGCATCCCCGGGAGACGGCTGCGATTCCGGGGCGGCTTCTCCCTGGGGCCCGCCCGGCATCGCGGGCGGGGGCGGGTCCTCGGCCGGGACCCAGGGAGGCGGAGGGGTGGCGGTGGAGGAGGCCGCCGTCGCTCCGGGCGCGGGGCGGGCGGCCCCGGCGTCCTCGGTGGCGAGGTAGGTGTTCCACCATTCGTTGTCGCGGGCGGTGCGGGACCAGAAGGTGCGGAACGCCCAGCGGGTCTCGTCGCCCGCGCCGACCGCGCATCGGACGCGCCGCAGGTGGCCGGCGACGGACAGGCTGGTCAGGGCGGTGGAGATGGCCTGCTGACCGTAGAGCGGGAGCTGCTTGGCCAGGGTCTTCACGCTCATCGCCGCGCCTTCGGGGAGGTGGTCGACGAATCCGGCGACGTACCGCTCGCGGGCCGGGAGGAGTGCGAAGTCGTGGCGCGAGCGGGCTTGTTGGCCCGGTGCGGAGCGTTTGCCGTAGCCGGGCTTGGCCATCGGGTACGCGGCGGAGAGTGCGGGAGTGTGCAGGGCGGAGCTAGGGTGCTGGGTAGCCAAGGGATCGTCTTTCTAGGGTATCGATCTTGCGGTGAGACCCCGGCCTGGTGTGCAACCACCGCGTCGGGGTCGTTTGGTTCTCGCACCGTAAGCAGTCGTGACGCTGTGCCGCAAGCTGTCACGATTAGTCATACTTGCTGACCGTTACGGGGTAGGGAGGTGGGGGCGGTTTTCCCAACCCCCTTCCTCTACCTACCGGTTAAAGAGGGAGCTCGAACCCCGGGTCCTGCATCCCGGAGCCCGAAACTCGGACCCCGGGTTTCGGAACGGGGCGTGGTTTGAGTACGCACGAACGAGTGATGGGCTCTACCGAACCTCGGGTCTTGACTCTGGGGTCTCGGGTGCTGAGTTTCGGATCGTGTTACGAAGAAATCGCCTCGGCCAACTCGACTCACCAGGAACGGGTGCCGTCCCGCAGATATATCGGCCGGCTGTCCCTCAGGGCCTCCACTGCCGCGTTCAATCGATGCCGCATTCGCTCACTGACCAGACCGCGCGCCTCCTCCAGAGGTACGAAGCGTGCTTCGGAAAGTTCATGATCGTGAGGTCGTAGTGCCTCGTCGTCGTTGAGAGTGCCGCCGTTGAAGATGAAGGCGATCTGGTCGTCCCACGGACCGTGCGGGGCGACCCAGTCCACGACCAAGAGGCCCTGCAGATCAATGTCGCGGTCCAGCTCCTCTCGCAACTCGCGCCGAGCTGCTTCTTCGGGCGGCTCGTTCGCTTCGGCCATGCCTCCCGGCAGGTCCCAACCCGGCTTGTAGGTGGGGTTCACCAGCAGCACGCGCCCAAACGGATCTCGGAGGAGCACGTCTGCCGCGACACGTTTGCGGGCCTGCTTGGCGTTGCCTTCGGCGAGGTATGCGTTCCAGGCGTTACGGGGGCCAGGTGTTGGACTCACTTCTAGGTACCTCCCCCAGGCGGGATGATGTCGGCCAGCAACAACATTCTTGCGCGTCGTGCGTCGTCGAATCGCTCCAGGTGCTGGCGGACCGGTGCGTGTGCTCTGTAAGGCACCAGGAGACGGCGCAGTGAGTCGAGCTGGCGCACTACACGCACGGAGCCCAGCGTGGGACTCGTGCTGAGGAGGTCGTTGCCGACGAGGAGGGCCGCATCGAGATTTCGGCGGGTTACGTGAATCCTGGCCAGCGTGATACGGCTCAGAGCCAGGGACCGTGCCCGGCGCTCCTCGCGAAGCCGTACGGCGCTCTCCGCGTGTAAGAGAGCCTGTTCGTATTGCTCGAGGTCACTCAGGATGAGCGCTGACTCACTAGCCAGAGCTGCTTCGTCGAACGGGCTCAGCCAGGGGTGCTCGTCGTCCGCCTGCGCCATGAGCGCGCTGCGGGCGTGCTCCAAGGCGCGGTGCGCCGCGCTGCGCTGGGAGGCTGCGGCGAGGGCACGCGCATGCATGGTGTGCAGACGAGCGGCAAGGGTGGGTAGGCAAGGTCCTCGTCCCACGAGTTCGAGGCCGGTCTGAGCCCAGTGCGCGGCCTGCGCCGCGTCGCCGACCTGGAGAGCGAGATGGCTATTGCTCGCGGCGACATGGGCGGACAGGGCAAGATCGCCCGAGGCGCGTGCCAACGGCAGCGCTCCGGAGAAGTGCTGTTTGGCCAGGTCGTCCTGGCCGGAGTCGTGAGCCATCCACCCGGCCATTTCTGTCAGGGCCGCTGCAGCGGCGAAGACGTGAGGGCCCCCGTTCGCCGCGACCAGACGTGGTGCGACGTGCGTGCCGAGGTGCTGTATCACTGCCTGGTAAAGCCGCCCTCCCCCTGTTTGCCTGTCAGCTGCACGAAAAGCGTTCATCGCGTCCAAGTCCGCGCTCGAAGGCGCGGCCTGGACGTGCAGCGTCTGCGTCCCAACAGCTGCAGGCTCCCACTCTCTGCGAGCAAGACCCAGAAGATGACCGGGAATATGGAGGGCATCCGCGATCTGCTCGAACAGAACGAGCTTCTCGACCCGGCTCTTGCCGTTCATGTAGTCGTAGAGCCGCCCCTGAGTGATCTCGGCCGCCGCGGCGAGCCGTCGGGTGCTGACCCCGCGGTGGTTGAGGAGGCGGAACAGCGTGCCCATGTCCCGGTCCGCGCAAGCTGTGAGCAGACGCACGTCGTCGAGCAGGCCCGCTACGACCTCGCGCGGGTCCATTGCCTGGCGGTCCATCGCCCGTCCCCCTACATGACGTCAGTCCGATGCTACGGGCAGCCATCGCTCGGTGACTCCATCTTGGGGTCACCTCACGGAGTCTCTTCTTGCCTTGCGTAAGCCGTTGACTGAATAACGGTCGCCCCGCGGGTCGCCGTTGCCTCTCGCGCGGGGGCTTGGAGAGAGCCCAGCCCTGCGTCCCCCGTCAGGGCTGGGTCGCCCATCTCCCAAGGAGACAGGTCGTGAGGATGATGACCGCCGCCCGATCGAGCGCGATCGGTGCGCCTGGCTACAGCGAGACCCTTCTGTGTCGACCCGAGTCCGCCCGCCGAGCGCGTCTGCTGGTGTCGACAGCACTGCAGGTTTGGGGTTTGCATGCCTGCACGGACTCGGGAGCGTTGATCGTCTCCGAGCTGGTCGCCAATGTCGTTACCCACACGCGATGCCGCCTGATGCCTGTCACCATCACCCGCATCGGGGGTTGCACAGTCCGGATTGCGGTAGCGGACACGTCCAGGTCGGTTCCGGCTATGTCTTCTCCAACTTGTGACGCCGGAAATGGCCGTGGCCTGTTGTTGGTCGACGCCCTGAGCGACCGCTGGGGGTACAGGCTCCACCGTGCGACCAAGGTCGTCTGGGCGGAACTGAGCAGCGAGTCTGACGAGGCTGAGAAGTGACGCGGCCGGCAACCGCCCACAGGGTCGCGTTGTGGCTCCTGTCGTCGGAAGAGTTGGCTGACGATTCTCGATCGGAGGGGAAAGTCGCAGTCGAGTCCCGGGAGCCGGACGCTGCTCTCTTCGCGCGCATCTTGGACGGTCTGCGCAGGAACGCTGTCGCTTCCGTATGACCTCAGAGTTTCCGCCTGCGGTCGATGCTGTCCGGCACGGGCGGATTGTCTCAACTCCCCGTTCACGGGAGCTGAGGAGACCTCCGCCCGCGTCCGGCCGGAGGAGCACTCGAAGAAGGAAGGAGCACGGCATGGCAGAGAACGCTTCACCATCTCCGCAAAGAAGCGGCCTTCTGGTGGCGGTCGAGGAACTAATCGCCGTCCACGACCGGTACGACAGCCTCCGATCGGATAACCAGGGGAGCTCCGGAGATTCACCGTGGCCGGGTGGCGACGGAAACCTGAACGACATCGAGTAGCACCGCAAGAACGCGGGGGCCGGCATGGCTTGCTGTGGCGGCCCCCGCCGATGGTCTGCGCCACGAAGTCCAATACATCAGGAGGCAGCGATGGAACACCGGCTGGTCCAAGCCCTTGAGAAGGCTCTCGGGTGGAACGGAGCTGAGGAACTCGGCACCAGCTTCGTGAGGGGGCACGTGGACGACCAAACCCTCGCCTCCCGCATCATGACCCCGAACCGCCTACTCGACATCGCCATGCGCAGGAGCCTGAACCGCCCCCAGCTCCGATGCTTCCGCCAGGGCGAGGAAGTTCACCCGGCCGTCTACTACACCGACAGCGTCAGCCCTCGTGGCCAGAGCATTTCCATGGTCAACATGCGCAGCCTGGGGTCTCTCCTCAAGGGAGGCGCGACGCTCATCCTGGACCAAGCCAACGTCTTCGACCCGACGATGGAGGTGGCGTGCAGGGCCCTCCAGTGGTGGTCGCGCGAGCGGGTACAGGTGAACGCGTACCTCACGACTAATGACGCCGCCGGATTCCCGCTGCACTGGGACGACCATGACGTCCTGGTCGTCCAGCTCGCGGGGGAGAAGGACTGGGAGGTGCGCGGCACTTCACGTAAAGCCCCGATGTACCGGGACGCGGACCCCAACATTACGCCGAGCGAGTCCATCGTTTGGTCCGGCACCATGAGGGCCGGCGACGTCATGCACATCCCGCGTGGACACTGGCACCAGGCCACTCGTACCGGCAGCGGTTTGGGGAAGAGCCTTCATGTGACGTTCGGTATCACCAAACGCACGGGAGCCAGCTGGCTCGCGTGGCTCGCCGACTGGTCCCGCGAGCAGGAGATCTTCCGGCACGATCTCGACCGCTCCAGCACGGTCGGCGACCGCGCCCTCGTCGACGCCGCAGCCGGGCTTATGGGCGAGCGACTCCCGGGCGACTTCCTGGCAGCGTACGAGCAGGAGACGGTGCCCTCACGGCACGTGCCGTTCCTCGATATCTTCGGCCCGCTGGAGGCCGTGGTGTGCGTCACTCAGTTTCCACCCCGAGTGCAGGAGAATGGAGGGACAGTCGATGTCCTGACCTCGGGAAAGAAACTCACCCTCACCGCCCAGGCGCTTCCATCGCTGCGTCTCTTGCTGAGTGGCAAGCCCGTTCACCTGGACCAAGCGGCCTCTTCGAGAGGTGCCGAAGTCGCTGAAGTAGCAGCGATTCTGGTGGAGGAGGAGATATGTGCACCGCTAACCCCCGAATTGTCCTCGGGTTACACCGGTCTCGTCACCAGCGCTCCATCCTGACCAAGGCCGTAGACCTCGGTGTCACGGCGATCGACACCAGCGCCAACTACCTCAGGTTTCAGTCTCACAAGGTCCTTGCCGAGGTAGCCGGAGACCTGCTTCCGAACTTCTCGGTATCCACGAAGATCGGCTACTTCTCCGTCGGCGGGACTTCGATGCACTCGCTCGACCCCGATCGCCTCCGTGCCGCCTTGGAGAGCGCCGTTCGTGAGCTGGGCAGGGAACCGGACCTAGTCTTCCTGCACAACCCGGAACACAGCCTCGCCGAGGTCTCCGAGAAATCCGCGCTGAATCTCCTGGGCGATGCCTGCTCCGTGCTTGTGGACGCCACCGCGCGTGGCCTCTGCGGGGCTTGGGGGATCTCATCATGGGATCCACGGCCGCTGATCAACCTGGCGCATCGGCAGTTTCCTCGCCCAGATGCCCTCATGCTCCGGGCAGGGCTCCTGGTCGGTGCCGATGTCCTCCACGCGGGTGAGCAGTTCGCCTCACGCGTCGACCCTTCAGCCGTGTGGGGCATGAGCCCCTTCGCAGGCAACACAGCCGACCGGGTGTGGGCCAAATTCGATCCGCGATTGTTCCTGCGTGCTCCAGAACGGGCCAGCAGGACCCAGGCTGCCTTCCGCGTTGCCTTCCACCTACCCGCAGCAGCCAGGGTTGCGGTTGGCTCCAACAACGCGGAGCATCTGAGTGAGTTGGTCGGATCGCTCGCTCACGGAGTGAACGCCGAGGCTGTCGCCGAGTACCGCCGCCTACTGATGCGAGCACGTCAGGAGGCATGAAGCTCGCCGACGATCCGAACGGCTTCCTCACGGGCCGGCACCAGCCGCGGGTCGGCTTCGTGCGCGTACGGACCGACGATCTTCGCGCAGATCAAGAGAGCCATCAGCCGGCCGGACCTGCTTTCCAGGTCCGGCCGCCGCTCGTTCCATACACGATCCGCAAGAGCCGGTACGGCCAGAGCGTTCCCCCACAGGGTCGCCGCGTCCAGCCCTCTCGGCGCGGTCCCCCAATCCTCCCAGTCGATGATGCAGAACTCGGGGCCGCCCATGACGTTGGCCCAGGTCAAGTCAGCATGGGCCGTGGTCCACTCGTCTACGGTGAGGTCGGCGACCTCAGGGAAGACGTGCCGGATGGTCGCCTCCACGAGGCCCTGCGTGATCGACTCGGTGTCCGGTGTCGCGATGCGAGGAGTGGACTGCGCAGCGAGTGCGTCCAGCGACGCGTTCAGGCCGCCCCACCATGTGTCCGCCAGCTGAGGGTCCTCGACCACCAAGGCCGCTTGTCCGACGGGAGCCCCGGCGACGAACTCTGTCTCGTCGGCCCGCCACATGACCGGTTCCCGCGTGTCCCGCCAAGTCAGCCCTGCGTGCCATCGGGGCATGGCCACCCCGCGCAGAACTACGGCTGTCTCCGGCCCGTTGCCGCCCTGGGCCGCGATCCGTTGAAACGATCGCCGCTCCACCCGCACCCACGTGTTCCGGTCCGTGCGCCCTCCGACGGACCGCCGCTTCCGGATGACCGCGTCCCGATCAATCCGGACCTGCAGGGACCGCTCCACGTGGTCGAGCACGTCACCGACCGGCTCAACCCTCAGGTCAACAGCACGCGCAGAATGCCCCGACAACGTCATGGCCGGACCGTAGCAAATTGCGCTACTCGGGTAGGTAGCCTTCTCTCAGCCACCAGGGATGTGTTGCGGGTGGGCAGCTCGCGGCCGGGGTTGGGCGATCCGCTTCACGCCCTCACTCCTCGCGCAGGCTCAGGACCAGCTCGCGGGGCAGTCCATGGGTGTCGTGGAGGTAGTGGAAGTCCTCCTCGGTCAGCGGGCCTTGGAACCGGGGCTTGGCGAGCACCCCCCGGCCGCGCTCCAGGAGTCCGCGGAACCGGTGTTCCTCTTCGAGGAGCATTCCGAGCACGTCGCCCGGGCGCAGGTCCTGCCGGAAGTGGTCCAGGGTGTGCTCGACCAGTTCCTCCGGCAGGTCGCCGACGCAGCGCGAGGGATCATCGCGCCACAGCACGGTGAGTACCCGTCGTACCAGGCGGCGCAGCACGTAGCCGCGCCCCGTGTTGGCCGGGCGTACGCCGTCGCCGAGCACCACGACGGCCGAGCGGAGGTGGTCGCAGACCAGGCGCAGTGACGGCTCGTCCAGCGGCCAGAGGGCGGGTACCAGGTGACGCCAGGGGGAGAAGAGGTCACAGGCGAAGACGGACGGCTTGCCCTGGAGCAGGGAGGCCAGCCGCTCCAGGCCGAGGCCGGTGTCGACGTTGCGCTGGGGGAGCGGGACGAGGGAGCCGTCGCCGAGGCGGCGGTGGGTCATCGTGACGTGGTTCCACACCTCGACCCAGCGGTCGTCGCGGGTGGGCGTCGACCGAGGCGGGCCTTCGCCGGTCCACAGGAAGATCTCCGAGTCGGGGCCGCAGGGGCCGGCCGAGCCGTTCGGCCACCAGTTGTCCTCCACGGTGAGTTCCACGGGGACGCCGAGGCCCTGCCACAGGTCGACGGAGGCGGTGTCCGGACCGGTTCGGCCGTCACCGGCGAAGGCGGTGGCGTGCAGCAGACCGGGATCGACGCCCAGGCCCTCGGTGAGGAACCCGTACCCCCAGTCGAGACTGAGCGGGCCCCCGTAGTCGCCCAGCGACCAGGTGCCGAGCATCTCGAAGACCGTCAGGTGTGTGGTGTCCCCGACCTCGTCCAGGTCCGTGGTGCGCAGACAGCGCTGTACGTTCACCAGTCGCCGGCCCAGCGGGTGGGGGCGGCCCTCCAGGTACGGCGTGAGCGGGTGCATGCCGGAGGTGGTGAAGAGTACGGGGTCGCCGTCGGGCGGCAGCAGGGTCGAGCCGGTGATGCGGCGATGGCCGCGCTCCTCGTAGTACTCGACGAACGTGCTGACCAGCTGGTCCGTACGCATGGGTGGGGCTCCTTCGCGTTGAGGCGGGGAGGCACCGGAGAACGGGACCGTTCGGTCACCCGGCCGGGGCCAGGGGCGCCACGGCACTGCCGACGGACCGTTTCCGGTCGCCGGGGGGAGAGTGAAGGTCAGGCGGCGGCAACCGGCGAGCTGGTCGCTCGCGCGGTCGCGGTGGTGCTGAGGCCGGTGACGTTCATGCGGTCGAGCCTAGCGTGGTCCTCGCGCCGGAGCACCCGGATTCTCCAGCCCGCGCACCGGCCGACGCGATCACCCCGCGAAGGAGAGCAGCGCGGTCAGTTCGTGATCAGCGGTCGCGCGAAGTCCGTGTTGTCCACCACCGCGTCCATCTTCGGCAGTGGGTCGACCTCCCTGAGGTAGAGACGTTCCGCCACCAGGTAGCGGTCGCGGTGGATCGCCTCCGCATCCGAGCCGGCCCAGTTCCGGTCGCGTTCCGCGCCCCGGCGAACGGAGAGTTCGGCGTCCACGTCCATCCAGATGCGGAAGTCCCAGTACGTGTCGATCTCGGGCCGGAACGCGAAGACTCCGTCCACGATCAGCACCGAGTCCGGGTCGAGCGGGGCCGTCTCCGTCGCGTGGCTCTTCTGCGTCAGCGGGTCGATGGAGCACAGCGTGCAGGAGTCCGCCGCCGGGTTCCGGCAGGGGTCCAGCAGCAGGCGGCGGGCCGCTTGGTAGTCGTACGCGTTGCGGTAGTAGCCCTCGCCCGACTCCCGGTCGTAGAGGTGGCGGTCCTTCCACGGGTTCTTGTAGTCGTCCAGTGTGGCCCGGAGCACCGGGCGGCCCGACTCCGCTATGCGCTCGGCCAGTTCGTGGCCGAAACTCGTCTTGCCCGCTGCGGTGAAGCCGTCGATGCCCACGAGCAGGCGGCCCGGACCGATGGTCAGAACGCGTTCCGCGAGTGCTTCCGTCAAGGCGCTGCGATCGGCCGACGCCGGTGCCGGACAGGGCTGTTGCCAGGTCGAGGGGGAGTAGTGGACGGGTGCCGCGTCAGTGGGTCGCATCGGCTGATCCTCCCAAAGGCCCCTGGCGGGCCCTCAGGTGGGCCCGTTCGCCCTGGTGGCCGAAGAGGACCAGGAGTTCCACCGTCCGGTCGTCGCCGGGGCCGAGCCAGTGCGGCACGTGGGTGTCGAACTCGGCCGCCTCGCCCGGCTTCAGGACCAGCGTCCGTTCGCCCAGGATCAGTCGCAGCCGCCCGGCCAGCACGTACAGCCACTCGAAGCCCTCGTGGGTCCGCAGGGTCGGCTCGGTGTCCGGGCCCGGCGGGATCAGCAGTTTGTGGGCCTGGACGCCGCCGGGGCGGCTGAGCGGTACGTAGGTGAGGCCGTCACGGGTGACCGGGCGGAGGTGGATGCGCGGGTCGCCGGTGCGGGGTGCGCCCACCAGTTCGTCCAGCGGCACCGCGTGGACCTCCGCCAGCGGCAGCAGCAACTCCAGGGTCGGCTTGCGCGTGCCGCCCTCCAGACGGGACAGGGTGCTCTCGTTGATCCCGGTCCGCTCGGCCAGCTCGGCGAGGGTCATCCCGTGCCTGCGCCGCAGGTCGCGGAGGCGGGGGCCCACCGCGGCCAGGACGCCGTCCTTGGCCTTGCCGGTGTCCTTGGGCGTCTGTCGTACCGCGTCTTCTTCGGCTGCCATGCCTGCCAGGTTGCCGAAACGGCATGGGAGCTTGCAAGGGTGGCAGGCCGCGGCGCACCTTTCTGTCCAGCGGGGCGGCTCGTCCGGAGCGGCCTCCACGGGCATGAAGGGAACAGCCATGGGCAGCGACACCACCGGCGTCACCGACTCCGCCGCCTTCTGGGAGAACCACTACGCCGGCGTCGACGCACAGTGGGGCACCCGCCCCAACGCCGTCCTCGCCGAGGTCCTCACCTCCCTGGCCCCCGCGCCGGGCGGCGGCGGACGGGCGCTGGACCTGGGGTGCGGGCACGGCGGGGACGCGCTCTGGCTCGCCTCGCTCGGCTGGGACGTCACCGCCGTCGACGTCTCGTCCACCGCCCTGGGCAGGGTCGCCGCCGGGGCCGCCGCGGCCGGGCTGACCGAACGTGTCCACCCGAGCCGGCACGATCTGGCCCGGACCTTCCCCGACGGGACCTTCGGTCTGGTGACCGCCAGCTATTTCCACACCCCTGTGGAGATCCCCCGCGAGCAGGTACTCCGGCGGGCCGCCGGGGCCGTCGCCCCGGGCGGCCTGCTCGTCCTGGTCGAGCACGCCTCGCTCGCCCCCTGGTCCTGGCGGGACGGCCACGAGGACGTACGCTTCCCCGCCCCCGACGACGTGCTCGCGTCCCTGCGGCTCGGCGACGGATGGCGGACCGAGCGGTGCGACGCGCCCCGGCGGACCGCCACCGGGCCCGGCGGTGAGACCGCGACCGTGACCGACAACGTCATCGCCGTCCGACGCGCCGACACCCGGGACTGAGCCGCCCTCGGGCGTGACAGGCGGACGTCCGCCGGACCGGGGTCAGGCAGGGGCGAGTTCGGCCGCCCCGGCAGGCCGGAGTCAGGCGGGGGCGAGTTCGGCCGCCCCGAAGGAGACGCTGAACCGGGCGCACCAGATGCTCACGCCGGTGAACTCGTCGAGGTCGACGCCGGCCGGCAGGGCGTAGTTCTGGTCGCCCTTGTTGCCCTTGAGCTTGCCGAGACTCTCGTAAGCGCCGTCGTCGAACACGCTCCAGCCCTCCCTGCCTTCCTTGACCGGAGCGTCGGTGATCCAGACGTGCAGATCCGGGCCGTTGCTGGTGTCCAGGCCCTCCAGGCGCAGCGTGCGCGAGCCGTCGGGCAGGCGGACCACCTTGACCGTGCCCCTCGTGCGGTGTTCGTGGCTGATCAGCTCACCCGTCGCCAGCGTCTCCGGTCCCGGCGGCGCCGTGGACCGGGAGGCGCCGGGGGAAGGCGGCGCGGTCTCCGGCGGGGCGGTGGGGACGGCCAGTTCCTCGCGTACGGTCTCGTCCTGCCACAGCTTCCACGGCTGGAACCAGTACAGACCCACACCCACGGCCAGCGTGACGGCGATCAGCGCGGCGGCGAGCACCGGCCCGCGCGATCGCGAGCGCCGTCGCTTCGGAGCGTCCGCGTGCCGCGGATCGTGCGTGGTCATGGTCTCGCCTCTCTGTCGGTGCCGGTCGTCGGGTGCGAGCCGTGACCCGGTGTGCGTCGGTACGGGAAGGACGCCCGCGCGCCACCGGACCCAGTGGACGCGCCCGAACAGGGCCCACCAGGGTCTTCGTACGCCGACTCGGGTTCCCGGTCGCCTTCACGATGGTGGCATTCACCCTACGAAGGCGAAGTGGGCACAAGGGGCTTCGAGTTCTTACGAAAGCGGGACGTCGACGGCTGGACCAGGGCCGGACGCCGCCGACCGGTGCGAGGCTGGGGCCATGCAGACACCACCGCCGGACGCCGGGCTCCGCGTGCTCGTCGTGGACGACGGCCCGGCCGTGGCCGTGGCCGTCGCGGGGCACCCGGGCCGCGCCGGCCATGAGGTCACCCGCGCCGACGACGGACCGGCGGCCCCGGCGTGCGTCGCGCGGCACAGATCCGGCCGGCCGGGGCACTCCACGACGACCGAAGGCTGACGGACCCGTGCTGGACATACTCATCATCGCCCTGCTGGCCTTCTTGGGCGCCGCGGTGGCCGGTCTGCTCGGCGCCCTGGCGCTCCGGCTGCTGCGTCACCGTTCCCTCGTGGTCACACTCACGGTCGTCGCTGCCGTCGCGGTCCTCGCGATGCTGCTCGGAACCCTGGCCGTGGCCTGGGAGATGTTCCTGTCGCCGCACGACCTGAACGTGATCGTGATCGTCGTGGCGATGGCCGCCGTCGTCTCCCTGGCCACCGCGCTGCTGCTCGGCCGCTGGGTGGTCGCCCGCAGCCTGGCCCTGACCGAGGCGGCCCGCTCGTTCGGCGACGGCGGCAGCTTCGCCGCGCCCGCACAGGCTGCGACAGCGGAACTGATGGCGCTGAGCGCGGAGTTGGAGTCCAGCAGCGCCAAGCTGGCGGAGTCGAGGGACCGTGAACGCGCCCTGGAGGCATCACGGCGAGAGCTGGTGGCCTGGATCTCGCACGATCTGCGTACGCCGCTCGCGGGTCTGCGCGCCATGTCCGAGGCCCTCGAGGACGGTGTGGCCGCCGACCCCGACCGCTATCTGCGCCAGATCCGCTCCGAGGTCGAACGCCTCGACACCCTGGTCGGCGACCTCTTCGAGCTGTCCCGCATCCACGCGGGCGCCCTCGCTCTGAGCCGCGCCCGGATCTCCGTCTACGACCTGGTCGCCGACGCCATGGCCGGGGCCGACCCGCTCGCCCGGGAGCACGGAGTACGCCTGGTCGGCGAGGCGGTCGACAGTGTGCCGGTGGAGGTCGACAGCAAGGAGATGAGCCGCGTTCTGGGCAACCTCCTGGTGAACGCGATCCATCGCACTCCCTCCGACGGCACTGTCGCGGTGGCCGCGCGACGCACCGACGACGGTGTCGTCCTGTCCGTCACCGACAGTTGCGGCGGTATCCCCGAGGAGGACCTGCCGCGCGTCTTCGACACCGGCTGGCGCGGCAACCACGCCCGTACGCCGCCTGCGGGAGCGGGACTCGGCCTGGCCATCGTGGCGGGCATCGTCGAAGCCCACCAGGGCCGGGCCGCCGTACGCAATGTGATGGGCGGCTGCCGCTTCGAAGTCACCCTGCCCACGACGCGTGCTTAGGACCGGCCCGGGGCCGGGTCGTTCACGAACAGGCAGAACGGATGGCCCACCGGGTCGAACAGCACCCGTACGTCGGGCTCCGGCTGGAATTCCGCGGGTGTCGCGCCCTCCGCCACCGCGTGGGCCACGCCTGCCTCCAGGTCCGTCACCTCGAAGTCCAGGTGCAGCATCATCAGCTGGTCGCCGGGGGACGCGGGCCAGACCGGAGGCACGTACGCCTTCTCCGTCTGGAAGCCCAGGCCGGAGCCGCCGCCCGGCGGGAGCAGCTTCACCCAGTCCGGCTCCTCCTGCACCGGCTCCCACCCCAGGAGGCGGCGGTAGAAGTCCGCCAGCTCCGCCGCGTCCGGGGCGTCGAGCACCGTGCTGGAGAGGGTCAGGGACGGTCGGGGGGTGGTCACGGTGAGCCTCCTCGTGCCGGAGATGAGGTCGAGATGCGCCGGGGTCTGTCTGCCGGCGTCTGTCGACGTGTGCCGGCGTCTGCCGACGTGCGCCGCGTCTGCCGGCGTCTGCCGACGTGTGCCAGGTTCTGCTTCTGCCGACGTGTGCCGGTACGCATACCCCGTACCCGCGCGTTCATCAGCCGCGAGCCCCCGCGTCCGCCCCCTCTCACCCCGTGATGTCGTCGTACCCGTCGATCTCGCGCGGGTCCCGCGTCCCCGGGCCGACGTACGTCGCCGACGGGCGCACCAGACGCCCCGTGCGCTTCTGCTCCAGGATGTGCGCCGACCAGCCCGCCGTACGGGCACAGGTGAACATCGACGTGAACATGTGCGCCGGGACCTCCGCGAAGTCCAGCACGATCGCCGCCCAGAACTCCACGTTCGTCGCCAGGACGCGGTCCGGACGCCGTGCGTGCAGCTCCTCCAGCGCCGCCTTTTCCAGCGCCTCCGCCACCTCGAAGCGCGGGGCGGCCAGCTCGCGGGCCGTGCGGCGCAGGACGCGGGCCCGGGGGTCCTCGGCGCGGTAGACGCGGTGGCCGAATCCCATCAGGCGTTCGCCCCGGTCCAGGGCCTGCTTCACGTAAGCGCTCGCGTCGCCCGTACGCTCGATCTCCTCGATCATGCCGAGGACCCGGGACGGGGCGCCGCCGTGCAGCGGGCCCGACATCGCGCCCACCGCACCGGACAGGGCGGCCGCGACGTCCGCGCCCGTCGAGGCGATGACCCGGGCCGTGAACGTCGAGGCGTTCATGCCGTGCTCGGCCGCCGACGTCCAGTACGCGTCGACCGCCTTCACATGCTTCGGGTCCGGCTCGCCGCGCCAGCGGATCATGAACCGCTCCACCACCGACCGCGCCTTGTCGATCTCGCTCTGGGGCACCATCGGCCGCCCCTGGCCGCGCGCCGACTGGGCGACGTAGGACAGCGCCATCACAGCCGCCCGCGCCAGGTCGTCGCGGGCGGTCGCCTCGTCGATGTCCAGCAGCGGCTTCAGACCCCAGACGGGGGCCAGCATCGCCAGCGCCGACTGCACGTCGACCCGGATGTCACCGGAGTGCACGGGGAGCGGGAACGGCTCGGCGGGCGGCAGCCCGGGGTTGAACGCCCCGTCCACCAGCAGGCCCCACACGTTTCCGAACGAGACATGGCCGACGAGATCCTCGATGTCGACCCCGCGGTAACGGAGCGAACCGCCTTCCTTGTCCGGTTCGGCGATCTCCGTTTCGAATGCGACGACTCCCTCAAGGCCGGGTACGAAATCGGACATCAGGCGGCTCCCTCGGTTCGGCGGGCGGCGGGCGGGCGGCAGACCCGTTCGGCGGCCGTGGCGTACGGAGTGTGCACGTACCCGAAGGTGCGTGCGTGTACCCGGGAGGCCGCCGCTGTGCGACATCCACAGGGGCCTGCCCCAAGATATTGGCGGGTTCCCACGGAGCGGGGAAGCGTGACATCCGGCACAGGGCTCCCTTTCGGCGGTGCGTGGTTACGGGCCCTCCCCGCCGGGCACACTCCGTCGCTGCGGCAGGATGGGCCTGTGCCCACACCAGACGATTCCTCGGGATCCCTCCCCGACGATTGCACCACCGATCCGGCGGCGATGCGCGAGCAGTACCGCTCGGAGGACTTCACCGAGCACGACCTCAGCCCCGATCCGATGGACCAGTTCGCCCGCTGGTTCCGGCAGGTCGCCGTCGGCGGGGTGCTGCACGAGCCCAACGCGATGATCGTCTCCACCGCCGCTCCGGACGGCCGCCCGTCCTCGCGCACCGTGCTCCTCAAGCAGTACGACGAGCGGGGCTTCGTCTTCTTCACGAACTACGACTCCCGCAAGGGCCGCGAGCTGGCCGCCAACCCGTATGTCTCGCTGCTGTTCCCCTGGCACCCGATGGCCCGCCAGGTCATCGTCACCGGCACCGCCCTGCGCACCTCCCGCGAGGAGACCGTGGGCTACTTCCGCACCCGCCCGCACGGCTCCCAGCTCGGCGCGTGGGCCAGCGCCCAGTCCACCGTCGTCGCCTCCCGCGAGGAGCTGATCCGCCGGTACGAGGGGCTGGCCGCCCGCTACCCCGAGGGCGAGAAGGTCCCGGCCCCGCCGCACTGGGGCGGCTTCCGGGTGGTGCCCGAGACGATCGAGTTCTGGCAGGGGCACGAGAACCGGCTGCACGACCGGCTGCGGTACGTGAGGGAGGGCGACGAGCCGGGCGCCGGGAAGTGGCGCGTGGAGCGGCTCTGCCCGTGACCCTGCCGCTGTGAGCTGTGAGCTGTGAGCTGTGAGCTGTGAGCGGCGTGCGGGGCCGGGAAACGCAGAAACCCGCAGGCTCTGGTTCCTCCGTGCACAGAGGAGCCGGCCGGACTTACCGGCGAGCCTGCGGGTCGGTGACTGCTGGGGATTGGCCGGCGTCCGGCCTGCACTGCAGAAAGAGTGCGACGACGGGCGTCAGCCCGCAGTCACCTCACGAGTCCGAGAAGAAATCACTTCTTGAACACCTCCTTTCCTGTGTGCCCACAGCCTAGGAGCGTCCCGGATCGCGGTTCAACCGATTTATTCGGTGACTTTCTCCGCGCCGATTTTTCCCCTGGTGCCCGTGAGGCCCAGCGCTCCCCGGACCTTCCGCAGATCGACGAACTTGAAGCCGGTGGCCTCCCGTCCGTCCTGCGCCGGGGTGGCGCTGCCGTCCTGGACGACGAGCAGGCCGCCCGGGTACCGGCTGCCGAGCGGTTCGGCTCGCACCGCCGCGCCGTCGCACACCTCGGACCCGTCCAGCGTCGCCGAGGCCGCCGTCACGCGGAAGCCGCCCGCGTACCCGGGGAGGGCCCTGTTCTCGCCACCCGCCCCGTTCTCGCTGCCGGCCCGGCGGGCGTACGCGGCGAAGGTGTCGTCGCCCTGACTGGAGGCCAGCAGATACCGGTCGCCGTTCCGCCCGGGGAGCAGGGTCAGCCCCTCCACGTCGGCCGAGATCCGCGTGCCGCCGAAGCCGGGGTCCTCGCCGGGGGCGCACTCCTCGCTCTCCTCGTCGTACGTCCCCGGCACGCCGTACTCGCGGACCTTGTCGACCAGCGCCGGCTTCCCCCGCAGGTCGGCGGGCATCCGCCAGATGCCCACGTCCTCCTGGCCCGCGTAGAGCGTGCCGTCGGCCGGGTCGACCACCATCCCCTCGACCTGGGGCAGCTCGCCCGGTTCGCCGCACGGCGTCCAGGACGTGCCGTCGGGCAGCCGGAAGGCGGAGGGCAGGTCGAGGCTCCGGACCTTGCGGTACGTCACGGTGCCGGACCGGGTCGGGAGCAGTTCCAGCAGCGCGACCGAGGTGCGGTTGCGCCGGCTGGCGAGGGCGTACGCACGGCCGCTGCGGCGGTCCGTCCAGGTGGCCAGGCCGTACGCCGTCGCCTGCTCGTTGACCTCGTCCTGGTCGGCGGAGAACACCCGGGGCGCGGCCGGGTCGGTGACGTCGGTCAGCGGGCCGCCCGGCCGGGACGGATCGATGCGGTGGACGCGCAGCCGGTCGTGGCCGCGGTCGGAGGTGACGGCCAGGTCCGCCGTCCCGCCCCCGGAGAGCCGCAGCCCCTGGACCAGGTCGACGTTGTTGAAGCGGCCCGGGGCGTCGTCGGGGCCGGGCGCGGGCGGCGCGGGGAGCGACTGCACCGGGCGGGCGTCCAGATCGTAGACCCGCAGCCCGCCCTCCTTGGCGGTGGCTATCACCAGGCTGTCGTCCGGAGAGGCGGGATTGCGCCAGATCGCGGGGTCGTCCGCGTTGGCGTTGCCGCCCTGCTCGTCGTCGTACAGCGTGGCGGTCTCGGCGCGCGGGGTGACGGCGGGAAGCGGCAGGGGGCCGCCCTGCCGCGCGGCCGGAACCAGGGGCGCGGCGGGCGCGGGCGCGGCGGCGACGAGTGTCCCGAGCGCGGCGCAGACGACGAGGGCGGTCGTCGCCCGCGTCGCTGTGGGACGTGCGGTGCGGAAGGGCGTCACGGAGGAGCTCCTTGCGGTCGAGGGTCGGAGGAGCGGGGTCGGGAGCGGCAGAGCGGGCGGGAGGAGCTATGCGGGCGGGCGGGGCCGTGCGGGCCGGGAAGGGCCGGGCCGGGGCGTCCCGGGGCGACCCGAGGCGGGGGCGAAGACGCCCCGAGGCGTACGAGGGCGTGTGCGAGGCGTGTGCGAGGCGTGTGCGAGGGCGAGGGCGACCCAAGGATGGGCGGGGGCGGTGGACTCCGCGTGACGTCGTCACCACGCACCGCCGTGCCGCCGGTGAACTCCCCACGCCGAGGGATCGACGGGCCCGGCCGCGTTCGCTCGCGCTGTGGCGTGAAAGCGATGGGCAGCGAGGGGAGTCCGCCGGTGGGAGAAAGGATTTTCGGCGAAGTTGATGTGTGCTGGGTCACGTTCGAGTTGAATGGTCTGACGTGCAGCAATACACGCGGCGACGCGTGGGAGAACAGCCGACACGTGGCGCGGGGGTGCGGAGTGGGTGCTTTCAGCAGCAGCGGGACCACCGACGAGCTCGGACCGGACGAGGATCCCGGCGGCGGGTCACCCGGGCGCTCCGCCGACGCCGCGTCCCGGCCGGCGAGGGCGGGATCCCCGGGGAGCCTCCCGGGTCCGAACTGCTGGCGGCGTTGCTCGACGGCATGGACGCCGCGCTCTGCGCGTTCGACGCGGCCGGCACGGTCACCCACTGGAACCGCGAGGCCGAACGCGTCCTCGGCTGGACGGCGCACGAGGCCGTGGGACGTAACGGCTTCGCGGGGTGGGCGGTGCGCAGAGCCGACGCGGACGAGGTGCGGGCGCGGCTGATGTCGGCCATGGACGCGCCGGGGCGGCAGGTGCACGAGTTCGCGCTGCTGCGCAAGGACGGCGGCCGGGTGCTGGTGCGGACCCAGTCCTCCGGGGTGCGCGGCGCGGACGGGAAGCCCGCCGGGGTCTACTGCGCGTTCAGCGAGGTGCACGCCCAGATCGGCCTGGAGCGGGCCATCGCGCTGAGCGAGGCGCTGCTGGAGGACGTGTCCTGGGGTGTGGTCCTCGTCGACGTCGACCTGCGTCCGACGGTCGTCAACGCGTACGCGGCCCGTGCGCTCGGCGGGGGCCGCGCCGCTCTCCTCGGCCGTCCGCTCGGCGAACTGGTGGTCCAGGGCGTCGAGGAGCTGGAGGCGGCCCTGCAGCATGTGCTCGCCGAAGGCGCTCCGACCGCCCCCGCCGAGCTGTGGGTGACCCTGCGGACGGCCGAGGGCGAACGGCGCCGGTGCTGGCGCAGCGGGTTCCTGCGGCTGGCCTCGCCGCTGACGGAGGAACCGGTCCCGCTCGGGGTGGGATGGCTGTTCCGGGACGTCACCGCCGCGAAGCTCGCCGAGCAGGAGGCCGACCGGCTGCGGTTCCGGACGAGCCAGCTGCACCGCGCCGCCCGTACGGCCGCCGAGTGCGAGGACCCGATGGAGGCGGCGACCGCCCTGCTGGACTTCGCGCTCGCCGGGTTCGCCGACCACGTCCTGGTCGACCTGGTGGCGGGCGATCCGTCGACGGGCGATGCGACGGCGGGCGGGCGCCTGGTGCGTACCGCGGGGACCCCTTCGGACGGGCCCGGCCCGTGTCTGCTGGTCGCGGGCGGCTCGATCCCCGTCCGCTACGGCCCCGGGCACCCGGCCCTCCAGGCGCTCGAGCGCACCGGCTCGGTCCGTACGAGCGCGGGCGCCGGGACCTCCGGCGGGCCGGAGTGGGCGACCGAGCGCCGCTGGCCCGGGGACGCGGCCCACGCCCTGTGCACGGTGCTCCGGAGCCGGGGGCGGACGCTGGGCGCGCTGACGTTCCTGCGCGCGGCGAACCGGGCCGCCTTCGAACGTGCCGACGCGGCGTACGCGGAGACGGTGGCGGCCCGGGTCGCGGGAGCGTTCGACCTGGCGCGGGCGGTGCGGCGGGCGGCCACCGCCACCTGAGGCCCTCCCGGGAGAGCCTCTCCGGGAAAGCCGGTGTACACGTTCATCCCGGTGGTCGAGGACGCCTGCCGCGCGGGCCCGCCGACACTCAGTTCTGGAACGCGGCCTTCCGGAGGTCCCTGATCCTCGTGGCCTCCGCGAGCTTCTGCGGCCCCGGGAATTTCTGCAAATGGGCCCCCATGGCGACCGGGTCCTGGATCGACAGCAGGAACTCGGCGATCTCCTCCCTCGCGACCACGTCGCGGAACTCGCTCGCGGTCAGGGGGACCACGCCCTGCGCCGTCGAATCCCTCCGCTCGATCCCCACGATGTCGTAGGGCGCGCCCTGCTGCGCGATCCAGCCCTGCTCGGAGCCCGTGGCGCCCTTCATCAGGTACTTCCGCTTGATCCGGATGGTGAGCATGTATCCGTACCGGGCTTCGGACGCGAACTGTCTCGCTATCGCGGGGTCCGTGGAGAACTCGATCAGCTTCGCGGTCTCGTCGTTGCGGGTTTGATGCTTGTAGCCCTCGACGTGCTCGGCGTCGGGCCGTGTGGCGTTCGCGTCCGGAGCCTTGACCATCTTGGGGAGGCTGATGAACGAGCCGCTGATGATCTCGTTCTGGAGGTGTTTCCTCTGTGTGGGCGTCACGCCGCGCATCAGGACGACCTCCTGTTCGCTGTCCTCGGGCAGCGAACCGACATGGGCCTCGGGGCTCAGGGGCGAGACCGGATCCTCCGGGGCGATCCGTCGACCGGCCGCCTCCGCCTGCTCCTCGCCGTCCGTCATCCGCTGGACGGCACCGTGCGAGCCGTTCGCCGCGCCGCGGGGGGCGGTGACGGACGGGGCGGTGCGCACCCCCGCGGCGTAGGCGGCGCCGTCCTTCTCGGCCGCCCGCTCGGAACCCTGCTTGGGGTCGGTGACGGTGACCCCGGCGCCGTTGCCGTGGCCCTTCTCGGGCACGCCCTTGAGGTTCTTGTCCACGTGGCTCAGCTCGTGACCGATCAGCTTCTCGTCGCTCGCGGCCCCGGAGGAGAGGAAGATGTGGTTGCCGACGGTCATGGCCTGGGCCCCCATCGCCGCCGTGGCGCGCTGGGCCATCGCGCCGCTGTGGAGGCGGGTGGAGGCGAGGGCGTCGTTCTGGTAGAACGCCCCGGCCTTCGCCACCACCGAGGAAGGCAGGGGAGCGCTCGACGAGTTCATGGCGGAGGCCAGCAGGGCGCTCTGGCCTTCCGGAGTGGTGTCCGGCACCCTCTCGTGGTCGTGATGGCGGTGTTCGTCCTCCGCGGCGCGCGCGACACCGCTGCCGCCCGGGGCGCGCTGTACCCGAGCTTCCCGCGCCGGGTGCCCGCACTCGGGACCGTGCTGATGCCGGTCCCCCGCTCCCCGGTGCCCGGCCTGCCGCAGCATCGCGACCACCGTCTCGTTCCCGACGGTCCTCTGCAGGTCGGGCATCCGCTGTGCGGCTGTTCCGGCGGATGCGGGCGTCGTGCGCGGCCGGCCGGGCGCCGGCGACTTCCCCGCTGCGGTGTCGTCCTCACGGGCTAGTCTCATGCGTTTTCCTCCGACGATCACAGGCGGGCCAACCGCCTCACGCTCGCACGGAGTCCGGGTGGGTTCCCAGGGCCCGGGGGGCAGACATGCGGCACTCCCGGTCCCCGGAGGGCCGCACCGGCGGGGAAGACCGGCAGGAGGTGGCCGTACCCGGCCAGGATCGGGAGGGGCACGGCCACCTCCTGCCCGGCGGGGCGCCGGGACAGAGGAGTCCGCGCCCCGCGCCGCGCGCAGGCGTTCAGTGGCGGTAGAAGATCCGGTCCCGGTACTCCGTCATGACCCGGCCGTTCCACTCGTGGCCGCCGTCGACGTTGCCCGAGCGCAGCATCGGCGGCTCGACGCCCCGGGCCACCAGCTGCTCCACGGCGGCGGCCAGCATCGCCTGCATGATCGCGCTGGTCACCACGGTCGAGGCGGGGGCGAAGGGGGCGTCGACGCCGGGGGCCGTCAGCTCCGCGTCGCCGATCGCGATCTTGCTGTCCAGGACGATGTCGCAGTGGTCGCGCAGGAAGCCGCCCGAGGCGTGCCGGGAGCGGGTGCTCTCCGCGTACGCGACCGAGGTGAGGCCGATGACCTTCAGTCCCAGGGCGCGGGCGTTCTGCGCCATCTCGACCGGCAGGGCGTTGCGCCCCGACAGCGAGACGATCACCAGGAGGTCCCCGGCGGTGGCGGGGCTGGAGTCCAGGACGGCCGAGGCGAGCCCGTCGACCCGCTCCAGCGCCGAGCCGAGCGTGGCCGGCATGACGTCCACGCCGACCACGCCGGGCACGGTGAGCAGGTTCATCAGCGCCAGGCCGCCCGCGCGGTAGACGACGTCCTGGGCGGCCAGCGAGGAGTGGCCCGCGCCGAAGGCGAAGAGTCTGCCGCCGGACTCGACGGTGTCCGCGACGGCCGCGCCGGCGGCGGCGATGCTGTCCGCCTCCTCGTCCCGCACCCGCGTCAGCAGGCCGATCGCCGCATCGAAGAACTGACCGGCCAGCTTGCTGTCGCTCATCGGGGGAGCCCTTTCGACGGGGGATGCGGCGGTGCGGAATGCCGGTGCCGCCGATCACGTTGCGGTCTGGACCAGTGGACTGTCAATAGCGCCTCGTGGCCCCCGCCACACGCACTTCCCCCCGTCTTCCACCGGGGCGGCACGGTTGTCGGCGCTATGCGTCAGAATTGGTGCAGGGCCATCGCACGACGTTTTCTAGTCACAGCATCGAGGGGCACGTATGTCCGGACTGATCGACACCACGGAGATGTATCTCCGCACCATCCTCGAACTGGAAGAGGAAGGCGTGGTCCCCATGCGCGCCCGCATCGCCGAACGGCTGGACCAGAGCGGTCCGACCGTCAGCCAGACGGTGGCCCGCATGGAGCGCGACGGACTGGTCCAGGTCGCGGGGGACCGCCATCTGGAGCTGACCGAGGAGGGCCGCCGCCTCGCCACCCGCGTCATGCGCAAGCACCGGCTCGCCGAGTGTCTGCTCGTGGACGTCATCGGCCTGGAGTGGGAGCAGGTCCACGCCGAGGCCTGCCGCTGGGAGCACGTGATGAGCGAGGCGGTGGAGCGGCGGGTGCTGGAGCTGCTGCGCCACCCGACGGAGTCGCCGTACGGGAATCCCATCCCGGGCCTGGAGGAGCTGGGCGAGAAGGCCGGGGCCGACCCGTTCCTGGACGACTCCATGGTGAGCCTGGCCGAGCTCGACCCGGGCACGGAGGGCAAGACCGTGGTCGTGCGCCGGATCGGGGAGCCGATCCAGACCGACGCCCAGCTGATGTACACGCTGCGCAGGGCCGGGGTGCAGCCCGGGTCCGTCGTCAGCGTGACGGAGTCGCCCGGCGGGGTGCTGGTCGGCTCCAGCGGGGAGGCGGCGGAGCTCGACTCCGAGGTCGCCTCGCACGTCTTCGTCGCCAAGCGCTGACCCGGCTGCCGCCCGATGCTGACGCGTTCGTCGCCCGGTATCGGCCCGGTGGCCGCCCGCGCGTCGGCCGCGGCAACACAACCGTGATGTGCGCTCGCCGATTTCCGTCCGGAACGCCAGCGGCCGGACGCGTCACATGCCAGGCTGAGGCCAGGCAGAGGACCTGAGGGTGTCGGCCGGCTCCGGTCGGCACGGTCGGGGAGGGAGCAGGGAATGCGCCCGTCGTACCAACGCGCGCACCGCACGGTGCCCGGCGCGCTCCTCGACGCCCTGAGGAATGCCCTGATCCCGGCAGGTGCGGGGCCCTTCGCGCCGCTGCCTGCCATCGTTGTCGAGGATGTCGGGCGCGGTGCCCGGACAGGGGGCGGCCCCGGCGTCCGAAGGCGCCGGGGCCGTTCCTCCCCTGTGCTGACCCGGAGCCCCGAGCTCTCAAGGTCAGTTCCCGCGGGCCCCTGTCCCCGAGCGGCCCGCCTCCCGCTGAAGATCTCCCCAGGCCGGTCGGCATCAATCCTTGACCGGTGTCACTCGAACGTGGGGTCTTCGGTGGCGGAACCTGTTCTCGAATAAGCGTTCGATAGTCTGGTGGGGTGCGACCACACGGTGATCGAGGACCAGAAGGGGGTGCCAGGACTATGGTGCGGCGCATCGATGTGACCGGAACCGACGGCGTACGCCTCGCGGCATGGGAGTTCGCCGATCCGCCCAAGGAGCGCGCGGAAGCGGACACCGCGCCCGGCGTCTTACTGCTGCACGGACTGATGGGCCGGGCCTCGCACTGGGCCCCGACCGCCCGCTGGCTGGCCGAACGGCACCGCGCGGTCGGCCTCGACCAGCGGGGCCACGGCCGCAGCGACAAGCCCGCCGACGGCCCGTACAGCCGCGACGCCTACGTCTCCGACGCCGAGGCCGCGATCGAACAGCTCGGGCTCGGCCCCGTCACCGTCGTCGGCCACGCGATGGGAGCGCTCACGGGCTGGCAGCTCGCAGCCAAGCGCCCCGACCTCGTCCGCGCCCTCGTCGTCTGCGACATGCGGGCCTCCGCTCTCGGGGCGGCCTCCCAGCGCGAGTGGAGCGACTGGTTCGACTCCTGGCCGCTGCCCTTCGCCACCCTCGCCGACGTACGGAAGTGGTTCGGCGAGGACGACCCCTGGGTGGAGCGGCCGAACCCCTCCCGCGGCGAGTTCTACGCGGAGGTGATGGCCGAGCGGGAAGACGGCTGGCGCCCCGTCTTCTCCCGCCGCCAGATGCTGCGCACCCGCGCCACCTGGGTCTTCGACGCCCACTGGGAGGAGCTGGCCCAGGTCCAGTGCCCCGCCCTGGTGCTGCGCGGCCTCGACGGGGAGCTGGGCCGCGCCGAGGCCCAGGAGATGGTCCGGGTCCTGCCCCGCGGCCAGTACGCGGAGGTGGCCGACGCGGGCCACCTCGTCCACTACGACCAGCCGGAGGGCTGGCGGGCCGCGGTCGAACCCTTCCTGGAACAGCTGAGGGCTGTCCCGTAATCAGCCCTTGCCGACCGCCGCCAGGATCTCCGGCAGCCGGGCCGCCGTGCGCCGCGCGGCGATCCGCAGCCCGGCCCACCCGACGAGCGCCCCGTACACGAGCCCGCCCGGCACCAGGAGCCACAGCGCGTCGTGGCGGTCCGTGACGTGCATCCAGACGGTCGGCACGATCACCGGCGCGGCCAGCAGCGCGGCGGCCACCATGCCGCCGAGGATCGAGATCCAGGCCAGGCCGCCCTGCCCCGGCGCCACGTTCTTGAACGCGCCCTCCTGCGGAATCGAGTACGGGAACAGCGCCGAGGCCACCGCGCCCGTCGCCAGCATCGAGCCCAGCAGCGCGAACGACAGGCCGAGCGCCCCCGGCAGCGCCTGCCAGTCACCGATCACCGCCGCCGTCACCGCGCAGACGACCAGCGTGAACGGCAGGGTGAGCAGCAGCAGGACCAGCGCCCGCGCCCGCAGTTCGACGTACGCGTCCCGGGGCGAGGAGATCGTCAGCGCCACCATCCAGAAGGCCGAGGTGTCCTGGCCGAACTGGTTGTACATCTGCATGCCGAGCATCCCGGCCGCGAAGCACGCGAAGTAGACCGAGCCGGTGCCCTGGACCGCGTTGAGCAGCGGCACGATCGCCCCGACCGCCAGCGCCGTCACCCAGGCCGCCTTGGTCTTCGGGTCCCGGGCCACGTACCGCAGGCCGCGCTGCATCACCGTCGCGGTGCGGCCCTCCGGCAGCAGCGCCGACAGACCGCCCCGGCCGGACTCCTCGCAGGCCGGCTCCGCCGCCGCCAGGGTCGAACCGTCCGGCGAGGTCATCAGCCTCACCAGGGTCCGCCGCCACATCCACATCAGCGCCGCCAGGGCCGCCACCGTGATCAGGAGCTGGGCGAGGGCGACCCCGTACGCACCGTCCGAGGCCGCGTCCACCGACGCCACGGCGGAGGCGCCGGGCAGCCAGCGGACCACGTCGCCCGCCGGTTCCAGCGTGGACAGCCCGCCGGCCCGACCGAGCCGCTGCGCGCCGAAGTTGACGAACTGGATGCCCACCGCGATCACCAGCCCGCTGAGCACCGCGAGGTCGCGGCCCTTGCGGGAGTTCAGCAGCCGGACGTTGGCCGTGGCCACCGCCCGGGACAGCGCCACGCAGAGCAGCATCGTCAGCGGGACCGCGAGCACCGCGAAGACCACGCCCGCCGCCCCGTGCGCCGTCGCGATGACCGAACCGGCCACCAGGCACAGGGTGAACAGCGGGCCGATGCCGATCATCGAGGACACCAGCAGGGCCCGGACGAGCGGCTCCGGCCGCAGCGGCAGCATCACCAGCCGGGTCGGGTCGAGGGTGTCGTCACCGCTGGGGAAGAACAGCGGCAGCACCGCCCAGCCGAGCGCCACGACACCGGCCAGCAGCACCACGACGGTGCCCGCGTGCTCGTTGCCGCGCAGCAGCACCAGGCCGAGCACCTGACCCGCGGCGAGCAGCAGCGTGAAGACCAGGGAGGCGACGAACACCGCCTTGCGCCCGGAGGACTGCCGCAGTCCGTTGCGCAGCAACGTCCACTTGAGCCGGACGAAGATCGGGGTCAGGCCCGTCGTCGGCCCCGCCGGGGCGGCCGACGTGACCGGGGCGTCCAGCACGCTCATCGGGAGCCGCCCAGCCAGTCGAGGGAGTCGCCGGCGTCCCGGCCGCCCGCGCCGACCAGTTCGAGGAAGGCGTGTTGCAGCGAGGGGGCGTCGCCGCGCACCTCGGCCAGGGTGCCCCGCGCCTTGATCCGGCCCGCCGCCATCACGGCGACCCAGTCGCACAGCGACTCGACCAGCTCCATCACATGGCTGGAGAAGACCACGGTCGCCCCGGACCGGGTGTAGCGCTCCAGCACCCCCCGGATCGTCTGCGCCGAGACGGGGTCGACGCCCTCGAACGGTTCGTCCAGGAAGAGCACTTCGGGGTTGTGGAGCAGCGCCGCCGCGAGCCCGATCTTCTTCCGCATGCCGGTCGAGTAGTCCACGACCAGCTTGTGCTGCGAGCCCGCGAGATCCAGCACGTCCAGCAGCTGGGTGGCCCGCTTGTCCACCTCGTCGCCGGGCAGGCCCCGCAACCGCCCGTTGTAGGCGAGCAGTTCACGCCCCGAGAGCCGCTCGAACAGCCGCAGCCCCTCCGGCAGCACCCCGATCCGGGACTTCACCTCGACCGGGTCCGTCCACACGTCGTGGCCCGCGACCTCGATCTTGCCCATGTCGGGCCGCAGCAGCCCGGTGACCATCGAGAGCGTCGTCGTCTTGCCCGCCCCGTTGGGCCCCACCAGGCCGACGAACTTCCCCGCGGGAAGCTCCAGATCGATCCCCGCGACGGCGACCTGGTCCCCGAACCGCTTCCACAGCCCCTGTACGCGGACGGCGGGCCGCGCCTCCTGGGCACCGCCCGCCGTCAGGTCCTTCGCCGCGTCCGTCTCCGCGCCTGTCTCCGTACGTGCATCTGCCCGGTCCGGCATGGCACAGCCTTTCGATATCCCCATAGATGGGGACCACCCTACGAAAGGCCTGTCCGGAGCCCCGGGAGACGCCGTCCGGGCGCTCTACGGAACGCGCGTACGGGCGTCGGCCGCCTCCCGTGCGCAGGCGTACGCCAGGGGGCTGATCAGCTCGTCCACATCGGGCAGCCAGCGGTTGGCGTGGGTGGGCTTCCGCGCCCACTGCACGGCCCCCCGGGCGCCGACCCGGGTGGGCGGCGCGGCGACGTAGTGGCCCTCGCCGCGGCCGGTCAGATCGATCGCCCCGGCGTCCCAGCCGAGCCCGCGCACCAGCTCGGAGGTCTTGGCGGCGGCGCCCGGCAGTACGAAGAACAGCATCCGGCGGTCGGGTGTGCGGGTGACCGGGCCCAGCGTCAGGTCCATCCGCTCCATCCGGGCCAGCGCCAGGAACCCGGCGGACTCCGGGACTTCCAGCGCGTCGAAGGTCCGGCCGGTCGGCAGCAGCACCGAGGCGCGGGGCTGCCTGCTCCACATGCGCCGGGCGGCGGCCCCGCTGCCGGTCGCCCGGCCCGCCCAGTCGGTCCGGTCCGCGTGGGCCCCCGGCAGGGCGCAGTCGGCGTCGCCGCACGAACACCGCTCCCCGCCGCCCACCGCCTCCAGCCAGGCGCCGGGGAACACGTCCCAATGACGCTCTTCCGCATACCGCACCGCGGCGTCGAGCAGGGGCTCACCCCGCTGCTGAGGGACCTGTGCGGCTTTTGTGACTCCGATGGGCTCTTCCACGCCGTGCACAACTCCCGCCGTCACCTGGGGTTACGGCCTCCCCTGAACCGGGGCCCGGCGCATCGATCCCGCACGCGGGGCGCATCGGTGCACGGGTGGGGGCGCGCGTGAGGCGTCGCACCGAAGGGCGGGTAACCACCTCCAGGACCGCCGCCCGGGGCCGCTCCCGGCCCTCCGCGACGGAGCAACGCGCCATGGCCGTACCGAATGCCGATGGAATATGCGCATTTCTTGAGTATGTGACGGGCAGTGATCACTTCCACCGATCACTGCACATAACCGATGCTTCAGGGGGACATATGGCTGCAAGGCCTCTCGTAGCCCGCCAGCCCAACGAACGGCTCCAGACGCTCATCCAGGAAGCCGCCTGTTCCAACGCGGGCCTCGCGCGCCGCGTGAACATGGTCGGGGCCGAGCGGGGTCTCGACCTGCGCTACGACAAGACCTCCGTGGCCCGTTGGCTGCGGGGGCAGCAGCCTCGGGGCCGGGCCCCGGGGATCATCGCCGAGGCGCTCGGCCGCAAGCTCGGCCGTACGGTCACCATCGACGAGATCGGCATGGCCAACGGCAAGAACCTGGCCTCCGGCGTCGGCCTCCAGTACGCGCCGACCGTCGCCGGGGCCGTGGAGCAGGTCTGCGAGCTGTGGCGCAGCGACGTGGGCCGGCGCGATCTGCTCGCCGGGTCGGCGGTCGCCGCGTCCGCGCTGGTCGAACCCAGCCGGGACTGGCTGATCTCCGGCCCGGACGTCCAGGTCGAGCGGACGGCGGGGGCCCGGGTCGGGATGTCCGACGTCGAGGCGGTGCGGGCGATGACCGCCGCGCTGACCGACCTCGACCACCGCTTCGGCAGCGGCCATGTGCGGCCGGTGCTCGTGCACTACCTCAACAGCGTGGTCTCCGGCCTGCTTTCGGGGGCGTACCGCGAACAGGTGGGGCGGCAGCTGTTCGGCGCGGTGGCCCGGCTCGCCGAGCTCGGCGGCTACATGGCGGTCGACACCGGCCAGCCCGGCCTCGCCCAGCGCTACTACATCCAGGCGCTCCGGCTCGCGCAGGCGGCGGGCGACCGGGCGTACGGCGGCTATGTGCTCGCCGCGTCGATGAGCCATCTCGCCGCCCAGCTCGGCAATCCCCGCGAGATCGCCCAACTGGCCCGTGCCGCGCAGGAAGGGGCCCGGGGGCACGTCACGCCCCGCGCCCAGGCGATGTTCTACGCGGCGGAGGCCCGCGGGCACGCGCTGCTCGGGGACGCCAGGACCTGCCACGCGGTGTCGGGGCGGGCGGTCGCCGCGCTGGAGCAGGCGAGCCCGGAGTCGGGTGACGACCCGGGCTGGATCGCGCACTTCGACGCGGGGTACCTCGCGGACGAACTGGCCCACTGCCACCGGGACCTGGGGCAGCCGGAGCAGGCGGCCCGGCGGGCGAAGGAGGCGCTGGCCGCGCTGCCGGAGACCCGGGCCAGGCGCCGGGGCATCGCGCTGGTGCTGCTGGCCTCGGCCCAGGTGCAGCAGCGGGAGGTGGAGCGGGCGTGCCACACGGGCACCCGGGCGATGGAGCTGCTGTCGACGGTGCGCTCCAGCCGGGGGGCCGAATATCTCGACGACCTCCAGCAGCGGCTCGCGCCCTACGGCGAGGAGCCCGCGGTGCGGGAGTTCGGCGAGCGGCTGGAGCTCCAGGCGGCTTGAGGGCACGGGGTCGCCGATGCGGTCCGGGCCGTGTTCGTGACGGTCCGGCCGTTAACAGCGTCGCGGGGCGGCGGGGTGTTACCGGCCCTGTGAAGGGGTCGTGAGGGGCACCACGCGCTTGGCGGAGGCGGGCGACCACCCGATAGCGTGAGCCGACGGTTCCGTAGTTCACACGTAGGAGTCCTGGTGACGCAGAGCGGACAGGGCGGCGAGCACGAGCTCCCCGCCGCACGACCCGCGCACGAGGGTGTCGTGCTGCCTGCCGACGGCGGAGCCCCCTGGACCCCGGGGACGCCCGGGGCCGGGCAGGGCGAGCAGGGCGGGCAGCAGGGCGAGCAGGCGGCGCCCACGGGCGGTCAGCCGTGGGGCCAGGTCTGGGGGCCGCCGGGGCCGCAGCAGCAGCCGGACGGGGGCTACGGCTACCCGCCCGCGCAGCCCCTGCCGCCCGCGCAGCAGCCGCCGGGCCCGGAGGCGTACCAGCAGCCCGGGGCGTATCAGCAGCCTCAGCAGCCGGGTGCGTACCAGCAGGCTCAGCAGCCCGGCCCTTACCAGCAGCCTCAGCAGCCCGGCTCCTACCAGCAGCCTCAGCAGCTGCCGCACCAACAGCCCCAGCAGCCCGGCGCGTACCCGCAGCAGTACCCCCACCAGCAGAACCAGCAGCCCCAGCCGTACGCGCAGCCGCTGCCGCCGGAGGCGGGGTCGGGCGCCCCGCGCGGCCAGGGCGGTCAGGGTGTTCCCGGCGGTGACGCGGACGCCACGCAGTACATCGCGCCCGTCCCGGGCGGTCCCGGCCCCGTGGGGCCCACCCAGGGCGGCGGTGACGCGGACGCCACGCAGTACATCGCGGCCGTCCCGGGCGGTCCCGGCCCGGTGGGGCCCTCGCAGGGCGGCGGGGACGCCGACTCGACCCAGTACATACCCCCGGTGCCCGGAGGGGCCCCGTACGGGATCAGGCCGGGCGCGCCGGGGGACCGGCAGCCGCCCGCGGAGTTCGACAACCTGTTCCGTTCCGAGGAACCCGCGGGCGCCACGCAGCAGATGCCGCAGTTCGACGCCGGACAGCAGCCCCCGTCCCCGTACCAGCAGCAGGGCTATCAGCCCCAGCAGCCCCAGCAGCCCCAGCAGCCCCAACAGCCCCAGCGGGGGCCCCAAGGCGGCCAGTTGCCGCCGCAGGCGCCCGGGGGCTACCAGTCCGGGGTCCAGGGCTTCCAGGGCCGCGCGGAGCAGGACGGGCCGGTCCCGCAACCGAGCGGCGACGCCCCGCGCCGGCGGTCCGCGCATGTTCCGCTGATCGCCGCGGTCGTCGTGGGCTGCGCCGTCATCGGACTCGGCGCGGGCGCGCTGCTGGGCGGCGGCGAAGACTCCGGTGAGGACGACAAGCAGCCGGTCGCCTCGCAGAGTTCACCGGCGGTCACGGATCCCACCGCCGAGGCGGCGCCCGACCCGGCGAAGCCGCAGGCCGAGGCGCTGGACAAGCTGCTGGCCGACAGCAACGACAGCCGGGCCGCGGTGATCAGCGCGGTCGAGAAGATCAAGTCCTGCAAGGACCTCGACCGGGCCGACACCGACCTCAAGGGCGCCGCCCAGCAGCGCCGTGACCTGGTGACCCGGCTCGAAGGGCTGGCCGTGGACAAGCTCCCGCGGAACGCGGAGCTGACCGCCTCGCTGAACCGGGCGTGGAAGGCCTCGGCGGCGGCCGACGACCACTACGCGGCCTGGGCGCGGCAGGCGAAGAAGAACAAGTCCGTCTGCAAGGGCGGCCAGGCCCGGTCGACGAGCGAGACGGCCAAGGCCAACCAGCAGAGCGGGGTGGCCACCCAGGCCAAGCGCGAGGCGTCCAAGCTCTGGAACACGATCGCGGCGAAGTACGGCCTGACCAAGCACGGGTTCACCGAGCTCTGAGCCCCGGGCCGGCCTGTCCGATCCCCAAGGGGCCTAGGCCCTGTCAACGACAGGGCCTAGCTGCGCGGGGCGTCCGTCAGGGCGTCCGAGACGTCGACGAAGCCCTTCTTCTGGGCGGTGAGCCGGCCCTCGCGGACCACTTGGAACGTCACCTTCGTGTTGACGATGCGCGGGTAGCTCAAGGTGCCCACCAGGTCCTCGAAGCGCCAGCGGAGCGTCGGGGTCAGGCCGCCGGTGTCGACCTCGACGCCCCGGTTGAGGGCGGCCACGACCCGGCCCGGTGTGACCTTCTCGTCGTCGATCGCCCGGACGGCCGCCCGCAGCGCCGTGTACGCGATCCAGGTCGTCTGCACGGCGGTGTCGTCCGGGTCGATGCGGTTGTCCCCGAAGGCGTACTCACCGACCACCTCGCGCATCTCCTTCCAGCGCGCGTTCCTCGCGTCCGGGTACCAGCCGGTGACGTAGGCGCCCTCGAAGGGGCTGTTCGGGCCGCCGGTGCGGTCGATGAGCGGCTGGCTGACGCTGCCCAGCACGGAGGAGATCCTGACCTGCTCGCCGTCCGGCTCCAGGCGGCGGAAGGAGTCGAAGAACGTCTCCGTACGGGCGCCGAGCACCGCCGTCACACAGCCGCCGTCGGACCGTTCCAGCGCCTGCGTGGCCTGCTCGTCGTAGGACGTGGCGTCCAGCGGGGCCAGGATGTCGGTGGAGGCGGGCCGGTCGGCGGCCATCAGCCCGTTGTTCAGGAGCGGCGGCATGCCGTCGCCGCCGATCGAGTCGGGCCGCACCAGCGAGACCCGCTCGCAGCTGCGGCCCAACTGCTGTCCGTGCCCGGCCAGCAGCGCCGGCTGGCCACCGTTGACGGGGTACGAGAGGTAGCTGCTGAACTCCTCGGTGGAGGCGCCGTAGCCGCCGATGTACGGGACGCCGCCCGCCTCCAGCGCCGGCATGAAGCTCTGGCCGTGGCGGCTGTACGAGCCGACGACGGCGGCCACCTTCTTCTCGACGGCCTCCCGAGCGCACCGCTCCGCGCCGAGCGCGGTGTCGCCCTCGTCGCAGACGACCACCTTCAGCTCGCGCCCGTCGATGCCGCCGGTGTCGTTGACCCAGCGCGCGTACGTCTGCGCCATGGCGGGCACCCCGGACATCTTCACCGCGTTGATGTCCTCCGACCGGTCGGGCGCCCAGGTCATCACGGTGACGGGCCCCCTGGACCCCCCCGAGGCCCCAGGGAGCACGCCGCAGCCGGACAGCAGCACCGCCCCCGCCGCCGCCGCGCTGATGACGCCCGGGAAGGGGCGGGGAAGGGTGAGGCGTCGCCGACCGGTCATGGACCAGGACCCTTCCGCGCCCCGGGTAACGGCGCGGTGTGCCGTTCTCAACGCACGGTGACGTCCAGGTGAATTACGGGGGCCCGTGCGGAGGCGGGGTGAAGGAACGTACGATCGACGACCGTGCAGCAAGGTTCGGAGAACTCTTCCCGTCGCGGCCGTCGCTCCTCCACCATGGGCGGCATGCCGCTCACTGACATGCCGTGGTGGCGCTGGCGCACCAACGTGCGCTCGGCGCTGCACATGCTCTCCGACCCCGTCTTCCACCACGAGTGCTGGCTCGCCGGCCGGGAGGGGTACGGGGACGTCACCGACGCCGTGTACCGCCTGGTCGAGGACACCTGGCTCGACAACTGGTCCGCCGAGAAGTACGTCGGCACCATATTCAGGGACTCCGCCGAGGCCGCCGCCGTGGACGCCGCGGCCCTGCGGGTGCTGCGGATCATGCACCAGGTCGGGGCGGACGCCCCCGTCTCCGCCTATCTGGAGCACCACGGCTGGCCCGAGGCCGTCCAGGCGGCCCGCGACGCCCATGTGATGCTCGCCACCAACGACGCGGAGGATCCGGACATACCGCCCCGCTCGCTGGACGTCATCCGCATCATGACCAGGGCCGCCTGAGACACGGCGGGTGTGGCACCCTACGAGGATGACCGCGCCGCAGCCCGCCCCCTCCGCCGCCTCGGACGCCGCCGCGACCGAGCAGTACGTCCTCACGCTCTCCTGCCCCGACAAACAGGGCATCGTGCACGCCGTGTCGAGCTATCTCTTCATGACCGGCTGCAACATCGAGGACAGTCAGCAGTTCGGGGACCACGACACGGGCCTGTTCTTCATGCGCGTCCACTTCTCGGCCGACGCCACCGTGACGGTGGACAAGCTCCGCGCCAGCTTCGCCGCGATCGGGGAGGCCTTCCGCATGGAGTGGCAGATCCACCGGCCCGCCGAGCGCATGCGGGTCGTGCTGATGGTCAGCAGGTTCGGCCACTGCCTCAACGACCTGCTGTTCCGCTCCCGCACCGGGGCGCTGCCGGTGGAGATCGCGGCCGTCGTCTCCAACCACACGGACTTCGCCGAGCTCGTCGCCTCGTACGGCATCCCCTTCCGGCACCTTCCGGTGACGAAGGACAACAAGGCGGAGGCCGAGGCGCGACTGCTGGAGCTGGTCCGCGAGGAGGACGTCGAGCTGGTCGTCCTCGCCCGCTACATGCAGGTCCTCTCCGACGACCTGTGCAAGCAGCTGAGCGGCCGGATCATCAACATCCACCACTCGTTCCTGCCGAGCTTCAAGGGCGCCAAGCCCTACCACCAGGCGCACGCGCGCGGGGTGAAGCTGATCGGCGCGACCGCGCACTACGTCACCGCCGACCTCGACGAGGGCCCGATCATCGAGCAGGAGGTCGAGCGCGTCGGTCACGGCGTGACGCCGGACCAGCTGGTCGCCATCGGCCGGGACGTGGAGTGCCAGGCGCTGGCGCGCGCGGTGAAGTGGCACGCGGAGCGGCGCATCCTGCTCAACGGCCGCCGTACGGTGATCTTCGCGTAAGGGTCGTCCCGTGATCCGGCGCCGTTCGGCGGGACCTACAGCCGGCTGAGCGAGGCCGTCGCGAACAGGACGTCCCGGATGGCCTCGCGGTCGCCCTCCTGGCCCGCCGCCGCTTCCACCGGCGAGATGTGGCCCGCGGCGAGCCGGCAGAACTCGACCCCGTCCAGGGCCACCTGCGCCACCGTGCGTTCGGGCGAGCCGAGGGCGGCCGGCGAGTCCAGCGCGATGTACCAGTCGCCCCCGCCGTGGCCCTCGATCTCCAGATGGACCGAGCGGCCCGGCGCACCTGCCGTGACGAGGTCCTTCGCCGGTCCGGCCAGTCCGGCGCGGCGGCGTCCCGCCATGGCGGCCGGGAGCAGCCGGGCCGCCAGGTCGATCATCCGGTGCAGATGGGCCGCCGACGGGGCCTCGTACGGGTAGTCGACGGCGTCGGCGATGTCCCCGCCGTGCACCCAGCACTCGAAGGCGCGGTCCAGCAACGCGTCCTGGAGCGGCAGGGCGAAGGCCCCGTAGGAGACGGAGGTCTCGGCGACGTTCCGCCCGGCGAAGGAGGCCGTGCGGATCAGCTCGTGGCTCTGGGCCCGCCAGGGCTCGCGGACGGCCCGGGTGGGCGGCCGGTGCGCCGCCGACCAGTGCCTCTCGGTGCGCTCGGTGGGGTCCAGCGGCGCCTCGCCGCCGCCGCCGAGCGGGTCGTCGAGGCCGAGCGCGGAGGTCAGCAGCCCGTCGACCGCCATCAGGTGGCCGATCACCCCGGCGACCGTGGTCCTGCGGCTGACCTCGCGCTCCTCCTCGAACCACCGCAGGCGCACCGGCGCGTGCCACTCCGAGTCCCCGATGTCGCGGAGCAGCGCGTCGAGCCGGGCGGTCTCGGCGTCGTACGGGGCGGCGTACTCCGGCACCGGGATCCGGGCCGGCCGGCGGCCCAGACAGCCGTCCATCACCCGGGACCGGAGCGTCGGATCGAGATCCAGGGAGCCGTCGGTGTGCAGCAGCCCCACCGCGTCCCGCAGCCGCAGCGCCTCGTCCGCGCAGGGGGCGCACGTGGTGAGGTGGTCCTCCACGGCGGCGGTCTCCTCGGCCGAACAGGCGGACAGCGCCCAGGCGCCGAGAAGGGCCTTGAGGACCCGGTGGGGGAGGTCGACGCCCGGCGCGGAGGCGGAGGCGGAGACGGACGTCATGAGCGGCTCCGGGAGGGCCTGTTCAGGTCCGGCCTGTTCCGGGAGGGCCTGTTCCAGTTCGGCCTGTTCCGGGAGGGCCTCATTCGGTCCGGCCTGTTCCGATCCGGCCTCATTCGGGTCGGCCCCTTCCGGTCCCGACGGCTCCGGTTCGGGCGGCTCCGGTGCGGACTGCTCCGGCACGGCCTCGTCCGGGGCCGCCGATCCGGGCGGCGGCAGGGGAGGCCGCGGTACGGACTCCAGGTCGAGGTCGTCCGCCGCCCCGCGCGGGCCCGGTATCCGGCGGGCGCCGCGCACCTCCTCCTCGCCTCCCTCGCTCTCGCGTCCGTCGCCGCTCACCGGACCCGTCCGTAACCGGGTGGCGAGGCCCCTTCGAGGGGGCGGACGTTCGCCGTGGAGAGCAGTTGGAGCCCCAGCCGGAGCCGGCGGCGCGCCTCGTCCTCGGTCACCCCGAGGTCGGCGGCGGTCTGCCGGTAGTCCCGGCGATGGATGTACGCCAGCTCCAGGGCCTGCCGCAGCGGCGCGGGCATCGAGGAGACGATGTAGTCGGCGCGGGCGGCGGCCGTGGCGCTGCGCACCCTCCGCTCCAGCTCCCGCGGGTCGGGCGCCGCGTCCTCGCCGTGCTCCGCCGCGTAGGAGGAGACCGCCGTGCGGCGCAGCCGCTGGACGGACTGGCGGTGCGTGAGGCGGGCCACCCAGGAGCGCATCGAGCCCTGCTTCGGGTCGTACGCCTCGGGGTTCTCCCAGACCTGGGCGAAGACCTCGCGGGTCACCAGGTCGGCGGCGTCCTCGTCGTCGAGCATCCGGTGCGCCTGGCTGTGGACGAGGGCTGCGAACCGGTCGTAGAGCTCGCCGAGCGCCGCCGCCTCACCGCAGGCCAGCCTCTGCTGCATCCTGCGGTCCCAGCGGGGTGCCGTCTCCTTTGCCATGAACCCCCCAGCCCCCGGCCCTGTCCGCCCGACTCCGTGATCCGCCCTGTGCCCGTGAGGACCGAATGTAGTCCGCCGGGCGGGCGGTGCACGCGCCTTTGCGGCAACTCTCCTACCGCGGCGCGTGGCCGACGACGGTAGTCGATTTTCGGCCCTGATGCGTCGCTGTCCGCTCGCTTTCCGCCGACTGTCCCCTCTGAGCAGCGGAAACGGCCCGAAGCGCTCCTTTCCACCGGAAATCTCCTGGGCGTCGGACGGCGCGTCGGTGTTTCATGGGGGTGCGGTGGGGCAGCCGCGAGGAGGAACGGAAACTTCCGGATTGCCGGGAGCCCCGGAACGAGAGGTCCAGTCGCGTGACGCTCAAGGTGGACGAGGCGGAGCAGGGCTCCTGGACCGTGCTGCGCATGAGCGGCGAACTCGACCTGGTGACCTCACCCGTCGTGCGCCAGTCCGTCCACGAGGCGGTGGCGGAGGGGCAGCACGATGTGGTGCTCGACCTGTCCGAGGTGTTCTTCTGCGACTCCAGCGGCGTCGGTGTGCTGATCGCCTCGCGCCGACTGATGAAGTCCTGCGGCGGCCGGCTGCGGCTGATTCTCCCGGCCCGGGGCGCGGAGGACGGTTCGCACGTCAACAAGGTGCTCGGGGCGCTCGGAGTGCGCCGGCTGTTCGACGTCTACCCGGACGCGCGGTCCGCCACCGACGAGGAGTGCAGGCCGCTGAGCGCCTGAAGCGACTCCTTCCGATGCGAGGTTGTCACACGGGAGGCGCTGCTCGGTGACACGTGAGCGCCCCGGGCGTCGTACGCTCCCCGCATGGACAGCGCAGAGTACGAGCGAAAGATCGCGCACCGCTTCGCAGCCTTCGACCAGGACGGTAACGGCTATATCGATCGTGCCGATTTCAACGCCGCGGCGGCCCGTCTGCTCACCGAGTTCGGTACGACGGCCCGCTGCGACAAGGGGCAGGCGCTCTACACCGGTGCCGAGGCCTTCTGGCAGGGCATGGCGGGGATCGCCGATGTGGACGGGGACCAGCGGGTCACCCGTGAGGAGTTCGTGGGCGGGGCGGTGAAGCGGCTCCGCGACAATCCCGGGCGGTTCGCCGAGATCGCCCGGCCGTTCCTGCGGGCGACCATCGCGGTCGCGGACGGCGGGAACGACGGCAGGGCGTCGGTGGCGGACGTGGAGCGGGCGCTCCGGGTCCTCGGCGCCAGCGCCGAGATCGCGGGCGTCGCCGCCCAGAGCCTGGACACGGACCGGGACGGGCTGATCGCGGAGAGCGATGTGGTGGAGGCGTTGGCCGTGTACTTCACGGTGATCGAGCCGGACGCGTAGCGAACCCGGGCGTTACGGGGACGGAGCGCCGTCCCCGTAACGCCGCCCGCGCCGCTCCCGTGACGCCTCCCGCTCCCACGCGGGGCCCCCGGCTCCGCCCGTCTTGCCCGCCTCACCCGCCGAACCCCGTACGGTCGATGGATCCGCTCACACCGCTGCACCGGGTGGCAGGGCGCACGGCGGACACGGAGGCGTACTCCGGCGCACTCCACTACGAGGGGGCGCTTCTCACTGCTGCCGAACAACTCGGCAGCGCTGCCCGTACCACCGAGACAGCCGTTCAACACGCCGGGGACCGACAGCAGTTCGGATCGCCCATCGGATCGTTCCAAGCGGTCAAGCACCTCTGCGCCGACATGCTCGCCCGCACCGAACCCGCCCGCGCCGCCGTGTACGCGGCCGCCGTGACGGGCGACCCATTCGAGATCGAGGCGGCCAGACTGTTCGCCGACGAGGCGGCCGTACGCAACGCCCGCGACTGCCTCCAGACCCACGGCGGGATGGGCTTCACCTGGGAGGCAGATGTTCACCTCCACCTGGAACGGGCCTGGCTCCGGGCCGCGGCCCGGCTCGGCGGGGCCGCCGCGGAGGAGCTCCTGGCCGCCGGTCCGGGGACCGTGCGGCCGCGTTCCGGCAGCTCGACGGCGTCCGGTGGAGGGACCCCGGAAGCGAGGGGCGGAGGGTGACGCAGCGCAGCCGTGCGGCGCCGATACCGGCTTGTGTCCTTTGCGTGATTCGTCACCGGGTGGAGTCGGTGTCCGGCTCGGGTACGCTCCGTGGGATGCGAGTGGTTCTGGAACCGGGCGATCCGGGGGCGGCCTGTGCGGCGGCCCCGGTCCGGGGCGAGGGCTCTCGTCGGAGATGTGCCGGGCCTGCCCGAAGAGCGTTTCTCGCGGTCTCTGCGCGCTCCTGTTCGACTCCCCGCGGTGAGCGTCGCACAGTATGCACCACGCGTACTCCTTCGCGCTGGAATATGCCCGAAGCGCTTGTTGCGGTGACTGTACGTCAACCATGCTGTCGCGTAAGGGAATCACGTTCCGTGACCCTGAGGAGGCGCGAGGCGATGTGTCCGCCGGTTCGGATGGTGTGAGCGGTGCAGGTGCTTCAGGTTCAGCTGGAGGTCGGTCCGGATCCCGCGGAAGTGGGGCGGGCCCGTAGGTGGGCGCGGTCGCGCCTGGTCGGTTCCGGGATAGGGGATGACGAGCCTCTCGCCGAGACGCTCATCCTGCTGATCTCGGAGCTGGTCACCAACGCCGTCGTCCACACGGGCTGTCCTGCGGTGCTGCGGATGCTCTTCGGCGGGTCCGGGGCGTCCGGCGCGGCCGGGACCGTCCGGGTCGAGGTCGCGGACGCCAGCGACCGCCCGCCGCTCCAGCGGCACGCGGAGGGCGACGACACGGGCGGCCGGGGCCTGGAGCTGGTGGACGGCCTCGCGGACCGCTGGGGCTGGCTGCCGGAGGGCGCCGGGAAGCAGATCTGGTGCGAGGTCGACCGGAGCGGCCCGGTGCGGCTCCCGGAGGCGCCCCCGGTGTCGGCCAGGGCGGCGAGCCGTGCGAACCGCCGTCCTGCCTCTTCACCAACCTGGCCTGAGCCCGGATCCCTCCCTCACCACCACTTCTTCGACGGCTTCCTCCCCATTCCCTTTCGCGGAGGCCGTTCACAGGATCGCCACCGGGGCGACCGGCGAGTCGGTGGCCCCGGCGAACTGCTCCGGTGTCGCGGTGAGCGGGAAGGCGTGCGGATAGCCGTACGCCTGCCGGTCCCGGCCGGCGCGAGCCGCACCTGCCCGGTCCGTACGAGTACGACGCGCACCACGGGCGGGTGGCCCGGGGGGTCCTGGTCTTCTGAGCCGGGCCTAGAGGCGTCCCCGGGCCGAGGCGCGAGGGCCTCGGGGTGCGATGTCCGCCGAGGACCGGAACGTACGCCGGTAGGCGCTCGGCGGCACGCCCAGCGCCGCCTGGAGGTGCTGGCGCAGCGAGGTCGCCGTGCCGAAACCCGCGTCCCGGGCCACCTGGTCGATGGACAGGTCCGTCGACTCCAGCAGGTGCCGGGCCCGCTCCACCCGCTGTTGGGTGAGCCACTGGCCGGGGCTGATCCCGACCTCCTCGCGGAAGCGGCGCGTGAACGTCCGTACGCTCATCGCCTCCTGCTCCGCCATGTCCCGCAGCAGGATCGGCCGGTCGAGCCGGGCCAGCGCCCAGGCCCGGGCGCCGGTGGTGGTCGCGAACTGCGGCTCGGGGACGGGGCGGTGGATGTACTGGGCCTGCCCGCCGTCACGGTGCGGAGGCACGACCGTGCGGCGCGCGATCTCGTTCGCGACGGCCGTTCCGTGGTCGCGCCGCACCAGGTGGAGGCAGAGGTCGATCCCGGCGGCGACCCCGGCGGAGGTGAGGACGTCGCCGTCGTCGATGAACAGGACGTCCGGGTCGACGCGGACCTGCGGGAAGGTCCGCTGGAAGTGGTCGGCGGACGACCAGTGCGTGGTGGCGGGGCGGCCGTCGAGGTACCCGGCCGCCGCCAGGACGTAACTGCCGGTGCAGATGGAGACCATTCGGGTGCCGGGCCTGACCAGGGCGAGCGCTGCGGCCAGCTCCTCGGTGAGGCGGCCCTCCTCGAAGACCGGGCCCAGCTCGTAGGAGGCGGGGATGACCACCGTGTCGGCGGTGGCGAGCGCCTGAGGGCCTTGCTCCACGAGGATGGAGAAGTCCGCGTCGGTCCGGACCGGGCCCGGCGGGCGGATGGAGCAGGTCACCACGTCGTACAGCCTCCCGCCCTTCCCGCCCGTCTCCGTGCCGAGACTGCGGCCGAAGATCCGCTGCGGAATGCCCAGTTCGAAGGGGAGCAGTCCGTCGAGGGCCAGAACGACGACGCGGTGCTGCACGACGGCCTCCTCGAAGATCACAGGAAATTGCTGTAGTGGTATAGACCACGAGCTGGTACAGGTTAGCGACGTGATGGAGAAGCCGACAGAGCGCGCGTCCATTCCCGACGCCGCGTGCGACACCCGAACGACCCCGAACCCGCTCCCGGACCCGAACCCTCTCGCGACGCTGCCCCCGCTCGACCCCGGCGGGCCCGGCGGCACCACCGGGACGGGCCTGGGCGCCGGGTCCTCCTTCGGTTCCGCCCCCGGCCCCGCGCAGCTCTGGAACCGTAACTTCCGCTACTTCTTCGTGGCCCGTACGGTCGCGCTCTTCGGCGACGGCATGATCCCGGTGGCCCTGACCGCCGGGCTGCTGGGCGCGGGCCGGCCCGCCTCCTCGGTCGGCTTCGCGCTCGCCGCCTGGATGGGGCCGCTGGCGGTGTTCGTCCTGTTCGGCGGGGTGCTCGCGGACCGGTTCACCCCCCGCCGCATGATGATCATCGCCGACGCCCTGCGGCTGATCGGCGCCTCCGTCCTGGCCGTGACCTTCGCGACGGGCAACCCGCCGCTGTGGTCGGTGTACGTCCTCAGCTCGGTGGCCGGCGTCGGCGCGGCGCTCTTCCAGCCCGGGGTCGCCTCGACCGTGCCGCGCGTCTCCACCGACGTCCAGCGCGCCAACGCGGTGCTGAGGGTCGCCGAGGCGCTGATGACCATGGCCGGGCCCGCCTTCGCCGGAGTCCTCGTCGGCCTCGCCAGCGCCGGCGCCGTCTACGCGGCGAACGCGGCGACCTTCGCGGTCTCCGGGGTCTGCCTCTTCCTGATGCGGCTGGCCCCGGCCCCGCACGACGATGCGGCGCGCGGCACGTTCGCCGCGGAACTGGTCGACGGGTGGCGGGAGTTCCGGGCCCGGTCCTGGCTGTGGGGAGTGATCGCGGTCTGGACGGTGTACGGCTTCGCGGTCCTCGGCCCGATGCTCCCGCTGACCGCCGTCCTGGTCACCGAGGCGCACGGCTCGGGGGCGTACGGCATGCTGATGGCGGTCAACGGGGCGGGCAGCGTCGTCGGCGGACTCCTCGCCCTGCGGCTGCGCCCGTCGCACCCGCTGGCGGCGGGGGCGGTCGCGCTGCCGCTGGTGGCGGTGAGCCTGCTGGTGCTGGCGCTCGGGATGCCGCTGCCGGTGCTGGCGGCGGGGCAGTTGCTGGCGGGCGGTTCCGCCGCGTTCTGGCTGGTGATGTGGTCCACGACGGTCCAGACGCACGTCCCGCCGGAGGCCCTGAACCGGCTGCACGCCTACGATGTGGCCGGCTCGCTCCTGATGGTCGCGGCGGGCCGCGCCCTGGCGGGCCCGGTGGCCGAGGCGGTCGGGGCGCCCGAGCTGCTGGTGGCGGCGGCCGTGATCAACATGGGGGTGGTGGCGGTGCTGCTGGTGGCCCGGCCGATCCGGCAGCTCAAGAGGATCGGGCTGGTATGAGGCCGTCGGCGCGGCGCCCGGAGCGCGCGGACGATTCCCCGGGGCGACGCCCGACCCGCGTCTCCCCGGTCCGCCCCTCCCCGGCCCGCGTCTCGCCGCCCCGTGTCTCCCCGGCCTGCCCCTCCACGGCCCGTGTGGTCGCGGCGGGGGCGGCCGTCGTCACCGTCGCCGCGGGCGTGGCCGTGCGTGCCGGGGCGGACGGCGCCTTCGCCAAGTACGCGGGGAGCGCGCTCTACACGGTGCTGCTCTGCACCCTCGTCGCGTTCTGCGCGCCCCGCGCGCGGCCGGCCGTGGTGGCCGCCACGGCGCTCGGCCTGAGCTGGGCGGTGGAGTTCGCGCAGCTCACCGGCGTACCGGCCCAGTGGTCGGCGCACAGCACGGCGGCCCGACTGGTGCTCGGCTCGACCTTCAACGCACCGGACCTTCTCTGGTACGCGGTGGGCGCGGCCTGCGCGTGGGCGATGCTGCGGGCGGCCGGCCGGCGCCGCTGACCGCCCGGAGCACTCCTGGGCGTGGGCCCGGTCCCCGGCTCACGTCTTGGCGCGGGCCCGGACCCCGGCTCACTTCTCGGCGCGGGCCCGCTCCTCGCTCGCCCGCGCCTCCAGCACCTCGAAGACATGGGCGCTGACGCACCGTCGGGAGGTGCCGCTGACCACGATCGCCGCGCCCGCCGCGGTCGTGGGCACGGACAGGGCCAGGATGCCGAGCGGTTCCGGCCACGCGCCGGGCTGAGATCGTACGCAGGCCCCGGGCGGAGCCCGGTCGGGGGCGGTGGGCGGGAGCGGGCGGTCCGGATGGCGGGACAGGGTCCTGGTGTGGCCCGATCCCTGCGAAGCATGTCCTCCGGGCCGCTCGCCCCCCTCTGTCCGGCCTCGGATGCTGGCTGACGTGACCTACCTGACCAAGACCGCAGGCCCCGGGGCCGACGCCGCCGGCAGACCCGGCCGCCGGTTCCCCTTCTCCGTCCACCGGGCGTGGCTCGTCGCCGCCGTCACCTTCGTGACGATCATCGGCGGGGCGGCGTTCAACTCCCTGCCCGGGCTGCTCATCGACCCGCTCCACACCGACTTCGGCTGGACCCGGGGCGAGATCGGGCTCGCGGTCTCCATCGACATGGCGCTGTACGGGCTGACCGCGCCGTTCGCCGCCGCGCTCATGGACCGCTTCGGCATCCGGCGGGTCGTGGCGGTCGCGCTCACCATGGTGGCGGCGGGGGCGATCGCCAGCGTCTGGATGACCGCCTCCTGGCAGCTGATGATCTACTGGGGGCTCCTCGTCGGCCTCGGCACCGGGTCGATGGCGATGGCCTTCGCCGCGACCGTGACCGACCGCTGGTTCGTGGCCCGCCGGGGTCTGGTCACCGGCATCCTCACCGCGGCGGGGGCCTCCGGACAGCTCGTCTTCCTTCCGCTCTGCGCCTGGATCGTGGACCGACACGGCTGGCGGCCCGCCTCGGTCACCGTCGCCCTGGCCGCGCTCGTCGTCGTCCCGTTCGTCTGGTTCCTGATGCGCGACCATCCGGCCGACGTGGGGCTCGCCCCGTACGGCGGTACGTATCTGGCGAAGCCCGCGCCGGTCCGGGGCGCCGCGCGCCGGACGGTACGCGTGCTGGTCGACGCGGCCCGCACCGGCCCGTTCTGGCTGCTGGCGGGCGCCTTCGCGATCTGCGGGGCCTCCACCAACGGCCTGATCCGCACCCACTTCGTCCCGTTCGCCCACGACAACCACATGCCCATCGTCGTGGCGGCCTCGCTGCTCGCGGTGATCGGGGTCTTCGACATCATCGGCACGATCTTCTCCGGCTGGCTCACCGACCGCTTCGACGCCCGCAGGCTGCTCGCCGTCTACTACGCGCTGCGCGGGATCTCCCTGCTGTTCCTGCCGCTGCTGATCGGCCCCGAGGTCGAGCCGCCGATGATCTTCTTCATCGTGTTCTACGGGCTGGACTGGGTCGCCACGGTCCCGCCGACGCTGGCGCTCTGCCGCGAGCAGTACGGCGACGACAGCGCGATCGTCTTCGGCTGGGTGCTGGCCTCGCACCAGGTGGGCGCGGCGGTGGTGGCGTTCCTCGGCGGGGTCGCGCGGGATGTCTTCGGCGGCTACGACGTGGTCTGGTACGCGGCGGGGGCGCTGTGCGCGATGGCGGCGCTGATGTCGTTGGTGATCCGCAGACGGACCGCCTAGAAGTCAACGGCCGGCCCGGGCGTCGAGGCTGCCCGTGATCAGGTCGGTCAGGGTGGCGACCGCGTCGGCGGTGGATGCCCGTCCTCGGTTCAGCTCGGCGGCCATCGCCTCGGCCGCGCCCAGCACGCCGACGCACCGTAGCCGGAGGGCGTCGGGAGTGAGGCCGGAGTGCGGCAGCAGGGCGGCGGCCACCAGGTCCGTGTACCGGTCGAGCATCTCGCGCTGGATCGCCTCCATCTCCGGATTCCCCTTCAGGGCGGCGGAAACGGCGGCGAGTTCCGGCAGGTCCGTGGCGCAGGCGAAATACGCGGTGCTGATGAGGCGGGCGACCTCGTCCGCGGTGGGTTCGACCTCCTGCAACGCCTGGGCGATCGCGGCGCGGTGACGTTCGTCGAGGCGTCGGTAGAGCGCGAGCAACAGGCCGGGGCGCGTGCCGAAGTGGTCGTACACGATCGGCCTGCTCACCCCGGCCGCCTCGGCGAGCGTGACCAGAGTCAGCCCGTCGGTGCCCTGGGCGCGCACGATCGCCACGGCGGTGTTCAGCAGCTGCTCCCGCCTGGCCTGCTTGGAGAGGCGGGTCGAGGTGGTGGCCATGGTCCTCCGTTGTGTCGCACCCCAGGCTATGTTACAAAATGTAGGCTACAAAATGTAGCTTCAGGGGAGTGGGGATCTGCGATGGAGCAGTTGAAACCGGTACTGATCTTGGGTGGCTCGGGGCAGGCGGGCTCGGGGGCAGCCGCGCTCCTGCGTCAATGGCATCCGGGGCTGCCGCTGACGATCGCCGGGCGCGCTATCGACCGCGCGCAGCGGGTGGCCGACGGACTCGGCGCCGCCACGGCCGTCACCATCGACCTGCGGCGCAGCGATCTCGGCCTGCCGGCCGAGCGCGGCCACCGCTACTCGGCGGTGGTCGCCGCCCTGTGGGACGACCGCCTGAACGGGCTGCATTACGCGCAGGACCACGGGTTGCCCTACCTCAGCATCTCCAGCGGGCTGGTGGAGATCGCGCCGGAGGTCGTCGCGGGTGCGCGGCGGGCACGTGCCTCGTCGATCCTGGTGGCCAGCCACTTCTGCGCCGGCGTCGTCGTCCTCGCGGCGTTGGGGCCGGCCCGGGAGTTCCGCCGGGTCGACTCCGTCCGGATCGGCGCCGTGCTGGACGAGCTGGACACCGGCGGACCCGCGGGAGCCGCGGATCTGGAGCGGTGGTCCACCGCCACCACGGCGGGGACGGTGCGCCGTGACGGGGTCTTCACCTGGGTCAACGACCCCGACGCCCAGGCGGATGTGCCCAGTGCCGACGGCGTCGTCCTGCCCGGCCGGAGCATCGCCATCCTCGACGTACCGAGCCTCGCCCTCGCGACGGGCGCGCCGAACGTCCGTTTCGACATGGCCGTCGGTGAATCCGCGGCCCGGCGCCGCGGCGACCGCCCCTCCATCGAGATCCGGATCGACCTCGAAGGAACAGGTCCGACGGGTGCGCCGCTCAGGACGAGCCGCTGTCTCGTCCACCCGGCGGGGCAGCGCCCCCTGACCGCACTCGGCATCGCCCTCGGTGTCGAGCGGCAGCTCGGTCTGCGGGGCGAAGCCGCCCCGCCGGGCATCCACACACCGGAAACCCTGCTCGACCCGGCCTACGTGGCCGAGCGGTTGGCGGAGATCGGCGCCACCTTCGTCGACGCACCCTCCACCTGACCGAAAGGTCGAAGCGGGCGGTGGCGGACCGTCCCGGCCGAAGGCCCGGGCTCGGCGGCTGCGGGTGCTGGGTCCGGGGTGGGGAAGTGCGGCAGCAGATGGGCCGCGAGTTCCGCCATGACGTCCTGCGCCGGGCGGGAGTTGAGCCGGAGGTTCAGCATCAACTGGTCGACCCCGCCCGCCTCGTACGTCTTGAACAGATCCAGCAGCGGCTCCCGCCCCATGGCCCACCCCTGCGGCAGGGGTCGCGGCGCGGCGCGGGGGTTCTCGTCCAGGACCAGATAGCCGGCCTGCGCGTACGGCTTGAAGCCCGGGGAGTCCGGCTCGCCGGTCAGCCGGCGCCAGCGCGCGGTGTTCGCCCGCTGGATCTCCGGGGGGAGAGCCGAGTACAGCCAGCCGTCCGCGTGTTCGGCGATCCACTCGGCGGTCCGCCCGCCCCGCCCGGTCATCAGCAGGGGCAGCCGGCCGAAGGCGGGGCCCGGCACCATGCCGATTCCCGGGGCCAGTTCACCGAGCGGTGAGGAGTGCCCGGCGGTGACCGCTCCGCCGGTCAGGTGCCGCAGGTACGCCCAGCTCTCCGCCAGCCGTCCGGCCGGGTCCGCGGCGGCGGGGCCGAACGCCGGAACTTCGCCCGGCCGGTCGCCCACCGCGAGCCCGAGGAGCATGCGTCCGCCGGAGAGCAGGTCGACCGAGGCGGCGGCCTTGGCCACATGGATGGGGTGGCGCAGCGGGAGGACGGTGCTCGCCGTCCCGAGCGTGATGCGGCTGGTCGCCGTGGCCAGGGCGCCGAGATAGACCCAGGGGTCGAAGAGCTGCCCGCCGTCGCCCTGGCCGGGCACCAGGAGCGGGACGTCGCGCAACCAGAGCGAGGCGAACCCCGCCTCCTCCGCCGCGCGGGCCCGCGCCAGGTGGCCGGTCATGGTGGGGACGTCGCCGGTGAACGACTCCAGCGGTGCGATCAAGCCGAGTGTGGCCCGACCGCCGCCGGGGAAGGCCCGGCGCATCCCCGGATGGGCTCCGGGACCGGGCCCCGGACAGCCGCTCCCCTCCGCGTCAGGTCGCACGGCGCGCCGATCCGGCCTCGGCGAGAAGCTCCTTGAGCCGGGTGTTCTCCCGCTCCAGGGCGTCCATCCGCTCGCGGACCGGTCCCAGCGCCTCCTCCAGCTCGGCCGGCGTGTAGCGCGGCTGGATGTGCTGCGGACAGTTCCAGTCGTACGCCTCGACGTCGATGAGCACGACCCGTTCCGGCTCGGCCCGGTAGCCGTCGGGGACCAGGGGGCCCGCCGAGGCCGGCCAGGCCGCCACGTCGGCGGTACGGGCGCGGCCGAGGATCTTCAGCCGACGGCGTGCCGGGTAGTCCATCAGCAGCAGCGAGACCCGGCGGTCGGTGTCGAGGTTTCCGGTGGTGATGTACTGCTTGTTCCCCCGGAAGTCCGCGAAGGCCAGGGTCCGTTCGTCCAGAGCCCGCAGGAAGCCCGGGGGGCCGCCACGATGCTGTACGTACGGCCAGCCGGTCGACCCGGTGGTGGCCAGGTAGAAGCCGGTGCTCTCCGCGGCGAACGCGGCCTCGGCCGGGGTCAGCCGGTCCGCGACGGCCGGGCCTTCGCCCATGGCCGCGTAGTTCCGTCTGCTGCCGTGCCGTTCCTGGTGGACCTGGACCGGTTCGGTGAAGAGGAGTTGGGCGTATCTGCTGGTCATCGAAGCGGCCCTACCACCAGTAGGTGGGGTAGCGGGCGGTCTTGCCGCTGCGGCCCGCGAGGACGCCGATGCCGGCGATCACGACCGTGGCGAGCAGCAGCAGAGCGAGGAAGAGGACCGTCGAGGGCTGGGCCACCACGACGATGACGGCGGTGGCCGCAGCGGGGGAGTGCGCGGTACGGGCCAGGGCCATGGCGCCGATCGCGAGGCCGCCCGCGACCGCCGATGCCCAGACCGAACTGCCCGCGACGGCCAGAACGGCGAAGCCCACGAGGGCCGAGACGAGCTGGCCGCCGATCACGTTGCGCGGCTGGGCCAGCGGCAGCGTGGGCGCGGCGAAGACGAGCGCGGCACTCGCGGCCAGCGGCGGGATGAGCACCGTCTGGTCGAGTGCGTACCCGATGGCGACCAGCAGGACCAGGGCGGCCGTCCCGCCCAGGGTCGCCACGGAGACGAAGGGCAGGGAGGGGCGCGGCGGGGCCTTGCTGGTCAGCAGGGAAGGAGAGCGCGGCGGAGCGGCGAGCGTGGTTGCGGGGGCGTCGGGCACAGGGGTTCCTTTCACGACGGCGTGATCACATGAACTAATGGATGCAGCATAGTTTCATCCATTAGCTTTGCAGGGGCTTTTCCGCGAGAAAGGATGGGGGGATGGCTGAAGGCGTCGCGGAGGAGCGGGGAGAGCGGGAGTGGTCGATGGCGGTGCCGTTGACCGGCGAGCCGCTCCCTCTGGAACTGGTCAACACCACGTACATCAAGGGGGGTGTGCGGGGGCGGCTCAGGGACGTGCTCGCCGCCGGGCCGGAGGCCCTGGACAGCTGGCTGGCCGCGGAACGGCACCGCTTCGCGCCCGGCGTCGCCGACGCGCTGGCCGCGGCGCCGCCCGCGGGCCCGGCGCAGTACCAGGAGTTCCTGGTACTGCGCCGGGCCCTGCGGGCGCTGGCCGGGGCGCGGACCTCGGGTGAGGGCCCGGACCCCGAAGCGCTGGCCGTGGTGAACGCGTACGCGCGGACGGCCGCCGACTGGCGGGAGCTGGCTCCCGGACCGGAGTTCCGGGCCGTCGTCCGCCGTGCGGTGGAGGACCCGTTGCGGCTGGCGCTCGGGGCGATCTCCGCAGCCGCCGTCGAGCTCTTCACGGGCGAGGGCGCGGAGCGGCTGAGGGCCTGCCCCGCTCCGGGGTGCATCCTCTACTTCGTCAGGACCCACGCCCGGCGCGAGTGGTGCACCGTGGGGTGCGGGAACCGCGTGCGCGTGGCGCGCCACAGCAGGCGTGCCCGCGAGGACGACGAAGCGGTGTGACGGGCGAAGCGGTGTGACGGCCGAAGCGGTGTGACGGGCGGAACGGCGTGACGGGCCGGCCGGGCGACGGCCGTGGGGACCGGTCCTCCGGGCCGGCCCCTCCGGCACGTCACCACGGACGTCGGTGTCAGCCGAGGATCGTGCTGTGGACCTCGTCGGAGACCTGGTAGCCGAGGGTCAGGGCCGCCGCGTTGTCCCACTCGAAGTGGACGCCGATGTACTTGCGGCTGGCGGCCTTCTCCTTGGCGGCGGCGCTCAGGCTGGGGAACGTACGGGTGACGCCCTGGGCCAGCGGGTCGTCGGTACCGGCGGTGAAGGACAGGTTGTCCGTACCGAAGTAGTGCTTCACGATGCCGGCCCAGGCGGCGCCGATGCCGGAGTGGCCGGAGACGTAGGTCGGGAAGTTGGGCGAGAAGCTGTTTCCGGCGGTGTCCTGCTCCTCGGGCTCCCAGCTCGGGTCGGCCACGATGTTCGGGTTCGGGACCTCGTCGGCGCGGTTGATGGCCGCGGCCGGACGCCACACGTCCCAGTCGGTGTTGAACTTGGAGTCCCAGATGGCTATCGCGGCGTCGGCGAGCGCGGCGGAGGTCAGGCCGAACAGCTTGGCGCTCTCGAAGGAGCTGCCGTGGGGGCGGTACTTCCGGAAGATCACCGCGGTGTGGTCGAACTGCTGGCCCACCGGCTTGTACGTGCCGTCGAGGTCGTTGGCCCAGTAGTGGGCGAGCTTCGTCTGGTCGGCGGTTCTGGCGGTGGAGTTCTTGCCGCCGATGGTCTTGATCTCGTTGACCTGGGCCGCGTACTGCGGGCTCTTCAGCAGCTCCTGGGGGGTGGTGAACCCGCCGATCGGGCCGGGACGGTACTTGCTGCCCGAAGTCAGCGCGAACGGCTTGACCTTGCCCCAGTTGGGCGCGCCGACCGGCTTGCCGGGGGCGGGCGTCCAGTGACCGGGGCCGGTGGTCGCCACGTACGGGGCGGTGTTCGCGGAGCCGTCGTTCGCGCGATTCAGCAGGTGGGCCTTGGCGATCTTGACCCCGAGGGTCTTGCCCTGCGCGCGCTGGGTGGCGTTGCCGATGTCGGGCAGGGCGAGGGCGGCGGCCAGTTTGGCGTCGAGGTCCGCCACCGGGTAGTTCGGGAACGCGCCGCGCAGGGCGGAGTAGGCGGCGTGGTCGATCGCCGAGTTGAGGGCTCCGTAGGCGCCCGCCGCCGTCGAGTCCTTGACGAGGTAGGGCTTGCCGATGGTCCGGATCGAGTTCACCGCGTCGTAGATCGACAGGTCCATGATGGCGCCGCCGCGGGTCAGCGGGCCCGGGGTGCCGCCGGTGTGCCGGAAGACGTCGAGCAACGCGTTGTTCCAGTACAGGACGTGGTCCTTGGAGCCGCGCGAGGTCTCCGGGATGGTGTCGGTGGACGAGGCGCCGGGGGACGAGGTGGCGGCGGCCGGCGCGGAGGGGGCGAGCGTCGCGACACCCGCGAGAGCCAGGCCGGCGACGGCGGCCCGGAACGTTGTCCTGCGCTGATGGACGGTGCGAAGCATGAAGACATCCCTGTCTGTCGGTACCGGCGGCGGCCCTGTCGGACGCCGTCGCTGTGGCGTGCGTGTCCTTCGCCAGAAACGTAGGGCGCTGTCGAGTTCCGTCACCGATGGCTTCGCAGATGCCCGTCATCGGTAATTCCGATGACGGCAGGTAGGGGGCGGCGTTCATGTGCCCGCCATGGTCCTCTAACGCCTGAGCTGCCTTCGAGGCGTTAGATTGGAGAATGGCTGGAAGTCGAGCCGCTCTGATGCCGTGCGTAGTGCCGGGCCGCCCGGGCCCGGTTGCCGCAGCCCTGCGAGCACCACTGTCGCCGGGCGCGTCCGGCGTCGAAGAAGAAGACGCAGCCGGGCGCCGGGCACGCGGTCGGGCGGACCTCGGTGATCCCGGCGAGCAGTTCGATCAGGGCCTGGGCGATCTCGGTCTGCACGGCGACGGCGGGCGGTGCGGTGCTGCAGTGCAGGGCGGCGGGCCGTCGGCCGGCCTCCCAGCGCAGGCTGGGCCAGGGCCGGCCCAGCGCGGAGACGCGGTTGACCTGGGCGATGTCCCACCGTTCGGGGTCATGCCCCTGGACGTGGGCGTCGATCAGCCGGCGGGCGGAGTCGCGCAGGAGCACGAAGCAGTGGGCGTCCGTCTCGTCGATCTCGACGAGGTCCGGTTCACGGAGGGGGGTGGTGAAGAGGTGTCGGCAGGAACGCAGCCACCAGGACACGTGTTCCGGGGTGCGGAACCCGTCGTGGAGGACGCCGCGCATCGGGAAGACGGTGTTGGAGAACTCCAGGGGAAGCGGTTCTCCGTTGAGTGGAGGGACGCCCTCCGGAGCGATGGCCGGGGACGGGTGACGGGACGGCATGGGGAGGCCTCACGAAGGGGTGGTGGATGGTGGGCGCATCGGGCTTGTCCGTGGCACATGCCACATGCTTAGATCTTCAACCTAACGTAATATTGTGGATGTATCCGTTAGGTTACTGAGTCGGTTGGGTGAAAAGGGAGGCGTTTATCCGCCTCCCCGATCCGCACGTCCGGCTCCGGTCGTACCTCGCCGCGGCTTCCGGTTGCGGCGAAGCGGCGCCGGTGCCGCCGCTGTTCGGAAGAAGCTGCGTTTCTTGGGGGGAAACATGACTTTGGATCTTGCTCTGTACCAGCTGAGAACCTTTCGGGAGGTTGCCCGGTTGGGGAGTCTGACGAAAGCCGCCAGGAGCCTGGGCTACGCCCAGTCCAGCGTTACTTCACATATTCGCCTGCTGGAAACCCGCATGGGAATGCCCTTGGTCCAACGGTTACCGCACGGCGTACGGCTCACTCCTTCCGGAGTCATATTCCACGAGTACGCGAAGCGTATATTCAACGTCGTCGACGAGATGGCCACTGCCCTTAATCCGCCGGGTGAGCCCGAGGGGCGTGCGACCGTCGGCGCATCCGCCCTGTTGCTGGAAACCCGCCTCGGGTCGCTGATCAAGGAGAGCCGCTACCGCTACCCGAAGGTGCAGGTGTCGCCCCGTCAGCTGTCGATCGGCGCAGCCGCCACGGCCGTTCGTGACGGGGAGCTCGATCTCGCCCTGGTCCACGGCGACTTCATCGGGAACGAAAGCGATCCGCCCGGCGTGGTGGTGGAGCGACTGCCGGACCTGGAGGTCCTTCCCGTCGGCTCCGTCTCCCTGGTCGACGCCGTCGACCGGCGGGCGGCCCTGGCCTCGGTGAAGGTGCTCGCGGTCGATCCCGACTGCGCGTCGCACCAGGTCCTGGTCACCGCCCTCCGCGAGGTGTACGGCATCGACCCGCAGGTCATCGAGGCGGGATCGATGGGAGGGGCGCGGGAGTTGGCGCGCGCCGGGTACGGCATCGCGATGCTGCCGGCCGAATCCGTGGGGCCGGAGGGCGAGGGGCACGGCCTGACGGTGCTGCCCGGACTGCCCCGCGTCCGGCTCGGGGTGCGGGCGATGTGGCTCGGTCCGGAGATGGCCGTCGCGGCGGTCTCGGCCGTCCGCGAGGTCGCGATCCGGGTCGGCAGGGAGAGGCAGCCGCAAGCGGCTTGAGGAGCCGGGGCCGCGAAGACGGCGGACCGGCTCGTCCACGGGCGGGTGGGAGAGCGGATGATTCCGCCTCTCGCCCGCCCGCTGCTGTGTGTCCGACCTCTGCGGTGCGAGCGATCGGGAAAAGCGATAACGCCTATCGATGTCTGTGCGGAACGGTGCACGAGGTTCGCTGACAACCTTGTCGGTAAATGCGGATCATCTCGCGAGAGGCGTACACGTGTCAGACATCAGCTATATACCCAACGTATTCCGTAGCGGCTTCGCACTCGACGACCTCAAGTGGGTCACCTGGGACGAGCCCGGCCGTACCGGGGTCGAGCACCACGTCCTGTGGGCGCCGGACGAGGAAGTGGACGAGCGGTCGGTCGGCCTGCTGCTGCGTTTCCCGCCCGGCGCCCACGGCGACTTCCACGAGCACCTCGGCTACGAACTGATGCTCGTGCTCGACGGCGTACTGGACCACAGCGACGGCATTTCGTACGTCAAGGGAGACCTCGTCGTCGAAGGACCGGGCACCGAGCACCAGATGTCCAGCCGCACCGGCTGCACCGTGCTCGCCATCCGCACCCGGCCGGTCGAGGCCCGCGCCCCGCAGAAGCCGGTCCGCCCCGTCGGCGTGTCCGCCGCCCTCTGACCGCCGGCAGGGCAGGCCGCGCCCCTTCGGCCCGGCCGCCCTGCCCGCCCCCGTACGTTCCCGCCCCGAGCGAAAGAACAGTGTCTTGTCGTCGTACAGCGTCCAGCCCCTGAACCTGAACGGACAGGCCGTGGAGCCGGGGGCGGCCCAGCCGGCCGCCCAGACGCGTCCCGGCCGCCGGGTGCTCGTCTCCAGCGTCTCCTCCGACTCCCACACCTGGAACCTGGTCTTCCTGCAATTGCTGCTGGAGGAGATGGGCCACGAGGTCACCAACATCGGCTCCTGCGTTCCCGACGCGCTCCTGATCGAGGAGTGCCGACGCGTCCGGCCGGACCTCGTCGTCATCAGCAGCGTCAACGGCCACGGCGCCCTCGACGGCAGCCGTGCGGTGCGCCGGCTCCGCGAGCAGCCGGACCTGAGGGACCTCCCCGTCGTCATCGGCGGCAAGCTGGGGGTCCAGGGAGCCGACGCCGGCTCGTACGGCCCGGAGCTGCTGGCCGCCGGGTTCGACGCGGTCTTCGAGGACGGCGCTGGGATCGCGGAGTTCCGCCGCTACGTGGACCGGCCCGCCCGCCCCGAACTCCTCACGTCGGGTGCCCGGTGAGCCTGCCCGCTTCCCACCCCGCCCCCGCGGCGCCGGCCGGCCCGCCCGCACCGGCCCGGGGTGCCTTCGCCGAGGCCGTCGCCGATGCCCGGCGCGCCGGGGAACTCCTGGTGCAGCCCCGCATGGGCTTCGCCGACCTGCCCCGGATGCGTGAGGGACTGCTCGCGGTCAAGAACGCCCGTGCCCGGACCGTCGGCACCCTGACCATCGACAGTTACACCCGCGTCGGTGACGACGAGTCGGCCGCCCGCGCGCTCGCCGAGGGCACCGACCTCAACGGCTACCCCATCGTCGCCCACGGCGCCGACACCACCCGGCGGCTCGTCTCCGGACTCGGCGGCGACGGATTCGCCGTCCAGGTACGGCACGGCTCCGCCAACCCGATCGGCATCATCCGCGCCCTGCTGGACGCCGGACTCGACGCCACGGAGGGCGGGCCGATCTCGTACTGCCTGCCCTACAGCCGTACCCCGATCCACACCTCCGTCGAGGCGTGGGCGCGCAGCTGCGAACTTCTGGCGTCCCGGCCCGGCACCCACCTGGAGAGCTTCGGCGGCTGCATGCTGGGGCAGCTCTGCCCGCCCGGCCTGCTCGTCGCGCTCTCGGTGCTGGAGGGCGTCTTCTTCCGGCAGCACGGACTGCGCAGCGTCTCCCTCAGCTACGCCCAGCAGACCCACCACGGCCAGGACGTGGAGGCGCTGCTGGCGCTGCGGACCCTGGCCGGGGAGCACCTGGCCGGACTCGACTGGCACGTGGTGCTCTACACGTACATGGGCGTCTTCCCCCGTACCCCCGGCGGAGCCCTCGGACTGCTGCGGGACAGCGCCGTGCTGGCCATGCGGACCGGAACCGAGCGCATGATCGTGAAGACTCCGGCCGAGGCGCACCGCATCCCCACCATCCAGGACAACATCCATGCCCTGGAGGAGGCGGCGCTCGCCGCGGCAGGACCGCACGCGCGAGCCGGCGCGGCGGGGACCGAGTTCGGGGTGCTGGCCGAGGCCAGGACCCTGGTCGACACCGTCCTCGGCCTCCACCCGGATGTCGGGCGGGCGCTCGCGGAGGCGTTCCGGCGGGGGCTGCTGGACGTTCCCTACTGTCTGCACGCCGACAACGCCAACCGCTCGCGCAGCTACATCGACGACCGCGGCTCGCTCCAGTGGCACTCCACCGGGGCCATGCCGATCGGGGCCACGCCCGTGCCGGGCCGGGATCGGCTGCGCGCCGACGACCTGCTCGGGATGCTCTCGCACACCCAGGAGTCCTTCGACCGGGCCGCTGTGGCGCGGAGTGAGGGGCCCGACGGCCGGACCGCCCTGCCGGTCTGACCTCCCGTCGCGCGCACCGGCCCGGCCCCTGGGGCCGGGCGGTGCGCCCATCGCCGTGTGTTCCCTCCTCACTCCAAGGAAGCTCCTGTGTCCGGACTCAACTCCGTTACGCGTCCCCTGGTCATCGCCGTCGTCGGCAGCGGCCCACGCGGCATATCCGTGCTGGAACGGATCGCCGTGCGCGCCGCGGCCGAAGTCGCAGAAGCGGCCGGCGCCGCCGAACGGGGCGAAGCCGTCGCACCCGCCGAACCCTCCGCGGCGGCCGGCGGCGGGGCCCCTCGCCCCGTGCGCGTCCACCTCATCGACGCCACGGAGATCGGCGCGGGCCGCGTGTGGCGCACCGACCAGGACGACTGGTTCACCATGAACACCGTCATCAGCCAGGTGACCATGTACTCCGGCGGGCCCGACGGAGGCCCCGACCGGCCCGGCGCGGGCCCCTCGCTCGGCGAGTGGATCGCCCACCGCCACGCAACGGCGGGCGAACCGGCGCTCGGCCCCGACGACTACGCCTCACGCGTCCGCTACGGCCAGTACCTCAAGCACGTCCACCGGACGATCGCCGAGCACCTGCCGTCCCACGTCGAGCTGGTCCCGGTGACCGGCCGGGTCACCGCCCTGCGCACCGGCCCGGACGACGGCTACCTGCTGAGCCTGGACGCCGCGCCGCACCTCCTGGAGGCGGACCGGGTGGTCCTCGCCACCGGCCATCCGTTCAACGCCCCCGACGCGTTCGAGCGCGCCATGCTCGACTTCACCGGGCGGAACCCGGGCACCCACTACCTCTGCGGCGACTCGGCCGCGGACATGGCGCTCGGCGAGGACACCGTGCCCCCGGGCAGCGCGGTCGGGATCAAGGGCCTCGGTCTGTCCTTCTACGACGTGATGCTCTCCCTCACGGTCGGCCGCGGCGGCACGTTCCGCCACGAGGAGGGGGCGGTCGGCGGCGGGCTGCGCTATCTGCCCAGCGGCCGGGAGCCGCGCATCGTGGCCGGCTCGCGCAGCGGTCTGCCGATCCCCGCCCGCGGCCGTAACCAGAAACGGCCCGACTTCAGCCACCGGGCCCTCTTCCTCACCCGCGACGCCCTGCTGCACGCGCGCCGGGCGCGCGGGGGCACAGGCCAACTGGACTTCGCCGAGGACGTGCTGCCGCTGCTGCGGCGGGAGATCGACCACGTCTTCTACGTCACCCATGTCAGGAACTCCTCCGGCCGGGAGGCGGCCGACGCCTTCGCCGAAGCCCACGCCGAGCTGCTGCGGGCCGGACGGGACCCCGGCCCGCTGCGGGCCTCCGCCGGGCTCGGGGACATACCTCCGGTCGATCTCGACGCGCTGGCCCGGCCGTTCGGCGACACCCGGTTCGCCTCGGCGGAGGAGTTCCGCGAGCGGCTGCTCGCCGTGATGGACGAGGACCTCGCCGAAGCGGAGCTCGGGACCCTGGACGGCCCGCTGAAGTCGGCGCTCGACGTGCTGCGCGACATCCGCAACGTGGTGCGGCTGGCGGTGGATTACGGCGGTCTGCTGCCCGCCTCGCACACCGGCTACTTCCACGGGCGCTTCCTGCCGGTCAACGCCCTGCTCTCGGCCGGTCCGCCGATGGCCCGGGTCGAGCAGCTCAGGGCGCTCGTCCGGCAGGGGATCGTGGAGGTCGCGGGACCCGGCACCCGCTTCGAGGCGGACGACGAGGCCGGCGCGTTCCGGGTCGTCTCCCCGCAGGTCGCCGGCTCCGAGCGGCACGTGCGGAGCCTGATCGACGCCCGCATACCCACCCCGGACCTGCTCCGGGACACCTCGCCGCTGACGCGCCAGCTCGTCGACGAGGGCCTGGTCCGGCCCTACGTGATCGAGGGCGGCCCGGCGGGGGAGGCGCACGCCACCGGGGGCCTGGAGGTCACCATGAGCCCCTTCCACGTGGTCGACAGGTCCGGCGGGATCCGCCCCGACCTGTACGCCCTGGGCATCCCGACGGAGCACACCCGCTGGTTCACCCAGGTGGGCAGCAGCAGGCCCGGCGTCAGCACCCTCTTCTACCAGGACGCCGACGCCATCGCCGTGGACGCCCTGCGCCCGATCGGCGCCGGCCCGGCCCGGGAGGCGGCACCGGCCTTCATCCCCGCCCAGCAGTCCGGTTCGCCGGCCCCGACGGGCCGGGGCGCCACGGTCGGCGCGCGGCCGGGGAAGGCGTCATGACGAACCACACGAGCACTCCGGACGGGCTGTTCCAGGACCCCGCGGCGGAGTTCCTGGCGGCCCGGGACGCCCTGCTCCTGCACCGTACGGATCTGACCAAGGCGGTCGAGACCTTCCGCTGGCCGAGGCCCGAGCACTTCAACTGGGCCCTGGACTACTTCGACACCGTCGCCGTCCGGGGCGACCGGGACGCGCTGCGGGTCGTCGGACCGGGCGGCCCCTCCTCCGACCGGCTGATCGGCTACGGGGAACTCTCCCGCCGCTCCGCCCAGGTCGCCAACTGGCTGCGCGGGCTCGGGGTGCGCCGGGGCGAGGCGGTCCTGCTGATGCTGGGCAACCGGGCGGAGGTCTGGGAGACGATGCTCGCCGCGATCAAGCTCGGGGCGGTCGTCATTCCCACCTACACCACCGCGACCCCCGGCGAACTCGCCGACCGGCTGGACCGGGGCCGGGTGAGGCACGTCGTCGCGGAGGCGGAACTCGCGGACCGGTTCGCCGGTGCGCCGGGCGGCTGGCAGGGGATCGCCGTCGGCGGCGAGGTCCGGGGCTGGCGGCGTTACGCCGACTCCCGCACGGCCCCGGAGGAGTTCACGCCGGACGGGCCGACCCGGGCGGCGGACCCGCTGTTCCGCTACTTCACCTCGGGCACCACATCGCGCCCGAAGATGGTGGAGCACACCCACGTCAGCTACCCCGTGGGGCATCTCTCCGGCATGTACTGGAACGGGGTCCGGCCGGGCGACGTCCACCTGAACATCTCCGCTCCGGGCTGGGCCAAACACGCCTGGAGTTCCCTGTTCGTGCCCTGGAACGCCGAGGCCACCGTCGTCGCCCTGGACGCCGCGCGCTCCACCCCCGGGCAGATCCTGGAGGTCCTGCGCACCCGCCGGGTCTCGACCTTCTGCGCGCCGCCGACCGTCTGGCGGGGCCTCGCGGCGCACGGCCTGGGCGCCCGCCCGCCCGAGCTGCGCGAGACGGTCGCGGCGGGCGAGCCGCTTGAGCCCTCCTTGGTGGAGCTGGTGGCCGGAAGCTGGGGGCTCGACCTGCGGGACGGGTACGGGCAGACGGAGACCACGGGCCAGATCGGCAACCCGCCCGGCCGCGCCGCACTGCCCGGCAGCATGGGCTTCCCGCTGCCCGGATACACGGTGGTGCTCGTCGACCCGGAGACCGGGGAGCCCGTGGCCGACGGGGAGCCCGGGGAGATCTGCCTCGACCTGGCCGACCGGCCGCTGGGACTGATGCGCGGATACGTCGGTGACCCCGGCCGCACCGCGAAGGCGCTGGCCGGTGGCTACTACCGGTCGGGGGACCTGGCCCGGCGGGAGCCCGACGGGTCGCTGACGTATCTGGCGCGGTCGGACGACATGTTCAAGTCGTTCGACCACCGGATCTCGCCGCGCGAGCTGGAGGACGCCCTGCTGCGCCACCCGGCGGTGGCCGACGCGGCGGTGGTCCCGGTCCCCGACCCGGTGGGGCTGTGGGCGCCGAAGGCCTTCGTGGTCCCGGCCGCCAGCCGGCCCGCGTCCGCCGGGACCGCCCGGGAGATCCTGGACGCGGCGAGCGCTCTGCTGCCGCCGGAGAAGCGGGTGCGGGTGCTGGAGTTCGCGGCGGTCCTGCCGAGGACGACCTCGGGCAAGGTGCGCCGTGCCGCGCTGCGGGAACAGGGGCCGCGGGCGGCCGAGTACCGGGCGGAGGAACCCGACGCACCGTCCCTGTCCGGGCGCTGACCCGGCGGGGGAGCCGGGGGCCCGGTCGCCGTCCGTCACCGGGCGGGGGCCGGCCCTTCGCCCGTGCCGGAACGTTTACGCGCCCGTGCGGCGGGCGTAGTGGCGCTGGGCCTTCGCGCGGTTGCCGCAGCCGGCCATCGAGCACCAGCGGCGGGTCCCGTTCTTGGACACGTCGTAGAAGTGCAGGACGCAGGCGTCGTTCGCGCACGGGCGGATGCGGTCGGGCCGGTCCGCCACCAGACGCAGCCAGTTGTCGGCGGCGTACCAGGAGGGCCCCCAGGACGGGTCGTCCACCTCCACCACCGACTCCGGCAGCCCGTCGGACCCCAGGGCGCGGCGGATACGGCCGTGGGCGAGGACCTCGTTGAGCGCCGCCATGGCGCCAAGGGTGGCCGTCCTCTGCTCGGCGGCCGCCGCGACCAGGGCTTCGAGTGCGGTGCGGGTCTCCAGCAGCCGGCCCAGGGTGGCGCCGTCGGCGGGCGTGGACAGGGGCGCCAGCTCCTCCCGTACCGGCGTACTGGACAGCCAGAGGGCCAGGCCGGCCTCGGAATCGAGGAGGTCGTGCGCGCCCTCCGCGTCGCTCCAGCGGGTGTTGAGCAGATCGAGGGCGAGCGGTTCAGCGGTCAGCGGCCGGGGGTCGGCCCCTATGGGGTGCGGCACGGCTGGATCCTTCCGTCGCGGGCTCGGTCGGGGATGGTCCATCGATGGTAACCGGACAAACGGAGATCACCGGTTGACCGATGCATCTCTAACCTCTAAAGTCATTTTCACAGGTTACGAGACCACCTCGCAGCCCTGACCGAAAGCATGGGGACCGACCATGAGCAAGGCGAACAACCTGCAGACCGGCCACATCGGCCTCAACGTCACCGATCTGGACCGCTCGCTCGCCTTCTACCGCGAGGTCTTCGACTTCGAGGTGCTGGCCGAGGGCAAGGAGGAGGGCCGCCGCTGGGCGTTCCTCGGCCGCGGATCCCGGCTCCTGGTGACGCTGTGGCAGCAGAGCGAGGGCACCTTCTCCACGACCCTGCCCGGCCTGCACCACCTCTCCTTCCAGGTCGACACCGTCGAGGAGGTCCGGGCCACCGAGGAGGTCCTGCGCACCCTGGGCGCCGAGTTCACCTACGACGGCGTCGTGCCGCACGGCGAGAGCGGGAACTCGGGCGGCATCTTCTTCTCCGACCCCGACGGCATCCGCCTGGAGATCTACGCGCCCACCGGCGCCGACCCGGCCGACGCCCCGACCTCGGGCGCACCCACCTGCGGCTTCTTCTAGGAGCAGGCGCTCCACGCGGTATCGCCCGGTGCTGTGCGGCACCGGGCCACGGCGCCGGCGACAAGGTCCGGCACCGTCCCCTTCCTCGGTGGAAAGGCAGAGTCATGGGCGGCTACCACCACGGTGAGATCGCCGTGCAGGAGCGGGCGGGCCTCGCGAGCGAGGCCGGACACTCGCAGGGCGCCATCGGCAGCGCCGTCCCCGAGGTGGCGGTGGCCTTCCTCGCCGAACAGCCCCACGTGGTGGTGGGCGGCACGGACGAGCGGGGCCGGATCTGGGCGACCCAGCTCACCGGGGAGCCGGGATTCCTGGCCGTTCCCGAGCCGCACACCCTCACCCTCGGCGCGCTGCCCCCGCCGGAGGACCCGCTCGCGGGGGTCCTGGCCGGAGCCGGAACCGGCCCCGGCCAGAAGCCCGTACGGATCGGCATGATCGGCATCGAGCCGGCCACCCGCCGCCGGATGCGGATGAACGGCCGGGCCGTCCGCGACGGCGACGGGCTGCGCGTCCAGCTCGACCAGGTCATCGCCAACTGCCCCAAGTACATCCAGAAGCGCGCCCACCGCCCGGCCGCGGACGGGGAGGCCCAGGCCCCCCGCAGGGCCGTCGACGGCACGGAGCTGAGCCCAGAGCAGCAGCGGACGCTGCGGGCCGCCGACACCTTCTTCGTCGCCACCGCCTCCGACCGGGGAGACGCCGACGCCTCGCACCGGGGCGGCAACCCCGGTTTCGTCCAGGTGCTCTCCCCCCGGCTCCTGCGCTGGCCCGACTACGTTGGCAACGCCATGTTCCTGACCCTGGGTAACCTCGAACTCAACCCGGCCGCAGGCCTCTTCGTGCCCGGCTGGGAGGCCGGTACGTCCCTTCACCTGACGGGCGCGGCCCGCACGGTGTGGGACGAGGACGAAGTCGCCGGCCACCCCGGCGCCCAGCGGCTGGTCGAGTTCGAGATCACCGCCGTGCGGGAGGTCGCGGCGGCCTCCCCGTTGCGCTGGTCCGCGCCCGCCTACTCCCGTTTCAACCCGCCGACGGCCGGCTGACCTCCACCCCGGCCGCCGCGCCCTACCCGTGACGGAGTCACCATGCAGATCACCGTGGACATGGACGTCTGCGCGAGCCACGGCAATTGCGTCTTCGCCGCCCCCGAGACGTTCTCGTTCGACGACGACGACTACCTCCAGTACGAGCCGACGCCGGACGAGGCGCTGCGCGACGGGGTCGAGAAGGCCGCCGCGTCCTGCCCGGTCCGCGCCATCACCGTGACCACCCCGTGAGCCCCGTCGGCTCTCCGCGCGACGTGGTGATCGTCGGGGCCTCGCTGGCGGGACTGCGGGCCGCCACGACCCTGCGGGCCGAGGGATTCACCGGCAGGCTGACCGTCGTCGGGGCCGAACTGCACGCCCCGTACGACCGCCCGCCGCTCTCCAAGGAATTCCTGACGGCCCCCTCCCCGGTCGACACCGGGCTCCCGGCCCCCGACAGCCTCCGGGCCCGCTGGCTGCTGGGGCGGCCCGCGGTCGGGCTCGACCCGTACCGCCGGACGGTCACCCTCGCCGACGGCACACGCCTGCCCTACGACGGTTTGCTGATCGCCACCGGCGCCGCCGCCCGGGCCGGTGCGGTGGACGGTGAACCGGGCCCGGACCAGAGGGTGTTCACCCTGCGCGACCGCGACGACGCGGTGGCGCTGCGGGCCGCGCTCGTCCCCGGGCGGCAGCTGCTCGTCGTCGGCGCCGGATTCCTCGGCGGCGAGGTCGCCGCGGCGGGCCGTGCCCTCGGACTCGACGTCACCCTCGTGGAGGCCGGGCCCGTACCCCTGGAGCGGGCGGTCGGCACCGAGGCCGGCGAGTTCGTCGGGATGCTCCACCGGGAGGCGGGCATCGATCTGCGTACCGGCGCCACCGTCGCCGCGTTCCGGACCGCCCCGGACGGGGGCCTCTCGGGCGCCCGGCTGGCCGACGGACAAAGCGTCGCGGCCGATGCCGCGGTCCTGGCCCTGGGAGCGGTCCCGGCCACCGGATGGCTGGCCGGATCGGGCATCGAGGCGGCCGGCGGCGTACGCACCGACTCCCGGCTGCGGGTCCTGTTCCCCGACGGTACGACCGTGCCCGGCGTGGTCGCGGCGGGGGATGTGGCCCTGGTCCCGCAACCCCTGGCGGACGGCGCCTCGCCTGCCCTCGGCCACTGGTCCGGTGCGGTGGAGCAGGGCGCGGCCGCTGCCCGCACACTGCTGCTCGGCGGGGCGGCCCCGGCCTTCGACGAGGTGCCATCCTTCTGGTCCGACGTCCACGGCGTCCGGCTCCGCTCGGTGGGCCTCCCGGGGCTCGGCGACACGGTGAAGGTCCACGAATGCGACCGGGCCGCCCGGCGGCTGGAGGTCAGCTACCACCGGGACGGACGGCTGATCGGCGCCCTGACCATCGGCCGGACCTCCCGACTCGCCGCCTACCGACGGACCTTGGCCGAATACACCCCTTAGCGCCCCCCCGGTACTCCGGCGACCGGCGCTCCACGAACGACGCCACGCCCTCGTGGGCGTCGTGCGTGGTCATGTTGATCTCCTGGGCTGCGGCCTCCGCCGCGAACGCCGCGGTGCAGCCGGGCCCCGACCCGGTCGGCCCAGGCGCTGAGTTGACAGTCAGTCAGGTCATGGAAATGACGCTGCGTCAGGAATGGGTGTGCAGGCAAAGGCTCCTGCGAGCACCGGGCGGGCGAGCGGGCGCAGGCTCTCGTGGTCATGGAGAGGCATTCCGTGGCGTAGGGTGGTGTTTACCGACGCGGGGTGGAGCAGCTCGGTAGCTCGCTGGGCTCATAACCCAGAGGTCGCAGGTTCAAATCCTGTCCCCGCTACTGAAGAACACGACCGAGGCCCGGATCCCAGTGGATCCGGGCCTCGGCCGTTTCCTCGGTGGAACGCCGGAGCGCCGGAGTGCCGCCTCCGCCGGACGCTCGGACATCCTTCCCGGTCACTGAGCCATGGGCGAGGGCCGCCCCGCCGGGCGAGGCTGGTGCCATGACGCAGACAGACACGACCTCCGCGCAGGAACCCGTACTCGTGACCGGCGGCACCGGCAAGACCGGCCGCCGGGTGGTGGCCCGCCTCCGAGAGCTGGGGGTGGAGACCCGGGCGGCCTCCCGGTCCGGCGACACCCCGTTCGACTGGGCGGACCCCGCCACCTGGGCCGCCGCCCTGGACGGGGCCGCCGCCGTCTACATCACCCCGCTCGACGCCTCGCCCTCCCCGACGCCCGCCTTCGTCGAGCAGGCCGTCGCGAGCGGGGTGCGGCGGCTGGTGCTGCTCTCGGCCCGGGGCACGGACGAGCCCGGCTACTTCGGCCCCGGTTACGAGGACGGCGGCCCGCACGGCGAGGGCGAGCGGGCCGTACGCGCCTCCGGCGTGACCTGGACGATCCTGCGACCCGGCTGGTTCGCCCAGAACTTCAGCGAGGGCGTCTTCCTCGACGGCGTACGCGATGGCGAACTGGCGCTGCCCACCGGGGACGGGAGGGCCGCGTTCGTCGACGCCGACGACATCGCGGAGGTGGCTGTCGCCGCGCTCACCGAGGACGGTCACGCGGGCCAGGAGTACGGGCTCTCGGGCCCCCGCGCGCTCGGCATCGACGACGTCCTGGACGAGATCGCGAAGGAGACCGGGAAGCGCGCCGCGTACGTCCCCGTCGACGCCTCCGCCTTCCGTGCCGGGCTCGTCGCCCAGGGCTTCCCGGACGAGGAGGCCGGCCTCTGGACGGACGCGCTGAAGCCGATCACCACGAGCCGGGAGGCGCCCGTCCTGGACGGGGTGCGCCGGGCGCTCGGCCGAGAGCCGCGCGACTTCGCCGCCTTCGTCAGGGACGCGGCGGCGCGGGGCGTCTGGGGCTGAGCCCTTCGGTACGCCGGGGCCGATCTTCCCCGTTCGGACGTGCCGGTGAGCGGCGGTTCGTATCCGCCCGCCTCCCGCAGGCCGGGGGCAGCCGGCCCGCTGCCCCGCCTCCGCGGGCCCGTGGGGCGGCTCACCCCGCCGGGGCGGCCGTCCCCACCGGGTCGGCGGCCGCCGCCGCGCGCCGGAACGCGGTCGGGCTCTCGCCGCGCAGCCGCTTGAACGCCGCGCTGAAGCCGAACGCGTCCGCGTAGCCGACCCGCCGGGCCACGGCCGCCACCGTCAGCTCCGGGCGGGTCAGCAGGTCGGCCGCGAGCGTCATCCGCCAGGCGGTCAGATAGGCCACCGGGCCCTCCCCGACCAGCTCGGTGAACCGCTTCGCCAGGGTCGTCCGGGAGACCCCCGCCCGGACCGCCAGCTCCGCCGTCGTCCAGGGGTGCGCCGGGTCCGCGTGCATCGCCCGCAGCGCCGGCCCCGCCACCTGGTCGCCGAGCGCCCCGTACCACCCCGGCGGATCCGCCTCCGGGCGGTCGAACCAGTCGCGCAGCGTGCACACCAGCAACCAGTCCAGCAGCCGGTCGAGCACGATCTGTTCGCCCGGCCGCCCGCCGCCGATCTGCCCCTCCAGGTAGTCGCGCATCGGCGCGCAGTCCTGCTCGTCGGGCACCACGAGGGCGGGCGGGAGCGCCTGGAGGAGCCGCTGGGGCACCTGGGCCCGTACGTCGTAGGTGGCCGCCAACAGCACGGTGGGGAAGCCGGGTTCGGTTCCGGGGCCGGGGCCGGGTTCGGTTCCGGGACCGGGGCCGGGTCCGGCCTCCGGTGCGGGTGCGGGGGCGGTGTCCGGGGCCGCGCCCCTGCCCACCGCCCGTACGCCACCGGCCCGGCCCGTCCCCGTACCTCCGGACGGGTCGTCGGTGAAGACGAACGGGGCCGGGCCGCGGACGATCGCCGCCTCGCCGACCCTCACCCGCAGCGGCTCGCCGCCCTCCGGCACGATCCACCCCCCGCCCCGCATCGGCAGGCACAGGGTCAGATACGCCCCGTCGGTGAACCGCAACGACCACGGCGCGCGCAGCACCGAACGGCCGAACACCGCGCCACTGCCCCGCACGCCCCGCAACAGCTCGTCGAACACGTCCATGACGCAACTGTAGGCAGAGTCGGCCGTGCTCCGGACGCTCACCTATGCACGGCGGACGGACGCCCATGGGCCCGCCGGGTCCGCCGCGATGGACTGGACCCATGACGACGAAGAGCACCTACCGCGGTCCGTCCGGCATCCTCGTCCTCGGCGGCACCGGCAAGACCGGCCGCCGGGTCGTGGACCGGCTGCGCGCGACCGGAACCACCACGGTCCGCCCCGCCTCCCGCTCCGGTGAGATCCGGTTCGACTGGACCCTCCCCGACACCTGGGAACCCGCCCTCGCAGGGTCCGAGGCGCTCTATCTGGTCGCCCCCGACGACCCCTCCCCCGTAAAGGAGTTCGTGACCCGCGCCGAGGCCTCCGGGGTCCGCCGCTTCGTGGTCCTGTCCGGCCACGGCATCGAGCACGCGGGCGAGGGCTTCGGCCGGGGCATGGCGGCGGCGGAGGACGCGGCCCGGGAGTCCGGGGCCGAGTGGACCCTCCTGCGCCCCAACAACTTCTTCCAGAACTTCGACGAGGACCTGTGGCGGGCCCCGCTCCGAGAGGGCCGCATCGGCCTGCCGATCGGGGACGTCCCCGAACCCTTCGTCGACGCCGACGACGTGGCGGCGGTCGCGGTGGCCGTCCTCACCGAGGACGGCCACGCGGGCCGCACGTACACCCTGTCCGGCCCCCGCGCCCTCACCTTCGCCGAAGCCGCGGAGACCATCGCCCGCGCGACCGGCCGCCCCGTCCGCTACGAGGAGCTGAGCCCCGAGGCGTACCGCGCCGAACTTCTCGCCCAGGGGTGGCCGCAGGCCGCCGCCGACTCCCTGGGCTCGATGTTCGCCCTGCACCGCGCGGGCCACTCGGCCGCGGTGACCGACGACGTCCGCCGGGTGCTCGGCCGGGAGGCCGCCGACCTGGAACCGTGGGCGCGGCGCATCGCGGCCACGGGGGCCTGGGCGTAGGCCCGGGTCCGCCCGGGTCCCCCCGGCTACGCCCGGCTACGCGAACTGCCCCACCTGGTAGCCGCCGGCCGGCTGCTGGAGGATGACGTTCAGCCGGTTGAAGGTGTTGATCAGCGCGATCAGCGACACGAGAGCGAGGAGCTGCTCCTCGTCGTAGTGCTTGGCGGCGTTCGCCCAGACCTCGTCCGGGACCCCGCCCGCAGCGTCCGCGATGCGGGTGCCCTGCTCCGTCAGCTCCAGCGCGGCGCGCTCGGCGTCTGTGAAGACGGTGGACTCTCGCCACGCGGCGATCAGGTTCAGGCGCAGCGAGGTCTCCCCGGCCGCGGCGGCTTCCTTGGTGTGCATGTCCAGGCAGCCGCCGCAGCCGTTGATCTGGCTCGCGCGGATCTTCACCAGCTCCTGTGTCACGGCGGGCAGCGTCGTGTCCTCGATGATCTTGCCCGCCGAGACCAGGTGCTTCACGAGCTTGCCCGTGACCGGGCTGGCGAAGGCGTTGAGTCGGGCGTTCATGGTGTGCTCCCTCTGCTGTCTGCTGTCTGCTGTCTGCTGTCGTCACTGGCTACACACACAGGACGGAACAGGCCCCGGGGATGTGACATCCGGGGGAGGGGAGTGACGGGCGTCACCCGGAGGGCGGCGCGGGAGGCCGTTCACGCCCGCGGTGCGGGAGGCCGCTCACGCCCGGGGCGGGGTAGGCAGTTCCGCCAAGGCGGCCTCGGCGTGTGCGGCCTGGCCCGACGCACGGCTCTTGGCCCGTGCCCGATTCAGGTGGCGCCTGGCGGCGTCCAGGTCGCCGCGGAGCCGTGCCGCGTGTCCCAGGCCGATCTCGGCACGGATCTCGCCCGCGCTGTAGGCGCGCTCGGCCGACACGGACAGCGCGCGCCCGTACAGCTCCGTCGCCCGCTCGGCGCTGCCGCCCGCCAGCGCGGCCCTGCCGAGCCAGGTCAGCGCCTCGACGACCTCGGTCCACAGGCCGAGTTCCTCGGCCATCAGGAGACCTTCCCGGTGGAGTCGTTCCGCCCGGGCGCCGTCACCCCGGCGCTCGGCCGCGAGCGCCAGGGCCCGGGTGGCCCGTAGCCTGCCCCAGCGGTCGCCGGCCTCCGCGAACAGCGCGGCGCCCAGCTCCGCGGACTCCTCCCGGCCCGGGGCGTGGCTCGCGAGCTCGACCAGGGCCGCTGCCTCGCCCCAGGGGTCCCCGGCGGCGCGCGCGCCGGCCAGGCCCGCCTCCACCAGCCGCCGCCCCTCGCGGTGGTGGCCGCCGCCGGTCAGCCCGGTGCCGACGAACCACTGCAACCGGGCTCTCAGCACCGGGTCCTCGACGCCGGAGGTGGGATCCTCGTCCGCCGGCGCCGCTGCCCTGCCGTCCCCCGAGCTGCGCAGCTCGATACCGGCCAGCCAGACCCGCGCCGCCACGCGCGCGGCAGGGGCGGCCCCGCCCCCGGCGGCCAGCGCCGCCCGGAGCGACCTGCGGGCCTCGGTGAGACGGCCGCGCAGGAACCAGTACCACGCCTGCGCGTTCACCAGCCGTACCGCGTATCCGGCGGCGTCCTGGGCGACCGCGAGGTCCAGGGCGCGGCGCAGGTTGACGGTCTCCGCGTCGAGGCGCTCCAGGCAGCGCCGCTGGTCCGGGCCGCGCAGCCGCTCGCTCTCCCGCTCGGCCAGCTCGGCGCAGTGGCGTACGAACCGGGCGCGTACGGCGGTCTCCTCGCCGGCCTCCGCCAGGCGTTCGGCGCAGTACGCGGCCACGGATTCGAGCAGCCGGAACCGGTCTCCCTCACGGACCACCAGCGAGCGGTCCACCAGCCGGGACAGCAGGTCGGGGACCCGCCCGGCGCCCAGGCCGGCGTCGGCGCAGACCGCCTGGGCGGACGCCATGACGCAGCCGTCGGCGTGCACGACCAGGCGCCGCAGCACCGTGCGCTCGTCCTCGGTCAGCAGCTGCCAGCTCCAGTCGAGCATGCCCCGCAACGTCCGCTGGCGGTCGGGGAGCCCGCGTACCCGGGCGTCGGGCCGGGCGAACCGGTCGTCCAGCCGGGCGGCCAGCTCGTGCGGGCTCAGCGTCCGGAGCCGGGACGCCACGAGTTCCAGGGCGAGCGGAATGCCGTCGAGGCGACGGCAGATGGTGGCGACGGCCTCCGCGTTCTCCGCGTCGAGGACGAAGCCGGGCGCGGCCGCCGCGGCCCGCTGCACGAACAGCTCGACGGCGCCGGCCCGGGCGATCGCCGGTGGACCGGTGCGCTCCGGCAGGGTCAGCGGCGGTACCGGATGCACCACCTCGCCGGGGATGTCGAGGGGTTCCTGGCTGGTGAGCAGGAGGTGTGCCGAGGGCACGGCCGACAGCACGGCCCCCGCGAGCACGGCGACCGGCTCGACGAGGTGCTCGCAGTTGTCCAGCAGGATCAGCAACCGTCTGTCGGCCACGGCACGGCACAGCCAGCCCACCAGGTCGTCCAGATCCGGCTCCGTCGCCGCGGTGTCGCACAACCCCAGCGTCGTGATGACCCGTTCGGCGATGTCGTCCGGGGCCGAGGTCGCGCCGAGGCCCGCCAGCTCGACCAGCCACACCCCGTCGGCGAACCGGCCCGACGCCTCGCGCGCCGCGGCGACCGCCAGCCGGGTCTTGCCCACTCCGCCGAGACCGGTGAGGGTGACGAGACGGGTGTCCGCGGCGGGGTCCAGCCGGGCCAGCACCTGATCGGCCGCCTCCTGCCGGCCGATCAGCGGGGTCAGCGGGGCGGGCAGGTTGGTACGGCAAGACAGTGATCCGACGGCGGGTGTGGCCAGTCGCGTCTCCTGGCGCAGGATCGCCCCGTGCAGCGCGGCGGCTTCCGGACCGGGTGACGCCCCCAGCTCCTCGGCGAGTCGCCGCCGCAGGTCCTGGAAGCTCCGCAGGGCGTCGCCCTGCCGCCCGGCCCGGTACAGGGCGCGCATATGGGTCATGCGCAGCCGCTCGCGCAGCGGGTGGCGTCCCACGAGTGTCCCCAGCTCCGCGGCCAGCGCGGTGTGCTCCCCCCGGGCGAGGCGCGCCTCGGCGTGGTCCTCGACGACGTTGAGGCGCAGCTCCTCCAGCCGCGTGATCTCGCCGCGGGCGAACAGGGACTCGGCCACATCGGCGTAGGCCGGGCCCCGCCACAGCGCGAGCGCTTCGGCGAACAGGTCGGCCTGGACCGCCGGTTCCCGTTGGGCGCGGGCGCGTTCGGCCAGCTCCTGGAACTCCAGGGCGTCGACCGTGCCGACCACGTCACGTACGCCGTTCACTTCACGTCCGTCACGTCCGTCACGTCCGTCACGTCCGTCACGTACGCCATGTCCGTCGTCCGTGAGCAGCAGCCGGTAGCCGGCGGGCTCGCGCACCACCCGCTCCCGGCCCAGTACCCGGCGCAGCTGGGAGATCTTGGTCTGGAGCGTGTTCGCCGAGCCGCCCGGTGGGCCGCTCGGCCACAGGTCCTCGATCAGGCGGTCCGCCGGCACCGGTTCGCCGCCGTGGACGAGCAGGTTCGCCAGCAGGGCGCGGACTTTCGACTCGGGAACCCTGACCGGCCGCCCCTCGGCGTCCCAGACGGCCAGCGGGCCGAGCACCCCGTAACGCATGACCGGAGTCTAAGGGCTGTCCCGAGGACCCTCAGGAAACCGTGCGCGGGGGGCGGCACCGTGGCGCGTGCACGTTGCCGAGACGCGAAACGCAGGGGAGTTCCATGACCATGACGACCGTACGCGGAGCGGGGGCCCGGGAGTGGGGAGGACTGGCCGTCCTCTCCTTGCCCACCGTGCTGCTGGGCCTCGACGTCACCGTGCTGTACCTGGCCCTCCCCTCGCTGGCGGAGGACCTGCGGCCGTCGGGCACCCAGGAGCTGTGGATCATGGATGCCTACGGCTTCCTGATCGCCGGCTTCCTGCTCACCATGGGCACGCTGGGGGACCGGATCGGCCGTCGCAAGCTGCTGATGATCGGAGCCGCGGCCTTCGGGGCCGTCTCGGTGCTGGCGGCCTGGTCCACCAGCGCCGAGCTGCTCATCGTCGCGCGTGCGGCCCTGGGGATCGCCGGGGCCACACTGATGCCGTCCACGCTGGCCCTGATCAGCAACATGTTCGCCGACCAGCGGCAGCGCTCCCTGGCCATCGGGGTCTGGGCGACGAGCTTCGCGCTCGGTATGGCGCTCGGGCCGGTGGTCGGCGGCGTGATGCTGGACCACTTCTGGTGGGGTTCGGTGTTCCTCCTCGCGGTCCCGGTCGCGATCGTGCTGCTGGTGGCCGCTCCGGTCCTGATCCCGGAGTACCGGGCGCCGCGGACCGGCCCGTTCGACCTGCTCGGCGTCGCGCTGTCGCTGACCGCGATCCTGCCGGTGGTCTACGCGGTGAAGCGGTTCGCCGAAGCCGGCCTCGACGTGCCCACGATCGCCGCCGCGCTGATCGGCGCGGTCTTCGCGGTGCTGTTCGTCCGCCGCCAGGCGGGGCTGGCGAACCCGCTGCTGGACGTGGGCCTGTTCGCCGACCGGACGTTCAGCGCCGCGCTGAGCGTGCTGCTCGTGGGCCTCGTCGGCGTCGGCGGCTCGATGCTTCTGATCACCCAGCAGCTCCAGTTCGTCGAGGGGCTGCCTCCCGTCGAGGCGGGCCTGTGGATGGGGCCGCCGGCCCTGCTGATGTTCCTGGCCGCGATCGGGTCGCCCCTGGTGGCCCGCCGGGTGCCGCCGGGAATCGTGGTGGCGGCCACCCTGGCGCTGTCCACGGTCGGTTACGTGCTGCTCGCCCTGGTGGACGCCTCGGACGGCGTCGCCCTGATGGTGATCGGTTTCGGCCTCGTGTACCTCGGGCTCGGGGCGATCGCGGCCCTGGGCACGGACCTGGTGGTCGGCGCCGCCCCGGCGGAGAAGGCGGGCTCGGCCTCGGCGATGTCGGAGACCGTGCAGGAGCTGGGCCTCGCACTGGGGGTGGCGGTCCTCGGCAGCCTGGCCACCGCGGTCTACCGCGACCGGATCGACGACGCGATGCCCGCCGGCGTCCCGCCCGAGGTGGCCGACGTCGCGGGCGACAGCCTCGCCGGCGCGGTCTCCTCGGCACAGCGGATGCCCGTCGGCTGGCTCGATCACGCCAAGGAAGCTGCTACCTCCGGGATGAACACCGCGATGATCGTCGCCGCGGCGTGCACCTTGCTGCTCTCGCTCCTGTCCGCCGTCGTGCTGCGGCGCGTCGGCGTCATCGGCGGCGGCGACGTGCCGCAGCACGGCGGGGACGGTCCGCAGCACGGTGGGGACGGTCCGCAACAGGGCGGGGACGGTCCGCAACAGGGCGGGGACGGTCCGCAACACGGTGGGGACGGTCCGGGGACTGACGGGGACGGTCCGGGGACTGACGGGGACGGTCCGGCGGAAACGGCATTGTCGGAGGTCTGACCGGGGCGGGGGCCCTGACCCTCCTTCGTCCCACCGGCATGCGGGACCCAGGGGGCCTCGGCCATCCGGGGCTTCCGGGCCGCCCTCAGTGCGGCGCCCGGGCCACCCTCTTCGCGATCTTCTCGGCGTCCAGGGCCATTTCGCGGAACATCCCGCTGATCGGGTTGGTGAATCCGGTGAAGTAGAGCCCGGGGGCTCCCTTCGCTGAGCGCCCGCCGTGGGCGACCGGGCGGCCCCGCCCGTCCAGGACGTCCAGGTGGCCGAGCAGCGGCTCCAGGGCCCGGTCGTAGCCGGTGGCGGCGATGACGGCGTCCGGGGTGAGGCGGGTGCCGTCGGCCAGGACCACGGTGTCCCGGTCGAAGGAGGCGACCGTCGCCACCGGGGTGACCGCGCCGGACCTGACCGCGTCGATCAACCCGACGTCCTGGACCGGGATCGCGCCCTGGCGGACCCGGGAGTACAGGCCGGTGTCGGGGCGTGGGAGGCCCTGGGCGGCCAGGTCGGGCACGGCTATCCGGCACATCACGGCCCCCGCGCGGTCGACGAGCCGCACCGGGAGGCGGCGGACCAGGATGCCGGTGGCCTGGGCGGGCCAGCCCGCGGTGGAGCGGCGGACGATGTGCGGGACCGTCCGGACCGCGATGCGCACCCGGGAAGCGCCGCCCTCCGCGAGGTCGGCGGCGATCTCCGCGCCCGTGTTGCCGATGCCGACGACCAGGACGTCCCGGTCGGCGTACGGGGCCGGGGCGCGGTAGTGCGCCGCGTGCAGCAGTTCGCCCGTGAAGGTGTCGCGGCCCGGCCAGTCGGGGATGCGCGGGGTGTGGTTGAAGCCGGTGGCGACGACCACCGCGCGGCCCCGCAGGACCCGCCCGCCCGTCGCCGTGAGCTGCCAGTCGCCGGAGCCGTCGGGGGCCCGGTCGATCCTCGTCACCTCGACGCCGGTGACCACTTCAAGACCGTGGTGCTCGGTGTACTTCTCCAGATACCGCACCACGTCGTCCCGGCCCACCCACCGCCCGAACCTGCGGGGCATGCGCAGCCCCGGCAGCGCCGACCAGCGGCGGGTCGTGTGCAGGCGCAGCCGGTCGTAGTGGCCGCGCCAGGAGGCGCCGACCCGGTCCGACTTCTCCAGCACCACGACCCGTACGCCCCGGGCTCGCAGCGCGGCAGCGGCGGCGAGGCCTCCGGGGCCGCCGCCGATCACGTAGACGGGACGGTCGTCCGTACGGTCGGTGAGGGCGGCGGCGTCACTGCCTGTGGGGGACGGGCTGTTGGGCATGGTTCGGAGCGTAATCGTCCGCTCTGTTGATGGGTCTCGGTCAAGAGCGAAATCGATTGCGAATTGATCACGGTCGGGAGTCGGTCGAACGCGGTCGGGGGTCGGTTCAGTACGCGTGGGGGCCGGTTCGTCACCGGCGGGGTCTGGTTCGTCACGGGTGGGGGCCGGTTGATCAAGGGCGGGGGCCGGGGGCGGTCAGAGCAGCTGCCAGCGCCTCGGCCCGGGCGGCGGCGACGGCCGGTTCGGCGCCGGTCGCGGCGACCATGGCCCACCGTCGCGGTACGCAGGCCACCGCCTCCAACAGTGCGCCGGGCACCGCCATGGACCGGGCCGCCGCGGCCATCTGATGGAGCGTCCGGTCCGCCGGCGGCAGGAAGACACGGGTCGCCGCGTACGGCTCGTCGATCCCCTGCTGTCGGGCGCGGTCCCGGAAGGTGTGCAGGCTCTCGGCGCCGTGCGCGGAGAGGTTGAAGTCGATCGCCCCGACGAGGAGCCTGTCGCCGAACGCGCCGCCGAGCCGGCCCACGGCGAAGTCGATGCCGCCGGTGACCAGTCCTCCATGGCTGCCGTCCGTGACGCTCTCCGGGCCCTGGAAAGCCGCCCGGACGGCCTCCAGCGCGGCGCGGACGGTCCGGTAGGCGTCCCGGGGCAGCCCGAGAGCGGACCAGCCGGCCTCGTCGACGTAGTCGTTGCCCCGCCAGGAGTAGCCGTCCAGCATCTGGAGGGTCAGCCCTTCGGCGACCTGCCCGTGGCGGATGTGCCCCGACGGCACGACCGGGACGCGGCGGGCCGCCGGTGAGCCGGGCTCGGCCTCCTCCTCGCCCAGGGAGACGCTGAGGAAGGTGACCCAGGCCTCCAGGAGGTGATCGTCGCCGACCGCGTGCGCGGTCCGGGCCTCCGCGGCCAGCCGGTCGGTGTCGGCGAGGTCCAGGTTGCCCACGATGCGCGCCCCGTCGCCCGCGTCGGCGGGCTTGAGCGCGGCCCGGTCCAGTCCGTACCGGGTGCGGAGCAGCGAGGCCGCGTCGAGCACACCGGCGACGAAGGCGTCCCGGTCGACGCCGGCGCGGGCGATCGTGTAACCCGGGAGGACCGGGACGGTCAGCCCCAGCCGCTGATGGGCCCGGCCGAGCCGCTGTTCGGCGGCGAGCAGCTCCTCGGGGGGCAGTTCCAGCGCGGACGCGGGCAGCGCGCGGGCGGCGGCCACCGTGGGGTGGATGTGGTTCTTCCGGTTCCATTCGGTGGCGACCGCCGGGCTGTTGGCGTCCGTGGCCAGCTCGGTCAGGCCGGTCCTGCGGAGCAGCCAGAGCAGGAAGATCTGTGTCTCCACGTCCAGCGCGTACAGCCGGACCACCGCGTCGGGCCGGTCGCACAGCCAGTCGATGACATGGCGCAGGGGGGTGTCAGCCCCTTCCTCGTGGGTCTCCGCCATCAGCAGCAGGGCATGGGTCAGGTAGTAGTGGTCCAGGTCGCCGATGTCGACGGCGGGGACGCCCCGGAGCGCGGCGGCCTCGGCCCAGGGCGCGGTACGGCCCAGGGTGAGGTCGTCGGGGGTCCCCAGATACACCGATCTGGCTTCGACGTACGTGGTCACGTCGTGGGGTTCCTGGCCGTTCAGCAGAGCGGCCAGGTCCCCGTCGAACGCCTTGAGCAGGGGCGTGGTGGTGTGCAGCAGGAGCGACGGGGCGGTGCGGCCCGGCTGGGCCCGGTACGGCCGCACCGCCTCGCCGGCGACCCTCGCCACGGCCGCGGTGTCCATGCCGAGAAGCCGTTTGGCGCTCTCCGCGACGCGTGTCCCGTCCCAGACCTGGTGTCCGGTGAAGAAGCCTTCCCAGCGTGCCTTTCCGCCGTCTCGTGCGGAGCGGACGGACGCGGCGACGGGTGAGAGCACCGTGTTCCCTTTCGGCGATGACGTTTCCGGTTCTCCGTGCCCCGGTTCCCGGTTCCCTTTGCGTTCCGGTTTCCTCGGCGTTCCGGGTCCCGGTTTCCGAGGTTGGGGGTTTCAGATCTCCGGGGTTCCAGATTTCCGGGTTTTCCGGTTTTCCGGTGCGGTTCGTCAGTTGCGGACCGTGGTGAATACCACCGTTACGTAGGGTAGCTCGAAGGTGTTGCCGCTTTTCAGTTCCGGGTGCACGGTGGCGAGTTCGCGTATGCGTTCCTCTATTTCCCGGCGGCGTTCCGGAGAGGACGTCAGGTAGTACGACCGTGATTTTATGAGCGTGACGAGAGACTCGATCGTCTTTGTCTCGGAATGCGGGAAGAATCCTTGTTCGACGGCTCCGAACTCCGGTCCGAACGTGGGATCGCGCAGCCAGCCGCTGAGCCATTCGGTGTCCTGGGCGCGCAGCGCCTTCAGCGCGCCGTGCAGCATGATCGCCGCGGGGGTGCGCGGGTCGGTCCCGGTGTCCTCGTCGGCGAGGATCCCGGACAGCGCCGCCGACCAGGGGACCTCCTCGTCGCGGAGGTTCCAGAGGGTCGCCAGGACTCCGCCGGGGCGCAGTACGCGCGCTATCTCGGCGTGGGCGGGGGCGGGGTCGAACCAGTGGTAGGCGTGGCTGACCAGCACCGCGTCCAGGCTGGCGTCGGGCAGCGGGATACTCTCGGCGCTGCCGGACAGGGCCTCGGCCCCCGGGGCGGTGGCGGTGATGCGGGCGCGCATCGCGTCGTCCGGCTCGACCGCCCGGGTCCGGTGGCCCTCGGCGGCCAGGACCCGGGTGAGCAGGCCGGTGCCCGCGCCGAGGTCCAGCACGTCGCGCGGTTCGGCCCCCAGGACCCACCGGACGCTCTCGACGGGATACCCCGGCCGGGTGGTCTCGTAGGCGTCGACCCCGTCACCGAAGGAACTGCCTCGCTGCTGCCATGCTTTCGTGCCGTCCGTGGCTTGTTCGTCCGCCATTCGGGGAGCGTCCGTCATTCGGGGAGCCTCGCATCCTTGTGTCCGTAGAACATACGGAGTCGATTCGGGTGGTAGTCGATGTGCATCGGGTGGCTTTCCCCGCTAAGGGCCGCGGCCACCGCCTCGGCGGTCACGGGAGCCTGGGCGAATCCGCCCGTGTTGTGACCGCCGGTGATGAGGAGGAGCCCGCCCCCGGCGGTCCTCGCGGTCTCGAAGACCGGAAGGCTCGAAGCGGTCCAGGGCCGCACGCAATACCTCCTGCTCCGCTCCAGCAGTCCGGATCGGCGGGCCGCGTCGAACGCGTCGGGGAAGAAGGACGAGGCCGTGTCCTCGACCGCCGCGTAGAGCGCTTCGAGCTGGGTGGGATCGACGTTGTCCGGGTCGGCTCCCGTCCAGCCGTAGCCCGATCCGACGGTGAGGAAGGAGTGGCCGTCCGGCCCCTCGGTGACGGTGACGTTGGCGTCGGCCGCCGTGTGCCCGCTCCTGGTGATCTTCAGGGAGTTCCTCAGCCCCCGGCCGGGGTCGGGGAGGGTGAGCCAGGCGCCGACCATGCCGTGGATCAGCCCGGCGGAGGCCGTGCCGCGCAGCAGCGCCTCCCCGTAGGCGCCGGGGGAGAGGACATAGTGATCGGCGCGGACCGTCTCGCCGTCGCGGCAGCTGATCCCGTCCGGCGCGCCGCCCTCGCCCGGGACGAGAGCGTCCACCGGCCGCCCCCAGTGGAAGACCGCACCCGCCCGCTCGGCCGCGTCGGCCACGGCGCCGAGGAACCGGTGCACCTGCACGGTGAACCCGTTCACCTCGATGCCGCCGACGAAGGCCCCCGCCCGGTGCGCCGCGGCCAGCGCCGGGTGGCGGGCGCTGATCCGGTCGCCGGACAGGATCTCGAAGTGCCGTTCTGTCAGGGAGCGTTGACGCGCCACATGGGCCTCCAGCACGTCCTGGTCGCTGTAGACCCGCAGGATGCCCTCCCGCAGGCCGACTCCGTCGAACAGCTCCGGTGCGTCGTCCCGGAGCTCCCGCCACAGCCGGTCGGACGCGAGGTTGTAGCCCAGGACGTCCTCGGTGAAGGACCGGGCCAGCCAGCCGGGCACCCGGGCGTTGTCCTCGGTCCAGGCCCTCTCCGCCGGTCCGATGCGGGCCAGGTCGGCCAGGCCCCAGCCCTGGTCCTTCACCGGCTGGGCGAAGGGCGGGGGCCCGCCCCCGGGGCTCGCGAAATAGCCGTCGGCCTCGGTGAGCGTGAACATCCGGGCGTCGCCCCCGCCCCTGCTGCATCCGAAGGATGCCCACGGCGCGTCGGACCGGGGGTCGGGGCCGCTGTCGTAGAAGCTCACGCGGTGACCGGCCCGGAGCAGCCGCAGTCCGGTCAGCAGGTTCACCACGCCGGCGCCCACCAGGACGACCGAGGCCGCTTCCGGCCGGACGGCGCCGAGGTGCCCGGCGAGCACCGGCCCGACCCGCTCGGCCAGGAAGCGGCGTTCGGCCGTGGCGAGCGCCCGGGCGTAGAGGTCCGCCGGGGGCTCGGCCGCCCCGGCCGACGGGCACGCGGTCACGCGTAATCGGGATCCGGCCGGTCCGGCCCCGGGTAATCGGCGGGTGGACGGGCGGCGGACGCGCGCGGCGCTCCCGCGCGCCCCGCCCGGTCCGGCCGCCCGGTCCAGGAGGACGACGAGGAGAGGGCGCCCGCCCGCCGCCGCACCCCAGGCGGCCGTCTCGGCGGCCGCGGGCATGGACCGGGTGAGCAGGACGTCCGGCCGGACCCGGGCCAGCGCCCGACCACGGAGGGCACCCGGCCGAGCCCCCAGTACGGGGCGGTGCAGTATGTGGGCGCCGTTCAGCAGCGGCTCGACGGAGGTCGGCACTGGATGGTCCAGCAGAACCAGCAAGGGGCCTCCTCTGCAGGCTGGTTGGTCAGTTTCCAAGCGGTCGGGCGGCGAAACGCCGAGGGGGTCCGGTGGCCGGATTTACGACGTTCTACGTCTCGGAATCCCGACGGCGGGCCTCCGGCGTCGCAGGGCGCGGCCGACGCCGAGCGGCGCCCCCACATGCTCCCGGCACGTGCCACGGCTCCTCCCTCTTGCGCCCAGCCCTCGCATCCGCTGAATTGACGCATCGTCAATATTGCTTCTGTGGAGGCCTGATGCAGACGATCTGGCTCAGCGGCGCGGAGGGCGTCATTGCGCGCACGACTGCCTGCGGATCGGGATGGGGCTGACGGTCACGTTCCGGGTCGCCGGGGAGGGCGAGAACGGGGAGGCCGTGGCGGTGTTCCGGCCCCGGGGCTGACCTCCGAGCGCGCATCGGGTCCCTCGAACGGGGGGACGTCCACGCGTTCGCCGTCGAGCTGGTCGACACCATGCGTGCTGCGGAATCCCTCTCCCACAATGCGTCGGTCGCGCAGATGCTCATCGCCTGGCAGCACACGGCGGAGGCCTACTCCGACCCGGAGCTGCTGGTGGCACTGGCGACCGACCACGCCGAGGGCTACGGCCCGACCCCCGGCCCCGAGTCCGTTCAGTGAGCACTGTGCTCGCCCGTCCTCCTTGCTCACCCGTGCTCCTCCGCCGCCGGGGCGAGCTGGGCCAGCACGAGCCCGTGCAGCAGCTCCGCGTCCACGAACTCGTCCTCTTCCGGCGCCCCGCACCGCCAGCTCAGCGGGTAGGTGTTGCCGTCCGGGGCCGGGATGCCCACCCACTGGTCGCGCGCGGCCGGCCCGAAGCACTTCGCGCCGGGCGGCCAGTCGTACCCCTCGCTCGCGCCCGGCGGGATCAGGAAGTACGTCCACCGCGCCCCCGCCAGCTCCCGCACCACCGGACCCGGCTCGCCCTCCGTCAGGGTGGCCAGATGCTGGAGCACGGCCTCGCCCCGGACACCCCGGAGCCGGATGGCGTCGAAGTAGATACCGGAGAGGTGCAGTTGGTGCCCGGCGACGGGTACCCATTCGGGGTGCTTCTTGCTCGTCATGGCCCCGAGCATTCCGCCGACTGCGTAGCGTGACCAGCAGGACACGGTCCACATCGACGTGATGTGGGGAGGGTGGTGATGGCTGTGGGGACGAGTGGCGAGCTGACACACGGACGGCGGCTCGTGGGAGAGCTGATCCGCATCCACCGGGTACGGGCCGGGCTCACGCAGAAGGCCGCGGCGGATCAACTGCTGATCTCGGAGTCCCTGATGGGCGCGGTCGAGCGGGCGGAACGCATCCCCTCGCGCGACCTGCTGACGGACGCCGAACGCGCGTTCGCGGCGGGCGGGGCGCTGGAGGCGTGCGGGGAGTTGGTGGACGAGGAGAAGTACCCGCCGAAGTTCCTGGACTGGGCGCGGCTGGAACGGCTCGCGCGGGTCATCAGCGCGTACGAGACGATGCTGATCCCGGGCCTGCTCCAGACGGAGGCGTACGCGAACGCGCTGTACCGGTCACGCGTACCGGCGTACTCGGAGGCCGAGATCGTCCGGCACGTCGAAGCGCGACTGGAACGGCAGGCGGTGCTGACCCGGAAGCCGCCGCCGCGCATCGGGTACGTCATCGAGGAGTCGGTCCTGGACCGGACGCTGGGCGGACCGGAGGTGCTGAAGGAGCAGTTGCGGCACCTGCTGGACTGCATCGAGCGGTTCAACCACCTGACGGTTCAGGTGATGCCGTCGGACCAGCACACACACGCGGGGTTGATGGGGCCCATGCAGTTGATGTCCACGGCGGAAGGCCGCAATCTGGTGTACGTGGAGGCGCAGGGCGGCGATAGGTTGATCTCGAAGCCGGAGTCGGTGAGCGATCAGCTCGACCTCTTCGGCATTCTGCGGGCCCAGGCGCTCAACCCCTGGAAGTCGGCGGAGATCATCGAGACGAAGGTGAGACAACTGTGAGCCACGGACCCGGACTGACCTGGTTCAAGTCCAGCTACAGCGGCAACGAAGGCGGGGCCTGCATCGAAGTCGCCTACGACTGGCACAAGTCCAGCTACAGCAGCAATGAGGGCGCTGCCTGCGTAGAGGTCGCCACCTGCCCCCACACCGTCCACGTCCGCGACTCCAAGGTCACCGACGGGCCCACCTTCGCCGTCGCCCCGGCCGCCTGGACCGTGTTCCTGGACCACGCCACCACCGTCAACGGCTGAGGCCCGACGGTCGAAGGCCGGTGCCGCCGCGCCTCAGCGGGGCCGCAGCCCCAGGGTGAGGCGGGCCGGGAGCAGCGTCGTCCGTACGTCCGGGAGCGGGTCCATGTGCTCCACCGTGAAGCGGAACCGGGCCACGAGCGTGGACAGGACGGTCGCCAGTTCCAGGTCCGCCAGCGCCTTGCCGACGCACCAGCGGCTGCCGATCCCGTACGGGAGGTACTCCCCGGCGGCCGGCTGGAGCGACTCCCAGCGGTGCGGGCGGAACGCCGAGGGGTCGGTGAAGAGGGGTGCGGTGCGGTGCATGACGTACGGCGAGATCATGACCGCCGCGCCCGCCGGGAGGCTCCAGTCGCCGCACGTCTGCTCACCCCTGGCCGTGCGCAGGATCAGCCAGTTGGGCGGCCACAGGCGCAGTGACTCGGCGATCGTCCAGCGCAGGATGTCCGGGGTGGTGCCGCCGACCGGATCGACGGCGGCGGCGCACTCCTCGGCCACGTCCGGCTCACGGGCCAGCGCCACCAGGGCCCAGGTGACGGCGGCGGCCGGGACCCGGTAGGAGGCGAGGCCGTTGGAGACGAGCATGCGGACCGTCGCCTCGCCGTCCAGCCCGGCGGCGGCCAGTGACGCGACGAGCCCGCCCTCGCCCGGCGCGTCGAGCACCCGGCGCAGCTCCTCCTCGAGCTTCTTCTGCGCGCTGACCGACCGGCGGTAGCGGGGCAAGAAGCGGCGCACGGCGGGCGGGAAGTGGAAGGGGCTGCTGATCAGCGGGGTGAGCGAGTTCAGCAGGTCGCCGGTACGCCGGGCGGCGGCCCCGGCGTCACGGGTGCCGAAGCAGAACCGGGCGAACGAGCGGGCGGACAGCTGCTCCAGCTCGGCGACGGGATCGATGACCGAGGAACGGGCCCGCCAGCGGTCGCACAGCCGGCCGGTCTCCTCCTCCAGCCAGGCCCGGTGGGCCTCCAGCGCCGGGGAGACATGCCCTTCTGCGTGGCACGCCGGCCCCGCATCCACGCTTCGGTGGCCGGATCGCCACGCTCGCCGCTGACCTCGTCGCGCCGGATGTTGCCCGTGACGAGGAAGTCGGTGTTGGTGCGGCGGAGTACGTCGTGGACGGCGGCCGGGTCGTTCACCAGGACGGTGCCCCCGGTCAGCTCCACCACCGGCCCGTGCCGCTCGACCGAGGCCAGGAGATGGCCGAGGCGGTCCTTCTCGTAACTCTCCATCAGCCCGGCCTGCGTCGCGCCCGTACGGACCGGCGGCCGGGGCGTGGTCTGTTCGGTCAACGGTGACACCCCTGGGTCGGAGGACGGCCCGGCCCCGACAGGCGGGGCCGGGCCGTCATCGGGCCTGACGTGCTACGGGATCCAGGGGTAGGCCCCGGCGGCTCCCTTGGTCGTGAAGCCGAACTTGCTCGCAGCCTTGTACAGAATGCGCTTAGCCATCAGACACCTCCTCATACATGGGGAACATCGACGGTGTGACCACCGTCGTCAGCGATAGAGACCTAGCCCAAAGAGGCTACGTATAAACAGAGTTACGAAAGAAGTTCCGGCAACTCGCCGTTACGGCAGGAAGCTTGACGAGCTAGGGTGACCGGACGAACCGCCGGGACCTACGGAACCACCAACTCACCGACTCGTCGGCCCACCGACCCACGGTTCGTTGCCACACCTCATCGGGGGGAGCTGCTGTGACGGACCAGGCCGCGGTCGATCTGCTCGACATCGATCCCGACTTCGGCACCGATCCCTACCCCGCCTACGCCGTGCTGCGGGCCAGAGGGCCCGTCCACGAGATCCGCGGGCGCGGCGAGGAGCGGTTCTGGCTCGTCGTCGGCCATGACGCCTGCCGGGAAGCGCTCGTCGACCCCCGGCTCAGCCGGGACTGGCGGCGCAACGGCCATCTGGCCACCGGTCTCGACGCACCGCCCGCCACGGACGGCCCCGGCAACGCCCACATGCTGCTGAGCGACCCGCCGGACCACACCCGGCTGCGGCGGCTGGCCGCCCGCGCGTTCACCCCGCGCCGCGTCGCCGCTCTCGCCCCGCGCATCCAGGAAGTCACCGACGGGCTGGTGGACGGCATGCTCGCCGCCGAGGACCGTCGGGCCGACCTGGTGGACGCGCTCGCCTACCCGCTGCGGATCACCGTCATCTGCGAGCTGCTCGGCATTCCGGAGCTGGACCGGGACGCCTTCAGGCGGTGGTCCGACGAGATCACCGCGCCCACCGGTGCGGAGGCGGCGCGGGCGGCGCAGGCGCAGGCGGTGCCGTATCTCGGCGGGTTGATCGCCGCCAAGCGGGAGGCGCCGGGGGACGACCTGCTCAGCGACCTGATCCATACGGTCGACGAGGGCGGGGACCGGATGAGCGAGGACGAACTGCTCTCGATGGCTCTCCTGCTGCTCCTGGCAGGACACGAGTCCACGGTGAACTTCCTCTGCAAAGGCGTCCGCGCCCTCTTCGCTCACCCCGAGCAGTTCGCCCTGCTCCGAAGCGACCTGGACGGCCTCGTGGAGGGGGCGGTGGAGGAGATGCTGCGCTATGACGCCCCGGTGGAGACCGCGCCGCCCCGGGTGGCCGTCGAGCCGGTGGAGATCGGTGGCCGGCTCGTCCCGGCGGGGGCCGTGGTCCTGATCGCCCTGGCCGACGCCGGCCGGGACCCCGCCCGTTCCCCCGCCCCGGACCGCTTCGACATCCGCCGCACCGCCACCGGGGACCGGGGGCATCTGGCGTTCGGCCACGGCGTCCACTACTGCCTGGGGGCACCGCTGGCCCGGCTGGAAGGGCGCATCGTCTTCCGCACCCTGCTCGACCGCTGCCCGACGCTCGCCCCGGACGGGGCCGAGGGGGGCCGGATGTCGGGGCTGCTCGTGCGCGGAGAACGGAAGGTGCCGGTCCGGTGGTGAGGGTGGGGTGCCGGAGCGCCGACGCGGGCTCTCACAACCCCGGCGCGCCCCACACGGGGAACCACCGGGACAGGTCCTTCTCCACCCGGAGGTCGTCCCCGAGGACGCCCCGCACCTGGAGCTCCAGCTGGTTGTCCCGCTTCTCGACACCGCCGGGCAGCGGGGCGAACGGATAGAACGTGCCGCGCTTGTAGAGGTAGACCAGCGCCAGCGACCGCCCCTCCGCGCCCTCCCCGGCCCGGAAACCGATCAGCGAGCAGAGCAGATGCGGGCCGAAGCCGCCGTCCTGGAGCAGGGTGTTCACCGCGTGCAGGTCGTTGACCAGGGCGGCGGAGTCGTCGGCCGGGTGGCGGGCGAGCAGCCAGGTGTAGCCGTACGCGTCCCGGCTGAACTCCACCGGGATGCCGCCGCGCTCCGTGTCCGCGTCCAGCAGTTCGCGTACGTCCTCCTGGAGCCGGGCGAAGCCACCGCCCTCCACCCCCGCGAAGCAGACCGAGCCCAGGCCCGTCGGTGCGAAGCCGGCGGCGGCCTGGAGGGTGAGGGCGGCGGAGGGGACGGCGAAGAGCTGGTCGAGGTCGGGGCGGACCGGTTTGCTCCGGCCGAGGATCGCGTCGAGCAGGCCCACGGGCGTGACTCCTCACTGTTCTCTACTGCGTGCTCAGCGGGACAGGTCTCTCCTGCGTGCTCAGCGGGACAGGTCGGCGGAGATGTGGGACAGCTGGTCCAGGCGCTGCTCCAGCGTCGGGTGGGAGGAGAACAGCCGGCCCAGGCTCTCCTTCGCGGAGAACGCCGGCATGAAGTAGAACGCGTTGTACGGCTCCGCCTTCCGCAGGTCCTCGGTCGGGATGCGGGCCATCTGCCCGCTGACCTTCGTCAGGGCGGAGGCGAGCGCGGAGGGCCGGCCGGTCAGCAGGGCGGCGGCCCGGTCGGCGGACAGCTCGCGGTAGCGGGAGAGCAGCCGGGTCAGCAGGAAGCTGATCGCGTACACGACGGCGCTGATCAGCGGGATCAGCAGCAGGAGGATGCCCGCGGGGTCGTTGCCGGGCCTGCTGCGGGCGAAGCCGCCCCACAGGGCGATACGGGTGATGACGCCCGCCAGCACCCCGAGGAACGAGGCGATCGTCATGACGGCCACGTCCCGGTGCGCGACGTGCGACATCTCGTGGGCGAGAACGCCCTCCAGCTCCTCCGGCTCCAGTCTGCGCAGCAGGCCCGTCGTCGCGCAGACCAGGGCCGTCTTCTCGCTCCGGCCGGTGGCGAACGCGTTCGGTACGTCGCTCTCGGCGATGGCCACCTTGGGCTTCGGCATGTCCGCCAGCGCACAGATCCGGTCGATGGTGCCGTGCAGTTCGGGGGCCTGCTCGGGGGTGACCTCGCGGGCCCCCATGCCGTACGCGGCGATGCGGTCGCTGAACCAGAACTGGGCGACGAACAGGCCGCCCGTGATGACCAGGATGATCGGCCAGGAGCCCCGCAGGGCCGCGAGCAGCACGCCCACGAAGACGACGTAGAGCAGACCGATCAGGAACATGGTGGTGACCATGCGACCGGTCAGGCCCCGGTCGGGGGCGTAGCGCGAACGGGCTCGTGGCATCGGTGCCTCCCAACAGCTCACCTCTCACCTGACTCCCATAGTGCCCCTTTACGGTGAGAACCGGATAAGCGTGCGGAATGCACTGGTAGGGGACGGAACGGTGTGGGGTCGCCCGCACCGGTCAGGGCCAGAGCAGCTCGCGCGTCCAGGAGCCGCCTGCCGGGCGCCGGTAGCGCAGCCGGATGTGGCGGCGCCGGGCGTCGCCCTGGAAGAACTCCACCTCGGCCGGCTCGACCACGTACCGGGTCCAGGTCGGAGCCTCCGTGTCCGGTTCCGCCCGCGCCCGGTCCCAGGCAGCGTCCGCCGCCCGGTGCAGCTCCGCCACGGAACCCACGACCTCGCTCTGCGACCCGGTCAGTGCTGCGGCGAGCGCCCCGGTGGACCGCGCGTGCAGGTCGGCGTGGCTCTCGGCGGGCGTGCAACGGACGACGGGGCCCCGGACCCGTACCTGCCGACCTTGCGCGGGCCAGTAGAAGCCGAGGGCGGCGTACGGGCGTACGGCGAGCTGGTGCCCCTTGGCGCTGGTGGCGTGGGTGGCGAAGTGGAAGCCGCGCTCGTCGGCGTCGTGGAGAAGCAGCGTCCGTACGTCGGGCAGCCCCTCGGCGTCGGCGGTGGCCAGCGACATCGCGTGCGTCTCCGGCTGTCCCGCCGCGACGGCCTCGGCGAACCAGGCGTGGAAGAGGGGGACCGGGGCGGGCGGGGCCGCCGCCGGATCGAAGGACGGCAGCTCGGTGTCCCAGACGCGCTGGGCGTGCAGGAGGTCGCGGAAGTGGGGCGGGACGGGGGAGTCGGCTTCGCTCATGGGGTCATTCCACCCGGTCCCGGCCGCGAGGGGGCAGCGGGGTGGGGTCGCGCCGCGCCGCGCGCGCGGTAGCGGTCGGTGCGCGCCCGATGGCCCGTTCCGGTCTTCCGGGAACGTTCCGGTCCTCCGGGAACGCCGACGGCGGACCACCCGCAGGGGCGCGTGGGTGGTCCGCCGTCGGTGAGACAGGACGTGGGGCGTCCGGGTGGGCGGGTGCCCGCCCGGTGGCGTGGGGCGTCTTTGGGGCCGGTCGGTCGGCCTCCCGCGCCCGGGCCGCTTACTTCGTCGGCTTCTTGCCCGTGATGCCGAGGTGCACCAACAGGGCGAGATTGGGACGCAGTTCGGCCTGCTTCACACCCCAGGTGGTGAAGCCCTTCTGGTGCGAGGCGACCGCGGCCAGCATCGCCACCAGGGAGCCCGCCATCGCCGCCGGACTGATGTCCTTGTCGACCTTGCCCTTGCTCTGGAGCTCCTTCACGGAATCCGTGAGGGAGTTGGTGACCGAGTTCAGGATCTTCATACGGATCTTGTAGAACCGCTTGTCCCCCTCGGCCGCTCCGAGGTCGATCACGCGGAGGATCGCGTCGTTGTGCCGCCAGAAGTCGAGGAATCCCTCGACGAGTTGTTCGGCCGTGGTCCAGCCGGCCTTGCCGACCCACGGGCGTCCGGCGACCAGTTCGGTCAGGCCGGCGCCCTCCTTGGCGACCTCCTCGGCGATTTCGAGGACGGCGCCCTCCACGTCGGGGAAGTACTGGTAGAAAGTCGCGGGTGAAGTCCCGGCCTTCCGGGCGACGTCGATGACTTTGACGTCCCGGTACGGCGAGGAGCTGAGCATCTCGCTGAGGCAGTCGAGCAGCTTCTGCCGCGTCGCCTGACCGCGTCGACCGGCCACGCGGCCGTCGACGGTACGTACTTGTCCTGTCATGCCGTCAGCTTACCGAGGGGTGATGGGAGCGCGATTCGGCCGACTGCAAATGGGGAACGCCGCAGGACCGGCGGGGCGCGCAGGGGTAGCGAGCGGCGGTTTTCGGCCGCCGTACGAGAGGTGCCGAAGCCCGGAGAGCGGCCGGGAGGGGGCCAGGGTCACTCTCGAAGTAAATGTTATCAACAGCCTGTGGACAACTTCGGTGGACAACTTTCGTCCACATGGTGAGCGTGCCCTTCACTAATCGGTCAAAGGTTCTCTTTAGGTGCGTCTTAGGTGCGTCCGGAGCGCGCGGGGCCGGACGCGACGTTACGTTGACTGTGACGGGCGTCACTGCTACGGAAGGACCCGGTCCCATGGCCGCATTCGCGCATTCCGCGCCGTGCTGGGCGGACGTGCAGCTCTCCGACCTCGAAGCGGGCAAGCGCTTCTACGGCGGGCTCTTCGGCTGGACCTTCCGGGCCGGCGACGGCATGCCCTTCGCGGACGCGCTCAGCGACGGCCGCCTCGTCGCCGGCATCGCCGCCAAGAAGGACGGCCGGATGCCCACGGCCTGGGGCGTCTACTTCGCCACCGGCGACATCCGGGCCACCGTCGCGGCGATCCGCGAGCACGGAGGCCAGATCATCACCGACCCCGTACGGGCGGGGCGCGCCGGCATCGTGGCGCAGGCGGCCGACCCCGGGGGCGCCGTCTTCGGACTCTGGCAGCCGGAGGAGCGAGCGGGCTTCGAGAAACGACACGACCCCGCCTCCTTCCGCTGGACCGAGGTCTACACCCGGCAGCCGGACAAGGTGGACCCCTTCTACGAGAAGGTCTTCGGCTTCCACGGCACCGACCTGGACGAGGCGGGCCACGACATCTCCGGCGACTCCGAGGCGCTGGTCGACTTCCGGATGTGGTCTCCCGAGGGCACCGAACCGGGCCCGGACACCGCTGTCGGCGGCCGAAGCGTCATCACGGACGCGTTCCCGGCCGAGATGCCGAGCTACTTCCTCGTCTACTTCGCCGTCGCCGACTGCGACGCCGCCGCCGAACTCGCCGTACAGCTCGGTGGCCGGGTGACCCAGCCGCCCTTCGACGTCCCCTCCGGGCGGATGGCCGTGCTGCACGACGACCAGGGGGCCGTCTTCGCCGTGCTGGAGCCCGGCGAGCCGCGTCCGTAAGTCCGTAACCCCGCTTCCGCACCTTCGCAACCTCGGTCTCCGCGCCCCCGTAACCCCGGCTTCCGCGCGGGCGCAAGCCAGGCCTCCGCGCCCCATAACCCCGGCTTCCGCACCCCCGTAACCCCGGCTTCCGCACTGTCGTAACCTCGGCTTCCGCGCCCTCCACCCCCCTCTCCGCACCCCGGTGTGGGGGGATACCGCCCGAAAGGACATGAGACACCCCCATCCGCCCCCGGGTTCGCAACCGGGGCCCGGGCCAGGAAGAATCGGGGTGCGTACCGCCAGGTGATGCCCAGTGGTGAGACCCTGCACGAGGCGAGCTGCGCAGTGCGGGATTCGACCGGGCGGTAATTCGCGGACTTCGTCGCCGAGGTCCGTCTACGGGGAGGTGGCAGGCAAGTGGTGGAGCAGCTGACGCAGCACGACCCGAGACGGATCGGCCCGTTCGAGGTGCTGGGACGGCTCGGCGCCGGCGGCATGGGGCTGGTCTATCTCGCGCGGTCGGCGTCCGGCCGACGGGTGGCGATCAAGACGGTGCGGACCGAACTCGCCGAGGACCAGCTCTTCCGGGTCCGCTTCACCCGCGAGGTGGAGGCCGCCCGCGCGGTCAGCGGGTTCTACACCGCCGCCGTGGTCGACGCCGACCCGCGGGCCGCCGTGCCCTGGCTCGCCACCGCCTACGTGCCCGCACCCTCGCTCGAAGAGATAGTGAACGAGTGCGGTCCCATGCCGACCCAGGCGGTGCGCTGGCTGGCCGCCGGCATCGCCGAGGCCCTCCAGTCCATCCACGGCGCGGGCCTCGTCCACCGCGACCTGAAGCCGTCCAACGTCCTCGTCGTCGAGGACGGCCCCCGGGTGATCGACTTCGGCATCGCGTCCGGCGTCTCCAACACCCGGCTGACCATGACGAACGTCGCCGTCGGCACGCCCGCGTACATGTCGCCCGAGCAGGCCCGGGACTCCCGCAGCGTCACCGGGGCCAGCGACATCTTCTCGCTGGGCTCCACGCTCGTCTTCGCCGCCACCGGGCACGCCCCCTTCCACGGGGCCAACCCGGTCGAGACGGTGTTCATGCTGCTGCGCGAGGGCCCCGACACCGAGGGGCTGCCCGAGGACCTGCGGCCGCTGATCGAGTCCTGCATGCAGATGGCCGCCACCCAGCGGCCTAGCCCCGCCGACCTCCAGGCCCAGCTCGCCCCGCACCTCTTCGCCTCCGGCAGCGACGACAGCGGCACGGCCTCGGCCTGGCTGCCGTCCGTGGCCACCGCGATGATCGAGCGGCGCAGGGGCGGCGGGCGCACCGCACCGCCCGCCCCGGCCGTGCCCCCGCCGCCCCCGCAGCGGCCCCCCAGGGCTCCGGAGCGGGACACCGCCTGGCGCAGCGGGGCGGACCTGCGCTCGCCGTCCCCGCTGTCCTCGCCCTCGCCGCTGTCCGGCGCGTCAGGCCCGGCCGCGGGCCCTTCCGCCGCTCTCGACGGCGGGCCCGTCCAACTGCCCGGCGCCAAGGTGCCGATCGGCCCCGGTCCGCGTGCGGGGGAGGGGCGCGGGGCCGCCGCCGCGCACCCGGCCGCCGCGACCGGGTGGGTCCGCCCGCCCGCCGGAGTGAACGGTTCGTCGGCGGTCACGGCCTCCACCGCACCCGTCCCGGCCCCGTCGGCCTCCCCGGACGGCGCGGTATCCGTACCCGACCGCTGGCGGCCCTGGCGCTTCCGCATGTCCAACGACGTGTGGGGCACGCCCGTCGTCTCCGGCGACCTGCTGTACGTGACGTCCTTCGAGGTCCACGCGCTGGACGTGGGCAACGGGCGGCGCCAGTTCAAGACCCGGGACGTGGCCTGGGCGATGGCCGTCGAGGGCGGCAGGATCCACGCCTCGGACGGCCCCTCGCTGTACGCGCTGGACGCCACGACCGGCGCCGAGCAGTGGCGGCTGGCGACCGACGCCTGGGTGTACGCCCTCAAGGCCGACCGGGGCACGGTCCTGACCGCGACCCGGGGCGGCGGCGTCCAGGGCTGGGAGGCGTCCAACGGCGAGAAGCTGTGGGAAGTCACCGGTGCGCAGAGCGACTTCGAGACGGCGGAGGCCGGCCCGGTCATCCACGACGGCACGGTGTACGTCTGGCAGGACGCCCGGCTGCGCGCGCTGGACGCCCGTACGGGCATCGAGCGCTGGTCGTACCCGATCGGCGACGCGGCCTCCTGCGGCGGCGTCCCGGTCCGGGTCACCCCGGCCCCCGACGGCTACGTCTACATCGCGGCGGGCACGCGGGTGCTGGCGGTGGAGACCGGCTCCGGCCGGGTGCGCTGGCACTTCGAGGCTCCCGCCGTCTTCCTCTCCCCGCCCGCGTTCGCGCCGGGCCCGGCGGTGACCGGCGGCGGGGTCTACCTCGCGGACTACCTCGGCACGGTGTACGCGCTGGACGCGACGACCGGCAAGGACCGCTGGCGGATCGCCACGGAGGCCCGCTCCTCCATCGAACCGGTGCTGGTCGCGGTGGGCAACGTGCACGTGGGCAGTGGCAGCGCGCTCTACACCCTGGACGCGGTCACCGGCACCCCGAAGTGGCGCTTCGCGGCGGGCGGGGACGTGGTGGGCTCCCCGGTGGTGGCGGACGGCCGGGTCCACTTCGGCTCGGCGGACCACGTCCTCTACACCCTGGACGCGGCGGGCGGCCAGCTGCGCTGGAAGCTCGCGACGGGCGGCGAGATCACGGGGTCGCCCGTGGCGCAGGCGGGCGTGGTCTACGCCTGCAGCAAGGACCGCTGCGTGTACGCGCTGGACGCGCTGAAGGGCACGGGCACGGGGAACAGGGCCCGGACCTGAGCGGGGTTCTGTCCTCAGCGCCGGACGGGCTCGACGGATGTCCTCAAGCGCCGGACGGGCTTGAAAGACGTCCTCAAACGCCGGACGGGCTGGATGTCCCGCCGGTCCGGCGCCCACCCAGCCCGTCCGGCGTTTGAGGACGGAAGCCTTGTCCGGGGGGCCGTGGGCTCTGCGGTGTTCCAGCCTGTCCGGCGTTTGAGGACGGAAGCCTTGTCCGGAGGGGCGTGGGCTCTGCGGTGATCCAGTCCGTCCGGCGATTGAGGACGGAACCTTCGACGGGGTGGCCGTCAACCCTGGGGCGGCGGCCGGTGCGGCGGGTGTACCGGGTCCCGGGGATCGTCCTCCGGATGCGGGGTCCGGGGAGAGGGCCGCGTACGGGGGTCATGCGGGTCGGGCGGCCCCGTGTACGGGTCCACCTCCGGCTCCGGCCACGGCGACGTCTGCACGGACATCCCCGGCTCCTGCGTCGGCGGCCAGGTGTCCACCTGATCCGGCCCCGGCGCGGCATACGGCTCCACCGGCTCCCGCTCCCGCCGGCTCCGCCGGCCACGCCGATCACGCCCGCTCATGAGCAACGCCCCGATCAGCATCAACAGCCCGCCCGCCAACGCGTTCACCACGCCCACCTGGAGCCCTGACCCGTCCCCGGCCACCACCAGCGACCCCGCGGCCTGCCCCTGGCGGACCATCCACAGGATCGTGAAGCCCAGCACCACCAGACCCGCGAGGGCGACCACGAGCCGCGACCGGAGCACCACGCCCACGACCACCAGCAGCGCCGCGCCGAGGAACGGCAGCAGCATCGAGACCAGCACCCCCGACTCCGCGGCGGTGATGCCTCCGAAGAGGTCCTCCACCCGGTAGTCCTGCCCCGCCCGCCCGGCGTACCAGTCGCGGAACGGACTCAGCACGGCCGAGGCCGCCCCGGCCAGGGCGACGACGGAGCCGAGGACGTTGCGGATCATCGTCAGCCTCCAGGGCGTCGTCCCGCGAACACGCATCCCCCGCAGCCGACGCTACGCCGGGACGATCACCCCCGCCATGCGGACGATGACGGGACCGTGACAGGGTCATGACGTGGACATGGGGTCGCGTGCGGCATGCTGAGGGCGACGACGCACGCCGTCGGCGCGGCGTATCGGCAACGAAACTCAAGGGGGGCTGCATCCATGATGCGGCGACAGACGAAGCTCGCGGCGGTCCTGGTCGTGGTGGTGCTCGCGCTCACCGGGTTCTCCACTTCCTCCAGCGGCGGCAAGGGCAAGAGCGGCAGCTCGGGCGGCGGCGGCGGCGGTTGCTCCAGCTCGAAGAAGAGCAACAACGGCTACCGGGACAACGACTTCGACGAGGACTACGACGACGACTCCTCGTCCTCCGGCTCGTCCGGCTCCTACGGAACCCCGACGCCCACCGCGTCCGACGCCCCCGCCGTCCGGGTGGTCCGCTGCGCCGTGCCGCGCAAGGGCAAGCGCAAGGCGGTCACCTCGTCGCTGGTCGAGGTGCGGTCGAACTACCCGGGCACGCAGGCGTACGAGATCGACGTGCGGTTCCTCGACGGCCTGGGCAACACCGTGGACACGGCCGAGGCCACCACGATCCTCGACGCCGATGAGGTGGACACCCTCACGGTGCGGATGGAGAGCCCCGGCAAGGTCTCCCGGGTGAAGCGCTGCGTCGTGACCGCCGAGGCGGTCTGACCCGGCTCTGGCCCCCAGGGGGCCGGGCGGACGGACAAGGGCGAGGGCAGGGGACACCCAGGATGCTCACCGCACCCGAGGCTCCCCGCCCCCGCCCCGCCCCGCGAACAGCCCCGCCTGCCGTTCCGGGGGCAGATCGCCCAGGGCGATCAGGGCCGGGGCCTGGGACATCGCCTGGGTCCTGGCCGCCTCCGTCGCGGACCACACCGCCCTCACCGTGCCCTGCACCGCCTCCGTCGGGTAGTGGGCGATCACCGTCGCCGACCGCAGCGCCGCCGCCACCGCACAGCCCGGCTCCGTCACCTCGCTGACCAGCCCGATCCCGTACGCCCGCCAGGCGCTCAGCCGTTCCGCCGTGCCCATCAGGGACATCCGGGCGACCTCCCCCAACGGCATCCGCTGGCCATCGCGATGGCCTCGTACGCCGAGACCATCCCGTACGTGGTGTGCGGGTCGAAGAACGTCGCCTCCCGGGACGCGACCACGAACTCCGCCTCGCCCAGCAGATAGAACGCCCCGCCGCAGGCCATCCCCTCCACCGCGGCGATCACCGGCTTCCACAGGTCGTTCGCCTTGGGGCCGACCCGCAGGAGGGGGTCGTCGACGGCGTACGGGGACGGGGGCTGCGGCACGGTGACGCCCGGTCGATCCCCGTACAGAAGGCACGCGTCCCGGCCCCGGTGAGGACGACCGCCCGCACCGACTCGTCGTACCGCAACCCCCGCCACAGCACGGCGAGTTCTCGTCCCGGAGCTGCCGCGCAACGCGAGCGGCAAGGTGGTGAAGGGGGAGCTGCGGGGGCGGTGGACCCCGGGTCGGGGACGTTCGTTCGGTTTCACCGGATGGGGTGAACGAGGGAGGGCGTCGCGACCCTCGTGGCGGTATGGTCGAGGGTATGGCAACCAAGAAGTACACGGTCACCCTGCCGGAGGAGCTGGCGGAGGAGATCCGCAGCGAGGTGGGCCCCGGCGCGTTCAGCGCGTATGTCACGCGGGCCATAGAGCGGCAGCGTGAGCATGACCGGCTGGGCGAGCTGGTGGAGCGCCTGGAGGGCGAATACGGCCCCGTCACCGACGCCGACCTGACGGCGGCCGAGGTCGAGCGCCGCGAGATCGAGCAGTGGTTCACCGACCAGGAAGCCGACGCCCCCGCACGCCGGGACGCGGCCGCCTGATGCCGGACATCACCTACGCACTGGACTGCGAGGCCGTCTCGCGGGCGGCCCTCGGCAACCCGGAGATGAAGAGCCGGCTCAAGGACGCCCACCGGGCGGGCATCCGCGTGGTGACCAGCTCGATGACCTTGGTCGAGGCCTACCACAGCAAGATCCGGCGGCCGGTGTGGGACTGGGCGATGTCCGGGATCGTCGTCGAACCCGTCACCAAGGACATCGCCGACGAGGCGATCCGCCTCCTGCACGAGGCCGGACTGCACGGCCACAAGTACGCCATCGACGCCGCCCTCGCCGCGATCGCGAACCGGCAGCCGGGCCGGACGGCGCTCTTCACGTCCGACGTGGACGACCTGCGGAAGCTGTGCCGGCCGAGGGTCCAGCTGCGGGGCCTGTAGGCACGGTCCCGGACATGCGGGAGGGGCCCGAGCGCTTCCCCGACTCGGGCCCCTCGCCATTCCCCCGTACCGCGGCCGCGGTGGCTCCCCCTCGGTGCCACCGCAGCCGCTTCCCCCGTATCCCCGTCGGGAAGGTCTAGGCGGGCTCGCCCGTCGCGTGGTTGTCGAGCGGCTTGGCCGTGCCGCCGGTGGCGTGGTTGTCCAGCGGCTTCAGCACGCCACCCGTCGCGTGGTTGTCCTGCGTCGTGGCTTCCCCGCCGGTGGCGTGGTTGTCGAGCGGCTTCACGACCGGCTTCTTCTGCGCATCGCTCATGGTGTTCTCCAGCTCCCTGAATGGCTGTGCTCGGACTCGACGAGCCCGCCCGGCAACTCCCCCGTCGGGTTGCCGGGCGGGTGTCGTTCGGCCGTTCAACCTACCTCTGCGGCCGAGGCCGGCCCGTCTGCCCCCCGACGCGACGGAACGACTGGAACCACCATGTCGGGGCGCGATAAACGAATGATGAACGCCTCGTCGGCTCACGCGGGCAGCGTCGAGGCCAGCAACTTCCGTACGGCTTCGACCTCCGCCGAACCGAGAGCCTCGTATATGTCCAGCGCCTCGCGCCAGCACACCGCGGCCCGTCCCGGCTGGCCGATGTCGTTCAGCGCCTGGCCCAGGACGGTGAGGACGTTGCCGCGCCGCCACTCCCCGCCGATACCGCGCAGCACCGCGAGCGCCTGCTCGGCCTTCGTGGCAGCCTGGGCCGGAAGCCCGGCGGCCAGATCCACCTCCGCCAGACGGAAGGTGGCCATCCCTTCCCAGAGGCGCTGCCGGCTGTCCCGGAACACGGCCAGCGCCTCGTGGAGCTGCTCCGTCGCGTCGGCGAGCCGCCCGCTCTGGGTGAGGGCGAGACCCAGGGCGTACCGGCCGTTCGCGCCGCGCAGTGCGTGACCCAGTTCGTCGTATATGTCGATGCCCTGCTGGGCCAGGGCCACCGCGCTCGTCGTGTTGCCCATCGCGAGGTGGATGCGGGAGAGATTGCACAGGGCGCTCGCCTCGCCCGGACGGTTGCCGTCGGCCCGGAAGTTGGCGATGGCCTGTTCGAGGTAGGCCTCGCCCTCCGCGTGGCGGTTCTGGTACAGCGCGATGATGCCGAGGTCGTTGGGGGCCCAGCAGCTCGGCAGGGGGTCGCCCACCGAGTGGGCGAGCCGCATGGCACGCTGCGCGTCCCGCTCCGCCTGGTCGAACCGGCCCGCGACGAGACGGGCGTTGGTGAGAGTGATCAGCGCCCGCCCCTCGGCCCGCGCGTCGTTGCTGGACCGGGCCAGATCGCGCATGGTGATCGCCGCAGCCTCGTACTGCTTGGAGTTCGCGCCCGACTCCGCGAGGTCCTTGGTGGCCCAGAGCAGGTCGACCGCCCGGCGTACCCCTCCGGGCCCCGACGCCTGACGTACGCACGCGAGCAGGGAGTTGGCCTCCGTGTAGAGCCAGTCCTGCGCCGTGTGCCGGTCGGCGAACGTCAGCCCGCTGTACTGGGTGGGCTCCCGATGGTCGGCCAGCCGGTCCCCCGGCCGCTCCAGCGCGTACACCCCCGCAGCCGTCGCCAGGTAGAAGTCCAGCAGCCGCGACAACGCCAGCTCCCGTTCCACCGGGGACTGTTCGTCCCGCTCGGCGCACGCACGCGCGTAGAGGCGCACCAGGTCGTGGTACCGGTAGCGGCCCGGGGCGGCCGACTCCACCAGGCTCGTGTCGACCAGGGCCTCCAGGAGGTCCTCCGCCGCGTGCGGGTCCAGGTCGAGCAGGGCCGCCGCCGCGGCCAGGGAGATGTCCGGGCCGTCCGCGAGGCCCAGGAGGCGGAAGGCGCGGGCCTGGGCCGGTTCCAGCTGGCCGTAGCCGAGTTCGAACGTGGCCTTCACCGCGAGGTCGCCCGCCTGGAGCTCGTCCAGGCGGCGGCGCTCGTCCGCGAGCTTGGCGGCGAGGACCGAGACCGTCCACGTGCGGCGCGCCGCCAGGCGCGAGGCGGCGATGCGGATGGCCAGGGGCAGGAAGCCGCACGCGGCCACCACGTCCAGCGCCGCCTCGCGCTCCGCGCCGACCCGTTCCGCCCCGACGATCCGGGTGAAGAGCTGGAGCGCCTCCTCGGGCGACATCACGTCCAGGTCCACCAGATGCGCCCCCGCCAGGTCCACCATCCGCACCCGGCTCGTCACCAGCGCCGCGCACCCCGGCGTACCGGGCAGCAGCGGGCGGATCTGGGCGGCGTCGTGGGCGTTGTCGAGGAGGATCAGGACGCGGCGGCCGTCCAGCGTCGAGCGGTACAGCGCGGCCCGCTCGTCCAGGGTGTCCGGGATCGCCGAGTCGGCCGTCCCGAGCGCCCGCAGGAACGAACCGAGGACGGTCTCCGGCTCGGCCGCCCGCGCCCCCGCGCCCTGGAGGTCGACGTACAGCTGCCCGTCGGGGAAGTGCCGGCGGGCCTGGTGGGCGACGTGCACGGCCAGCGTCGTCTTGCCGACGCCGCCGATACCGGCCACCGCGGAGACGGCCATCACCGAGCTCCCGGCGGTGGCCAGCCGGCTGCCCAGCTCGGACACGAACGCGGACCGGCCGGTGAAGTCCGGCACCGTGGCGGGAAGCTGCGCCGGCTTCAGCGGCGCGGGCGCGGGGGCCGGCTCGTCCGCCGGGCGCGCCAACTCCTCGTCGGCGCGCAGGATGCGCTGCTGGAGCTGGGCCAGTTCGGGACGCGGGTCGACGCCCAGCTCCTCCGCGAGGAGCCGGCGGGTGTCCGCGTACACCGCGAGGGCCTCGGCCTGCCGGCCGCTGCGGTACAGCGCCACCATCAGCAGCTCGCGCAGCCTCTCGCGCAGCGGGTGCGCGGCGGTGAGCGCCGTCAGCTCGGAGACGGCCTCCGCGTGGCACCCGACCTCCAGGTCCAGGTCGAGCCGCGCCTCGGTGAGCTGGAGCCGCCACTCCTCCAGCCGGGTCCGCTGGTTGTCCGCGTACGGGCCCGGCACCGAGGCCAACGCCTCGCCGTCCCACAGGCCCAGCACCTTGTTCATCAGGCTGCGTGCCTGGTAGCGGTCCCCGGCCGCCCGGGCCTTCTCCGCCTCGGCCGCGAGGTCCTGCGCCAGCGTCAGGTCGAGCGCCGCCCGGTCGGTCCGGATCGCGTAGCCGCCGGACTCGCTCACCAGGGTGTCCTGGCCCAGGATCTTGCGCAGCCGCGAGGCGTACGTCCGGATCGTGGCCAGCGCCTGCGAGGGCGGGTCCTCGCCCCAGAACGCGTGGATCAGCTCGCCCGCGGTGGCCGTCCGGCCCTCGCGCAGCAGCAGCGCGGCCAGCAGGGCGCGCTGCTGGGGCGAGCCGGAGGAGAGCAGCTCCGAGCCCCGCCAGGCCCGTACGGGGCCGAGCACGGTGAACCTGAGGGCGTCCGCCGTAACCGGTCTCTCCGGAGCTCGCTGCTCCGGTACGCGCACGCGTGGCCCGTTGTCACGGTCCATTGATGCCCCCTGTCCTGCTCGCCTGCCGGTCCCGCTCGGCTGCGGATCCCGCCGGTGCTGCCCGCGTCCGTATGTCCGCCCGTGCGTCGAAGTGCGGTAGGCATCCGGATGGCGCGGTACCGCTGGTATCGCGCTCAACAGTCTGCCTTGTCCCGGGCGGACTCGTCAGCAGTGGGTGATGCTCTGCACAAGCCCTCGACAACGATTCGGGAACCGTGCCACGAGCCGTAGACCCGCCATGGCTCATGTCAATGCGCGCGCGATAGCTGACGACTCGTCAGATCGACGCTTCCGCGGAACGCATGGAGACCTGGCTACGACAGGGGCGAGATCAAGCTGGAGCTCATCACCTACGAGCAGATGCGGCCGGGCTCCTTCTCGGTGCCGGACCGGCTCGCCGACATGGACGTCAACCACGTGGAGTCCGCCCTCTGCTTCCCGACCTTCCCCCGCTTCTGCGGGCAGACGTTCACCGAAGCCAAGGACCGCCAACGGGGACTGCTCGGCGTGCGGACGCCGTCGACCGGATCGTGCGCGGCAACGCGATCGAGCTACTGGGGCTCACCGAGGACGGGCTCCGGGCGGGAGCGTGGGCGCGTGGCCGTAGGGGGAGGGGCGGCGCCGCCCCTCCCCCTACGCACCGGATCGGATCAGGCCTTCGCCACCGGCTCCTGGAGCTCCGTCACCCAACTTTCGCGGTCCGGTGGGCACTCCAGATTGACCTCGCGGGTGTAGCCGGTGGAGCGGTAGCCGTTGGCGTCCAGCCAGCGGGCCAGGGTGTGGGTCGTCGACAGGACGTCGTCCATCGCGCCCCGGTGCACGATCGTGGCCGCCTCGAACGGCGGCAGCTCCACCACCCGCACCTCCGTGTCCCCGACCGCGCCCACCGGGGCCGACACCGTCACCCCGGCGTGCACCGTGATCGCGCCGCCGCCCTCGGGGGCATCCTCGTAACGCGCGATCCCGGGACCGGCGGGCCGGAGGCCGGCGCCCTCCAGGAGCGGGAGGAGCCGCTCGTACAGTGGGCCGATCACCGGCCCGATGTCCTGCGGCTGGTAACTCGCGGCCGTCCCGGTCAGCTCGGCCACCCGGACCGCCGGAACGGCTTTGACCACAACGTCGTCGGCAGGCATGTGTCCCTCGCTCTCGATCGACCGGAGCCTCGCCTCGACCCGGGCCAGCCGCGCCGACGCGGCCGCCACCGCCTCCGCCAGCTCGGCCTGGCGCAGCCGCAGCATGCCGCGCAGCTCCTCCGGGCCCACCCGCTCGTCCAGGACCGCCCCCACCTGCTGGAGCGTGAAGCCGAGGTCTTTGAGCGCGAGGATCCGGTTGAGCTCGGCGAGCTGGGCCGCGCCGTAGAGGCGGTAGCCGGTGGCGGGGTCGGTGCGGTCCGGGCGCAGCAGTCCGATGGCGTCGTAATGACGCAGCATCCGGGGCGACACCCGTCCGTACCTGGCGAAGTCTCCGATGGTGAACATGATGGCTCCACTGCATGCCCTCACACGGGGTCAAGGTCAAGCGCCACAGGGCGGGAATTTCGAAACGCGCCCTGGCCGTGCCGCTTCGGGTCCAGCCGCTGTTCGCGCAGGACGGTCAGCTGCTGCGAGGAGCCGACGGCCCGGGGCCCTGCCGCACGGACCCTGCCGCCCGGGTCCTGCCGCACCGGCTCTCCGGCGGGCAACGGCAGCGCCCGGCCATCGCCCGAGCGCTCGCCGTCGACCCGAAGGTGCTGGTCCTGGACGAGGCGGTGGCGGCGCTCGACGTGCCGATCCGGGCCCGGATCCTGCACCTGCACCTGCACCTGCACCTGCTCGACGGGATCCGTCGGACACCGGGGTCGCTCTGGTCTTGGCCTGACCGGTCCGGTCGTCCACGGGTGATCCGGTCGTGCACAGGCAGGAGCCCCGTTCCTCCGCCGAAGCGGGGGAGCGGGGCTCCTTGGGCACTGCTATGTACGGCCGCGATCGACCGACCCGGGCAACTAGACCGGGGTGACGTTCTCAGCCTGCGGACCCTTGGGTCCCTGAGTGACGTCGAAGTTCACCTGCTGGTTCTCCTCGAGGGAGCGGAACCCGGAGGCATTGATCGCGGAGTAGTGAACGAAGACATCCGGGCCGCCGCCGTCCTGGGCGATGAAGCCGAAGCCCTTTTCAGCGTTGAACCACTTGACGGTTCCGGTAGCCATAAGCCCTCCTTGGGCCAAAGGGTTGCCCTGCTCCAGAACCTGCAAACAAGTCTGAAAACTACAAAAGCCTGCGGGTTACATGCTCCGCAGGCTCTGTACTGCAAGGGAAACCAAACTGCAACTTGCGGGCGAGCCTAGCACGCAGTCTCCGGCGAGCGGTAGAGGGAAAGATCACTTCACCCGAAGGTTTGACGGCCCTCGTCGGGCTCCGGCGGGAGGCCCCGGAAAGGGGGCGCGGAACGGGGTGCGGACAGGGCGTGGAACAGGGCGTGGGAGGGGGCGTGGGGCGGGGCGTGGGAAGGGGCGCGCGGGCCCCGGTGATGCTCGCGGACGGCCGCGGGTCTAGCCTCGCGATGTGGACAATTCAACCGTCTCCCCCCGTGAAGGCGACGACGACCGTCGCAGTCGGCCCCGCGTCGGCCACATCCAGTTCCTGAACTGCCTCCCGCTGTACTGGGGTCTGGCGCGGACGGGAACCCTGCTCGACCTGGAGCTCTCCAAGGACACCCCGGAGCGCCTCAGCGAGCAGCTGATCAGGGGGGACCTGGACATCGGCCCGGTCACCCTCGTGGAGTACCTGCGCAACGCGGACGACCTGGTGGCCTTCCCCGACATCGCGGTCGGCTGCGACGGGCCCGTCATGTCCTGCGTGATCGTCTCCCAGCTCCCGCTGGAGCAGCTCGACCGGGCCCGGGTGGCGCTCGGCTCGACCTCCCGCACCTCGGTGCGCCTGGCGCAACTGCTGCTGGCCGAGCGCTACGGCGTGCGCCCCGACTACTACACCTGCCCGCCCGACCTGGGCCTGATGATGCAGGAGGCGGACGCAGCCGTGCTGATCGGCGACGCCGCGCTGCGCGCCAACCTGCACGACGCCCCCCGTCTCGGGCTCCAGGTCCACGACCTGGGCCAGATGTGGAAGGAGTGGACGGGGCTGCCGTTCGTCTTCGCCGTCTGGGCGGCCCGCAAGGACTTCCTCGCCGCCCACCCCGAACAGACGGCGCAGGTCCACGAGGCGTTCCTGGCCTCCCGGGACCTCTCCCTGGAGGAAGTCGCCAAGGTCGCGGAGCAGGCGGCCCGCTGGGAGGCCTTCGACGCGGAGGTGCTGGAGCGGTACTTCACGACGCTCGACTTCCGCTTCGGCCCGGACCAGCTGGCCGGCGTCCGCGAGTTCGCCCGCCGCACGGGGCGGGACACCGGCTACCCGGCCGACGTCCACGTGGAGCTGCTCGGCGGCTGAGCGACTGGGCGACCCAGTGACTGGGCGGCCGGGCGGATGAACCGGAGAATGAAGGGAATTCCCTTTCCGTAGCCGCAAAGCGTCCGTACCCCCAAAGGGGAATGGGAGAGGCCGTGCAACAACACATTCGCGCCTTTCCCCGGGGCGAAAAGATCCCCTCCTGACCGGAGAAGGGGGAATGGTCCGGCCGTTTCCCGGTGACCGCGCCCTTGGCGCCCCCTAGGCTTCGGTCCGGGTCCGGACCGTCCACCGGGTTTACCGTCCACGGGTTCACCGTCCGCAGGGTTCACAGGGGGAGTCCATATGCAGCCGCTGGAAGCGGGCGAACCGCACACCATCGGTTCCTACCGGCTGCTCGGCAGGCTCGGTGCGGGCGGTATGGGCCGGGTCTATCTCGGCCGCAGCGCCGGCGGGCGTACGGTCGCGGTCAAGGTCGTCCACCCCCACTTCGCCCTCGACGAGCAGTTCCGCGCCCGATTCCGGCGCGAGGTGGAGTCCGCCCGGCGCATCGGCGCCCAGTGGACCGCCCCGGTCCTGGACGCCGACCCGGACGCCCCGGTGCCGTGGGTGGCCACCGGGTATGTCGCCGGGCCGCCGCTCTCGCAGGCGATCACCGAGCACGGCCCGCTGCCCGAGCACGCGGTGCGCACCCTGGGCGCGGGGCTCGCCGAGGCCCTCGCCGTCGTCCACGGGCAGGGCATCGTCCACCGTGACGTGAAGCCGTCCAACGTGCTGCTCGCCCTCGACGGGCCCCGCCTCATCGACTTCGGCATCGCACGAGCCCTCGGCGCGACCGTCTCGCTCACCTCCACCGGGGTCTCCGTCGGCTCGCCCGGCTACATGGCGCCCGAGCAGATCCGGGGCCGGGACGTCTCCGGCGCGGCCGACGTCTTCTCGCTGGGCGCGGTCCTCGCGTACGCGGCGACGGGCGCGGCTCCCTTCCCGGGCGACTCCTCCGCCGTACTCCTCTACAAGGTGGTCCACGAGGAACCCGAACTGGGCGACCTGGAGGGCGAACTGCTCGAAGTGGTCGCGGGCTGCCTCGCCAAGGACCCGGCGGCCCGCCCCGCCCCGGCCGATCTCGCCCGGGTGCTCGCTCCCGGCGGGGCGGCGGCGATGGTGGCGGGCGGCTGGCTGCCGGGCGGGCTGGTGCGCGAGGTGAGCCGGTCCGCGGTGGCGCTGCTCGACCTGGAACCGCAGGACGCGCCGGTCCAGTCGGGGCCGGTGCCGTTCAGCAGCGCCTCACTGGGGGCGCTGCCGGGAACGGCCGCACCGGGCAGGGGCGGGCAGTTCGGCCCGCCGGCCCAGGGCTCGCAGGAAGCGCCGTACGGGACACCCCGCCCGCAGGAAGCGGCGCAGCGGGAGGCCCCGTACGGGACACCGCGCCCGCAGGAAGCGCCGCAGCAGGAAGCCCCGTACGGCACACCGCGCCCCCAGGAAGCGACGCAGGACGCGCCGTACAGAACCCCGCATCCGCAGGACGACGCCTACGGCACGCCGCATCCGCAGGACGACACGTACGGCACGCCGCCCCCGCCTCCGCCCCCGACGCCTCCGCGCGCGAAACCCGCCTCCACCGTGCCCCCGCCCCCCAGGCACGCCGGGACCTACCGCCAGGGCGGCGACGGCGCGCACGGTGCGCACGGGCTGCCGGGCCGGCACGCCGGCGACCCCCGTCTCTCCCTCACCGTCAGCGCCGAGAACCGGCAGACCCCCGGGGAGCGCCGGAGCCGCCGCGTCAGCTGCACGATCGCCCTGGCGGTGGCGGGCGCGCTCGCGGCCGTCACCCTCGGCACGGGCCTGCTCGACGGCTTCTTCCCGGGCGGCGACGCCGACCGGGACCGGGGCAACGACGCCGCGGCCACCCCGTCGGACTCCGCCTCTCCGCCCGACTCCGGGAAGCCGACGCCCGCCGAGTCCGCCGACGCGAGCGGGGCCCCGGTCGGCGAGCTGCCGAAGGCGTACCTGGGCACCTGGAAGGGGCCGGTCACCGAGAAGACGACCGGCCAGCCGCACGGCACCCTCACCGCCGTCTTCACCGCGGGGAAACGCGGCGAGCAGGTCGTCCGGATGAGCACGACGATCTCCCAGCTCGGCCTCACCGTCACCTGCAACAGCGTCGGAACCCTCGCCTCCGGCACCGCGAAGGAGCTGAACATCCGCGAGCGCACCGACCCGGACCGCCCCAGCACCCCCGGCCTGTGCACCAGCACCGAGGCGGACGTGGTCTTCCGCCTCGCCGACGACGGCACCCTGGACTACCGCTCGAAGGAACGCGCCGCAGGTCTCCCGTACGGCGAGCTCACCCGGTCCGGCGGCTGACGGCGTCAAGGGCTGGCGTACGCTGGATCGGTCCGAGGAACGTCAATAAAACCGCCGAAAGGTGACAGCCCGGTGACCGAGAAGGCCGACCTCCAGCCCGTCCTCGACCGAGCCGCCGAAGGCGGTCGGATCACCCCGGAGGAGGCGCTCGACCTCTACCGGTCCGCGCCCCTGCACGCGCTGGGCGCCGCCGCCGACGCTGTACGCCGACGCCGCTACGCCGGTACGGAGCACATCGCGACGTACATCATCGAGCGCAACATCAACTACACCAACGTGTGCGTGACGGCCTGCAAGTTCTGCGCCTTCTACGCCCCGCCCAAGGACACCGCCAAGGGCTGGACCCGCGACCTCGACGACATCCTGCGCCGCTGCGCGGAGACCGTGGAGCTGGGCGGCACCCAGATCATGTTCCAGGGCGGGCACCACCCGGACTTCGGCGTCGAGTACTACGAGGAGCACTTCTCCGCGATCAAGAAGGCCTACCCGCAGCTGGTCATCCACTCGCTGGGCGCCTCCGAGATCGATCACATGGCCCGGATCTCGAAGGTCTCCGCCGAGGAGGCCATCAGCCGGATCCACGCCGCCGGGCTCGACTCCTTCGCCGGCGCCGGCGCCGAACTGCTGCCCGCCCGGCCGCGGACCGCCATCGCCCCTCTCAAGGAGTCCGGCGAGCGGTGGCTGGAGATCATGGAGATCGCGCACGGCCTCGGCGTCGAGTCCACCTCCACCATGCTGATGGGCACCGGCGAGACCAACGCCGAGCGCATCGAGCACCTGAGGATGATCCGGGACGTCCAGGACCGTACGGGCGGCTTCCGCGCCTTCATCCCGTACACCTACCAGCCGGAGAACAACAAGCTGAAGGGCCAGACGCAGGCCACGCTCTTCGAGTACCTGCGGATGATCGCCATCGCCCGGCTCTTCCTCGACAACGTCGCCCACATCCAGGGCTCCTGGCTGACCACCGGCAAGGAGGTCGGGCAGTTGTCGCTGCACTACGGCGCGGACGACCTCGGCTCGATCATGCTGGAGGAGAACGTCGTCTCCTCGGCCGGAGCCAGGCACCGCTCCAACCGGCTGGAGATCATCGACCTGATCCGCAAGGCGGACCGGGTCCCCGCGCAGCGCGCCACGACGTACGAGCACCTCGTCGTGCACGACGACCCGGCGATGGACCCGGTCGACGAGCGCGTCGTCTCGCACATCTCCTCCACGGCGATCGAGGGCGGCACGGCCCACCCGGAGCTGAAGCTCCTCAACGCCAACTAGGGCCTCGGCCTCCCGTGCTGACGATCCACGCCGCGCCCCTGGTCCTCCCGGCGGGCGCGGCGGCCGTCGTGGACGGCGCGGTCGCGGTGGACGGTGAGCGGATCGCGGCCCTCGGCCCGTACGAGGAGGTCGTCGCCGCGCACCCGACGGCCCGGGTCCGTCGCTGGCCCGGCCTCCTCACGCCCGGACTGCGCCAGGACCGGGCCCGGGAACTGCTCACCCGCTGCTACCACCCCGACCCCCGCGAGGCCGACGAGCTGGGTGAACTCCCGCTGTGGGGCGAGGAGTTCGAGCGACTGGCGGCGACGATGGACACGGCCAGGCGGGCCGGGTCCGTCCGTCGCGGGCTTCAGCGGATGCTGCGCCACGGCACGACGCACCTGGCGGGCCTCCTCGCCACGGAGGACCCCGCGCTGCGCACGGCCGTCGCCCGGTCGGGCCTGGTCCGGGTCCCGCCCTCACCCGCGCACTCGGGCCCGCCGGACCTGGACCCCTTCGCGACGGGCGGCGACCTGGCCCGCACGGCGGGCGCCCCGCTGACCGTGGGCGGCCGGGCGGACCTCGCGGCCTTCGACGTACCCGACGAGGCGGCCCTGCGCGTGGGCGGCGCGCGCGCCTGCGTGGCGACGGTCCTCGGGGGTCGACTCGTGCACCGCGCCCGCTGAGGCGCAGGCTCACGACCATGACTGGATGCGTAGATGCGTACAGGTGTCGACCGCGACAGCGCCCCGGGAGCAGGCGATCGCCCTGGCGGGCGGGGCCGTTCAGCAACGCCTGGCGGCGTGCGCCCGGATCGTGGGGCCTGTAGTCAGCGTCTTCTGGCATCTGAGCCATCCGCCTCGCCGGACGAGCCGGCATCGCCCACGCCCGCCGCGACCTACTCCACCACGGGACGCTTGCGCCGTTTACGACGTCTCATCAACCTTCATGAAACCGGGCAGAGCGGAACTACGGCGGGGCCGTTCCTGGAGAACGATGACGGCTTCGAAACCGGACTCTTCGAAATCAAGCCATCACAACGAGACTGAGATCAATCGGTTCACAGCTCTCGACGACTACTTTCGGCCCGTGATCAAGCAATGAGTACGCTTACTCATGCGCCCCATGTGAGCGTGTGGCAAAGATTCATCCATGCCATCAATTCGCTTCACTGCGTCCGTCGTCATAGCGGCTGCGGGCTCCCTCGCCCTGACCGCCTGCGGCACTCAGACAGCCTCATCCACATCCACCGCCCCGGTCGGCTCCCAGGTCTCCGCCTCACCCGCCCGGCAGCCCACCGAGAAGCAGTCCCTCGACATCCTCAACAAGTTCGCGCGCCAATGATCCCCCGACGCCCCCAGCGGCAGTGGCGCCGCACCAGATCCCAGGACACTGCCCGGTGGCATCCCCAGCGGTGTCGCCCCCCCCGCACCGAAAAGCCCGCCGGGACACCTGACGCGAACGGCGACATACCCATCCCCGTCGATGAGTCAGGTGAGATGCCCGACAAGCCCATGCGGTCCGGCCCACCACAGGAAGTCGAACTCGGCGAAATCGAAAAGTGCGCCGCCGCCAAGCACGCCGAGCGCCTGACCACCAAAGCAGCCGGAGAGCCGCACACCACCTACAGCACACTTCAGCAGACCATTACCGCGGCCGGATACCGTACCGACCGCATCCACAAGATGCCCGACCTCGGCGGCGACCCGCGCGCCCGAGTGGACCTTCGCTTCATGGGCTCCGGCTTGGCAGTGGAAGTCATCGGGACCGGAACAGGCGTGATCGCTGAACCCTTCGGCGCCCCCGAGGACGAGAGCGTGTCCGTGACTGAGGTGAGGCGGAAGCCGAATGTGGACGCACCGTCCTCCTGAACTGCGAGTGAACCGTTCCGGGTTCGGTGGAGACTCGATTCCGTGGAGGGGTTGAGCCATCGGCGCAGGATGCGGATCACGTTACTTCGCAACGCTGCAATGCCCCGATCGAGGTTCGGGCACATGCGGGGGTGGGGGGAGAATTTGACGTGTTGGCAGGTGATCTGATCCCTGCCGGTCGGGGGAGGCCTCTCCGGACGGGGAGCGCCGATCTACGCTCTTGGAGGAAAAGCAATGGATCCGGTCGCAGGATTCAGTTTCGGCGCGGGATTGATGGCGCTGGGCGCGGTGATTCATTACCTGAAGAGCCAGGTTGCGAGCGGCAGCATCCAACGCAATTCCGCGATGGGAATTCGCACCAAGGCGACGATGTCTTCCGACCGTGCATGGCAAGCAGGGCACGCCTCCGCGGCTCCGATGCTGACGGCAACTTTCCTGACCGCCTATGTCACAGGTGTCGTTTCGTTGGCCCTCGGCCTGGCGTTCGCGCTGGGCGATACCGTGAACGCGACTGTCATCATCGTTCCATCGGCCGGGCTAGTAGGGGTTCTCGTACTTCTCACCGCAGCAGCGATCAAGGCGAATTCGGCTGCACATGCAGTCGGCCATTCAGATCCCTGATTGCGTTCCTTCTCCTGCGGCGCGGATCCCGACAGGCGATTGCTGCGGCTATCAGTACGCGCCCCCGCCTCCTGATCATCCTGAAGCTCGGGATCGTCTCCTGAAGAGCAAGCCGAGAGCCTGTCAGAGGTCGCCCGACAGGCTCTCGGGCCGGAGTCGAGGCCGGAGCCGGCTCCGTACGGGGGCACCGCAGGTCACGGCACCTTCGGGCCGCCCAGATAGCGGCCCTTCGTGTCGTACGGCCAGGCGTTGGCGACGCAGCCCTTCAGCCCGTCGATCTGCTGCATCATCGCGGGAGCGGGGAGCCCCTTCCCCGGGCAGGTCTCGTGGCCGCGCCCCAGCCAGTGGCCGACCTCGTGGTTGACGATCAGCGCCCGGTACTCCGCGACGGGCCCGTCGAACTGCGGTGAACCGAGCTGCCAGCGCTTCAGGTTGACCATCACCTTCTCGCCGCCCCGGCAGTTGACCTCGCCGCGCGTCCGCAGGCCGTACTCGCCGCAGATCCGGTCCGTGGTCGCCGGGGTGGCGATCTTGATCACCAGGCCGGCCGGTCCGTCGGCGACCTGGCGGAACGTGTGCTCGCCGCCGTGGCCCCAACCGCGCGGGTGGGCGAGAACGGCGGCTATCTCCTCGGCCGCCCGGTCGGGGTCGACGCCGCTGCCGTTCTCCACCTCGACCCGGTAGGCGCTGCCCCCGCCCTTCGCGTCGACCCCCGCACGGGCCACGGTGAACGTGCCGGGGCCCGAGGCGGGGATGTCCTCGGCCCGGACATCGTCGTCCTTCTTGTCCATGTCCGAGGCCGAGGCGGAGGGCTTCGGGGACGGCGGGGGAGTGGACGGCGGAGGGTCCTCCAGCGGCTCCGACGCGTTGTCCGGTCCGCCCGCCGGGGCCGTACGGGACGAGCCCGGCGCCGCGTCCGCCGGGCCGCCCCCGTCCTGCCAGGGGCGGCCGACCAGCAGGGCCGCGCCCGCCACGACCACGAGGGCCAGCACGGCGAGCGAGGCCGCCCGGCGACGGTTGCGGCGTCTGCGGCGCACCAGGGAGCGGGCCGTCGACCGCGAGCGGCCCGGCGCGCGCCCCGGGGCCCGGGGCGGTGGCACGCGCAGCCGGAACGTGTCCTCGTCGCGGTCCGGTTCCCCGTACGCGCGCGGCAGGGTGCCCGTGGGGCGGCGGCGCGTCACGAGGCGGCCCCGCTCCGCGGCACCGGGTTCTCGTCGGCGTACGCGATCAGCTCCCGGAACCGCGGGCTCTGGACGACCCGGACCAGGTCCCCGGCCGTGACGGGAGCGCCGCCCGCCCCGGAGGGCGCGGGCGAGACGGAGAGGGCCACCGTGCTGCGGCCGGAGCGGTACTGGAGGGAGACCTCCGTACCCGTCCGCCCATCGGCGGGCTGCCGGTACACCCGGGCGGGCGTGCCGTCCTCCAGGGTGAGGCCCTCGCAGGTCAGCCCCGTCTCCGGGATGTCGCGACAGGCGGGCGCCGGGGCGCCCGGCTCCGGGCGCACCGACAGGCGGACGGCGTGCACGAGGGAGCCGCGCCGCCCCTGGTAGCTCTCCGGGCCCTCGCCGACCGGCAGGACCGTCCCGATCGACGGGGGCAGCAGGGCGTCCAGCGCCCCGGCCGCCCACTGCCGGAAGTCCGCCAGCCGCTGGGCCTTTTCGGGGCCGAGGCCGGGCGGGACCGACGGGGAGGGCGTGGCGAAGGGGGGCGCCGGGGGCACGGGCGCGGTGCCCGTCGGCACGGGGGTGGACGTGGGGCTCGGCATCTCGGGGCGTGGCTCCGTACGTTGGGGGGACGGGGTGGGAGTGGGAGCGGGCAGGGAGAGGGACGGGCCGGCGGGCGCGGCGGGCCCCGTGTCCGGCCCCGCCAGCAGCCAGGGGCCGAGCACGGCGAGGCCCAGGGTCACGGCGGTGACCGCGACGAAGGTGCCCGCGACCGCGAACGCCCGGGTCCTGGCCCGCCGCCGGCGCCCTTCCCGGACGGCGTCGGGGACGAGGTCGGGCTGGAGGGACAGCGGGCCGACGGTTTGGTGCAGGGCGTCCCGGAACAGCTCTTCGTCGTAGGTGCGGGGCGGCAGGTGCTCGTGCGGTTCAGGAATCATGGCCGGCCCTCAGCTTCCGGAGGAGTAGAGCTGGACGTCGCCCATCCGGGCGCGCAGTCGGACGAGCGAACGCGAGCACTGGCTCTTCACCGTGGACTCGCTGCACCGCAGCAGCGAGGCCACGGTCTCCACGCTCAGGTCGTCCCAGTAGCGCAGGACGACCATCGCCCGTGCCCGGGGCGGGAGTTCGGCGAGCAGGGCGAGCAGCGTGACCCGGAGGTCGGCGCCCGGTGCGGGGTTGGGCTGCGGGCGGGGCGCGTTGCGGTTGTGGGCGAGGAGATCGCGGACGGTGCGGCGGCGTTCGGCCACGAAGGTGCGGACGAGCACGGTCTTGGCGTAGGCGTCGAGGTTGTCCGCCCGGCTCGCCTTCCGCCAGTGCTGGAACAGCTTGGCGAGCGTCGTCTGCGTCAGGTCCTGCGCGCCCTCGACGTCTCCGCACAGCAGGTAGGCCGTCCGGTACAGCCGGCGCTGCCCGGTCCGGGCGTACGCCTCGAACGCGGCGCCCTCGCCGGCGGCCATGGCGGGCTCAGCCGCTGCCGGCATCCGCCCTCCCCTCTCCTCGCGCTTCCGTGCTCCCCCGAACTCCGCCCCGGGCGGAGTCCCACCCCTTACAGAGCACCGGTGTGCCGAAAAGGTTGAAGAGAAGTGAAGATCAGTTCGAGGGGGGCGCGGGACCCGGGCGACCGCCCCCGCTGATCCGTGACGCCGGGCTGCTTGAATGGCGGGGTGACCCGAGCCTCCCTGGAAAAGCAGCCGCACGAAGTCGCCTCGATGTTCGACGGTGTGGCGGCCAACTACGACCTGACCAACGACGTGATCTCGCTCGGCCAGGCCCGGCTGTGGCGCAAGGCGGTCGCCCGGGCGGTCGACGCCCGCCCCGCGCAGAAGATCCTCGACCTGGCGGCCGGCACGGCGACCTCCTCGCAGCCCTTCGTGAAGGCGGGCGCCTACGTCGTACCGTGCGACTTCTCGCTCGGCATGCTCAAGGTCGGCAAGGAGCGCCACCCCTGGATGCCGTTCACCGCGGGCGACGGGATGAAGCTGCCGTTCAAGGACGAGACGTTCGACACCGTCACGATCTCCTTCGGGCTGCGCAACATCCAGGACACCGAGGTCGCGCTGCGCGAGCTGTACCGGGTGACGAAGCCCGGCGGCCGCGTCGTGATCTGCGAGTTCTCCCAGCCGGTCTGGACCCCGTTCCGCACGGTCTACACGGAGTACCTCATGCGGGCGATCCCGCCGGCCGCCCGCGCGGTGTCCTCCAACCCGGACGCGTACGTCTACCTCGCCGAGTCCATCCGCGACTGGCCCGACCAGCCCGCCCTCGCCGCACTGCTCCAGAAGGCCGGCTGGTCGAAGGTCGCCTGGCGCAACCTGACCGGCGGCGTGGTGGCCCTGCACCGGGCCACCCGCGCCTGACGTTCCCGTAACGGTCCAGGGGCGGTCACTGCCCGGGATCGGTCACTGCCCGGGATCGGTCACGGTCCGGGGCCGGTCACGGCCCCGGACTACGGCTCCCGTGACGTGGCCCCGGAGCGCGACCGTCCACGGGCCCGGTTACGGTCCCGGGCTCACAGCTCCAGCCGGAAGCAGACGGCCTCCTGGCCGCGCGGGGTGGCGTACGACTCGGCCCGCCGCATCCCGAGCCGTTCCGCGACCGCCATCGACCGGGCGTTGCGCGAGTGGACCATCGCGACGACCTCGCCCACCCCCGCCGCCCGCACCCGCTCCAGCGTCGTGCGCGCGGCGGCGGTAGCGTACCCCCGCCCCCACGCCGGGCGCCCCAGCCGCCAGCCGATCTCGATCGCGCCGACCGGCCCGTAATGCGTGTGCGGCCACGGCTGCGCCCCGGTGAAGCCGAGGACGGTGTCCTCCTCGTCCGTGACGGTCCACAGGCAGTAGCCCAGCTCCGCGTCGTGCCGCCGCTGGCGGGCGGTGAGCTCCTCGTACGCGGACAGCTCAGCGCTCCGCCCGTCGAAGAACTCCATCACCTGCGGGTCGTCGAAGACCCGATGCCAGGCCAGGGCGTCCTCGTCGGTCGGAACACGGAGGCGTACGGCGGGGGCCGAAGCATGAGGTATGACAGGTGCTGTCGACATGAGGGAGCCCTTCGGAGGGTTGGTTCGCAGGCCCCCATAGACTGCACGGGACATGTGCCGCGCGGCACGCGAATTCGAGTCTTCGGGAGATCCGACCGTGACCGAGCCCCTCTCCGAGCACAGCGCGGACGTGATCGTCGTCGGAGCGGGCCCAGCCGGCTCCACGACCGCCTACTACCTCGCCAAGGCCGGACTCGACGTCCTGCTCCTGGAGAAGACCGCCTTCCCCCGCGAGAAGGTCTGCGGCGACGGGCTCACGCCCCGCGCCACGAAACAGCTCGTCTCCATGGGGATCGACATCTCCGAGGAGGCGGGCTGGCTGCGCAACAAGGGCCTGCGCATCATCGGCGGCGGTGTACGGCTCCAGCTGGACTGGCCCGACCTCGCCTCCTACCCGGACTACGGTCTGGTCCGCAAGCGCGACGACTTCGACGAGCAGCTGGCCCGGCAGGCGCAGAAGGCCGGCGCCCGGCTGTACGAGCGCTGCAACGTGGGCGCGCCCATCAGGGACGAGCGCACCGGCCGCATCACCGGCGTCGAGGCGAGGATCGGCGAGGAGAAGACCCCGGTCACCTTCCACGCCCCGCTCGTCGTCGCCGCCGACGGCAACTCCACCCGGCTCTCCCTGGCGATGGGCCTGCACCGCCGCGAGGACCGGCCCATGGGCGTCGCCGTGCGGACCTACTTCACCTCGCCCCGCCACGACGACGACTACCTGGAGTCCTGGCTCGAGCTGTGGGACAAGCGCGGCTCCGAGGACCGGCTGCTGCCCGGCTACGGCTGGATCTTCGGCATGGGCGACGGCACCTCCAACGTGGGCCTCGGCATCCTCAACTCCTCCTCCGCCTTCAAGGAGCTGGACTGGCGCGAGGTCCTCAAGGCCTGGTGCGCCTCGATGCCGGAGGACTGGGGCTACACCCCGGACAACATGACGATGCCGATCCGCGGCGCGGCCCTCCCGATGGCCTTCAACCGCCAGCCGCACTACACCAAGGGTCTCCTCCTCGTCGGCGACGCGGGCGGCATGGTCAACCCGTTCAACGGCGAAGGCATCGCGTACGCCATGGAGTCGGGCCAGATCGCGGCCGACGTCATCGTCCAGGCCCACGCCCGCGCCACCCCCGCCCAGCGCGAACTGGCCCTGAACAACTACCCGAAGGTGCTCAAGGAGACCTACGGCGGCTACTACACGATGGGCCGCGCCTTCGTGAAGCTGATCGGCAACCCGAAGATCATGAAGGTCGCCACCCAGCGCGGTCTGACCCACCCGCTGCTGATGAAGTTCACCCTCAAGATGCTGGCCAACCTGACCGACCCGCAGGGCGGCGACGCGATGGACCGCATCATCAACGGCCTGTCGAAGGTGGCCCCGAAGGCCTGAGGCCGCTCAGGAGGGGTCCGCCGCGCGTGTGCGCTCGTAGTGGCGGGCCACCCGGGCCCGGTTGCCGCAGGAGGGCTTGCACCACTCCTGCCGACCGTGGCTCCTGATGAAGTACCGCACGCAGCGCGGCGCGTGGCAGGCCCGTAGCCGCTCGCACTCCGGGCCGCTCAGGAAGTCGACGGCATCGCGCGCCAGCGCCGCGACCAGCCGTACGCGTGGGTCGGCCTCGGCCGACGACAGGCGGGTCGCAGGGGCCCCTCCGTCCGGCCAGTGCAGCTGGGGGGTGACGGGCTCCCGGGCCGCGGCCGCGTTGAGGTGGACCAGGGCCTCGTCGGCGGGCATCAGACGGCGGGCGTCGGCCGGGCTGGGCGGGGCCGGGCTGACCACCCGCGCGAACAGGGCCCGGACGGCCCGCCGTACACCGACGACCGCGGCCCGGAGATCCTCGTCGACGACCAGGACCCCGGCGCCGGTCGCGCCCCCCGGCAGGTCGGGCTGCCGCTGGAGCCAGCGATTCGCCCCCCGGACCGTGTCCAGGTCGTCCAGCACCCCGCCGTCCCCGTCGTGACGGATGGTGCTCACCAGCTCCATCACGGGCCGCTGCGCCACTGCCTGCTCCTCTTCGCCGCCCACCTCTTGAACGTCCGCGCCGTCCACTCTAGAGTCCTAACGGAAGAATAGAAATAAACGTTAGAACGGGGGAGTGCGGCTCATGTTGCTTGCTCAGATCAGCGATCTGCACCTGGACGGCAGCGAACGCGCGACCCGGCGGACCGCCCGCGTCATGGACCATCTGCGGGCCCTGCCACGCCCGGTCGACGCGCTGCTGGTCACCGGGGACATCGCCGATCACGCGGCCGAGGCCGAGTACGAGGAGGCGGTACGCCTTCTGGACGCACCGTTTCCCGTGTTCGCCTGCCCGGGCAACCACGACGCTCGCCCCGTCTACCGCAAGGCGTTCCTCGGGGAGCCCCCCGGCACCGCGCCCGTCAACCGGGTCCACCGCATCGCCGGGTGCGCCATCCTGATGTGCGACTCCACGATCCCCGGCCGCGACGAGGGACGCCTCGACCCGGAGACGCTGGCCTGGATCGACGCCACGCTCGCCGGGCTGCCCGACGGCGTCCCCGCGCTGATCGCCTTCCACCAGCCGCCCGTCGAACTCCACCACCCGCTGCCGGACGCCGGGATGCTCCAGGAGCCCGAGCGGCTCGCCGCCCTGCTCGCCGCCCACCCGCGGGTCGTCGCCGTCCTCACCGGACACGCCCACACGGCCGCCGCCTCGGTCTTCGGCGGCCGCCCCCTGATCGTCGGCCCCGCCGTCACCTGGACCCTGCGCCTGCCCTGGGAGGGGGACCGCCCGGCGGACCGGGACCAGCCGCCCGGCCTGGCGTTCCACGTCCTGGGCGAGGACCGACGGCTGACCACGCACTTCCGCGTCGTCCCCTGAGCACCCCGAACCCGGCGCTCCGGCCGCCCCCGGCGTTAATCCTCATCCCCCCGGGGGATCGTGTGCGATGATTTGCGCGCCCCCGGTCGTCGGCAGTACCGGACCGGACGGCGCCCGCCCGCCCCCGCCCGCAGTGGCGGCACGCGGTGCGTGCCACTCTTCTTGACGCACGCTCACATCGAACGCAGGCCAGCGGGGTACGGAACAAGCCGATACAGCGCTGCTCGACCCCAAGGACAGACAGCCATGACCACCGCCTCCCTGCCCCAGCACCACGGGCTCTTCCTGGAGCCCCGCTTCGCCGTGGACCCCACCGCGACGGACGAGGACGAGGACTTCGACGCCGCGTACGACGCGCTGCCCGCGCCCACCACCTCGGCCAAGGAGCCGGAGCGGACGACCCGCCGCCCGCGCCGCCGCTGACCCGGGGCGGCGGCGCCCTCCGGCCCGGAAAACCGCTGGAGGCCCCGCCGCCCGCACGGTAGCCTCTGCGCCATGGCCAGCCCCGAGTCCGACAGACTCCGGCCACCGGTGCGCCGGTGGCCGTGTCCGTGCTGAGCGTCGCCGGCTGACCCACGGGTCACCGGCCCCCTTCATCACGGTTCCACGCCCCCCGCGCACCGCGGGTACGGGCCGTTCCCCCTCGCGTACGCGCTGAAGCACCGCCGTACGCGGGGTCCGTGCCACCGGCCCATCGTCACCGCAGGGCACTTCTCCCTGCCACGGCCGATCGCCGCAGGGCACTTCTCCCGCACCGTCCCGCCGGACCACCGGCGGGCGTCTTCGGCGGCCCGTATCCCCGCACTCCGGTCTGTCTGTCCACCCGACGGTTCCGTCCAAGGGGCTACTCACCCATGCCATTCGCCGTCTACGTCCTGGGGCTCGCGGTCTTCGCCCAGGGCACCTCCGAGTTCATGCTGTCCGGGCTCGTCTCCGGCATCGCCGCCGACCTCGACGTCTCCCTCTCCGCCGCCGGCCTCCTCACCTCCGCCTTCGCCATCGGGATGGTCGTCGGCGCGCCCCTGATGGCGCTCGCCGGCCGCGCCTGGCCCCGCCGCCGCGCCCTGCTTCTCTTCCTCGCGGTGTTCGTCGCCGTCCATGTCGTCGGCGCACTCACCCCGAGCTACGAGGTGCTCCTGGTGACCCGCTTCGCCGGGGCGCTGGCCAACGCGGGCTTCTGGGCGGTCGCGCTGACCACGGCCATCGCGATGGTCCCGGACCAACTGAAGGGCCGGGCCACCGCCGTGGTGGTCGGCGGCGTGACGATCGCCTGCGTCGTGGGCGTACCGGCCGGCGCGGTGCTGGGGGAGCGGTGGGGGTGGCGGTCGGCCTTCTGGGCGGTCGCGATCGTCTCGCTGCCCGCCTTCCTCGCGGTCCTGCGCTCCATCCCAGGCGGCCGGGGTACGGGCACGGGCGCCGCTCCCGTGCCCGTACGGGACGAACTGCGCGCGCTGACCGGCCCCGGGCCGCGGCCGGTCCTGCTCACGATGGCCCTGGTGCAGGGGGCGACCTTCTGCGCCTTCTCCTACCTGGAACCGCTCCTCACCCGGGAGACGGGGCTGGGCGCCGGATGGGTGCCGGTGTCCCTGGCGCTGTTCGGGGCGGGTTCGTTCGCCGGGGTCACGGTGGCGGGCCGGTTCGCCGACGCCCGCCCGGTCGCCGTCATCGCCACGGGCATGACCGCCCTCACCCTCGGCTGGGCGGCCCTCGCCCTGACGGCGGGCCGCCCGGTGCTCGCCCTGGCGCTGATCCCGCTCCTCGGCATGCTCGCCTTCGGCACGGGCACCGCCCTGATCACCCGGGTCCTGGACCTCGCCTCCGGGGCCCCGACGCTGGCCGGCGCCTTCTCGACGACCGCGTTCAACCTCGGTGCGGCGGTGGGCCCGTGGGCGGGCGGCCTGGCCCTGGACGCCGGGTTCGGCTACCGGGCCCCGGTCTGGGTGAGCGCCCTGCTGATGGTTCTGGCCCTGCTCGTCGCCGCGACGACGGCGAAGGGCCGCCGCTCCCGAGCGGGGGAGCGGCGGCCCTCAGAGGCTGTCGACCTGAGCGCCGACGGGCGCTTGTGAATCAGAGAACGCGGACCGCGCCGGTCGGCCGGTCGTAGTCCATGGAGCGCTGCACCGTGCCGGTGTTGGAGTTCTGCGCACCGACGAACTCGCCGCCGCCGATGTAGATCGCGACGTGGTACGCGCTGCCCGCGCCACCCCAGTAGAGGATGTCGCCGGGCTGGAGGTTGTCCAGGGAGACCTGGGTGCCGAACGTCGACTGGGACTGCGAGACGCGCGGCAGGTCGATGCCCGCCGTGCGGTACGCGGCCTGGACCAGGCCGGAGCAGTCCCAGGAGTTGGGGCCGGTGCCGCCGGGCACGTACGCGTCGCCGACCTGGGCCTTGGCGAACGCCACGATGGAGGCGGCGGAGCCGCTCACGTTCGAGGAAGAGGAAGAGGAAGAGGAGGGTGCGGAGGCGGAGGCGGAGCTGCCGGCGTCCGAGGAACTCGACGAGCCGGAGGAGGCGCTGAGCACCGTGCGCTCGGAGGTCCGGGAGGCGCGCTCGGCGCGCTCCTCGGCCTCCGCCTCGGCCTTGGCCTTCGCGGCGGCTTCGGCCTTCTTCTCGGCCTCGGCCTTGCGGACGGCCTCGGCGTGCGCCTTCTTGGCCGTCTTGGCGGCCTTCTCGGCCGCGGCGTCCTCGTCGGCCTGCGTCTCCAGGTCGAGGGCGACCTGCTGCGTGGCCTGGGCGGAGGCGGCCACAGCGGTGGAGAAGCCGGACGTGATCGTGGGCATCTCGATCGTCTGGGTCACCGGCTCGGCCTGGGCCGGACCGGCGGCACCCGCGACCGCGATGGTGCTGAGGACGCCACCGGCAACTCCGGCTCGCAGTGCCGACTTCGAGGCGCGCTGACGGGGCTTCCGGTGGCTGGGTATGTGAGCGGTGTGGGACATGGGTACTAGCGCTATCAGGGCTGTAGGGGTCCCATCAAGAAACGTGTGTTGCGACACAGTTACGTTCGGAATCTGTGAATCCGCTTTCCGGGCACCTTTATTGACGCCGTAACGGGCAAATCGGGCGGCGGCCAACAGGCCCGTGATCATTGCCTTTCGGTAATACGCCCGAATTGCCCGTCGCCTACCACCCGTTCGCACGGATGGCCAAGCCCGGCTTTCCGGGGTGCGGGGCCGAGTGGCGCAGGTCACAGCGCGGGTCCGCCGGAACGGTCAACCCTCGCGGCCGTGATCCGCGTGGACGTCCCGGGGTGGTCCGGGGTCACCCGCGTGGACGTCCCGCGGCGGTCCGCGGTCACCCGCGGGGCCCCATGATCGCCTCGCGGTCGTCCCGCGCCGGCGGAGGCGGCGACTCCACTCGGGCGCCGGGCCGGCGCGGAGGCGCTCCCCGTGTGCTCGATCCGGAAGTTCGTGAATGCGTGCACATGTCCGCATCGATCCCCACCACCCCTCGTGCGGGCGGTCGTCGATCTCGGCCGACGCCCTTATCACCCCGAGGTATTCCACCGCCAATTTGCTTGTACGGGCCTTCGATTGATAGCGCGGCACGCCTTTGACCAGCGGTAACGCCGCCGAATGTCACGTCTCGTGATCACTCGGCCGCTTCGCGTACGAAGATCACCGCTCATAGGACTTCATGATCCTTCGTCAGGTGGTGGAGATCACAAAGACGTTGTCGTACCCCGTGTCGCAGATCACAGGGGGCCGGGCATAGGATGCGGGGCAGTCGGGCTTGTGAACTGCCTCACATGTGCACGATCTTGGTGAGGTGGCGAGCCGGTCGCCCGATGCGGTCCACAGGTCAAGGACGACTGGAAGGAGCGAGGAGCGTGAATGCCTACGCGCCCATCCTCGTGCTCGGCGCCCTCGGGGCAGGGTTTGCGATCTTCTCCGTGGTCATGGCCACGCTTATCGGCCCCAAGCGGTACAACCGGGCAAAGCTCGAAGCGTACGAGTGCGGTATCGAACCCACCCCGACTCCCGCCGGAGGCGGCCGCTTTCCGATCAAGTACTACCTGACGGCGATGCTTTTCATCGTCTTCGACATCGAGATCGTCTTCCTCTATCCCTGGGCGGTCTCCTTCGACGCCCTGGGGATCTTCGGGCTCGTGGAGATGCTGCTCTTCGTGCTCACCGTCTTCGTCGCCTATGCGTATGTATGGCGTCGGGGCGGCCTGGAATGGGACTGAGGGGCTGAGGGGCACACCATGGGACTCGAAGAGAAACTGCCGAGCGGCTTCGTTCTGACCACGGTCGAGCAGGCCGCGGGCTGGGTGCGGAAGTCGTCCGTCTTCCCGGCCACGTTCGGACTGGCCTGCTGCGCCATCGAGATGATGACGACCGGCGCGGGCCGCTACGACCTGGCCCGGTTCGGGATGGAGGTCTTCCGCGGATCGCCGCGACAGGCGGACCTGATGATCGTCGCGGGACGGGTGAGCCAGAAGATGGCCCCCGTCCTGCGGCAGGTCTACGACCAGATGCCGAATCCCAAGTGGGTCATCTCCATGGGGGTTTGTGCGTCATCGGGTGGCATGTTCAACAATTACGCCATTGTGCAGGGTGTTGATCACATTGTCCCGGTCGACATCTATTTGCCGGGTTGTCCGCCTCGCCCCGAGATGCTGCTGGACGCCATCCTCAAGCTCCACCAGAAGATCCAGAACGGCAAGCTCGGGGTCAACGCGGAGGAGGCCGCCCGCGAGGCGGAGGAAGCGGCCCTCAAGGCACTGCCCCTGATCGAGATGAAGGGGCTGCTGCGGTGACCGAGAACTCCGACGCGAACGGCGAGCGGAACGGCAACGCCGTACCCGCCCCGCGCGACACCGGCGGCGAGGTCATCCGCGTCCGCAAGGGCATGTTCGGCGCGAACAACGGCGGCGACACCTCCGGCTACGGCGGCCTCGTCCGCACCATCACCCTGCCGGGGGCCGCCTCCCGGCCGTACGGCGGCTGGTTCGACGAGGTGGCCGACGAGCTGGAAGGGGCCCTGGAGGAACAGGACCTGCTCCCCTCCAACGCCATCGAGAAGACGGTCGTCGACCGCGACGAGCTGACCTTCCACATCGCCCGCGAGCACCTGGTCCAGGTCGCCCGCACCCTGCGCGACGACCCCGCCCTGCGCTTCGAACTCTGTACGGGCGTGAGCGGCGTCCACTTCCTGGGCGACAAGGGCCGCGAACTGCACGCCGTCTACCACCTGCGGTCCCTCACCCACGGTCGGCTGATCCGGCTGGAGGTCTCCACCCCGGACAGCGACCCGCACGTCCCGTCGCTCGTCGAGATCTACCCGACCAACGACTGGCACGAGCGCGAGGCGTACGACTTCTTCGGGCTCGTCTTCGACGGCCACCCAGCCCTGACCCGGATCATGATGCCGGACGACTGGCAGGGCTTCCCGCAGCGCAAGGACTATCCGCTCGGCGGCATCGCCGTCGAGTACAAGGGCGCCCAGATCCCGGCTCCGGACCAGCGGAGGTCGTACTCCTGATGACCACTCCCCACTCGACACCCCGTGCCACGACCGAGGGGACTGTATATACAGTCACCGGCGGCGACTGGGACGAGGTCGTGGAATCCGCGGTGAAGTCCGACGACGAGCGCATCATCGTCAACATGGGTCCCCAGCACCCGTCCACGCACGGCGTGCTGCGCCTCATCCTGGAGATCGACGGCGAGACCGTCACCGAGGCCCGCTGCGGCATCGGCTACCTCCACACCGGCATCGAGAAGAACCTCGAATTCCGCAACTGGACGCAGGGCACCACCTTCGTCACGCGGATGGACTACCTGACGCCGTTCTTCAACGAGACGGCGTACTGCCTGGGCGTCGAGAAGCTCCTCGGCATCGAGGACCAGATCCCCGACCGGGCCACCGTCCTGCGCGTCCTGCTGATGGAGCTCAACCGGCTCGCCTCGCACCTGGTGTGCATCGCCACCGGCGGCATGGAGCTCGGCGCGACCACGATCATGATCTACGGCTTCCGCGATCGTGAACTGGTTCTCGACCTCTTCGAGCTCTTCACCGGCCTGCGGATGAACCACGCGTTCGTCCGCCCCGGCGGCCTCGCCCAGGACCTGCCCCCGGGCGCGGTCGACCAGCTGCGCGAGTTCATCAAGACCATGAAGAAGAACCTGCCGGAGTACGACAAGCTCGCCACCGGCAACCCGATCTTCAAGGCCCGGATGAAGGACGTCGGCTACCTCGACCTCACCGGCTGCATGGCGCTCGGCGCCACCGGCCCGGTGCTGCGCTCCGCCGGACTCCCGCACGACCTGCGCAAGAGCGACCCGTACTGCGGCTACGAGACCTACGAATTCGACGTCCCGACCGCCGACACCTGCGACTCCTACGGACGCTTCCTGATCCGCCTGGAGGAGATGCGCCAGTCGCTGCGCATCATCGAGCAGTGCATCGACCGCCTGGAGCCCGGGCCGGTCATGGTCGCCGACAAGAAGATCGCCTGGCCCGCCCAGCTCGCCCTCGGCCCGGACGGACTCGGCAACTCGCTCGACCACATCCGGAACATCATGGGCACCTCCATGGAAGCCCTGATCCACCACTTCAAGCTGGTGACCGAGGGCTTCCGGGTCCCGGCCGGTCAGGTGTACACCGCCGTCGAGTCCCCCAAGGGCGAACTCGGCGTGCACGTCGTCTCCGACGGCGGCACCCGTCCCTACCGGGTCCACTTCCGCGACCCGTCCTTCACCAACCTGCAGGCCATGGCGGCGATGTGCGAAGGCGGCCAGGTCGCCGACGTCATCGTCGCCGTCGCGTCCATCGACCCCGTGATGGGAGGCGTCGACCGGTGACCACATCACGCCAAGACGTCAGTCTGGGGATGCCGCAGCTCCCCGCCACCCCCTACCCGGCCGAGGTGCGCGCCCGGCTCGACGCGGACGCGAAGGAGGTGCTCGCCCGCTACCCCGGCAGCCGCTCCGCCCTCCTGCCGCTGCTGCACCTCGTGCAGTCCGAGGAGGGATACGTCTCCCGTACGGGCATGGCCTTCTGCGCCGAGACGCTCGACCTCACCACCGCCGAGGTCACCGCCGTCGCGACCTTCTACTCCATGTACCGGCGCAGGCCCAGCGGCGACTACCAGGTCGGCGTCTGCACCAACACCCTGTGCGCGGTCATGGGCGGCGACGCCATCTTCGACACGCTCAAGGAGCACCTCGGCGTCGGCAACAACGAGACCACCGACGACGGCAAGGTCACCCTCGAACACATCGAGTGCAACGCCGCCTGCGACTTCGCGCCCGTCGTGATGGTCAACTGGGAGTTCTTCGACAACCAGACGCCCCAGAGCGCCACGCGACTCGTCGACGACCTGATCGCCGGCCGGACCGTCGAGCCCACCCGCGGCGCGCCGATCTGCTCGTACAAGGAGACGGCCCGCATCCTGGCCGGCTTCCCCGACGAGCGGCCCGGCGCCGTCGAGGCGACCGGCGGCGCCGGCCCCGCCTCCCTCGTCGGGCTGAAGCTCGCCAAGGGCGAAGCGCTCCCGCAGGCGCGCGTGGTCTCCCCGCGCGCCGGACAGCCCCAGGACGCGCGACCGCAGGACGCGGAGCCCCAGGACGGGCAACCGCACGACCCTTCGCCGTCCGAGCACCTCAGCTCGCACGACGCACCGCAGCAGACCTCGGCCTCCGACCCGGAGCACCCGGCCGGGCCCGCAGCCGAGGAGGGGGAGTGATGACCTTGGCCGCCGAGATCGACCACAACGGGACGAGCCCCGAGAAGCTGCTCGCACCGGTCCTCTCCGCCTTCTGGGACCAGCCCGACTCCTGGACCCTGGACACCTACCGCCGCCACGAGGGCTACGAAGGGCTGCGCAAGGCACTCGCCATGGCGCCCGACGACCTCATCGCGTACGTCAAGGACTCCGGTCTGCGCGGACGCGGCGGCGCGGGCTTCCCCACCGGGATGAAGTGGCAGTTCATCCCGCAGGGCGACGGCAAACCGCACTATCTGGTGGTCAACGCCGACGAGTCGGAGCCGGGGACCTGCAAGGACATCCCGCTCCTCTTCGCGAACCCGCACAGCCTCATCGAGGGCATCGTGATCGCCTGTTACGCGATCCGTTCGTCTCACGCGTTCATCTATCTGCGCGGTGAGGTCGTCCCCGTGCTGCGACGACTGCACGAGGCCGTACGAGAGGCGTACGAGGCGGGTTATCTGGGGACGAACATCCTGGGTTCAGGACTCGATCTGGAACTCACGGTGCACGCGGGCGCCGGTGCGTACATCTGTGGTGAGGAAACCGCGCTGCTCGACTCTCTCGAAGGACGGCGTGGCCAGCCCCGGCTGCGGCCCCCCTTCCCTGCGGTCGCCGGTCTGTACGCCTGCCCCACTGTCGTGAACAACGTCGAGTCCATCGCCTCGGTTCCCGCGATCCTGAACAAGGGCAAGGACTGGTTCAAGTCGATGGGCAGCGAGAAGTCCCCGGGCTTCACGCTCTACTCGCTCAGCGGCCATGTCACCAGCCCCGGCCAGTACGAGGCCCCGCTCGGCATCACGCTGCGCCAGCTCCTCGACATGAGCGGCGGCATCCGGTCCGGCCACCGCCTGAAGTTCTGGACCCCGGGCGGCTCCTCCACCCCGATGTTCACCGAGGAGCACCTCGACGTCCCCCTCGACTACGAGGGCGTCGGCGCCGCCGGGTCCATGCTCGGCACCAAGGCGCTCCAGTGCTTCGACGAGACGACCTGCGTCGTGCGGGCCGTCACCCGCTGGACCGAGTTCTACGCCCACGAGTCCTGCGGCAAGTGCACACCCTGCCGCGAAGGGACGTACTGGCTGGTCCAGTTGCTCCGCGACATCGAGGCGGGCAAGGGCGAGATGGCCGACCTCGACAAGCTCAACGACATCGCCGACAACATCAACGGCAAGTCGTTCTGCGCGCTCGGCGACGGTGCCGCCTCGCCGATCTTCTCCTCCCTCAAGTACTTCCGCGAGGAGTACGAGCAGCACATCACCGGCAAGGGCTGCCCCTTCGACCCCGCCCGGTCCACGGCCTGGGCCGACGACAAGAACACCGACGGCAAGAACGCTCACCGGGGGGTGAACGCATGACAGTCACCACGAGTGCGCCCTCCGGGGGCGGCGAGGCGGCGATCCCGCCCGAGGACCTGGTCACGCTGACCATCGACGGCATCGAGATCAGCGTCCCCAAGGGGACCCTGGTCATCCGCGCCGCCGAGCTCCTCGGCATCGAGATCCCGCGCTTCTGCGACCACCCGCTTCTCGACCCCGCCGGCGCCTGCCGCCAGTGCATCGTCGAGGTCGAGGGCCAGCGCAAGCCGATGGCCTCCTGCACCATCACCTGCACCGACGGCATGGTCGTCAAGTCGCAGATCACCTCTCCTGTCGCCGAGAAGGCGCAGAAGGGCGTGATGGAGCTGCTGCTGATCAACCATCCGCTGGACTGCCCCGTCTGCGACAAGGGCGGCGAGTGCCCGCTCCAGAACCAGGCGATGTCGCACGGCGGCGCCGACTCCCGCTTCGAGGGCAAGAAGCGGACCTTCGAGAAGCCCGTCCCGATCTCCACCCAGGTGCTGCTGGACCGCGAGCGGTGCGTGCTCTGCGCGCGCTGCACCCGGTTCTCCAACCAGGTGGCGGGCGACCCGATGATCGAGCTGATCGAGCGCGGCGCCCTCCAGCAGGTCGGCACCGGAGAGGGCGACCCCTTCGAGTCGTACTTCTCCGGCAACACCATCCAGATCTGCCCGGTCGGCGCACTGACCTCGGCGGCGTACCGATTCCGCTCCCGCCCCTTCGACCTGGTCTCCACCCCCTCGGTGTGCGAGCAGTGCGCGGGCGGCTGCTCGACCCGGACCGACCACCGGCGCGGCAAGGTCATGCGTCGCCTCGCGGCCAACGAGCCCGAGGTCAACGAGGAGTGGCTCTGCGACAAGGGGCGGTTCGGCTTCCGTTACGCCCAGCAGCGCGACCGGCTCACCACCCCCCTGGTACGCAACGCCGAGGGCGAGCTGGAACCGGCGAGCTGGCCCGAGGCCCTGGAAGCCGCGGCGGCCGGACTCCTCGCCGCCCGAGGCCGTACCGGTGTCCTGACCGGCGGCCGGCTGACCGTCGAGGACGCCTACGCGTACAGCAAGTTCGCCCGGGTCGCCCTCGACACCAACGACGTCGACTTCCGCTCCCGGGTGCACAGCGCCGAGGAGGCCGACTTCCTGGCAGCCCGGGTCGCCGGACGCGGCCTGGACCTGGACGGCGAGGGGGTCACGTACACCGCGCTGGAGAAGGCCCCCGCGGTCCTGCTCGTCGGGTTCGAGTCCGAGGAGGAGGCGCCCGGCGTCTTCCTGCGGCTGCGCAAGGCCCACCGCAAGGGCGGCCAGAAGACCTTCGCGCTCGCCTCGCACGCCACCCGGGGCCTCGTGAAGGCGGGCGGCACGCTGCTGCCCGCCGCCCCCGGCACCGAGACCGAGTGGCTGGACGCGCTCGCGGGCGGTGTCGGCCTCGAGACCGAAGGGGCCGCCGCGGCCGAGGCGCTCCGCGCCGAGCACTCCCTGATCATCGTCGGTGAACGGCTCGCCGGAGTGCCCGGTGCGCTGTCCGCCGCCGTCCGCACCGCCACCGCCACCGGCGCACGCCTGGTGTGGATTCCGCGCCGGGCGGGCGACCGGGGCGCGGTGGAGGCGGGCGCGCTCCCCACCCTGCTGCCCGGCGGCCGCCCGGCCACCGACCCGCGGGCCCGCGAGGAGGTCGCCGAGCTGTGGCGCGTGGCCGCACTGCCCACCCGCCACGGCCGCGACACCGGCCAGATCGTCGAGGCAGCGGCCACCGGCGAACTGCGCGCGCTCCTTGTCGCCGGGGTCGGCGTCGAGGACCTGCCCGACCCGAACCGCGCCATCCAGGCGCTCAACGAGGTCGGCTTCCTGGTCTCCCTGGAACTGCGGCCGAGCGCGGTGTCCGCCCGGGCGGACGTGGTCTTCCCGGTCGCCGCCGTCGCGGAGAAGTCCGGCACCTTCCTCAACTGGGAGGGCCGGGTCCGGATGTTCCAGGCGGCGCTGAAGCCGGAGCAGCTGCCCCGGACGCTCGCGCCCACGGACTCCCGGGTGCTGCACATGCTGGCCGACGCCATGGACGTGCACTTCGCCCTGCCGGACCTGACCGCCGCCCGCCGCGAGCTGGACCGGCTCGGCGGCTGGGAGGGCGGCCACGCCCAGGACCCGCGCGAGAGCGCGCAGCCCCTGCCCCGGCCCGGCGACGGCGAGGCGGTCCTCGCGGGCCACCGCATGCTGCTCGACCTCGGCCGGCTCCAGGAGGGCGACACGGCGCTCGCCGGGACCCGGCACGCGGCCGTCGCTCGGCTCTCGGCGGTCACCGCCGCCGAGTCCGGGGTCAAGGACGGCGACCTGCTCGCCGTCACCGGCCCCGCGGGCACCGTCGAACTGCCCCTCGCGGTCACCGACATGCCGGACCGGGTGGTCTGGGTGCCGCTGAACTCGGTGGGGCGCGGCATCCCCGCCGACACCGGCGCGAACCCCGGCGGCCTGGTGCGGATCGGCCCCGCCGCCGCACCGGGTGCTCCCGTCGAACCATCGGAGGTACGAGCGTGACTGGCCTCGCCGCATTCACGAGGGCGCCCGAGAGCGTCGTCCTCGCCGCCGAGGATCTCTCGATGTTCGGCACCGACCCCTGGTGGCTCGTCGTCATCAAGGCGGTCTTCTGCTTCGCGTTCCTGATGCTGATCGTGCTGTTCTCCATCGTGTGGGAGCGCAAGGTCGTCGCCTGGATGCAGCTGCGCGTCGGCCCCAACCGGCACGGCCCCTGGGGGCTGCTCCAGTCGCTCGCCGACGGCATCAAGCTGATGCTGAAGGAAGACGTGATCGTCAAGCGCGCGGACAAGGCGGTCTACGTCCTCGCGCCGATCCTCGCCGCGATCCCGGCCTTCATGGCGATCGCGGTGATCCCCTTCGGCCCGGCGGGCAACGAGGTCTCGATCTTCGGGCAGCGCACCACGATGCAGCTCACCGACCTCCCGATCGCCGCGCTCTACATCCTCGCCGTCGGCGCGGTCGGGGTGTACGGCTTCGTCCTCGGCGGCTGGTCCTCGGGCTCGACGTACCCCCTGCTCGGCGGAATCCGGTCGTCCGCCCAGATGATCTCGTACGAGATCGCCATGGGCGCGGCCTTCGCCTCGGTCTTCCTCTACTCCGGGTCGATGTCCACGTCGACGATCGTGGAGGCGCAGGCGGACCGCTGGTACATCATGCTGCTGCCGGTCTCGTTCATCATCTACATGGTGACCATGGTCGGCGAGGCCAGTCGGGCGCCGTTCGACATGCCGGAGTCCGAGGGCGACCTGGTCGGCGGGTTCAACACCGAGTACAGCTCCATCAAGTTCGCGATGTTCATGCTCGCCGAGTACATCCACATGGTGACCGTGTCGATGATCGCGGTGACGCTGTTCCTCGGCGGCTGGAGGGCCCCGTACCCGATCTCCGCCTTCTGGGAGGGAGCGAACCACGGCTGGTGGCCGATGCTCTGGTTCTTCCTGAAGCTCCAGGTGCTGATCTTCTTCTTCATCTGGCTGCGCGGCACGCTTCCCCGCGTCCGCTACGACCAGTTGATGAAGCTGGGCTGGAAGGTCCTCATCCCGGTCTCGGTCGTCTGGCTGATGCTCGTCGCCACCGTCCGCGCCCTGCGCAACGAAGGCTACGACTTCTCCCGGATCGTGCTGTACGTCGGTGCGGCCGTGATCGCGATCCTGCTGATCTCGTTCGTCGTCGACATGTTCCGCGACCGCAGGAACCGTGCCGAGGAGGAAGCGGCCGGACCGGAGCCCGCCTTCGACCCGATGGCGGGCGGGTTCCCGGTGCCTCCGCTGCCCGGACAGACCCTGCCGCCGGTGCCCAGGCGCACCCCACGACGGGAGCGGGAGCTCGTTGTCAGTGGTGGAGCGGATACTCAGAGTGACGCAAGCGCGAGTGACGGAAAGGAGGCCGGCGGTGTCTGAGAAACCAGAGCTCACGGGCTCATCGGGATCCGCTGGGTCCTCGGGCCAGGCGGGCCAGGCAGGGGGGTCGGGGGAGAAGTTCCAGAACCCCGTGGCCGGCTTCGGCGTGACCTTCAAGGCCATGTTCAAGAAGCGGCTCACCGAGCAGTATCCGGAGACGCCGAAGGTGACGGCGCCCCGCTTCCACGGCCGCCACCAGCTCAACCGCCACCCGGACGGCCTGGAGAAGTGCGTCGGCTGCGAGCTGTGCGCCTGGGCCTGCCCGGCGGACGCGATCTACGTGGAGGGCGCGGACAACACCGAGGAGGAGCGCTACTCCCCGGGAGAGCGCTACGGCCGCGTCTACCAGATCAACTACGCGCGCTGCATCCTGTGCGGACTCTGCATCGAGGCCTGCCCCACCCGGGCACTGACGATGACGAACGAGTTCGAGCTGGCCAACACCACCCGCGAGAGCCTCATCTACACCAAGGACGAGCTGCTCGCGGGCCTGGAGGAGGGCATGGTCGACAGCCCGCACGCGATCTTCCCCGGCATGGACGAGCAGGACTACTACCGGGGCGTGGTCACCGAGGCCGCCGCCGGCACGGTCCGTCAGACGGCCGTGTCCAAGGGCGAGGGCGACAAGGCCGACGAGGACCCCATCGAGTCCACCCGGGCCGCCGACGCCACCCGGCCGGACAAGGGGGTGGGGGCGTGAACGCGCTGGCCGCAGCCACCACCACCTCGACCGGCGAGGCCGTCCAGTTCTGGATCCTGGGCACCGTCGCCGTGATCGGCGCGCTCTCCACGGTGCTGATGAAGAAGTCCGTGCACAGCGCCCTCTCGCTCGCCGGGACCATGATCGTCCTCGCGGTCTTCTACCTCGCCAACGGCGCGTATTTCCTCGGCATCGTCCAGATCGTCGTCTACACCGGCGCGATCATGATGCTGTTCCTCTTCGTCGTCATGCTCGTCGGCGTCACCGCCGCCGACTCCCTCCAGGAGACCCTCAAGGGGCAGCGCTGGCTGGCCCTCGGGTGCGCTCTCGGGTTCGCCGTGCTGCTGATCGCGGGCATCGGCAACGCCTCCCTGAGCACCTTCAACGGGCTGGGCGCGGCCAACGCGCAACACGGCGGCAACGTCGAGGGAATCGCCAACCTCATCTTCACCAAGTACGTCTTCGCCTTCGAGATCACCGGCGCCCTGCTGATCACCGCGACGGTCGGCGCGATGGTGCTCACGCACCGCGAACGCACCGAACGGGCCAAGACCCAGCGGGAGATGTCCGAGGAGCGCGTACGCGGCAAGCACCTCCCGCCGCTGCCCGCCCCCGGCGTCTACGCCCGGCACAACGCGGTGGACATCCCCGGCCTGCTCCCCGACGGCACGCCGTCCGAGCTCACGGTCATGCAGACGCTGCGGCAGCGCGGTCAGATCCGTGACGTCTCGCGGCAGTCCCTCGCCGATCTCAAGGCCCTGGAGCAGCGCTCCGGGGAGCGGCTCGGACGTGAGGACGCGGACGCCGTGGCGCGCGGCGCCAATCCCCCGTCCGCGGCGGAGAATTCGGAGGCCGCCAAGTGAACCCGGTCAACTACCTCTACCTCGCGGCCCTGCTGTTCGCGATCGGCGCCTCCGGGGTGCTGATCAGGCGGAACACGATCGTGCTGTTCATGTGCGTCGAGCTGATGCTCAACGCCTGCAATCTGGCGCTCGTCACGTTCTCCCGGATGCACGGCAACCTCGACGGGCAGATCGTCGCGTTCTTCACGATGGTCGTCGCCGCCGCGGAAGTCGTCGTCGGACTCGCGATCATCGTGTCGCTGTTCCGCTCCCGCCACTCGGCCTCGGTCGACGACGCCAGCCTGATGAAGCTGTAAGGGGTCGGAAACGTGGAGAACCTGATTGCGCTGCTCGTCGCGGCGCCCCTGCTCGGAGCGGCGGTCCTGCTCTGCGGCGGACGCCGCCTGGACAAGACCGGCCACTGGCTCGGCACCGTCCTGGCCGGCGCCTCGTTCGTCGTCGGACTGATCCTGTTCACCGACATGCTGGGGAAGGACGCCGAGGACCGGGCCCTGCACCAGCACCTGTTCAGCTGGATTCCGGTGGAGGGCTTCCAGGCCGACATCGCCTTCCAGCTCGACCAGCTGTCGATGACGTTCGTCCTGCTCATCACCGGTGTGGGCACGCTGATCCACATCTACTCCATCGGTTACATGGAGCACGACGAGCGCAGGCGCCGCTTCTTCGGCTATCTCAACCTGTTCCTCGCGGCGATGCTCATCCTGGTCATCGCCGACAACTACCTGCTGCTGTACGTCGGATGGGAGGGCGTCGGTCTGGCGTCGTTCCTGCTCATCGGCTTCTGGCAGCACAAGCCCACCGCGGCCACCGCCGCGAAGAAGGCCTTCCTGGTCAACCGGGTCGGCGACATGGGCCTGTCGATCGCCATCATGCTGATGTTCACCACCTTCGGCACCTTCGCCTTCGGGCCGGTGCTGGAGTCGGCGGGCGAGACGAGCCAGGGCAAGCTGACCGCCATCGGGCTGATGCTGCTGCTGGCCGCCTGTGGCAAGTCGGCCCAGGTGCCGCTGCAGTCCTGGCTCGGCGACGCGATGGAGGGCCCGACCCCGGTCTCCGCCCTCATCCACGCCGCGACCATGGTCACCGCCGGCGTCTATCTGATCGTCCGCTCCGGCGCGATCTTCAACGCCGCCCCGGACGCCCAGATGGTCGTCGTCATCGTCGGCGCGGTCACGCTGATCTTCGGTGCGATCGTCGGTTGCGCGAAGGACGACATCAAGAAGGCCCTCGCCGGCTCCACGATGTCGCAGATCGGCTACATGATCCTGGCCGCGGGCCTCGGCCCCATCGGCTACATCTTCGCGATCATGCACCTGGTGACGCACGGCTTCTTCAAGGCCGGACTCTTCCTCGGCGCGGGATCCGTCATGCACGGCATGAACGACGAGGTCGACATGCGCAAGTACGGCGGCCTGCGGAAGTACATGCCGGTCACCTTCGTCACCTTCGGCCTCGGCTATCTGGCCATCATCGGCTTCCCCGGCCTGTCCGGCTTCTTCTCCAAGGACAAGATCATCGAGGCGGCCTTCGCCAAGGGCGGCACCGAGGGCTGGATCCTCGGCTCCGTGGCCCTGCTGGGCGCCGCGATCACCGCGTTCTACATGACGCGCGTGATGCTGATGACCTTCTTCGGCGAGAAGCGCTGGCAGCCGGACGCGGAGGGCCACGAGCCGCACCCGCACGAGTCCCCGAAGTCCATGACGATCCCGATGATCGTGCTGGCCTTCGGCTCGGTCTTCGCCGGCGGGTTCTTCGCCATCGGTGACCGGTTCATCAACTGGCTGGAGCCCGTGACCGGTTACGACCACGGGCACGCCCCGCTGAGCGCGGCCACGGTCACCGGAGCCACCGTGGTGGCCCTGGTCATCGGCGTCGGGATCGCCTGGGCGATGTACGGGCGCAAGCCCGTGCCCGTCGTCGCCCCGCGCGGTTCGGTCCTCACCCGGGCCGCCCGCCGCGATCTCCTCCAGGACGACTTCAACCACGTGGTCCTGGTCCGCGGCGGCGAGCACCTCACCCGCTCGCTGGTCTACGTGGACCACTCCCTGGTCGACGGCGTCGTCAACGGCACGGCCGCCTCGGTCGGCGGGCTCTCCGGCCGGCTGCGCAAGCTGCAGAACGGCTACGCCCGCACCTACGCGGTCTCGATGTTCGGCGGTACGGCGGTCGTCATCGCCGCGACCCTGCTGATGAGGGCGGTCTGATCACATGTCCTTTCCCCTCCTGACCGCGACGGCGGCGCTCCCGGCGATCGGCGCCATCGCCACCGCCGCGGTCCCCGCCGCGCGGCGCACCGCGGCCAAATGGCTCGCGCTGCTCTTCTCGCTCGGCACGCTCGTCCTGGCGGCCGTCGTCTTCCTCCGCTTCGAACCGGGCGGCGACCGCTACCAGCTCACCGAGTCCCGGTCCTGGATCGCCGACTTCGGCGTCCGCTACGAACTGGGCGTGGACGGCATCGGGGTGGCGCTCCTCGGCCTCACCGCGCTGCTGATCCCCTTCGTCATCGCCGCCGGCTGGAACGACGCCGACCCCCTGGAGACGAAGTCCTCGCGCTGGCGTCCGACGCAGGGCTTCTTCGCCCTGATCCTCATGGTCGAGGCCATGGTGATCCTGTCGTTCGTCGCCACCGACGTCTTCCTCTTCTACATCCTGTTCGAAGCCATGCTCATCCCGATGTACTTCCTCATCGGCGGCTTCGGCGACCGGGCCCACGCGGGCACCGACGAGAACGCCGCGACCCAGCGGTCGTACGCGGCGGTCAAGTTCCTCCTCTACAACCTGGCCGGCGGCCTGATCATGCTGGCCGCCGTCATCGGGCTGTACGTGGTCGCGGGCAGCTTCTCGCTCTCCGAGATCACCGAGGCCCGGGCCAACGGCTCCCTGGAGATGGCGACCAGCACCGAGCGGTGGCTCTTCCTCGGCTTCTTCCTCGCCTTCGCGATCAAGGCGCCGCTCTGGCCCCTGCACACCTGGCTGCCCAACGCGATGGGCGAGGCCACCGCCCCGGTCGCCGTGCTGATCACCGCGATCGTCGACAAGGTCGGCACCTTCGCGATGCTCCGCTTCTGCCTCGGACTCTTCCCGGAAGCCAGCAAGTGGGCGACGCCGGTGGTCATCACCCTGGCGCTCGTCTCCATCGTGTACGGGGCGCTGCTCGCGGTCGGCCAGCGCGACATCAAGCGGCTCATCGCCTACGCCTCGATCTCGCACTTCGGCTTCATCATCCTGGGCATCTTCGCGATGACGAGCCAGGGCCAGTCGGGCGCCACCCTCTACATGGTCAACCACGGGATCTCGACGGCCGCGCTGCTGCTGGTCGCCGGATTCCTCATCACCCGGCGCGGGTCACGGCTCATCGCCGACTACGGCGGGGTCCAGAAGGTCGCCCCGGTTCTGGCCGGGACGTTCCTCATCGGCGGGCTCGCCACCCTGTCGCTGCCCGGACTCGCCCCGTTCGTCAGTGAGTTCCTGGTCCTCGTCGGCACGTTCAGCGCGTATCCGGTGGCCGGCGTCATCGCCACCTCCGGCATCGTGCTCGCCGCGCTCTACGTCCTGGTCCTCTACCAGCGCACGATGACCGGCCCGGTGAAGGAATCGGTCCGGTCCATGCCGGACCTCAGGGCCCGGGAGCTGGCGGTCGCGCTTCCGCTGATCGCCGTGCTGATCTTCCTCGGCGTCTTCCCGAAGCCGCTCACCGAGGTCGTCAACCCGGCGGTGGAGCACACCATGTCCGACGTACAGAAGAAGGACCCCCAGCCCGAGGTGGAGGCCGCCAAGTGAGCGCAACAGCTGTCCACAGTCTGTGGACGACGGCGAGCGGGGTGACATCGGCGGCACCGGGCAGCACGTTCACGGCGCCGAAGATCGAGTACACCCAGCTGATGCCGGTCCTGATCATCGTGGTCGCCGCCGTCCTGGGCATCCTGGTGGAGGCCTTCGTGCCGCGCCGGGCCCGCTACCACGCGCAGCTCTTCCTGACCGTGGTGGCGGTCGCCGGCTCGTTCGCCGCGATCGTCGGCCTCGCGGCCGGCGGATACGGCACCACGGACGCCGGGATCGTGGCCATGGGCGCCATCGCGATCGACGGCCCCACCCTGTTCCTCCAGGGCACCATTCTCCTGGTCGCCATGGTGGCGGTGTTCACCTTCGCCGAGCGCCGACTGGACCCCACCGCCCACGGAAACCGGGTCGACTCCTTCGCCGCCCAGGCCGGGGCCGTACCCGGCGGTGAAGGCGAGAAGGCCGCCGTCCGGGCCGGCTTCGCCACCACCGAGGTCTTCCCGCTCCTCCTCTTCTCGGTGGCGGGGCTGCTGGTCTTCCCGGCCGCCAACGACCTGCTGACCCTGTTCATCGCGCTGGAGGTCTTCTCCCTCCCGCTCTACCTCCTGTGCGCCGTGGCCCGCCGCAAGCGGCTGCTGTCGCAGGAGGCCGCCGTGAAGTACTTCCTGCTCGGCGCGTTCTCCTCGGCGTTCTTCCTCTTCGGGATCGCCCTCCTCTACGGCTACGCGGGCTCCCTCTCGTACGCCGACATCGCCAATGTCGTCGACGGGTCGGTCCTGGAGATCGACCCGGCCCTCGCCGACACCATGGGCAACGACGCACTGCTGCTCATCGGCGGCGCGATGGTCCTGGTCGGCCTGCTCTTCAAGGTCGGTGCGATCCCGTTCCACATGTGGACCCCGGACGTCTACCAGGGCGCCCCCACCCCGGTGACCGGCTTCATGGCCGCCGCCACGAAGGTCGCGGCGTTCGGCGCGATGCTGCGCCTGCTGTACGTGGCCCTGCCGGGCCTCGCCTGGGACCTGCGGCCGGTCATGTGGGCGGTGGCCATCATCACGATGCTGGGCGGCGCGATCGTCGCGATCACCCAGACCGACATCAAGCGGCTGCTGGCCTACTCCTCGATCGCGCACGCGGGCTTCATCCTCGCGGGCGTCATCGCGGCCAGCCCGGAGGGCATCTCCTCGGTCCTCTTCTACCTGCTGGCCTACTCCTTCGTGACGGTCGGCGCGTTCGCCGTCGTCACCCTGGTGCGGGACGCGGGCGGCGAGGCCACCCACCTGTCGAAGTGGGCCGGGCTCGGCCGACGCTCGCCGCTGGTCGCCGCGGTCTTCGCGGTGTTCCTGCTGGCCTTCGCGGGCATCCCGCTGACCTCCGGGTTCTCCGGGAAGTTCGCGGTGTTCAAGGCGGCCGCCGAGGGCGGGGCCGGCGGGCTGGTCGTCGTCGGTGTGCTCTCCTCGGCCGTCGCCGCGTTCTTCTACATCCGCGTGATCGTCCTGATGTTCTTCAGCGAGCCGAAGGCGGACGGCCCCACGGTCGCCGTCCCGTCCCCGCTGACCATGACGACGATCGCGGTCGGCGTCGCCGTCACCCTGGTGCTGGGCCTGGCCCCGCAGTACTTCCTGGACCTGGCGAGCCAGGCGGGAGTGTTCGTGCGGTAGCCCGCGCGGTAGGCAGGAGAGCAGCGCCGGACGGTCGGTTATCCACAGACCGTCCGGCGTTGTCGTCGCCGCCGCCTATCGTGGACGGGGACGAGAGCAGGACGGACAGGGCCGGGCGTGCGGACCCTCGGGGGACAGAGCATTGGGTGTGACCATGGATGTGACCGGGACGGTGACCGACACCGACACGGGCGGCGAGAGCGGCACGGGCGGTGAGAGCGGCACGGGCGGTGAGAGCGAGGCGCGGCGGACGCTGCACCGCGTCTTCGGGTACGAGTCGTTCCGCGGCGAGCAGGGCGCGGTCATCGAGCATGTGGTGGCGGGCGGCGACGCGGTCGTGCTCATGCCCACCGGCGGTGGAAAGTCCCTCTGCTACCAGATCCCGTCCCTGGTCAGGCGGGGCACCGGCGTCGTCGTCTCCCCGCTGATCGCCCTCATGCAGGACCAGGTCGACGCCCTGCGGGCGCTCGGCGTCCGGGCCGGCTTCATGAACTCCACGCAGGACTTCGACGAGCGCCGCTCGATGGAGGCGCAGTTCCTCGCGGGCGAGCTGGACGTGCTCTACCTCGCGCCGGAGCGGCTGCGGCTGGACTCCACCCTCTCCTTGCTGGCCCGGGGCGAGATCTCCGTCTTCGCGATCGACGAGGCGCACTGCGTCGCCCAGTGGGGCCACGACTTCCGCCCCGACTACCTGGCCCTGTCCGTGCTCGGCGAGCGCTGGCCGGACGTTCCGCGCATCGCCCTGACGGCGACCGCGACCCACGCCACGCACGAGGAGATCACCCGCCGCCTCGGCATGCCGGACGCGAAGCACTTCGTCGCGAGCTTCGACCGGCCGAACATCCAGTACCGGATCGTGCCGAAGTCCGAGCCCAAGAAGCAGCTCCTCACCTTCCTGAAGGAGGAGCACGCCGGGGACGCGGGCATCGTCTACTGCCTCTCGCGCAACTCCACCGAGAAGATCGCGGAGTACCTCTGCCGCAACGGCGTGGAGGCCGTGCCCTACCACGCGGGCCTGGACGCCGGGACGCGCGCCACCCACCAGGCGCGCTTCCTCCGCGAGGAGGGGCTCGTCGTCGTCGCGACGATCGCGTTCGGCATGGGCATCGACAAGCCGGACGTCCGCTTCGTCGCCCACGTCGACCTCCCCAAGTCCGTCGAGGGGTATTACCAGGAGACCGGTCGCGCGGGCCGTGACGGGGAGCCGTCGACGGCCTGGATGGCGTACGGACTCCAGGACGTCGTCCAGCAGCGCAAGCTCATCCAGGGTGGCGAGGGCGACGAGGCGTTCCGCCGCCGGGCCGCCTCCCATCTGGACTCGATGCTGGCCCTGTGCGAGACGGTCCAGTGCCGCCGGGCCCAGCTGCTGACCTACTTCGGCCAGGAACCCACGGCCCCCGCCTGCGGCAACTGCGACACCTGCCTCGCCCCGCCCGAGACCTGGGACGGCACGGTCGTCTCGCAGAAGCTGCTCTCGACGGTCGTGCGGCTGAAGCGCGAACGGAACCAGAAGTTCGGCGCCGGCCAGATCATCGACATCCTGCTGGGCCGCAAGACCGCCAAGGTCATCCAGTTCGACCACGACCAGCTCTCCGTCTTCGGCATCGGCGAGGAGCTGGCGGAGGCGGAGTGGCGCGGTGTGGTGCGCCAGCTGCTGGCCCAGGGGCTGCTCGCGGTCGAGGGGGAGTACGGCACGCTGGTCCTGACCGACGAGAGCGCGACGGTCCTGGGGCGGGAGCGGGACGTGCTGCTCCGCAAGGAGCCGAAGAAGCCGACGTCCCGGTCGTCGTCCTCCGCCGGCGGCGCCAAGGGCAAGGCGGCCCCCGCCGATCTCCCGGAGTCCGCGGTCCCGGTCTTCGAGGCGCTGCGCGCCTGGCGCGGGGCGACGGCGAAGGAGCAGGGCGTCCCGGCGTACGTCATCTTCCACGACGCCACGCTGCGCGAGATCGCGACGCTGCACCCGAGCTCCCTGGCGGAGCTGGGTGGCGTCAGCGGTCTGGGCGAGAAGAAGCTCGCGACGTACGGGGAGGGCGTGCTGGAGGTCCTGGCGCAGACGCCCCCGGGTGCGGCGACGGAAGCTCCCGCCCCGGCGGCCGCGGCTCCCGCAGCGGCTCCCGTGCCCGCGTCGCGCCCGTCGGCGGCTCCGGCCCGTACACAGTCCCCGGCCGCGGTCCAGGCCCCGCAGCACGGCGACCCCGAGTTCGGCTGGGACGAGGAACCGCCCGAGTACGAGTGATGCGTACCGGGCGGCGGGGGAGGGAGGGGCGGCGGGACCTATCCCAGGTCCGCCGCCCGGCGGCGGGGCGTGATCGCCGTGAGGTCGAGGTCGACGGTGAAGGGCACCGACACCTTCATCCGGTCGTGGAAGATCCCCGTCGAGGTGTACGCACCGGTGGCCGGCTCCCGCTCGAATACGTACACCACGGCACGCCCGTCGTGGTTCTCCACCCGCCAGTAGTGGGGGATCGCCGCCCGGGCGTACTTCACGGGCTTGGTCTCCCGGTCGCGGGACCGGGACTCGGGCGAGACGACCTCGATGGCCAGGCGCACCGACTCGGCGGGGAACCGGGTCTGGTTCGGGTCCTGGATGATGTCACCGTCGATGACGATCACATCGGGCTCGGGCCGGTTGTAGCGGTCGATGTCGATGGTGAATTCGCGCACGACCTCCAGCTCGGGCGGAGCCAAAGACTGCAACTGCCACTCGAAGAAGCTGACCGCTCGCGAATGGAAAAGGGTCTGCGGACTCACGAAAACGAGGCTCCCGTCGATCAGCTCCGTGTGCGGAGGCAGATTCGGGAGTGTGTCCAGGTCATCGGCGGTCCAGCCGCCCTCGGGCGGGACCGCCCACCGCGGCTCGGAGGCCTCGGGTTCGATGCTCATCATTGCTCCCATGGGAGGAGTCTCGCGGGCCTGACCAGCGTATCCGCCGGGAACAGGATGAGGCTCCCCCGAATGTGTGAACGCCTCGCGCACCGATGACCGGGCCCGCCCTCACGGCCTAGGCCCTGTCGTCGAACTCCCGTCGTCGCCCGGAGGGCGGCCCTACGGGGTCAGGTGCGTGCTCTCGGCGTGCCGGGCTCACGTCCTCGTACTGGACGTACTCGGGCGTGGGCCCGGTGCGGCGAGAGTGCGTGCATGGCGCCGCGGGGCAGACGGGAGTTTGACGACAGGGCCTAGTCCCCGCCGCCCCCTCCGCAGCCGCCGCTCTCTCCGCCCCCGCTGCCGCCGCTCCAGCCGTTGCCGGAATCGTTCTGCTTCACGTTGTAGTGGACCGCTGCGGCGGTCCACTCGGAGCGGCGCATGACCTTCATGACCGTCCGGCCCGTGCGGCCGAGGCGGGTCAGGTCGCCGGCCAGGCCGATGGCGGAGGCCAGGGCGGCCAGCACCCGGTCGCGGTGGTCGGGATATCCCGCCGCCTCGGCGGCCGCGAACCGGTCGAGGACGCCCGGGGCGAGGTCCGGCACGCCCGGGTAGTGGCGGTGGTAGGGGAAGACGCCGAGAAAGCGGTGGGTCTTCCGGGACAGGACGGAGCGCTCGACCAGGGAGTCCAGGTACTTCTCCTGCACGTACCGGTCGTACTCGCCCACCCAGCGCCGGGCGCGGATCCCCCGGCGGCGGCCCTTGGCCGGCGGATCCAGGGTCCGGAGCAGGGCGGCGAGGAGCGGGTCGGCCGGGTCCAGCGGGTTCACCACCTGGATCCGGCCGCCCTCCTCCCGTATCCGGCCCTGGATCTCCAGCTCCGCGAGGGCCGCCCCGGCGGTCCCGTAAGCCAGGTCGCGGGCCCCGCACGTCGGCTTGCCCCGGTCCGGGTCCAGGGCGAGCAGGATCAGCTCCTCGGGCAGCGTCAGCGCGGGGGCGTCGTGCGTCATGGCGCGGTGACGACCCTTCCGGTCACGTCGCCGAGGCCCACCCGGGTGCCGTGCGGGCCGGGGGCCCAGGCGGTCAGCGTGACCGTGTCGCCGTCCTCCAGGAACGTCCGCTTGCCCTCGGGGAGTTCGAGCGCGTCGCGGCCGTTCCAGGTCAGCTCCAGGAGCGAGCCGCGCTGGGCGGGCTCGGGGCCGCTGACGGTTCCGGAGCCGTACAGGTCGCCGGTGCGCAGCGACGCGCCGTTCACCGTCATGTGGGCGAGCTGCTGGGCGGCCGTCCAGTACATCGAGGCGAACGGAGGCTCGGCGACCACCTGCCCGTTGATCTCGACGCTGATGCGGATGTCGAAGCCGCCCGGATCCTCGTCCGTCGCGTCGTCGAGGTAGGGGAGCAGGGGGACGTCGCGGGCCGGGGGCGCGGTGCGGGCGGCGTCCAGGGCCTCCAGCGGGGTGACCCAGGCGGAGACGGAGGTGGCGAAGGACTTGCCGAGGAACGGGCCGAGCGGCACGTACTCCCAGGCCTGGAGGTCGCGGGCGGACCAGTCGTTGAGGAGCGAGAGGCCGAAGACGTGCTCGCGGAAGTCGACCAACGGCACCGGGGCGCCGTGCGCGGAGGGGACGCCGACGACGAAGCCGACCTCGGCCTCGATGTCGAGCTTCACCGAGGGCCCGAAGACGGGGGCCGGGTCGGCGGGGGCCTTGCGCTGGCCGCTGGGGCGCACCACGTCGGTGCCGGAGACCACGACGGTGCCGGAGCGGCCGTGGTAACCGATCGGCAGGTGCTTCCAGTTGGGGGTGAGCGCGTCGCCGTCCGGCCGGAAGATCCGTCCGACGTTGGTGGCGTGGTGCTCGCTGGCGTAGAAGTCGACGTAGTCCGCGACCTCGTACGGCAGGTGCAGGGTCACCGCGTCCACCGGGTGCAGCAGCGGCTCGATGTCCGCGCGGTGGGCGGGGACCGTCAGCCAGGCGGTGAGCGCGCGGCGCACGTCCCGCCAGGCGGTGCGGCCCGCCGCGAGCAGCGGTGTCAGGCTCGGCTGCGCGAGCAGCCCCGCGTAGGGGGAGCCGAGCGCGTGGGCGGCGGCCCCGGCGTCCAGGACGTGGTTGCCGATGCGGACGCCGACCCGGCGGTCGTCGGGGTGGTCGGGGGTGGAGAACACACCGTACGGAAGGTTGTGCGGGCCGAAGGGGTCGCCCTCGGCCAGATCGAGCGGGCTGCTCTGCTCGGGCATGTGGTGCTGCCTCGCTTTCCAGGTCGCGTTGGGGACACGTTACGTCGGTGCTCCTACCCAGCGGCAGTGCCCCGACTATCCCCAACTGTGCGCATTGCCCGGAAAGTTCATCGGGTCCCCCGGAAAACCGGGGGACCCGAACAGGAGAACCGCGCGCCGCTCAGCCCGCCGTGCGCGGGACGCGCTTCTCCCAGGTGCGGTGGAAGACGACCTCCTCGCCGTCCTTGCAGATCACCTCGTTGGAGGTGATGAAGTCCCGGTCGTCCGCGGCGATCTCGGAGCGGGTCTCGATCTCCACGTCCCAGGCCGTCTCCGGGCGGTGCAGCCGGATCCGCCAGTCGGAGCGTGTCCGCGCGGAGAGCGGGTCGTCCTGCTGGATCGTGTACGTCTCCAGGGCGTCCTCGGTGAATTCGAGGCCGTCGGGGTAGACGCGCGTACCGCCGTAGCGGGGGTCGACCTCCAGGCGCCATTCGCCCTTGGCGACATCCCGGACGACGAGGCGTTCGGGGCGTGGCTCCTCCAGGGTGACCGGGTGGACCACGCCGAGCGGTTCGGACTGCTCGGGCTCCCCGAAGGTGATCGCCGGGTCCTCGGTGTGGCGGCGCACCGGCAGTTCGACGAAGCTGCCGTCCGCGTCCAGGGTGAAGCCCGCCGAGCCGGCCTGCGGCCAGATCCAGGGCCAGTAGGAGGAGGAGACGGCGAGCCGGATGCGGTGGCCGGGCGGGAAGGTGTGCCCGATGCCGTTGAGGTCGAAGACCACGTCCTCGGTCTCGCCCGGGGTCCAGTCGTCGGTGCGGTCGCGGCCGTGCCGGGCCGCGAGGTTGAGCACGCCCCGGGTGACCAGGGTGGAGGAGCCGTCGGGCGCGACGTCGCAGAGGCGGGCGATGGCCTGGCCGCGTGGGACGTCCATCCGGAGGCGGAGCTTCACCCGGGGGCGGCCGAGGATCTCGATCGGCGCGTCCGCGACGGGGAATTCGAAGGACACCGACTTCGCGTCCTCGTCCCGCTGGTCCGGCGGCAGGTCCGCGTCGTTGCCGAACGGGAAGAAGCGGCCCGCGTCCAGGCCGGTCTGCTGCGGCGAGGCGACGATCCGCTCGCCGCCCTGGAGGGCGTACGCCACCGGGGAGACGTTCTCCGAGGGCCAGCTCGCGTCCCCGACCCAGCGGCCCGGCAGCGTCTCGTACACCGTGGCGGGCGGGTGCGAGCCGCTGATCCAGGACCGCAGCAGCGGCTCCCGCATCACGCCCGTCTCCTGGCCCTTGAGGTGCTGGTCCCACCAGCGCAGCGTCTCCTGGAGGAAGCCGATCGCGGGCCCCGGCGGCAGCCCCCGGTCGGGGTACTGGTGCGACCAGGGGCCGATCACCCCGCGCACCTGCTCGGGGTCCAGGTGCTCCACGAGCCGCAGGACGGTGTCCCGGTACGGGTCGTGCCAGCCGCCGACCGCGAGGACCTTCGCCTTGATCGCGCCGTAGTCCTCGCAGACGCTGCCGTGCTTCCAGTAGTCGTCGCGGCTCTGGTGGGCCAGCCAGGTGTGGATGAAGGGGTCGACGGCCTCCAGCCGCTTCAGCCACATCTCCTTCCACTCGTCGCCGACCTGCGCCGGGTCCGGCGGGCGGCAGACGAAGGCGAGCATGGTGGCGGCCCAGGCGTGCATGTCCACGGCGAGGACGGAGCCGCCCATGTAGTGGACGTCGTTGTCGTAGCGGTCGTCGGCCGAGCAGACGGTGACGATCGCCTTCAGCGGCTCGGGGGCGAGCGCGGCGATCTGGAGCGAGTTGAAGCCGCCCCAGGAGATGCCGAACATCCCGACCCGGCCGGAGCACCACTCCTGCTGGGCCAGCCAGTGGATGACGGCGACCCCGTCCTCCAGCTCCCGCGCGTCGTACTCGTCGCCCGGCAGCCCCTCGCTGTTGCCGTGGCCGCGGACGTCGACCCGTACGGAGGCGTAGCCGTGGCCCGCGTACCAGGGGTGGCGCTGCCAGTCGCGGGGCGCGGTCCAGTCGCCGAGCCGGTAGGGCAGGTACTCCAGCAGGGCCGGGACCGGTTCGTCGGTCAGCGGCCGCCAGATCCGGGCGTAGAGCCGGGCGCCGTCGGGGAGCGGGATGTACACGTCCTCGCGGGTGGTCTCGTACGGGAACTCGGTCGTGATGTTCATGGGTCACCTCGATGTACGACGACGGGTGCGAAGGCGCGCTCAGTGGACGGGGTGCATGGTGCGTTTCAGCCACGGGGCCGCGGCGATCATCGCCACGCCCGCGGCCACGGCGATCGCGCCGTTGACGCCGAAGTAGGCGGGGTTGGAGACCTCGCCGTACAACTTCACGACCTGGGCCTGGATGCCGTTGGCCAGGGCGAGCGAGAGGAACCACAGGGCCATCGTCTGGCTCGCGAACGCCTTGGGGGCGAGTTTGGTGGTGGCGGACATGCCGGAGGTCTCCAGCAGGATGTCGCCGAGCCCGAGCAGCAGGTACGAGCCGACGATCCACCAGGCCGCCATGCGGTAGGTGTCGTCGGCGTGCCCGGAGGTGGGCAGGACCATCAGCAGGAAGGAGAGCCCGCCGAGGATCACCCCGAAGGCGATCTTGTTGGAGGCGTGCGGCTGGCGGGGGCCCATCCTCGCCCAGACCGCGGCGACGACCGGGGCGAGCGCGACCTCGAAGGCGCCGAGCGCGGAGGCGTACCAGCTGGCCGGGAAGGTGAAGCCGAGGATCTCGGTCCGGGCGTTCGTCGACGCGAGCAGCATCATCGTGGAGTACGCCTGGAAGAGGATGAAGTTGAAGACGACGGACCCGAGGAAGAGGACGATGTACGGGCGGAGCCTGCCGCGTTCCTCGGCGGTGACCCGGGGGGACCGGAACATCACCACGAAGTAGACGATCGGCGCGATCACCGAGATGACGGTGAGGACGTCGACGAACCGGTCCATCGTCAGCCGGCCCGCCAGGGCCAGCGCGGTGGCCACCGCGGCGACGACGACGGCCCCGCCGATGATCAGCCGGACCGCGCGGCGCATGGCGTCGGGGGCCAGCGCGAACTCGGCGGCGTGCTTACGCCCGGCCAGGTGACGGCGGCCCGCCACGTACTGGATCAGACCGAAGGTCATGCCGACCGCGGCGGCCGAGAAGCCCCAGTGCCAGCTGACGTGGTCGCCGAGCCAGCCGGTGATCAGCGGTCCGGCGAACGCGCCGATGTTGATGCCCATGTAGTAGAGGGCGAAGCCGGCGTCGCGCCGCTCGTCGTCGGTGCGGTAGAGCTTGCCGACCATGGAGGCCACATTGGGCTTGAGCAGGCCGGTTCCGGCGCTGATCAGGCCGAGGCCCACCCAGGTCATGGCGTCGGTGGGGACGGCCATGCTGTAGTGGCCGCACGCGATGAGGATGCCGCCGTAGAGCACGGCCCGGTACGAGCCGAGGATCCGGTCGGCCAGCCAGCCGCCCGCCACGGAGACCAGGTAGACCAGCGTCCCGTAGGCGGCGGAGACGGAGGCGGCGGTTCCGGGGTCCATGTCCATGCCGCCGTTAGCCACCGTGTCGGCGAAGAACAGCACCAGGATGGCCTGCATGCCCAGGAACGAGAACCGCTCCCAGACCTCCAGGCCGGACAGGGTCATCAGACCCCGTGGCTGCCCGAAGAAGGCGTGGTCGTCCTCGGGAGGGGGCTTGGCCGGCTCGGTGCCGGAGGTGCTGTGCGACAAAACGGGGACTCCTGATCGTATGAGCTGATCCCGAACATACCGGCGGTCATGGGAAGCCGCCCACGGTGATCCATTGCGGACCGGATACGCTGAAGTTGCTAAGAGAGACAGCGACACATCGACATTGCGTGTGATCGTCAGCAGACAGGAGATGCCCTCGTGACCGTCGTCGGGCCGTTCGGACTGCACGTGCGGGACCAGGCTCTTGAGGCCGATGTCCAGTCGGGCCTGGCCGCTGTCGAGGCGGGGCTGCTCGAAGCCACCAAGAGCGATGTCCCCTTCATCACGGATGCCGCCCAGCATCTGGTGCGGGCCGGGGGCAAGCGGTTCCGCCCCTTGCTGGTCATGCTCGCGTCACAATTCGGTGATCCGGGCGCGCCGGGCGTCGTCCCCGCCGCCGTCGTCGTCGAACTGACCCACCTGGCCACGCTGTACCACGACGACGTGATGGACGAGGCCGACGTGCGGCGCGGGGTGCCCAGCGCCAACACCCGCTGGGGCAACTCCGTCGCCGTCCTCACCGGCGACTTCCTCTTCGCCCGCGCCTCCCACATCCTGGCCGACCTCGGCCCCGAGGCCGTCCGCATCCAGGCGGAGGCCTTCGAGCGGCTCGTCACCGGCCAGATCCTGGAGACCGCGGGCCCGCGCGACGGCCGCGACCCGGTCGACCACTACCTGGACGTCCTCAGCGGCAAGACCGGCTCGCTGGTCGCCGTGTCCGGCCGCTTCGGCGCGATGATGTCCGGCGCCGACGAGCGGACCGTGGACGTCCTCACCCAGTACGGGGAACGGCTCGGCATCGCCTTCCAGCTCGCCGACGACGTCCTCGACATCGCCTCCGACTCCCACGAGTCCGGCAAGACCCCGGGCACCGACCTGCGCGAGGGCATCCCGACCCTCCCGGTCCTGCGGCTGCGCGCCCAGGCGGCGGCCGACGGCAAGCCCGACGACCTGGAGCTCGTCGAGCTGCTCGACGGCGACCTCGGCGACGACGCCGCCCTGGACGAGGTGCTGCGCCGGCTGCGCGCCCACCCGGCGCTGGAGCAGGCCCGCCAGGACACCGTGCGCTACGCCCAGGCGGCGCGCGCCACGCTCGCACCGCTGCCCGAGGGGTACGCGAAGTCCGCGCTGGAAGAGCTGTGCGACGCCGTGGTGCACCGCGCGGGCTGAGCCCGCGCCGCCGCCGCGGTTGACGCGGCGTCACCGGGCCCCCTACCCCTACTGGATGGCGCACACGCCCCGCCCCGGTGTCATACCGGAGCAGTAGGCGGAGTTGATCCCCGGGTCTGACGCTTCAGGCCGTCCGATTTGGTCAGATGGATACCAACGGAAGCCGCCGACCACGGAGGTAGGGCACACCATGGCACCGAACGACAGCGCAGAGACCACCGGCGAGGCCACGAGCACTGTCGTGGGCCGCCGGAAGACGGCGCGCTACATCGTCCCCGTCGCGGTCGCGGGGGTGGCGGCCGCGACCATCGGGCTCGTCCCGGCGCTCGCCAGCACCGGCGACCCGGACCTGCCGAAGATCACCGCACAGCAGCTCATCGAGAAGATCGCCGCTTCCGACGAGGAGCAGCTCTCCGGCACGTTCAAGATCAGCACCGACCTGGGCCTCCCCCTCGACGGCCTCGCGGGCTCGCTCGTACCGGGCGGCGCGGGCGGGGACGAGGACGGCGGCGCGGCGGCCCCGCAGGACAAGCTCATGGAGCTGACGTCCGGCACGCACACGCTGCGCGTGGCCGCCGACGGCCCGGAGCGGCAGAAGCTCTCCATCCTCGGGGACGCGTCCGAGTACAGCCTCATCCACAACCAGGGCGAGGTCTGGGCGTACGACAGCGAGTCCGACGAGGTCTACCACGCCGAGGCTCCCGAGGGCCGGGACGGCGGCAAGCACGCGGAGAAGGCGCCGAAGGCCCCCAAGGGCGCTCCGGCCACCCCGAAGGACTTCGCCGAGAAGGCGCTCGCGGCGGCCGGGGACACCACCTCGGTCACCGTGGACGGCACGGCGCAGGTCGCCGGGCGGGACGCGTACCAGCTGCTGATCAAGCCGAAGCAGTCCGGTTCGACGATCGGCTCGGTCCGTATCGCCGTGGACGCCGAGAACGGCGTACCGCTGAAGTTCACCCTGTCGGCGGCGAGCGGCGGCAAGGCCGTGGTCGACGCCGGGTTCACCAAGGTCGACTTCTCCGAGCCCGCCGCGTCCACCTTCGACTTCACCCCGCCCAAGGGGGCCGAGGTGACCGAGGCCGACGAGCTGGAGACCGGCAAGGACGAGCGCGGCGCGGCGCAGCAGGCGCTCCCCGGGCAGCTGGCCGAGCTGGACGGCTTCGAGGGCCTCAACGTCATCGGCAAGGGCTGGACCTCGATCGCCGAGATCAGGACCCCCGGCGGCACGGGCCTCCCCGCGGCCGGCTCGGGCGACGTCCCGGCCGAGGCCCAGGGCTTCCTCGACGCGCTCGGCGACAAGGTCACCGGAAAGTTCGGTTCGGGCACGGTCTTCAAGACGCGCCTGGTCAACGCCCTGCTGACGGACGACGGCAGGGTGTACGTCGGAGCGGTGACGAAGGACGCGCTGGTCCGCGCCGCCGACGCCGCCAAGTAGGACACCCCGGCGCCCGCCCTGCCGGACGACCGGCGCCGGACACCCCGCCCCGTCGCACACCGTGCGGCGGGGCGGCAGTGCCGCGGGGGCGCTGCCAGCCGCGCGGACGGGAGAGGTGCGACCGGGATGACGAGGACGGGGACCGCCGGAGCGACCGGAGCGACCGGATCGGCCCGATCGCCCGGGTCTGCCGAGGCGGGCGCGCGAGCCGCGTCGGGCGGTGCGGGCGTGTCGGGCGGTGCGGGCGGTGCGGATACGGCGGGTGCGGTGCGCGCGTCGGACACGGTGAGCGCCGGCGCTGCGGGTACGGCGGGTGCGGAGGAGACCGGTCCGGTCATCCGCACCCGTGGTCTGACCAAGCGCTACCGCGGTGGGCAGCTCGCCGTGGACGGCCTCGACCTGACCGTGCCCGGCGGCAGCGTCTTCGGCTTCCTCGGCCCCAACGGGTCGGGGAAGACCACCACGATCCGGATGCTGATGGGCCTCATCGACCCGACGTCCGGCACCGCCGAGGTGCTCGGCCGCCCGATGCCCGGCGCCGCCCGCACGGTGCTGCCGGAGGTCGGCGCGCTGATCGAGGGGCCCGCGCTGTACGGCTTCCTGAGCGGCCGGGACAACCTCCTGCGCTACGACCGGGCCGATCCCACCGCCGACCCGCGTACCCGCCGGACCCGCGTCGACGAGGCCCTGGCGCGGGTCGGGCTCGCCGCCGCCTCCGGGAAGAAGGCCAAGGCGTACTCCCTCGGCATGAAGCAGCGCCTCGGGCTCGCCGCCGCCCTGCTCCGGCCGCGTCGGCTGTTGGTCCTGGACGAGCCGACCAACGGCCTCGACCCGCAGGGCATGCGCGAGATCCGTTCCCTGGTCCGGGAGCTGGCCGCCGAGGGCACCACGGTGTTCCTCTCCTCCCATCTGCTGGACGAGATCGAGCAGATCTGCACGCACGCCGCGGTGATGGCCCGCGGCCGGCTGATCGTCCAGGGCCCGGTCGCCGACCTCGCCGCGGGCGCCCGGGGCCGGCTCGCCGTCACCACCCCGGACCCCGGGGACGCGGCCCGCATACTCGAGGAGCACGGGCTCACCGGCCTGAGCGCCGACGGCGACCGGCTGTCCGCCGACGCCCCGCCCGCCGCCGTGGATCTCGCCGACCTCAACGCGGCGCTGGTGTCCGGCGGGGTGCGGGTGCGGTTCTTCGGCGTCGAGCGGGGCTCGCTGGAGGACGCCTTCGTCGCACTCACGGGAGAGGGATTCGATGTCGCAGGCTGAGACGCCGCCGGAGGCCGGGACGCCGTCGCGGGCTGAGACGCCGCCGCAGGTCGGGACAGCACCCCAGGCCGGGGCGGAGGGAGTCGGCGATCCGGCGGGCCCCCGTGATCCGGCGGGCCCCCGTGATCCGGCGGGTTCCCGTGCTCCGGTGCGTTCCCGCAACCCGTTGTGGACGCTGGGTCTCCTCCGGTCCGAGATCATCACGCTGCTCCGCCGCCACCGGACCTTCGCCCTGCTCGGCGTGCTCGCCGCCGTACCCGTACTCATCGGGATCGCGGTCCGGATCGAGACGGGCGGCGGCGGTGGCGGGGCGGGGGGCCCGGACGGCGGGGCGGGCCCGGCGTTCCTCGCCCAGGTCACCAACAACGGTCTGTTCCTCGTCTTCGCCGCCCTCGCCGCGACCCTGCCGGTCTTCCTGCCGATGGCCGTCGGCGTCGTCGCGGGCGACGCGATCGCGGGCGAGGCGAGCAGCGGCACCCTGCGCTATCTGCTGGTCGCGCCGGCCGGCCGGACCAGGCTGCTGCTGGTGAAGTACGCCTCCGTCCTCGCCTTCTGCCTGGTCGCGACCCTGGTCGTGGCGGCCTCGGCGCTGGCGGTGGGTGCGCTGCTGTTCCCGGTGGGCGAGGTCACCACGATCTCCGGGACCCGGATCAGTTTCGGCGAGGGGCTGGTGCGGGCGGCATTGACGGCGCTCGTCGTCGCGGTCTCCCTGACCGGGTTCGCCGCGCTCGGGCTGTTCGTCTCGACGCTGACCGGCAGCGGGATCGGGGCGATGGCGGCCACGGTCGGGCTGCTGATCACGGTGCAGATCCTCGACAGCATTCCGCAGCTGAGCGGCGTGCACCCGTACCTGTTCGCGCACCACTGGATGTCCTTCGTGGACGTCCTGCGCGAACCCGTCCACTGGGACGACCTGATCAAGAACTTCCAACTGCAGGGGCTGTACGTCGCGGTGTTCGGCTCGGCGGCCTGGGCACGCTTCACGGCCAAGGACATCACGGCCTGAGGAACCTGGCTGGATCGGATCGTCGGGAGGCCGTCCGCGCCGTCGGCCGGGCGAGCCGTCCCCCGATCGGCTCGTCGCGGCACGAACGGCACGAACGGTGCGGACACCGGGAACGAAGCGACACGGTACGTTCCGTTTCCGCCTGGGTATGGTGCGGTCTTTGGCGACGAGATGTCAACAAGAGATTGGCCGGAACCCCCCTAAGCTCACCGAATGATCACATCGCCGAGCAGTGTGCGCCGCAGCGAACGGTCACGCCGCGCGATCCTGCGGTCCGCTCTCGATCTCTGTACGGAGCGGGGGTACGGGCACGTCACGATAGAGGCCATCGCCGCCGGTGCCGGGGTCAGCAAGAAGACGATCTACCGCTGGTGGCCCTCGAAGGGCGCGGTGCTGCTGGAGGCGTTCGCGGACGCCCTGATCGACGCCACGCCGTTCGTGGACACCGGCGACATCGGCGCCGACCTGCGCGCCCACGTCGCCGGCGCGGTGAGACTGCTCTCGGTCCCGCCGTTCGGCCCCGCCTACGCGGGCATCCTCTCCGAGCTGCACCACGACGACCTGCTGGCCCAGCGGCTGCGGGAGGAGCTGGTCGACCCGCGCGTCGAGGAAGCGATCGGCCGGCTGCGCAGCGCCCAGGAACAGGGCCAGATCCCGCCAGGTGCGGACCTCCCGCTCGCCGTGGAGATGCTGTACGGCCCGGTCTACTACCGCCATGTGCTGCGCAAGCCCGTCCAGGACGAGGAGACGATCGCCACCCTGGTGAACCACGTACTGCGCTCGCTGCGCGCGCCGGGGTACTGAGGCCGGTGGGGCATCGGGCCGCGCCCCCGGAAGCGTGGATGTCACCTTCATCACGAGAGGGACCGGCCGGACCCGGACCCGCCGCCGTCCCCGTCGTTCACGCCTCTGCCCGCCACCGGTGGCCGGACCCGGTGCGGCGGGTGATGCTGGTCCGGCGCGTACCGGCTCCGGTGCACCGGTGCGCCGGAGCCGGAGGGCAGGTGGAGCCGTGGCGGACGCCGAGACCCCGGCCGGGCGCGGAACGCCCCGGGGCGTTCCGGACCAGCTGGACGAGGCACTGCTGGCGACCCTGTTCACCCAGTCCGCCGTCGGCCTGGTCGTGCTCGACCCGCAGCTCCGTCTCGTACGGGCCAACTCACTCGTCGACGGTGTGGAGACCGAGGAGTACATCGGCCACCGGTTCACCGAGGCCTTCCGGCTCGACGACCCGGGCGGCGCCGAGCAGATCATGAAGCGGGTGCTCGCCGGCGAAGGCCCGGTACGCGACCGTCTCGTGCGCGGCCGGCTGCGCGAGGTCCCCGGCGACCGGGAGTTCCTGGTCTCCTCCTACCGCCTCGACGGCCCCGGCGGCCCCGACGCACCCGCCCTCGGCCTGCTGACCGCGATCGTCGACGTCACCGAGCGCCAACGGGCCCGCGCCCGGGACGCCGCGCTCGCCGCCGTGCGGGACGCCGTCGGCGGCTCCCTCGACGTCGCCGCCACCTGCCGCGCCTTCGCCGACGCCCTGGTGTCCGGATTCGCCGACCTCGCCGTCGTCGAGGTGGTGGACGACGTCCTGCGCGGCGCCGACCCGCCGGCGGGCCCGCTGCCGCCCGGCACCCCGCTGCGCCGCGCCGCGAGCGGCCGGTGCGACGCGGTCCGGGACACGGCGGAGGGCGAGGGGGAGGTCGGGGACCGGGAGCGCTCGACGGGGGTGACCCGCCGCCTCCCCGCCCGTACGCCGTACGCGCTCGCCACCACCGACCTGCGGGCCCGGCTCGTCCCGCTCGGGTCCGGCACCCCGTGGCCGGACACCGACCCGGACGGGGCGCGCACCGTCGCGGAGACCGGCGCGAACTCCCTGATCGTGGTGCCCCTGACCCTGCGGGGAGCGGTCCTCGGGCTGGTCAGCCTCTACCGCTGCGGAGCGGCCGAGCCCTTCGACGACGACGACCTCTCCCTCGCCGTCGCGGCGGCCACCCGGGCGGCCCTCGGCATCGACAACGCCCGCCGCTACGAGCGCGAGCACGTCATCGCCGCGACCGTCCAGCGGCGGCTGCTCCCGCAGGCCGAACGGCAGCAGGCAGCCGTCGACACCGCGCACGTCCTGCTGCCCGGCCGGGACAGCGGCTGCTGGTTCGACACCATCGCCCTCTCCGGCGCCCGCACCGCGCTCGTCGTGGGCGGCGTCGCGGGCGAGGGCCTCCAGTCGGCCATCGCCATGGGCCAGTTGCGTACGGTCATCCAGGCGCTGGCGGGTCTCGACCTGGAGCCGGAGGAGGTCCTCGCCCGGCTCAAGGACACCGCCGACCGCCTCGCCCACGAACGCGCCACCCTGCCCCCGGCCGACGCCCTCCGGAGCGAACCCCTGAGCGCGGGCTGCGTGTACGGGGTCTACGACCCGTTCACCCGCACCTGCACCGTCGCGCGCGCCGGGCACCCCGCGCCGTTGATCGTCGGCCCCGACGGACGGGCGGTTGCCCTCGACGTGCCGGAGGGACCCGGGCTCTTCTCCACCGACAGCGCTCTCTTCGCCCCCGCCACCGTCCCCCTGGAGGAGGGCAGCCTCCTCGCGTTCTGCACCGCCGACCTGCTCTCCGGCGACCACGCCGCCGAACGCATCACAAAGACCCTCGCCCGGCCGGGCCGGAGCCTCCAGCAACTGGGCGACGACATCGTGTACGCGCTGCCGGACGGCACCCGCTCCACCGGTGCGGCCCTGCTCCTGGCCCGTACGGGTACGGTCTCCGACCATTTGGTCGCCACCTGGGACCTGGCCCAGGACCCCACGACGCCCGCCACCGCCCGGGGGCTCGTACACGACCGGCTCCAGGGCTGGGGGCTGGACGAGGACACCGTCGAGGCGACGGAGCTGATCGTCAGCGAACTGGTCACCAACGCCGTCCGCTACGGCACCCCGCCCCTGCGGCTGCGGCTCCTGCTGGACTCCACGCTGACCTGCGAGGTCCACGACGGCTCCACGGCCTCCCCGCACCTGCGGCACGCCCGGACCGTCGACGAGGGCGGCCGGGGCCTGTTCATCGTCTCCCGGCTCGCCTCCCACTGGGGAGCCCGCCACGGGCCGGACGGCAAGGTGCTGTGGACCGAGCAGGATCTGCCGAGCGGCGATTCGGATTCGGATCCCGATCCCGATCCCGATCCCGATCCCGATCCCGAATCCGATCCTGATCCCGAATCCGATCCCGATCCCGAATCCGATCCCGAATCCGAATCCGAAGCCGCTTCGGGACCGCTCCCGCTCCCGCCCTCGTCCTCGCCCTCGTCCTCGTCCTCGCTCCCGCCGAGCTGAATCCGCCCGGAGACGCACGGTGTTCGCGCCGATCGCGCAGAGTGGTCCGTATGACGAATCCCGCGGAGCTGCTGCGCTCCTTCGCCCGTACCCGTGCTTCCCTCGACGGCGAGGAGGTCACGTACTGGTGGTCCGGAGACGTGTACGCCTGGGCCCCCGACGAGCCCTACCGCCGGATCTTCGGTTTCGAGGGCCTCAACGTCTCGCGGCTGGTCCAGGACCCGGAGGCCGGGCCGGACACGTACCAACTGCTCACCCGGGAGGCCGCGTTCTATCTGGATCCCGTCAGCCGCGAGATCCTGGAGACCTGGCAGGACCTGCCGGTGGTGCACGTCTGGAACGACCCGGCGAACCAGAAGTGGCGTCCCTTTCCGATCCCGACGACCGACCTCGGGGACCAGGTCTGCTTCAGCCTGGAGATCCCGCTCGCCTACCCGTCGCCGCTGCCGGTGGCCGAGTACCCGGTGCACTCGGCGGGGGACACGTACAAGGCGCTGGAGCTCTTCCAGTTCTTCGCCGACCGGGCCGACCTGGCGGGCCCGTCGCCCAGTGTCCCGGCCACCATGTCGTGGAGCCGGATGTCCCCGTGGCTCCCGTGGATGGCCCGGGGGCAGCGGCCCGGCGGCCTCACCTTCCACTGCCGGGGCCGCAAGCTCGGCGGGTATGCCGAGGTCCCCGAGCGCACCCGCGCGTACATCGCCGCCCACCATCCGGAGTTCGCCCACGCACCGGAGGAGTGGAGCGAGCCGAACGAGACCAGCTGGACCTACTTCCGCAAGCTCAACCCGCCCCAGGGCTGAGGGCCACGGGGGCCGGGCCCCGGCCGACACGGTTGGCAGCAGGCGCCCCGGCTCCCCGTCTCGCCTACCGGAGGACGATGTTCCGGCCGGGACCGCCGTCGACGCTGTCCTTGCCGGAGCCGCCGACGACCAGGTCGTCGCCGTCCTCGCCGTGCACCATGTCGTCGCCGGAGCCGCCGAACAGGAGGTCGTCGCCCTCCCCGCCCATGACGTGGTCGTCGCCCGGGCCCGCGTACACGAGGTCCTTGCCGTCGTACGCCTCGATCATGTCGTCACCCCGGCCGCCCCACAGCCGCTGGTCGCCGTCGACGGCCATCAGGTGGTCCATGCCGTCCCCGCCGTCCAGGACCACCCGGCCCATGACCATGTCGTTACCCGCGTCGCCCCGCACCGTGTGCGCGGTGTGGGCGTGCAGCATGTCGTCGCCGGAGCCGCCGCTGACGGTGGCGACCCCGGGGTCGCTGGTGGCGATCTCGTCGTCGCCGTCGCCGAGGAAGACGTCGATCCGGTCCGGCCGGGAGCTGTCGGTGGGCAGTTCGCAGACGACGTAGGTCTCGTCCCCGGGGGTGAGGTAGGTGCAGTGGTCGCCGGGTACGAGCGGGACCGCGTCGCGGAAGCCGATCCGCCGGACTCCGTCGCCCCGGTCCATGGGAACCACGTGCAGGTCGTTCACCTGTCCCGCGCCTGCGGTGAAGGTGATCGACTGCTTCGCCCAGTCGGCGCCCACGCGGGCCTTCGCCCCGGTGCCGGTGGGGGCGGCGAGCGCCGGGGAAGCGGCGAGGCCGGTGGCGAGCAGGGCCACGACGGCCGCGCGGGCGGTGAGTCGGTGTCGGTTCATGGGACCTCATCTCGATGGGGCGGCCGGTGGGCCGGCCGGTCGGCGGGGGCCTGCCCGGGGTACCGGCGACCGGGTCGCGAGGGCGGCGTCCTCACGACCGCGACCGGCGCGCTCCGGTGCCCCGGACAGGCTCTGTTCGACCCGGCGGAGGCCGGGCGGGTGCGGTACCGCGTCAGCTCACGTTCACGCGGTACCGCGTGAACTCACGTACACGCGGCACCGCTTCAGTTCACGTACACGCGGTGCCGCGTCAGCTCACGTTCACGTCCACGCAGGCGTAGAACGCGTTGGTGGTGTCGGCGATGTTCCACACGGCCAGCACCTTCTGCTTGCCGGACAGGCTGCCGAAGCTGACCTGGTGGGTGACGGTCTCGCCGGGTCGGGCCCCGCCGTCGTTGAACTCGGCGATCTTGCGGCCGCCCGCGTAGTACTGCCAGGTGCTGGTGGCGTGCCGTGCCGTCAGCCGCCAGTTGAAGCTGGTCGTCCGGCCGACCGGGGTGACCTTCCAGCCCTTGTTGTCGTTGTTGAGCTCGGCGAAGCCGGCGTTGCCTCCGCTGCAGCTCATCAGGCCCTTGGGGCCCTCGACGCTCTGCGGCTCGTACTGGATGGCGCCGCAGGGGATCGTGCGCGCCGCGCACTGTGCCTGCCGACTGGGGGGCGATGAGATGTAGCCGTGCGCGCTCGCGCTGCTCGCCGGCAGGCTGACGGCCAGGAGCGGGGCGATTCCCGCGCCGATGGCGACGGCTAAGAGCCTCTTGCTTTTCATGACAACTCCTCTGTGGGGGTCCGTGCCCGCCTGCGCGACAGCAGATCGGGCATGAGCATGTCAAGCAGCCATGCCGTGACGGTGGGGCTGTCACGGGTAGCGACGGAAGCGTACCGCGCTTGGTCTAGACCAAGCTAGTGCCAGGGGTGGCCCCTGTGCCCGGCTGCCGGGCTTCGGCCGCGCCGAACAGGCGCTCCAGGACCACCGCGACCCCGTCCTCCGCGTTCGACAGGGTCACCTCGTCGGCCGCCGCGCGCAGCTCCGGATGTGCGTTGCCCATGGCGACCCGGTGGCCCGAACCGGCGAACAACGGCAGGTCGTTGGGCATGTCCCCGAACGCGACGATCCGCTCCGCCCCGACCCCCAGCAGCTCGGCGGCCACCGCGAGACCCGTGCCCTTGTCCACCCCGCGCGGGGCCAGCTCCACCGTGCCGGGGCCCGCCATGGTCACCGACGCCAGATCACCCACCGCCCCGCGCGCGGCAGCGGCCAGCGCGTCGTCGCCCAGGTCGGGGTGGCGCACCAGCACCTTGATCACGGGTCGCTCCCACAACGCGGCCCGGGAGCCGACCCGTTGGGCGGGAAGCGTCGGGTTCGGCATCCGGTACCCGGCCTCGATCAGGGTCACCCCGTCCACGCCGTCCTGGTCCACGGCGGCGAACACGGCCCCCACCTCCGCCTCGATCTTGCCGAGCGCGGTGTCGGCGGCCTCCCGGTCCAGGGCGACGGACCGCAGCAGCCGCCCGCCGCCCGCCTCGGCCTCGTAGAGCTGGGTGCCCTGCCCGCAGACGACGAGCCCGGTGTACGCCAGGTCCGCGAGCAACGCCCGAATTCCGGGCACGGGTCGCCCGGTGACGACCAGGTGCCGGGCGCCGGCGGAGGCGGCGAGGGCGAGCGCGGCCCGGGACCGGGCGCTCACGGTGTCGTCCGGACGCAGCAGGGTGCCGTCCAGATCCGTGGCGACGAGGGCGTATGCGGGGGTGATGCCGGGGGCGTATGCGGATGGCGTGGGCATGGGCCCCAGCCTAGAAGGGCCCGAACGGCCGCTTGCGCGCCAGGGGCGGATCGGGTAGGCGAGCCGCCGTCAGGCGGCTGCGCCGGTGGCGTTGCGGATGAGCTGCCGGAGCACCTTCACCGTGGTGACGTAATCCGCGTCGGAAATGCCCTCGTGAAGCGCGGCGCGGATCGCGGGAGCATTGCGCCCGAGGTCGAGACGCGCCTGTTCCCCCGCCTCCGTGATCCACAACCGGCCACCCGCGTCCCGCGCGAGCCATCCGCGCTCTACGAGCTCCTCGGCCGCGACCGCCAGGTCGTCCTCGGGCCGGATGTACGAGGCCATGGCCTGCTGAAGCTCCGGCAGGGTCATTCCCGCGCCGTCGGGCGAGATGTCGTCGGCCGACAGATTGCGCAGGAGCCAGAACTGGGGCTGGGTGTAACCCTTCTCGGCCTGCCGTTCCCGGGTGTACGCGATCAGGGCCTCGTAGGCGACGCCGGTCCAGTAGGCGGCGGGCTGTCCGGCGAGTTCGGTGTCGCTGAGCTGCTGATCAGGCATGACGCGTGCTCCCTGGGTGCTTGCGGTCGGGGGCCCGTACGGTGGTGCGGGCGGCGAAGCCCTTGCGGGCGTTGCGGCGACCGTAGGACCTCAAGTTCAGTGAAGGTCAAGGGGGTTGGGTGGCGGTACGCGGCCGTTCCCCACTGAAGGCCGACCGACCGATCTCCACTGCCTCTGCATCCGGGGCGGGTGGCGGCCCGGCAGCCTATGAGGCTCCGGTCATGACGCCTCGATCATGACTCCTCGGTCATGACTCAACCGTCAAGGCAGGTGGGCAGGTGGGCAGGTGGGCAGGACAGGGCAGCCCGGGGGCGGATCGGTTCGGTGAGCAGGTGACGAGGGCGACCGAGTGGAAGACCGTGCCGCGCAGGTAGTGACCGAGGGACACGTCGTCGCCCTCCGCGAGTCGCTCGACGGCTGCCTTCACGAGCAGCAGCAGCCTGGTGGCTTCACGTTCCTGCGGCGAGGCGAACCGCGTGGCGCATTCCGCGAGTTGCCGGCCCAGCCACGCTCCGGCCTCCTTGGGCTCCTCCCACGTCCCTCGAATCGTCGAAGAAGGCTTCATGAGCCAGTGGGCTGTCTGGATCGGCGGTACGTCGGAGGACGGGAACGCGGCTACGGCTTCCCGGTACCGGTGGTGCACCTCCTGCTCGCTGGTCACCGTCGGGGCCTCGCCGGGCGGCCTGCGGATGCTCTCCTTGTCGAACATCGCCTTCTCACCGACCCAGGCGTAACCGTGGTGGTGCACGTTTCTCCGTTCACGGGTGCGGGGCTGTGCGGCCCCGCACCGGTGCGGGGCCGCACAGGGCCAGGGCGGTGCCGAGTCAGGCGGAGAGATCGAAGCGGGCGGGATCGATGCCCGCCGCGTCCAGTTCGGCGGTCGTGAACCGCAACGGCTCGGCCTCGGGTCGCTTGCTGTCGCCCACGGCCCAGGCGTCCGGCCCGATCCGCGCGAGGGTCACGCAGGACTCGCCGTCGGGGTGGGTGTTGCCGCCGCATGCCTTGGAGAACGCGACTCCGTCGATGGGGAGCCTGTACAGGTCGGTCATTTCCTGTTCCCTTTCCGGTCCATGGCGGGCCCTGGACGGGCCGCTCCCGCCCCTGTGGGGCGTCCGATGGAAATGATGTCCGGTGAGGGAAATGGTTTCTAGCAGCTTTCCTGTTTCCGCAAGAACTCGTCCCGAATCTCTGCGAGGAGAGTCCTCATGTCGTCGCCGGAAATAGCGGAACTGCTGAAGCCTTCGAATTTTTCGATGTACTGGGCGACGTCCTGAGGGTCGGTCACAATGATCTCCGCGTGCACGGTCTCGACCGTTACGGCGCGGTCGTCCCGGATGACGAAAGAATGGTTCGGGATATCGTGCTTCTGTCCGCTGAGCGGCACGACGCGCATGTCTACGTTCGGCAGGCGAGAGGCTGACGCCAGCCGGTCGAGCTGGCTGGCCATGAGTGCAGGGGGAACAATCAACCAGCGCAATACAGGTTCGGTGATAGTGAACTGGAGCGTCTTGGTCTCGTCGTACAGCACCTCTTGTCGATCGATGCGGATACTCGCTGTGCGGCGGACTGTCTCCTCGCTCAGATCCCTGTAGCGGGACAGGACGGCCTTGATGTACTCCGGCGTCTGAAGCAATCCGGGTACGAGAGCGGGCTGGAACAGACGCAGCAGACTCATTCGAGCCTCCACGTCCCGGAGATGCTGCTGGGCCTTATGAAGGCCGGCGCGCTGGATCAGTCGCCACGCCGTGGCTTCTGTCGCTGCGGCCCGGGCGGCATCCATGTACTCCGCTTTGACGTCCGCTGAGACACCGATCGCTGTCATGATGCGATCGACGTCTCCCGCGCTCGGAGAGATCTTTCCCGTTTCGATCCTGCTGAGCTTGCTCGGCGACATGACGGCGCTGCGGGCAACTACTTTGGCCTCCATACCGGAGGCGTTCCGCAGCAGCCGCAGCGCGACGCCAAGCTCAGACCTGTTCACTGGCCGTGTTCAGCCCACCAGTCGGAGAACGGCACGGCGTGGGCGAGCGCCGTGTCCCTGATGGCGACGTACTTGCCGGCTTGCTCCGGGGGAAGCACGTCGGCTCCGGCGAATTTCCCGTCCTCGGTGTAGTGCATAGGTGCGGCAGTGACGGAGTCGAACAGCCAGAAATCTCCCGCATCACCGAGAGGGCTCGGTCGCTCGGTCACGTCCAGGATGAAGAACTCCTCGCCGGCCGCGCTGTTCGTGGTGTAGCCCCAGCCCAGTTCGTACTGGAGGTAGGGCGTGAGCGGGCGCGATACCACGTGCACGCGGTACATCCTCTGCCCGGCGTCGACGTGCTTGCGTACTTCGTCGCCCCAGTCAGAGTTATAGCCTTCCGGCTTCGGTTGCCCATCGAGGAACAGCCGGTAGGCATCCGTGTTGCCCGAGCGGCCGTAGTCGTCGAGGGTTTCCAGTCGGAACGCCTCGTGCGTGAAGTCGTCGAACAGATCACCCAAAGTCTTAGACACTGAGCTGCTCTCCGAACGCCTCGCGGACCAGTTCGAGAGGAATCTCGACGAGGGTTTCATGGGCCGGAATGGTGAGTCCATGACCTGTCGGAGTCTCGCCCTGAACGAGGATGGTGCCCCGATCCGTCTTGTAGATCGTCGGACAGTTCGTCTTCTCGCACGTTGTTGCCAGCACGCTCACCTTCACGGACGTTCCTCTCGACCTGTGGTGATGTTCCTCCTGATGATTCCGGTCTGTGGTGCCCTGATCAAGGCCTCTTGGTTTCGAGAACGGGAAACCGGAGTGCTGCTCTTCCGGGCGACGACGGCAAGCCCCACCGTGCGGGAACGGTGGGGCTGTTGCTCTGCCGGCTCGGGTGGCTCGGGTGGTTCAGACGGTGCCGAGGTCTCCGGCCCGGACGCCCGTGACGAAGGCGGTGAACGCGGTCGCGGGGATGTCGAGGACCGGGCCGCTCACGTTCTTGGAGTCGCGGACGGGGACGATGCCGTGCGGAGTGGCGAGGTTGGTGGCGACCTCGACGCACTGGCCGCCGTTTTCGCTGTACGAGGACGTGAACCAACGGGGAGTCTCGGTTGTCACGGGGTGCCCTTTCGCAACTGCCTGAACATGTCTACGGACGCCGCCTGGGAGGGCGCTACCGCCTGCATCTGATGGTAGGCCGTCAGATGCGGGACCACCGAGCCACTTTCGCGCTCCAAATAGCCCTGCTGCGCGGACTCCGCGTACGACATGAGCGAGCGGTCGGGCATCGTCAGGATGGTGATCGGCAGACTGAACGGGCGGTGCTCTCCCATGGTGAATGGCACCACCTGAAGCACCGTATTGGGCTGTTCGGCGAACTCGATGAGCCGGTCCATCTGTGCCTTCATGACCTCCGGCCTGCCGACCGGCCTGCGGAGACAGCTCTCGTCCAACATCGCGAAGACCAGTGGCGGCTTCTCCCGGACCAGGGCCGCCTGACGCTCCGCGACCAGCGCGACGCGCTCCTGTGCCTGGTCAGCGGTGATCCCTTGTCGCCTGACGACACTGTCCGCCAGAACCGTCGCGTACTCCGGCGTCTGAAGCAGGCCCGGGATAACCCCGACCTCGTACAGCCGGATCTCCGCCGCCCGGCGCTCGTAACCGAGGAACTCCGGGAAGCCCTCCAGCAGGCTGCCGTGCTTGATCTGGCCCAGTTCGCGCTCGAACGAAGCCTCGGTCCCGGTGAGCCCCAGCACCCGGTCCGTACTGCGCGAAAAGCGCAAGGTCGCGAGTTTACGGCCAGTTTCCACCGACGAGATGTGCGTGCTGGAGTAGCCGTTGTGGTTTCCCAGCACCTCCTGTGTCCAGCACCGCTGCTCCCGTAACCCGCGCAGACGTGCACCGTACGCCGCCTGCGCGGAGCTTTCCGGGTTCAACTCCTTGATGTTCACGGACCCCGCCCCGATCTTCCATGCCGAATAGGCAAGTTGAATGCCCCCTCACGGTAGGTCACGCTGAATCGCCCCGGTAGTCATTCGGCTACAGAGAGGAGCGATAGGTGTATGGCGAGAACGTTTGCCCGAATGCGCAGCAGCCTCCTGACCCTCCGGTCCCCGGCACGCTCGTGGTGGACACCGGTCGTGGTGACCGGGTGGGGGAGTTCCGTGGGGTCGCAGGCCCCTACTGGTCGCTGCGGCCGGTGGGCGGCGGGGTCGAGTGGGAGGCGGAGCCGCACCGGGTCCGGCCCGCGCTCCTCATGGAGCAGCTCCGGGCCAGGACCGCACGGCTGAACGCCCGCAGCCGGGGCGAGGTGCTGTGAACGGGGCCCGGGCGCAGGGGTGTTGGTACGTTGCCGAGAGCCGTGGCGGTGACGCGGTGCGGTCCGTCCGGCTCGGCGGGATTCTCGCGCCGACGCGGCGGCTGGCCCTGCGCTGGCTGCTGAGGCAGGCCCGGCGTTTCGCGGACGCGCTCGATCCGGACCCGTACGTTCCTTGGGTTCCGGCTCGTGCGCTGTATCCGATGTCCGTGTCCGCGGGAGGCCGGCGTGACGCGCCGGCCGAACTCCGGTCCTGGACGAAGAGTTTCCGTGAGCACGACTACGCGCTGGGGCGGCTCGCGGAGGGGTTGCCGTACGAGTTCGTCGCCCGGGACGCCGCTGCCTGGTACGGGCTGGTCATGCGCCCCCTGGCCCCCGCCCGTGGCTCTGTCCCTCTCTCCTCTCACTGGCAAGGATGAGCGTCATGTTGCAGTGCACCGCCTTCACCGAACTCCCCGAGATGGGTGCGCGGGTCGCGCTCATGGGCCTGGCGGACGGGCCGAAGCAGGCATTGGAAGCGCCCGATCTGGACGAGTTCCTGCTCTGCGAACTCGGCGAGCACGAGGAGGGGGGCGAGCACGCGGCCCAGCTCTGGTCGGCCTCGGCCCCGGCCGGGCGGGATCTGTGGATGTTCTGGAGCGATGGTGGTGGGCGGCGGAAGTTCCGTTTCGCGGAACTGCTGCCGTGCCCGGCCGTCATCCACCGGTTGTCCGTCAAGGACGGGGACGCCTGTGTGCTGTACGACCGGCACCCGGCCGCGCACTCCTGGGACGTGACGGATCCGCTCGCCGATCTGATGGCGGAGCGGATCCGGGAGGACGTACGACGCGACCGCGAAGGAGGCGGCAGGCCGGACGTGACCTAGCGGTGCTTGCGGCCGACGGCGTTCCGCAGACCGCCGGTCAGCGTGCCGACGCCGGTGCGCAGGGCGATGGGGTCAAGGGCGCTGCCCGCACCGCGTCACGGGTGGGCGTCAGCCTGCCCGCCCGCAATGCCCGCCGCAGGTCAGTTGAGGCAGAACTCGTTGTCCTCGGGGTCCGTCATGAGGACCCAGCTCCCGCCCTGCTCGTCGTACGTGCGCAGCACCCGCGCACCCAGCCCCACCAGCCGTTCCTCCTCCGCGTCCCGCTGCCCCGGCGCGGAGTGCACATCGATGTGGAGTCGGTTCTTCACCGTCTTCGGCTCCGGTACCCGCTGGAAGAGCAGCCGCCGCCCCTGCCCCGTACCGCTGACCTCGTCGTACGGGTCGTCCGGATGCCGGGCCGCCGCGAGGTCGAGCCAGGCGCGGCGGCCGTGGGTGTGGGTCGTGATGGCCTCCGGTACGGCTCCGGCGGCGAGCAGTCGCTCGACCAGCGGGCTGTTGTCCTCGACGAGATAGCCCAGGGCCGCCGCCCAGAATCCGGCCTGTGCGTGCGGGTCGGCGCTGTCGATCACGAGCTTCCAGGACAGTGTCTGTGTCATGGAAACCGTTTATAGTGGTTACATGAGTGAAAGGGCAATGGACGCGCCGGAGTGGACTCAGCAGACCCAGCAGACTCAGCGGCCCGAGCAGTCTGAGCAGTCCGAACTGCCCGAGCGGCCCGAAGGGCCTCACCAGTCCGTACGGTCTGGGCGGCAGGAGCCGTCCGGGCTGTTGCTGCGGCATCCGGACGGCACTTCGTTCCGGTTCGATCCGGGCGCGCTCTGTCTGGAGCTCCTGCCGACCGGGGGGCCAGGCGCTCTGGCGTACTTCGAGGTGCTGCACGAGCCGGCCGACCTGGTGCGCTGGGCGGAGGAGAGCCGACTGCCGGGCGGGCTCGGTCCGGGCGTGGGGCTCGGTCCGGGTCCCGGTCTCGGTCCGGGCCCGTCGCTCGTCGTGAGCGCGGGGGAGGTGGCAGACGCGCGTGTTCTGCGCGATGCGCTGTGGCGGCTGGCGGAGGGCCATGTGGACGGAGGGTCGCCCGACCCGGACGACCTCGCCACCCTCAACGGCGCGGCGGCGCACCCGCCCCTGGCGGCCCGGCTCACCCCGGGCGGGGGCCGGGAGTGGGCTCCCGGGGGCACCGGGGCCGGGCTGCTGTCCACCGTCGCCCGCGATGCGGTCGAGCTGTTCACCGGGGCGTTCGCCCACCGGATCCGTACGTGCGGCGCGCACGACTGCCGCCTGCTCTTCGTCGATACCTCCCGGCCCGGCAGGCGTCGCTGGTGCTCCATGGAGCGCTGCGGCAACCGTCACAAGGTCAGGGCCCACCGCGCCCGGCTCACCGCCGCCGACGAGTGAAGAGCGCTCTGCGTCCGCCCCGTGGTCGCAGCTGACTGTCTCTGCGCTGCCGACTGTCTCGGTGCATGGGTCACGAAAATCTGTGTTCGTCAGAGTAGACATTGGGCCGTGTCGTGGTTATGGTTTCTCTTGTAGCCCACAGAGACAGCAGGGCCCGGCAGAGACGAACTGCCGGGCAGCAGTACAGCAGTTGCCGTTCGAAGGACGGTGCGGTGGCGGAGTTCCGAAGCCAGGGTTGTCGCAGGACGGCGACGGGGCTGGCGACCGCACCGGGTGGCCCGCGGTGATCAGGGGCCCCCGCTAGCAGTACCGCGATTCACGCAGGAGCAGTACCAGCAGTAGGCAAGTGATTCACCCAGAGGAAGACCAGAGGAAGAACGGAGGAGCGAGGCGCCATCGGGATCGCCCGGGCGGAGTGATGAGCCCGGGTACCGCAGGACATCGATAGTGAGGTGGTCTCCGGTCAAGCAACCGCGATCCCCGCGACCCCGGCGACGTTCAGGCCGGGTCAGCGGAAACAGAAGGCCGGCGCAGTGACCAGGGCCGGCAGATGGTGTTAGCAGTTCCTTCGGGGCCCGAGTGCCGTACGGCACTCGGGCCCCTCCACGCGTTCCACGGAGAGGTGCAAATGACAGCAGGCGACTCGTTCGGCCGTCTCGACGACGACGACTATCCCGCCTACACGATGGGCCGGGCCGCCGAGATGCTCGGTACCACGCAGGGCTTTCTCCGGGCTATCGGAGAAGCCCGTCTCATCACCCCGCTGCGTTCCGAGGGCGGGCACCGCCGCTACTCGCGCTACCAGCTGCGCATGGCCGCACGTGCTCGGGAACTCGTCGACCAGGGCACCCCCATCGAGGCCGCCTGCCGCATCGTCATCCTCGAGGACCAGCTCGAAGAAGCCCAGCGCATCAACGCCGAATACCGCAAGACCGCCGCATCGGAGAACCCGCCGACCGCAGGCTGAGGCGGCGCCGCCCCCCTGCCCGGCCCTGATCCGTGTAGGGGCGGGCCGCGGTGGGCGTGGACCGGTACCGGCCTGCCGCCCGAGCGATACCGGCGGGCCGGCTCCCTCATGAACTCGGCCCGCCGGGCCCCGGACCGCACCGTGTCGCCCGCAACGACGAGCAGGGCGCCGGTCGAGCCCTCACCGCCGGCAGAGCTCCCTCGACCCGCAGCGGTGTGTTCCGACAGGGCCTAGGCCCTGTCGTCGAACTCCCGTCTGCCCCGCGGCGCCATGCACGCACTCTCGCCGCACCGGGCCCACGCCCGAGTACGTCCAGTACGAGGACGTGAGCCCGGCACGCCGAGAGCACGCACCTGACCCCGCAGGGCCGCCCTCCGGGCGACGACGGGAGTTCGACGACAGGGCCTAGTGGTCGGAGTAGCTGAAGTCGCCCATGGTCCAGGCGCTGACGTCCTCGATCGCCACGCGGTACATCCCGCCCGTGTCCGGGATCCCCACCGTTCCCTGCAGAATCCGTGCCACATGGAAGTGCAGATGCGTGGGCGCTTTCTCCACGGGCGTCGGGGCGGTGAAGACGGCGGAGAATTCGCTCAGGCGGGCCGAGTCGGCCAGGACCTCCGACACCCGCTGCCTCCAGACCGCTTCGGGAGCCAGTCGCCCCGTGATGACAGCACCGCCGGCGACCACGGTAAGAGTCATCTGATTGCTGTGCCCGGACTCCACCAGGGCAGCGATACCAACAAGCAGTTCGTCAGGCTTCGACATGGGGCCAACTCTATGCACCGCCGTCCGGCCGGTTCGAGCGGTGTGCCATTACTGGCTTCGAAAGTGCCGGATCAGTGCACCCGGGCCTCGCGCGCGGGGAGACCGGCGCAGGCGGGGCAGGTGTGCCGGTCGATCGCGGTCAGCAGGCGGGCGGCAGCCGTGCGCACGGCCCGCGTCGGGGAAGAGCCCTCGGCCTCGGGCACGCCGGGCACGCCGGGCGGGCCGGGGGCGGCGGGCACGCCGGGCGGGCCGGGGGCGGCGTCCAGCCGGGCGGCCGTGGAGCGGCCCGCCGCCACCGCGTCGTGCGCGGCGCGGGTCCAGGCGGGATGCTCGGGGTTCCCGGCAGCCAGGATCGTGGCGAGCAGGTCCAGGACGCCCGCCCTGTCCCTGACCGTGTCCGTCGCCGCCAGCTCCCAGAGGAACGGCACCGCCGCCGCCGTCGAGTCGAAGACGGGCGGGGTGCCGATCCAGCGCTCCAGATCGCTCAGCGCCTCGTCCGAGGTCGGCGCGTCACCCCAGGCGATCCGCGACAGCACCCCGGGAACCTGGGACGCGGAGCCGTACGCGTGTTGCAGCTCGTGCCACCGCACGTTCCTCATGGCCCCCAGGACAGTCCCCATCCGGGCACTCAATCAGCCTTTACCGCACGGCGTCCACCATGCCGGGGGACCGTTCCGCGGACCGGCCCGTTCCGTGGAGCCGACGCAGATACTCCCGTACGGAGCGGGCGTCGTCCGCCGGGGCGACCAGGCCCACGTGGTGGTCGGGGCGGACGACCACGACGGTGCCCGTGCCGGTACGACCGGAGGCTTCCGTTCCGTACGCGGCGACCGCATGGCCCCCGTCGTCGACCACCGCTCCCGGCCCCGCCCCTGCCCGGTCCTCGTGCGCCGCGTACACCCGGCAGACTTGCACCCCGGCGTCGCCGTACGCGTCCGCCGTCCCGCGCAGGACCGTCGCGCTCCCCGCGCCGAAACCGAGGACCGTGGTGCGGGGGCCCGCGAAGACGCGGTGCAGCCGGGTCCGTACCCCGGTCGTGGCGTCGGCACAGGGGGCGTCCGGGGCGCGGTCCCCGGCACGCGGGCCGGGCCGGTTGGCCTCCGCCTCCGCCTCCGGGCCGGGCCGGTCGGTCTGCGCCTCCCGGCCCCCGGCGGCCAGGGAACTCCAGCGGTAACCGACACCCAGGCCGGTGGTGTCGGCGGTGAACGCCGCGTCCAGGCCGCCGCCGGGGCGACGGATGGCCTCTAGGGTGGCCCGCAGCCGCTCCGACGTGAGGTCCAGGGTCCGGGCGGCCACCGGAAGCCGCTCCTCCTCATAGGTGTCCAGCAGCCGCGCGTCCGCGTGACCGGCGAGCACCAGCCCCAGCTTCCAGCCCAGGTTGAACGCGTCCTGGATGCCGGTGTTCATCCCGAGGCCGCCCGCGATGGCGTGCACGTGCGCCGCGTCGCCCGCGAGGAGGACCCGCCCGGCGCGGAACCGGTCCGCCATCCGCACGTTGACCCGGTACGTCGACAGCAGCTCCGCCCGCGTCAGGGCCGGGCCGGGCAGGGCGGTGTGGTGGGCGAGCAGCCGCCGGAACCCGTCGGCGGTGGGCGCGAGCGGCCGTCCCCGACCGTCCCGCTCCGGCCCGGCCTGGAACCACCAGCCCGTCCGCGTGCCGGGAATCGGGCAGAGCATCACCGCGCCGTCCTCGTCGAACCACTGGTGCCAGCGTGTCCGGTCAAGGGCGCCCTCGGTCAGGTCGACATCGCCGCAGACCATCACCTGGTCCTCGTCGGTGGTCCCCTCGAACCCGATCCCGAGCAGCTTCCGTACGGAGCTGTGGGCGCCGTCGCAGCCGACGACGTACCGGGCCCGCCCGGCCGGCCCATCGGCGTACGTGACGTCGACATGGCCCCCGCCGCCCCTGTCGTCCCCGCCGCCCTCGTCCCCACCGTCGTCGTCGTGACGTGCCTGCGTCAGCCCCACGACCTCGCGGCCCGGCTCGACGCGGACGCCGTACCCGGCCAGCCGGTCGCGGAGGATGCCCTCCAACCGCCACTGGGCGATCAGCCACCCCCGGTCGTAGGGCGCGTCGGGCGACGGCGCGGAGTCCGCCCACGGATCGGCCTCCGCCACCGGGAGACGGTCGCGGTACTTGAGCATCGGCAGCGGGGCCGAACCGGGGGCGAGCACCTCCTCGACCACTCCCAGATCGTCCAGGATCTCCAGCGACCGGGGGTTGGGGCCCTTGGCACGCGAGGTGCGCGGCGGGGCGGCGGACCGGTCCACGATCCGTACGACCGCGCCGCGCCGGGCCAGGTCGCAGGCCAGCACCAGCCCGGTGGGCCCCGCTCCCACGATGAGTACGTCGGTCATGCCCATGCTTCTCCTTCGGTCACGCGCCCGGTCCATCCAGGACAGGGAAACGTAACCGAGTAAGAAAAGCAACTAAGTAACGTTTTACTGGGTGGGGCTGCCCTGCGGTGTGGGCGCGGGGTTTGGGTTCGTGGCTGCGGGGTCCTGGGTCGGGGGCGCGGGGTCCGGGGGCATGGTCGCGGGTGCGGCGGCCGCCGTCGCCAACAGCTTCAGGGCGAGCGCCCGGTTGCGTCGGGCGGTCCGCAGCGCGTCCCAGGTCAGCAGCGACAGTGCCAGCCAGACCAGGGCGAACCCGGCCCACCGCTCGGGCGGCATCGACTCGTTGAAGTACAGGACGCCCAGCCCGAACTGGAAGACCGGGGCCAGGTACTGGAGCAGCCCCAGCGTGGACAGCGGCACCCGGACCGCCGCCGCCCCGAAGCAGATCAGCGGCACCGCCGTGACGATGCCCGTCGCGGCGAGCAGGAACCCGTGCCCCGCGCCCCCGGTCGTGAACGTCGACCCGCCGGTGGCGGCGAGCCAGAGCAGGAAGCCGAGTGCGGGCACGAAGAGTACGGCGGTCTCGGCGGCCAGCGACTCCAGGCCACCCATGTTGACCTTCTTCTTCACCAGGCCGTACGTGGCGAACGAGAACGCCAGCACCAGCGAGACCCAGGGCGGCTTGCCGTAGCCGATCGCCAGGACGAGGACGGCTACCAGCCCTGTGGCGACCGCGGCCCACTGGACCGGCCGCAGCCGTTCGCCCAGCAGCAGGACGCCCATGGCGATGGTGACCAGCGGATTGATGAAGTAGCCGAGCGAGGCCTCGACCACCTGGCCGTTGTTCACGGCCCAGATGTAGAGACCCCAGTTGACGGTGATGGTCGCCGCGGCGACCGATATCAGGCCCAGCTTGCGCCGGTCGCGGACCAGTTCGCCGATCCAGGCCCAGCGGCGTACGACCAGCAGGGCGACGGCGACGACGCCGAGCGACCAGACCATCCGGTGTGCGAGGATCTCGATCGCCCCGGACGGCTTGAGCAGCGGCCAGAACAGCGGGACCAGGCCCCACATCCCGTACGCGCCGACTCCGTACAGCAGGCCTGCCCGCTGTTCGTTCTTCCCCTCCACGTGCCCTCCCGGCCCTGCCCCGACGGCGGATCCGCCGACGGCACGACGGTAGCGCCGGAAGGGCTTCGTGTCATAGCCGTCTCACGGAAACACTCATGACACGCAGGGTGCATGGCAGGGGACAGGGCGCAGGGCGCGGGGTCGCGCTCGGCACGGCCGGCCGGGGACGTCGAGAGTCGGACGGTGCGCAGGGGCGCGGGGAGGGTCAGGCGGCGGGCAGGGCGGCGCGCACGGTTTCGGCGAGGGGCGTCGTCGGGCGGCCGATGAGCCGCGCCAGGTCGCCGCTCGTCCCCGCGAGCCGCCCCCGTCCGATCGCCTCGTCCACGTCGACGAGGATCGCGGCGAAGGCCTCGGGCAGTCCCGCGCCGATCAGGACCTCCTGGTGCGCGGCGGCCGGCACGTTCTGGTACGTGATCTCCTCGCCGGTCAGCTCGGACAGCAGCGCGGCGTACGAGGCGAGCGACCAGGCGGTGTCGCCGCTCAGCTCGTAGGCGGTGTTCAGGTGGCCGTCGCCGGTCAGTACGGCGGCCGCCGCGGCGGCGTAGTCGGCCCGGGAGGCGGAGGCGACGCGGCCCTCGCCCGCGTTGGCGAGCACCGTGCGGTGCTCCAGGACCGGGGCCAGGTTGGCGGTGTAGTTCTCGGTGTACCAGCCGTTGCGCAGGAACGTGTACGGCAACCCGGAGTCGAGGATCAGCTGCTCGGTGGCCCTGTGCTCGTCGGCCAGTGTGAAGTCCGCGTCCGGCCCGCCGAGCACACCGGTGTACGCGAGCTGGGCGACGCCCGCCGCCTTCGCCGCGTCGACGACCGCGGCGTGCTGCGGCACCCGCTTGCCCACCTCGCTGCCGGAGATCAGCAGGACCCGGTCGCCGGACCGGAAGACTCCGGCGAGGGACTCGGGGCGGTCGTAGTCCGCTATACGCAGCTCCACGCCCCGGGCGGCGAGCGCGGCGGCCTTGTCCTTGTCGCGCACGACCGCGACGACCTCGCCGGCCGGGACCTCGGCCAGCAGGGCGTCGACGACGAGGCGGCCGAGCGCGCCAGTGGCTCCGGTGACAACGATGCTCATGAGGGTCTCCGATTCGGTGGTTCAGTGATGCGGTTTCGGTGGTTCGGTCCGTTTCTGTGCTTCGGTTACGACCTTACGGGTTGCGCTAACTGTGGGAAAGTACCCACTTTGAAGTAAGGTACTGGCATGGCGGAGAGTGCGGAGATTTCACGACCGAACGGTCCGGACGCAGGCCGTAGTGCGGCCCTGTCCTCTTTCCTGGCCTGGGACGTCAACCAGCCCATGTGCCCGTCCCGGCTGATCCTGGAACACGTGACGAGCCGTTGGGGCGTCCTCGTACTGGCGGCGCTGCTGGAGCGTTCGTACCGCTTCAGCGAACTGCGCCGCGCGGTCGGCGGGGTCAGCGAGAAGATGCTGGCCCAGACGCTCCGGACGCTGGAGCGCGACGGCTTCGTCCACCGGGACGCGAAGCCGGTGATCCCGCCGCGGGTCGACTACACGCTCACCCCGCTCGGCATCGAGGCCGCCGAGCAGGTCTGGGCGCTCGCCCGCTGGACCGAACGCCAGGTGGGCGCGGTGGAGGCGGCACGCGAGGCATACGACGGGGCCCGGGCCTGACCCCTTGGGGGATCGGGCCCGGGCCCCGGGTGGTGCGCGAACGGTCCTCGCCCGGCCTCAGCCGACGACGGTCCAGGTGTCGTTGCCGGCGAGGAGCGAGCCGAGGTCGCCCTTGCCGTTCTGCTCGACGGCGGCGTCGAGCTGGTCGGACATCAGCGTGTCGTAGACGGGCCGTTCGACGCTGCGCAGCACCCCGATGGGGGTGTGGTGCAGGGTGTCCGCGTCGGCGATCCGGGACAGCGCGAACGCTGTCGTCGGCGACTCCGCGTGGGCGTCGTGGACGAGGACCTGGGAGCGGTTCTCCTCCGTGACGGCCACGACCAACAGGTCGCCGGTGGCCGGATCGCGCACGATGCCCTTGGGCTCCTGGGAGCCGAACAGGATCGGCTGACCGTGTTCGAGGCGGATGACGGCCTCGGCGGCCTGTTCCTTGTCCTTGAGGACCTCGAACGCGCCGTCGTTGAAGATGTTGCAGTTCTGGTAGATCTCCACCAGCGCCGTGCCCGAGTGCTCGGCGGCCGCGCGCAGCACGCTGGTGAGGTGCTTGCGGTCGGAGTCGACCGTGCGCGCCACGAACGTCGCCTCCGCGCCGATGGCGAGGGACACCGGATTGAACGGCGCGTCGAGCGACCCCATCGGTGTCGACTTGGTGATCTTGCCCAGCTCGGACGTGGGGCTGTACTGGCCCTTCGTCAGCCCGTAGATCCGGTTGTTGAAGAGCAGGATCTTGAGGTTGACGTTGCGGCGCAGGGCGTGGATGAGGTGGTTGCCGCCGATGGAGAGTGCGTCGCCGTCGCCGGTGACGACCCAGACCGACAGGTCACGCCGCGAGGTGGCGAGCCCGGTCGCGATGGAGGGGGCGCGGCCGTGGATGGAGTGCATCCCGTAGGTGTTCATGTAGTACGGGAAGCGGGAGGAGCAGCCGATTCCGGAGACGAAGGTGATGTTCTCCTTCGCGAGGCCCAGCTCCGGCATGAACCCCTGGACGGCGGCGAGCACCGCGTAGTCGCCGCAGCCGGGGCACCAGCGGACCTCCTGGTCGGACTTGAAGTCCTTCATGGACTGCTTCGCCTCGGCCTTGGGCACCAGCTGCAGCAGGTCGTTGTGGTGCAGTTCCTCGGTCTCAGGCATCGATGGCCTCCTTGAGGGCCGTGGCGAGCTGCTCGGCCTTGAACGGCATTCCGTTGACCTGGTTGAAACTGTGGGCGTCCACCAGGTACTTCGCCCTGAGCAGCATGGCGAGCTGACCGAGGTTCATCTCCGGGACGACGACCTTGTCGTAGCCCTTCAGCACCTCGCCGAGGTTCTTCGGGAAGGGGTTGAGATGGCGGAGGTGGGCCTGGGCGATGGATTCCCCCGCGGCCCGCAGCCGTCGCACCGCCGCGGTGATCGGCCCGTACGTCGACCCCCAGCCGAGCACCAGGGTGCGGGCCCCGGCGGGGTCGTCGACCTGGAGGTCGGGGACCTCGATGCCGTCGATCTTGGCCTGGCGGGTGCGGACCATGAAGTCGTGGTTGGCCGGGTCGTAGGAGATGTTGCCCGTGCCGTCCTGCTTCTCGATCCCGCCGATACGGTGCTCCAGGCCGGCCGTCCCGGGAACCGCCCACGGACGGGCCAGGGTCCCCGGGTCGCGCTTGTAGGGCCAGAAGACCTCCGTCCCGTCCGCCAGCGTGTGGTTCGGTCCGGTGGCGAAGGGGGTCTTCAGATCGGGCAGGGTCGACGTCTCCGGGATCCGCCACGGCTCGGAACCGTTGGCGAGGTAACCGTCGGAGAGCAGGAAGACCGGGGTGCGGTAGGCCAGGGCGATCCGGGCCGCTTCGATCGCGGCGTCGAAGCAGTCGGCCGGAGTCCGGGGAGCCACGATCGGAACCGGGGCCTCACCGTTCCTGCCGAACATCGCCTGCAACAGATCGGCCTGCTCGGTCTTGGTCGGCAGCCCGGTCGACGGCCCGCCCCGCTGGATGTCGATGATCAGCAACGGCAGCTCCAGGGAGACCGCGAGACCGATCGTCTCGGACTTCAGCGCCACCCCCGGGCCGGACGTCGTCGTGACGCCCAGCGCCCCGCCGAAGGCCGCGCCCAGCGCCGCACCGATTCCGGCGATCTCGTCCTCCGCCTGGAACGTCCGCACGCCGAAGTTCTTGTGCCGCGACAGCTCGTGCAGGATGTCCGAGGCCGGAGTGATCGGATACGACCCCAGATACAACGGCAGCTCCGCCAGCTGCCCGGCCGCGATCAGCCCGTAGGACAAGGCGAGGTTCCCCGAAATGTTGCGGTAGGTGCCGGTGGGGAAGGCATGCGAGGCCGGGGCCACCTCGTAGGAGACCGCGAAGTCCTCGGTCGTCTCACCGAAATTCCACCCCGCCCGGAAGGCCGCCACGTTCGCCTCGGCGATCTGCGGCTTCTTCGCGAACTTCTGCCGCAGGAACTTTTCCGTCCCCTCGGTCGGCCGGTGATACATCCACGACAGCAGGCCCAGCGCGAACATGTTCTTCGACCGCTCCGCCTCCTTGCGAGGCAGCCCGAACTCCTTCAACGCCTCCAGCGTCAACGTCGTCAACGGCACCGGATGGACGTTGTAGGCCTCCAGCGAACCGTCCTCCAGCGGACTGGTCGCGTACCCCACCTTCGCCATCGGCCGCTTCGTGAACTCGTCGGTGTTCACAATGATCTCCGCGCCGCGCGGAACGTCGTCGATGTTCGCCTTCAACGCGGCCGGGTTCATCGCGACCAGGACGTTGGGAGCGTCGCCCGGGGTCAGAATGTCATGATCGGCAAAGTGCAGCTGGAAGGAAGAAACCCCCGGCAGGGTGCCTGCGGGGGCGCGGATCTCGGCCGGGAAGTTCGGCAACGTGGAGAGATCGTTGCCGAAGGAAGCGGTCTCCGAGGTGAACCGGTCACCCGTGAGCTGCATACCGTCACCCGAGTCGCCCGCGAAACGGATGATCACCCGGTCCAGGCGACGGATCTCCTTCCCGTCGCCGCCCGTGGTTCCCGTCGTACCTGACAGGGGGGCTCGCTGACCCCCGAGGACGGCGTCGTTGGCCTCTTCGGCCTTCTCTGCCGCGCTACTGACCTGGCTCGTCACTGAACTGGACCTCCCTTGGGCGGCGGTTCGGAACCGTCCGGCCAGCCGGCGATCCCAGAGGCCACCCTACGTCCGCGTAGGTGACCTCCCAGGGACCGATCATATGGTGGACGCTGTTTTGAGACACCCTTTGAGTAAGGTTTGTCACGTTTTGCAAGCCCCCTGATCGCGAGAAGAAGACGACCGCTCCCTGAGTCTTTTGTCTTAAGCCTCCTTGGGTTCCCCCTGGGCCGCTTGGGCTTCGGTCGACTCCTTCTTGGTCAGAGGTGCCCGTCCGGCGCCCGCCGGACACCCTCGGACCCGTGCGATGCCCGCAATGCGCCCGGGGCGCTCCCGGGGTGCTCCGGGAGCGCCCCGGGTGTGGCCTCGGAATACCAGTCGGCACAAGGCCGCCTGCGGCTCTCGGTCCGCCCCCCCGTAAAAACCTGACGAGGCGTCAGGCATCCGGAGTGTGCACAAGGGTGTCAGATCTCTAGGAATTCAGGTAGGTCAGCACGGCGAGGACGCGCCGGTGGTCGCCGTCGCTGGGCGAGAGCCCCAGCTTCTGGAAGATGTTGCTGACGTGCTTCTCGACTGCCCCGTCGCTCACCACGAGCTGGCGGGCGACCGCGGAGTTCGTCCGGCCCTCGGCCATCAGCCCCAGGACCTCCCGCTCGCGCGGTGTCAGCCCGGCCAGGACGTCCTGCTTGCGGCTGCGGCCCAGCAGCTGCGCCACCACTTCCGGGTCCAGTGCCGTCCCGCCCTGCGCCACCCGGACGACGGCGTCCACGAACTCCCGGACCTCGGCCACCCGGTCCTTCAGCAGATACCCCACCCCGCGGCTGCTTCCCGCCAGCAGCTCGGTGGCGTACTGCTCCTCCACGTACTGGGAGAGGACCAGCACCCCGATGTTCGGGTAGTCCTTCCGCAGCCGCACCGCCGCGCGCACGCCCTCGTCGGTGTGCGTCGGCGGCATCCGCACATCGGCGACCACCACATCGGGGAGCGACTGCTGGGCGTCGAGGTCCGCCACGGTCTTGAGCAGCGCCTCCGCATCCCCGACCCCTGCCACCACGTCGTGCCCGAGATCGGTGAGCAGACGGGTGAGCCCCTCCCGGAGCAGGACCGAATCCTCGGCGATGACCACGCGCACCCTGTTCTCCACGTTCTCCACGACTGCGAGTCCCCCACTGTTCCGAATATGCCGCGTTCCCCGCGACCCCGCACGCACCACGCCCGACCACCACGCACCGCGCCCCGACCGCACAAGCATCCCAGGACCCGGACACGGATGGGGCCCCTGTGGATAACCCACGCGGACCGGCAGCACGGCCGGAAGGACCCCGCACGCTCCGGGCACGGACGGCCGCATGCCCCGGGCACGGACAGCTGAATGTCCCGGGCACGGACAGCTGAATGTCCCGGGCGATCACTGCTGCGCGTGCCTGACGATCACGGTCCTAGCCCTGACCGTCGCGGTCGTATGCCCCGTCACCGGACCGGGAGGCCGGGCGAAGGGGCGTACGACCGCAGGGAGGGGGCGAGGGGGAGTGAGGGGGCCGGGTGGCAGGGGAGCAAGGAGGAACAGGGAGGTGGCGGAGCAAGCAGGAGCAGGGAGGCGGCGGAGCAAGCAGGAGCAGGGAGGAGCAAGTGAGAGGTGCGGGAGACCGGAGGCGCGGAGACCGGGGGGAGGAGGAGGCGCGAGACGCCGTGCTCGGGGTCAGCCGCGCCAGGGCAGCTCGGCCGTGACCGTCGTCGGACCGCCGGCCGGGGAGTCGACCACGAGGACCCCGTCCACGGCGTCCAACCGCTCCGTCAGCCCCGCCAGACCGCCGCCCGAGGCCGGTGACGCCCCGCCCCGGCCGTTGTCGGTGACCTGGAGCATCAGCCGGTCCGCCGTCCGCCACACGTCGACCGTGGCCCGGGTCGCACGGGCGTGCTTGCTGATGTTCTGGAGCAGCTCGGAGACGGTGAAGTACGCGATGCCCTCGATCGCCTGCGCGGGCCGCGAGTCCAGGTCCACCTCGACCGTCACGGGCACGGTGCAGCGCGAGGCTATCGCGGAGAGCGCGGCGTCCAGGCCCCGGTCGGTGAGGACGGCGGGGTGGATCCCCCGGGCCAGATCGCGCAGTTCCTGAAGGGCCACCTTCACCTCGCCGTGGGCCTCGTCGACCATGCGGGCCGCGGCCTCGGGGTCGTCGGTGAGCTTCTCCTTCGCCAGACCCAGATCCATGGCGAGGGCGACCAGGCGGGCCTGGGCGCCGTCGTGCAGGTCTCGCTCGATGCGGCGGAGGTCGGCGGCGGCGGTGTCGACGACCACGCCCCGGTCCGACTCCAGCTCGGACACCCGGGTGGCCAGCCGGGACGGCCCCAGCAGGCCGGTGACCATCAGCCGGTCCACCGACAGCAGCCCCCGCACGATCCACGGCGCGGCCAGCACGAGCGCCAGGCCCACCGCCCCGGTCACCGCCAGCTCGCCCGGCGAGTCCAGATACTCCTGGTGGGTGCGGTCCCCGTACAGCTGGAGACCGTCCTGCCCCCCGAACACCGGGAAGAGCCAGAACCACAGCGGGTACGTCAGCGCCGCCAGGCCGTACGTCCAGAACGTGATCGCGACGACGAACGTGAACGTCGCCCACGGGAAGTGGAGCAGCGTGTACAGCAGGTGCCGCCAGGACACCCCGCTCTTGAGGACCGCGCCCATCCAGGACAACGGGCCGCCGGTCTCCCCCGCACCCGCTCCGGATCCGCGACCTCCACCCGCAGCAGCCCGCGCGCCCGGTGCCGCTCCAGTGCACCGAAGCCCCGGCAGACGGCGAGACCGGCGGCGAGGACCGGTATCCCGATGAAGGTGACCAGCAGGCCCGCGCTCAGCGACGTCATGGTGACCGCGAAGACGAACGCGGTCGTGGCGAGAGGGAAGCTCAGCAGCGCGTAGAGCAGCTCGCGCCAGGCACGGGCCTCCAGCGGCGCACGCAGCGGAGCCGGGAGGAAATGCTTCGCCTCGGACTTCGCTGGGGTCTTCGCCCCGAAGCCGGGGCCGGAACCCTGATGCTGCCGGTCCCGCGTGTCCGGTCCGTATGCCGTGGCCATGAGTCCCGTCCGTTCCGTCTCTGTCTGAAGTCTCTCAGTGGGCTGTGCGTGGGGCAGTGGGCTTGTGCGTGGGGCCTGCGCCGTGATGGCGCCGGAGGCGGCCCGCCACCCCGGACCGTTCTCCCTCAAGGGTCCTGGCCGGCGGCCTTCCCCGCCATGAGGTCCCTCTCCGTATTCACCCGGGGGTTTTCCCCACCCCGGGCGCCGGGCTGTCAGGCGGCCGGCCGCGCTGCGGCCCGGTCGCGCCAGGGCAGCTCGGCGGTGACGGTCGTCGGCCCGCCCTCCGGGGAGTCCAGGACGAAGACCCCGTCGACGGCGTCGAGCCGCTCGGCGAGCCCCGCGAGACCCGTACCGCCGCCCATCCGGGCCCCGCCCCCGCCGTCGTCCGTGACCTGGAGCGTCAGCCGGTCCGCCGAACGCCACACGTCGACGGTGGCCGACCGCGCACCGCTGTGCTTGCTGACGTTCTGCAGCAGCTCCGAGACGGTGAAATACGCGATGCCCTCGATGGCCTCCGCCGGCCGCCCCCGCAGCCCCACCGACACCTTGACCGGAACCGTGCACCGGGAAGCGATGGCGGAGAGCGCGGCGTCCAGGCCCCGGTCGGTGAGGACGGCGGGGTGGATCCCGCGAGCAAGGTCGCGCAGCTCCTGGAGGGCGACCTTGATCTCGCCGTGGGCCTCGTCGACCATGCGGGCCGCGGCCTCGGGGTCGTCGGTGAGCTTCTCCTTCGCCAGGCCGAGCCCCATGGCGAGGGCGACCAGGCGGGCCTGGGCGCCGTCGTGGAGGTCACGCTCGATGCGGCGGAGGTCGGCGGCGGCGGTGTCGACGACCACGCCCCGGTCCGACTCCAGCTCGGCGATGCGCCGCTCCAACTCGTCCGAGGGCGACAGCAGCCCGCGTGCCATCGCCCGGTCCACCGTCGTCAACCCCCGCGTGATGAAAGGCAGCACCGGCCATAGGACGAACAGGCTCGCCAGCGTCACCGCGAAGGTCAGCACCCCCCACGGCAGTCGAATGAACCCGTACAACAACGCCCGCCAGCCCACCGGGTCCTTGAGTCCCGCCCACAGCCGGACGAAGAACCCCTGCCCCTGGTGCCCGCGCGCCAGCGGACTCGGCTCCTCGACCCGCACGCCGAGCATCCGCCGCGCCCGCCACCGCTCCATCCGGCCCAGCAGCCGCGCCCCCTGGAGCCCGCCGACCAGCAGCGGCAGCCCGATCACGGTGACGGAGAGCCCGGCGCCGACAGCGATCACGACCACCGTGTAGACGAAACCGACGACGGCCAGCGGCAGATTGGCGAGCAGATACGCGACCTCCCGCCAGGTCCACCGGTCGAGGGCGAAGCGGGCGGGCGGCAGCCGGTCGGGATCCGGCACGGGAGGGCTCATGGTCATACACACAGCCTGCCGGGCCCCACCCGCGCACACCATGGGGCTCATGGGTGGGGGTGAAGTAGGGATAACCCCACCTGATGCCCGACGCGGCTGCTTACGCTCCATTTATCAGGCCCTAGACTCCCGTGCGTACAGAACGGAAACAGGTACACGGGACAGATGCGGACGACGAGGGAGCGAGGGGCGGACGTGACCGACGTTACGGACGTGACCGGCGTGGCGGACGTGACCGGTGTGGCGGACGCGGTGGGCATGACCGGGGTATCCGGCGCGTCCGGGGTATCCGGGGTATCCGGAGTTTCGGTGGACGGGCCCCCCGGCCCTACCGGACCCATCGGATCCACCGCACTCGCCTCGGAGTACTTCCAGAGCTATTCGGTCATCGGCCTGCTCGCCCTGGTCGGCGTCCTCTTCGTGGTCGTGGCCTTCGGCGCCGGACGACTGCTGCGCCCGGTGGTCCCCACCCCGGAGAAACTCCTCACCTACGAATGCGGCGTCGACCCCGTAGGCGAGGGCTGGGCGCACACCCAGGTCCGCTACTACGTCTACGCGTTTTTGTACGTGATCTTCGCCGTCGACTCCATCTTCCTGTTCCCGTGGGCCACGGTGTTCGCGGCGCCCGGATACGGCGCGACGACCCTGGTCGAAATGTTCATCTTCCTCGGCTTCCTCGCCGTGGGACTGCTCTACGCATGGAAGAAGGACGTCCTCGCATGGGCCTGACGAGCCGGCCGACCCCCGCGTCGCAGCAGCCCGCGCCCCCGCCCCCGACCTCGTCCCACCCGGTTCTCCTCCCCGAGCCGAAGCGCCTCGGCGTGCTCTCCCGGCTCGCACCGGAGCCGATGAAGGTCGTCCTCAACTGGGGCCGCCGCTACAGCCTCTGGGTCTTCAACTTCGGACTCGCCTGCTGCGCCATCGAGTTCATCGCCGCGTCCATGGCGCGCCACGACTTCATCCGGCTCGGCGTGATCCCGTTCGCCCCCGGCCCCCGCCAGGCCGACCTCATGATCGTGTCCGGCACGGTGACGGACAAGATGGCCCCGGCCGTGAAGCGGCTCTACGAGCAGATGCCCGAACCGAAGTACGTCATCTCCTTCGGCGCCTGCTCCAACTGCGGCGGCCCCTACTGGGACTCGTACTCCGTGACCAAGGGCGTCGACCAGATCATCCCCGTCGATGTGTACGTACCCGGCTGCCCGCCCCGGCCAGAGGCGCTGCTCCAGGGCATTCTCAAGCTCCAGGAGAAGATCGCGCGCGAATCCCTCGCCGAGCGGTACGCCACCGGGACCACGGGCGGGGGCCCGTCCACCGATGCCCTGCGCAGCGGCCTGGTGGCCGCGCCGACGGCACCGGCCCCGACGACACCGGCCTCGACGGCACCGGCCCCGACGACACCGGCCTCGACACGGGACGAGGAGCGGCGATGAGCGACAGCGACCAGCACACGGGCTCCGCGGCCGACGCCTACGACCGGCTGCCGGACGGGGTCACCGACCTGTTCGGCGACGAGGCCACGGCGGAGTCCGCGTACGACCTGCTGACCGTCGACGTCCCCGCCGCCGCCTGGCTCACCGCGCTGCGGACGGCCCGCGACGAACTCGGGTGCAGCTACTTCGACTGGCTCAGCGCCGTGGACGAACCGGGCACGGGCTTCCGTGTCTGCGCCCATGTCGCGGCCCTGGGCACGGGTACGGTGCGGCGGCTGATGGTCCGCACGACCGTGCCGCACGACGCGGCGGTCCTGCCCAGCGCCATCGACGTCTACGCGGGCGCCGCGTGGCACGAGCGCGAGACGCACGAGATGTTCGGCGTCGCGTTCGACGGTCACCCCCACCTCGTACCGCTCCTCCTGCCGGAAGGCTTCGAGGGTCATCCGCTGCGCAAGGACTTCGTCCTGGCCGCGCGCGTCGCCAAGGCCTGGCCCGGGGCGAAGGAACCGGGGGAGCCGGCGGAGGGCCACACCGGACCCAAGCGTCGCGCGATGCTCCCGCCCGGAGTGCCCGACCCGAATGAATGGGGCCCCCTGAAGGGCCAGCTCCCCCCGGCCGCCGCCCGCCCGGGCCGAGCGGCCCGCCCCGCGACCGACCGCCCGCCCCGCCGCACCCGCACCGCGGGCGAGGGCTCGGCGGCACAACGCCCCGCGGCGAGCGCGACGCAGACACCTGCGGTGACCGGCGCGGAGGCCACCCCTGCAGCAACCGACGCGGAGAGCCCTGCAGCCACCGGCGCGGAGAGCCCTGCAGCCACCGGCGCGGAGAGCCCTGCGGCGACTGGCGCGGAGGCTCCCGTAACGCCGGAGGCGTCCGCACCCCCGCAGGCGCCGTCGACCCGCCCGCGCCGCTCCCGGTCGGCTTCGGAAGGTTCGGCCAGTCAGAGTTCGGAGCAGGGCGCGCCGACGACGCCACCGGCCCGGCCCGCACGTCGCGCCCGGTCCGCCTCGGACGGCTCGGCCGGCCAGCGTCCGGCGTCGGACGCGCCCGGGGACGCCCCGGAGCCGCCACCCCGGGTACGCAGCACAGACGCACCGTGGCACGACGCCCAGCCGGCCTTCGCCGACGAGCCCTCCACCACCGGCGCGACCGCCGAGTCCGAGTCCGAGGGCGAGCCCGCACCCCCGGACGAGCCCACGCACACTCCCGACAGAGCCACCCCCGACAGAGCCACCCCCGACAAGCCGGCCCGCGCCCCGGAGCGCCCCGCCCCAGACCACCCCGCCCCGGAGCGCCCCGCCCCGGAGCGCCCCGCCCCGGAGCGGCCCGCCCCAGACCACCCCGCCGGAGGCGATCCCGAGTGAACGACGCGTTCGACGTCGCCCTCCGTCTGGCCATCGTCTTCGTCGTCTTCCTGGTCGCCCCCCTCCTCGTGGGCCAGGCGGAACACAAGGTGATGGCCCACATGCAGGGCCGCCTGGGCCCCATGTACGCAGGCGGCTTCCACGGCTGGGCCCAGCTCGTCGCGGACGGCGTGAAGTTCGCGCAGAAGGAGGACGTGGTCCCGGCCGCCGCCGACCGCCGCGTCTTCCAGCTCGCCCCCGCCGTCGCCCTCCTCCCGTACCTCCTCGTCCTCGTGGTCATCCCCGTCGGCCCCGGCGACGGCGCGGTCGGCCAGGCCGTCGACGCGGGCATCTTCTTCGTGCTCGCCGTCATGGGCATCGGCGTCCTCGGCTCGCTCATGGCGGGCTGGGCCTCCGCCAACAAGTTCTCCCTCCTCGGCGGCCTCCGTACCGCCGCGCAGCTCCTCTCCTACGAGCTGCCGATGCTCCTGACCGCCGCCTCCGTGGCCATGGCGGCGGGGACGGTCTCGCTCACCGGCATCCTCGACGCCTTCGAGTGGTGGTGGCTGCCCTGGCAGATCGTCGGCGCGCTGGTCTTCTTCGTGGCCGGTCTCGCCGAACTCCAGCGCCCGCCGTTCGACATGCCGGTGGCCGACTCCGAGATCATCTTCGGCGCGTACACCGAGTACACCGGTCTGCGCTTCGCGCTGTTCCTCCTCGCCGAGTACGCGGGCATCGTCGTCCTGTGCGCGCTGACCACCGTCCTGTTCCTCGGCGGCTGGCACGGCCCGTTCGGCGCCGACGAACTCGGCTGGATCTGGACCATCCTCAAGACCGCCCTTCTCGCGTTCGTCGTCATCTGGCTGCGCGTCAGCTACCCGCGTATGCGTGAGGACCAGTTGCAGAAGCTCGCCTGGACCACCCTCGTCCCGCTCGCCCTCGCGCAGATCGCGCTCACCGGCATCGTGAAGGTGGCGATCAACTGATGCCCCCGATCCCCGGATCCGGCCTGGCCAAGGGCCTTGCCGTCACCCTGCGCACGATGACGAGGAAGACCGTCACCGCGCAGTACCCGGACACCCAGCCCGAACTCCCTCCCGCTCCCGCGGCGTCATCGGGCTGTTCGAGGAGAACTGCACGGTCTGCATGCTCTGCGCCCGTGAGTGCCCCGACTGGTGCATCTACATCGACTCCCACAAGGAGACGTCGCCGCCCGCAGCCCCCGGCGGGCGTGAGCGCAGCCGGAACGTCCTCGACCGCTTCGCCATCGACTTCTCCCTCTGCATGTACTGCGGTATCTGCATCGAGGTGTGCCCCTTCGACGCACTGTTCTGGTCGCCCGAGTTCGAGTACGCGGAGACGGACATCCACGAACTCACCCACGAGCGCGACAAGCTCCGCGAGTGGATGTGGACCGTGCCGGAGCCGCCCGCCCTCGACCCCGGGGCCGAGGAACCGAAGGAGATCGCCGCAGCCCGCAAGGCAGCGGACAAGCTCGCCGCACAACGCGCACAGGAGCAGCGAGAGCAGCAGGAGCAGCTGAACCAGCAGGAGCAGCCGAACCAGCAGGAACAGACAGACGAGAAGGGAGGAACCCCGTGATGCTGCTCAACGCCACGGCCACCACGACCGTGGGCGCCACCGCCACCACTGCGGGCGTCCACCCCGGCTTCCTCTCCCCGTCCGGCGTCGAGATCGCGTTCCTCCTCGTCGGCCTCGCCACCCTCGGCGCCGCCGTCATCACCGTCACGACCAAGCAACTGGTGCATGCCGCGCTCTGGCTCGTCGTGGCGCTCGGCGGACTGGCCGTCGAGTACCTCCTGCTCACCGCGGAGTTCATCGCCTGGGTCCAGGTGCTGATCTACGTCGGTTCCGTCGTCGTCCTCCTCCTCTTCGGCCTGATGCTCACCCGGGCCCCCATCGGCCGCTCCCCGGACGCCGATTCGGGCAATCGGTGGGTCGCCCTCGGGGTGGCCGCCACGGCGGCGGCGGCCCTCGTCTGGGTCGTGGTCGACGCCTTCCGCACCACCTGGATCGACCTCGACGGGCCGGCCCAGGGCTCCACCGAGGTCACCGGCGCCTTCCTGTTCCGGAACTGGGTGCTGCCCTTCGAGGCGCTCTCCGTCCTGCTGCTCGCCGCCCTCGTCGGCGCGATCGTCCTGTCCCGCAAACGCGACACGGACACCACCGTCCGCCCCGGCACCAACAGGACGGCCAAGCCCAGGACCGTGCGGCCGGGCCCGTCAGCCTCGCCCGGCACCCAGGCCTCCTCGCCCGGCACACCTGGCACCCCCGCCTCGCCCGGCACACCCGGCCACGAGGAGCAGAGCTGATGCACCTCGCCTATCCAGCCGTTCTCGCCGCCCTCCTCTTCTGCATCGGCCTCTACGGCGTCCTCGCCCGCCGCAACGCGATCCTGGTCCTGATGTCCGTCGAGCTGATGCTCAACGCGGTCAACCTCAACCTCGTCGCCTTCGACGTCTGGCTCCGCGACACCCTCCACTCCGGCCAGGCGCTCACGCTCTTCACCATCGCCATCGCCGCCGCCGAGATCGGCATCGGCCTCGCGATCGTCCTGGCCGTCTACCGCAACCGGGGCACCTCCGACATCGACCGGCTCCGCGACACCGCCGAGACCGACGCCGCCGAGACGCTCCCCGACACCGCTGAGACCGACAGCGCCGAAACCACCGGCACCGGCACCGGCACCGACGACGGCGGCGAGCCGACCTCCGGCCGGGCCGACGGGGGAACAGGGAAGACGAAGAAGGCAGAGGCCACCACGTGACCACCACGACCCTCGCCGCCCTCGTTCCCCTCCTCCCCTTCCTCGGGGCCGTCGCAGGGCTGGCCGTCGGCCGCACCGCCCCCGGATTCGTCCGCCCGCTGGCGATCCTCCCGACCCTCACCGCCGCCGTGCTCGCCGTGATCGTCGCCGTCCGCCAGGGCGGCGGCCGGGCCATCGACGCCGCGACCCAGCTCACGCCCACCGGCTCGGTCCCGATTGACCTGGCACTGCACCTCGACGGCTTCGCCGTTCTGGTCGCCGTTCTCGTCACCGTCGTCGCCACCTGCGTACAGCTCTACTCCACGGCCTACCTCCGCGACGACGCCCGCTACCCCTCCTACGCGGCCCTCGTCTCCCTCTTCACCGCCGCGATGCTCCTGGTCGTCTACTCCGGCGACCTGATGGTGCTCCTGGTCGGCTGGGAGATCATGGGCATCTGCTCGTACTTCCTCGTCGGCCACTACTGGGAGACCCCCGAGGCCCGGGCCGCCTCCCTCAAGGCCTTCCTGGTCACCAAGCTCGGCGACGTCCCGTTCCTGATCGGTCTGTTCGCGCTCGCCGCCGACACCGGCAGCTTCCGCATCACCAAGATCCTCGCCGCCGTCGGCAACGGTGGGCTCGATCACCCCACCGTCATCGCCCTGCTGCTCCTCGCGGGCGTCGCCGGCAAGTCGGCCCAATTCCCCCTCCACACCTGGCTGCCCGACGCGATGGCCGGCCCCACCCCCGTCTCCGCGCTCATCCACGCCGCGACGATGGTCGCCGCCGGCATCTACTTCGTGGCCCGTCTGCTGCCCGTCTTCGCGGCGTCCGGCGCGGCGCTCGTCGTGCTCGCCGTGATGGCCGCCGTCACGATGATCGGGTCCGGGCTCGCCGCCCTCGCCCAGGACGACATCAAACGCGTCCTCGCCTACTCGACCATCGGTCAGCTCGGCTACATGTCGGGCGCCCTGGCCGTAGGCGACCGGGGCGCGGCCGTCTTCCACCTGATCTCGCACGGTGCGTTCAAAGCGGTCCTCTTCCTCGCCGCGGGCGTCGTCATCCACGCCGCGGGCACCAACTCGCTCGCCGCCATGTCCCGGATGGGAGGCCTCGCCCGCCGCATCCCGGACGCCTTCTGGACGATGACCGTCGCGCTCCTCGCGCTGGCCGCCATCCCGCCGTTCGCCGGCTTCTTCTCCAAGGAAGCCGTCCTCGTCGCCGCCGAGCACACCGCCCTCGGGGACCGGAGCGTCGCCCCGGCCGCGGCCGGCTGGACGATCCTGGTCGCCGGGCTCCTCGCCGCCGTACTCACCGCCGCCTACGCCGTACGCCTCTGGCTCCTCGCCTTCCGCGGGCGCGGGGCGGAACTCCCCGACCACGGCAAGCAGCCCGCCGCCATGACCTCCGTCCTGTGGATCCTGGCCGTCCCCACCATCGCCTTCGGCCTCACCGTCGGCATGATCGGCGACTGGTTCGACGGGCACGGCCTCACGCCGTCCCTCACCACCGCCGTCCTCTCCACCGGCGTCACGCTCGTCGGCGGTCTTGTGACCTACGGCGCGTGGCGGCACACCGCCGCCCTCGCCGCCCGCACCCCCATCGGCGCCGTCGCCGCCCACCCCGGTGTCGAACCCGCCCTCGTCGAAGCCGAGGCCATGACGTCCCACACCGCCGTCTACGGCACCATCGCGGACGCCCCCGACCCGGCCGACCCCGGCAGGCTCCTCCTCGGGCGGCTGCACCGCCACGCGGTCACCGGCTTCCACCTCGACGCCCTGTACACGGTGCTGTTCGTCCGGCCCGTCCAGGGAGCCGCCCGCCTCGTCCGCTTCCTGGACCGCGAGGTCGTCGACACCTACGTCAACGGATCGGGCGCCGTCACCCGCCTCCTCGGCACCGCCGTCCGTCGGACCCAGACCGGCAACGTGCAGACCTACGCCGGCGCCCTGCTCGCCGGGTCCCTCGTCCTGGCGATCGCCGCCGTCGTCTTCGCCAACGTCAACGCGGGGTCGTGACCGTGATCGATATGAGTGCGTCCGTGATGCAGTTCCTTCTGGCGTTCGTCGTCGTCGCCCCGCTCCTCGGCGCCGTCGCGGCCCTGCTCCCGGCTCCGCCCGGACTCAAGGGGAAGAACCCTGACCAGGCCGTGCTCCGCCACGGCGTGACCATCACCGGTGCCGTCCTCATCGCCGCGATCGTCCTGGCCGTCGGCTTCGACCATGACCACGCCGCCACGATGCAGGCGACCACCGACATCAGCTGGATCCCGGCGCTCGACGTCCGCATCCACCTCGGCATCGACGGCATCTCGCTCCCCCTCCTGCTCCTGACCGCGCTGTTGACCTTCCTCTGCGCGCTGTACAGCTACTTCAAGCTGCCCGCGGGCCCCTCACCGAAGGCCTTCGTCGCCCTCGTCCTCGTCCTGGAGTCCGGCACCCTCGCCACCTTCGCCGTCCTCGACCTGTTGCTCTTCTTCCTCGCCTTCGAGATGGTCCTCATCCCGATGTACTTCCTCATCGCCCGCTGGGGCGGCGGCCAACGGCAGGCGGCCGCCTGGAAGTTCATCCTCTACACCCTGCTCGGCTCGGTCGTCATGCTGCTCGGCATCCTCCTCATCGGGCTGAAGAGCGGCACCTTCGACATGGTGGCACTCGCCACTGACAACGGCCGGGGCCTCACCACATCAGTGCAGGTCATCGCCGTACTCGCGATCGGCCTCGGCCTCGCCGTGAAGACCCCGATGTGGCCACTGCACAGCTGGCTCCCCGACGCCCACACCGCCGCCCCCACCGTCGGGTCGGTGCTCCTCGCCGGCGTGATGCTGAAGATGGGAACGTACGGATTCGTCCGGATCCTGCTCCCCATCGCGCCCGACGGCATGCGGACCTTCGCGCCCTACCTCGCCGCGTTCGCCGTCGTCGGCATCGTCTACGGCTCCCTCGCCTGCCTGGCCCTGGCCCGTACCGGCGCCAAGGGCGACCTCAAGCGGCTCATCGCGTACTCGTCCGTCGGCCACATGGGCTTCGTCCTGCTCGGCATCGCCACCATGACCCCCACCGGAGTCAATGGCGCACTCTTCGCCAACATCGCGCACGGCCTCATCACCGGCCTGCTGTTCTTCCTGGTCGGAGCCGTCAAGGACCGCTACGGCACCGCCGACCTCGACACCCTCGCCGGAGCGACCGGGGCCGCCCTCTACGGGCGGGCGCCCCGCCTCGGCGCCCTGCTCGCCTTCGCCGCCATCGCCTCGCTCGGCCTCCCCGGACTGGCCGGATTCTGGGGCGAGATGCTCACCCTGTTCGGCGCGTACAGCCCCGCCGAAGGCCTCAGCCGCCCCGCGTTCCGCACCTTCATGGCTATCGGGGCGTTCGGGACCCTGCTCACCGCCGCGTACATGCTCATCGTCGTCCGCCGCGTCTGCATGGGCGAACACCCGCCCCACTCTCGACTGTCACCCGACGGCCGGGCCCCGCAGGCGGCGGACGGCCCGCAGACGGCGGACAGCCCGCAAGCAGCGTCTCGCCCCCAGCCGTCCGGCTCCCAGCCGTCAGGCCCCAAGCCGTCCGGCCCCCAGCCGTCCGAGCCCTCCGGCACCCGGCCCGCGGCATCGACCACCCCGCAGCTCGCCGACATCCAGACGTACGAAGCCGCCACCTGGACCCCGCTCGCCGCGCTCACCGTCCTCGCCGGCCTCTGGCCCGCCGTCCTCCTCGGCCTCACCGACCCGGCCGTGCAGCAGCTCCTCGCAGGAGGCAAGTCGTGACCGCGGCCCTCAGCACCACCCCCCGCCCGACCCCCGGCACCGGCGACGCCGCCGGCATCCTCGTCGCGGCCGACGCCCCCAGCCTCGTCCAGTCCATCGACTGGCTCGCCATCGCACCCCCCACCCTCACCGCGCTGGCCGCCCTGGTCGTCCTGGTCGCCGACCTGTTCCTGCCCGCGCACCGCAAGCGGCTCCTCGGCTACGGCGCCCTCACCGCCCTCGCCGCCGCCCTGGCGCTCCTGATCCCCCTGCGCGCCGGGGACCGGGCCACCTTCTGCGTCACCACCGGCACCCAGGCCTGCAGCTACACCGCCGACCACTTCACCCTCGTCATCCAGGCCCTCGTCCTCGGCGGCGCGTTCCTCACCGTCCTGCTCTCGCTCGACGACACCCGGAAGCTGCCGGCGGGGGAGTACTGGTTCCTGCTCCTGGCCTCCGCCGCCGGGGCCGCCCTGCTGCCCGCCTCGCGCGACCTCGCCACGCTCGTCGTCGCCCTCGAAGTCGCCTCGCTGCCCGCGTTCGCCCTCGTCGGCATCGTGCGCGGAGACCGGCGCTCCTCCGAGGCGGCCTGGAAGTTCTTCCTCTCCTCCGTCGTCGCCACCGCCGTCATGCTGCTCGGCGTCAGTTTCGTGTACGCGACCACCGGCACCCTGCACCTCACCGAGATCGCCACCCGCCTCGACGACGTGCCTCCGGTGCTCGACACCCTCGCCAAGACCGGCGTCGCCCTCACCCTCGTCGGCTTCGCCTTCAAGACCGCCGCCGCGCCCTTCCACTTCTGGGTCCCCGACACCTACGTCGGCGCGCCCCTCCCGATCGCCGCGTATCTCTCCGTCGTGGGGAAGGCCGTCGGGTTCTCGGGGCTCATTCTGGTCACCGTCGTCGCGTTCCCCTCCTACGCCGACGTCTGGGGCCCCGCACTCGCCGTCCTCGCCGCCCTCACCATGACCGTCGGCAACGTCGCGGCCCTCCGCCAGAACGCCGCCCGCGCCCGCAGCGCCGTCCGCCTCCTCGCCTGGTCCTCGGTCGCCCAGGCCGGCTACCTCCTGGTCCCGATCGCCGCCGCCGCGTACTCCAGCGACGACCAGATCGGCTCCACCGTGGCGTACGCCCTCATGTACGCCGTCGTGAACCTGGGCGCGTTCGCGGTCGCCGCCCTCGTCGCCCGTACCCACCCCGGCAACCGGCTCTCCGACTACCGGGGCCTGTACGCCACCCGTCCGCTCGCGGCCCTGGCCCTCGGGTTCTTCCTGCTCTGCCTGGCCGGACTGCCGCCCGGCATCATCGGGCTCTTCGCGAAGGTCACCGTCTTCTCCGCGGCCGTCGACGCGGGCCTCGGCTGGCTCGCCGTCGTCATGGCCGTCAACGTGGTGATCGCTCTCTTCTACTACCTTCAGTGGACCGCGATTCTCTTCCGGGAGCCCGAGGGCGCCCCGGAAACCACCGGGACCGCCACCGGATCCACGGCCTCCGTCCCGCCACGCCGCCACCGGGCCCCCACCCCGCTCACCACGGCGATCGTGCTCACCGCCACCGCCGGAATCCTGCTCTCCGGGGCCCCGCAGGCCGTCCTGCGCTTCGCCTCCGTCAGCCTCTTCTGAGCCCTCCCGACCCCGAAAGATCGGTTTGCCCGGGGCCCTCGCCGCAGGGCATGGTCTTGGCTGCATACGTCACGTAATCGGCGTGGACGTATCGGGAGCAAAAGGAAAGAGAGAGCAGTGCTGAACGGGTTCAAGGACTTCATCCTGCGCGGGAACGTCATCTCGATGGCGATCGGTCTCGCTGTCGGGGCGGCCTTCACCGCCGTCGTCACGGGCTTCAGCAATGCCTTCATCACGCCGCTGATCGGCCTCGCCACGCGCGGCACGGGAGACTTCAGCAAGGCCACCTACGAAGTCGACGGCGTCGTGTTCCCGTACGGCCTCTTCATCGCCGCCGCGATCGCCTTCCTGATCACCGCCGCGGTGCTGTACTTCTGCGTCGTGGTCCCCATGGCCAAGGTGCAGAACCGCTTCACCAAGGAAGAAGAGGAGGAGGCCGTCAACATCAAGGCCGCCCTCCGCGACTGCCCGCGCTGCTTCAGCGAGATCCCCGCCGTCGCCTCCCGCTGCGGCCACTGCACCAGCGAGGTCGAGCCCGACCCCGAGGCGCTCTCCCTCGCCAAGCTCCCCGCGCAGCAGCACTGACCCGCACAGCAGCACTGACCCGCACACTGGCACCGGCCACACGGCGGCTACCGAACGCACGAAGGCACCGACCGCCGCACAGCAACACCGGAACACCGGCCGCACGGCGGCGGCCGCTGACCGCACAGCGGCGCACGAACACGTCTAGGACCGTCGCCCTCCGAGGACCCCGCCACCCGTACGGCCCAGCGCCACTCCGTACGGGACCGGGCGCCCCACCGGCGCGAACACGCGGTACAGCCCCCGCCCTCCGGCCGCACGCACAAGGGAACTAGCTCCTCTCGCCTGGCGTTGACCAGTACAGGAGGCTCCACTGGGGAGTGGAGCACCACCATGCAAAGGGTTCCCCTGCTGCACCACTTGGAGGGCGTACCGTGCACCGCCGGCACAACGGGCTGAAGACCGCCGTACTCCTCGGGGGACTGTCCGCACTCATCATCGCCATCGGCAGTTTCTTCGGACGTACGGGCCTCGTCGTCGCGCTCCTGGTAGCCGTCGGCACCAACGCCTACGCCTACTGGAACAGCGACAAGCTCGCCCTGCGGGCCATGCGCGCCCGACCCGTCAGCGAGTTCGAGGCGCCGCAGCTCTACCGCATCGTCCGCGAGCTGTCCACGGCGGCCCGTCAGCCCATGCCGCGCCTCTACATCTCCCCGACGCAGGCGCCCAACGCGTTCGCCACCGGCCGGAACCCGCGCAACGCCGCCGTCTGCTGCACCGAGGGCATCCTCCAGATCCTCGACGAGCGCGAGCTGCGCGGCGTCCTCGGCCACGAGCTGAGCCATGTCTACAACCGGGACATCCTCATCTCGTCCGTCGCCGGGGCCCTCGCCTCCGTCGTGATGTTCCTGGTCAACTTCGCCTGGCTCATCCCGGTGGGCCGCTCCAACGACGACGAGGGGCCCGGTCTCCTCGGCATGCTCCTGATCATGATCCTGGGACCGCTCGCCGCCTCCGTCATCCAGCTCGCCGTCAGCCGCTCCCGGGAGTACGAGGCCGACGCCTCCGGAGCCCAGCTCACGGGCGACCCCCTGGCTCTCGCCAGTGCCCTGCGCAAGCTCGACGCGGGGACGAAGCAGCTCCCGCTGCCGCCCGAGCCCAGGCTCGAGACCGCGAGCCACATGATGATCGCGAACCCGTTCCGTCCCGGCCAGGGGATGGCGAAGATGTTCTCCACCCACCCGCCGATGGCGGAGCGAATCGCCCGACTAGAACAGATGGCAGGTCATCGCCCGTGAAAACCATCCTGAACGTCATCTGGCTGATCCTCTGCGGATTCTGGATGTTCCTCGGCTACCTGCTCGCGGGACTCCTGCTCTGCATCAGCATCATCGGCATCCCCTTCGGGCTCGCCGCCTTCAGGATCGGCGTCTACGCCCTCTGGCCGTTCGGCTACACCGTCGTCGACCGCCGGGACGCGGGCTCGCCCTCCTGCGTGGGGAACGTCCTCTGGCTGATCCTCGCCGGATGGTGGCTCGCCCTCGGCCACATCGCCACCGGCATCGCGCTGTGCATCACGATCATCGGCATTCCCCTGGGCATCGCCAACTTCAAGCTGATCCCCGTCTCTCTCATGCCCTTCGGCAAGGAGATCGTCCGCACGGACCAGCCCTTCGCCGCCCGGTAGCCCGGCGAGACCCTTGCTCGACGGCCCGGTCCGACTCCGTCCCGGTCCGACCCCGGGGCAACCGAACACCTGTCCGCGACGTCTTGGATTCCAGGACGAAGCAAGGGGTAGGTGCGGCGACATGGGCATTATCAGTTGGATCATTCTCGGGCTGCTCGCCGGAGTCATAGCGAAAATCCTCCTCCCGGGACGCGACCCGGGCGGCATCATCGGCACCACCCTGATCGGCGTCGCCGGGGCCTTCGTCGGAGGCTGGCTCTCCAGCAAATTCCTCGACCGCCCCATCAGCAACGACTTCTACGACACCGCGACCTGGATCGCCGCCGTCGCCGGTTCACTGGTCCTGCTCATCGCCTACCGGCTGCTGTTCGGCAACTCCCGCGAACGCCGCTGACCCGGGGCGTACGCAGGGACCCGTGAACGCCGCTGACCCGGGGCGAACGCAGGGACCCGCGAACGCCGCTGACCCAGGGCGAACGCAGGGACCCGCGAACGGCAGGCGCACCGCGCCCTACCGCACGTCCCGTGATGCCATCCCGGTCTCCCGCAACGTCAGGTTCAACCGGCCGGACCGCAGCCCCGCTGCCGGGTCGGCCGGCCCCGCGTACACCTTCGGCACCCCGTGGAACGCGAAACGCGACGGCCCGCCGAAGACGAACAGATCCCCGGACGCCAACTCCACATCCGTGTACGGCTGCCCGCGCCCCTCCGTGTTCCCGAAGCGGAACACACACCTCGCCCCGATGCTCAACGACACCACAGGAGCGCTCGACCGCTCCTCCTTGTCCTGATGCATCCCCATCCGCGCGGTGTCGTCGTAGAAGTTGATCAGCGCGGTATCCGGTGCGAACGCCTCCGCCGCATCCTCGTCCCCGTACGCCTCGGCCACCGCCGCCCGCCCCAGGTCGCCCAGCCAGTCCGGGAAGGCGGCCACCCGGGCGCCGTTCACGTCGTCAGCCGTACGGGCGTACCGGTACGGCTGCCAGTGCCATCCCAGGCACACCGTCCGCACCGACATCACCCCACCGCCCGGCAGCACCGTGTGCCGCAACGGGACCGGCCCCGACGCCCACTGACGGCACGCCGCGACCAACTCCGCCCGCCGCTCCACCGACAGCCACTCCGGAACATGGACGGCACCCGGCGCGACCACCCTCCGGTCCCGCCGGAACAGGCCGTCCGAGGACGGCGGAAGCCCTGGCACCACGGCTCAGCCCGCCCCGCCTTCGATGCCCAGCAGCAGCTTCTTCCGCTCCAGCCCGCCCGCGTACCCCCGCAGCGCCCCGTCCGCCCCGATCACGCGGTGACACGGCCGCACGACCAGCAACGGATTGCGCCCGATCGCCGTGCCCACCGCCCGCACCCCCGCACCCGATGCCCCGACCAGCGCCGCGACCTCCCCGTACGACACCGTGTTCCCGTACGGGATCGACTCCAGCGCCGACCAGACCCGCCGCTGGAACTCCGTGCCCGCACTCTCCGCCAACGGCACGTCGAACCGCGTCGAGCGCCCCGCGAAGTACGCCTCCAACTGCCGGGCGACCTCCGTGAACGCCTCGGGAGTGTGCAGCCAGCCGTCCTGGACGACCGCGGCGCCCTTCTGACCGGGCATCGACACCGATCGCAGCCGGACACCGGCCACACCGGCCGCCACGGCCACACCGGCCGCCACGGCCACACCGGCCGCGACGGCCACCTCGGCCGTCCCGGCCGCATCCGGCCCGTCCGCCGCCGTCTCGCCGACCAGCAGCAGCTCGCCCAGCGGGCTCTCCACCCGCGTGTACACCGTCGTCGTCATGCCTTCTCACTTCCCCGGTCGATACGGCCAGTCTGCGCCCGCTCGCCGTGCCCCACTGGCGGTATTCGGACATCACGCCCGCCCTCCCGGTGCCGACACACGAAGAGGCACGCCGTCGAGGTCGGCCTCGGCGGTGTGCCCCCGTTGTGATCAGCTCAGCTCAGCTCAACTCGGTTCGGCTCAAGCGATGCAAGCGATCCGGCCACGCCCGTACGGATCGAAGCGATTGATCACCGGTAGTTCACGAACTGCACCGCGAAGTCGAAGTCCTGCCCCTTCAGCAGCGCCTGCACGGCCTGCAGGTCGTCCCGGCTCTTCGAGCTGACCCGCAGCTCGTCACCCTGGACCTGCGCCTTGACGCCCTTGGGCCCCTCGTCGCGGATGATCTTCGCCACCTTCTTGGCGTTGTCCTGGGAGATGCCCTCCTCGATCGTGGCGAAGATCTTGTACTCCTTGCCGGAGAGCTGCGGCTCACCGGCGTCCAGCGACTTCAGCGAGATACCGCGCTTGATCAGCTTGGACTGGAAGATGTCGAGGATGGCCTTGACGCGCTCCTCGCCGTTCGCCTCCATCAGGATCTTCTCGCCCGACCACGAGATCGAGGCGCCCGTGCCCTTGAAGTCGTAACGCTGGGAGATCTCCTTGGCGGCCTGGTTGAGGGCGTTGTCGACCTCCTGCCGCTCGACCTTCGAGACGATGTCGAAACTGGAGTCGGCCATGACGTGTGGCTCCTTGCGTCGAATGCTGTGGATACAGCGCAAGCCTAGCCACCGCCGTCCCCTCCGGCCGCTGATCAATCAGGTGGCGGAGCACCCCTGACCATCAGGTATCGTTTACGTCGTCGCCAAGGAACTCACCACGAGATCCAACGCGTCGTTCGAGGCGGTGTGCCCGAGTGGCCAAAGGGAGCAGACTGTAAATCTGCCGGCTCAGCCTACCCAGGTTCGAACCCTGGCGCCGCCACGCGAACGAAGCCCCCGACCGGTTCTTCCGGTCGGGGGCTTCCTCGTTGTCCGGGCGGGGAGTTCCCGCTCGGAGTCCCTCCGCTGATCAGTTGCCCGCGACGTCCTTCACGGCCACCGTCACCGGCACGTTCCCGGAGATCGCCTCAAGGGTGAGGCCCGCCGTCGCCGGGGTGTCCAGCAGCTCCAGCAGCGTGGCCGCCACGTCGTCGCGAGGGATCGGGCCGCGGCCCGTCGAGGCGGCCAGGACGACCTGCCCGGTGCCCACGTCGTTGGTCAGCATGCCGGGGCGCAGAATCGTCCAGTCCAGCGCGGTGCGGGAGCGTACGTCGGCGTCGGCGGCGCCCTTGGCCCGCAGATACACGTCGAAGACCTCGTCGCCGGGGTGGTCCGGGTCGGCGCCCATCGAGGAGACGACGAGATAGCGGCGGACGCCCGCCGCCTCGGCCGCGTCGGCGAACAGCACGGCCGCGTCGCGGTCGACGGTGTCCTTCCGGGCGACACCGCTGTTCGGCCCCGCGCCCGCGGCGAAGACGGCCGCGTCCGCGCCGCGCAGCACCTTGGCGGTCTCTTCCACGGTGGCCGATTCGAGGTCCAGCACGGCGGGTTGCGCGCCGGCTTCGGTCAGGTCCTGACTCTGTTGGGGGTCACGGATGATTCCTACGGCCTCATCCCCGCGTGCGGCCAGGAGCCGCTCCAGCCGCAGTGCGATCTGTCCGTGTCCACCTGCGATGACAATGCGCATACCACCGACCGTACGCCCGCGAACCTGGTCGCGCTCAGTTCCTCGGGCCGGCGCCGGAGTCGGGCCGCCCCTGCCGCGGGAGTCCGCCGAGCCCCGTGGCGGCGTCCCCATCGGAGTCGCAGTACTCGCGCACGGCGCTCGTGCGGGCGACAACCCGGCCGCCGTGGACGACGATGCGGCTGTAGGCGAGGGAGAGCACCGCGGAGAGCCGTTCCCCGCGTACGGCGAGGAGTTCGGCGGGGAAGCCCGCCTCGACGCGCACGTCGGGCAGGCCGAGGGCCGCGCGGGCGGCCGTGGAGACCAGCGCGTACGCCTGTTCGGCGCGGAGCCCCGCCTGTGAGGCGAGGAGGTAGGCGGCTTCGAGCGGATCGCCGCGACCGACCGGGTTGGCCGTGTCCCGCAGCGCACCGCTGCCCGCCGCGACGCGCACGCCTGCGGAGCGCAGCAGGCGTACGGGGGCGGTCGTACGGCGCTCCGTGCCGGCGCAGCCGCCCTGGGGCAGGCAGACCACGGTGATCCCGGCGGCGGCGAGCTGGTCGGCGGCCCGGGAAGCGGCTTCCAGGGGCAGGTGGGCCAGGCCGCCGCAGGGGCCGAGGGTGACGCCGGGACGCAGGCCGGCGGCCATCGCGGCGAGCCGGGCCAGACGGGCGGGGTCGTCGCCGTCGGTGTGCAGGTCCACGGGACAGCCGTGCTCGGCCGCGATCTCCAGGACGGCCTCGGTGTAGCCCGTGGGGTCCGGGTCGAGGTCGGGGCAGCCGCCGACGACGGCCGCGCCCATTTTCACCGCGTCCCGGAGCATCGCCAGGCTGTCCGCCCCGGCGACGCCGGTGAGGAGCCGGGGGACCGCGACGGGCATGACGTCGGCGAGGCCGCGCAGGGCGCGCCGGGTCCCCAGGACGGCTTCGAGCGGGGCGAGGCCCTGGACGTCGCCGACGCGGACGTGGGTGCGCAGGGCGGTGGCGCCGTGGCCGAGCTGGAGGAGGGCGGCCTCGGTGGCGCGGCGCTGGATGTCCTCGGCGCGGTGGGAGGCCGGGCCGGGGCTGTCGGGGCCCGCGCCGGGGGCGGTGAGGGCGGTGTCGCTGTGGGTGTGGGGTTCGGCAGGGGCGGGGAGCAGGAGATATCCGCGGAGGTCGATGCGGGGGCCGCGGGCGGTGAGGCTGCCCGCGGTGCCGACGGCCTCGATCCGGCTGCCGCTCAGGCGTACGTCGACGAGTCGGCCGTCGGCGAGACGAGCGCCGCCGAGGACGAGGGCGGGGCTGTCTGCGGTGGTGGCCGCGTCGGCGCTGTCGGGCGCGTTGTCGTCGGGCCGCCGTGGCTGGCTGTCAGGCATCGCGCTCCTGGGAGGGGTGCAAGATCACACGGAGTGACCACACCCTAGGGGCGTGCGGGGGCGGCGTCCGGGAGGAGCGGAATAGTCGTACCGGTGCGCCTGCGCCGGCTGTCGGCCTGGCCCGTTCCCGAGGTGGACGCGGCCTGGATCAAGGCCTGATCAGGGGGTGTGGGCGGCCCCGGACGGAGGGCCGGAGAGGGCGGCACAAACGGATTTGGGCAACCGGCGGGGGACCGTGTAATGTCTTCATCGCTCGCCCCAATAGCTCAGTCGGTAGAGCGTCTCCATGGTAAGGAGAAGGTCTGCGGTTCGATTCCGCATTGGGGCTCTGGTGATCGGGAACCCCCGCTTCGGCGGGGGGACTCATCATCAAAGCGGTGTAGCTCAGTCGGTAGAGCAAGCGGCTCATAATCGCTGTGTCACCGGTTCAAGTCCGGTCACCGCTACTAACGGTAGCCGATTGCTGGGTCGGTCCTTCGATCGGCTACCCTTTTATGCGTTCATCCGTCCACCGTCCGTCCAAGGAGCACTCACGTGGCTGCCACCGACGTCCGCCCGAAGATCACGCTGGCCTGCGTGGAGTGCAAGGAGCGGAACTACATCACCAAGAAGAACCGGCGTAACAACCCGGACCGTCTTGAGATGAAGAAGCACTGCCCGCGCTGCAACTCGCACACCGCGCACCGCGAAACGCGCTGAATCAGGCTCGTACACGAGGCCGTCCCCTCTGGGGGCGGCCTCGTGTCGTTGTAGGGGGTCGTTCCCGCGCGGGGGCGTGCCCTTATTCGTCTTTCACCAGGTTTCTCAGGAGGTAGCGAGCTCATGGCGCTCGACCAGTCCTTCGTGGGGCGGACCTATCCGCCCACCCCGGCGTACGAGGTCGGCCGGGAGAAGATCCGCGAGTTCGCCGAGGCGGTGGGTGACACCCATCCGGCGTACGTCGACGCGGAGGCCGCTCGTGCGCTCGGTCACGCCGATGTGATCGCGCCGCCCACGTTCGCCTTCTCGATCACCTACCGGGCCGCCGGAGAGGTGGTGCGGGACCCGCAGCTGGGCCTGGACTACAGCCGGGTCGTCCACGGCGACCAGAAGTTCCGTTACGTGCGTCCGGTACGGGCCGGGGACCGGCTGACGGTCACGTCCACGATCGAGGCCATCAAGTCCCTCGCCGGCAACGACGTCCTGGACGTCCGCGGGGATGTGCACGACGAGGCCGGTGAACTGGTGGTCACGACGGTGATGAAGCTGGTGGCACGCGCCGCCGAGGAGGCGTGATGACGGCGAAGGTCTCTTACGGATCGGTCGAGGTCGGTACGGAGCTGCCGGCGCGGTCGTTCCCGGTGACGCGGGCCACGCTCGTGCAGTACGCGGGCGCCTCGGGCGACTTCAACCCGATCCACTGGAACGAGAAGTTCGCGCGCGAGGTCGGGCTGCCGGACGTGATCGCGCACGGCATGTTCACGATGGCCGAGGCGATCCGGGTGGTCACGGACTGGGTCGGCGACCCGGGCGCGGTCGTCGAGTACGGGGTGCGTTTCACGAAGCCGGTCGTCGTGCCCAACGACGACAAGGGAGCGCTGATCGAGGTCAGCGGCAAGGTCGCGGCGAAGCTGGACGACAACCTGGTCCGGGTGGACCTGGTCGCCCTGTGCGACGGCAAGAAGGTGCTGGGGATGTCCCGGGCCGTGGTCCGGCTCGCCTGAGACGTACCGGCGCGGTGGCCGGAGGCGAGGGGCGTCCCTCCTGCGGAGGGACGCCCCTCGCTCGTGCTCGTCGAGCCGGTGGCCGCCCGGCTGCGCCCGGCTGCGCCCGGCCCCGCCCGGCCGTGTCCGGCGGATCCTGACCGGATCCTCACCGGCTCCTGCGGAGGCGCCCCGACCCCCGGGTACGGTCCGTGGCCCCGCACGAGCGGCGGGGGCGCGGACCGTACTCTTGTCCCCGTGCAGGAACTCCACGACGCCCCCCTCGCCCCCCTGACCACCTTCCGGCTCGGCGGCCCCGCCGCCCGGCTGCTGACCGCCACGACCGACGCGGAGGTGATCGCCGCCGTGCGCGAGGCCGACGCGAGCGGCACGCCGCTGCTGGTGATCGGCGGCGGCTCCAACCTGGTCATCGGGGACAAGGGCTTCGACGGCACCGCCCTGCGGATCGCCACGGCGGGCTTCGCGCTCTCGGGTACGTCCCTGGAGCTGGCGGCCGGCGAGGTGTGGACCGACGCGGTCGCCCGGACCGTCGAGGCGGGCCTCGCGGGCATCGAGTGCCTGGCCGGCATCCCCGGATCCGCGGGCGCGACGCCCATCCAGAACGTCGGCGCGTACGGACAGGAGGTGTCCACCACCATCACGGAGGTCGTCGCCTACGACCGGCGCACCGAGGAGACGGTGACGATTCCGAACGCCGAGTGCGCGTTCTCGTACCGTCACAGCCGCTTCAAGGCCGAACCCGACCGCTTCGTGGTGCTGCGTGTCCGATTCGAGCTGGAAGAGGCGGCCGGGCTCTCCGCACCCCTGAAGTACCCCGAAACGGCCAGGGCCATGGGCGTCGAGCAGGGCGAACGCGTCCCGCTGACGGCCGCTCGCGAGACCGTGCTGCGACTGCGCGCCGGCAAGGGCATGGTGCTGGACCCGGAGGACCACGACACCTGGTCGGCGGGGTCCTTCTTCACCAACCCGATCCTCGAACCGGCCGCGTTCCAGGACTTCCTCGCCCGGGTCGGCGAGCGCCTCGGCCCGGACGTGACACCTCCGGCCTTCTCCGCCGAGGACGGACGCACCAAGACCTCGGCGGCCTGGCTGATCGACCGGGCCGGATTCACCAAGGGCTACGGCAGCGGCCCCGCCCGGATCTCCACCAAGCACACCCTCGCCCTCACCAACCGGGGCGCGGCCACCACCGAGGACCTGCTCGCCCTGGCCCGCGAGGTCGTCGCCGGGGTGCACGCGGCCTTCGGCGTCACCCTGGTCAACGAGCCGGTGACCGTCGGCGTCAGCCTGTAGGAGGCGTACGGGGTCAGTACGCGACGCCCACGCCCTGCCGCACGGCCGCCGGATCCTTGGCCAACGCGAGCATCGCGTGGGCCACATCGGCCCGGGAGAGGGACCGGCTGCCGCGCGGCGTACCGCCCACGACCTGCCGGTAGACGCCCGTGAGCGGCCCGTCCGTCAGCCTCGGCGGCCGTACCGCGGTCCAGTCCGTCGCACTGCGGGCCAACGCCGCCTCCATCCGGGCGAGATCGGCGTACAGCTCCGCCAGGACCGCGCCGACCGCCTTGCGCATCAGCCGGTCCACCAGCGGGTCGCCCGCCGGCTCCGGACCCACGGGCACCGCGCTCACCACCAGCAGCCGCCGGGCGCCCTCGGCCTCCATCGCCGTCAGGATCTGCCCGGTCAGCCGTTCGGCGACGCCGTTCGCCTTCCGGCCGCGCGAGCCCAGCCCCGACAGGACCGCGTCCCGCCCCGCCACCGCCGCCCGCACCGCCGCCGGATCGTCCAGCCGGACGACAGCGTGCGGCGCCGCGCGGTCCAGCCGCTCCGGGATCCGGTCCGGGTCGCGGACCACGGCCGTCACCTCGTGGCCCGCCGCGCGTGCCTGCCCGACGATCTCCTGACCGACGCCGCCGGTCGCTCCGAACACGGTGATTCTCATAGCGCCCCCTGGGTGGGTGAGTGTTCACTAACCTCTAGGGTGGGTGGCTCCCCACCCGGACGTCAAGATCTCCGGGTCACGGCCTGTTGGAGCACGTATGGACCAGAAGCCCGCCCGCGTCCGGATCGTCGACGCGGCGCACGAGCTGATGCTCTCCATCGGCCTCGCCCGGACCACCACCAAGGAGATCGCCCGGGCGGCCGGCTGCTCGGAGGCGGCGCTCTACAAGTACTTCTCCAGCAAGGAGGAGCTGTTCGTCACCGTGCTCGCGGAGCGGCTGCCCCGGCTCGGGAACCTCCTCGGAGACCTGCGCGCGGGCGAGGGCAGCGTCGAGGACAACCTCACCGAGATCGCCCGGGTGGCCGCGCTGTTCTACGAGCAGACCTTCCCCATGGCCGCGTCCCTGTACGCCGAACCTCAGCTCAAGCGCCGTCACGAGGAGGGCGTGGGAGGGCTCGAAGCCGGGCCCCACCTGCCGATCCGGCAGCTCGACGCCTATCTGCGCGCCGAACAGGGCGCGGGCCGGGTCCGGGCCGAAGCGGACACCTACGCCGCCGCCTCGCTGCTGCTGGGCGCCTGCGCGCAGCGGGCCTTCGCCTACGCCGCGCTCCCCGGCGGCAGGCCCCCGCAGCCCCTGGATGAGTTCGCCGCCTCCCTGGCCCGCACGCTGCTGGGCGGGATCGGCCCCCAGGGCCTGTCCGGGATCAGCTAGCCAGCCAGTCGTCGATCCCGGAGAGCAGCTTCTCCCGTACGTCCACGGGGGCCGCCGATCCGCGCACCGACTGGCGGGCCAGCTCGGCCAGCTCCTCGTCGGTGAAGCCGTGGTGGCGGCGCACCAGCTCGTACTGGGCGGCCAGCCGGGAGCCGAACAGCAGCGGGTCGTCCGCACCCAGCGCCATCGGCACGCCCGCGTCGAACAGAGTGCGCAGGGGGACGTCGGCGGGCTTCTCGTAGACGCCGAGCGCCACATTCGACGACGGGCAGACCTCGCAGGTGACCCCGCGCTCGGCGAGCTTGCGCAGCAGCCGGGGGTCCTCGGCGGCCCGGACCCCGTGCCCGATGCGCGAGGCGTCCAGATCGTCGAGGCAGTCGCGCACGCTGGAGGGCCCGGCGAGCTCCCCGCCGTGCGGAGCCGCCAGCAGGCCGCCCTCGCGGGCGATCGCGAAGGCCCGGTCGAAATCGCGGGCCATTCCGCGCCGCTCGTCGTTGGAGAGCCCGAAGCCGACGACACCCCGGTCCGCGTAACGGACGGCGAGCCGGGCCAGGGTACGGGCGTCCAGCGGGTGCTTCATCCGGTTGGCGGCGATCACCACGCGCATGCCCAGACCGGTGTCCCGGGCGGCGCTGTCCACGGCGTCGAGGATGATCTCGATGGCCGGGATCAGCCCGCCGAGCAGCGGGGCGTACGACGTGGGGTCGACCTGGATCTCCAGCCAGCCGGATCCGTCCGCGACATCCTCCTGGGCGCTCTCGCGCACCAGGCGGTGAATGTCCTCGGGGGACCGCAGACACGACCGGGCGATGTCGTAGAGCCGCTGGAAACGGAACCAGCCGCGCTCGTCGGTCGCCCGCAGCTTGGGCGGTTCGCCGCCGGTCAGGGCGTCGGGGAGATGGACCCCGTACTTGTCGGCGAGTTCGAGCAGGGTGGTTGGCCGCATCGACCCGGTGAAGTGCAGGTGCAGGTGGGCCTTGGGCAACAGACGTACATCACGCTCCATTGGAAGATCCTGCCGCACGGGCGGGCCGGAGCGGTAGCCGCTTTCCTTTTTAGGGGGGCCGCTCGAACAAAAAGCGCCCCCGGCCGGTGGAGGATTCCAGCGGCCGGGGGCGCCTTCTGTTCGAGCGGTTACGGGACCGGTCAGGCCTTGGCCTCGCCCAGCAGCTTCTGGATCCGCGAGACGCCCTCGATCAGGTCCTCGTCGCCCAGGGCGTAGGACAGGCGCAGGTAACCCGGGGTTCCGAAGGCCTCGCCGGGCACGACGGCGACCTCGGCCTCGTCCAGGATGAGCGCGGCCAGCTCGACGGTGGTGGCCGGACGCTTGCCGCGGATCTCCTTGCCGAGCAGGTCCTTCACCGCCGGGTAGGCGTAGAAGGCGCCCTCGGGCTCCGGGCAGAACACGCCGTCGATCTCGTTGAGCATCCGTACGACGATCCCCCGGCGGCGGTCGAAGGCGGTGCGCATCTCGGCGACGGCGTCCAGCGGGCCGGAGACGGCCGCGAGCGCGGCGATCTGGGCGACGTTGGAGACGTTGGAGGTGGCGTGCGACTGAAGGTTGGTGGCGGCCTTGACAACATCCTTCGGGCCGATGATCCAGCCCACGCGCCAGCCGGTCATCGCGTACGTCTTGGCGACGCCGTTGACGACGATGCACTTGTCGCGCAGCTCGGGGACGATCGCCGGGAGCGAGGTGAAGGTGGCGTCGCCGTAGACGAGGTGCTCGTAGATCTCGTCGGTCATGACCCACAGGCCGTGCTCGACGGCCCAGCGGCCGATGGCCTCGGCGTCGGCCTCGCTGTAGACGGCGCCGGTGGGGTTGGACGGCGAGACGAACAGGACGACCTTGGTCTTCTCGGTGCGCGCGGCCTCCAGCTGCTCGACGGAGACCCGGTAGCCGGTGGTCTCGTCGGCGACGACCTCGACCGGCACACCGCCGGCGAGCCGGATCGACTCGGGGTAGGTGGTCCAGTACGGGGCGGGGACGATGACCTCGTCGCCCGGGTCGAGGATCGCGGCGAAGGCCTCGTAGATGGCCTGCTTGCCGCCGTTGGTCACCAGGATCTGGCTGGCGTCGACCTCGTAGCCGGAGTCGCGCAGGGTCTTCTCCGCGATGGCGGCCTTGAGCTCGGGGAGCCCGCCGGCCGGGGTGTAGCGGTGGTACTTCGGGTTGCGACAGGCCTCGACCGCGGCGTCGACGATGTAGTCGGGCGTCGGGAAGTCGGGCTCGCCGGCCCCGAAGCCGATCACCGGACGCCCGGCGGCCTTGAGGGCCTTGGCCTTGGCGTCGACGGCGAGGGTCGCGGACTCGGAGATCGCGCCGATGCGGGCCGAAACCCGGCGCTCGGACGGTGAAGTTGCAGCGCTCATGGCCCCATGCTCCCAGACCGCGAAAGCCGTCGGCACAGGGGTTTCAGGGACCGGACAGGACCCGGACGCCCTGCGGACAGGACCGGTCGGTTGCTCTCTGTTCGACGCGGCGGCCCTGAACACGTACACTCACCTGTCGTTGGCCTTCACCAGCCGCACCGTTCCTGCACCCGGTCACCGGGAAAGATGCGGTAGGTTGGTGGAAACCACCAAGGGTCGTAGCTCAATTGGTAGAGCACTGGTCTCCAAAACCAGCGGTTGGGGGTTCAAGTCCCTCCGGCCCTGCTACACACTCCTTCGCCAGGATGTGTGCGCATGTACGTACTTCATTGCACAGCCGTGCGGCTCCACCGGGCGCGGCACGGCCACGACCCGGAATCAGGTGAGTAGCGTGACGGACGCCGTGGGCTCCATCGACATGCCTGATGCTGAGGATGAAGCTCCCGAGTCGAAGAAGAAGACTCGGAAGGGCGGCAAGCGCGGCAAGAAGGGCCCTCTGGGTCGGCTCGCGCTGTTCTACCGCCAGATCGTCGCGGAACTCCGTAAGGTTGTCTGGCCGACCCGTAGCCAGCTGACGACGTACACCTCCGTGGTGATCGTGTTCGTCGTCGTCATGATCGGTCTTGTTACCGTTCTCGACATGGGCTTCGCCCGGGTCATCAAGTACGTCTTCGGCTGATCTCGCGGAAGGCGTCCGACCCGGCGCCCCTTTCGCACGTTCCACCCTTTGTATCCAGGAAGAAGCAGCCATCGTGTCTGACCCGAACCTGAACGACGCCGTCGAGCCCGAGGCTGGCGCCTTCGAGTCCGCCAAGGACGAGCTCGACATCGTTGAGGCTGCTGACTCCGTGGACCCGGACCAGGCCGAGGCCGCCGACCTCGCCGCGGGCGAGGCCGCCGAGAACGTGGAAGAGCCGGAGTCCGACGAGGACGACGCCGCCGAGGCGGTCGAGTCCGTCGAGGACGAGGCCGCTGAGGACGAGGCCGACGACGAGAGCGCCGACGAGGAAGAGGCCGAGCCGGCCGCCCCCGTCGACCCCGTCGCCGCCCTGCGTGAAGAGCTCCGCACGCTCCCCGGCGAGTGGTACGTCATCCACACGTACGCCGGTTACGAGAAGCGCGTGAAGGCCAACCTGGAGCAGCGCGCCGTCTCGCTGAACGTGGAGGAGTTCGTCTATCAGGCCGAGGTGCCTGAGGAGGAAATCGTCCAGATCAAGAACGGCGAGCGCAAGAACGTCCGGCAGAACAAGCTCCCCGGCTATGTGCTGGTGCGCATGGACCTGACGAACGAGTCCTGGGGCGTCGTGCGGAACACGCCGGGCGTCACCGGCTTCGTGGGCAACGCCTACGACCCGTACCCGCTGACCCTGGACGAGATCGTCAAGATGCTCGCCCCGGAGGCCGAGGAGAAGGCCGCCCGCGAGGCCGCCGAGGCCGAGGGCAAGCCGGCTCCGTCCCGCAAGGTCGAGGTCCAGGTGCTGGACTTCGAGGTCGGCGACTCGGTCACCGTCACGGACGGCCCGTTCGCCACGCTGCAGGCCACGATCAACGAGATCAACGCCGACTCGAAGAAGGTCAAGGGTCTCGTCGAGATCTTCGGCCGCGAGACCCCGGTCGAGCTCAGCTTCGACCAGATCCAGAAGAACTAGCTCTTACCGCCGGTTTCTGGACACATGCCTACCCAGCAGGTCAGAGGGGCTTCGCAGCCGCTCTGACCTGCTTGGTTTTTGGTCGCGCAGCTATACCCGTTATCGTTGTGCGGTATGCCTCCATCCGGATGACCGGAATCGGCGGCGAAACACTCTCATAGGACCCGGAGAGAGCAATGCCTCCCAAGAAGAAGAAGATCACGGGGCTTATCAAGCTTCAGATCAACGCCGGTGCGGCGAACCCGGCCCCGCCGGTCGGCCCCGCGCTCGGTCAGCACGGCGTCAACATCATGGAGTTCTGCAAGGCCTACAACGCCGCGACCGAGTCGCAGCGTGGCATGGTCGTGCCGGTGGAGATCACGGTCTACGACGACCGTTCCTTCACCTTCATCACGAAGACTCCGCCGGCCGCCAAGCTGATCCTCAAGGCCGCGGGTGTGGACAAGGGCTCCGGCGAGCCGCACAAGACCAAGGTTGCCAAGCTGACGGCCGCCCAGGTCCGCGAGATCGCCACGACGAAGCTCCCCGACCTGAACGCCAATGACCTCGACGCCGCGTCGAAGATCATTGCCGGCACCGCCCGTTCCATGGGCATCACGGTCGAAGGCTGATTCAGCCCCGTAACCCCCAGTGGTAGGACCAAGCGCTGGTCCGCACCACGACTCCACACTCTGAAACCACAGGAGTAGAAGTGAAGCGCAGCAAGAACCTCCGCGCTGCGGACGCCAAGATCGACCGGGAGCGCAACTACGCCCCGCTCGAGGCCGTCCGTATCGCCAAGGACACCGCCTCCACGAAGTTCGACAGCACCGTCGAGGTCGCCTTTGCCCTGGGTGTCGACCCGCGCAAGGCCGACCAGATGGTCCGTGGCACCGTGAACCTCCCGCACGGCACCGGCAAGACCGCCCGGGTCCTGGTCTTCGCGACCGGTGACCGTGCTGCGGCCGCGGAAGCCGCTGGAGCCGACATCGTCGGCGCCGACGAGCTCATCGACGAGGTGGCGAAGGGCCGTCTGGACTTCGACGCCGTCGTCGCGACCCCGGACCTCATGGGCAAGGTCGGCCGCCTGGGCCGCGTGCTCGGTCCGCGTGGTCTGATGCCGAACCCGAAGACCGGCACCGTCACCCCCGACGTCGTGAAGGCTGTCAACGACATCAAGGGCGGCAAGATCGAGTTCCGCGTCGACAAGCACTCGAACCTGCACTTCATCATCGGCAAGACCTCGTTCGACGAGACCAAGCTGGTGGAGAACTACGCAGCGGCGCTGGACGAGATCCTCCGTCTGAAGCCGTCCGCCGCCAAGGGCCGCTACATCAAGAAGGCCACCCTGGCCACCACGATGGGCCCCGGCATCCCGCTGGACGCCAACCGCACCCGCAACCTCCTCGTCGAGGAGGACCCGGCCTCCGTCTGAGCTTCCATGCTCACCCGGTAGCCGCGTCGTACGCGTGCACTGTGTGAACGGGCCCCGCAACCTTTCGAGGTGCGGGGCCCGTCCTCGTATCCGTACGGAGTCATGTCTGTCAGTGCCCTGTGCCAGTGTTGTGCGGGGAACGAACGGACGATACGAGGGGTGGACGGGTACATGAGGACGAGCACGGCACGACGCATGGGCACGGCTCTGGCCGCCGCGGCGGCACTGACGTCGATAGCGGCCTGCAGTGGCTCCGACGGCTCGAAGGGCTCTGGCGGCGGGGGAGAGGGCAAGGCCGGCGCCGTCTCCAAGGCGAGCCCCGTGGCCGCGCTGAAGCAGGTGCAGCAGAAGACCGGAGGCGCCCAGTCGGCGAAGGTCGAGGGCACCACCGAGATGGGCACCGCCATGTCCATGAAGCAGTCCGGGTCCATCGGCTGGGCCGACGGCCTCTCCGGCGCGCTGACCATCACGTACACCGGCGGCACCATGGGCGACGCCCTGAAGCAGGCCGGCGGCGACGGATCGGTCGAGGCGCGCTATTTCAAGGACGAGTACTACGCCAACATGGGCGACGCCATGGCGGCCAACACCGGCGGCAAGCACTGGATCCGGTATTCCTACAAGGACCTCGCCGAGCTGGGCGGGGCCTCCGGCGACTTGATGAAGGACCAGATCCAGAACAGCACGCCCGAGCAGGGCGTGAAGGCGCTCCTGGCCTCCGGCGACGTGAAGAAGGTCGGCCAGGAGGACGTCCGCGGGGTCCCCGCGACGCACTACTCCGGCACGGTCGACGTGGCCGCCCTGACCGCGAAGAACAGCAACCTGGACGCGAAGCAGCTGGCCGCGTTCAAGGAACAGCTCGCCCTGGCCGGGGTGACCACCCAGACCGTCGACATCTGGGTCGACAAGAACGACCTGCTGGTGAAGAAGACCGAGCGCGGCGAGATGAAGACCGGCGCGTTCAACTCGACGCTCTTCTACAGCGACTACGGCACCGAGGTCCCCTCCGAGAAGCCGGCGGCCTCGGACACCGTGGACTTCAAGGAGATGCTGAAGCAGGGCGGCGCTACCCCGGGCGGCGCCTCCTGACACCTCCCGCACGGGACGAACGGGGACGGATTTGCTCGTCCCGCATCCGGTCGCGTACTCTCACCAAGAAGCCAAAGACCGCTGGTCGTCGCTGTGCCTCGTCAGAGGGACGGTGACCGAAGGTTCCGCTAGATCGGACGACCTGCGCAGGTGACTGTGGAACGCTCCCGGACTCTGTTCGGTCGAGCCGCGCCCTGGCACTTGTGCTGGGGCGTTTCGTCTTTCCCGGCCCCTTCTGAGCGGTCCTCATCACCCGGAAGGAGGCCGACGCTCATGGCAAGGCCCGACAAGGCTGCCGCGGTAGCCGAGCTGACGGACCAGTTCCGCAGCTCGAACGCCGCCGTGCTGACCGAGTACCGGGGTCTCACCGTGGCACAGCTCAAGGAGCTGCGCCGTTCGCTCGGTGAGAACGCCCAGTACGCCGTGGTGAAGAACACGCTGACCAAGATTGCGGCCAACGAGGCCGGGATCGACACGCTGGACGACCTGTTCTCGGGTCCGACGGCGGTTGCCTTCGTCACCGGTGACCCGGTGGAGTCGGCGAAGGGTCTTCGTGACTTCGCCAAGGACAACCCCAACCTCATCATCAAGGGCGGTGTCCTTGACGGTAAGGCGCTGTCCGCCGATGAGATCAAGAAGCTCGCGGACCTCGAGTCCCGCGAGGTTCTGCTCTCCAAGCTGGCCGGTGCCTTCAAGGGCAAGCAGACTCAGGCTGCGCAGCTCTTCCAGGCACTGCCGTCGAAGTTCGTCCGCACCGCGGAAGCGCTTCGCGCCAAGAAGGAAGAGCAGGGCGGTGCCGGTACTCCGGCTCCCGCCGAGGCCGCCGAGTAATTTCGCTCAGCGGTCCAGCGGGCTCCACGTACGCCCGCCGACATATACATCCGGCACCTGCCGAATAGTGGAAGGACGCCTATCATGGCGAAGCTGTCCCAGGACGACCTGCTCGCGCAGTTCGAAGGCATGACCCTCATCGAGCTCTCCGAGTTCGTCAAGGCCTTCGAGGAGAAGTTCGACGTCACCGCCGCCGCGGCCGTCGCCGTCGCCGGCCCCGCCGCTGGTGGCGCCCCGGCCGAGGCCGAGGCCGAGCAGGACGAGTTCGACGTCATCCTCACCGGTGCCGGCGAGAAGAAGATCCAGGTCATCAAGACCGTCCGTGAGCTGACCTCGCTCGGTCTCAAGGAGGCCAAGGACCTCGTCGACGGCACCCCGAAGCCGGTCCTCGAGAAGGTCGCCAAGGACGTCGCGGAGAAGGCTGCCGAGTCCCTCAAGGCCGCCGGCGCCTCCGTCGAGGTCAAGTAACACCTCGGGAGTCCTCCGGACTCCCTGGGCACCTCAGGTGCCCGCGCCAAGGGCGATCACCCATCCGGGTGGTCGCCCTTCGGCGTGCCCGTGGCGGGTGCCTTGCTCTTCCGCCGACGACGAGTAGGGTGATCTTCGCCGTGCGCCTCTCGCGGGCCCCTCAGGGGCGTCCTGCGGGCATCCCGGGGGTGGCCAGTGAAGGCGCCCGGAGGCCCGATCGGACCGGTGGGCCTTGACGAACCGGACGCGGCGCGCAATTCTCAGGACGCGTCATCACTTCGATCCGTATCCGAGGCATGGATCGAGAGTGAAGAGGGCAGTAAAGAAGAGCGCACCCCGCGCGAGGGTCAGGGCTAGACATAGGTGTTGAGAACAGCTGTTGAGAGCAACGTGGGTCTCTGAGAACCCCGACTGGACATCAGTGTGCCGCTTGGCTACACTGACCCTTTGCGCTGCCTGTTAGCTGCCTCCTGCCCGTCACCAGGGGCATGCCCACGCTGAAGCACCGATGGCCGACCCCCTCCGACCTGGTCGTTTTACGACCGATTCGGAACGGTCTGTCTCTGTGGCCAGAGTGGGACCGGTACGCGCGTAGTGAGTCCGAGCCCTCGGAAGGACCCCCTCTTGGCCGCCTCGCGCAACGCCTCGACCGCGAATACGAACCACGGTGCCAGCACCGCCCCGCTGCGCATCTCTTTTGCAAAGATCAAGGAGCCCCTCGAGGTTCCGAACCTCCTCGCGCTGCAGACCGAGAGCTTTGACTGGCTCCTGGGCAACGCCGCCTGGAAGGCTCGCGTCGAGGCTGCTCTGGACAGTGGACAAGACGTCCCCACCAAGTCCGGCCTGGAGGAGATCTTCGAGGAGATCTCACCGATCGAGGACTTCTCCGGGTCGATGTCGCTTACGTTCCGCGACCACCGCTTCGAGCCCCCGAAGAACTCGATCGACGAGTGCAAGGAGCGCGACTTCACGTTCGCCGCGCCGCTCTTCGTCACGGCCGAGTTCACCAACAACGAGACCGGCGAGATCAAGTCCCAGACGGTCTTCATGGGCGACTTCCCGCTCATGACCAACAAGGGCACCTTCGTCATCAACGGCACCGAGCGTGTCGTCGTGTCGCAGCTGGTCCGCTCGCCGGGTGTCTACTTCGACTCCTCCATCGACAAGACGTCCGACAAGGACATCTTCTCCGCCAAGATCATCCCTTCCCGGGGTGCCTGGCTGGAGATGGAGATCGACAAGCGCGACATGGTCGGTGTCCGCATCGACCGCAAGCGCAAGCAGTCCGTCACCGTCCTCCTGAAGGCGCTCGGCTGGAGCACCGAGCAGATCCTGGAGGAGTTCGGCGAGTACGAGTCGATGCGCGCCACCCTGGAGAAGGACCACACCCAGGGCCAGGACGACGCACTGCTCGACATCTACCGCAAGCTGCGTCCGGGCGAGCCGCCGACGCGCGAGGCCGCTCAGACGCTGCTCGAGAACCTCTACTTCAACCCGAAGCGCTACGACCTCGCGAAGGTCGGCCGCTACAAGGTGAACAAGAAGCTCGGCGCCGATGAGCCGCTGGACGCCGGGGTTCTCACCTCGGACGACGTCATCGCGACCATCAAGTACCTGGTCAAGCTGCACGCCGGTGAGACCGAGACGACCGGTGAGTCCGGCCGGGAGATCGTCGTCGAGACCGACGACATCGACCACTTCGGCAACCGCCGTCTGCGCAACGTCGGCGAGCTCATCCAGAACCAGGTCCGTACGGGCCTGGCGCGGATGGAGCGCGTCGTCCGCGAGCGCATGACCACGCAGGACGTCGAGGCGATCACGCCGCAGACCCTGATCAACATCCGGCCGGTCGTCGCCTCCATCAAGGAGTTCTTCGGCACCAGCCAGCTGTCGCAGTTCATGGACCAGAACAACCCGCTGTCGGGTCTCACCCACAAGCGCCGCCTGTCGGCTCTTGGCCCGGGTGGTCTCTCCCGTGAGCGGGCCGGCTTCGAGGTCCGAGACGTGCACCCGTCCCACTACGGACGCATGTGCCCGATCGAGACCCCCGAAGGCCCGAACATCGGTCTGATCGGTTCGCTCGCCTCGTACGGCCGCGTCAACGCGTTCGGCTTCATCGAGACGCCGTACCGCAAGGTCGTCGACGGTCAGGTCACCGATGACGTCGACTACATCACGGCCGACGAGGAGGACCGCTACGTCATCGCCCAGGCGAACGCGACCCTCTCCGAGGAGCTGCGCTTCACCGAGCCCCGCGTCCTGGTCCGTCGCCGTGGCGGGGAGGTCGACTACGTGCCCGGCACGGAGGTCGACTACATGGACGTCTCGCCGCGCCAGATGGTGTCCGTCGCCACCGCGATGATCCCCTTCCTGGAGCACGACGACGCCAACCGTGCCCTCATGGGCGCGAACATGATGCGTCAGGCGGTGCCGCTCATCAAGTCGGAGGCGCCGCTCGTCGGCACCGGCATGGAGTACCGCTGCGCCACCGACGCCGGCGACGTCCTCAAGGCGGAGAAGGACGGTGTGGTCCAGGAGGTCTCCGCGGACTACATCACCGTCACGAACGACGACGGCACGTACACCACGTACCGCATCGCCAAGTTCATGCGCTCCAACCAGGGCACCTCGGTCAACCAGAAGGTCGTCGTCTCCGAGGGCGACCGGATCGTGGCCGACCAGGTGCTCGCCGACGGACCGGCCACCGAGAACGGTGAGATGGCCCTCGGCAAGAACCTGCTCGTGGCGTTCATGCCGTGGGAGGGTCACAACTACGAGGACGCGATCATCCTGTCGCAGCGCCTCGTACAGGACGACGTCCTCTCCTCGATCCACATCGAGGAGCACGAGGTCGACGCCCGTGACACCAAGCTCGGCCCGGAGGAGATCACCCGGGACATCCCGAACGTCTCCGAAGAGGTCCTCGCCGACCTCGACGAGCGCGGCATCATCCGCATCGGTGCCGAGGTCGTCGCCGGTGACATCCTCGTCGGCAAGGTCACGCCCAAGGGCGAGACCGAGCTGACCCCCGAGGAGCGCCTGCTCCGCGCGATCTTCGGTGAGAAGGCGCGCGAGGTGCGCGACACCTCGCTGAAGGTGCCGCACGGTGAGATCGGCAAGGTCATCGGCGTCCGCGTCTTCGACCGCGAAGAGGGCGACGAGCTGCCGCCGGGCGTGAACCAGCTGGTCCGCGTCTACGTCGCGCAGAAGCGCAAGATCACCGATGGTGACAAGCTCGCCGGCCGTCACGGCAACAAGGGCGTCATCTCCAAGATCCTGCCGATCGAGGACATGCCGTTCCTGGAGGACGGCACCCCGGTCGACATCATCCTCAACCCGCTGGGTGTCCCGTCCCGAATGAACCCGGGACAGGTCCTGGAGATCCACCTCGGCTGGCTCGCCAGCCGCGGCTGGGACGTCTCCGGCCTCGGTGACGAGTGGGCCCAGCGCCTGCAGGCCATCGGCGCCGACCAGGTCGCCCCCGGCACCAACGTCGCCACGCCCGTCTTCGACGGTGCGCGCGAGGACGAGATCACCGGCCTCTTCCAGGCCACGATCCCCAACCGCGACGGCGACCGCCTGGTCCAGCCCTCCGGCAAGGCCCAGCTCTACGACGGCCGCTCCGGCGAGCCGTTCCCGGAGCCGGTCTCGGTCGGGTTCATGTACATCCTCAAGCTGCACCACCTGGTCGACGACAAGCTGCACGCGCGTTCGACCGGCCCGTACTCCATGATCACCCAGCAGCCGCTGGGTGGTAAGGCACAGTTCGGTGGTCAGCGCTTCGGTGAGATGGAGGTGTGGGCCCTTGAGGCTTACGGCGCCGCATACGCCCTCCAGGAGCTCCTGACGATCAAGTCCGACGACGTGACCGGCCGCGTGAAGGTCTACGAGGCCATCGTCAAGGGCGAGAACATCCCCGAGCCCGGCATTCCCGAGTCCTTCAAGGTGCTCATCAAGGAAATGCAGTCGCTCTGCCTCAACGTGGAGGTGCTGTCCTCGGACGGCATGTCCATCGAGATGCGCGACACGGACGAGGACGTCTTCCGCGCGGCGGAGGAACTCGGTATCGACCTGTCCCGGCGCGAGCCGAGCAGCGTCGAAGAGGTCTGACGGCCGGCCGGCCGCCTCATCCCGAGGTGGCCGGCCCTCCCCGGACCCGTTCAGACCATTGATTTTGACGAGACCCCGAAAGAGGGATTGACGACAAGTGCTCGACGTCAACTTCTTCGACGAGCTGCGGATCGGCCTTGCCACCGCGGACGACATCCGGACCTGGTCGCACGGCGAAGTGAAGAAGCCGGAGACCATCAACTACCGCACGCTCAAGCCCGAGAAGGACGGACTCTTCTGCGAGAAGATCTTCGGTCCGACCCGGGACTGGGAGTGCTACTGCGGCAAGTACAAGCGTGTCCGCTTCAAGGGCATCATCTGTGAGCGCTGCGGCGTCGAGGTCACTCGCGCCAAGGTGCGTCGTGAGCGGATGGGCCACATCGAGCTTGCCGCTCCCGTCACCCACATCTGGTACTTCAAGGGCGTTCCCTCGCGCCTCGGATACCTGCTGGACCTCGCGCCGAAGGACCTGGAAAAGGTCATCTACTTCGCCGCGTACATGATCACGTTCGTGGACGAGGAGCGTCGTACCCGCGACCTGCCGTCCCTGGAGGCACACGTCTCCGTCGAGCGCCAGCAGACCGAGAACCGCCGCGACTCCGACCTGGAGGCCCGCGCCAAGAAGCTCGAGACCGACCTGGCCGAGCTGGAGGCCGAGGGCGCCAAGGCGGACGTGCGCCGCAAGGTGCGCGAAGGCGCCGAGCGCGAGATGAAGCAGCTGCGCGACCGTGCGCAGCGCGAGATCGACCGCCTCGACGAGGTGTGGAGCCGCTTCAAGAACCTCAAGGTCCAGGACCTGGAGGGCGACGAGCTGCTCTACCGCGAGCTGCGTGACCGCTTCGGCACGTACTTCGACGGCTGCATGGGCGCCGCGGCGCTCCAGAAGCGCCTGGAGTCCTTCGACCTCGACGAGGAGGCCGAGCGCCTCCGCGAGATCATCCGCACCGGCAAGGGCCAGAAGAAGACCCGTGCGCTCAAGCGCCTCAAGGTCGTCTCCGCGTTCCTGCAGACCAGCAACAAGCCCAAGGGCATGGTGCTCGACTGCGTGCCGGTCATCCCGCCGGACCTGCGTCCGATGGTGCAGCTGGACGGTGGCCGCTTCGCGACCTCCGACCTGAACGACCTGTACCGCCGTGTGATCAACCGCAACAACCGCCTCAAGCGTCTCCTTGACCTCGGCGCCCCCGAGATCATCGTGAACAACGAGAAGCGGATGCTGCAGGAGGCCGTCGACGCGCTGTTCGACAACGGCCGCCGCGGTCGCCCGGTCACCGGTCCCGGCAACCGCCCCCTGAAGTCCCTGAGCGACATGCTCAAGGGCAAGCAGGGTCGTTTCCGTCAGAACCTCCTCGGCAAGCGCGTGGACTACTCCGCGCGTTCCGTGATCGTCGTCGGCCCGCAGCTCAAGCTGCACCAGTGCGGTCTGCCGAAGGCGATGGCGCTGGAGCTCTTCAAGCCGTTCGTGATGAAGCGCCTGGTGGACCTGAACCACGCGCAGAACATCAAGTCGGCCAAGCGCATGGTCGAGCGTGGCCGCACCGTCGTGTACGACGTCCTCGAAGAGGTCATCGCCGAGCACCCGGTGCTGCTGAACCGTGCGCCCACCCTGCACCGCCTGGGCATCCAGGCCTTCGAGCCGCAGCTGGTCGAGGGCAAGGCCATCCAGATCCACCCGCTCGTCTGCACCGCGTTCAACGCGGACTTCGACGGTGACCAGATGGCCGTGCACCTGCCGCTCTCCGCGGAGGCGCAGGCCGAGGCCCGCATCCTGATGCTGTCCTCGAACAACATCCTGAAGCCGGCCGACGGTCGTCCCGTCACCATGCCGACCCAGGACATGGTGCTGGGTCTCTTCTTCCTCACCACGGACGAAGAGGGCCGCAACGTCAAGGGCACGGACCGCGCGTTCGGCTCCACGGCCGAGGCCACCATGGCCTTCGACGCCCGCGAGCTGTCGCTCCAGGCGAAGGTCGACATCCGCTTCCCGGTCGGCACCATGCCGCCGCGTGGCTGGGTGCCGCCGGTCGCCGAGGAGGGTGAGCCGGAGTACCAGCCCGGCGACACCTTCCGGCTGCGGACCAGCCTGGGCCGTGCGCTCTTCAACGAGCTGCTGCCCGAGGACTACCCGTTCGTCGACTACTCGGTGGGCAAGAAGCAGCTCTCCGAGATCGTCAACGACCTGGCCGAGCGCTACCCCAAGGTCATCGTGGCGGCGACGCTCGACAACCTGAAGGCGGCGGGCTTCCACTGGGCGACCCGTTCGGGCGTCACCGTGGCCGTCTCCGACATCGTCGTGCCCGAGGCCAAGAAGGCCATCGTCAAGGGCTACGAGGAGCAGGACGAGAAGGTCCAGAAGCAGTACGAGCGCGGTCTCATCACCAAGGACGAGCGCACGCAGGAGCTCATCGCGATCTGGACCAAGGCGACCAACGAGGTTGCCGAGGCGATGAACGCGAACTTCCCGAAGACGAACCCCATCTTCATGATGGTCGACTCGGGCGCCCGAGGAAACATGATGCAGATGCGTCAGATCGCGGGTATGCGTGGTCTGGTGTCGAACGCCAAGAACGAGACGATTCCCCGTCCCATCAAGGCGTCCTTCCGTGAGGGCCTCACCGTTCTGGAGTACTTCATCTCCACGCACGGTGCCCGTAAGGGTCTGGCGGACACCGCCCTGCGTACCGCCGACTCGGGTTACCTGACCCGTCGTCTGGTGGACGTCTCGCAGGACGTGATCATTCGCGAGGAGGACTGCGGCACCGACCGCGGCCTCAAGCTGAAGATCGCGGTCAAGGGCGCCGACGGCGTGCTCCGCAAGACGGAGGACGTCGAGACCTCGGTCTACGCCCGCATGCTCGCCGAGGACGTCGTGGTGGACGGCAAGGTCATCGCGCCCGCCAACGTCGACCTCGGTGACGTCCTGATCGACGCCCTGGTGGGCGCCGGCGTCGAGGAGGTCAAGACCCGCTCGGTCCTGACCTGTGAGTCCGCGGTCGGCACCTGTGCCTTCTGCTACGGACGCTCGCTCGCCACCGGCAAGCTGGTCGACATCGGTGAGGCGGTCGGCATCATCGCCGCCCAGTCCATCGGTGAGCCCGGCACCCAGCTGACGATGCGTACCTTCCACACCGGTGGTGTGGCCGGTGACGACATCACCCAGGGTCTGCCCCGAGTCGTCGAGCTCTTCGAAGCCCGTACGCCCAAGGGTGTCGCCCCGATCTCCGAGGCCAAGGGCCGCGTGCGGATCGAGGAGACCGAGAAGACCAAGAAGCTCGTCGTCACCCCGGACGACGGCAGCGACGAGACGGCGTTCCCGATCTCGAAGCGTGCCCGTCTGCTCGTGGGCGAGGGCGACCCGGTCGAGGTGGGCCAGAAGCTCACCGTCGGTGCGACCAACCCGCACGACGTGCTGCGCATCCTCGGCCAGCGTGCGGTCCAGGTCCACCTGGTCGGCGAAGTCCAGAAGGTCTACAACTCGCAGGGCGTGTCGATCCACGACAAGCACATCGAGATCATCATCCGGCAGATGCTCCGCCGCGTGACGATCATCGAGTCCGGCGACGCGGAGCTGCTTCCGGGCGAGCTGGTCGAGCGGTCGAAGTTCGAGACCGAGAACCGTCGTGTGGTCACCGAGGGCGGTCACCCCGCCTCCGGCCGTCCGCAGCTGATGGGTATCACCAAGGCCTCGCTCGCCACCGAGTCGTGGCTGTCGGCGGCGTCCTTCCAGGAGACGACCAGGGTCCTCACCGACGCGGCGATCAACGCCAAGTCGGACTCCCTGATCGGCCTCAAGGAGAACGTCATCATCGGTAAGCTCATCCCGGCCGGTACGGGCCTGTCCCGCTACCGCAACATCCGGGTCGAGCCGACCGAGGAGGCCAAGGCCGCGATGTACTCGGCCGTCGGCTACGACGACATCGACTACTCGCCGTTCGGCACCGGCTCCGGCCAGGCCGTCCCGCTGGAGGACTACGACTACGGTCCGTACAACCAGTAAGCGAGTGCTTGCCGATTGAACGACCGGAGGGCGGTCACCCCGTACGTCATGGGGTGGCCGCCCTCCGGCGTGTGCGGGGGCGGGGGCTTGCCGGGCCCTGAGTGGCCCTGTGGGGCCCGGACACGGCCGGGCGGCGGGCGGCGGGCCTTCCGGGGCGCGGACCTGCGCGTACGGGCGGACGCGGGTGGTCGTCGCCTTCGGCCGGAGGGCTCCCACGCCCCGGCGTGTCGGCGTGCACAGCATTTGTTTTGACCCAGCTCCGTGAGGTAGGTACGCTCAAGCCTTGTGCCTGGGGTGTGCCTGGGCTCGGGTGCGTGTCCTCAACCGCATCGCGAGTCCGTCAGTAGCCACCGCAATCTGTGCCGACCAACGCCCTTGGGGCGGAAGTCCGCAGTATTCGACACACCCGACCGCGTGGGTCGGCGATGTTCCAGGTTAGTTTCACGAACGGCACACAGAAACCGGAGAAGTAGTGCCTACGATCCAGCAGCTGGTCCGGAAGGGCCGGCAGGACAAGGTCGAGAAGAACAAGACGCCCGCGCTCGAGGGTTCGCCCCAGCGGCGTGGCGTCTGCACGCGTGTGTTCACGACCACCCCGAAGAAGCCGAACTCGGCGCTCCGTAAGGTCGCGCGTGTGCGTCTGACCTCCGGCATCGAGGTCACGGCCTACATCCCGGGTGAGGGACACAACCTGCAGGAGCACTCCATCGTGCTCGTGCGTGGTGGCCGTGTGAAGGACCTGCCGGGTGTTCGTTACAAGATCATCCGCGGCTCCCTTGACACCCAGGGTGTCAAGAACCGCAAGCAGGCCCGCAGCCGCTACGGCGCCAAGAAGGAGAAGTAAGAATGCCTCGTAAGGGCCCCGCCCCGAAGCGCCCGGTCATCATCGACCCGGTCTACAGCTCTCCTCTTGTCACCTCGCTGATCAACAAGATCCTCCTCGACGGCAAGCGTTCCACCGCCGAGCGGATCGTGTACGGCGCCATGGAAGGCCTCCGCGAGAAGACCGGCAACGACCCGGTCATCACGCTGAAGCGCGCGCTTGAGAACGTCAAGCCCTCGCTCGAGGTCAAGTCCCGCCGTGTCGGTGGCGCCACCTACCAGGTGCCGATCGAGGTCAAGCCCGGTCGCGCCTCCACCCTCGCTCTGCGCTGGCTCGTCGGCTACTCCCGCGCCCGCCGCGAGAAGACCATGACCGAGCGCCTCATGAACGAGCTGCTCGACGCCTCCAACGGCCTCGGCGCTGCGGTCAAGAAGCGTGAGGACACCCACAAGATGGCCGAGTCCAACAAGGCCTTCGCGCACTACCGCTGGTAGTCGCTACCCCCATCGAGACCGAGAGAAGATTGAGCCTTATGGCCACCACTTCGCTTGACCTGGCCAAGGTCCGCAACATTGGGATCATGGCCCACATCGACGCGGGGAAGACGACCACCACTGAGCGGATCCTCTTCTACACCGGTGTGAGCTACAAGATCGGTGAAGTCCACGACGGCGCTGCCACGATGGACTGGATGGAGCAGGAGCAGGAGCGCGGCATCACGATTACGTCCGCCGCGACGACCTGCCACTGGCCGCTCAACGATGTTGACCACACCATCAACATCATCGACACCCCGGGTCACGTCGACTTCACCGTCGAGGTGGAGCGTTCGCTCCGCGTCCTCGACGGCGCCGTCACCGTGTTCGACGGTGTGGCCGGCGTCGAGCCGCAGTCCGAGACCGTCTGGCGTCAGGCGGACCGCTACGGCGTGCCGCGTATCTGCTTCGTCAACAAGCTCGACCGCACCGGTGCCGACTTCTTCCGTTGCGTCCAGATGATCGTGGACCGCCTCGGCGCGACCCCGATCGTCATGCAGCTCCCCATTGGCGCCGAAGCGGACTTCACCGGCGTCGTCGACCTCGTGTCGATGAAGGCCTTCGTGTACCCCGAAGAGGCCGCCAAGGGCGAGATGTACAACACCGTCGAGATCCCGGACAACCTCAAGGAGTCGGCCGCCGAATGGCGCGGCAAGCTCCTGGAGGCCGTGGCCGAGAACGACGACGACATGATGGAGCTGTACCTGGAGGGCACCGAGCCCACCCAGGAGCAGCTGCACGAGGCGATCCGCCGCATCACGCTGGCCTCGAAGGGCACCGCCGACTCCGTCACCGTCACCCCGGTGTTCTGTGGCACCGCGTTCAAGAACAAGGGCGTCCAGCCCCTGCTCGACGCGGTCGTGCGCTACCTGCCTTCCCCCCTGGACGTCGAGGCCATCGAGGGCCACGACGTGAAGGACCCGGAGAAGGTCATCCAGCGCAAGCCCTCGGACGACGAGCCGTTCTCCGGCCTGGCGTTCAAGATCGCGAGCGACCCGCACCTCGGCAAGCTCACCTTCGTCCGGATCTACTCCGGTCGCCTGGAGGCCGGCACCGCGGTGCTGAACTCCGTCAAGGGCAAGAAGGAGCGCATCGGCAAGATCTACCGCATGCACGCGAACAAGCGTGAGGAGATCGCATCGGTGGGCGCCGGCGACATCATCGCCGTCATGGGTCTCAAGCAGACCACCACCGGTGAGACGCTGTGCGACGACAAGAACCCGGTCATCCTGGAGTCCATGGACTTCCCGGCGCCGGTCATTCAGGTCGCCATCGAGCCGAAGTCCAAGGGTGACCAGGAGAAGCTGGGTGTCGCCATCCAGCGCCTCTCGGAGGAGGACCCCTCCTTCCAGGTGCACTCCGACGAGGAGACCGGCCAGACCATCATCGGTGGTATGGGCGAGCTTCACCTCGAGGTGCTCGTCGACCGCATGAAGCGCGAGTTCCGCGTCGAGGCGAACGTCGGCAAGCCCCAGGTCGCGTACCGCGAGACGATCCGCAAGGCCGTCGAGCGCATCGACTTCACCCACAAGAAGCAGACTGGTGGTACCGGCCAGTTCGCGAAGGTGCAGATCGCCCTCGAGCCCATCGAGGGTGGCGACGCCTCCTACGAGTTCGTCAACAAGGTCACCGGTGGCCGCATCCCCCGTGAGTACATCCCCTCGGTGGACGCGGGTGCCCAGGAAGCCATGCAGTTCGGCATCCTGGCCGGTTACGAGATGGTCGGCGTCCGCGTCACCCTTCTCGACGGTGGTTACCACGAGGTCGACTCCTCGGAGCTCGCCTTCAAGATCGCCGGTTCGCAGGCGTTCAAGGAGGGTGCCCGCAAGGCCTCTCCCGTGCTCCTCGAGCCGATGATGGCCGTCGAGGTCACCACGCCCGAGGACTACATGGGCGATGTCATCGGCGACCTCAACTCCCGCCGTGGCCAGATCCAGGCCATGGAGGAGCGCAGCGGCGCTCGCGTCGTGAAGGGCCTCGTGCCCCTCTCGGAGATGTTCGGCTACGTCGGAGACCTCCGCAGCAAGACCTCGGGTCGCGCAAGCTACTCGATGCAGTTCGACTCCTACGCCGAGGTTCCGCGGAACGTCGCCGAGGAGATCATCGCGAAGGCCAAGGGCGAGTAACTCTCCCGAGCTCACGCTTTAGGCTTGTCACCGGAGCCGGGCGGGCATTCCGCACAGCGCGTCAGCACTGTGCGGAATGCCCCCGGCGCCGGCACCCAGCAAAGATCACCTGGCGCCGATGAAGCAAGGCGTACAGAACCACTCAGGAGGACCCCAGTGGCGAAGGCAAAGTTCGAGCGGACTAAGCCGCACGTCAACATCGGCACCATCGGTCACATCGACCACGGTAAGACGACCCTCACGGCCGCCATTACCAAGGTGCTGCACGACGCGTACCCGGACCTGAACGAGGCCTCGGCCTTCGACCAGATCGACAAGGCTCCCGAAGAGCGCCAGCGCGGTATCACCATCTCCATCGCGCACGTCGAGTACCAGACGGAGTCGCGTCACTACGCGCACGTCGACTGCCCCGGTCACGCGGACTACATCAAGAACATGATCACGGGTGCGGCGCAGATGGACGGCGCCATCCTCGTGGTCGCGGCCACCGACGGCCCGATGCCGCAGACGAAGGAGCACGTCCTCCTGGCCCGCCAGGTCGGCGTCCCCTACATCGTCGTCGCCCTGAACAAGGCCGACATGGTGGACGACGAGGAGATCCTGGAGCTCGTCGAGCTCGAGGTCCGTGAGCTCCTCTCCGAGTACGAGTTCCCGGGCGACGACCTTCCGGTCGTCAAGGTCTCGGCGCTCAAGGCCCTTGAGGGCGACAAGGAGTGGGGCCAGACCGTCCTCGACCTGATGAAGGCCGTCGACGAGTCCATCCCGCAGCCCGAGCGTGACGTCGAGAAGCCGTTCCTCATGCCCATCGAGGACGTCTTCACGATCACCGGTCGCGGTACGGTCGTCACCGGCCGCATCGAGCGTGGTGTCCTGAAGGTCAACGAGACCGTCGACATCGTCGGTATCAAGACCGAGAAGACCACCACCACGGTCACCGGCATCGAGATGTTCCGCAAGCTGCTCGACGAGGGCCAGGCCGGTGAGAACGTCGGTCTGCTCCTCCGTGGCATCAAGCGCGAGGACGTCGAGCGCGGCCAGGTCATCATCAAGCCCGGCTCGGTCACGCCGCACACCGAGTTCCAGGCGCAGTCCTACATCCTGTCGAAGGACGAGGGTGGCCGTCACACCCCGTTCTTCAACAACTACCGCCCGCAGTTCTACTTCCGTACCACGGACGTGACGGGCGTTGTGACCCTTCCCGAGGGCACCGAGATGGTCATGCCGGGTGACAACACCCTCATGGACGTCTCGCTGATCCAGCCCGTCGCCATGGAAGAGGGCCTGAAGTTCGCCATCCGTGAGGGTGGCCGGACCGTGGGCGCCGGCCAGGTCACCAAGATCATCAAGTAGTTTCTGCTTGGTCCTTGGACCTGGTGGCTCACTGAGCTGCAAGAAGGGCCCCGCACCTCGAAAGAGGTGCGGGGCCCTTCGCCGTGTGCGGGGCCGCCGGGGTCAAGGGCCCGGGGCCCGGCCCCCCGTGCGCGAGGGGCGGTCCGCCGCCGACGTGGCCGGCACCGCGGCCGTCAGGGCGAACGCCCCGTCCTCGGACGCGGTGGTGAACGTTCCGCCCAGCGCGAGGACCTGAAGGTCACCGAGGACGCCACCGGCTCCACCGTCTCGCGCGTCCACACGCGCGACAGTGACGGAAGCACCGTCCTCATCGACCGGGTCGGCGAGTCCGTGCACGGGCAGGTCGCCGGTCACCAGGGCCGTTCCGGCCAGAGCTACCGCTACGACCGTGTGGGCCGGCTGGCCGGATCCGGCCACACCTACGACGCCGTTGGTCGCACCACCGCCCTGCCGGGCAGCACCGTCGACAACGCGCCGGCGCCGAGCTCGACTACTACGACAGCGACGGCGAGAACCCGCGCCGGATCGTGGAGGACACCGAAAACCCGGGCTTTCGTCCCCGGTGTCGGAGCGGTGGCCCGGGATGGGTGTAGGGCCCCGGTACCTCAGGGCGATGAGGTAAGGGGGCCCTACGGTTCACGGGGGGCGACGGGTCCGTCAGGTGTCCGCCGCCCCGGGTGGCCGGGTCGGTCAGACGCCCGCGATCGACTGGATCCAGGACCGGTACGCGGTGACGTTCGTGTACGCGGTGGTGGTCTGCCGGTCGCTGGTGGAGGCGACGCCGACCTGGATGCCGTTCGCCGTCATCGGGCCGCCGGAGTCGCCTCCGGCGGTGATGCCGTCGCCGCGGCGGGCGCAGATCGCCGAGCCGCCGTACGCGTCACCGCAGCCGCCGGTGACCGTCACGTTGGCGACCTTCAGGTAGCGGGACTGGCAGTTGGCCTCGGAGCCGCACTGGGAGGTGGCGCCCCAGCCCCAGACCTGCACGCCCTGCCCGACCCGCACCGAGCCGGGCTGGCCGAGGCGGGAGTAGGTGGCCTGCACCGAGCGGTCCAGCCGGACGAGGGCCAGGTCCGAGCTGTGGGTGTAGGTCTGGGCGCCGTTCGCGACCACACCGCCGCTGTGCTGGTCGAGGCTGCCGATGCGGAACGACAGGCCGCCGCCGGTGACGCAGTGCTTGGCGGTGAGGATCCAGGTCGGCGCGATGATCGTCGCCGAACAGGTCTCTCTGCCGTTCGAGAAGAGGCGGGCGGCCCAGGGCGCGTTCTGGGCGTAGCCGCCGCCGATGATCTGGGTGGTCGGGGGCGGGGAGTCCTGGAGCGGGGCCTCGGGGGCGGCCGAGGCGGACGGTGCGAAGAGGGCGAGGACACAGGCCGCTGCGGCGGCGGCAGCGGGCACGAGCCTGGATATACGCATGATTCCTCGTTTCGCGCGACACGCTGGGGTGTGCGTGTCCGTGGGGGATGGTGGGCAACAGGGTGCCGGAGCGCGACGAGGCCGGGGTACTAACGTTTGGGCATAACATCGCGTTATGGGGCGGGAGTTGGGCCGAAGGCCTCCGCTGCTAGGGACGCCACACCCAGGGCGCCGCGTCCGGCCCGAACCCCACGACGGCGGGCCGTCCGCCCGCCGCGCCGAGGTGGAGGGCGACACCGTCCAGGGCGACCGGCCCCCGGGACCGTACGGCGGTGCCCCCGGCGGTACGCAGCTGGATCCGGCCCGCCGCGGAACGGCCGAGCAGGACCGGGCCGCCCGGCGAGGCGGCGGCGGTCACCGGGCCGTACCCGCCGAAGCGGGGCGCGGGTGCGCGGTCGGCCCGCACGGCGACGAGCCGCTCCCGTGCGGCCGGCCGGTAGTACAGCTCCACGGACCCGTCGGGCGCGGGGAGTGCGCCGGGCGCGTGCGCGGGAACGGGGGAGTCGGTGAGCTGGGTGCGGGCGGTGACGTCCGTGTCCGGGGCGTCCTGGGTCCAGTGGTGCACGGCGTGGTGCCCGGCCGCGTACACGTGGACACGCCCAACCGTGTCCACGACCGCCGTCAGACCGTCCTGCACCTCGCCGCCGCCCAGGTCCCGCCACCCGCTCCAGCGTCCGGTGTCCGCGTCCCGGACCCGGGTGCTCAGCCCCTTCTCCGCGTTCCGTACGAAGAGGTGGACGCGGCCGTCGGGGGCGGCGACGGCGACGGGCACGCCGACGCGGCGGCCGTGGTCGCTGCCGGTGGCCGGGTTGCCGAGCCCCCGCCAGGCGCGGAAGGGGCCGCCCGGCGAGCGCTGCTCCAGCAGCACGATCTCGCGGTCGTTGTCCGAGCCGTGCCCGGCGAGCGCCGCGAACCGCAGCCCGAACAACAGGTGCCGTCCGTCCGCCGTCGCCGCCGAACCCAGCACCGGGGCGAGCGGACCGCCGCCGAGGTCGTCGGGCGCGTCCAGGACCCCGCTGCCGGGCGCGCTCTCCCGCCACCGGACGGCGCGCAGCCCCAGCACCCCGTAGACGGTGAGCCGGCCGTCCGTCCGGGAGGCGACCTGGGCCCGGGGGCCCGGGTAGCGGTGGTGGGTGGAGCGCACCCAGCCCTTCCGGTTGGCCAGCGGCCGGTCGCCGCCGATGTTGTAGTCGCCGCAGCCCGAGGGGTTGCCGCACTCCCAGTCGGGCGCGCCGCCGTACGGGACGAGGTGGGCGGCCTTGCGCTCCAGCACCTCCGGGGGCAGGTTCTTGGGCCAGTGGTGGTTGTAGTACCCCCGGAACGCCGCGACGACGAACCCGGGCACCGGCTCCCCGCGCCCCGTCGTCGCCGCCACCCAGCGGATCAGGGCCGCCCAGGCGAAGCAGCCGGCCGGGGTGTGGTCCGGGTGGTCGGAGTACCCGTGCTGTTCGCTGTCCCGGCGGCGCTCGTACTCGCTGCTGAACTGGAGGTCGGGGTCCGGGTCGAGGGTGTGCACGAGGGTCGGCCGGTACTCCTCCAGCAGCCCGACGAGGACATCGATCAGGGACTCGTACGTATACGAACCGGCCTTCTGCAAGGGGGAGTCGTCGGCGACGACGGTACGCAGCACGAGGCGCCGGTCCTCCCAGAGGCCGGGCAGTCCGAGGCGGCCGCGCCCGGTGTGCATCGCGGTGTTGAGGAAGACCAGCTCGACCCGGCGGGCCCCGTCGACCAGGACGTCCCGCTCGGCCCGGTGGCCGCCGCGCAGGGTGAGCACCGACCTCTGCCAGGGGGCGAAGCGGTCGAGCCCGAGCAGCTCGGCGTACGCCTGGCGCAGCCCCTGGTGGCGGGAGCAGACGTAGGCGGCGCGGTCGGGCTCCGGACGCGGGGCGCCCGGGACCTTGTTGAGGCCGTCGGCCTCGCCCGCGGTGAGGTAGACGCAGACCACGGGGGTCCCGGCGTCGAGGGCCTCACGGGTGTCCGGGTTCATGAAGTACAGGTCGTCGTCCGGGTGGGCCAGCAACTGCATGGCCAGCGCCCGCCGACCGCGCGCTATGGCCAGCCCCGGGGCCGGGTCCGGCACCGGACCGTGCCGCCGCGGAGCCGGTACGGCGCATCCGGCGGTGGCGGCGGTCGCGGTGGCCGCGAGGAGGAGGGTGCGCCGGGGCATCCGTATCCGGGACGTCACAGATCGATCCACCACGCCACGCACCCCGTCCGTCCCGCTTCCCCCGCAGCGGGCGAACGGCCGCCCTGTCCTGCGTACTACCGACACTCACATCAGGCCGCCTACCGGGTGGTCCGCGCCTGCGGAGGTGTAGACGGGCGAGCGAGCGGACAGGTTGCCCGGCGCGCGCGGACGGTCTGCCGACAGGGCCGGCACGTGCTCCTGCCCCTCCGAAGAAGTCGGGGTATTGCATCTTTTGGGTCGCCTGTCCCTGACAGGGGCTGAATGGCGGAAGGGTATGAATGTTACGCATTTTCCGTTGGTATCGGCTGTTTACTCTCCGGGTGGGAGAGGCTACGGTTGCCTCGTCCTGAATTGTTCGTTCGGGATTTCCATGTTTCAGGAGAGGGTAATTAAGGTGTCAGTGGTGAAGAAGCGCATCGTGGCGATGCTTTCTATCTGTGCGGCAGTTCTCGGGTTTTCATTCGTCTCAGCGCCTGCGGCGAGTGCTGCCGGTTACGGTTGCAGCGGTTCGCTCATTGCTACCTATCCCATCAAGAACGGATCGGCGACCTGGGGTAATCTTTACGTTTACTACGACTCCTCGAACGGCAACAACTGTGGCGCCGCAGTGAAGAACAGTGCTGGCTACGCCGGGACCGCCACGGCCACCTCCGTTTATGTGCAGCGATGCAATTCGACTACCCCGGGAGTGTGTAACGGAATCCTGGCAAGTGATGACGACAGCGGAAACTATAGCTCTTACGCGGGCCCCGCGTCGGTCTATGCTGCCGGTAAGTGCATTCAGGTGCAGGCGTCGATCTGGAACCCCGCGCACACATCCGTAGCCACTGTGGTGAAGTCCGGAGTGCATTGCGGATGATTTGAGGAATCGTCACGGCCCGTCGTTCCATCGGCGGGCCGTTTCTCTATTTCCGCTTCGCCCTGACCCATTGACTTTCTGGAGAGAGGGGCTGTCCCGTAATGATCTTTCGAGGGCGGCGTGACGCCCGGTCCCGCGGCTTTGCCGGGGCTCTGCTCAGGTGCTGCGCTGCTTCAGGGCCTTGCGGGGAAGTCAGGATGGTCGGTGTAGGGCGAGGCCAGGTCACGCAGGTCGTGGCACGGCCAGGGGTCGTGGGCGTGACGGGCCAGGATGCGCCGCTTGGCCTCGATCTCGCGCATGACGCGGGCCGGGTCGTGCAGAGCCACGTGCGAGCAATCGTGGGGTGGAAGCCAGTGAGGTCGACCTGGCAGAAGTCGACCGTGTGACCTTGGGCCGACCACTGCCCGCATCCGTCGCCGTCGCAGCGCCGAGCCAAGTCGGCCGACTCGTCCAGCCGCGCCTCGATGAACCTCACCAGTTCCTCAGCCATGTGGACATTTTCGATGCTGTGCCGGGCATCATGGAATGATCTTGTGGTGTCCGGTGTGATCGCGGCGTCGGAACCGTCCTGGCCGACTGCAAGGCGTGGGAAGAGTCCGGCGCGAAGGCCGCCCCGTCGGCAAGACCATGACGATCGCCGACGGCAGCTATCCGGGCATCGGGCTCGTGATGAGTTCCGGCAGGTCCGCGAGGGCCCCGGCACCGCCGGATGCGCGCCTGCGTTTGAGCACTCGCTCGCTCGGGGTAGGATTCCCGACTCGATTGGCCAGGCCCGCGCCCCGTATGGCACACTGACCAGGTTGCTCGGTTGAGTGTCAATGCTGCGCGCCTCCCGCCGGGAGGACCGGAAGCGAGTCCCACAGTACTCGTCGGCCCCCAGGGCCGGACGTACGGGAATCTTTCGGGAAGCAACGCAGGGCGCCGGCCAGGCACCCGGTGGGTGTTCCGCCCCCGGTTCCGCGGTCTAGGGTCCGCACCCCCTTGGTTGGGATCTCCTTCGGGAGATTTTCGTAGAGGGGATGCGACACGCCCGACCGCGTGGGTCGGAGGGGGAGTCCAGAGAACCCCCGGGTTCCAGAGCGTTACGAGAGACAGGACTACTAGTAGCCATGGCGGGACAGAAGATCCGCATCCGGCTCAAGGCCTACGACCACGAGGTCATCGACTCCTCGGCGAAGAAGATCGTCGAGACGGTGACCCGCACTGGTGCGTCGGTCGCGGGCCCGGTGCCGCTGCCCACTGAGAAGAACGTGTACTGCGTCATCAAGTCGCCGCACAAGTACAAGGACTCTCGCGAGCACTTCGAGATGCGCACCCACAAGCGCCTCATCGACATTCTCGACCCCACGCCGAAGACGGTTGACTCGCTGATGCGCCTCGACCTTCCGGCGGGCGTCGACATCGAGATCAAGCTCTGAGGGGACGGGCCGAGATGAGCAAGAACATCAAGGGCGTCCTGGGCGAGAAGCTCGGCATGACCCAGGTCTGGGACGAGAACAACCGGGTCGTCCCGGTGACCGTCGTCAAGGCCGGGCCGTGCGTCGTGACGCAGGTTCGCACCAACGACAGCGACGGCTACGAAGCGGTCCAGATCGCCTTCGGCGAGATCGACCCGCGCAAGGTGAACAAGCCCCTCAAGGGTCACTTCGCCAAGGCCGACGTCACCCCGCGCCGCCACCTGGTGGAGCTCCGCACCCCTGACGCCAGCGAGTACACGCTGGGCCAGGAGGTCACTGCCGAGGTGTTCGAGTCCGGCGTCAAGGTCGACGTCACGGGCAAGAGCAAGGGCAAGGGCTTCGCCGGTGTCATGAAGCGTCACAACTTCAAGGGCCTCGGCGCCGGCCACGGCGTCCAGCGCAAGCACCGTTCCCCCGGTTCCATCGGTGGCTGCGCCACCCCTGGGCGTGTCTTCAAGGGCATGCGCATGGCGGGCCGTATGGGTAACGAGCGCGTCACCACCCAGAACCTGACCATCCACGCGGTTGACGCGGAGAAGGGTCTGCTCCTCATCAAGGGCGCGGTCCCCGGTCCGAACGGCGGCCTCGTCCTGGTCCGTACCGCGGCCAAGGGGGCTTGAGGTAATGAGCACCATTGACATCCTTTCGCCGGCAGGCGACAAGGCCGGTACCGTCGACCTCCCCGCGGAGATCTTCGACGCCAAGACCAGCGTTCCGCTGATCCACCAGGTCGTTGTCGCTCAGCTGGCAGCTGCCCGTCAGGGCACGCACAAGACCAAGCGCCGCGGCGAAGTCCGCGGTGGTGGCAAGAAGCCTTACCGCCAGAAGGGCACCGGCCGCGCCCGTCAGGGTTCGACCCGCGCCCCGCAGTTCGCCGGTGGTGGCGTCGTCCACGGCCCGCAGCCGCGTGACTACTCGCAGCGGACCCCGAAGAAGATGAAGGCCGCCGCCCTGCGCGGTGCCCTCTCGGACCGGGCCCGTCACTCCCGTATCCACGTCGTCACCGGCGTGGTCGAGGGTGCCGCCTCCACGAAGGCCGCCAAGACGCTGCTCGGCAAGATCTCGGAGCGCCAGAACCTGCTCCTGGTCGTCGACCGCGCCGACGAGGCCGCGTGGCTGTCCGCACGCAACCTGCCCCAGGTGCACATCCTGGAGCCGGGCCAGCTGAACACGTACGACGTGATCGTCTCTGACGACGTGGTCTTCACCCAGGCCGCTTTCGAGTCCTTCGTGTCTGGCCCCCAGACCGCTGAGACCGAAGGGAGCGACGCCTGATGAGCGAGGCGACCGTTACCAGCAAGACGTACTCGGACCCGCGTGACGTTCTCGTCAAGCCCGTGGTCTCCGAGAAGAGCTACGCGTTGCTCGACGAGAACAAGTACACGTTCATCGTCGCGCCCGGCTCCAACAAGACCCAGATCAAGCAGGCTGTGGAAGCGGTCTTCTCGGTCAAGGTCACCGGGGTCAACACGATCAACCGGCAGGGTAAGCGCAAGCGCACCAAGACCGGTTTCGGCAAGCGCTCCGACACGAAGCGCGCCATCGTGACCCTCGCTGAGGGCGACCGAATCGACATCTTCGGCGGCCCGACCTCCTAGCGGAGGTCGAGTCGTCCGGAATCGGACGAGGACTGAGAAATGGGTATCCGCAAGTACAAGCCGACGACCCCGGGCCGTCGTGGCTCCAGCGTCGCCGACTTTGTCGAGATCACGCGGTCCACGCCGGAGAAGTCGCTGGTCCGCCCCCTGCACAGCAAGGGCGGCCGTAACAACACCGGCCGGATCACCGTTCGCCACCAGGGTGGCGGACACAAGCGCGCCTACCGCGTGATCGACTTCCGTCGTCACGACAAGGACGGCGTGCCGGCCAAGGTCGCGCACATCGAGTACGACCCGAACCGCACCGCGCGCATCGCGCTGCTCCACTACGCGGACGGCGAGAAGCGTTACATCGTCGCCCCGCGTGGCCTGGCGCAGGGTGACCGCGTCGAGAACGGTCCGGCCGCAGACATCAAGCCGGGCAACAACCTGGCGCTGCGCAACATCCCGGTCGGTACGACCATCCACGCCATCGAGCTGCGGCCCGGCGGCGGCGCGAAGTTCGCCCGTTCCGCGGGTGCCTCCGTGCAGCTGCTGGCGAAGGAGGGCACCATGGCCCACCTTCGTATGCCGTCCGGTGAGATCCGGCTGGTCGACGCCCGCTGCCGCGCCACCATTGGTGAGGTCGGCAACGCCGAGCAGTCGAACATCAACTGGGGCAAGGCCGGTCGCATGCGCTGGAAGGGCGTTCGCCCGTCCGTCCGCGGTGTTGCGATGAACCCGGTCGACCACCCGCACGGTGGTGGTGAAGGCAAGACCTCCGGTGGACGTCACCCGGTCTCGCCGTGGGGTCAGAAGGAGGGTCGTACTCGCTCGCCGAAGAAGGCTTCGAGCAAGTACATCGTCCGCCGCCGCAAGACGAACAAGAAGCGCTAGGAGCGGGTTTAGATGCCGCGCAGTCTCAAGAAGGGGCCCTTCGTCGACGGCCACCTCGTCAAGAAGGTGGACGTCCAGAACGAAGCTGGCACCAAGAACGTCATCAAGACCTGGTCCCGTCGCTCGATGATCATCCCGGCCATGCTGGGGCACACCATCGCGGTGCACAACGGCAAGATCCACGTCCCGGTGTTCGTCACCGAGTCGATGGTCGGCCACAAGCTCGGCGAGTTCTCGCCGACTCGCACCTTCCGCGGCCACGTCAAGGACGACCGGAAGTCGAAGCGCCGCTAGCGCGGGGTGGAAACGACTATGACTCACACCGAAGGGACAACCATGGAAGCCAGGGCCCAGGCGCGGTACATCCGCGTCACGCCCATGAAGGCCCGCCGAGTGGTGGACCTCATCCGTGGCATGGATGCCACGGAGGCTCAGGCGGTCCTGCGTTTCGCCCCGCAGGCCGCGAGCGTGCCGGTTGGCAAGGTGCTGGACAGCGCCATCGCCAACGCTGCACACAACTACGACCACCCCGACGCCTCTTCGCTGGTCATCAGCGAGGCGTACGTGGACGAGGGCCCGACCCTGAAGCGGTTCCGTCCGCGTGCTCAGGGCCGTGCCTACCGGATCCGTAAGCGGACCAGCCACATCACCGTGGTCGTCAGCAGCAAGGAAGGAACCCGGTAATGGGCCAGAAGGTAAACCCGCACGGGTTCCGGCTCGGCATCACCACGGACTTCAAGTCCCGCTGGTACGCCGACAAGCTGTACAAGGACTACGTCAAGGAAGACGTCGCCATTCGTCGCATGATGACGAAGGGCATGGAGCGGGCCGGCATCTCGAAGGTCGAGATCGAGCGCACCCGCGACCGCGTCCGCGTTGACATCCACACCGCCCGTCCGGGCATCGTCATCGGTCGCCGCGGCGCCGAGGCCGATCGCATCCGCGGCGAGCTGGAGAAGCTGACCGGCAAGCAGGTCCAGCTGAACATCCTCGAGGTCAAGAACCCCGAGGTGGACGCTCAGCTGGTGGCCCAGGCCGTCGCCGAGCAGCTCTCCTCCCGCGTCTCCTTCCGTCGTGCCATGCGCAAGAGCATGCAGAGCTCGATGAAGGCCGGCGCCAAGGGCATCAAGATCCAGTGCGGCGGTCGCCTCGGCGGCGCCGAGATGTCCCGCTCGGAGTTCTACCGCGAGGGCCGCGTGCCCCTGCACACCCTCCGGGCCAACGTGGACTACGGCTTCTTCGAGGCCAAGACGACCTTCGGCCGCATCGGCGTGAAGGTCTGGATCTACAAGGGCGACGTCAAGAACATCGCCGAGGTTCGCGCCGAGAACGCCGCGGCCCGCGCCGGCAACCGTCCGGCTCGTGGCGGCACCGACCGCCCGGCCGGCCGTGGTGGCGGCCGTGGTGGCGAGCGTGGCGGTCGCGGCCGTAAGCCGCAGCAGTCGCCGGCAGCCGAGGCCCCCAAGGCCGACGCCCCCGCCGCCGCTGCTCCGGCTGCTGAGAGCACCGGAACGGAGGCCTGACCGAAATGCTGATCCCCCGTAGGGTCAAGCACCGCAAGCAGCACCACCCGAAGCGCAACGGTATGTCCAAGGGTGGCACGCAGGTTGCGTTCGGCGAGTACGGCATCCAGGCGCTGACCCCGGCGTACGTGACGAACCGTCAGATCGAGTCCGCTCGTATCGCGATGACCCGTCACATCAAGCGTGGCGGCAAGGTCTGGATCAACATCTACCCGGACCGTCCCCTGACGAAGAAGCCTGCCGAGACCCGCATGGGTTCCGGTAAGGGTTCTCCCGAGTGGTGGATCGCGAACGTCAAGCCGGGTCGGGTGATGTTCGAGCTGTCCTACCCGAACGAGAAGATTGCTCGTGAGGCGCTCACCCGCGCTGCTCACAAGCTTCCGATGAAGTGCCGGATCGTTCGGCGCGAGGCAGGTGAGTCGTGATGTCGGCCGGTACCAAGGCGTCCGAGCTGCGCGAGCTGGGCGACGAGGAGCTCCTCAACAAGCTCCGCGAAGCCAAGGAAGAGCTGTTCAACCTCCGCTTCCAGGCGGCGACGGGCCAGCTCGAGAACCACGGTCGGCTCAAGTCCGTCCGTAAGGACATCGCCCGGATCTACACCCTGATGCGTGAGCGCGAGCTGGGCATCGAGACGGTGGAGAGCGCCTGATGAGCGAGAAGACTGTGACTGAGACGAACACCGACCGCGGTTTCCGCAAGACCCGTGAGGGTCTGGTCGTCAGCGACAAGATGGACAAGACCGTCGTCGTCGCTGTCGAGGACCGCGTGAAGCACGCGCTGTACGGCAAGGTCATCCGCCGTACGAACAAGCTCAAGGCCCACGACGAGCAGAACAGTGCCGGCGTCGGCGACCGCGTCATCATCATGGAGACGCGTCCGCTGTCCGCCTCGAAGCGCTGGCGCATCGTCGAGATCCTCGAGAAGGCCAAGTAATTCCTGAGGGATTCTCCCCTCAGGTCAGTTCCGCCAGGCTCGGTGGGGTGCCTCTCCCGTAACGGAGAGGCACCCGCCGGGAACCGGCAGACGATCAGGAGATAGACGTGATCCAGCAGGAGTCGCGACTGCGCGTCGCCGACAACACGGGTGCGAAGGAAATTCTCACCATTCGTGTTCTCGGTGGCTCGGGTCGCCGCTACGCGGGTATCGGTGACGTCATCGTCGCCACCGTCAAGGACGCGATCCCCGGTGGCAACGTGAAGAAGGGTGACGTCGTCAAGGCCGTCATCGTTCGCACCGTCAAGGAGCGTCGTCGTCAGGATGGCTCGTACATCCGCTTCGACGAGAACGCCGCCGTCATTCTGAAGAACGACGGCGACCCCCGCGGCACCCGCATCTTCGGCCCGGTGGGCCGGGAGCTGCGCGAGAAGAAGTTCATGAAGATCATCTCGCTCGCGCCGGAGGTGCTGTAAGCATGAAGATCAAGAAGGGCGACCTGGTTCAGGTCATCACCGGTAAGGACAAGGGCAAGCAGGGCAAGGTCATCGTGGCCTATCCCACGCAGGACCGCGTCCTCGTCGAGGGTGTCAACCGGGTCAAGAAGCACACCAAGGCCGGTCAGACGGCTCGCGGTTCGCAGACGGGTGGCATTGTCACCACCGAGGCCCCGATCCACATCAGCAACGTGCAGCTGGTCGTGGAGAAGGACGGCAACAAGGTTGTCACCCGCGTCGGCTACCGCTTTGACGACGAGGGCAACAAGATCCGCGTTGCCAAGCGGACCGGTGAGGACATCTGATGACTGCCACCACTGCGCCGCGTCTCAAGACGCGCTACCGCGAGGAAATCGCCGGCAAGCTGCGTGAGGAGTTCTCGTACGAGAACGTCATGCAGGTTCCCGGTCTGGTCAAGATCGTGGTCAACATGGGTGTGGGCGACGCCGCCCGCGACTCCAAGCTGATCGACGGTGCCGTCAAGGACCTCACCACGATCACCGGCCAGAAGCCGGCCGTCACGAAGGCCCGCAAGTCCATCGCGCAGTTCAAGCTGCGCGAGGGCCAGCCGATCGGCTGCCACGTCACCCTCCGTGGTGACCGGATGTGGGAGTTCCTGGACCGTACGCTGTCGCTCGCGCTTCCGCGTATCCGTGACTTCCGTGGCCTGTCGCCGAAGCAGTTCGACGGCCGTGGCAACTACACCTTCGGTCTCACGGAGCAGGTCATGTTCCACGAGATCGACCAGGACAAGATCGACCGGGTCCGGGGCATGGACATCACCGTGGTCACCACGGCGACCAACGACGACGAGGGTCGTGCCCTCCTTCGTCACCTCGGCTTCCCGTTCAAGGAGAACTGACCGTGGCGAAGAAGGCTCTGATCGCTAAGGCCGCCCGTAAGCCGAAGTTCGGCGTGCGCGGGTACACCCGCTGCCAGCGCTGCGGCCGGCCCCACTCCGTCTACCGCAAGTTCGGCCTGTGCCGCGTGTGCCTTCGTGAGATGGCCCACCGTGGCGAGCTGCCGGGCGTGACCAAGAGCTCCTGGTAACTCCCCTCTGCCCTCGGGCAAAGGGAAGTTCCGGAGACTCTCGGTAAGCATCTGGGTCGGCAGGAGCCCGTCCTTTCATGCCGTAGGCTTGAAGGGTTGGGCGCCTGCCGCCCAAGACCGACTTACTACGCCGTAGGTCCCCGCACCGCACCCGTCCCGCCACTGAGTGGGGAGAGGGATGGCGCATACAGGAAACCCCGGCGAGAGAGGCCGAAGGCCAACTCATGACCATGACTGATCCCATCGCAGACATGCTCACGCGTCTGCGTAACGCGAACTCGGCATATCACGACGATGTCTCGATGCCGCACAGCAAGATCAAGTCGCACATCGCGGAGATCCTCCAGCAGGAGGGCTTCATCACCGGCTGGAAGGTCGAGGACGCCGAGGTCGGCAAGAACCTCGTCCTCGAGCTGAAGTTCGGCCCGAACCGCGAGCGCTCGATCGCCGGCATCAAGCGGATTTCGAAGCCGGGTCTGCGTGTATACGCAAAGTCCACCAACCTGCCGAAGGTTCTCGGCGGCCTGGGCGTGGCGATCATCTCCACGTCCCACGGTCTCCTGACCGGCCAGCAGGCAGGCAAGAAGGGCGTAGGTGGGGAAGTCCTCGCCTACGTCTGGTAGTCGGGAAAGGAAGGAAAGCTCATGTCGCGAATCGGCAAGCTCCCCATCCAGGTTCCCGCCGGTGTGGACGTCACCATCGATGGCCGTACGGTCGCCGTGAAGGGCCCCAAGGGTTCCCTCACGCACACCGTCGCCGCGCCGATCGAGGTCTCCAAGGGTGAGGACGGCGTGCTCAACGTCTCCCGCCCGAACGACGAGCGTCAGAACAAGGCCCTCCACGGCCTGTCCCGCACGCTGGTGGCGAACATGATCACCGGCGTGACCGCGGGTTACTCCAAGGCGCTCGAGATCAGCGGTGTCGGTTACCGCGTCCAGGCGAAGGGCTCCAACCTGGAGTTCGCCCTGGGCTACAGCCACCCGATCCTCATCGAGGCTCCGGATGGCATCACCTTCAAGGTCGAGTCGCCCACGAAGCTCAGCGTCGAGGGCATCGACAAGCAGAAGGTCGGCGAGGTAGCCGCCAACATCCGCAAGCTGCGGAAGCCCGACCCGTACAAGGCCAAGGGCGTCAAGTACGCGGGCGAGGTCATCCGCCGCAAGGTCGGAAAGGCTGGTAAGTAGCCATGGCATACGGTGTGAAGATCGCCAAGGGCGACGCGTACAAGCGTGCCGCTCTCAAGCGCCGCCACATCCGCGTCCGCAAGCACATCTCCGGTTCGCCGGAGCGTCCTCGCTTGGTCGTGACGCGTTCCAACCGCCACATCGTGGCCCAGGTCATCGACGACATCGCGGGCCACACGCTCGCGTCGGCGTCGACCCTGGACACCTCGATCCGTGGCGGCGAGGGTGACAAGAGCGCCCAGGCCCAGCAGGTCGGCGCCCTGGTCGCCGAGCGTGCCAAGGCCGCAGGCGTCGAGGCCGTCGTGTTCGACCGCGGTGGTAACCAGTACGCCGGGCGGATTGCCGCTCTGGCTGACGCCGCCCGTGAAGCCGGGCTGAAGTTCTAAGCCCCGGTTCCTACGCACAGCGTCCGTAACAGAGAGAGGTAATTCCAATGGCTGGACCCCAGCGCCGCGGAAGCGGTGCCGGTGGCGGCGAGCGGCGGGACCGGAAGGGCCGTGACGGTGGCGCCAGCGCCGCCGAGAAGACCGCGTACGTCGAGCGCGTCGTCGCGATCAACCGCGTCGCCAAGGTTGTGAAGGGTGGTCGTCGCTTCAGCTTCACCGCGCTGGTCGTGGTGGGCGATGGTGACGGCACCGTCGGTGTCGGATACGGCAAGGCCAAGGAAGTTCCCGCGGCCATCGCCAAGGGTGTCGAAGAGGCCAAGAAGAACTTCTTCAAGGTCCCGCGCATCCAGGGCACCATCCCTCACCCGATCACGGGCGAGAAGGCCGCGGGCGTCGTCCTGCTCAAGCCGGCGTCCCCCGGTACCGGCGTTATCGCCGGTGGCCCGGTGCGCGCCGTGCTCGAGTGCGCCGGCGTTCACGACATCCTGTCGAAGTCGCTTGGCTCGTCCAACGCGATCAACATCGTGCACGCGACCGTGGCGGCCCTCCAGGGCCTGCAGCGTCCCGAGGAGATCGCGGCCCGCCGCGGTCTGCCCCTCGAGGACGTCGCCCCCGCGGCTCTGCTTCGTGCACGTGCGGGAGCGGGTGCGTAATGGCTCGCCTCAAGATCACGCAGACGAAGTCGTACATCGGCAGCAAGCAGAACCACCGCGACACCCTGCGTTCGCTCGGGCTCAAGCGCCTGAACGACTCGGTTGTCAAGGAGGACCGCCCCGAGTTCCGCGGAATGGTTCACACCGTCCGCCACCTCGTGACGGTTGAGGAGGTTGACTGACATGGCGGAGAACAGCCCGCTGAAGGCCCACAACCTCCGGCCTGCCCCGGGCGCCAAGACCGCCAAGACCCGTGTGGGTCGTGGTGAGGCGTCCAAGGGTAAGACCGCAGGCCGTGGTACCAAGGGTACGAAGGCTCGTTACCAGGTTCCGGAGCGCTTCGAGGGTGGCCAGATGCCCCTCCACATGCGTCTCCCGAAGCTCAAGGGCTTCAAGAACCCGTTCCGCACGGAGTACCAGGTCGTGAACCTGGACAAGCTCGCGACGCTCTACCCCGAGGGTGGAGAGGTCACGGTGGCCGACCTGGTCGCCAAGGGCGCTGTGCGCAACAACCACCTCGTCAAGGTCCTCGGACAGGGCGAGATCTCCGTGGCACTGCAGGTTTCGGTTGACGCCGTCTCCGGCTCCGCCAAGGAGAAGATCACCGCCGCCGGCGGTACGGTCACCGAGCTCGTCTGAGCCGCGGGACAGAACTGAGCCTGGCCGACCGCCTCTTCGGAGGTGGCCGGCCAGGCTTTTCTGCGTTTGTGCCGCTGTACGGGAACCGTAAAGGCTCGGGAAAGGTTGAACGGGTGTCCACCGCACCGGCGGTGGGGGAGCGGAGGGGCGTTCACGTCCCAAATGGTGCGGCTTGGCCGGTCTTTCGCGGCGCGGGCCGGGAAGCGGACCGTACACCGGTGTGCGGCGCGTGTTTCCCGCTCAGTCCTGGGCCGGGTAGGGTGGCGCCGTTAATCTTTTGTGGCCTCCTTACGATGTAGGGCTGCCTTGTACCCGATCCCATCCAGTCCCATCCAGACCCGTCGCCTCTGACGCATAGCGCGGGGGTCGCAGGAGGCACCGTGTTCACCGCGTTCGCCCGAGCGTTCAAGACGCCCGACCTGCGCAAGAAGCTGCTCTTCACGCTCGGCATCATCGTGATCTATCGGCTCGGGGCGCACGTCCCGGCCCCTGGAGTCGACTACTCGAAGGTGCAGCAGTGCATCGACCAGGCCGACTCGGGTGGCCTCCTCGGTCTGATGCAGATGTTCAGCGGTGGCGCCCTGCTGCAGATCACCATCTTCGCGCTCGGCATCATGCCGTACATCACGGCGAGCATCATTCTCCAGCTGCTGACCGTCGTGATCCCGCGCCTGGAAGCCCTGAAGAAGGAGGGGCAGTCCGGCACGGCGAAGATCACGCAGTACACGCGTTATCTGACGGTCGCGCTGGCCATCCTCCAGGGCACCGGCCTGGTCGCCACCGCCCGTAGCGGTGCGCTCTTCCAGAACTGTTCCGTGGGCAGCCAGATCGTCGCGGACAAGTCGATCTTCACCACGATCATCATGGTCCTCACGATGACCGCCGGTACGGCCGCCGTCATGTGGCTCGGTGAGCTGATCACCGACCGCGGCATCGGCAACGGCATGTCGATCCTCATGTTCATCTCGATCGCGGCCACGTTCCCCGGCGCCCTGTGGGCCATCAAGGAGAGCGGCAAGCTGGCCGACGGCTGGATCGAGTTCGGCACGGTCATCCTCATCGGCTTCGTGATGGTCGGCCTCGTCGTCTTCGTCGAGCAGGCCCAGCGCCGCATTCCGGTGCAGTACGCGAAGCGCATGATCGGACGCCGGTCCTACGGCGGTACGTCCACGTACATCCCGCTGAAGGTGAACCAGGCGGGTGTGATTCCGGTCATCTTCGCCTCGTCGCTGCTCTACATCCCGGCGCTGATCGTCCAGTTCTCGAACTCGCAGGCCGGCTGGGCGACCTGGATCACGGACAACTTCGTGACCGGTGACCACCCGTACTACATCGCGACGTACTTCGTACTCATCGTGTTCTTCGCCTTCTTCTATGTGGCCATTTCGTTCAACCCCGACGAAGTCGCGGACAACATGAAGAAGTATGGTGGCTTCATCCCGGGTATCCGGGCAGGTCGACCTACTGCCGAGTATCTGAGCTACGTGCTCAACAGGATCACTTGGCCGGGCTCGCTGTATCTGGGCCTGATCGCTCTGGTGCCGACGATGGCGTTGGCAGGCTTCGGCGGGGCTAACCAGAACTTCCCCTTCGGCGGGACGAGCATCCTCATCATCGTGGGTGTGGGTCTGGAAACCGTGAAGCAGATCGAGAGTCAGCTCCAGCAGCGCAATTACGAAGGGTTCCTCCGCTGATGCGAATCGTCCTCGTCGGGCCTCCGGGTGCCGGCAAGGGAACGCAGGCTGCGTACCTTGCTCAGAACCTCTCGATTCCGCACATCGCCACGGGCGACCTCTTCCGCGCCAACATCAGCCAGGGCACCGACCTTGGCAAGCAGGCCCGCGCCTACATGGACGAAGGCCAGCTGGTGCCGGACGAGGTCACCATCGGGATGGCCAAGGACCGTATGGCCCAGTCGGACGCCGTCGACGGCTTCCTGCTGGACGGCTTCCCGCGGAACGTCGGACAGGCCGAAGCCCTTGACGTGATGCTCAAGGACGAGGGCGTAAAGCTGGACGCGGTCCTCGATCTCGAGGTCCCCGAGGACGAGGTCGTGAAGCGGATCGCGGGTCGCCGCGTCTGCCGCAACGACAGCGCGCACGTCTTCCACCTGACGTACAACCCGCCGAAGACCCAGGGCGTCTGCGACGCCTGCGGCGGCGAGCTGTACCAGCGGGACGACGACAGCGAGGAGACGGTCCGTACCCGGCTCGAGGTCTACCACACGCAGACCGAGCCGATCATCGACTACTACCGGGCCCAGGGCCTCGTGGTGACCATCTCCGCGCTGGGCAAGGTCGCGGACGTGACCGCCCGCGCCATGGAGGCGCTGAAGACCTCCGAAGAGGGCTGAGCGTCCACCACCGCACCACCCGTAGTGCAAGCCGGCCGCGGCGCCTGAGGGCGCCGCGGCCGACTGCTTGCCCCCGTATCGTTGAACACGCCGAGCCGTACCCGTCACCGTCGATGCAGAGAGGCGCCGAGCAATGGTGCAGATCAAGACCCCCGAGCAGATCGCGAAGATGCGCGAGGCGGGCCTGGTGGTCGCTGCCATTCACGCCGCCACCCGTGAGGCCGCCGTGCCCGGGGCGACCACGCACGACCTGGACCAGGTCGCCCGCAAGGTGATCGCCGACCACGGCGCCAAGTCGAACTTCCTCGGTTACGGCGGGTTCCCCGCGACCATCTGCACCTCGGTCAACGAGGTCGTCGTCCACGGGATCCCGGACCAGAAGACGGTCCTGAAGGACGGCGACATCATCTCGATCGACGCCGGCGCGATCGTCGACGGCTGGCACGGAGACGCGGCCTACACCGCCTTCGTGGGCACCGGTCACGCTCCGGAGCTGATCGAGCTCTCCCGGGTGACCGAGGAGTCCATGTGGGCCGGGATCGCCGCGATGAAGGTGAACAACCGCCTCGTCGACGTCTCCCGGGCGATCGAGTCCTACATCCGCCGCCAGCCCCGCCCTGCGACCGGCAAGTACGGGATCATCGAGGACTTCGGCGGCCATGGCATCGGCACCGAGATGCACATGGACCCGCACCTGCTGAACTACGTCTCCCGCAAGCGCGGCAAGGGCATCAAGCTGGTCCCGGGCGTGTGCCTGGCGATCGAGCCCATGGTCTCGCTCGGCACGGCACGGACGGAGACCCTGAGCGACGACTGGACGGTCATCACGACGGACGGCACCTGGTCCTCGCACTGGGAGCACTCCATCGCGCTCACCGAGCAGGGCCCGCTGGTCCTGACCGCCCCGGACTGCGGCAGGGCGAAGCTCGCGGAGTACGGCGTGGAAGCGGCTCCCGACCCTCTCGGGTGACATGACCTCCCGGGGAGGTCTAACGATCACCCCGGCTGGGCAAACTTGACGGATTCGTCTTTTGGAGTCCGCTGACGTAGACTGACTCGTCGGCTCTCGTGCATCAGTGTGCCCGCATATCAGCACACCGATAAGCAAGAGCCGATCAAGGTAGCCGATTCGAAAGGCGAAGCGTGGCCAAGAAGCAAGGTGCCATCGAGATTGAGGGCACCGTGATCGAGTCCCTCCCGAACGCAATGTTCAAGGTGGAGCTCCAGAACGGTCACAAGGTCCTGGCGCACATCAGCGGCAAGATGCGGATGCACTACATCCGCATCCTCCCGGATGACCGGGTCGTGGTGGAGCTCTCTCCGTACGACCTGACGCGTGGCCGGATCGTCTACCGCTACAAGTAGATCTTGCCGGCATCCCGTTTCGGCGGGTGGTGGCACTGACCCGGAGAACCTGACATCCCATGAAGGTCAAGCCGAGCGTCAAGAAGATCTGCGACAAGTGCAAGGTGATCCGCCGTCACGGTCGGGTCATGGTCATCTGCGACAACCTGCGCCACAAGCAGCGCCAGGGCTGACGCACGACCGCCTGCATCTCGCAGTTCTTCGCGCGACGCACGTAATACGTACATACGCAGAGCCCGTCCAAGCCACGGCTGACGACACCTCCGGCGGGGGCCGGGGACCCGGACGTACCATCGCTCCACGAGAGCGGTCGGCGGTCGGGAGTGGCACTGCGGAAGACCCCCGATCTAACAACTGGAGCCATTGAATGGCACGCGTTTCAGGTGTTGACATCCCGCGCGAAAAGCGCGTGGAGGTTGCCCTCACCTACGTCTTCGGTATCGGGCGCACCCGGTCCAAGGAGATCCTCGCCTCCACCGGCGTGAACCCGGACGCCCGCGTCCGCGACCTTGCCGAGGAAGACCTCGTCAAGATCCGCGAGTACGTGGACGCCAACCTCCGCACCGAGGGTGACCTCCGCCGCGAGGTCCAGGGCGACATTCGCCGCAAGATCGAGATCGGCTGCTACCAGGGCATTCGTCACCGCCGTGGTCTGCCGGTCCACGGTCAGCGCACCAGCACGAACGCGCGTACCCGCAAGGGCCCGCGTCGCGCCATCGCCGGTAAGAAGAAGCCGGGCAAGAAGTAGTCCTCAGCGGACGCACTGCGGACCTCCGGTTCTCCGGAACCCGCAGCAACCAGCGGTCTTCGCTGTAGGACCGATCACCTCCCCTCTCCATCTGGAGTCAAGACATGCCCCCCAAGGGTCGTCAGGGCGCAGCCAAGAAGGTGCGTCGCAAGGAAAAGAAGAACGTCGCTCACGGCCACGCGCACATCAAGAGCACGTTCAACAACACCATCGTCTCGATCACGGACCCCTCGGGCAACGTGATCTCCTGGGCCTCCGCCGGCCACGTCGGCTTCAAGGGCTCGCGCAAGTCCACCCCCTTCGCCGCGCAGATGGCCGCCGAGTCGGCCGCCCGCCGCGCGCAGGAGCACGGCATGCGCAAGGTCGACGTTTTCGTCAAGGGTCCCGGCTCCGGCCGTGAGACCGCGATCCGTTCCCTCCAGGCCACGGGCCTCGAGGTCGGTTCGATCCAGGACGTCACCCCGACGCCGCACAACGGCTGCCGTCCGCCGAAGCGTCGCCGCGTCTGATGCGTCGCGGCCGGTGACGGCCGTGCGTCAGTAGCGTCAGGTCCGGGCGGTACACCTCTTACGGGGCGTACCGCCCGTACCCTTGTTACATCTGTCGGGCATCAAATAGTGGGTGCCCACGACTGAAGGATCACCGCATGCTTATCGCTCAGCGTCCGTCGCTGACCGAAGAGGTCGTCGACGAGTTCCGCTCCCGGTTCGTGATCGAGCCGCTGGAGCCGGGCTTCGGTTACACCCTCGGCAACTCCCTCCGCCGCACCCTCCTCTCCTCGATCCCCGGTGCCGCTGTCACCAGCATCCGGATCGACGGGGTCCTGCACGAGTTCACCACCGTGCCGGGCGTCAAGGAGGACGTCACCGACCTCATCCTCAACATCAAGCAGCTGGTCGTCTCCTCGGAGCACGACGAGCCCGTCGTGATGTACCTGCGCAAGCAGGGCCCGGGTCTGGTCACCGCCGCCGACATCGCGCCCCCGGCCGGTGTCGAGGTGCACAACCCCGACCTCGTTCTCGCCACGCTCAACGGCAAGGGCAAGCTGGAGATGGAGCTGACCGTCGAGCGCGGTCGCGGCTACGTCTCCGCCGTCCAGAACAAGCAGGTCGGCCAGGAGATCGGCCGCATCCCGGTCGACTCCATCTACTCGCCGGTGCTCAAGGTCACGTACAAGGTCGAGGCGACCCGTGTCGAGCAGCGCACCGACTTCGACAAGCTGATCGTCGACGTCGAGACCAAGCAGGCCATGCGTCCCCGTGACGCCATGGCGTCGGCCGGTAAGACCCTGGTCGAGCTGTTCGGTCTGGCGCGCGAGCTCAACATCGACGCCGAGGGCATCGACATGGGCCCGTCCCCGACGGACGCCGCGCTCGCCGCCGATCTCGCCCTGCCGATCGAGGAGCTGGAGCTCACCGTTCGGTCGTACAACTGCCTCAAGCGCGAGGGCATCCACTCCGTGGGTGAGCTCGTGGCCCGTTCCGAGGCGGACCTGCTCGACATCCGCAACTTCGGCGCCAAGTCGATCGACGAGGTCAAGGCGAAGCTGGCCGGTATGGGCCTCGCGCTCAAGGACTCGCCTCCCGGCTTCGACCCGACCGCCGCCGCTGACGCCTTCGGCGCCGACGACGACGCGGACGCCGGTTTCGTGGAGACCGAGCAGTACTGATCGCCTCCGGCGGGGGGTGCCCGGTTTTGAGGGTGCCCCGGGCCGGGGCTGAGGCTTTGTCCTCAATCGCCGGACGGGCTTGATTTTGGCTGATGTCCGGCGGGTGTCGGACGGGCTGGATTTTGGCTGATGTCCGGCGGGTGTCGGACGGGCTTGATTTTGGCTGATGTCCGGCGAACGTCGGACGGGTCGGAGTGTGGCTGATGCCGGACTCCGAGCCCGCACGGCAGCTATGACTTCCGGGAGGCGTCCGCCTCGCGGGAACTGACACCGGTACCTGATACGGCCGGTGCAGCACACAAGGAGAATCACCATGCCGCGTCCCGCAAAGGGTGCCCGTCTGGGCGGCAGCGCCGCGCACGAGCGTCTGCTCCTCGCCAACCTGGCGAAGTCGCTGTTCGAGCACGGCCGCATCACGACGACCGAGGCGAAGGCCCGTCGCCTGCGTCCGGTCGCCGAGCGCCTCGTCACCAAGGCGAAGAAGGGCGACATCCACAACCGTCGCCTGGTGCTCCAGACGATCACGGACAAGAGCATCGTCCACACGCTCTTCACCGAGATCGCTCCCCGATACGAGAACCGCCCCGGTGGTTACACCCGTATCACCAAGATCGGCAACCGTCGTGGCGACAACGCCCCGATGGCGGTCATCGAGCTGGTCGAGGCGCTGACCGTGGCCCAGCAGGCCACCGGTGAGGCCGAGGCCGCGACGAAGCGTGCGGTCAAGGAAGACGCCCTCAAGAAGGACGAGGCCCCCGCGGCCGAGTCCGTCGAGGACGCCAAGCCGGCCGACGACGCGGAGTCGAAGGACGCCTGAGCGTTCTGAGACGGACCACGGGACGGGCCCGCATCTCCCTTCGGGGCGGTGCGGGCCCGTTCTGCTGACCAGGGGAGTCGAGAGGATGACGCGGTGAGTGACGAGGCGGAGCCCGGTTTCGTACGGGTGCGGCTGGACCTGGCCTACGACGGCAAGGACTTCTCCGGCTGGGCGAAGCAGACCAGCCGGCGCACGGTGCAGGGCGAGATCGAGGACGCGCTGCGTACCGTGACCCGCTCCGCGGTGACGTACGACCTGACGGTGGCCGGCCGGACGGACGCCGGGGTGCACGCGCGCGGCCAGGTGGCCCACGTGGACCTGCCCGAGGCGGTCTGGGCCGAGCATGAGGAGAAGCTGCTGCGACGGCTGGCGGGCCGGCTGCCGCTGGACGTACGGATCTGGCGCGCGGCCCCCGCACCCGCCGGGTTCAACGCCCGGTTCTCCGCGCTGTGGCGGCGGTACGCGTACCGGGTGGGGGACCGGCCCGGCGGCGTCGATCCGCTGACCCGGGGCCATGTGCTGTGGCACGACCGGCCGTTGGACGTGGACGCGATGAACGAGGCGGCCGCGTTGATGGTGGGGGAGCACGACTTCGCCGCGTACTGCAAGAAGCGTGAGGGCGCGACGACCATTCGTACGCTCCAGAAGCTGAGCTGGGTACGGGACCCGGCGTCCGGGGTGCTGACCGCGACCGTGCAGGCGGACGCGTTCTGCCACAACATGGTGCGGGCGCTGATCGGGGCGGCGCTGTTCGTCGGCGACGGGCGGCGGCCGGCCGGCTGGCCCGCCGAGGTGCTCGCCGCGAAGGTGCGCGACCCCGGGGTGCACGTGGTGCGCCCGCACGGGCTGACGCTGGAGGAAGTGGCCTACCCGGCCGACGCGTTGCTGGCGGCCCGTGCCGTGGAGGCGCGGAACGTACGGACGTTGCCGGGGGCCGGGTGCTGCTGAGCGTCGCCCCGGTGTGACTCCCGTTCGCCGGAACGGGAGTTCGGCGCCGAGGGTGTCGGCCCGTCAGCCGTTGGGGGCCGCGGCGGCCTGGGAGGCCTGGAGCTGGCCCCGGCGGTGGATCTGGCGGAAGGTGAAGTTCGTCAGGTCCTTGTTGACCGCGTATACGCCCTTGTCGGCGGTGGTGACCCGCTTGCCGTTCACGAAGCCCCCGACGGTGAAGTAGGCGTAGCGCCCGTAGGAGTTGGCGGTGCGCAGGCAGACCGTGCCGCCCCGGCAGAAGGTGTCGACGCCGCCGCCGCTGAGGGAGGCCAGGCCGCCCGAGCTCTGGTCGACGGCCTTCTTCGCGCGGGCCTCCGTCGCGAAGACGGCGATGCCGACGGTGACCGCCACCCCGTCCTTGCGGTAGGTGGCCCGGATGAGCTGGTCGCAACCGTTGTTCGTGAGGACCGAGCCGAGGGCGCCCTGGGTGCCCGCCGTGCACGTCCCGGAGGTGCTCGTCGCGCCCTTGAGGTGGACGCGGTCGCCCATGGTGAGCCTCTTGCCGGGGAAGAACCCCTCCACGGTGATCGGCGCCCTGTCCTTCTCGGCGCTGGAGATGTAGTCCTTGGGGTCCGGCGGGGGCGGCGGTGCGACCGAGGAGAACGAGGGCGCGGGCGCGGAGGTGTCCTCGGGGAGTTCGGCGGGCGCGGGCAACTGGCTCGCGTTCTTGTCCGCCTTGTCCGTGCCGCCGCCGTTCGACGTGACCACGGCCGTGGTCACGATCGCGCCTATCGCCACGGTGGCCAGCGCGCCACCGCCGATCATCATCAGCCTCTTCCGGCGGGCGCGCGCCGCGGATTCCTCCGCCAGCGCCGCCCAGTCCGGAGTCCCGTCGCCCCCGGGCCCCCAGGAGGCCCCCCCTTGCCCAAAGCTCATGCGCGCAGTTTAGAGGGAGACGTAAACCGGTTGGGACAACCGTTCGCGGACCGTGACAATGCTCTGTATGGGACATCTCGAAGCAGGCCACCTGGAGTACTACCTACCGGACGGGCGGGTGCTGCTCGGCGACGCCTCGTTCCGGGTGGCCGACGGGGCCGTCGTCGCGCTCGTCGGGGCGAACGGGGCGGGCAAGACGACCTTGCTGCGGCTGCTCGCCGGTGAGCTCCAGCCGCACGGCGGCACGGTGTCGGTGAGCGGCGGGCTCGGCGTGATGCCGCAGTTCGTGGGCTCGGTGCGGGACGAGCGGACGGTGCGGGACCTGTTGGTCTCCGTGGCCCAGCCGCGCATCCGGGAGGCGGCCAAGGCCGTCGACGCGGCCGAGGAACGCATCCTCACCGTCGACGACGAGGCCGCGCAGATGGCGTACGCGCAGGCGCTGAGCGACTGGGCGGAGGCGCGGGGCTACGAGGCCGAGACGGTCTGGGACATGTGCACCATGGCCGCGCTGGGCGTCCCGTACGAGAAGGCGCAGTGGCGCGAGGTCCGCACGCTCAGCGGTGGTGAGCAGAAGCGACTGGTCCTCGAGGCGCTGCTGCGCGGCCCCGACGAGGTCCTGCTGCTGGACGAGCCGGACAACTATCTGGACGTGCCGGGCAAGCGGTGGCTGGAGGGGAAGCTGAAGGAGACCCGTAAGACGGTTCTCTTCGTCTCCCACGACCGGGAGCTGCTGTCCCGAGCCGCCGAGAAGATCGTCAGCGTCGAGCCGAGTCCGGCGGGCAGCGACGTATGGGTGCACGGAGGCGGCTTCGCCACCTACCACGACGCGCGCAAGGAGCGTTTCGCCCGGTTCGAGGAGCTGCTGCGGCGCTGGCAGGAGGAGCACGCCCGGCTGAAGGCGCTCGTCCTGCGGATGCGGCAGCAGGCGGCGAACAGCCCCGACATGGCGAACCGCTACCACGCGATGCAGACGCGCTTCAAGAAGTTCGAGGAGGCCGGCCCGCCGCCGGAGCCGCCGCGCGAGCAGGACATCAGGATGCGGCTGCGCGGCGGGCGGACCGGGGTGCGGGCGGTGACTTGCAAGGGCCTGGAGCTGACCGGGCTGATGAAGCCGTTCGACCTGGAGATCTACTACGGGGAGCGGGTCGCGGTCCTCGGCTCCAACGGGTCGGGCAAGTCGCACTTCCTGCGGCTGCTGGCCGGTGAGCCGGTGGCGCACACGGGGGAGTGGAAGCTCGGGGCACGGGTCGTGCCCGGGCACTTCGCCCAGACCCACGCGCATCCGGAGCTGCTCGGCAAGACGCTGGTGGAGATCCTCTGGTCCGAGCACGCCAAGGACCGGGGCGGGGCGATGTCGGTGCTGCGGCGCTATGAGCTGGAGCGGCAGGGGGACCAGCCGTTCGAGAAGCTGTCCGGCGGGCAGCAGGCGCGGTTCCAGATCCTGCTCCTGGAGCTGGCCGGCACGACGGCGCTGCTGCTGGACGAGCCCACGGACAACCTGGACCTGGAGTCGGCGGAGGCGTTGCAGGACGGGTTGGAGGTGTACGACGGCACGGTGATGGCCGTCACGCACGACCGGTGGTTCGCGAAGTCCTTCGACCGGTATCTGGTCTTCGGGTCGGACGGGGTCGTGCGGGAGACTTCGGAGCCGGTGTGGGACGAGCGGAGGGTTCAGCGGGTGCGGTGACCTTGGGCGGTCGGCGGCGGGGTGGGGTGCGCGGGGGGTGGGTGCGGTGCGGGGTGCCGTGCGGCGCCGTTGCGGGGGCGCTGCCCCCGGGCCCCCGCGCCTCAAGCGCCGGCGGGGCTGGAAAGGTCGCCTTAAGCGCGGGCGGGGCTGGAAAGGATCGCCTCAAGCGCCGGCGGGGCTAGAAAGGTCGCCTTAAGCGTCGGCGGGGCTGGGTGGTGTGGCGGGGCTGGAAGGGATCGCCTCAAGCGCGGGCGGGGCTGGGATGGTGCTGCAGGGCTGGGAAGGGTGGCCGCAAGCGCCGGCTGGGGTGGTGTGGCGGGGCTGGGAAGGTCGCCTCGAACGCCGGCGGGGCTGGAAAGGTCGCCTTAAGCGTCGGCGGGGCTGGAAGGGATCGCCGCAAGCGCCGGCGGGGGTGGTGTGGCGGGGCTGGGAAGGTCGCCTCGAACGACGGCGGGGCTGGAAGCGCCGGAGTGGTGGGGACGGGGGCGGTGTGACGGGGGCGTTTTGACCCGTGCGGGGGGTCCCGGGTAGGCTCTCGGTTTGTTATACGTATTGGCTTCGTCGTTCTCACGCGAAGGGCCTTACGTAGGTTCCCTGGAGCAGTTACCAGTGGCTCGCATACGGGCAGCGTCCCCGGCGGTTGTGAGCCCCAGCTGCATATCGCTTCAGAGGTGCCGTGTGTCTGGATCCCATCCACTGAAGAAGCGAAGGCTGCGAAGTGCGTACGTACAGCCCCAAGCCCGGCGATGTCACGCGCCAGTGGCACATCATTGACGCTCAGGACATCGTCCTGGGCCGTCTGGCCACCACGGCTGCGAACCTCCTCCGAGGCAAGCACAAGGCGATCTACGCCCCCCACATGGACATGGGCGACTTCGTCATCATCATCAACGCCGACAAGGTTCACCTGTCCGGCAACAAGAAGACCCAGAAGATGGCGTACCGCCACTCCGGCTTCCCGGGCGGTCTCCGTTCGGTGCGCTACGACGAGCTTCTCGCGAAGAACCCCGAGAAGGCCGTCGAGAAGGCCATCAAGGGCATGATCCCCAAGAACACCCTGGGCCGCCAGATGATCTCGAAGCTCAAGGTCTACGCGGGCGACCAGCACCCGCACGCTGCTCAGCAGCCGGTCCCGTTCGAGATCACCCAGGTCGCGCAGTAGTACCGGCCACCCCCTAAGACATACAGAAAGATCTGAGGAGAATCGTGGCCGAGACCACTGTTGAGACGACCGCCGACGACACGGCGGGCACCGAGGGCGAGGAGACCTTCGCCGAGGTGACCACCTTCGAGTCGGAGGTCCCCGTCGAGGGTGAGTACACCTCCGAGTCGCTCGCGGGCCGCTTCGGCGACCCGCAGCCCGCGGCCGGCCTTGGCCGTCGCAAGAACGCCATCGCCCGCGTCCGGATCATCCCGGGCACCGGCAAGTGGAAGATCAACGGTCGCACCCTTGAGGACTACTTCCCCAACAAGGTGCACCAGCAGGAAGTCAACGAGCCCTTCAAGGTTCTCGAGCTCGACGGTCGCTACGACGTCGTGGCCCGCATCTCGGGTGGCGGTGTCTCCGGTCAGGCCGGCGCCCTGCGCCTCGGTGTGGCCCGCTCGCTGAACGAGGCGGACGTGGACAACAACCGCGCCATCCTGAAGAAGAACGGCTTCCTCTCCCGCGACGACCGTGCGGTCGAGCGCAAGAAGGCCGGTCTTAAGAAGGCCCGTAAGGCCCCGCAGTACAGCAAGCGCTAAATATCGCCTGCTCGACTGTCACGTTCGCCCCGGCGGCACACTCTGTGCTGCTGGGGCGTTCGTTTATCAGCGCTCGCGGGCGTATATCGGCATAAGACGTTCATCGGACCAGATGGGATCGCGGCCCGGTGGGCGCCGTCGCGCATCCGGCAGGTCGGTCGCGCCATGCCGTCCGACGCGCCTTTTGCGCTTCTTCCTCGCTTTCGTTGTTTGGTTGCTCAGTTCGTTTCGTTTGCTGTGCAGTGGTTGTTTGTGGTTTCGGAGCACTTCGGAGGACACCAGTGGGACGACTCTTCGGTACGGACGGAGTACGCGGTGTCGCCAACGCCGATCTGACGGCCGAGCTCGCGCTCGGCCTCTCGGTCGCGGCGGCGCACGTACTCGCCGAGGCCGGCACCTTCGCGGGCCATCGCCCGACCGCCGTGGTCGGACGGGATCCGCGAGCCTCCGGAGAGTTCCTGGAGGCCGCCGTCGTGGCGGGACTGGCCAGCGCCGGTGTGGACGTGCTGCGCGTCGGTGTCCTTCCGACGCCTGCCGTGGCGTATCTGACCGGCTCGCTCGGCGCGGACATCGGCGTGATGCTCTCCGCCAGTCACAACGCGATGCCCGACAACGGCGTCAAGTTCTTCGCGCGCGGCGGCCACAAGCTCGCCGACGAGCTGGAGGACCGGATCGAGACGGTCTACGAGCAGCACCGCACCGGTGAGCCGTGGAGCCGCCCGACCGGCGCCGGCGTCGGCCGGGTCACCGACTACACGGAGGGCTTCGACCGGTACGTCGCCCACCTCATCGGCGTCCTGCCCAACCGGCTCGACGGGCTCAAGGTCGTCCTGGACGAGGCGCACGGCGCCGCCGCCCGGGTCTCGCCCGAGGCGTTCGCGCGGGCCGGGGCCGAGGTCGTCACCATCGGGGCGGACCCGGACGGCCTGAACATCAACGACGGCTGCGGCTCCACCCACCTGGAGCTGCTGCGCGCCGCCGTCGTCGAGCACGGGGCCGACCTCGGTATCGCGCACGACGGCGACGCCGACCGCTGCCTCGCCGTGGACGCGGCGGGCGCGGAGGTCGACGGCGACCAGATCCTGGCCGTGCTGGCCCTCGCGATGCGGGACGCCGGTCAGCTGCGCAAGGACACCGTCGTCGGCACCGTGATGTCGAACCTCGGCTTCAAGCTGGCCATGGAGCGCGAAGGCATCCGGCTCGTCCAGACGGCGGTCGGCGACCGGTACGTCCTGGAGTCGATGAAGGCCGAGGGCTTCGCGCTCGGCGGTGAGCAGTCCGGGCACGTCATCGTCCTGGACCACGCCACGACCGGCGACGGCACGCTGACCGGCCTGATGCTGGCGGCCCGCGTCGCCGCCACGGGCCGGGGTCTCGCGGAGCTGGCCGGGGTCATGCAGCGCCTGCCGCAGGTCCTGATCAACGTCCCCGATGTCGACAAGACCCGGGTCGACACCTCGTCCGAGCTGGCCACCGCGGTCGCCGAGGCGGAGCGCGAGCTGGGCGAGACCGGGCGCGTACTGCTGCGCCAGTCGGGCACGGAGCCGCTGGTGCGGGTCATGGTCGAGGCCGCCGACATCGAGCAGGCGCGGGCCGTCGCGGGCCGCCTGGCCGATGTGGTGAAGTCCGCGCTGGGCTGAGCACCCCTTCACCGACCGGCGTACGGGTCCGGCCCGGCGTACGGGTCACGTGCGTACGGAAGCCTCTGGCGGTGTACCTGCCAGGGGCTTCCGCGCGCGCCGGAACCTCAGCAGGGCCTTCTGGAGCAGCAGCGTGAGCATGCCCGCGAGGATGATCCCGCCGAGGTTGGCGAGCAGCTGCTGCCCGGAGCCGATGGTCTGCTGGTAGTCGGAGTAGCTGAACGCGACGGCCGCGTTGGCGGCGGCCGGGACGGTCGTCACCGAGATCGCCACCCCGATCAGCGCCCCGGACTTCGCGGAGGTGAGCGAGAGCGTCCCGGCGACGCCCGCGAGGAACGCCACCACGAACGACATCCAGTCCGGGTGCCAGATGAACCCGGTGTTGGGCCGGGGCTTGTCGATCATCCCGCTGTTGAAGAGGCCGAAGGCGTCCATCAGCCAGGCGAAGCCCGCGGTGATCAGCATCGCCAGCGCGAACCCGCCGATCAGCGCCCACAGCGACCGCGCGACCAGGCGCGGGGCGCGTTGCACCACGGCCGTGGAGATCCCGGCCAGGGGCCCGAACTCCGGGCCGACCGCCATCGCGCCCACGATCAGCACCGCGTTGTCGAGCATCACCCCGCAGGCGGCGAGCATCGTGGCGAGGGCGAGGAAGGAGACGTAGGTGATGGAGAACGTCGACTCCTCGTGCGTCGCCTCCGTCAGCTCCTCCCACAGCACCGCGTCGGCGCCGTCGCCCGGGGCCTCCTCCTCCGCCCGGTCGGCGTGGTCGGAGAGCGTCAGCTCCATGTTCTCCATGGTGATCGACCCGGACCTGTCGATGCCGAGCCGGCGCAGCGCACCGATCAGCTCGTCACCGGCCTCGCGCGCCACGTCGCACATCACCACGTCACCGGCGGGGGAGCGGGCGACGCCCGGCAGGACCACCAGGTGGGCGGTGCCGACGGTCGACTCCAGCAGGGCGGCGACCTCGTCCGTGGTGTCGGCGGGCACGATCAGACGCAGGTGCAGCACGTGGTGGCCGCCCTTCCGGGTGGGAGTGGTCAGCGAGGGCGGAGCGGTCAGAGCTTGCGCAGGGACAGCTTCTGGACCTTGTGGTCCGGCCCCTTGCGGAGCACCAGGGTGGCACGGCCGCGCGTCGGAGCCACGTTCTCCAGCAGATTGGGCTTGTTGATGGTCCGCCACATGGTGCGCGCGTAGTCCAGCGCCTCCTCCTCGGAGACCTGGGTGTACTTGCGGAAGTACGAGGACGGGTCCTGGAACGCGGTGGCGCGCAGCTTGCGGAAACGGTTCAGGTACCAGGTCTCGATGTCCTCGGCGCGCGCGTCCACGTACACGCTGAAGTCGAAGTAGTCGGCGAGCCCGACCCTGGTGCGGCCGTCGCTGCCGGGCAGTGCGGGCTGGAGGACGTTGAGGCCCTCGACGATGAGGATGTCGGGACGGCGCACGGTGAGCCGTTCGCCGGGAACGATGTCGTAGATCAGGTGCGAGTAGACGGGTGCGGTCACCTCGTCCTTGCCCGCCTTGATGTCGGCGACGAAGCGGGTCAGGGCGCGCCGGTCGTAGGACTCCGGGAACCCCTTGCGAGAGGTCAGCCCGCGCGCCTTGAGCTCCTTCATCGGCAGCAGGAACCCGTCCGTGGTCACCAGCTCGACGCGCGGGTGCTCGGGCCAGCGGGCCAGCAGCGCCTGGAGGATACGGGCGCTGGTGGACTTCCCGACGGCGACGCTGCCCGCGACCCCTATGACGAACGGGGTGCCCCGCTGCGCCCCGTGCCCGTTCCCGGCGTCCCCGAGGAAGGTGTTCAGCGCACCGCGCAGCCCGGAGGTGGCCTGGACGTACAGGTTGAGCAGCCGGGAGAGCGGCAGATAGACGTCCCGCACCTCGTCCAGGTCGATGACGTCCCCGAGCCCCCGCAGCCGCTCCACCTCGTCGGCGGTCAGCGGCAGCGGGGTCTTGTCCCGCAGTGCGCTCCACTCGTCGCGCGAGAGGTCGACGTAGGGGGTCGGCGCGTGCTCGGTGCGACGGTGGGGGCTCCGTGCGGGTGAGGTGATCACCTGTTCATTGTTGCGGGAGTTTGAACGGAGTGGGGGGTGGGGTCGGTCACGTGGGTGTGCTGGTGGCGTGGCGGGGCGGGGGAAGGCCGCGGGCCCGGTGTCCGCTCCCCTGTGCCGGACACCGGGCCCGCGCCCGGGTTCTGTACGAGCCGTACGGTCAGGGCTTCTGGCCCTTGGCGTCGACGACGGCGGCCTTGGTCCTCGCAACGTCGATCAGCATGTCTCCACGCTGGTAGACCATGAGTTCACGCCCGCTGGAACTGGGGAATTCGTATGTCCTGGTGACCACGTCGCGCCTTCCCGCGTAGCTGTAGTCGACCGGGTCGATGAGGATCTCGCTCCGGATGTCCTGCCCGTCGTGCTGGCGGGTCACGGCGATGACCCGGCGGCCGGAGGCGTCCCGGATCAGGTGGTCGGTCACCTCGACGCCGTCGACCGTGGCCATCGCCCGGTAGATGCGGGCCAGAGCGCCGGGCGGGATGGGGTACGACTCCAGCAGGACGGACAGGGCGCGGAAGCTGTGCTCGTCCTTGGCTTCGGGGGGGCCGTCGGGCCCGCTGCCGGTGGGGAAGACCTTCCGCAGTTCCGCGAGGAGCGCCTCGGGGGCCTCCGGGAGATCCGCGGCGATCTTGTAGGACTCGCGGGCGGTCCGGTAGTCGGTGTCGGACGCGTCGTTCTCTGCGGCCTTGTCGTCGTACGGGATCCAGGAGGGCCCGGGATCCGGCACTTCCAGGGTGCCCGTCACCTCGGGGTCCGACCCGTCCTTCCTGGTCGGCTGGGCCGGTACTCCGCCTACCTCCCAGAGGTAGATCCACTGGTCCGCCCGCGGCTCCGGGGGCACCTCCTGCCGGTCCAGGAAGTCGGCGGCCCGCCCCAGGGCGGCGGCCGGGCTGGACAGGTCGAGGTCACCCGCCACGGTCGCCGGGGCCGACGGCCGTGGCGCGGGGGTGTCCACGATCTGGGTGATGAACAACGCCGCCGCCGTGATCGCCACCACCGCGCCGAGCGAGGCGATCCGCCAGTCGGCCCGTAGCCTGCGGGAGCTGCGGTTCCTGCCCGCGATGGCGTCGGTCAGGAGTGCGCGGCCGGGGGCGAGGGCGGCGCGGTCGGGGGCGGGGGCGTCGGCGCGCAGCTCCCGCAGTCGGGTCAGTTCGTCCATGACGGGTTCAGCTCCTGTTCGGCCGAGGTGAACGAGGGGTCGGTGCTCAGTGCCTCGCGGACCTTGCGGCGGGCCCGGTTCAGGCGGGATCTGACCGTGCCCAGCGGTATCCGCAGCGCGTCGGCCACCTCCTGGTAGCCGAGGTCCGCCCAGGCGACGAGCAGCAGGACGTGCCGGTCGCCGGGGGAGAGTGAGGCCAGCGCGCCCGCCAGCGGGGCCTGGACGGCCAGCCGGTCGTCCGAGCGGTCGCTCCAGGACGCGGCCACCGGGTCGTGGCCCGTCCGGGCCAGCGCCTTCAGCGCGCGGACCTCGGTACGGCGGTGCTTGCCGATCAGGTTGGCGGCGATGCCGTACAGCCAGGGCCGGGCCAGCCGGTGGGCGGTGTCGTAGCGGCCCCGTGTGCGGAACGCGATGAGGAACGTCTCCGCCGTGATGTCGTCCGCCGCGCCCTCCCCGAGGCGGCGGGCGGCGTAGCGGTGGATGTCCGGGGCGTGCCGGTCGTACAGCCCGGCGAACAGTTCGGGTTCGTCGAGGGACTGCGCGATGACGTCCGCGTCGTCTCTCGCCCGGCCCTCGCCCTCGTGCTCGGTGTCGGGGCGGGCCGGAGGTGGTCCGGTCACTGCGCCTCCAGGGGTGCGTCGGTCGGTGTGACTGTCACCCCTGTTGTCCGCAGCGGCCGGAAAGGTTCACGGCCGGAAAGGTTCACGGGCCGAAGGATTCATGGGCCGAAGGATGCACGGGTACGGCCACGGGCCGCAGTCGGGCGGCGGCGGGCCTGCCGACATGGGCCCGCCGCCGCACTTCCGTGTTCCGCCCTTCCGTGTTCCGTGCGGCCCGTCAGCCGCGTCCCGGCCGCAGGGAACGCAGCATCCCCAGCGCCCGGCCCTTCAGCCCGCCGCGTCGCGCGGCAGGCTGCGGGATCTCGTCCGGGTCGCGTGCGGGCATGGGGACGACGGCCCCGGCCGGGACCTCCGCGTCGATGAGCGCGATCCGGTCCGGGGTGAGCTTCGCGTACAGCGTCGGCTCCACCTCCACCACGAACGCGTCGAAGCCGATGAGGTGCCGGGCCCCGTCCGGGAAGGCGCGCATCGCGGCGCACGCGTCGTACCGCACGGTGATCTGCCCGTCGGGTGTGACCAGGGTGACGGCCTCCGGCCCGACGGCCAGGCTCACGGTGTGGTCGCCCCGTGACCGGTGAACGGTGCTCGCCGGGGCGGGGTCCACCGGGGCCGACCACTGCGGGGCCTCGGTGAAGCCCGCCCAGTCCACGGGCCGCCCCGGTACCTGGATCAGGGCGGAGGCGCGCAGTTCGCGGGCCACGTCGCGCAGGTCCTCGACGGTGACGGCGGCCAGTTCGGCGCGATGTTCGTCGGGGGTGAGGTTGGCGTGTCCCGTCAGTACGTTCAGCGCGTGCGAGGGCAGTGAGGCCGCGCCGAGGTCCGGGGTCTCGTACTGCTTGAGGCGTTTCGCCCGGGCCGAGTCCAGCTCGGCCTGCCCGATCGTTCCGGCACACAGCCGTGCCAGTACGTCGATGAAGCCGCCCACCACCGCGTCCTGCTTCTGGGGGAGCGCGTCCGCGTAGGCGGTGATGGTCGCGTGGTCGTTGTCGCGCGGGTGGTAGCCGCAGTCGGCGGCGTAGGAGTAGCCGCCCTTCTGCCGCAGGTCCGTGTAGAGCGCCCGGCCCAGCACGTCCGCGAAGAGGGACGCCGCCGAACTGCGCCGCACGATGCCGTCCAGCACCACTCCGCCGCTGCCGCCCGTGATGTAGGCAGGAGTGACGGGCAGGGCCGAGGACGGTGCGGGCAGCGGCTGCCTCCGGCCCGCCGGCAGGGTCAGGTCCAGCCCCTCGGGCACGGTGTCGCCGGTGATCCACAGAGTCGCGTTGTCCCGGGTGAACCAGGTCCTGGCCCAGTCGCGCACCGCGTCGGCCGTCAGGTGCAGCGTGCCGTACTCCGGGTAGCTGACGAGCCCGTAGCCCCGGGCCCCGTAACGCCACAGTGGCAGGGAGTGGTTGGGGCCCCGGCTGCGGCCCGCCTGCTCGGTCCGCAGGATCTCCCGCTCGGTGGCGAGTCGTTCGACCGGCAGGTCCCGCAGGGAGGCGCAGACTCCGTTGAGGTAGGTGACGACCTCCTCGGTGGTCCCGGACACCACGAAATGGGTGTGGGTGGCGGCGGTGGAGCCGTTGTAGTGCAGGTCCGAGACGCCGTGCCGGTGCAGTGCCAGGTGCTCCACGAGGTGGGTGAGGCCGGCCGTGGCCAGCGTCTCGTCCGCCGCCCCGACCCGGAAGTACAGCCCGGCGGTGACCGGGCCGCCGGACGTGGGAGCCAGCAGGGTCGGGATGTGGTCGACCTCGGTGGCGGTGATGAGCCCGCGTTCCGGGGGAGCGGGGACGCTCGCGGGCCGCGCGGTGGCGGTGGGCCCGTCGGTCTGCTGTGTCATCGTCGGTCAGCCCTTCGCCATGGCGCGTCTGCGGTGCTTGAGGAACTGCACTTCCCGGTCGCCCCAGTAACCCCACGGGGTCTCGGTCGCCTTGTCCCCGAGCGTGCGGAAGTACGGGGCCGCCTCCCGGTAGTGACCGCCCAGGCTCAGGGCCCCGGCGAAGTCGTTGTGGTCGCCCACCCAGTGGAAGCCCGGCCGGTAGTCCGGGTGCCGTACGGAACGGTCGGCGGCCGCCAGGATGTCGTCGCGCACCTCGGCCGGGCGCAGGTAGTCGCCCGGCCCGCCGTCACTGGCGTCCAGCCAGCGTTCCAGATGGGCCTGCGCCACCAGCCGTCCCGCGTGGCTTCCGGCGGGAGCCGCGTCCATGCACGCCCGCGCGAAGCCGAACGCGTCCTCCCACCGGCCGCCCCACTTGGGGCACAGCTGCTGGAGCAGCAGAATCTGCCCCTGGATGTGGTGCGGGTGATGCTCCGCCAGCCGGTCGTACCGCCGTCGCGCCTCGCTCGCCCCGAGTTCCAGCCCCCGGGCGGTCGTCAGCCGGGACGTCCAGGCGAGGGCGTACGCCGGCTCGTCGGCGCACACGCCGATCAGCAGCTGTTCGGCACGCCGCAGCCAGGCGTGGAACGTCTGGAACTGATCCCGCGACACGTGCTCCGCCGTGTACGAGCTGCGGATGTCCCAGCCCACGACGATGTAGCGCGCGGCGAGCAGCGTCCGGGCCAGGGGGGACCCGTGGTCGGCCACGACGCGTTCAAGGAAGCGTTCGGAGGAACTGAGGTCGGCGACGAGGTTCGCGGCCACGGCACGCTCGTCCTCGTCGTCCAGGAAGTCGAAGTACGCCTCCACGGTGTCCCAGTCGTTCCCGCGTACGGCGGTGCGGAGGTCCACGAGGGAGGGGATCTGGCGGCAGAGATCGAACTCCGCGCGTATCAGGTCGGGGGCGGGGGTCGAAGACACGTCGGTCCTTGGGTTCTGGCAGCGGACGCGACCGGTGGGGGGCCGGGCGCACGAAGCGCGCGGCGTGTCGGCGAACGGACAGGTGACGGCGCTGGGCGCGGTCGAGGCGGTGGAGGTGATCGTGGTGATCGAGGTGATCGAGGTGGGGGTGATCGGAACGGGAGGCTAGCACCCGGCGCGCCGACTGCGCCGGGGAGTTTCCCGCAGCCGCCGGGCCTTCCGCAGGCCCGGCGTCCGCGTCGTGGCGGTCTTGCCGGGACCCGAAAGGCAGGGCTCGCGTCGTGGCGGTCTTGCCGGGACCCGAGGGGCAGGACCGCCCCCGGTCCCGGCCGACCAGTACCTCCTTCTCCACCGACTCCTTGTCCAGGGCGCGTGAGGCGGCCGGACAGGGGCGAACGGGGAGCGTCCTGATCACGCGTCCTGCGGATACCAGCGCAGCTCGACCGTGTTGCCGTCCGGGTCGAGCACGTAGACCGAGGTGGCCGAGCCCCGCGCCCCGAAGCGGGGGACCGGGCCCTCCTTCACCGTGAACACCCCGGAGTCGATGACCTCCTGCCAGTCGAGCGGGTCGACGACGAGGCAGATGTGGTCCACGTTCGACTCGCCGCGCGGACGGTCGAGCAGGTCGATGATCGTGGTCGGGCTGACCCGGACCGAGGGGAACGGCACCTTGCCCGCCCGCCACTCCTCGACCCGTACGGGCTCCAGCCCCAGCGGCCCGCAGTAGAACGCGATGGCCCGCTCTACGTCCCCGACGTTGAGGACGAGGTGGTCGAAGGCCTTGACCCGCACGGTCGGCGGTATGGACATGGCTCAGGCCTCCGACGCGTACGTGACGAAGTCGGCCCAGGCGGCCGGGGTGAAGCCGAGGTGCGGGCCGTGGGTGGGGAGTTGCTTGGAGTCGCGTACGTGGATGGTGGTGGGGGCGGCGGCGACCTCGACGCAATCAGGGCCGTCGTTGGTGCTGTAGCTGCTCTTGAACCAGGTCAGATCGGTGCTGTTCACGTCTCTCCCGGTGGGCTCAGGTCTGTGAGGTGTACGTGACGAAGTCGGCCCAGGCGGCCGGGGTGAAGCCGAGGTGCGGCCCACCGGCGGGGAGTTGCTTGGAGTCGCGTACGTGGATGGTGGTGGGGGCGGCGGCGACCTCGACGCACTGAGGGCCGTCGTTGGTGCTGTAGCTGCTCTTGAACCAGGTCAGCTCGGTGCTGTTCATGTCTCTCCCAGCAGTTTCTCGATGAATTCTCGTGACAGCCGAGGAGTGAGGGCCTGTGACCGGATCAGGTTGTACCGCATCTCCAGGATCTGCACCTCGCGCGGGTTGGTGATCAGCCCGCTGATGAGCTGAACCTCGTTGTGCCCGACCGTCTTTCCGTCCTTGAGCTTAATCACCTCGTGCGAACCGCCCAGGCCCGCGTGCTCCTCCGCCTCCATCGGCATGACCTGGATCTCGACATGCCGCAACTGGCTCAGCTCAAGCAGGTGTTCGAGCTGGCGGCGTAGGACCATTCTGCCTCCGGTCCGCCTGCGCAGGGTCGACTCCTCCTGGACGAAGGTCAGCAGCGGCGCGGGCCGTCGGTCGAAGACCACCTGTCGGGCCATGCGGGCCGTCACCAGACGCTCGATGTCTTCCTCGCTGTACGCGGGGCGCCGCTCGCGGTACAGGGCACGTGCGTACTCCTCGGTCTGGAGCAGACCGTCGATCACCCCATTCGCGTACGAGCCGATCTCGACAGCCTCCGCTTCCAGCTTCGCCAGGTCGCGTACCTTCCTCGGGTAGCGGGCCTCCGCGACGTCCTGCTTCATCGCCGCGATCTTGCCGCCCGCGCCCACGGCGTCATCGGTGCGGTCCAGGAACTCCGGCTTCGGGATGCGTCGGCCGCCCTCGACCTTGAAGACCAGGTTCTCGCTGTACCCGATGGCCGTTCCCAGCTCGGCGGCCCGCAGTCCGGCCGACTCCCGCCAGAGCTTGATCTGCCGGCCGACCGCCGCGATGACCGCCCCGGAGTCGTCCTCCAGGCCGAAGTCCCGGTCCTCGTCGTCCCCGTCGAGCGCCGTGCGGTCCTCGCGGTCCTGGTTGTTCACGTCAGTCATGCGGCAGAAGCCTCCACCCGTGTCCGTGTGCCGGACGTGTACGGCGGGGACGGGGCCCGGTACACCGGGGACAGTCACTGTCCGTACGCGCGTCAGTGCTTCTCAGAGTAGATACGTCCGGCCACTCTGAGTGACATGAACCAAAGAATCACCCAACCGAGGGCTCGCACCGGACAGTTCACCGTCCAGCTCTCCGCCACCCGCCGTGGCGCCCGGCTCGCCCGGCTGCTCGCCACCGAACAACTGCGCTCCTGGGGTCTGCCGCTGGAGGACGCGGGGCTCGTCATCGGCGAGCTGGCGACCAACGCGGCGCTGCACGGGTACGTCCCGGGGCGGGACTTCCGGATCCTGCTCAGCGTCTACGACGACATCCTGCGGATCGAGGTCGTCGACACCCGGGGTGACCGGGACCCGGTGAAACGGGACCCGGCCGCCGACTCGGAGAGCGGGCGCGGGCTGTTGCTCGTCGAGGCGTTGTCGGTGCGGTGGGGCACGGAGCACGGGCCGTTCCCGCGCAAGACGGTGTGGGCGGAGGTGGCTCTCACCGGATCGTGACTACCGCGACCCGGTGAGCCGCGATCCGGTGAGCCGGGATGCGGGTGGCCGCGACGCGGCGGACCGCGTCGCGGCCACCCGCGACGTAAAAGCTTTTCAGTACGTGGCTTTGAGTACGGGGGAAATAACCCAACCAAACCCGACCCTGAGCGGGCCAGTGGCTACCCCCGGGCGCGCGGGCGCATGAGCGCGCGTACGCGTCGTCACTCACATGGGTGAAGTGTGCCAACCGGGCTGGATTTATGACCTGTTGGCGGGCATATGCTCACGCTGACCACCACCCCAGACATGAGACGGCCCCCGGCCGGGACTGGCATCCCGATCGAGGACCTGACCACCGAGGAAGTAGGAGCTTCCCGATGGATACCCAGCAGGTTAGCGCGCCCCCGCGCGCCCCGTCCGCCGGTGTCGTACACATCAACATCCGGCTCACCGACGGCTTCTCGATCATCTCCAACCGGCTCTCCCAGCACCGGGGCATGTCCCTGCTGGCCATCGGCCTCGGCACCCACATCCAGTCGCTGCCCGCCGGGAGGCGCATCGGCGTCAAGGCGCTCGCCGCGATCTTCCCGGAGAGCGAGTCGCGCATCGCCGCCGCGCTGCGGGAGTTGGAGCACCACGGGTTCCTGCGCCGCATCCGCGAGCGCGTCCAGGGCGGGCGGATGACCACGCGTACGGAGTCGTACAACCACCCGGAGGCGGCTGCCGGGCGGGCGGGGGCCGAGGCTGAGGAGACCTCAGCGGCGGCTCCTGCCCCTGCTCCCGCTCACCCCGCCCCCGCTCCCGCGCCGGAGCCGCCCGTACGGGAGGCGGTGCCCGATCCCGCGCCCGCACCGTCACCGGAACGCGAATTCGCGCCCGAGCCAGAGCCAGAGCCCGCGCCCGAGCCCGCGCCAGCGCCCGAGCCCGCACCCGAGCCCGCACCCGCACCGGAACGTGAATTCGCACCCGCACCCGCACCCGAGCCCCGGCTCGTGCCGGTGCCCGCCGCGCCCAAGCCGCCGCCCCCGCCGTTGCCCTTCCCCCGCAGGCCCAGCGCCGCGCTGTTCGACGAGGCCGCCCGCCTCCTCGCGGGGCTCCAGGTCTCCGCGCCCCTGTTCGTCCTCTCCGAGGTGGACGTGGAGCGGCTCACCCCCGGCGTCGCCGCCTGGCTGGAGCGGGGCGTGCGGCCGGACGTCGTGCGGGGCGCGCTCACCGACGATCCGCCCGTGCCCCTCCGGCACCCGGCGAAGCTGCTGCGGCACCGGCTCATCGCCCTCCTTCCGCCGCCCCCGCCCGCCGCCGTGCCCGTCGTGCCGCTCCAGAACTGCGACGCCTGCGACCGGGCCTTCCGGTCGTCCGTGCCGGGGTGCTGCGGAGAGTGCCGCGACGTCCGCGCGTACGCCGATGACTTGCCGTGCCTGCTCGACGCGTGATCACGTGATCAGCCGATGCGGTCGCAGATGCTGTCCGTCGCGACGACCGGGCCCGTCACGGTCTTGGCTCCCGTCGGGCTGATGCGGATCGTGTAGACGCCGTCGACGACGTACATCCCCCGTGCGAGGTTGCCGTTCCCGACGCCCAACAGCACCGGGCCCGCCACGCGCCAGAACTGGGCCCCGGAGGCGTACACGTCGACCACGGCGGAGCCGCTCACGTCGGCGTCGTAGTGGGCCCCGGTCTCCTTGTTCGTCACCCGGACCACGAGGTCGCCCTTGTACGCGCTCCGCGTCACGCCCTCGGCGGGCGGCGGCAGTTCGCGCCGTACGACCTCGTCCACGACCGGCTCGCCGTGGATGGCGAACGCGCACCGCTCGCCCGCCGCGACGTCCCAGGGGGCCGAGGGGGCCGGTTCCCAGCCGGATCGTTGCGGAGGGGCGGTGGCCGGGGCAGCCGCCGCAGGGACCGTGCCGAGTGTCACCAGGGCCGCGCAGGCCGTGCCGAGAGCGCCGAGAGTGGTACCGCGCATGAGAACTCCCCATGAGTCAGAGGTCGGGATCGCCGGAGCCCCGAGCATGTCCCTGGCCGCTGACCAAAAGCTCACCACGACGCGGCCGAGCCGAGAGCCTGGGGGCGAAGGCGGTCCGTGCGTTCCCCTGCTTTTTCCCCGCGCGCGGTGCGTTGCCCCGCGTTCAGCCGTGGTCGCCGCGGTGATGGTCCACGAGGCGGGTGAGCAGGTCGATCAGATCCCGTCGGTCGGCTGCGGGCAGGGGGGCGAGGAACTCGTCCTGTGCGGCGGCGAGCAGCCCGTCGAGGTGGGTGAGTTCCCTCCGTCCCGCCGGGGTGAGGGTGATGACGTTGCGCCGGCGGTCCTCCGGGTCGGGTGCGCGCTCCAGGAGCCCCCTTTCGGCCAGGTCGTTGACCGTCGCCACCATGTCGCTGCGGTCGATGCCCGTGCGGCGGCCGAGGTCGGCCTGGCTCGACGGGCCGTACTCCTCCGCCGCCGCCAGCAGGGCGTAGTGGTAGCGCCGGGCGCCGGCCGGGTCAGCTCCCGGTCCACGATCCGGTTCGCGGCCAGTGCCGCCTGGTTGACCAGCCTGCTCGACAGCGCGCGCAGCCGCTGCGGCGTCCCATGTTCCGTGTCCACCGACGCAATGTAACAACTCGTTGGCCGAACCCACGATCAGGCGTACGGTGGGTCAAGCCAACGTTGGTTCCACCAATGAATATCGAAGGTGCCACCATGATCAAGCCGTTCCGCATCGACGTTCCCCAGGCCGACCTGGACGACCTGAACGACCGGCTCCTCCGCACCCGCTGGCCCAACGAGATCGCCGACGCGGGGTGGGACTACGGCTTCCCGCTGGCGCGGCTCAAGGAACTGGCCGACCACTGGCGCACCGGGTACGACTGGCGTGAGCACGAGGCCGCGCTCAACGAACTTCCGCACTTCACCACCGAGATCGACGGCCAGAACGTCCACTTCGTCCACGTCCGGTCCCCGAGACCGGACGCACTCGCGCTGATACTCACCCACGGCTGGCCCGGGTCCTTCCTGGAGTTCCTCGACGTGATCGGGCCGCTGGCGCGCGACTTCCACCTGGTGATCCCGTCCATCCCGGGCTACGGCTTCTCCGGACCGACCCACGAGCGCGGCTGGGACATGGTCCGGATCGCACGGGCCTGGGCGGAGCTCATGCGGCGGCTCGGGTACGAGCACTACGGCGCGCAGGGCGGTGACTTCGGTTCGGGCATCTCCATGGCGCTCGGAGCGGTGGCGCCCGAGCAGGTGGTCGGCGTGCACGTGAACTACCTGCCGACCCGGCCGGACCCGGACGCCGGCGTCGACCTGTCCGATGAGGACGAGGCCCGGCTGGACAAGGTCAGGCGCATGATGGCGCACCGTCCGCCCTACCAGGCCCTCCAGTCCGCCACCCCGCAGACCATCGGCTACGCGCTGACCGACTCGCCGGTCGGCCAACTGGCCTGGATCGCCGAGCGCTTCGCCCAGTGGGCCGACCCCCGTACGCCGATCAGCGACGAGCGGATGCTCACCGACGTATCGCTGTACTGGCTGACCGCCACCGCGGCCTCCTCGGCGCGGCTGCACCGGGAGGCGGCGCGGCGGACCGAGCCGTGCCCGGTGCCGGTCGGCGTGGCGGTGTTCGCCCACGACATCACGCAGTCGGTGCGACCGTTGGCCGAGCGGCTGTACGACATCAGGCACTGGTCGGAGTTCGACCGCGGCGGTCACTTCGCCGCGATGGAGGTGCCGGAGCTGTTCGCCGAGGACGTCCGGGACTTCTTCCTCAACCGCCTCGCGTAGCGACCGGACTTCTTCCTCGCTCGTCTCACGCGGTGATCGTCGGGGCGTCGGATCGGAGGGGTGGCCCCGGGGCCGGGGCGGCTGGATGCTTTCCCGATGGAATTCCAGTTGCTCGGGCCCTTCGTCGTCCTCCACCGGGGGCGGACCGTACTCGCGGGCCTGCGCCGTCAGGAGCGGTGCCTGCTGGCCGTCCTCGCGCTGGAGGCGGGCCGGGCCGTTCCGACCGGCAGGCTCATCGACCTGCTCTGGAACGGCGAGGCCCCGGCCGGGGCCCGGTCCACCGTGCACACGTACGTCGGCAGGCTGCGCGCCGCCCTCGGGCCCGACGGCGTACGGCTGGAGACGCGGAACGACGGCTACGTCCTGCGCCCCGACGGTCACGAGATCGACGCCCGCGCCTTCGAGGACGCCGTGCGCGACGCCTCGGCGGCCGTGGACGACGAGGAGCGGGTGCTCCGCTACGACCGGGCGCTGGAGCTGTGGCGGGGGGAACCGCTCGCGGACGTCGCGGACGAGGCCCTGCGCGACCGGATCGGCCGGCCGCTCGCCGCGCTGCGGCTGTCGGCGGCGGAGGAGCGCGCCCGGCTCCTCCTCTCGCTGGGGCGGCACGAGCGCGTGGCCGCCGAGCTGCCCGCGCTCGCCGAGGAGCACCCCGAGCGGGAACGCCTCGTCGCGGACAGCATGGTCGCCCTGCACCGCAGCGGACGCTCGGCGGACGCGCTCGGGCTGTACAGGGCCACGTGCGACACCCTGCGGTCCGCCTTCGGCGCCGAGCCGGGGCGGGACCTGCGGACCCTGTACGACCGGGTACGCCGGGACGACCCCGACCTGCGGCGGCCCGCGCCACCCAGGTACGCCGTACGGGTGCGGGGGGTGTGGCTCCCGTGGAACACCAGCGGGGACCCCGCCCTGGAGTTCTGCAACACCTACGCCGGGTGGGGCGGCGCGCGGCTGCCCGGCTCCGAGTGGCTCCCCGGCTACCGCTCGCTCGCGATCTGGGCCGGGCACCTGGACCTCCTCGACGACCGTACGGTCACCCGGCTGCTGCGGAGGGCGGAGGAGCGGCCCGAGGAGGCGAGCGCCGCACTCGCCGGCGCGCGGGAGTTCCGGAGCGCGTTGTACGGCTGTCTCACGGAGGAGCGGGGCCAGGGCGACGACGGGGCGTTCGCCCGGGTCGCCGAGGTGGCCCAGGAGGCCATGCGCCACGCGGTCTTCGTCCGGGGCGACGACGGCCTCGGGCGCTGGAGCCCGCACCCTGATTCCGGGCCCCGGCTCCCGCTGTACGCCGTGGCCCAGCGCGCCGCGGACCTGCTCGCCGCCCCCCGCCGCCTCACCGTCCGCGTCTGCCCGGGGAAGGGCTGCGGGTGGCTCTTCCTCGACGCGGGCGGGCGACGCCGCTGGTGCAACATGGGCGTCTGCGGGCGGGCGGGGGCGGGCGCGGAGGGCCCGTCGTGAAAAAGACGCGGGCGGTGTGTCGATCCGGGCCGGTCCCGATCGTCGTCATGGTGTAAGCAGCCCTGAGGCTGGGACCACACAGGCGACACAGGCGACACAGGCGAGAAGGAGCCGACCATGAAGTACATGCTGCTGATCCACAGCGGGGCCGTCGACGAGCAGGGCGGTGCGCCCGAGTGCACCGTCGAGGACTGGATGGCCTACGACAAGGCCGTACGCGACGCCGGAATCCACGTGTCCGGGGAGTCGCTGGCCGACCTGGTGACCGCGACCACCGTGCGGGTCTCGCCGACGGGGGAGCGGACCGTGACGGACGGGCCGTTCGCCGAGACGCGGGAGCTGCTGGGCGGGTTCCTCGTGATCGACGTGCCCGACCTCGACGCCGCCCTCGACTGGGCCGCGCGCTGTCCCGGCTCGCGGGACGGCGGCTCGGTCGTCGTCCGGCCGGTCGCGGACTTCGGGGCCTGAGAGCCGTGGCGGGCGAGGGCGTGCCCCCGGGGGAGGGCGAGTCCCCACGGGAGGAGTCCCCACGGGAGGAGCCCCCGGGCGAGGAGCCGTCGGGGGAGGGGCTCTCGGGGGAGGGCGTTTCCCCGCGCGAGGGCCGGGTGGTGGCCGAAGCCGTCGAGGCGGTGTTCCGCGAGGAGCGCGGGCTGCTGCTCGCCTCCCTCGTCCGCCGGTTCGGCGACCTCGACCTGGCCGAGGAGGTGACGTCCGAGGCGATCGAGGCCGCCCTGCGGCACTGGCCCGCCGAGGGCGTCCCCGCCCGCCCCGGGGCCTGGCTGCTGACGACGGCGCGGCGGCGGGCGGTGGACCGGCTGCGGCGCGACCAGGCGTACGCGGCCCGGCTCGCCGTCCTCCAGGCCGACGCGGAACGGGCCGAGGCCGTCGCCCCCGTGACCGACACCGCAGCGATCGGCGAACTCCCCGACGACCGGCTCCAGTTGTTCTTCACCTGCGCCCACCCCGCCCTCGCCGCCGAGGACCGCACCGCACTGACCCTGCGCTGCCTCGCCGGGCTCACCACACCGGAGGTGGCGCGAGCGTTCCTCGTGCCGACGGCGACCATGGCCCAGCGCATCGTGCGGGCCAAGAAGAAGATCCGCGAGGCCCGGATCCCGTTCCGGGTGCCCGGCCCCGACGAACTGCCCGAGCGGCTGCCCGGCGTCCTCCAGGTCCTCTACTCGGTCTTCACGGAGGGGTACGCGGCCAGCTCGGGGCCACGTCTCCAGCGGCTCGACCTGGCCGAGGAGGCGCTCCGGCTGGCCCGGATACTGCACCGGCTGCTGCCCGCCGAGCGGGAGAGCGCCGGGCTCCTCGCGCTGCTGCTCCTCGTCCACGCCCGGCGCGACGCGCGGACCGGACCGGAGGGCGAGCCGGTGCTCCTGGCGGACCAGGACCGGGGCCGCTGGGACCGGCCGATGATCGAGGAGGGCCGCGCCCTCGTCGTCCGGGCGCTGACCGGCGGGCCGGCCGGGCCCTACGGGGTGCAGGCCGCCATCGCCGCCCTGCACGACGAGGCGGCGGACGTGGCGGCCACGGACTGGCCGCAGATCGTGGCCCTGTACGACGTGCTCCTCACGCTCACCCCGTCCCCCGTGGTGGCGTTGAACCGCGCCGTGGCGGTGGCGATGCGGGACGGGCCGGGCGCCGGTCTCGCGCTGCTCGACGCGTTGGCGGGGGAGCCCCGGCTGCGGGGGTACCCGCCGTACGTCGTGGCGCGGGGGGACCTGCTCGGCCGGCTGGGGCGGGACGTGGAGGCCGCCGAGGCGTACCGGGAGGCGCTGGCGCTCGCGGGGACCGAGCCGGAGCGGGCCGCGTTGCGCCGGAAGCTGGGGGAGTAGCTGGGGGAGTAGGGGAGCCCGCTGTCCGCGGAACGGCGGGCCGCCCTTCGCGTACCCGTAGCAGCACCACCGCGCCCACCGATGGCCGGAACCATCGTCTTGACCCGCTCATGACATGCGTCCATTCTGTGCCCGTCGCACACGCACAGCTCCACCCCCCACCCCGACGGACCCAGGAGACGCCAGCATGCGACTCGTCACCGCACGGAGATCCCGGCCGACGAAGGCCCGGCGCAACGCCGCCCTGACCATCCTGCTCGCCCTCGCCCTCGCGGCCCCCGCCACCACCGTGGCGACCGCCGGGAACGCGGCCCCGAACGCGGCCGTCGCCGCGGACGAGCGGACGCTCCAGTACGAGATCACCGGGCGGACCACCCCTGCCGCCCGCACCGACATCGCCCGCGTGGGCGTCTCGATCGACGAGGTCCACGACCACGGCGTCGTCGTCACCGCGGACGCCGCCCAGGCCCGGAAGCTCCGGGCGCGCGGCCACGTACTGGCGGCCCTGCCCGCCCCGGACGCCCCGCCGCGCGCGGCGGACGGCGTGAGCGTCCTCGACTTCCCGCCCGCCGACTCCCGCTACCACAACTACGCCGAGATGAACGCGGCGATCGACGCCCGCATCGCCGCGAACCCCTCGATCATGAGCAAGCGCGTCATCGGCAAGACCTACCAGGGCCGCGACGTCATCGCGGTCAAGGTCAGCGACAACGTCGCCACCGACGAGGCCGAGCCCGAGGTCCTGTTCACCGCCCACCAGCACGCCCGCGAGCACCTGACCGTCGAGATGGCGCTCTACCTGCTCCGTGAACTGGGCCAGGGCTACGGGGCCGACTCCCGGATCAAGCAGGCGGTCGACGGCCGCGAGCTGTGGATCGTGCCGGACATGAACCCGGACGGCGGCGAGTACGACATCGCCTCCGGCTCGTACCGCAGCTGGCGCAAGAACCGGCAGCCCAACTCCGGCTCCAGCGCGGTCGGCACCGACCTCAACCGCAACTGGGCCTACAAGTGGGGCTGCTGCGGCGGCTCCTCCTCCAGCACCTCGTCCGACACCTACCGGGGGGCGGCCGCCGAGTCCGCGCCCGAGACGAGGATCGTGGCGGACTTCGTGCGCAGCCGGGTGATCGGCGGGAAGCAGCAGATCACGGCGGCCATCGACTTCCACACGTACAGCGAACTGGTGCTGTGGCCCTTCGGCTACACGTACAACGACACCGCCCCCGGCATGACCGCCGACGACCGCAACGCGTTCGCGGCCGTGGGCCGGAAGATGGCGGCGAGCAACGGGTACACCGCCGAGCAGTCCAGCGACCTCTACATCACCGACGGGTCCATCGACGACTGGCTGTGGGGCTCGCAGAAGATCTTCGGCTACACCTTCGAGATGTACCCGCGCTCGGCGTCCGGCGGCGGCTTCTACCCGCCCGACGAGGTCATCGAGCGCGAGACGTCGCGCAACCGGGACGCGGTGCTCCAGCTGATCGAGAACGCGGACTGCATGTACCGGTCGATCGGCAAGGAGGCGCAGTACTGCTCCTGACGGACCACTGAACCCGCTCCGGTGCGGAACTCTTCGCACGGGCCCGCACCGGAGAGTCAGGCCACGTCATGGACGCTGTGTTCGCCCAGGTCGGGAGCGTGCCGGGCGACCGTGCGGTAGTCGAGGTCGTCATGAAGGACCGTCAGGCCGTGATGGGCTGCCGTGGCGGCGATGACGAGATCCACGGCGGAGGCGCTGCGGTGCTGCCCGGCGCGTGCCATGCGGTGCTGGACCGAGGCGACCCAGCGTCCCGCGCTCTTCGGCACGGAGACGTCCGGGTAGAGGTCGGTGAACATCTCCACGATCTCGTCGTACTCGCGCGCGCTCCGGGCGCCGTACAGGAACTCCGCTCGCTGGGGATAGCAGGAGGCGATCGTCCCGGCCTCGATGGCTTCGGACCACGCCGACTGCAGAGAGGCGTCGGAGAGCAGCCGGACGAGGCCCGAAGTGTCGAGCAGGCAGATCACCGGCCGTCCTTCTCCGCCCGATGCCGCCGCTCGGCGTCCTCGACCGCGCCCCATCCGCGCGCGCGCTCGAAGTGGCGGCCGATCCGCGCCGCACGCTCCTGCTGCTCCGCGTAGAAGCGCAGGGCGAGGTTGACGGTCTCCTTCTTCGTCCGGGCCTTGGACAGGGCCATCGCCCGCTCCAAGGCTTCATCGTCTATGTCGATCTGGGTCACTGACATGTCCGACCGCCCTTCGTGTGGGTCATGTACAAGGAATTGTATGCGACCAACATTCCTCCTGCGAGGCGCTAGCGGCCTTAGGGTGCCGCTATGTGCGGAATCGTGGGTTATGTCGGAATGCAGTCGGCGCAGGACGTCGTCGTAGCAGGACTCAAGCGCCTCGAGTACCGGGGCTACGACTCGGCGGGCGTCGCCGTTCTCGCGGACGGCGGGCTCGCCGCCGCGAAGAAGGCGGGCAAGCTCGTCAATCTGGAGAAGGAGCTCGCCGCCCGGCCGCTGCCGGCCGGGCGGACCGGGATCGGGCACACCCGGTGGGCGACGCACGGAGCGCCCACCGACGCCAACGCCCACCCGCATCTGGACAACGCGGGCCGGGTCGCCGTCGTGCACAACGGGATCATCGAGAACTTCGCGGCCCTGCGCCGCGAGCTGACCGGACGCGGCCACGCCCTGGAGTCGGAGACGGACACCGAGGTCGTCTCGCACCTGCTGGCCGAGGCGTTCTCGGCCGGCGGGGACCTCGCGGAGGCGATGCGCCAGGTGTGCCGGCGGCTGGAGGGGGCCTTCACCCTGGTCGCCGTGCACGCGGACCAGCCGGACGTGGTGGTCGGCGCCCGGCGCAACTCACCGCTCGTCGTGGGCGTGGGGCAGGACGAGTGGTTCCTCGCCTCGGACGTCGCCGCCTTCATCGCGCACACCCGGTCCGCCGTCGAGCTGGGCCAGGACCAGGTCGTCGAGCTGAGCCGCGAGGGCGTCGTCGTCACCGGGTTCGACGGGGAGATCGCCGCGGTGCGCGAGTACCACGTCGACTGGGACGCGTCCGCCGCCGAGAAGGGCGGTTACGCCTCCTTCATGCTCAAGGAGATCGCCGACCAGCCCCGGGCCGTCGCCGACACCCTCCTCGGCCGCGTCGACGGGGAGGGCGCGCTCCACCTCGACGAGGTGCGCATCCCGGCCGCCGATCTGCGGGAGGTCGACAAGGTCGTCATCGTCGCCTGCGGGACCGCCTTCCACGCCGGGATGATCGCCAAGTACGCCATCGAGCACTGGACCCGGCTGCCCTGCGAGACCGAACTCGCCAGCGAGTTCCGCTACCGGGACCCGATCCTGGACCAGCGCACCCTCGTCGTCGCCATCTCCCAGTCCGGCGAGACCATGGACACCCTGATGGCGCTGCGGCACGCCCGCGAACAGGGCGCGAAGGTGCTCGCCATCTGCAACACCAACGGCTCGACGATCCCGCGCGAGTCCGACGCCGTCCTCTACACGCACGCCGGGCCCGAGGTCGCCGTCGCCTCCACCAAGGCCTTCCTCACCCAGCTCGTCGCCTGCTACCTCGTGGCGCTCTACCTCGGCCAGGTGCGCGGCACCAAATGGGGCGACGAGATCCGTACGGTGGTGCGCCAGCTCTCCGCGATCTCCGGCGAGGTCGACCGGGTCCTGGGGACGATGGAGCCCGTGCGCGAGCTGGCCCGGTCCCTCGCCCACCACGACACCGTGCTGTTCGTCGGCCGGCACGTCGGCTACCCGGTCGCCCTCGAAGGGGCGCTCAAGCTCAAGGAACTCGCCTACATGCACGCCGAGGGCTTCGCGGCCGGCGAGCTGAAGCACGGGCCGATCGCGCTCATCGAGGAGGGCCTCCCGGTCGTCGTCATCGTGCCGTCGCCGCGCGGCCGTTCGGTCCTCCACGACAAGATCGTCTCCAACATCCAGGAGATCCGGGCCCGGGGCGCGCGCACCATCGTCGTCGCCGAGGAGGGCGACGAGGCCGTCGTCCCGTACGCCGACCACCTCATCACGGTCCCCGCAACGCCTACGCTGCTTCAGCCGCTGGTCGCCACCGTGCCCCTCCAGGTCTTCGCCTGCGAGCTCGCGACGGCCCGCGGCAACGAAGTGGACCAGCCGCGCAACCTGGCGAAGTCCGTGACCGTGGAGTGACCCGGGACGCGCCCGGGCGACGAGGTGACAGGGGTGGGTTCGTGATCATCGGGGTCGGCATCGACGTGGCCGAGATCGAGCGCTTCGGCGCGGCGCTGGAGCGTACGCCCCAGCTGGCCGACCGGCTCTTCGTCGCGAGCGAGTTGACGCTGCCCAGCGGCGAGCGGCGCGGAATCGCCTCGCTCGCCGCCCGGTTCGCCGCGAAGGAGGCCCTGGCCAAGGCGCTCGGCGCACCCGGCGGGCTGCTCTGGAGCGACGCGGAGGTCTGGGTCGAGGAGAGCGGGCAGCCCCGGCTGCGGGTACGCGGCACGGTCGCCGCCCGCGCCGCCGAACTGGGCGTACGGGGCTGGCACGTCTCGCTCAGCCACGACGCGGGGGTGGCGTCGGCGGTGGTCATCGCCGAGGGGTGAGCCTCGTGGTCCCAGGGAGGCCGTCGCGTACGGGTGGCTCCCGCGAGGTGGGCGTGGGGCGTACGGATGGCTCCCGCGAGCCCGCAAGGTGGGCGTACGGCGTACGAGTCGCTCCCGCGCGGCGGGCGTACGGCGTACGGGGGTGGCGTCGGGCCGCGTGATCGCGGAGGGTTGGACCCATGCGACGTGCCTACAGCGTGGAGACCGTACGGGCCGCCGAGGCCGCCCTCATGCAACGGTTGCCGGAGGGCGCCCTGATGCAGCGCGCCGCCGCCGGGCTCGCCGTGGCCTGCGGCGACCTGCTGCGGCGCAACGGCCGGGTGTACGGGTCCCGGGTCCTGCTCCTGGTCGGCAGCGGCGACAACGGCGGCGACGCGCTGTACGCGGGCGCCCGTCTGGCCCGCCGGGGCGCGGGCGTCCGGGCCCTGCTGCTCGCCCCCGACCGGGCCCACCCCGGCGGCCTCGCGGCCCTGCTGGCGGCCGGGGGACGGGTCGTCGACGGGCCTGACGGGCTCGGCGTGCTCGACCTCGTCGTGGACGGCATCACCGGTATCGGCGGGCGCGGCGGGCTGCGCGAGGACGCCACCGGGCTGCTGCACACGGTGACCGGGGACCGTACCCCGGTCCTCTCCGTCGACCTGCCGAGCGGGGTGGAGGCCGACACCGGGGAGGTGCACGGGGACGCGGTCCGCGCGGACGCGACGGTCACCTTCGGCACCTACAAGCCCGGCCTCCTGATCGACCCGGCCGCCGAACACGCCGGGGCCCTGCGGCTGGTGGACATCGGGCTCGGCCCGGAACTGCCCGAGCCGCCGGACCTGGAGGCCCTCCAGTACGCGGACGTCGCCGCGCTGCTGCCCGCGCCGGGCCCGGAGAGCGACAAGTACCGGCGCGGCGTCGTCGGCGTCGTCGCCGGGTCCGAGCGCTACCCGGGCGCGGCCGTCCTCGCGGTCGCGGGCGCGCTGCGCGGCGGGGCCGGGGCCGTGCGGTACGTCGGGCCGGGCGCGGACGCGGTGATCGCCCGCTTCCCCGAGGCGCTGGTGCACGCCGGGCCGCCGTCGGAGGCCGGACGCGTGCAGGCCTGGGTGGTCGGGCCCGGGCTCGGCGACGGGCGGAGCGCGGAGGCGGCCGTCGCCGACGTGCTGGCCGCCGACGTCCCCGTGCTCGTCGACGCGGACGGGCTGCGGCTGCTGGACCCGGCGACCGTGCGGACCCGGACCGCGCCGACCGTCCTCACCCCGCACGCGGGCGAGGCCGCCGCGCTCCTCGGCACGGCCCGCGAGGATGTCGAGGCCGGGCGGCTGGCCGCGGTGCGCGAACTGGCCGCCCGCTACCGGGCCACCGTGCTCCTCAAGGGCTCCACGACCCTGATCGCGGAGGCCCGCGACACCCCCGTACGGGTCAACCCGACCGGCACGTCCTGGCTCGCCACGGCGGGCAGCGGCGACGTGCTCTCCGGGCTGACGGGGTCCCTGCTCGCGGCCGGACTCGCCCCGCGCGACGCCGCGTCCGTGGGCGCGTATCTGCACGGGCTCGCCGCCCGGCACGGCTCCGACGGGGCCCCCGTCTCCGCGCAGGACGTCGCGGACGGCATCCAGGCCGCCTGGCGCGACGTGCGGGCGGGGTGAGGAGGGGGCCATGCTGGAAGCCCCGGCGGAAGGGCGGTCCTGGCAGTGAGCGAACCCGTACGCGTACGCAGGGTCTACGACCCGCCGGAGGACGGCGACGGCACCCGGGTCCTCGTCGACCGGCTCTGGCCCCGGGGCGTCTCCAAGGAGCGGGCCGCGATCGACGTATGGCTGAAGGACGTCACCCCCTCGGACGAGCTGCGCTCCTGGTACCACCAGGGCGGCTCCGGGGCGCGCCACGACGGCTTCGTCGAGCGCTACCGCACCGAACTGGACGACCCGGCGCACACGGAGGCCGTCGAGCGGCTCGTCGGCCTGGTGCGCGAGGGCGGACCCGTCACGCTGATCACCGCCGTGAAGGACGTGGACGACAGCCATGTCCCGGTCCTGGTCGACCACCTGACCCAGGTGATGAAACGTACGTAACGTACATACGGTTGGAAATCGGCGTGCACCGCCGGGGAGGCGACCGACGCCTCTGAGAGACTGGGCGCGATGAACGAGACAGCGTCCCTGAGAGCCCGTGCCGAGATCGACCTCGCCGCGCTGCGCGCCAACGTGCGCGTCCTGCGCGAGCGTGCGGCCGGGGCGCAGCTCATGGCCGTGGTGAAGTCCGACGGTTACGGGCACGGGGCCGTGCCCTGCGCGCGGGCCGCCCGCGAGGCCGGGGCGACCTGGCTGGGAACCGCGACCCCGCAGGAGGCCCTCGCCCTGCGCGCGGCCGGACTCGACGGCCGGATCATGTGCTGGCTGTGGACGCCCGGGGGCCCCTGGCGCGAGGCGATCGAGGCCGGCATCGACGTGTCGGTCAGCGGCATGTGGGCGTTGCGCGAGGTCGTCGCGGCCGCCGACGCGGCCGGCCGGCCGGCCAGGATCCAGCTCAAGGCCGACACCGGCCTCGGCCGCGGCGGCTGTCAGCCCGCCGACTGGCCCGAGCTGGTCACCGGGGCGCTGGCCGCCGAGCGGGCCGGACGGGTGGAGGTCACCGGCCTCTGGTCCCACTTCGCCTGCGCCGACGAGCCCGGCCACCCCTCGATCGCCGCCCAGCTCGGCGTCTACCGCGACATGGTGGCGTACGCCGAGAAGGAGGGCGTGGAGCCCGAGGTGCGGCACCTGGCCAACTCCCCGGCCACGCTCACGATCCCCGAGGCGCACTTCGACCTCGTGCGGACCGGCATCGCGATGTACGGCATCTCGCCCGCCCCCGAGCTGGGCACGCCCGCCGACTTCGGGCTGCGGCCCGTGATGACGCTCGCCGCCTCCGTCGCCCTGGTCAAGGACGCCCCGGCCGGACACGGCGTCAGCTACGGCCACCACTACACGACGACCGCCGAGACGACCCTCGGCCTGATCCCCGTCGGCTACGCGGACGGCGTCCCGCGCCACGCGTCGGGCACGGGGCCCGTCCTGGTCGGCGGGAAGGTGCGCACGGTCGCGGGCCGGGTCGCCATGGACCAGTTCGTCGTCGACCTCGGCGGCGACCGGCCGGAGCCGGGCGCGGAAGCGGTGCTGTTCGGGCCGGGCGACCGGGGCGAGCCGACCGCGCAGGACTGGGCGGAGGCCGCCGGCACCATCGCGTACGAGATCGTCACCCGCATCGGCTCCCGGGTGCCCCGGGTGTACGTGAACGGGACGGCCGGCGAACCGACCGGGGGTGTGCCGCGGTGAGCGAAAGCGACGCGGGGGCCGTGGTGGCCGCGACCGCCGCCGCCGGCGCGGCAGGCTGGCGCCGGGCCGGGATCGCCGGAGCCGCCATAGGGGTGCTCGCCGCCGGCGCGGCCGCCGGGGTCGCCGTGGAGCGGCTCACCGTCGGGCGCGGCATGCGCAAGAAGGCCCGTCTCGCGCTGGACGCCACCGGGCCCTACGGCTCGCTGCGCGGCACGCCGGGCCGGGCCGTCGCCGACGACGGCACCGAGCTGTACTACGAGATCGACGAGGTGGAGGACGAGGCGCCCGAGGTTTCCGAGGGAGACGCCACCGGCACCCGCCGCCGCAGGCTCTTCGGGCGCAAGGCCCCCGCCCCGGTCACCGTCGTCTTCAGCCACGGCTACTGCCTCGGCCAGGACTCCTGGCACTTCCAGCGGGCCGCCCTGCGCGGCCTCGTACGCGCCGTCTACTGGGACCAGCGCAGCCACGGCCGCTCCGGGCGGGGCCGGGCCCAGGCGGACGGGGTGCCGCTCGGCATCGACCAGCTCGGCCGCGACCTGGAGGCGGTCATCGACGCGGCGGCGCCCGAGGGCCCGCTGGTGCTGGTCGGGCACTCCATGGGCGGCATGACGATGATGGCGCTGGCCGACCAGTGCCCGGCCCTGGTCCGCGACCGGGTCGCCGCCGTCGCCCTGGTCGGCACCTCCAGCGGCAAGCTCGGCGAGGTCAACTTCGGGCTGCCGGTGGCGGGCGTGAACGCGGTGCGCCGGGTGCTGCCCGGGGTGCTGAAGGCGCTCGGCTCGCAGACGGAGCTGGTGGAGAAGGGGAGGCGGGCCACCGCGGACCTCTTCGCCGGACTGATCAAGCGGTATTCGTTCGGCTCGCGGGACGTGGACCCGGCGGTCGCCCGGTTCGCGGAACGGCTGATCGAGTCCACCCCGATCGATGTGGTCGCCGAGTTCTACCCGGCCTTCACCGAGCACGACAAGAGCGGTGCGCTGCCCGCGTTCCGGGACGTGCCCGTGCTGATCCTGGCCGGGGAGAAGGACCTGGTCACCCCCAGCTCCCACAGCGAGGCCATCGCCGACGTCCTGCCCGACGCCGAGCTGGTGATCGTGCCGGACGCCGGGCACCTGGTGATGCTGGAGCACCCGGAGACGGTCACCGACCGGCTGGCCGACCTGCTCGTACGCAGCGGCACCGTGCCGGGCGCTAACGTTGGCGGACATGGAAGCACCGCACGGCGGCCCGGCCGCTGAGACCGTTCCGGAGACAGCGGGGACGACCGCTCCCGAGCCCGCCGGGGCCGTACCCGAGGCGGTGACCGTGACGCTCACCGTCACCTCGCCCGAACAGATGCAGGACCTGGGCCGCCGGCTCGCCCGGGTGCTGGCCCCCGGCGACCTGGTCATGCTCACCGGGGAGCTGGGCGCCGGGAAGACGACGCTGACCCGGGGCCTGGGCGAGGGCCTCGGCGTGCGCGGCGCGGTCACCTCGCCCACGTTCGTCATCGCCCGCGTCCACCCCTCGCTGACCGGGGGTCCCGCCCTGGTCCACGTCGACGCGTACCGCCTGGGCGGCGGGCTCGACGAGATGGAGGACCTGGACCTGGACGTGTCGCTGCCGGAGTCCGTGGTGGTCGTGGAGTGGGGCGACGGCAAGGTCGAGGAGCTGGCCGACGACCGGTTGCGGGTCCTCATCGACCGTGCGACGGGCGACACCGACGACGAGCGGCGCGAGGTGACCCTGGTCGGTATCGGGACGCGCTGGGCGGGGCTGCGGGCGGACCTGGCGTAACGCGCGGCCGGCCCTCCGGGGCCGCCCGTCCTCCGGGGCCGCCCTCCTCCGCAGCCGTCCGCTCTCCGCTGCCGTCCTTCACGAGACCTTCCCGACAGTCCGTCGGTAAACTGTTGCGCGGGGGGCCGTGGTCGTGGTCACATGGGTACGAGACGTGGTTAGGTCTACCTAACCACGCCCTCCATCGGAGCACCAAGGAGGCAATCCATGCCGACGCCCGAGCGCGCGGCGCAGCCGCGACCCACTCCGTCCGCCCTGTCGATGAGGGACCTGCTGGCCTCGTGCGCCGCGGCCACCGCGGTCTCCACCCCGCCGAGCGAGGCGCCGGATCCGTCCGACGCGGCGGACCGGGACCGCGACCGGGACGAGGAGAGCGTCCACGGGAACGCCGTCCGGGAGCGGGCGGCGTAAGCCTGCCGGGCCGCCCTACGGGACGACGACGACCTTCGCGCCGACCGTCGCGAAGGTCCACATCGCGCTGCCGTCCGCGCGCTTCATCCGGACACCGCCGGTCTTCGACGTCGGGTCCGGGCTGGCCATCGAGCCGTCCTGCGCCGCGCTGAAACCGATCGCCACCTCGTCCACGTTGGCGAAGCGGACCACGTGCTCGATCGGGATGCCGTCCGAACCCTGGACCGTGCCCGAGCGCGAGGTGACCTTGTGGACCCCGGGGGGCGGGCTGACGGGGCTCGGCATCACGGTGAAGGTGCGGATCGCCTCGCCGGACTCGTCGACCAGCCACACCCGGCGGTCCTTCAGCGCGTACACGACGCGCTCGCCCGTGCCGGACGCCGCCGGGACCGCCAGCGGGTCGGCCGTGGGCTTCGGCTTGGCGGAGGGCTGCGCCGAGGCCGAGGCCGAGGCAGTGGGCTTCGGGCCGGACGTGGACGCCACCGAGGCGGGGGCGTTCGCCGAGGCCTGGTAGGCGAGGAAGGCGACCGCGGCGACCGCCGCCGCAGTGAGCCCGGCCACGATTCCCGAGCTTCCCCTAGCCACCGTGAAATCCCCTTTCGACTGCCGTTGCCGCATGTCGTACAAGCGTTTACGTCGTACCCGCGGATACCCGGTGACGGTAGCAGCAGGGAGCGGGCGGGCCGGGACGCCGTACGGACGCCGTAACGCCGTCGGCGGAGCCGTAGGCTGTTTGCGTGCTCTTGCTCGCCATGGATACCGCCACGCCCGCCGTCACCGTCGCCCTGCACGACGGCACGTCCGTCATCGCCTCCTCGGGACAGGTCGACGCCCGCAGGCACGGGGAGCTGCTGCTCCCCGCCGTCGACCGGGTCCTCGCCGAGGCCGGGACGGCCCTCGACGCCGTGACGGCCGTGGTCGTGGGCGTCGGCCCCGGCCCGTACACCGGCCTGCGGGTCGGCCTGGTCACCGCCGCCACCTTCGGCTCCGTCCTCTCCGTGCCGGTCCACGGCCTGTGCACCCTGGACGGCCTCGCCCACGCCGCCGGACTGGAGGGCCTGGAAGGGCCGTTCGCCGTGGCGACCGACGCGCGCCGCAAGGAGGTCTACTGGGCGCGGTACGAGGACGCCCGCACCCGTTCGGGCGAACCCGCCGTCGACCGGCCCGCCGACATCGCCGGGGCGCTGGCCGGGCTCCCCGTGGTCGGCGCGGGCGCGGTGCTCTACCCGGACGCCTTCCCGGACGCGCGCGGCCCCGAGCACGTCGCCGCCGGGGCGCTCGCCGGGCTCGCCGCCGAGCGCCTCGCCGCCGGACAGGAGCTCCTGGAGCCCCGGCCGCTCTATCTGCGCAGGCCCGACGCGCAGGTCCCGAAGAACTACAAGGTGGTCACCCCCACGTGAGCACCGCCACCGCCGCCGTACTGCGCGAGATGCGCTGGTGGGACATCGCGCCGGTGCTCGACCTCGAACACGCGCTGTTCCCGGACGACGCCTGGTCGCCCGGCATGTTCTGGTCCGAGCTGGCGCACGCCCGCGGCCCCGGCGCCACCCGCCACTACGTCGTCGCCGAGGACCCCGCCACCGGGCGGATCACCGGCTACGCCGGGCTCGCCGCCCTCGGCGACCTGGCCGACGTCCAGACGATCGCGGTCAGCCGCGAGGCGTGGGGCACCGGCCTCGGCTCCGAACTCCTCGCCGACCTGCTGAAGGCCGCCACCGACTTCGAGTGCGCCACGGTCCTCCTGGAGGTCCGGGTCGACAACACCCGGGCACAGAAGCTGTACGAGCGCTTCGGCTTCGAGCCGATCGGCTTCCGGCGCGGCTACTACCAGCCGGGGAACATCGACGCCCTGGTCATGCGCCTGACCATGCAAGAGCAAGCAGTGCACGAGCACGCACCAGAGACCGGGACTGAATGATGGCTGTCGACGAACCCCTCGTACTCGGCATCGAGACCTCCTGCGACGAGACCGGCGTGGGCATCGTGCGCGGTACGACCCTGCTCGCGGACGCCGTCGCCTCCAGCGTCGACACCCACGCCCGTTTCGGCGGCGTCGTCCCGGAGATCGCGTCCCGCGCCCACCTGGAGGCGATGGTCCCCACCATCGAACGGGCCCTGAAGGAGGCCGGGATCAGCGCCCGTGACCTCGACGGGATCGCCGTCACCTCGGGCCCCGGCCTCGCCGGAGCCCTGCTCGTCGGCGTCTCGGCCGCGAAGGCGTACGCGTACGCGCTCGGCAAGCCGCTCTACGGGGTCAACCACCTCGCCTCGCACATCTGCGTCGACCAGCTGGAGCACGGCCCGCTGCCCGAGCCGACGATGGCCCTGCTGGTCAGCGGCGGCCACTCCTCGCTCCTGCTGGCCCCCGACATCACCAGCGACGTCCGGCCGCTCGGCGCGACGATCGACGACGCGGCGGGCGAGGCGTTCGACAAGATCGCCCGCGTGCTGAACCTCGGCTTCCCCGGCGGCCCGGTCATCGACCGGCTCGCGAAGGAGGGCGACCCGGCCTCGATCGCGTTCCCGCGCGGTCTGACCGGCCCGCGCGACGCCCCCTACGACTTCTCCTTCTCCGGGCTCAAGACCTCCGTCGCCCGCTGGATCGAGGCGAAGCGCGCGGCGGGCGAGGCGGTGCCGGTCCGGGACGTGGCGGCGTCCTTCCAGGAGGCCGTGGTGGACGTGCTCACGCGAAAGGCCGTGCGGGCCTGCAAGGACGAGGGCGTCGACCACCTGATGATCGGGGGCGGTGTCGCGGCCAACTCCCGGCTGCGCGCCCTGGCCCAGGAACGCTGCGAGCGGGCCGGCATCCGGCTGCGGGTGCCGCGCCCCGGGCTCTGCACCGACAACGGGGCGATGGTCGCCGCGCTCGGCGCGGAGATGGTCGCCCGCAACCGCCGCCCCTCCGACCTGGAGCTGTCCGCCGACTCCTCGCTGCCGGTCACGGAGCCGCATGTGCCGGGGGCCCACCATGAGCACACGCATGAGCACACGCATGAGCACACGCATGACCACGTGCACGAGATCAGCAAGGACAACCTGTACTCATGAGCGCCCCGACCATCGTCCTGATGTGGGAGGCCCGCGCCGCCGAGGGACGCGGCGGCGAACTCCTGGAGTGGGCGCGGGCACGGGCCGCCGAGCTGGCCCGCGAACCCCACCGCAGCGAACTGCTGCGCGCCCCGCAGGACCGGGTGCTGGTGATGACGTGGTGGCAGGGCGCCTCGTACGGCGACGACCTCCCCGAACTCCCCGAGCCCGACGCCGCTCTGATCACCCGTCCGGTGCACCGCTGGCGCTTCGAGACGGTGGGCTGAACGCGCGGGGCCGGGCGGGGGACACGCGACACCCGTGCGTCCCGGCGGCCCGGTCCTGGGCTTTCGGCGTCCCGGCGGCCCGGTCCGTGAGGCCTTCGCGCCCGGCGGCCCGGTTCGTGAGGCTTTCCGTGTTCCGGCGGCTCGGTCCGTGAGGCCTTCGCGCCCGGCGGCCCGGTTCGTGAGGCCTTCGCGCCCGGCGGCTCGGTCCGTGAGGCTTTCGCGCCCCGGTGGACCGGTCAGGCCTTCGCGCCCCGCGTCCCGCGCCTGAGCAGACCGTCCACGATCGCGTCGAGCTCCTCGACGGTCTCGTAGTCGGCGGCGTACTCCCGCCAGCGGTCCTTGACCTCGGTGAGCCGGGGCAGCTCCGCCGCGTCCTGCTCGGTGACCATCTCCGGGAAGAACTCGCGGCGCGACGGGTTCTCCGCCCGGCGGGCCGCCGCCCTGCGGAAGACCAGGTCCCCGTAGACGTAACTCCAGATCGTCCGGTACGCCCGCACCGAGCGGGCCGGGGAGAGGCCGCAGGCGAGCGCGCAGTCGATGATCTCCTCCACCATCCACAGCGCGTTGCGGTCGGTCAGCTCGCCCAGCGCCAGGATGTCCAGCACCCAGGGGATCCGGCCGATGACGTCGTGCATGTGCGCGGCCACCGCCACCAGCCGCTCGCGCGGGTCCTCGGGCAGCTCCGGGCGCGGGAACGCCGCCGCCGTGCCGGACAGGGTGAGCATCAGCAGCTCGTCCTTGTCCTGCACGTAGTGGTAGAGCGCCATGGGCGTGCTGCCCAGCTCCTTCGCCACCCGCCGCATGGACAGGGCGGCCACGCCCTCCTCCTCGACGATGCGACGCGCGGTGGCGACCATCACCTCCGGGTCCAGCCGGCGGGGACGTCCCACGGGCCGTCCCACGGGCCGTCCGGACGCGTCCGGTTTGCCGCCCGTCACCGGATTTTTCATCTTCTCTGTCTTCTTTGTCTTCTCGGTGCCTGACACCTGGGCATTCTCTCCTTCCGGGGCTCTGTTCCGGTCCGCCGCGGGACCCTCCCGAACCATCGGCGCCTAATTTTTATACGTGTATGGTAATTCCCGGTCGAGGGAAGCGCGAAGCGAAGGGGGCGTCATGGACGGCGCGGGGAAGAGCGGGACGGGGAGAGCCCCCGAGGGAGGGGCGGCGGGCGCGAGGGCTGCGCAGGGCGCGGGGGAGCGGCACGCGTGGTGGCTGCTGGTGGTGGCGCTCACGGTGCAGTTCCTGGTGTCGCTGGACATGTCCGTGGTGAACGTCGCGCTGCCCGACATCCGCAGCGACCTCGGCTTCGGCGGGGAAGGGCTGCTGTGGGTCGTGAACGCCTACGCCCTCGCCTTCGGCGGGCTCCTCATGCTCGGCGGCCGGCTCGCCGATCTGGCCGGTCCGCGCCGGGTCCTGACGGCGGGTCTGGGGCTCTTCGGTCTGGCCAGCCTGGCCGGCGGGTTCGCCTGGTCGCCCGGGTCGCTGGTGGCGGCGCGGGCCGTCCAGGGCGTCGGCGCGGCGGCCCTCGCCCCGGTGGCGTTCGCCCTGATCACTCTCGCCTTCCCGGCCGGGCCCGCCCGGTCCCGGGCGCTCGGGCTGTGGGGCATGGCGGGCGTGGCGGGCGGCGCGGTCGGGGTGCTGGCGGGCGGGGTGCTCACCGACGCGACGGGCTGGCGGTCCGTGATGCTGGTCAACGTGCCGATCGTCGCCTTCGCGCTGGCCGCCGCCGCGCGCACCGGACCCGTCGGCGGGGGGCGGCGGCCCGGGGCGCGGCTGGACGTGGCCGGGGCGCTGCTGGTCACGGCCGGGACGACGCTGCTGGTCCTCGGTCTGGTGCGGACCTCGGACCACGGCTGGGGCTCTGCGGTCACGCTCGCCTCCCTCGGCGCCGCGGTGATCCTGCTGGCCGCCTTCGTCGCCGTCGAACTGCGGACCGCGTCCCCGCTGCTCCGGCCCGGCCTGCTGAGGGGGCGGCCGGTGCTGACGGCGAACCTGTTCTGTCTGCTGCTGGCCTCGGCCCAGTTCGGCGCGTTCTACTTCGTCTCGCTCTACATGCAGCTGGTCCTCGGGTTCGGGCCGACGGCCGCCGGGTTCGCGTTCCTGCCGTTCTGCGTGGGCGTCGTCGCCGGCTCGATCCTCGCCACCCGGGCGGTCGCCGCGCTCGGCATCCGTCGGCTGATGACGGTGGGCGCGACGCTGGCCGCGCTCGGCATGGCCTGGTACGCGGTCACCGCCACGGTCGACGGAGGCTTCCTCGTCTCCATCCTCGGCCCGTCGCTGCTCTGCGCCTTCGGCATCGGGCTCTGTTTCGTCCCGCTCGGCACGGCCGCGACGACCGACGTGGCCACGGGCGAGACCGGCATGGCCTCCGGGCTGCTCAACAGCTCGCGCCAGGTCGGCGGCTCGCTCGGCCTCGCGGTCCTGGTCACCGTCGCCGCCCGGGTCACCGGCGGCTCCACCGGGCGCACCGAGCTGGCCTCGGGGTACGCGGCCGCGTTCTGGGCCGCCGCGGGACTCCTGGCGGCGGCCGCGCTGGCGGCGTACGTCCTGCTGCCGACGGGGCGGAAGGCACTCGACGGGCCGACGCGCGCCGGGCGAGACCGGGGAGCCGGGCGGGACCGGGGAGCCGAGCGGGAGGGCGACGCCGCTTCCCGCTGAGCCGGTGCCGCCGTCGCTTCCCGCTGAGCCCGCGCGGGTGGGGGCGGCGGGGCCGGGGCGTGTCCGATGAGTTCGGGCGGCGGACCGGGTCTACCTTCCACGACGTCCGGACTTGCGGTCCGGACGTGTGGACGGGCCGACGAGGAGAAGACCATGCAGAAGATCACCCCCTGTCTCTGGTACGACGGCAAGGCCGAGGAGGCGGCCGAACACTACGTCGGTATCTTCGGCGGGGACTCCCGCATCCTGGACGTCACCCACTACGGAGAGTCCGCCCCGGGCGAGACGGGGTCCGTGCTTGCCGTCGAGTTCCGGCTCGCGGGCCAGGACTACACGGGGCTCAACGGAGGGCCGCAGTTCCCCTTCACCGAGGCGATCTCGCTCTCCGTGGACTGCGCCGACCAGGCCGAGGTGGACCGGCTCTGGGACGCGCTCTCCGAAGGCGGCGAAGAAGGCCAGTGCGGCTGGCTCAAGGACAAGTACGGGGTCTCCTGGCAGATCGTGCCGAACGAGCTGCCGCGCCTGCTGGCCGACCCGGACCCGGCGAAGGCGGACCGGACCATGAAGGCGATGCTCGGCATGGGCAAGCTGGACATCCAGGCGCTGCGCGACGCCTGAACGGACGCGAGGCCGCCGGAGCTTGATGCGGTGGGCGGCAGGCGGCAGGCGGCAGGCGGTCGCAGGGGCTTGGGCCGGCGCGCGGCCGTGTGGGCCCGGACGAACGCGCGCGGACCCTCGTGGCCCGGTCGATAGTGTTCTGCGCATGCCACGCCGTGCCCCTCTCCCGCCGCCTCCGCCGCCTGCCGGGATCCGCTCCTGGCCCGACCGTGAGGCGCTGCTCGCCGACCGGGCGGTGGTCCTGGGCGAGCTGGTGAGGATGCACGTGGGTCCCGGGCGGCTCGGACTGCTGTGGATGTGGGCGGGGCTCGTCGCGATCGGCTGGGCCCTGGTGGGCTCCGGGATCGTCCTGTTCGAGCAGGCGGTCGACCTGGTTGACTTCACCAGTGTCATCGGCGGAATCGTCAGCCTGGTCAGCGGCGCGACGGTGCTGATCCCGGCCGTCATCTTCTTCTGCCTCGGCGTCGCGCGGGACCGGAAGGTCCGTTCGCTGCTCGCCGCCTGGGGCGCGCTGGACCGGGACCCGGAGCGCGACCGGCGGCTGCGGATGCCCGGGACGAGCCTCGCCTGGCTGCTCCTGTCGTTCGTCCTGGGCGCGGTGGGGCTCGCCCTCTGTGTGCTCGGACCCGCGAGCGCGCGGCCCGGCCGGGAGACGTACGGGCTGGTCGCCCTGGTGATGGGCGTCGGCATGGTCGCCTGGCTGACCGCGCTGACCGGCGCGGTCACGGCCCTGGCGCACCGCCGCTGGGTGGTGGGCGTCCTGATGGGACCCGCCGGGCGGGTCAGCCCAGCGGATGGCCGATCAGCATCGTCGGAGCCCCCGCCACCCGGGTCAGGAACACCGTCGCCGCGTGCGGACCGCTCAGCTTCATCCGGCGACGCAGCTCCTCCGGCTCGACCGCCGAGCCGCGCTTCTTGACGGTCAGTACACCGACCTCCCGCTCCCGCAGCAGCGCCTTCAGCTTCTTCATGTTGAACGGCAGCCGGTCGGTGATCTCGTACCCGGAGACGTACGGGGAGGAGTACCGCGTGTCGCTCGTGACGTACGCGATCGTCTCGTCCACCAGCCGCCCGCCGCACCGCTCGACGATGTCGGCGACCAGATGCGCCCGGATTACCGCGCCGTCCGGCTCGTACAGATAGCGCCCGACCGGGCCCACGGGCGGGGCGGGCAGGGGGGCCGGGGCGGTCAGGGTCGCCCCGGAGGGCAGCAGCGTGGCCCGGAACGCGCCGGGCGCGAAGCCCTCCCCGTACCAGAGCACCGCCTCCTTCACGTCGCCGCCGTCCGAGATCCACTCGGCCTCCGCCTCCGGGCCGATCGCCTCGTGCGGCACGCCCGGGGCGATCTTCAGCGCCGCCCTCGGGGCTTTCAGCGCGGCGGCCGAGGCCCAGGACAGCGGCGGTGAGTACGCCTCCGGATCGAAGATGCGGCCGCGTCCGCCGCGCCGGGCCGGGTCCACGAACACCGCGTCGTACGGGGCGGTGTCGACCTCCGTGACATCGGCGCACCGCACCTCGATCAGCCCCTCCAGACCGAGCGCCTCCGCGTTGGCGCGGGCCACCTCGGCGGTCAACGGGTCGCGGTCCACGGCCAGGACGGAGATCCCGGCGCGGGCCAGGGCGAGGGCGTCGCCGCCGATGCCGCAGCACAGGTCGGCCACGCTCCGCACGCCGAGCCCGGCGAACCGGGCGGCGCGGTGGGCGGCGACCGAGGTGCGGGTGGCCTGCTCGACCCCGTTGGGCGTGAAGTACATCCGGTAGGCGTCCTCGGCCCCGAACTTGGCCACCGCCCGCTGCCGCAGCCGGGCCTGGCCCAGGGCCGCCGAGACCAGCTCCGCCGGGTGCGTGCGGCGCAGCCGGGTCGCGGCGGCCAGCTCGTCGGCGGGGTCGTGGTCGCGCAGCTCGGCCAGCAGCTGCTCGCCCCCGGGGGTGCGCAGCGCCGCGAAGGCGGCGCGGGCGGGGTCGTCGTCCGGGGCGGAGGGGGTCGTTGCGTTCACCCGGTCCATTGTGGCCGCTGCGCCGGGTGCCGCTGCCCGCGCCGCCGGAGGTCGCTGTGGGCCGGCCGGGGGACGGCGCCGGCCCGCTCGCGGTGTCGGGGTGGGAGGCGGGCCGGCGGCTGGCAGGATGCGGCGCCATGCAGCTAGTACGACAAAACGAAAAAGCAGCCATGAAGTGGCACAGGTCGGGCACCGTCGTGCTGGCGGCCCTGCTGGCCGCCGCCGTCGCCTCCGGGTGCGCGGCGGAGACGGGCGGCGGCGGCCCGGGAACTCCCGGCGGACCCGCGAAGCCCGCCGCCGGCCAACCGGGCGGGGCCGCTCCGAAGGCCGGGCCCGCCCGCGCCCTGGACACCTACGCCGAGGCGCTCAGGAAGAAGCAGGTGGCGCGGGCCGTCGCCGCGAAGAAGTGGGGACTGGCCAGGACTCCGCTCGCGGCCCCCGAGCCGCCGAAGGTGAAGCCGCGCATCACCACCCGCAAGGGCTTCGAGGTCCGGGACGACGCCGGGCTGCCGCCCGTCTTCACCACCGTCCCGACCAAGGAGAAGATCGTCTTCCTGACGATGGACGACGGGGCGGAGAAGGACCCCGAGCTGCTGCGGATGATGACCGAACTGGATATCCCGTACAGCGCGTTCGTCAGCGACTACGTCATCAACGACGACTACGGCTACTTCAAGAAGATGCAGAAGCGCGGGGTGACGATCAGTAACCACACGCTCAACCACCGCTATCTGCCCGGCCTCTCCGCCGGCGAGCAGAAGCGGGAGATCTGCGGCCAGCAGGAGAAGATCCTCAAGCACTACGGGAAGCGGCCCACCCTCTTCCGCCCGCCCTACGGCAACTACAACCGCGACACCCTCGTCGTCGCCCAGTCCTGCGGCATCACCGCCGTGCCCCTGTGGTCCTCCGAGGCCTTCCCCGACCACATGGAGTGGCGCGAGTGGGACCGGGACCTGCACCCCGGCGACATCGTCCTCACCCACTTCCGGGGCAAGGAGGACTGGAAGGGGTCGATGCCCGACATGATCCGCCAGGTCATGAAGACCATCACCCACAAGGGATACGCGGTGGCGAAGCTGGAGGACTACGTCTGACGCGCGTCCTTCCCCGCACCCGGCCCGCGAATGCGCGCTCAGCCCCCGCTGCGCGCGCATTCGCTGTTGTCGCCCCCGCTGGGGCAGGGTTGTCGCGCCCGCTGCGGCAGGGCGGGAAGGTCCAGGTCGGAGCGGGTTCCGGAGAATTCCGGGAGCCCTCTTCGACGACGGAGGCCAGGACCGCCACGCCCAGCCCCACCGCGACGACCGCCCGCATCCCGCTCCGGGGGCGCGTCATCTCCGTACCGTCGTACGGAACGAGGGTCGCCACCCCGACGTTGTCCGGACGGCGACCAGACAGAGCCCCGATCGAGACGGCGCGAGGGTGGTGAATTGGCACTCCGCTTGACCGAGTGCTAATCGCGGTCATAGTCTCGGTGCTGGCACTCCCCCCTGGAGAGTGCCAGCAGCACTCTGCGCGACAGGGCAGGTCCGGCACCCGCGACGACGGGCCGGTCAGGTCGCCGCCCACAGACTGTTAAACCCCGTGAGATCTCCGAAGGGGGAGACCGGATCGTGTCGACCACCAGCTCCAAGGTTGCGATCAAGCCGCTCGAGGACCGCATTGTGGTCCAGCCGCTCGACGCCGAGCAGACCACGGCTTCCGGCCTGGTCATTCCGGACACCGCGAAGGAGAAGCCCCAGGAGGGCGTCGTCCTCGCCGTGGGCCCGGGCCGCTTCGAGAACGGCGAGCGGCTTCCGCTCGACGTCAAGACCGGCGACGTCGTCCTGTACAGCAAGTACGGCGGCACCGAGGTGAAGTACAACGGCGAGGAGTACCTCGTCCTCTCGGCCCGCGACGTTCTCGCGATCGTCGAGAAGTAATTCACCCACGTTTGCCTGTGTTCTGCGCCCCTGGCCCCCTGCGAAATAACTAGCCGGGCGGCGAGGGGCGCAGTTCATTTTGAGAGGGAACACAGCCCATGGCGAAGATTCTGAAGTTCGACGAGGACGCCCGTCGCGCCCTTGAGCGCGGCGTCAACAAGCTTGCCGACACGGTCAAGGTGACGATCGGCCCCAAGGGCCGCAACGTCGTCATCGACAAGAAGTTCGGCGCTCCCACCATCACCAACGACGGTGTCACCATCGCGCGCGAGGTCGAGCTCGACGACCCGTACGAGAACCTCGGCGCCCAGCTCGTCAAGGAGGTGGCGACCAAGACCAACGACGTAGCGGGTGACGGCACCACCACCGCGACCGTCCTGGCTCAGGCGCTCGTCCGCGAGGGCCTGCGCAACGTCGCCGCCGGCGCCTCCCCGGCCGCCCTGAAGAAGGGCATCGACGCCGCGGTCAAGGCCGTGTCCGAGGAGCTCCTCGCGACCGCCCGCCCGATCGACGACAAGTCCGACATCGCCGCCGTGGCCGCGCTCTCCGCGCAGGACACCCAGGTCGGCGACCTCATCGCGGACGCGATGGACAAGGTCGGCAAGGACGGTGTCATCACCGTCGAGGAGTCCAACACCTTCGGTCTGGACCTGGAGTTCACCGAGGGCATGGCCTTCGACAAGGGCTACCTGTCCCCGTACATGGTCTCCGACCAGGAGCGTATGGAGGCCGTCCTCGACGACCCGTACATCCTGATCCACCAGGGCAAGATCGGCTCCATCCAGGAGCTGCTCCCGCTCCTGGAGAAGGTCATCCAGGCCGGCGCCTCCAAGCCGCTCCTGATCATCGCCGAGGACGTCGAGGGCGAGGCGCTCTCCACCCTCGTCGTCAACAAGATCCGTGGCACCTTCAACGCCGTCGCGGTGAAGGCCCCGGGCTTCGGCGACCGCCGCAAGGCCATGCTCGGTGACATCGCCACCCTCACCGGTGCGACCGTCATCGCCGAGGAGGTCGGCCTCAAGCTCGACGGCGCCGGTCTCGACGTGCTGGGCACCGCCCGCCGCGTCACCGTCTCCAAGGACGACACGACCATCGTCGACGGCGGGGGCAACTCCGAGGACGTCAAGGGCCGCGTCAACCAGATCAAGGCCGAGATCGAGTCCACGGACTCCGACTGGGACCGCGAGAAGCTCCAGGAGCGCCTCGCGAAGCTGGCCGGCGGCGTGTGCGTCATCCGTGTCGGCGCCGCCACCGAGGTGGAGCTCAAGGAGAAGAAGCACCGCCTCGAGGACGCCATCTCGGCGACCCGCGCCGCCGTCGAGGAGGGCATCGTCTCCGGCGGTGGCTCCGCCCTCGTCCACGCGGTGAAGGTCCTGGAGGGCAACCTCGGCAAGACCGGCGACGAGGCCACCGGTGTCGCGGTCGTCCGCCGCGCCGCCGTCGAGCCGCTGCGCTGGATCGCCGAGAACGCCGGCCTGGAGGGTTACGTCATCACCTCCAAGGTCTCCGAGCTCGACAAGGGCCAGGGCTTCAACGCCGCCACCGGCGAGTACGGCGACCTGGTCAAGGCCGGCGTCATCGACCCGGTCAAGGTCACCCGCTCCGCCCTGGAGAACGCCGCGTCCATCGCGTCGCTGCTGCTCACGACCGAGACCCTGGTCGTCGAGAAGCCGGCCGAGGACGAGGGCGACGCCGGTCACGGCGGCCACGGCCACTCCCACTAGTACGACCCGCACCGTTCGGCACGCCGTTCGGTACGCCCGAGGCCCGGCACCCCCGTCGAGGGGGCGCCGGGCCTCGGTGCGTTCCGGCTGGACAACCCCTGCGCCAAGTCCTCCCGCGTCACCGGGCAGGCGAACGCCAACCCGCTCGCGGACCGCGCCACCCCGCCCAGCCCGGCGTCGGTGATCGCCGTTCCCCGCCGACTCGGCCCGGCCGGTCGGGCGGGCAGGCTGTGCCCGAGTCAGCAGCCCTCGCAGGACTCATCCCAGGGACAGCAGGATGATCGCGACCCCTGCGGCGAGCAGGCCCGCCACCTGTTTTCGAGAGACCTTCTCGTGGAGGGCCACCAAGCCCAGAACGGTGGGAATGGCCGGGTACAGGGATGCCAGTACGACGGCGACGGCAAGCATCTGCTGGTGAGCCGCCAGAAGGTAGAGCGACAGGCCCAGCGCCGCTCCGCCCCCGATCGCAGCTGCTTGGGTCAGCGTCTGCGGCCGTTGCCGGAAGTGACGGGCATGGCGCCAGGCGTTCGGCAGCAGCAGGAGGACCGCGGCGAGGCGGCCGGCCGCGACGGGCCACAGACCGGCGGCCGGGTCGGCCTGGGCGAGCCCGATGTACTGGACCGCCACCCCCAGGCTGGCGATGAGCCCGTCCACAGTCGCCCGCCCCTCAGCCCCGCGGCCGCCAGGGCGGGCACGGAAACCACCGCCGGAGACCAGCCACAGCGCGGGAACCGTCACGCAGATACCCGTCCACACCATCGAGGAGGGCCGCTCGCCCAGGAACCACACGCCACAGAGCACCGACAGCGCCACTCCGGTGACCGCACGCACCGGGACCACGACGCTCATCGGTCCACGGCTCAGCCCGCGGTTGAGGAAGTGCATACCCATCGCGCTTCCCGCACCCGACAGCGCGCCCCACAGCACATCCGCCGTCCGCACGTCACCGGCAGGCATCGCCACCGCTATCACCAGGGCGAAGAGAAGACCTCCCACCTGCCCGACGAAGGTCACCACGACAAAGTGCACCCGGCGCGACAGCAGCCCGCCGAAGAAGTCCACCAAGCCGTAGCAGGCGGCGGATGCCAGTGCGAGAAGAGGTCCCATCCACTGCTACTGCCCGCCGAGCGGTCTGTCACATTCGGTCGTGGAGGTGAGCAGGCCCCCTTTGCGGTCAACCCCTCAGCCGGAGGCGGTCGCCGCGGGGCGCGACCGATCGGGAGGAGGGAGTTCGTAGTCCACAGCGAGGCCGTAGTGGTCGCTGATGGTGTCCGGACCGAGGTCGAACACCCGCGTGCACGACGCCGTGAGCAGCGTCGGCCCCGAGTCGGCGCATCGGACCATGACGTGGTCGATTCCGCGGAACGGCCAGTCCGGAGCCTCCTGGTAGGGGTTCGACGGCGAGTACGTCGTCAGCGGCTGATGAGGATGGACCGCTTCCCATGCGTCGCGGTAGCAGACACTGAAATCGTCGATGACGTGTCGGCCGGTGAGAAAGCGGATGCAGTCCGCTTGGGCGTCGGCGTCCATGTCCCCTGCGATGACGACGTGACCGGGCCGAGCCGTCACGAGCTCCTCCAGCTCGCGTGCCACGGCTGCTGTCTGGAGGCGTCGTTCCCGTTCATGGTCGAGTTGGTAGTCGGGGAAGTGGTTCGCCACCCAGATCCTGCCGAGCGGCTCGGGCGCGAGGATCTCGGTGACGAGGCAGGTGCAGGCGAAATCGCCGGTACGTTCGGTGACGTTCAGGTCGACCTCGAGCACCCTCCCGTAGGGCCAACGGGAAGCGGTGGTGATCCCCTGCCCAGGGGGTGCGCCTGCCCGCCCCAGCTCCCGTTCCCGCCCCTCGGCGAGATGGAAGCCGTCGCCCAGCAACCGCCGCGCCTGGTGTGAGCCGGGTGCGCGCACCGTCTCCTGCAGCGTCATGATGTCCGGTCCGAGCTGCTCGACGCGATCACGCAACCGAGCCTCACGCTCCCTCCAGTCGCCGCGCATGCCCCAGGTGTTCAGCGTCAGGAACCTCATCCACCCATGGTGCCCCGGCGCGCGCCGGGGATCAGCAGACCGCCACCCATGGTCCTCACCATCGCATCAGCATTCAACGCGTTCACGCCTGCGACGGCTTGCGGACTCTTATCGCGCCGCGTCGCGGCGACACGACAGGAACAGCACACGACGAAGAACGACACACCCGTGTCCCTGCCGGGCGTCCTCAGCGGCCGACCGCGCACAACGACACGTAGGAGCGAGGAGATGACGATGGATTCCCAGTTCGACACAGCGGTAGCGGCCTACGAGAGCAGCATGGAGGAGATGCCGTTCCGGGAGCACGTGGAGGCGTACAGCTTCCTGAACGCGGTCGGTGACGTCGTCGGGCGGGACGTGCTCGACATCGGGTGCGGCAGCGGGCTGTACGCCCGCCGGCTGCGGCGTGCCGGGGCGGCCCGCGCGGTGGGGATGGACGAGTCGGTCGCCATGGTGGAGCACGCACGGCGGCGAGAGGAGCGCGAGGGGCTGGGTGTGGAGTATCTGGCCGCTGACGCCGCCGACCCCGCCGCCGCCGACGACCTGCCGGACATCACCGGATCATTCGACGTGGTAACGGCCGTGTACGTGCTGCCCTACGCGTCCAGCCCGCAGGCGCTGGAGGGGTTCTGCGTGACGGCGCGGCGAGCGCTGCGCGCGACGGGCGGACGGTTCGTCGCCGCGGTCCTCAACCCTGAATTCTCCGAGGATCCGCAGTGGTACCGGCACTACGGCATGCACCTGAGCTCGCAGCGGTCACCGGCGGAGGGCACGCCGGGGCACCTGCGGGCCTGGGTCGGTCCGGAGGTGCTGGACCTGGACTTCTTCCGCTGGTCCGCGGCAGCGCACGAGCAGGCCATCGAGGCCGCCGGATTCGACCGTGTCTCGTGGATCCGCCCGACCGTCTCCGAAGAGGGCCGGGCGAAGTACGGGGAGGCGTTCTGGGCGAACTACCTCGAATGTCCCCACGCGCTGATCATCGACGCGCAGGTCGGCCCCGCGGCTGTACCCGACAGCCCCGCCCGACCGGCCGCGAGCACCGCGGCGGCCCAGCCGAAGTGAACGCCCTTCCCGCCCCGCGCACCGCTCCGCCCCGACCGACGAGAGAAGCGAGGTCACTTTCATGAACCGAGTCCGTACAGCCTCACCATCCAGCAACGACACGGACGGCCCCCCGGGCACGACGGAACAGAACCCCTCAGGACCCAGCGGGTTCAAGGTGGAGGGACTCGATCTCCACAGCCGCGGCCTGGCCGAGCGGTACGGCACCATGGTGCTGGGCCTGTCACCGTTCAACTCCTTCTACTCCACGCAGACCGTGACCGCTCTGTGCCAGAGCGCCGCCGCGTCCTTCTCCGACGTACACGTGGTCCTCCCGGGAGCGCCCGAATCCGCGCTGCGCTACATAACCGCCGGCAAGGAGCCACGCCACGCGGTCCAGCGCTCCAAGCGCGTCATCCACAACATGCGCAACGTCGCGCGTCGCACCCTGGCCGACTGCGGGGTGCCCGACACGGACGAGCGGGTCCACGTGATGACCCGATTCGCCTCCCACCCGCGCTACCAGAAGAGCAGGGCCCGCGTCGAGAGCGCCTACCGCACCCAGGCTCCGCTGCGGGAGGCGGTGCACACGATGACCCGTACAGCCCTGGCCACTTCCACCGACACCGATCCCACACCGGCCCAGGTCGAGCTCAACACCCGCTACATCTTCGCCGAGGCTCCGCTGCTGCTGGACGCGGCCGGAATGCTCGCGCGACCCAGCACCCTGTTCGTCTACCACCGCAGGGTGCCCCTCTACGACGTAGTGGCCGCCGGCCAGGTCCCCGGCCTCACCGTCGGGACGGGCCACACCCTGTCCGTGCTCACCGATGAGAGGAACGACCGTGACAACGACGATTCCCGATGAACTGACCTGGCCCGACTCCTTCCCCACCCGTGGACACGGCCTGCCCCCCGAGATGTTCGACCTTCTGCGGCGCGAACGGCCGGTGGCCCCGGTGACCTTCCCCTCGGGCCACCGCGCCTGGCTGGTGACCCGCCGCGATGACATCACCGCGATCGGATCAAGCCGCAGTTTCTCCCGCGACCTCACCTGCCCCGGCGGACAGCGCATCGCCGGAGACGACTTCAACAGCGTGCCCGGCGGCATCTTCAACCTCGACCCGCCCGAGCACACCACCGTACGGCGGATCGTCCAGCCGTTCTTCGGCCCGGCCGCCGCGACGGCCCTCCAACCGGCCATCGCCCTGGCCGCCTCCGACCTGGCGACCACACTGCGCGACGGCCCCAATCCCGCCGACCTGCACCGCGCCTACGCACATCCTCTCGCGGCGACCCTGGCCTGCGACCTCATGCGGGTGGCCCCACGCCAGCGCCGCAAGATCGTGCCCCGGCTGCGCTCACAGGTCGACTACGCGACACCAGCCGCGAAAATCGACACCTCCACCCAGTGGATGCTCGACTTCGCCGAGGAGGTCATCGAAGCCAAGAGGGCCGACTACCAGGACGAACGCGAACCGCGCGACCCGATCGAGGCGCTGATCCGCTCCCACCACCGCGGGGCCATCACCTCGGAGCATCTGCACGCCACGGTGATGTACCTGTTCGTCACCTCCGCGGAACCCGTGACCGGTCCGGTCACCACCGGCGTCTACACCCTGCTGCGGCACGGTGACCAACTCGCCCGCATCCTGCGCGACCCCAGCCTGTGGCCCACCGCAGTGGCCGAACTGCTGCGACTGCACCACAACGGCATGACATCCATGCCTCGCCTGGCCCTGACCGACACCGAACTGCACGGGGTGCGCATCCGGGCAGGCGACGCCGTCGTCACCCCCTGGGTCGCCGCGACCTGGGACCCCGAGCACTACAAACAGCCGGAGCGATTCCGCCTCGACCGCAGCGCACGGGAGGATCCGGCCATCACTTTCGGCACCGGCCCCCACTTCTGCCTCGGTGTCAACATCGCCCGCACGTACCTGCGGACGGCGCTCTCGACCCTCTTCGCCCACCTGCCCGACCTGGCACTGGCGGCCAAGCACGAGGACATCGCCTGGGAACCGGACACCTACCTGTTCACCCGGCCGACGGAGTTGCCCGTCACCTGGTCCTGAGAGCCCCGGGACCGCACACTCCGCACGACGAGCCTCGCCCGCAGGCGTCGCAGGCGCTCGGCGCGCTCGTCCTCACGGGTCGGGGCCGGCTCCCATGCGGCGGCGGAAGGCTGCCATGGACCGGCGCAGTTCCGCCACGTTCGTGTGGGCGGGCACGGAGGAGACCGCCCGTGCGTGGGCGAAGGCCTCCCGGGCGTGGGGGAGCGCTTGGTCCCACTGCCCTGTGTGAAGCAGAACAAGCGCGATCCGGCTGTGCGTGATGGCCAGGGCCTTGTGATGGTCGCCGGGTCGTGTCCTCAGGGATTCGAGGAGAGCTTGAAGGTGGTCGGGGCCTGCGCCCAGGGCCCTGAGAACGAGGGCGCGCTGGTACTGGAGGGAAGCCAGGGAGTAGGTCTCGAAGGGGCTTGTCGCCTGATGGCCCTCCGGGTGTATGCGTACGGCGGTGGAGAGGGCGCGGAGCGCCGCGGGGCGGTCGCCGGCCCGGGCCAGGGCGAGGGCGCGACCGGAGTGAAGGAAGCTCCGGACGGCAGGGGCAGCGTTCGGGCCTGCGATCTCGATGGCGCGTCCGGTGAGCCTCAGACCGAGGGCACCTTCGCCGACACTGTCCGCGAGGCCGGCCAGAGCGCGCAGAGTGATGGCGTAGTCGGCCCGGGATCCGGCCCGTCGGGCAAGACTCAGCGCGTGCTGGTAGTAGCCCTGGGCGAGCCCCGGACGGCCGCTGTCGCCGGCTATGGCGGCTTGGACGTAGCTGAGCCGGGCGAGGGCGGTGAGGACTTCCGGCCTGTCGGTCTCGGTGCTGCGTACGAGGAGGAGGCGAGGTGTTTCATCGGCTATGTAGCGTGACAGGGTGCTTCCGAGCGTGAGACCCCCATAGCGCTGGACGTGCTCGAAGAAGAAGCTGCTGAGGTGTTCGAGGCGCTGTGCGGTGGGCGAGCGGAGGCTTTCGGAGCTCCGCAGCCGGAGCCCTGCCGCTGTGCTGAGTTCGGCTTCGATCTCTTGGCCGGAAAAGAGACGTTCAGAGCCGCCTTGTCGGCCGAAGTCGACGTGCGTGACGGCGAATTCGGCGAGCGCGAGGATCGGGTGCGTGCTGGAGGCGGGGGTCACGCGTTGGCGGGGGGCCAATCCCGTCCATTCGGAAGTCACCAGCCGGCCCAGGCGACGGCTGAGGACTTCGGCCACCAGCGCGGGTACGGGAGGACGCGGGCGCGACCCGGAGAGCCAGTGCGCGACCGCTGTCCGGTCGTACGTCAGGTGCAGGCCGTGGAGAGTGCCGAGCCGGTTGACTTCCCGGGCCAGCTCCCCGTTGGTCCACCGTGCCTCCCGCTGAAGAGCGGCCAGGCGAAGGTTACGCGTCCCCTTGGGCACGGCTTCCCCTGTCCGCCGGCCCCGGCGCGGCCCTGAGGGGGTGGAACAGCGGCCATGACGCCGGGTCCTTCCACCCTAGGACCGTCCGCGATACACGTCCCACCGAATTCCGGACAGCTCCGTGGAGGAGTTCGGGAGGACTTGGTCCTGCCCCCTCCTCAGGATTCTGAGCAGCTGAATAGATTCAGGTCTGTCACCAGTCCTCCCCGCCCCAGCTCCTGACCGGGCGGCTCAACTTGACCGGTGACCGCTTCCCGGGCCTCGCGGCGGCGGGGAGCAGACGAAGAAGGCGAAAGCACCGGCGATCCGCAAGGCACCGGGAGGGGGCAGAACGCGAAAGGGTCTGTCATGGTCTATCGCTATCGCGTTCGTCCACGGTGACAAGCTTTCTCAGCACGCGACGCGAGCCGCGACACGCAAGGGAACGATTCTCTACTCCCCAACGGCCGACTGCGAACAAGGGTCACCGCCACAGCCGTTGCCCCGACGCCGAGTGGATCACAGCGACCCCCGGGTCACCTCACGACGACCAAGCCCTCTGCGCTTGCTGTGGGCGTGACCGCCCGCGTGGGTCCCGGACGACCGGTCACGCCCGGACGACCGGTCACGCCCGGACGGCCGGCTCGGCCGCTGGGTTCCTGCTGCCGCGAACCGCCTACTGCGGTCCGTACTTGCGCCCCGTGCGCGAGGTGACCCCGCCGAGCAGTCCCCGGGGGGCGACCTTCACCAGCCCCATCAGCGCCTTGTAGCGCGGATCCGGGATCGACACCGTCTTCCCCCGGGCCAGATCCGTCAGCGCGGACGCCACCAGCTTGTCCGCGTCGAGCCACATCCAGTTCGGGATGTTGTCCGTGCCCATCCCGGCTCGCTCGTGGAACTCCGTCCGCACGAACCCGGGGCACAGCACCATCAGCCGCACCCCCGACCCGGCCAGATCCCGCGCCGCGCCCTGCGTGAACTGCACGACCCACGCCTTGGACGCCCCGTACGTACCGCGCGGCACGAAAGCCGCGACCGACGCCACGTTGACTACCCCGCCCCGGCCCCGCTCCCTCATCCCGGCGACAGCCGCCGAGGTCAGCCGCAGCACCGCCTCGCAGTGCACCTTCAGCATCGTCAGCTCGTCGGCCATGGACACCTCCAGGAAGCGCCCCTTGTTGCCGAACCCGGCGTTGTTGACCAGCAGGTCGACCGGGTGCGTGCGGTCCGCGAGACGCTTCTCCACCGCCTCGATCCCGCCCTCCGTGGACAGGTCGGCGCTCAGCACCTCGGCCTCGATGCCGTGCCGGTCGTGCAGTTCGGTGGCCTGCTCGCGCAGCCGCGCGATGTCCCGTGCCACCAGCACCAGGTTGTGCCCCTGGGCCGCGAGCCGCCGCGCGAACGCGGCCCCGATGCCCGCCGTCGCGCCCGTGATCAGTGCAGTCGTCATACGCGGCACGTTAGTGCCCCTCCTGGCCGAGCGGCGTACCCGCCCGCTGCGTCCAGGCCCTGTCGTCGAACTCCCGTCTGCCCCGCGGCGCCATGCACGCACTCTCGCCGCACCGGGCCCACGCCCGAGTACGTCCAGTACGAGGACGTACGCCCGGCACGCCGAGAGCACGCACCTGACCCCTCAGGGCCGCCCTCCGGGCGACGACGGGAGTTTGACGACAGGGCTTAGGGCGCGGCGGGGGCGAAGGACAGCATGCGGGCCTCGCGCACGGGCTTCCGGTCCTCGTCGCCGCTCACGTGCGTCGACGTCAGGACGAGCCGTCCGTCGACGTAGGCGGTGTGTCCCATGGACATCTCGTACTCCCACGGCGCCGTCGCCACCGGGTGCTTCACGACGTTCGTCTCCGTGCCGGCGCCGCGCGGGCCCATGAGGAAGGTCCGGCCGGGGCGGCTCGACGTGGCCGCCTCGTAGATCAGCATCGACCTGCCGTCCTCCGCGCGCAGCGGGTACAGCCTGCGCAGCTCATCGGATTTGATGCCCCACAGGAACGTGCCGGTCTTCACGTCGTACGCGCCGACCTGTTCGGTGCCGCCCAGCATGATGAGACCCTTGCCCACCCCGGCGCCCCGACAGGGCTGGATGTCCCCGCCGGCCCCCTCTCCGCCGCAGTGCTCGAAACCCTTGGCCCGGGCGTCGAAGGTGGTGCGGTGCTTGCCCTTGGGGTCCAGGACCGTGATCCGCCAGTCCCTCGCGGTGTCCTCGTTGTTGTAGGCGGTGAAGACGACCGGGTCCATGGAGATCAGACTGCCGAAGCTCCAGCCGGTCTTCAGCCGGTAACGCCACAGGACCTTGCCGGTACGCGGGTCGAGCTCGCGGACCTGGCCGTAGTTCTTGCTCCGGTCGATGGCGATCATGCAGTTCGAGGTCACCAGGAGCCGGGCGGCGCCGCCCGCCACGTCGTCGGGGACGCACTTGTTCCCGTTCTCCCGGGGGATCTCGTGGAGCTTGCTCCCGTCCTCCATCCGGTAGGTGATGGCCTGCATGTTCCGGGCGACGGACAGGACGTCGCCGCTGATGGCGCTGTGGACGATGAAGGTGTTGTCCCGGTCACCGGGCTCGTCCAGCTCCTTGTGCCAGCCCTGTTTCCCGGTCTTCAGATCGATCATCCGCATCCGGTTGCACTGGTTGCCCCGCTCGTTGTCCGGCCTCTCGTGATGGAAGACCACGACCTTGCCGTCGGGCGTCGGGTTGGCCGGTGTCTCGCAGACGGAGGAGGGCAGGTCGACGTTCCAGACCTCGGCGCCGTCCGAGAGCCGGTAGGCCGTGACCTTCCGGTGCAGGGCCTGGACCGCGGTGTCGCCGACGATCCACAGATCGTGGACCTTGTTGATCTGCTTCGGCAGGTCGGTCCTGTCGTCGACGATCCACGCCGCCGACTCGTCCGGCTTCCGGTCGGCGGCGACCTCCTTCGTCGTCGGAATGCGGCTCAGCTCCGGGCCGCCCGCCGCGGGGGTTCCGGACGGGGACCCCGGTCCGGAGGGCCCGGGCGACTCCTTCGCCACGGGCTTGGCGGGCTCGTCCCGCCACTGGTCGGAGAGCGCGTACGCCCCTCCCGCCACGACCACCAGCACCAGCGCGACGGCCGCGGCGACGACCGGCCCCCGGCCGAACCGGCGACGCGGCGGCGGCGGTGTCGGCGCGGTCGGCGGCCCGAACCCCTGGGGCGCGCCGCCCTCCGCGGCGTACGGGTTGCCGGGAACGGGCTGCTGCGGCGGGCCCGGGGAGTACCAGGGCTGCTGCGGGTCGGGCATGGTCTTCCCCCTGGGACGCCACTCGGCTCGAGGACTTCTCCTCGGGCACAGGTCACTGGTGGTGGACGCGCCGCACAACGATCCAGTTCCCGCCGCAACACCGGAACACCGCAACACCGCAACGTCGGCGGAGCACGCGGCGGATGACGCCACGTCACCGGCCCGGACGGCCGCTTCCCGCACCGGACGGCCGGTCCCTCCGTACCGGACCGCCGTTTTCCCCGCACCGGACGGCCGGTCCCTCCGTGCGGGACCGCCCGCCCGGCCCTCAGTCCTGCCGCGCGGCGTACTCCCGCGCCTTGCGCAGCGCTTCCGGGTGCAGCGCCTTCCCGGCGGCCAGCAGCGCGGGCAGCAGGGTGCGTTCGGTCGTCACCGCCCGGAACTGAAGCGCTGCGGTGACCTCGTGGTCCGGCCGGTGCACGATCTCGATGGGGTCCCCGGCGCGGACGGCCCCCGGTTCGATCACCCGCAGATACGCGCCCGTGGCGGCGTGACGGGTGAACCGCCGGACCCACCCCTTCTCCCCGAGGTGGTGGGCGAAGGTCCGGCACGGGATGCGGCCCGAGGTCACCTCCAGCACCAGGTCCGCGCCCACCCGCCAGCGCTCGCCGATCCGCGCGCCGCTGACGTCGAGGCCCAAGGTCGTGAAGTTCTCGCCGAACGCCCCGTTGACCAGCTTCCGGCCGCCCAGCTCCCGCTCCCAGGCGTCCAGCTCCTCCCTGGCGAAGGCGTACACCGCCTGGTCGCTGCCGCCGTGATGACGCAGGTCGCACACCGCGTCCCCGGCCAGTCCGCTGCCGCCGTCGCCCCTGGGGCCGGGGTCGAGGACCTCGACCGGGCCCTCCACCGGTCGCTTGTCGATCCCGGTGAGACCGCCCGGGCCGTCGGTGTGCGCGGAGGGGCGAGGTCGCCCGATGTTCACGGTCAGCAGCTTCATGGGGTCACGCTAACCGCCGTGATCCCAAAGGGTCCTCTCGTTAATTCGCCCAGGCTCCAAGATTTCCTTATGCTGGCTGGGTGATCGAAGCTCGCCACCTCCGTGTCCTGCGCGCCGTGTCCACCACCGGCTCGTTCTCCGCCGCAGCCCGCGAACTCGGCTGCACCCAGCCCGCCGTCAGCCAGCAGATGAAGGCCCTGGAGTCCTCCGCCGGCACCACGCTGCTGATCCGTACCGGACGCGAGATGCGCCTCACCCAGGCCGGCGAGGCGCTGGTACGGCACGCCTCCGGCATCCTCGCGGGACTGACCGCCGCCGAGGAGGAGGTCGCCGCCATCGCCGGCCTGCGCGCCGGCCGGGTCCGGCTGGTCTCCTTTCCCAGCGGCAGCTCCACCCTGGTCCCGGGGGCGCTGGCCGCCCTGCGCGCCGAACACCCCGGCACCCGCGTGTCGCTCGTCGAGGCCGAGCCGCCGCGCTCGGTGGACCTGCTGCGCGAGGGCGACTGCGACATCGCGCTGGCGTTCCGTTACGGGAGCACCGGCGGCGAATGGGAGGACCTGGTGGTCCGGCCGTTGCTCACCGACCGGCTGATCGGGCTGGTCCCGGAGGGGCACCGGCTGGCGGAGGCGTCGAGCGTGTCCATCGGCGAGCTGGCCGACGAGTCGTGGATCGCGGGCTGTCCGCGTTGCCGCCGACAGCTGGTCGAGGTCTGCGAGGAGTCCGGCTTCACCCCGCGCATCGACTTCGCCACGGACGACTACCCGGCGGTGATGGGGCTCGTCGGGGCCGGGCTCGGGGTGGCGGTGCTGCCGGAGCTGGCCGTCGAGTCGGTACGCCCCAAGGGGGCCAGGGCCGTGCCGGTCGAGCCCGCGATCGAGCGGGAGATCGTCGCGCTCACCCTGCCGGACCTGGCCCGGGTCCCGGCGGTGGCGGCCACCCTGGACCAGCTGGCGCGCACGGCCGCCCGCTGAGACCGCGCTGGGCCACGGCGCCCGCCGGGCCCCGCGGCCCACGGACGGTGAGGGGTCCGGCCCCGCTGCGGCTGGTCGCGGGCCGGATGGCTGAAGGTGTCGAAGAAACGTTTCTGCGCTCGGTTGCCGCGTACGGGTGTCAGGTGGTGCCCGGGCCCTGTCCGGCAGCGGGCGCCGCGGTGATCAGCCGGGTTCTGGCCCGGCCCATCAGCTCTTCGCGCTCGTCCTCCGTCAGGCCGCCCCACACTCCGTAGGGCTCGCGCACGGCCAGGGCGTGGGCCGCGCACTCGGCACGTACCGGGCAGCGCATGCAGACCTCCTTGGCGGAGGTCTCGCGGGCGCTCCGGGCCGCACCGCGCTCACCCTCGGGGTGGAAGAACAGGGAGCTGTCCACGCCTCGGCAGGCGGCGAGCAGCTGCCAGTCCCACAGGTCGGCATTGGGTCCGGGAAGGCGGGAGAAATCTGCCATTGCTTGTCCCCTCGGAGCTGTGCTGCGTCGGAAGCGGCATCCTCGACCGTCTGTGATCGACGGCCTCTGACGCTCGGACCGTCGGTGATCGGTGTGACCGAAGTCTCGACCGTACATCTGCGGTGCTAGTAGATGTAAATATGACTGATTGCGAATCTAGCCACAGACACCCTCAAAAGGGAAGAAATGGTGCCAAATAGGGCATGCCAACGAGTGAAGATTCGGTTGACGGGTGAATCACCCGCGCCGCTCTCCTCCGTATACGGCCCTTCACGTAGAGTGCCGAACCCGGCCGCCCGACCCGTAACTCTTTCGAGTGACCGTCGTTAAGGGAACGGATGCGGTTGACGGATATCCGGCTCGGGCACATGTCCGAGGGGGTCAACCGCACAGGTGACGACATGTATCAGCCTGGAGGCTCAAGGTGACGCGCATCAGCTGCGGAGGACGGTCATGACATCCGTCCTCGTCTGCGACGACTCCCCGCTTGCCCGAGAAGCGCTCCGTCGCGCGGTGGCCACCGTGCCCGGCGTCGAGCGCGTGACGACGGCGGCCAACGGCGAGGAAGTCCTCCGCCGCTGGGGCGCCGATCGTTCGGATCTGATTCTGATGGACGTACGCATGCCCGGTCTGGGAGGTGTGGAGACCGTCCGGCGACTGCTCTCCGCCGACCCCGGGGCCCGGATCATCATGCTGACCGTCGCCGAGGACCTGGACGGCGTCGCGCTCGCGGTCGCCGCCGGGGCCCGCGGGTATCTGCACAAGGACGCCTCGCGCGCCGAGCTGCGGGCCACCGTCACCCAGGCGCTGGCCGATCCGACGTGGCGGCTCGCCCCGCGTCGGCTGCGGTCCGCCGAGATGGGGGCGGCCCCCACGCTCACCGCGCGGGAGATCCAGGTCCTCGAGGGGATGAGCCACGGCCGCTCCAACGCGGAGATCGGCCGCGAGCTGTTCCTCTCCGAGGACACGGTCAAGACCCACGCCCGACGCCTGTTCAAGAAGCTCGGGGCCTCGGACCGCGCCCATGCGGTGGCCCTTGGATTCCGCTGGGGTCTGGTCCGCTGACGACCGGCCCGGGCCGCGCCCCGTCCGCAGACCGGCGGACGGGGTCACGGAGCGGGCCATCGGCTCCACACCCCCGTATCCGGGCGCCCGCTCATCGGCGCCATGTGACGCTTCCCGGCCGATGACGCATCCTTGAGTCGTGGAGTTCCTCAGGAACGATTCGGTCGAGCGGAAGGGGAGGGCGCAGGACATGACATCCGGCGCACCCGCTCATAACGCTTCGGTGCACAACTCGGGACGCGGTGGAGCGGACCCGGTGGCCTCAGGGCACCATGGTCCGATGCGCGATGACGAAACCACGGTGATCGGTGCCCTCGTGCACCGGGCCGTCGACGGTGACGCGCAGGCCACCCATGATCTGCTGGCCCATGTACACCCCCTCGCCCTGCGCTACTGCCGCTCCCGGCTGAACCGCCTTCCCGGTGATGCTCGCCACTTCGTGGAGGACCTGGCGCAGGAGGTCTGCGTCGCGGTGCTGATGGCGCTGCCGCGCTACAAGGACACCGGCAGGCCCTTCGAGGCCTTCGTCTTCGCGATCGCCGGGCACAAGGTCGCCGACCTCCAGCGCGCCGCGATGCGCCACCCGGGGTCGACCGCGGTCCCCTCCGACGAGATGCCGGAGCGGCCCGACGACTCTCTCGGCCCGGAGGAGCGCGCCCTGCTCAGCAGCGACGCCGCCTGGGCCAAGAAGCTCCTCGCCAACCTCCCGGAGAACCAGCGCGAGCTGCTGGTCCTGCGCGTCGCGGTCGGGCTGACCGCGGAGGAGACCGGCCAGATGCTGGGGATGTCCCCGGGCGCGGTCCGGGTCGCCCAGCACCGCGCGCTCAGCAGGCTCCGGGCGCTCGCCGAGCAGTAGGCACCCTCACCGCCCCCCGCCGGAGGCGCTGTAGGAAGCTACAGATCAGCCAAGTGATCTTGATCGTGGAATGAGACGCCCGTGGAGCCCGTTAGCATGGACATCCGCACCGATCAAGGCCATTTGGGGAAGGTGTCATGACTGCAAACGTCGACGGAGTGCCCGAGAAGTTCGCGACGCTCGGGCTGACCTACGACGACGTGCTGCTGTTGCCCGGCGCGTCCGAGGTCCTGCCCAACGCGGTCGACACCTCGTCGCTCATCTCGCGCAACGTACGGGTGAACATCCCCCTGTTGTCGGCCGCCATGGACAAGGTGACCGAGGCACGGATGGCCATCGCCATGGCCCGTCAGGGCGGCGTCGGCGTGCTGCACCGCAATCTCTCGGTCGAGGACCAGGTCAACCAGGTCGACCTGGTCAAGCGCTCCGAGTCGGGCATGGTCACCGACCCGATCACCGTGCACCCCGACGCCACGCTCGGCGAGGCGGACGCGCTCTGCGCGAAGTTCCGCATCAGCGGCGTGCCGGTCACCGACCCGGCGGGCAAGCTCCTCGGCATCGTCACCAACCGCGACATGGCCTTCGAGTCGGACCGGTCGCGCCAGGTGCGCGAGGTCATGACGCCGATGCCGCTCGTCACCGGGCGGGTCGGGATCTCCGGTGTGGAGGCCATGGAGCTGCTGCGCCGCCACAAGATCGAGAAGCTGCCGCTGGTCGACGAGGCGGGCATCCTCAAGGGCCTCATCACGGTCAAGGACTTCAAGAAGGCCGAGCAGTACCCGAACGCCGCCAAGGACGCCGAAGGCCGTCTGCTGGTCGGCGCGGCCGTCGGCGCCAGCCCCGAGGCGCTGGACCGCGCGCAGGCCCTCGCGTCCGCCGGGGTCGACTTCCTGATCGTCGACACCTCGCACGGACACAACAGCAACGCCCTCGACTGGATGGCGAAGATCAAGTCGAGCGTCGGCGTCGACGTCATCGGCGGCAACGTCGCCACCCGGGACGGAGCCCAGGCCCTGATCGACGCCGGAGTCGACGGCGTGAAGGTCGGCGTCGGGCCGGGCTCGATCTGTACGACCCGCGTGGTCGCCGGCATCGGCGTCCCGCAGGTCACCGCGATCTACGAGGCCGCGCTCGCCGCCCGTGCCGCGGGCGTCCCGGTGATCGGCGACGGCGGCCTCCAGTACAGCGGCGACATCGGCAAGGCGCTGGCCGCCGGCGCGGACAGCGTGATGCTGGGCAGCCTCCTCGCGGGCTGCGAGGAGTCCCCGGGCGAGCTGATGTTCATCAACGGCAAGCAGTTCAAGTCGTACCGCGGCATGGGCTCGCTGGGTGCGATGCAGTCCCGCGGACAGGGCCGGTCCTACTCCAAGGACCGCTACTTCCAGGGCGAGGTGTCCTCGGACGACAAGCTCGTCCCCGAGGGCATCGAGGGCCAGGTGCCCTACCGCGGCCCGCTGGCCAACGTCCTCCACCAGCTCGTCGGCGGCCTCCGCCAGACCATGGGCTACGTCGGCGCCGCGTCCGTCGACCAGATGGAGAGCAAGGGCCGGTTCGTCCGGATCACCTCGGCGGGGCTCAAGGAGAGCCACCCGCACGACATCCAGATGACGGTCGAAGCACCGAACTACAGCAGGAAGTAACGCGTCAACGCAGGTGAGGGGCGGTGCCGGGAACTCCGGTCCGCCCCTCACCTGCGTGTCGGGGATACTGGTCAGCGCAGACGTAGAGGGAAAGGCCACACATCGTGACTGAGATCGAGATCGGGCGCGGCAAGCGCGGCCGCCGGGCTTACGCATTCGACGACATCGCTGTCGTTCCGAGCCGTCGCACCCGGGACCCGAAGGAGGTCTCGATCGCCTGGCAGATCGATGCCTACCGCTTCGAGCTGCCGTTCCTGGCCGCTCCCATGGACTCCGTGGTCTCCCCGCAGCACGCCATCCGGATCGGCGAGCTCGGCGGTCTGGGCGTGCTGAACCTGGAAGGCCTGTGGACCCGGCACGCCGACCCGCAGCCGCTGCTGGACGAGATCGCCGAGATGCCGGTCGAGTCCGCGACCCGCCGGCTCCAGGAGATCTACTCCGCCCCCATCCAGGAGGAGCTGATCGGGCAGCGCATCAAGGAGGTGCGCGACTCCGGCGTCGTCACCGCCGCCGCGCTCTCCCCGCAGCGCACCGCCCAGTTCTCCAAGGCGGTCGTCGACGCGGGCGTCGACATCTTCGTCATCCGCGGTACGACGGTCTCCGCCGAGCACGTCTCGGGCGCGGCCGAGCCGCTGAACCTGAAGCAGTTCATCTACGAGCTGGACGTCCCGGTCATCGTCGGCGGCTGCGCCACGTACACCGCCGCCCTGCACCTGATGCGGACCGGTGCCGCCGGTGTCCTCGTCGGCTTCGGCGGCGGCGCGGCGCACACCACGCGCAACGTCTTCGGCATTCAGGTCCCGATGGCCACCGCCGTCGCGGACGTCGCCGGGGCCCGCCGCGACTACATGGACGAGTCCGGCGGCCGGTACGTGCACGTCATCGCCGACGGCGGCGTCGGCTGGTCCGGCGACCTGCCGAAGGCCATCGCCTGCGGCGCGGACGCCGTGATGATGGGCTCCCCGCTGGCCCGCGCGACGGACGCTCCCGGCCGCGGCCGACACTGGGGCATGGAGGCCGTCCACGAGGACGTGCCGCGCGGCAAGCTGGTCGACCTCGGCTCGGTCGGGACGACGGAGGAGGTCCTCACCGGTCCTTCGCACACCCCGGACGGTTCGATGAACATCTTCGGCGCCCTGCGCCGCGCGATGGCCACCACCGGCTACAGCGACCTCAAGGAGTTCCAGCGCGTCGAGGTGACGGTGGCGGACTCGCAGCACCGCCGCTGACCCCCCCCGTACGTACGCGGAAGGGCCCGGATCGTTCGATCGATCCGGGCCCTTCCGTATGCTGCCGCGGGGCGTCAGCCGGCCTTCTTGGCGCCACCGACGGCGGCGGCCGCGCCGAGGGCGAGGAAGAGGTAGGTCATGAAGTCGGCCTCCTGCGACCAGGCGTCCGTCACGGTGCCGAAGTGGTCGCCGACGACCTCGGAGAAGGGGATCTGCGCCAGGTCGGAGAGGACCATCGAGATGCCGACGAGCTGCCCGAGGTAGACGGCGCCGATCGAGAAGACGGCCGCGGCGCCGATGATCGCGGGGTTGGAGCCGCCGACCTTGCTCGACGCGAAGCCCACCAGGAAGCCGACGCCGACCGCCGCGTAGCCGACCTCGCGCTCGATCGAGCCCGCGATCACGCCGTACAGGATGCCCGCGACGACGGCCGCGCCCAGGGCGACCAGCACGCCGAGCAGGATGTTTTCGCGGGCCCGGGGTGCCGGGGCGAACGGCGCGCCGCCGCCGAACGGGGCGCTCTGGCCGGGCTGCTGACCCGCGAACGGGTTGCCGGTCGAGGCCGGGGGCTGCTGGCCGTAGGGGTGGCCGGTCGGGGCGGAGGGAGCGGGCTGCCCGTAGGGGTTGCCGGTCGGGGCAGAGGGGGCGGGCTGGCCCGGCTGGCCGGCGTACGGGTTGCCGTCGACGGGCTGCCCGCCGTAGGGCTGCTGGGGCTGGTTCGGCGGCTGCACGGGCTGACTCACGGTGGGGCTCCCCCTGGATGGCTGCGCACGAGTGTGCGATTGCGCACAACTGTGCGCGCTGTGACGCCGCAGGGTAGCAGTACGTACCGGAATCGGTCACCGGTAATCCTTTTCGGCCTCCGTTAGTCATCAAAGCCGGTGTGCCGCCCCCGCCGGGGTGGCTCCCCGGGTGTCCAGGAGCAGTTGGGCCTTGACCGCGAGGCCCTGGAGGTCGTAGGTGCGGTGCTGCTGGAGCAGTACGGTCAGGTCGGCCGCGGCCGCCGCCTCGTACAGCGAGTCGGCGCGCGGGACGGGGCGTTCGCGCACCCGCCAGTCCAGGACGTGCGGGTCGTGATAGCCGATCTGGGCGCCCATGTCCATCAGCCGGGTGGCGATCTCGCGGGCGGGGGCGGCCTCCTGGTCGGCGCTGTCCGGCTTGTAGGTGACGCCGAGCAGCAGGACGCGCGCGCCCCGGACGGACTTGCCGTGCTCGTTCAGGAGGGTCGCGCAGCGCTGGATGACGTAACTGGGCATCCGGTCGTTGATCTCCTGCGCCAGCGAGACCATCCGCAGCGGGTGCCCGGGGGTGCGGGTGCTGTAAGGCAGGAAGCCCGGGTCCACCGGGACGCCGTGCCCGCCGACGCCGGGTCCCGGCCGGAAGGGCTGGAAGCCGAACGGCTTGGTCTCGGCGCACCGGATGACGTCCCAGAGGTCGACGCCGAGGTCGTGGCAGAGCACCGCCATCTCGTTGACCAGTGCGATGTTGACGTGCCGGAAGTTGGTCTCCAGCACCTTCGTCATCTCCGCCTCGCGCGGTCCGCGGGCCCGGACGACCTTGTCGGTGAGCCGTCCGTAGAAGGCGGCCGCCGACTCGGTGCAGGCGGGAGTGAGGCCGCCGATGACCTTGGGGGTGTTGGCCAGGACGTGGGTGCGGTTGCCGGGGTCGAGCCGGCTCGGCGAGCAGGCGAGGTGGAAGTCGCGTCCGGCGACGAGCCCGGATCCCTCCTCCAGCAGGGGGCGCAGGACGTTCTCGGTGGTGCCGGGCGGCACGGCGGACTCCAGCAGCACGGTGGTGTGCGGGCGCAGCCGGGCCGCCAGTGCGCGGGCGGCGTCGCGGAGCGCGGTGAGGTCGATCCCCCGGTCGGGGTCGAGCGGGGTGGGGGAGCAGATCACGGCGGTACGGACCCGGCCCAGCTCGGTGGCGTCGGTGGTGGGCCGGAAGCCGCGGGAGAGCATGCGGCGGATCTCGGACGCGGTGAGGGTGCCCTCGACCGGGCTGCGGCCCGCTCCGAGTTCCGCGTAGGGGCGTGGGTCGGGGTCGTAGCCGACGGTGTCGATCCCGGCGGTCACGGCGGCCTGGGCGAGGGGCAGGCCGAGGTGACCGAGTCCGATGACGGCGAGGTCTGCGGGCATACAGGAAGACCCCCTAAGTGCGGAGAGCGAAGATCGCAACTGCTGTGGACAGTGCAATGTCAGACTAGGCGTAAATATGACCTATATCTCGCATTGTGTGGCTCCGGTCGCCCGGGTGTTGTCCACAGGCGGTGGCTGAACTCGGGGAGCGCGGACAGAATCGAGGAGTGGACACGGGCGGCCGGCCCCTCGGCCGGGTGGCACTCCCGTGTCCGACCACCCCGATCCACCGGGAGGCAGCAGTGAGGACAGCGACACTGGGACCCGCCGAGCGCACCGTCGCGCTCGCCGCCATGGCCGAGCGCGAACTGGACGTGCTGGTCGTGGGGGCGGGCGTGGTCGGCGCGGGGACGGCGCTGGACGCCGCCACCAGAGGCCTCTCGACCGGGCTGGTCGAGGCGCGCGACTGGGCGTCCGGCACATCGAGCAGGTCGAGCAAGCTGATCCACGGCGGGCTGCGCTATCTGGAGATGCTCGACTTCGCCCTGGTCCGGGAGGCGCTCAAGGAGCGCGGGCTGCTCCTGGAGCGGCTGGCCCCGCACCTGGTGAAGCCCGTGCCCTTCCTCTACCCCTTGCGGCACAAGGGCTGGGAGCGGCTCTACGCCGGCTCCGGCGTCGCGCTGTACGACGCGATGTCGGTCTCCTCCGGCCACGGCCGCGGCCTCCCCGTCCACCGCCACCTCTCCCGCAAGCACGCCCTGCGGGTCGCCCCCGCGCTGAAGAAGGACGCCCTGGTCGGCGCCCTCCAGTACTACGACGCGCAGATGGACGACGCTCGCTTCGTCACCGAGCTGGTGCGCACCGCCGCGTCCTACGGGGCCCAGGTGGCGAACGCGGCCCGGGTGATCGGCTTCCTCCGCGAGGGCGAGCGGGTCGTGGGCGCGCTCGTGCGGGACGTCGAGGGCGGCACGGAGTACGAGATCCGGGCCAAGCAGGTGGTCAACGCGACCGGCGTGTGGACCGACGACACCCAGGGGCTCATCGGCGAGCGCGGACAGTTTCACGTCCGGGCCTCCAAGGGCATCCACCTGGTCGTCCCCAAGGACCGCATCCACTCCTCCACCGGCCTCATCCTGCGCACCGAGAAGTCCGTCCTCTTCGTCATCCCCTGGGGTCGGCACTGGATCGTCGGCACCACGGACACCGACTGGGACCTGGACAAGGCCCACCCGGCCGCCTCCAGCGCCGATATCGACTACCTCCTCCAGCACGTCAACTCCGTCCTGAACACCCCGCTGACCAGGGACGACGTCCAGGGCGTCTACGCCGGACTGCGACCGCTGCTGGCCGGCGAGTCGGACGCCACCAGCAAGCTGTCGCGCGAGCACACGGTGGCCCACCCCGCGCCCGGCCTCGTCGTCGTGGCGGGCGGCAAGTACACGACGTACCGGGTCATGGCCAAGGACGCGGTGGACGAGGCGGTGCACGGACTCGACCAGCGGGTCGCCGCCTGCGTCACGGAGGACACCCCGCTCCTGGGGGCCGAGGGATACAAGGCCCTGTGGAACGCGCGCGCCCGGATCGCGGCCCGGACCGGACTCCATGTCGCCCGGGTGGAGCATCTGCTCAACCGGTACGGCTCAATGACCGAGGAGATTCTGGAACTGATCCTCGCCGACCCCACCCTGGGCGAACCCCTGCCCGCCGCCGACGACTATCTGCGCGCCGAGATCGTCTACGCGGCCTCCCACGAGGGCGCCCGCCATCTGGACGACGTGCTGACCCGGCGCACCCGGATCTCCATCGAGACCTTCGACCGGGGCACCCGCAGCGCCCGGCTCTGCGCGGAGCTGGTGGCGCCCGTGCTGGGCTGGGACGAGGGGCGGATCGACCGGGAGGTCGAGCACTACGAGAAGCGGGTGGAGGCCGAACGCGAATCACAGCGGCAGCCCGACGACCTCACGGCGGACGCGGCCCGGCTCGGCGCACCGGACATTGTGCCGATCTAGGACACGCCCTCCCGGAGTCCGCGCGTCTCTGTGGAGCGGTCACCGCCCGCCTTCACCGGGCCAGTTGGGCTCCGCCGACCCGCTGCAGCGGCGGCGGCGCGTCGGACCGGCCTGGACGGGGAGGCCGGGTTGGTAGCAGGCTGTGGGGGCTTCCCTCTTCGAGCCGCGGCGCGGCGGACCCCGGACCCGGCACCAGGACCGGTCCCGGGGTGAGGGACAATGAACGCTCTGCCAGGGCGGGTTGATCGCAGAGGGGACGCATGTCGGAGGCGGAGCAGGCACGGGAGCCCCAACGGGACAAGAACGGTCGTCTCCTCGCGGGGCGCTACCGGCTCGGTGAGGTGCTCGGCCGAGGCGGCATGGGTACGGTCTGGCGCGCCGACGACGAGACGCTCGGCCGCACGGTCGCGGTCAAGGAACTGCGGTTCCCCGGGGCGATCGACGAGGACGAGAAGCGCCGGCTGATCACGCGCACCCTGCGTGAGGCCAAGGCGATCGCACGGATTCGCAACAACAGCGCCGTGACCGTCTACGACGTGGTCGACGAGGACGACCGCCCGTGGATCGTCATGGAGCTGATCGAGGGCAAGTCGCTCGCCGAGGCGATCCGCGAGGACGGCACGCTGACACCGAGGCGGGCCGCCGAGGTCGGGCTCGCCATCCTCGACGTGCTGCGCTCGGCGCACCGCGAGGGCATCCTGCACCGCGACGTGAAGCCGTCCAACGTGCTGATCGCCGAGGACGGGCGCGTCGTGCTCACCGACTTCGGCATCGCCCAGGTCGAGGGGGACCCGTCGGTCACCTCCACCGGCATGCTCGTCGGCGCACCCTCGGTACATCTCGCCGGAGCGCGCCCGCGGTCACAAGCCGGGTCCGCCCGCGGACCTGTGGTCCCTCGGCGGACTGCTGTACGCGAGCGTCGAGGGCTGTCCGCCGTACGACAAGGGCTCGGCCATCGCCACCCTGACGGCCGTGATGACCGAACCGCTCGATCCGCCGAAGAACGCCGGCCCGCTCACCGAGGTCATCTACGGGCTGCTCGCCCGGGACCCCGACCAGCGCCTCGACGACGCCGGAGCGCGGGCGTTGCTCAACGACGTCATCAACGCCCCCGACGTTCCCGCCCCGGCCCCCGCGGACTCCACCCAGATCATGGCGTTGCCGCCGGCGCCCGCCGCCGACCCCCTCGTCAAGAGGACGCCGAAGCAGCCCAAGGCCCCGAAGCCGCCGAAGCAGCCCACCGGGTCGGGCGAGTCCGGCGGCGGCTCCCGCGACCGGCTGCGCGGAGCCCTGCGCTCCGTGCGCAACGCGAAGACCCCCGCGGCGGCCGCGGGAGCGGCGGCGGGTGCGGCCGCCGCGTCGGCGGGCTCTCCGGCCGCGACGGCCGGCGGTCCGTCCGTCACCCCGCCCAAGCCTCCGTCGCCGCCCGGGACTTCCGCCTCGGGCGCGAAGCCCGCCGCGTCCGCCCGGGCGACCGCCAAGGGAGCCGTCGCGGCGCCCGTCGGCGCCTCGGAGTCCGCGGCGGCGAGCGGGTCCGTACCCGGGCAGCGCCCGCCGGCCTCGGTCGCGTCCACGCGTGCCTCGATCACCGACGTGGTGCCCCGCCGCACCCTCGCGATCATCGCGGCCCTCGTCGCCCTGGCCGTTCTCGGGACGGTCCTCGCGCTCACGCTCGGCGACGACAACGCGGACAAGGGCGGCGACACGGCCGCCTCGGCCGGAGCCTCGGCCGGCGGCGCCGACGACAAGGGCGGCGACACCGGCGGCGGTTCGGCCGGCGAGAAGGGCGGCGGTCAGAAGGAGGGCCAGGGCACGGACGACGGCCGAGCCTCCGCCGATCCGTCCGCCGACCCGTCCGCCGACGGCTCCGACGACGCCGACGACTCCGGTTCCGACGATGGCGAGGACGACGGGGCGGCCCCGGGCGACGCCCTGCCCGCCGGGTACGAGAAGGTCACCGACACCCGGTTCCACTTCACCATGGCGATGCCCGAGGGCTTCAAGCGCACCGCCATCGCGGGCAGCAACTCCGGCGGCATCTACAACGACAAGCGGGGCGGCTTCCCCCGCGTCCAGGTCGACTTCAACAGCTCGCCCAAGGGCGACGCGGCGGCCGCCTGGCGCGGAGCCGTCGGGAGCGTCAAGGTCCTCAGCGACGGCTACAAGCACGGCGGCATCAAGAAGGTCGAGTACAACGGGTATCCGACCGTCGCGGACTGGACGTTCGAACGCAGCCACAACGGCGTCCGGGTCAAGGTGCTCAACCGGGGGTTCAAGGTGGACGCCAAGCGCGGCTACTCGATCATGATCAGCTGCAAGGCGGGCGAGTGGGAGGACGACGAGTGCCGGACGCTGCGCGAAACGGCGTTCGCCACGTTCACGCCCACTGACTGACCGCTGGGCACGTGCCGACCGACCGCCTGGGCACATGCCGACCGACCGCCCGGGCGCGTGCCGACTGTGCGCCTGGGCATGCCCGTCGACCGGTCGGGAACGTCCTGGACCGGTCGGTGGGAAACGTTTGTGCGGTCCAGGTTGGCGCGACCCCGCCCGGCGGCCCGTGTTGCCACGTATCGTAAGAGGCCGGGGACCGTACGCAGCCGGAACAGCGGGTCAATTGTCCGCCGAATGACCGTGACCGACGGATAAGTGCGCCTCCGGTGACCGGGGGAAGAGCGCGCTCTGGGGAGGCGTCGTGGACGACTACGCGGGTCGGGTGCTTGCCGACCGCTACCGCCTTCCGCTGCCCCCGTCCGATGGGTACGAACTGGCCGAGACCCGGGCGTTCGACACCTACAGCGGACAGGAAGTCCTGGTCCGCCAGGTGCCGTTGCCGGAGATCGTGGACGCGGAGGTGCTCGACGCCGACGGCCGGCCCTCCGCATCATCCGGACGCGCCCCCGGGCGAGCGGTCCGCCGCAGCACGGACCCGGCGGTCCGCCGGGCGATCGAGGCCGCGCAGGCCGCCGCCCAGGTGCCCGATCATCCCCGGCTCGACCAGGTCTTCGACGTGTTCGCCGAAGCGGGCTCGTTGTGGATAGTGAGTGAGCTCGTCGCGGCCCGTCCGCTCGCCGCCCTCCTCGCCGAACGCCCCCTCAACCCCTACCGGGCGGCCGAGATCGGCTCCGACGTGCTCACCGCCCTGCGGGTGCTGCACGCCCACGGCTGGACCCATCGCAACATCACCGTGCGCACGGTCCTGGTGTGCGACGACGGCCGCGTCGTGCTCACCGGTCTCGCGGCGGGCGCGGCCGAGGAGGCGCTCTGCGGATACGCCCCCGGACCGGTGCCCGACACCGACCCGGTGGCCGGCCCCGCGACGTACGGCATCCCGGCCGTCGAGGCGGCCCCGCCGCGAGAGCTCGACGGGGCCTACGCGCTCCCGTCGGCCAGGAGCGAAACGGAATACGCGCCGGTCGAGGGCTACGGATCCGTCGACGACGGCCAGGGGGGCTACGCGGCCGCCGAGGAGCACACGGAGTACGCGGACGTCCAGGAGTACACGGACGTACAGGAGTACGCGGAGTACGTGGACGAGGCCGAGGACGTCCAGGAGTACGGCGGTGATGGCGGCCGGGCGGACCGGCCGCACCGAGGCGGCCAGGGGCTCCCCGTTCCGTCGCTGCCGCAGGGTTACGCACCGCGCCAGGACGACGAGACGGACGAGGACCGGTACGACGACCGGTACGAGGACCGATACGACGACCGGGACCGCGACCGGGACACCGACCGGGCCGAGGACCGGTCCGGCGACCGGCACGACCTGCCGCCGGGCGGCCCGGAAGCCGAGCCCTTCGCGTCGCACGCCGGGCAGGAGATCGTCCCGCGTCCCGCCGCCCCCACCGTCCCGTACACCGCCGTGCCGCCCCCCGCCGAGCCGGGTGCCGCGAGCGCCGCCCAGTTGCGGGCCGCGCGCGCCGGAGCCATCGCCGCCTACCGGGCGGGCGCACGGGCCGCCGCCCGGGTCACCGAGGACCGGCAGCAGGCCGACCGCGCCCCGGCCGACCTCACGAAGTCGCCGCCGGGAGGGCGCGCGCCCGCCCCGCGCACCAGCGGAGTCGGAGCCGACGAGGACGCCGACACCGGCATCCTCCCGCCGCAGCGCCCGGCGCCCGGCGCCCCGGCCCCGGGCGCCCCCGCGGCCCCCGGACCGACCTCCCCCTGGGGCATCCCCGCCGAGGACCCCTACGACGACGAGGACGACGAGGACGACGAGGACGGCCCCCGACCGCCGGGCCGCCGCGTGCACCTCGCCGGGACCTGGGACGACGGACCCGGTGCGCGGCCCGTCTCCGCGGGCGGCTCCGGCGAGGACGCGCTGCGCGCCGACTCCCGGCGGCCCGGCCCGGCGGCCCCGGCCCCCAGGCAGCTCGCCCGCACGGCCTCGCCCCGGGACGGGCGGACCGCCCCCGGCGCCTGGGAGGAGGCCGTCGCGGGCGGCGACGAGCCCGCCGTCTACCGGGGCCCCGCCACCCCGCTCGCCGCCGAACGCGCCCGCCAGGCGCGCATCGCCGTCGTCGGAGCCGTCACCGAGCGCTGGGCCCCCGAGCAGGCGGGTCCCGTCCACGAGAACTGGCAGCTCGCGCCCCCGATCGGCCCCTCCACCGACCTGTGGGCGCTCGGCGCACTGCTCTACCGCGCCGTCCAGGGCCACGCCCCCTACCCCGAGGAGAACGCGGCCGAGCTCGTCCAGATGGTGTGCGGGGAGCCGCCCGCCTTCGCGGAGGAGTGCGGCCCGCTGCGGCCCGTCGTCGAGTCGCTGCTGCGCCAGGACCCCACGGAGCGGCCGGACTTCGAGGAGCTGCGCGGCTGGCTGCGCTCGCTGGTGCGCTCCGCGCCGGAGCCCGAGGCGGGCACCGACGTCGTCACCCTGCCCGCGCCCGACGCCACCCGGCTCCCCGTCGTACGCCGCCGGGGCGAGCTGGTCCGCCGGCGCTGGGGTCGTTTCGGCGGCGGCTCGGCGCACGGCAGGCACCGCCAGGGGAAGCGCCGGCAGCCGCCGCAGCAGCACGGCGGCGGCGAGCAGCGGGACCGGCAGGAGTCGCTGCTGCCGCCCGACCGGTCCGTGCGGATGCCCGTGGAGACCTGGGAGGAGGAGCGCCCGGCCCGCGCACCCCGTGCGCCCAAGGGGCCCCGGGTGCTGCGGGAACCGCCGCGCAGGGGCGAGGAGTCCTCATCGCCGCGCAGCCTGGGCCGGCTGCTGCTCGTCCTCATCCTGCTGCTGATGGCGGCCGCCGTCGCGTACGCCGTGATGTTCCTGCCGAAGCAGGAGGCGGGCAGGGACAGCGGAGCGCCGACGTCGCCCGCCGGCTCCGCCGCCCCGCCCGCCGCCTCGGGGGAGCCCGAGCCGTCCGCCTCGGCGGGCGGGTCCGCCGATCCCGGCTCCCAGCAGCCGCAGACCAGCCGGTCGGCCGTGGCGCTCGCCCCCGGCTACGCGCTCCGCGAGGACGCGGAGGGCTTCGAGGTCGGCGTACCGAAGGACTGGCAGCGCAGCCCTGCCAACGCGGACCGGCAGATCCGCTACGGCAGCGACGGGTTCACCCTGCTCGTGGTGCCGGGCAGGGACACGGTGAAGGCGGGGGGCGCCGATCCGCTGGACTACCAGCGGGAAAAGGAGCCCGAGCTCCAGCCGTTCCGAGACTCCACCTGGTCCTCCTCGTCCGGACTGCGCCGGGTCGACGTCGGCCGGCAGGCCATGGCCGAGGGGCAGTTCACCTGGCAGGAGAGCGGCGGACGCGAGGTGTACGTCCGTAATCTCGCCATGATCGTCGACGGCAGATACCACGTCATCCAGGTCATCGGGCCCGAGAGCGAGCGGGACAAGGTCACCGAGATCTACGAGCAGGCCATCGCCTCGTACCGGGTCACCTGACCGCCGGCCACGCCCGACCGCGCGCACGCGACCGTCCGCGCCCGGGCCTGATCACACGTCATCGCCACTGCTGCGTCACGGGTGTTGTGCGGTGCCGACAACCATCACAGTGCGGTCTCGTGGGCGATCCCCGGTTCCGCCCCACCGCCGCGCCTCCGTAATCTGGCCATTCGAGGAACGGGGCGGGGACATCACGTGGATCGATCACAGAGCACGGACGCGGGACTGGTGCTGGCGGGGCGCTACCGGCTGGGCGACGTCCTCGGCCGGGGCGGCATGGGCAAGGTCTGGCGCGCCCACGACGAGGTGCTGCACCGCACGGTCGCCGTCAAGGAGTTGACCGCCGGGCTGTACGTCGCCGAGGCCGACCGGCTCGTCCTGCACGCCAGGACGCAGAAGGAGGCACGGGCGGCGGCGCGCATCACGCACCCCGGCGTCGTCACCGTCCACGATGTGATCGAGTACGACAACCGCCCCTGGATCGTCATGCAGTACGTCGACGGGCCCTCGCTCGCCGACTCGGCCAAGGAGAGCGGCGAGGTCGCCCCGCGCGAGGCGGCCCGCATCGGGCTGCACGTGCTGAGCGCCCTGCGCGCCGCGCACGCGGCAGGGGTGCTGCACCGCGACGTCAAGCCCGGCAACGTGCTGCTGGCGCGCGACGGTCAGGTGCTGCTGACCGACTTCGGGATCGCCGCGATCGAGGGCGACTCCACCATCACCCGGACCGGCGAACTGGTCGGCTCCATCGACTACCTCGCCCCGGAGCGGGTACGCGGCGGCGACCCCGGACCGGCCTCCGACCTCTGGTCCTTGGGCGCGACGCTGTACACGGCGGTCGAGGGGACCTCCCCGTTCCGCCGTACGTCCCCGATCTCCACCATGCAGGCCGTCGTCACCGAGGAGCCGCCCGCCCCGGTCAACGCCGGCCCGCTCGGCGCCGTGATCACCGCGCTGCTCCGCAAGGATCCGGACGACCGGCCCACCGCCGCCCAGACCGAGCAGATGCTGCTGGACGCGATGGACGGCCGCGAGCCCCGTGCCGCGCAGGCGCACGTGCCGACCCAGCGCTTCCCCGAGGACGCCCGGTACGCCTACCGGGACGCGAACGGCCCCGGCGGCCCGAACGTTTCCGGCGGCCCGAACGGCGCCGGCGGTTTTGACGGCGCCACCGCCCGGCTGCCCGGAGCGACCCCCGCCACGACGACGCCCGCCCCCGGCCCGGACGCCGCCGCCCCGGTCACCGGCCCCGCCTCCGCCGCGGTGACCCGGCGCGCCGGATCCCGGTGGCGCACGGTGCTCGTCGTGGTCGTCGCCGCGGCCGTCCTGGGGGGCGCGGCCGGGCTGTTCGCGATGAAGTACGGGGAAGGTTCGGACGCCCCCGAGGGAACGAGCGGCGCTGCGGCCGCGGCCGGCGCACCGTCCCCGGGGCCCACTTCCACGGAGCGGACCTCCCCGGATCCGGCCGCGTCGTCGGAGGGGACACCGGAGATACCCGACGGCTGGCGCCGGGTCGACGACCCGGCGGGGTTCAGCCTGGTCGTGCCGGTGGACTGGACCCGGCAGGTCCAGGACGGGCAGATCGACTACACGCCGGACGACGGGGCCCACCGGATCCGCATCAGCGTCGACCCGGACCCGGACTTCGAGCATCCGTATCTGCACATGGAGAACATGGAGGAGCAGCTCTCCGAGCGGCTGCCGGGGTATCAGCGGATCGGGATGGAGAAGAACACCTTCCGCGACCGGCCGGGCGCCCTCTGGGAGTTCACCTGGAACGAGACCAAGGACCACCCGGGGCCCCGGCACGGCATCGACCAGATGTACTACGGCGGTCCCGGCGGCCCCGAGTACGCGCTGTATCTGACGGCCCCGCAGGAGGGCTGGGAGGCCAGCCGCGAGAAGTTCGACATCATGCTGCGCAGTTGGAGCGCCCCGAAACCCCAGCAGTGAGCACGGCGTCCGGCGGGCGCCCGATGCTCCGGCCGGGTCGCGGGACGGTCACGGCTGCGCATCCGGTGTCCATCCCCGGTGGTGCCCGGCCCGGCCCGTGATCCAGGATGGGGTACATGACAGATCACGGGGGATGGGCGAACCAGCCCACCAGCTACGGACTCCAGCCGCCGCGGACACCGGGCGGCTTCGGCGCGCCGCATCCCGCGCCGCATCCCTCACCCCCGGCGCACCTTCCGTCCCCGACCGTCCACGCGAGCGCCCCGGACAACGCGGTGAACCGGCTGATCGGCGGGCGCTACCGGCTGCTCGCCCGGCTCGGGCACGGCGGTATGGGCACGGTGTGGCGGGCCCACGACGAGGTCGTGGACCGGGAGGTGGCCGTCAAGGAACCGCGCGTACCGGAACACCTCGGCGAGCGCGAGCACAGCATGGTGCACCAGCGCATGCAGCGCGAGGCGCGGGCCGCCGCCCGGATCGACCACCCCTCCGTCGTGACCGTCCACGACGTGGCCGTCGAGGACGGCAAGCCGTGGATCGTCATGGAGCTGGTGCGCGGCCCTTCGCTCGGCGACCGCCTCCAGGAAGGCACCCTGGACCCCCGCGAGGCGGCCAGGATAGGCCTCGCCGTCCTCGACGCGCTGATGGCCGCCCACGCGATCGGCATTCTGCACCGGGACGTCAAGCCGGACAACGTCATGCTCGGCACCGGCGACCGGGTCGTCCTCACCGACTTCGGGATCGCCCAGGTCGAGGGCGAGCAGCAGCTCACCGAGACCGGAGCGTTCGTCGGTTCGCCCGAGTACATCTCACCGGAGCGGGTCCTCGGGCAGCGCCCCGGACCGGAGTCGGACCTGTGGTCGCTGGGCGTCGTGCTGTACGCGGCGGTCGAGGGGATGTCCCCGTACCGCCGCTCGCACACCCCGGCCACCCTCCAGGCCGTGCTGTCCGCCGAGCCGCAGGTGCCCGCCCGTGGCACGGGCGCGTTCGGCGCGCTCGTCATGCAGCTGCTCCGCAAGGACCCCGCGGCCCGTCCGCCGGCCGCCGAGGTCCGCCGGGTGCTCCAGCAGCTGGCGTCCCCGGCCCCGGCGCAGGCGTACGGGACGGCCCCCGTGGGCGGAAGCGGAGGCGGTGGCAGCAAGTGGGTGCCGCCCGTGCTGCACCGCAACCGCGTCGCGCAGTTCGCGCTCGGCGGTGGGGCGCTGGCGGTGGCGGTCTCGTTCGTCCTGCTCCTGCTGAACCCGTTCGCGGGCGACGGACCGCCCGAGGGCTGGCAGGTCCGGCCGGAGAACGAGGTCCTGTCGGCGGACGTCGCCGTGCCGGAGGAGTACAAGCGGGTCCAGGAGGACGGCGAGGACGAGCTGGTCTGGTACGCGGATCCCAGCGGCGTCTTCGAGATCACCTTCTGGCACCGCTCCCCGAAGAGCGAGGACACCATGGACGACAATCCCGGCGTCGACCCGAAGGCCCGCAAGGAGTACTACGAGGAGGGCTCGTCGAGCTCCACGGACATGGAGGAAGCCTCCGTCACGTACGAGGACGCCACGCACGAGGGGCGCAAGGCGTTCGAGATGACCACCGAGTTCGTCCCCTACCCCTCGTCCGGCGACGATCCGGTGCGCTACCGCCTCCGGGAGCTGCTGATCCCGGGCGAGAAGGAGAACGACCCCTACTGGCACGTGCGGGTGAGGATGCCCGCCAAGGGGGACGCGGCGAAGGACGGCGACGCGATCTTCACCGAGGTCACCGAGGGGCTGAAGATTCACGCTTCCTGAGTGCCGCGGGCCGACCGCCGCGGGGCGGTCGGCCGCATAGCCACTGATCAGCGATTATGTCGCCAGCGATCACTGGCTCATTCGAGGAGGGCGCCCGGCGGAGGCGGCGGGTCCTGTGAAAAACTGTTACCCACGGGTACCCAAAGGCTGCGGCTGGACATACTCTCGGCCTCATGACGGACTCCCAGGCCCCTGACGCCCCTGTCGGTACGAACCCCGTGGCGGCCACCCCCGCCGGTGTGCGTACCGCCGCCGACGTGGTCACCCCCGAGGTGATCGCCCAGCTGACCCGTGGCGTCGTCGGGTCGGGCCGCACGGCCAACCACACCCCCTTCACCGGGGAGAAGCTGGCCGACCTGCCCGAGTCCACCCCCGAGGACGTCGCCACCGCCTTCGACCGGGCCCGCGCCGCCCAGCCCGTCTGGGCCGCCGTCCCCGTACGGCAGCGGGCCGCCGTCTTGCTGCGCTTCCACGACCTCGTCCTCAGCCGCCAGTCCGAGGTCCTCGACCTCATCCAGCTGGAGACCGGCAAGGCCCGCCTGCACGCCCACGAGGAGGTGCAGGCCGTCGCCGTCGCCGCCCGCCACTACGGGCGCAAGGCCGCCGCCTACCTCAAGCCCCGCCGCCACACCGGCGTCGTCCCGATCCTCACCAAGGTCACCGAAGCGCGTCAGCCGCGCGGCGTCGTCGGCCAGATCGCCCCCTGGAACTACCCGCTCGAACTCTCCGTGGGCGACGCGCTGCCCGCGTTCGTCTCTGGCAACGCCGTCGTGATGAAGCCCGACACGGAGACCGCGCTCACCGCCCTGTGGGGCCGCGACCTGCTGATCGAGGCCGGACTGCCCGCCGAGGTCTTCCAGGTCGTCCTCGGCGAGGGACCCGTCGTGGGACCCGAGGTCGTCAGCCGCGCCGACTACGTCTCCTTCACCGGCTCCACCCGCACCGGCCGCGAGGTCGCCGTCGGCGCCGCGTCCCGACTGGTCGGCGTCTCCCTGGAGCTCGGCGGCAAGAACGCCATGCTCGTACTGAAGGACGCCGACGTCGAGAAGGCCGCCGCGGGAGCCGTCCGCGCCTGTTTCTCCTCCGCCGGACAGCTCTGCATCGCCATCGAGCGGCTGTACGTCCACGAGTCCGTCGCCGACGACTTCGTGGAGCGCTTCGCCACCCGGACGAAGGCCATGCGGCTCGGCAGCGCCCTGGCCTACGGGGCCGACATGGGCTCCCTCGTCGGCGAACGCCAGCTGGAGACCGTCAAGCGCCACGTCGACGAGGCTGTCGAGAAGGGCGCGAAGCTCGTCGCCGGCGGCGTCGCCCGCCCCGACATCGGCCCGCTGTTCTACGAGCCGACCATCCTCGACGGGGTGGAGGCCCCGATGACCGTCTGCACCGAGGAGACCTTCGGACCGGTCGTCTCGATCTACCGCTTCAGCGACGAGGACGAGGTGATCGCGCTGGCCAACGCCACCCCGTACGGCCTCAACGCCAGCGTCTGGACCACCGACTCCCGGCGCGGTCACCAGGTCGCGGCCCGGCTGCGCACCGGCACCGTCAACATCAACGAGGGGTTCGCCCCCGCCTACGGCAGCGTCCAGGCCCCGATGGGCGGCATGAAGGACTCCGGCCTCGGCCGACGGCACGGCTCCGAGGGCATCCTCAAGTACACCGAGGCCCAGACCGTCGCCCAGCAGCGAGTGATGCCGCTCGCGCCCTCCTTCGGGCTGGACGACGAGAGGTACGCCGCGCTCATGACCAGCGGCCTCAAGGCGATGAAGGCGTTCCGGCTGCGCTGAACACCCCGGGGTCCGCAGCGACTTCCGCCCTTTTCGTACCGATTCCGTTCCGAGGAGTGCCATGTCCCAGGACAGCCCTGCCCAGAAACAGGCCATGAGCCCCGCGCCGACGGCCCCTGTCCAGGCGAGCCCTGTGCCGGCGAGCCCTGTGCCGGCCGAGGACGACGCCGCGTACGACTACGACGTCCTGGTCGTCGGATCGGGCTTCGGGGGCGCGGTGTCGGCGCTGCGGCTGACCGAGAAGGGGTACCGGGTCGGGATCCTGGAGGCGGGCCGCCGCTTCACCCCCGGCACCCTCCCGAAGACCTCCTGGGACCTGAAGAACTACCTCTGGGCCCCCGCGCTGGGCCTCTTCGGCATCCAGCGCGTCCACCTCCTCGGCAACGTCATGGTGCTCGCGGGGGCCGGGGTCGGCGGCGGATCCCTCAACTACGCCAACACGCTGTACGTCCCGCCCGCCCCGTTCTTCGAGGACCGGCAGTGGGCCTCGATCACCGACTGGCAGGACGAGCTGAAGCCGTACTACGACCAGGCCCGCCGCATGCTCGGGGTCCGCGTCAACCCGACGATGACCCCCTCCGACATCCACCTCAAGGCCGCCGCGGAGGCCATGGGCGTCGGCGACACCTTCCACCTGGCCCCGGTCGGCGTCTTCTTCGGCGACGGCAAGGACGCCGACGGCACCGCGAGGGCCAGGCCCGGCTCCGCCGTCCCCGACCCGTACTTCGGCGGCGCGGGCCCCGCCCGCAAGGCCTGCACCGAGTGCGGCGAGTGCATGACGGGCTGCCGCCACGGAGCCAAGAACACCCTCAACGAGAACTACCTCCACCTCGCCGAGCGGGCCGGGGCGGTCATCCACCCGATGACCTCCGTCGTCGCGGTCACCGACGACGCCGGGGGCGGCTACCGGGTCCTCACCGTCCCCACCGACCGCCGCCGCAGGGCGAAGCCCACGAGGCTGCGCGCCCGACAGGTCGTCGTCGCCGCGGGCACGTACGGCACCCAGACCCTGCTGCACACCATGAAGGACCGGGGGCTGCTGCCCCGGCTCTCCGCGCGGCTCGGCGAACTGACCCGCACCAACTCCGAGGCGCTGGTCGGCTCCCAGACCAGCGACCGCCGCTACCGCAAGAAGCACGGCACCGCGAAGGCCGACTTCTCGCAGGGCGTCGCGATCACCTCCTCGATCCACCCGGACGACCACACCCACATCGAGCCCGTCCGCTACGGCAAGGGCTCCAACGCCATGGGCGCGATGTCGATACTCCAGGTCCCCTACGGGGCCCACCGGGTGCGCGGCTGGCTCGCCAACATGGTCAAGCACCCCACCCTCGCCGCCCGTTCGCTCTCCAACCACCGCTGGTCCGAGCGCACCATCATCGGCCTCGTCATGCAGTCGCTGGACAACTCCCTGACGACGTACCGCAAACCGGGCGGCATCGGCAAGGGCCTGCTCACCGCCCGCCAGGGCCACGGCGCGCCCAACCCGACCCAGATACCGGAGGCCACCCACAGCGCCACCCTGCTCGCCGAGGAGATCAACGGCTTCGCCGGCTCCAACGTCGGCGAACTGATGGGCACCCCGCTCACCGCCCACTTCCTCGGCGGCTGCCCGATCGGCGCGAACGCCGACGAGGGCGTCATCGACCCGTACCACCGCCTCTACGGCCACCCCGGCATCAGCGTCGTCGACGGTTCCGCGGTCTCCGCCAACCTCGGCGTCAACCCCTCGCTGACCATCACCGCCCAGGCCGAGCGCGCGATGTCGTTGTGGCCCAACAAGGGCGAGGCGGACCCGCGTCCGGAGCAGGGCGAGGCCTACGAGCGGATCGCTCCCGTCGAGCCGCTCGCGCCGACCGTGCCGAAGGAGGCGTTCGGCGCGCTGAAGCTGCCGTTCCTGGGCATCCCGGTGGTGCCGCCGAAGGGGACGGCGGAGGCCGGGGCGGACGTGAAGGGCGTCGGGAACACTCCCGTACCCAATCCGTGATCTTCCTCCGGGCAACTCTTCGGCGGGCTGCGCGGTCGAACCCGTACCGCGATGACCGTCACAGCGGTCACACAGCTCCTGCCGAGTCCCAGAGGTCCCCGATGACACCCTTCACCCCGAGCACCGCGCTGCGCCGCGCGGCGGGCTCCCTCGCCGCCGCGGGTCTCCTGGCCGCGGCCTCGCTCGCCGGGGCCGCCGCCCCGGCGGGCGCCGCCGACGTACCGGTCTTCGCCCTCGGCGGCCCCGCCGAGACGGGGCTGAACCCGTACCCGGAGAGCGGCGAGCCGCGGCACTCCACGGTCGGGATCACCGTCAACAACCCGAGCCAGGACGAGGAGGACGGCGGTTACGGAGGCGACTTCACCCTCACGTTCGACCTCAGCGACATCGACGGCGTCGCCGAGGTGGCGTTCGACGGCGAGTCCGGCAGCGCGGAGTGCGAGGTCACCGGTGCGAAGGCGGTCTGCCGCGACTGGGGCATCTGGCCGGGCAACCAGGGCGCCGCCGATCTCCTGGTCACCGCCGCTGAGGGCAGCGAGGCCGGGGACACGGGCACGATCAGGGTGACCGGGGAGGCGGAGGGCGCCACCTTCACCCCGTTCACCACCCGGCTCACGGTCGGCGGCCCCGACCTGGTCATGGAGCAGCTCCCCTTCGACCAGGAGCTGAACCCGGGCGACGAGCAGCAGGCCCCGATCACCTTCACCAACCGGGGCAGCCGGGACGTCGACGGCGTACTGCTCACCCTCATGTACACCCGGGGCCTCGACATTCCGCAGCGCTACGCCAACTGCGAGTACACCGTGGACGACCCGGACGTCCCGGGCATCGGCTGGACCACGGCCCTCTGCTCCGTCGAGGGGGCCTTCGAGGCGGGCGCGACGTACACCCTGGAGACCCCGCTGACCATCGAGGCCACCACCCGCGCCTACTACGACACCTTCGTCTACCGCATCCACGAGGACGGCGCCGCCCAGCGCACGGCCCAGCGTGCGGGCGCCCCTTCGCGCGGGGCGCGGGCTCCGTGCTGACGGCGGTCCCGGTGAAGGCCTCCCAGAAGGGCGCGGCCGCCCGGGGCAGTGACCTCAACCCGCAGGACAACCAGCAGGAGGCCGACTTCCGTACGAAGAACACGGCCGACTTCGTCGCGTACGGCGACGAGGCGTCCGGAGCCGCCGGGACCACGGTGAAGGCCGACATCGGCTTCCGCAACGAGGGCCCCGCCTGGATCGGCCACCTCCGCTCCGGCGAGCCGGTCGCCACGCTCGACTTCACCGTCCCGCAGGGCGCGTCGGTCACCGCGAAGCCGGACCGCTGCCGTGCGGTGACCGCCGACGGGAAGTACCGCGAGGACCAGAACAGCCCCGCACCGCGTTACGTATGCGACACCTCGATGACCGTGCGGGACGGGGCCGACCTCGGACTGCCCTTCGAGCTGAGGATCGACAGGGCCCTGATCGGCGCGAGCGGAGAGGTGACCGTCCGCAGCACGTGGACCCAGAACCCGGCGCTGCCGTTCGACCCCGAGCCCGCCAACAACACCGCGCACCTGATCCTCAACGGTGAGGGCGGCGGCTCTGAATCCGGCGGCTCGACGGGCGGCCCCGGATGAAGCGGCGCACGAAAAAAAGCGTTTCACGATAATGCGAAAACGACTACTTTCTGCCTTTGCGAGAAGGTTAATATCGGGTGCTCGATTTCGAACGAAGTACAGGG